>NZ_JAOWHC010000034.1:34632-905787 GCF_030332805.1 Citrobacter sp. Cpo065
GTGTAACTGCCTGATGGCGCTGTGCTTATCAGGCCTGCGGCTGCGTGTAGTTTGTAGGCCGGATAAGGCGTTAGCCGCATCCGGCATGGTGCGGAGAGCTGTGTTAGCGTTTAGCTACACGAATAGTCTGCGCGAGGCGAGATGGTTTTTCTTCGGTGGTTTTCTGCGGAGCGGTCGCGTAAGCCGTTTCTACACAAACAAACGTTTTGTAGCCATCATCCGGCATGTCGCCCATGCTGACGGACAGCGCCGGGCCAGGGTTCCAGCCCACTACATTCAGATGGTGGTGGTGGACAACATCTATATTGCGATTCAACGCATCATCATGAATCACGCTGCACGCTTCCGGATTCAGATAAACGCGATCGGTGCGGTCCGGGAAGGTCTGGATCCCATCAGCCAGCACATCTTCTTTAGCATCATTCACTTTATCGATCAGGCGATCGCCAAGACCACTGACTTTCACTGCCGCAATGTCACCAACGTTGAAATAGGTATGCAGTGCCGAGGTGGTTTCAAACTCACCATGAGCTTCCAGCTCCATTTCACAGGTGACTCCCACTTTGAAGCGGGCCAGCAGGCAGAACTCGTGCGGCCATAGCTGACGCGTTTCAGCGTTGCTCTGCAGTTCAAACGTCAGCACCACGCCATTGTCGTCTTCGTTGTGCGCTTTCAGCGTCCATGGCAGGTTGCGGGCAAAACCATGCGAAGGCAGGCCCTGCTTAGCAGCCGGACCAAACCACGGCCAGCAAATTGGTACGCCGCCACGCAGCGCTACGCCGGTTTTAAACGGGGTATTATTACTTAACCACAGGACTTCCTCTTCACCATTTGGTTTCCAGGAAAGAAGATGTGCGCCCTGCAGCGCGAAAGAAGCTTTAACCTGTGGGTGATCGACAACAAGAACCTCAAGCTCATCAAGCTGACGGCGGGAGAGGACAGGGGTAATTTGTTCGATTACCGGAAGTGCAAAAATTTTATTAATCATTACGCAATCCTTTCTTCAGGCAAAAAAAAGAGCGACCTGAGTCGCTCTTACAGATTACTGTTTCATCTCAACTTATTTGGAGATGTGAGCAATCAGGTCCAGAACTTTGTTGGAGTAGCCGGTTTCGTTGTCGTACCAGGATACCAGTTTCACGAAGTTGTCGTTCAGTGCGATACCTGCTTTAGCATCGAACACGGAAGTGCAAACTTCACCGTTGAAATCGGTAGATACTACGTCGTCTTCGGTGTAACCCAGAACGCCTTTCATCGGGCCTTCGGAAGCAGCTTTGATTGCTTTCTTAATTTCTTCGTAAGAAGCAGCTTTTTCCAGACGAACGGTCAGGTCAACAACGGATACGTTCGGGGTAGGAACGCGGAACGCCATACCAGTCAGTTTGCCGTTCAGTTCTGGCAGTACTTTACCTACAGCTTTAGCTGCACCGGTAGAGGACGGGATGATGTTCTGGGATGCGCCGCGGCCGCCGCGCCAGTCTTTGTGAGACGGGCCATCAACGGTTTTCTGAGTAGCGGTGGTCGCGTGAACAGTAGTCATCAGACCTTCGATGATGCCGAAGTTGTCGTTGATAACTTTAGCCAGCGGAGCCAGGCAGTTAGTGGTGCAGGAAGCGTTAGAAACGATGTCCTGACCTTCGTATTTGTCAAAGTTAGCGCCTTTAACAAACATCGGAGTGTTATCTTTGGACGGACCAGTCAGAACCACTTTTTTCGCGCCAGCAGTGATGTGCTTACGAGCGGTTTCATCTGTCAGGAACAGGCCAGTAGCTTCAGCTACTACGTCAACACCAACTTCGTCCCATTTCAGGTTAGCCGGATCACGTTCAGCGGTAACACGGATTTTTTTACCGTTTACGATCAGATGACCGTCTTTCACTTCAACGGTACCGTTGAAACGGCCGTGAGTGGAGTCATATTTCAGCATGTAAGCCATGTAGTCAGCGTCTAACAGGTCGTTGATTGCAACGATCTCGATGTCAGAGCGTTCTTGAGCAGCACGGAAAACAATGCGACCGATACGGCCAAAACCGTTGATACCTACTTTGATAGTCATATATTCCACCAGCTATTTGTTAGTGAATAAAAGGTTGCCTGTAAAATTACAAAAACCTTACGCAGCGTCAAGCGGAATCGTGTCAATCATTGCGACAAATCAATCTGCTGCCTAAGCTTTGCGCAACTGACTCGCCTCACTCTTCCTTTGGGCTTGAAACCACATGGGGTCGGCGGCCCGAATTTTAAAGGGCAATCAAGATAAAAACGTGATTCTGATCACGAATTGCAGGCTGCCATTTCGCAAGGATCAAGTTTAGAACAAAAGTTCGCACTCCGGTGTTAATGTTTTGTTAGAATCTGTCTCGCGATGTGAGTTTAGATAAAGCGAGATGTGAGCAAATGGCTAATCAACCTTCTCCAGAAGAACTGAAAAAAAATTTAACCGAAATGCAGTTCTATGTGACGCAGAATCACGGGACAGAACCGCCATTTACCGGACGTTTGCTACATAACAAACGTGACGGCATCTACCACTGTTTGATCTGCGACAATCCGCTATTTCGTTCCGAGACAAAATATGACTCAGGCTGCGGCTGGCCCAGCTTTTACGAGCCTGTCAGCGATGAGGCTATCCGTTACATAAAAGATACGTCACACGGCATGCAGCGCATTGAAATCCGCTGCGGAAACTGTGATGCACACCTGGGACACGTCTTCCCGGATGGTCCGAAACCTACCGGTGAACGGTACTGCGTTAACTCAGCGTCTTTGAACTTTACCGATGGTGAAAACGGTGAGCAAACCAAGGGTTGAAGAAACGATTCAGCAAATTATTCTACGGAGAGTGGATTTAACATGAATCTTGATGAGATGATCAACAGCATGACGCCGGAAGTTTATCAGCGCTTATCGACTGCCGTTGAACTCGGAAAATGGCCGGATGGCGTAGCGCTAACGGTAGAACAAAAAGAGAATAGCTTACAGCTGGTGATGTTATGGCAGGCGCGAAACAATATTGACGCGCAGCATATGACGATTGATACCAACGGTGAGATGGTGATGAAGAGCAAGCAGCAGTTGAAGGTGGAGTTTGGTATTACGCCAGAACCGATTGCGACGTTTAAATCCTGATTACCCAGGCCCGGCAAACATCTGTGTCGGGCCTGCAGTTGATGTTATTTCTTGTTCATCATCGCTTTCAGATCGGCGAACGGGTTGTATTTCGCTTCGCCTACGGCCTTTTGCGCATCTTCTCCTGCAACCACCGTTGAACCATACTGGTCCGCTTCCGTATATTTGGAATGCTCGTGATCGTGGCAGTACAGGCACAACATTTCCCAGTTGCTACCATCTTCCGGGTTATTTGAGTGATCGTGATCGATATGGTGTACCGTCAACTCGCGCAAATTTGAATACACGAACTCACGGGAACAGCGTCCGCAGACCCAGGGAAAGAGTTTAAGCGCCTTTTCCCGGTAACCGACTTCCAGACGGGCGTAATTTTTAGGGATAAAAGCCATAAAAGCGCATGCCTCCAGTAGAAAATGAAGAGCTGCGCCAAAAGCTGGCGCAGCAGAATGCGCTAATCATAACCTATTGTGTCAGGCGTTGGGATCAGTGTTTGATGCCTAACGAATCGGCTAACTGCTTCGCCAACTGATTATTGTCATCTGCGCCGTACTCCCAGAACATGGCGCCTGCCAACCCTTTGCTTTTGATGTAGTCGGCTTTGATCGCCACCGAACGCGGGTTTTCATAGGAGAGGGCAAAGAGTTTTTTTCCATCCGCAGACTGTACCGACAGCCACGGCACTTTCGCTTCATCATCCCAATGTTGACTAAAGCGTTTTTGCGGATCGTTGATCAACTTCGCCACGATATCGTTGTACTTCACGTAGGTGTCTTTGCTCAGGTCGACGCCCAGTGATTTGAACAACTCAATTTGAGCTGACTCGAAATAGGGCTGGGTAGCCGGGTTTTTCTGCGCGTCAGGTTTGCTCCAGTCAATACCTGGCTCAACGGCGCGTTTTGGTACACGTCCATAAAAGCCAATGCCCAGATTCATTTGACTCGGTTTCAGACCGGCTGCGAGATAGTTATTGACCACAAAATCGGCGCTGTACTTATCCGCCGCGGCGACCGTTGGCCATTGCGTCGAATCGTACAGGTTCGAGTTGAAATATTGGGTGCCGTAAGCCATGTCATAGGTCATCAGGTTGATGTAGTCGAGCGATGGTGCAATGGCTTTTACATCCACCCAGCTTTTCGGACTTTCCGCATTCGCGCCCACGGCGATGGTCAGCAGTTTTTTATGCCCCAATGCGGCACGCAGCTCTGTTAACAGCGCGGTGAAGTTAGCGCGGTCAGCCGGTTGGCTTTCGACCAGTCCCCAGGCGCCGTTAACTGGATATTCCCAGTCGAGGTCGATGCCATCCAGACCATATTTCGCAATTATCTCCTGTGCAGACTGAATAAACACTGCGCGTGTTTCCTTCGTTGCTGCCGCGCCAGAGAATCCACGCGCTCCCCAGCCGCCGACGGAAAGCAAAACTTTCAGGTTTGGATTTTGTTTACGCAGCTGTGGAATTTTCAGCAAATCATCCTGCACTTTCTGTGAAAGCCAAATCTGATGCAGTTTGCTGGCGTCTTTTAAGGCGTCATTGGTCTCGTCTTTTTCGTTGTTGTAGACAAGGCCAAACGAATAGTTGAGATGGGTTATCTGGCGAACATCCAGTTTATTGATGTCGCCACCGGGACCGGCAGTGACGTCGCCGCCACCATTAAAGTAGCCAACTGACATCAGTGAACTGGCGGAAACAACGCTGGCGCAGAGCAGGGGTAATGCTGCCAACAAAGGCAATAGTTTCATCGGTGTTCCTCTTTGACATTTAAACAAGCAAACACGCCACGGAAATGGCGTGGCGAAAAAAACAGCACCCGCAGGTTAACAGTTTCATAACAGGAAAAATGCGAAGGGGTTCACGCCATTTTAGCGAAGCGGCAGCCACGTTCACTTGGGTTTCAGTTCATCTTTGCATTTATTTGTGATCTTGGTTGTGAAATACAGATCATAATCTGTGTTTTAAAGATTTAGTGTTGACCTCAAAAATTATATGGATAAGTATGATGGTCACTGATGCAAAACTAAACACAAAGGAAAATTCCATGAAAGCACTGGCGAGATTTGGCAAGGCCTTTGGCGGCTACAAGATGATTGATGTTCCGGAACCGGTATGTGGTCCGGATGACGTTGTGATTGAAATTAAGGCTGCTGCTATCTGCGGCGCTGACATGAAACACTACAATGTCGACAGTGGATCCGAGCAGTTTAATTCGATTCGTGGTCATGAATTTGCGGGTCAAATTGTGCAGGTTGGCGACAAGGTTAAGGACTGGAAGGTGGGACAGCGAGTTGTGTCTGACAACAGCGGGCACGTTTGCGGCGTTTGTCCGGCTTGTGAACAGGGCGATTTTCTTTGTTGTACAGAAAAGGTGAATTTAGGTCTGGACAACAATACCTGGGGCGGTGGGTTTTCTAAATATTGTCTGGTCCCTGGGGAAATCCTCAAAATTCACCGCCATGCTCTGTGGGAAATCCCGGCAGGGGTAGATTATGAAGAGGCGGCTGTACTGGATCCTATCTGCAATGCCTACAAATCTATCGCTCAGCAATCCAAATTTCTTCCAGGCCAGGATGTGGTGGTCTTTGGTACCGGTCCGTTAGGACTCTTTTCTGTTCAAATGGCGCGCATTATGGGGGCCGTTAATATTGTGATGGTCGGGCTGGAAGAGGATGTTGCCGTACGCTTCCCGATCGCCAAAGAGCTGGGCGCGACAGCTGTCGTTAACGGTTCGACCGAAGATGTGGTTGCACGCTACCAGGAAATCTGCGGTAAAGACAATTTGGGGCTGGTCATCGAATGCTCTGGTGCGAATATCGCCCTTAAACAATCAATCGAAATGCTGCGCCCGAATGGTGAAGTCGTTCGCGTCGGTATGGGCTTTAAACCTCTCGATTTCTCCATCAACGACATCACCGCGTGGAATAAAAGCATCATTGGCCATATGGCCTACGATTCCACATCCTGGCGCAACGCCATACGCCTGCTGGCCAGCGGCGCAATCAACGTTAAACCGATGATTACTCACCGTATCGGCCTGTCGCAATGGCGCGAAGGGTTTGACGCCATGGTCGATAAAACCGCGATTAAAGTCATCATGACTTACGACTTTGATGAATAACATGTCTATTAAAAGGACGTTATCTCATGGAACAAATAGCAAAACCGCACTGCGGCGCCAGGCTGGACAGGCTACCTGACTGCCGTTGGCACACATCGATGTTTGCGATGGTTGCTTTTGGATTACTGGTTTGTTGGAGTAATGCCGTTGGCGGATTAATTCTCGCGCAGTTAAAAGAGCTTGGTTGGACCGATAATTCCACCACCGCCACGTTTTCAGCCATTACGACAGCGGGAATGTTTCTCGGCGCGCTCGGTGGGGGAATTATCGGCGATAAAACCGGACGTAAAAACGCATTTATTTTATATGAAGCGATTCATATTATTTCTATGATCGTTGGCGCGTTTTCACCAAATATGACTTTCCTGATCGCCTGCCGTTTTGTAATGGGAGTTGGATTAGGTGCGCTGTTGGTGACTCTGTTTGCCGGGTTCACCGAATATATGCCAGGCAGGAATCGCGGCACCTGGTCAAGCCGGGTCTCGTTTATCGGTAACTGGTCTTATCCGCTCTGTTCGCTGATCGCGATGGGATTGACGCCGTTGATCAGCGCCGAATGGAACTGGCGCGTGCAGTTGATGATCCCGGCCGTACTGTCGCTGGTGGCGACCGTTATTGCCTGGCGTAGTTTCCCGGAGTCGCCTCGTTGGCTGGAATCCCGCGGACGCTACGCCGAAGCTGAAAAGGTGATGCGGGCCATTGAAGAAGGAGTTGTTCAGCAGACCGGCAAGCCACTGCCGCCTGTGGTATTTGAAGATGACGGCAAAGCCCCGCGCACGGTTCCTTACTCGGCCTTATTAACGGGTGTGTTACTGAAGCGCGTTATTTTAGGTTCCTTTGTTCTGATTGCCATGAACGTCGTCCAGTACACCTTAATTAATTGGCTACCGACAATATTTATGACTCAGGGCATTAATCTGAAAGACTCCATTGTCTTAAATACCATGAGTATGTTCGGCGCGCCGTTTGGAATTTTTATAGCCATGCTGGTAATGGATAAAATTCCCAGAAAGACAATGGGTGTGGGATTATTAGTGTTAATTGCCGTGCTGGGATATATCTATTCACTGCAAACCAGCATGCTACTGATTACGCTAATTGGTTTCTTCCTGATTACTTTTGTCTATATGTACGTTTGCTACGCCTCGGCAGTCTATGTTCCGGAGATATGGCCGACTGAAGCGAAACTTCGCGGTTCTGGTCTGGCGAATGCGGTAGGACGTATCAGCGGTATCGCCGCGCCTTATGCAGTCGCGGTATTGCTTAACGGTTATGGAGTGACGGGTGTATTTGTACTGCTGGGTGCGGTCTCCATTATTGTCGCTGTCGCCATTGCTACCATCGGAATTGAAACCAAAGGCGTCTCTGTCGAAAGCCTCAGTATTGATGCAGTTACCAGCAAATAATATTGATGGGAAATAAAATGAAAAATTCAAAAGCGATATTAAAAACGCCGGGCACGATGAAAATTATTGCCGCCGATATCCCGGTACCCAAAGAGCATGAAGTACTGATCAAAATTGAATACGTAGGTATTTGCGGTTCAGATGTTCACGGTTTCGAATCAGGTCCCTTTATTCCGCCAAAAGACCCGAACCAGGAAATTGGCCTCGGACATGAATGTGCCGGTACGGTGGTGGCGGTAGGAAATCGCGTCAGTAAATTTAAACCGGGCGACCGGGTGAACATTGAACCCGGCGTGCCGTGCGGTCACTGCCGCTACTGTCTGGAGGGCAAATACAACATCTGTCCTGATGTCGACTTTATGGCCACGCAGCCTAATTATCGCGGCGCGCTAACCCACTATCTGTGCCATCCGGAGAGCTTCACTTACAAGTTGCCCGATAATATGGACACCATGGAAGGCGCGCTGGTAGAGCCTGCGGCGGTAGGGATGCATGCCGCAATGCTGGCGGACGTTAAACCGGGCAAGAAAATCGTCATTTTGGGGGCGGGCTGTATTGGTTTAATGACCCTGCAAGCCTGTAAATGTTTGGGTGCTACCGACATCGCCGTTGTTGATGTCCTGGAAAAGCGTCTGGCCATGGCCGAGCAGCTTGGTGCGACGACTGTGATCAACGGGGCGAAAGAGGACACCGTTGCCCGCTGTCAGCAGTTCTCCGGCGATATGGGGGCTGACATTGTTTTTGAAACTGCCGGCTCGGCGATCACCGTTAAGCAGGCTCCGTACCTGGTGATGCGCGGCGGGAAAATCATGATCGTTGGGACAGTTCCCGGTGATTCGGCGATTAATTTCCTCAAAATTAACCGCGAAGTCTCCATTCAGACTGTTTTCCGCTACGCCAACCGCTATCCGGTCACTATTGAAGCCATTTCCTCCGGGCGTTTCGATGTCAAGTCGATGGTGACGCATATTTATGATTATGAAGATGTTCAGCGCGCGTTTGATGAGTCAGTCAACAACAAACGCGAAATTATCAAAGGCGTTATTAAAGTTAACCATTAATTTATTGAAAAGGGAGAAACAACTATGCTGGCAGATATTAAATATTGGGAAAATGATGCCCAGAATAAACATTATGCGATTGCCCACTTTAACGTGTGGAATGCGGAAATGTTAATGGGGGTGATGGATGCGGCGGAAGAGTCTAAATCGCCGGTAATTATTTCATTCGGCACCGGCTTTGTGGGTAATACATCTTTTGAAGATTTTTCGCATATGATGGTTTCGATGGCGAAAAAAGCCTCAGTGCCGGTTATTACCCATTGGGACCACGGACGCAGTATGGAAATTATCCATAACGCCTGGACTCACGGCATGAATTCACTGATGCGCGATGCCTCCGCTTTTGATTTCGAAGAGAATATTCGCCTGACTAAAGAGGCGGTGGACTTCTTCCATCCGTTGGGTATTCCGGTTGAGGCGGAGCTGGGCCACGTGGGGAATGAAACGGTTTATGAAGAAGCGCTGGCGGGCTATCACTATACTGACCCGAGCCAGGCGGCGGAATTTGTCGAGCGTACCGGCTGCGATTCTCTGGCGGTGGCGATTGGTAACCAGCACGGCGTTTATACCTCTGAGCCGAAACTGAATTTCGATGTGGTCAAACGGGTGCGCGAGGCGGTATCCGTTCCGCTGGTGCTGCACGGCGCGTCCGGCATTAGCGATGCGGATATCAAAAAAGCCATTTCATTAGGTATTTCGAAAATCAATATTCATACCGAACTGTGCCAGGCGGCAATGGCGGCGATGCAGGAGAACCAGAACCAGCCGTTCCTGCACGTTGAGCGTGAAGTTCGCAAAGCGGTAAAAGAGCGCGCGCTGGAGAAAATCAAACTGTTTGGCTCTGACGGTAAAGCGGAATGACAATATGGATAATATCGAGGTTATTTGTATAGGGGCGGCAATTGTTGATATTCCCTTGCAACCAGTGAGTAAAAATATCTTTGATGTTGACTCTTATCCATTAGAACGAATAGCAATGACCACGGGAGGTGACGCTATTAATGAGGCGACGATTATTTCTCGCCTTGGCCATCGCACGGCGTTAATGAGTCGGATAGGTAATGATGCAGCCGGTTATTTTATTGTCGACCACTGCCATCGGGAGAATATTGATATTAAAAGCCTGAAGCAGGATGTTGATATTGATACTTCCATTAACGTGGGTTTAGTCACCGCTGATGGTGAACGCACCTTTGTGACTAACCGTAACGGCAGTTTATGGAAACTGAATATAAACGATGTTGATTTTGACCGATTCTCGCAGGCAAAGCTGCTGTCGCTGGCGAGTATTTTTAATAGTCCGCTGCTTGATGGCCAGGCGTTAACGGATATTTTCACTCAGGCCAAAGTGCATGGATTAATTATCTGCGCCGACATGATTAAGCCACGGCTTAACGAAACGCTGGACGACATCCGTGAAGCGCTGAGCTACGTGGATTATCTGTTTCCCAATTTTGAAGAGGCAAAACTGCTCACCGGGAAAGATACGCTGGATGAGATTGCCGACAGTTTCCTGAACTGTGGTGTGAAAACCGTCGTGATTAAGACCGGTAAAAGAGGCTGCTTTATCAAACGTGTCGATATGAAAATGGTAGTCCCGGCCGTGTCGGGGATTACCGCCATCGACACCATCGGCGCGGGGGATAACTTTGCTTCAGGATTTATCTCCGCGCTGCTTGAAGGTAAGCCGCTTCGCGACTGCGCGCTGTTTGCTAATGCAACGGCGGCAATATCGGTACTGAGCGTGGGTGCGACAACGGGTGTGAAGAACAGAAAGCTGGTTGAACAACTTCTTGACGAATACGAAGGGTAATAGCGGCAGATGAAAATGATTCCTTTAGGCAGTACGGATATTACGCTTTCCCGCATGGGATTAGGTACATGGGCCATTGGTGGCGGTCCGGCATGGAATGGCGATCTCGATTTGCAGATTTGTATTGATACCATTGTTGAGGCGCATCGCTGCGGTATTAATCTGATTGATACCGCGCCAGGATACAACTTTGGCAACAGTGAAGTGATAGTCGGTCAGGCGCTGAAAAAGTTACCGCGCAGCGAGGTAGTGGTTGAAACCAAATGCGGCATCGTCTGGGAGCGAACAGGCAGCCTGTTTAACAAAGTGGGCGATCGCCAGCTGTATAAAAACCTCACGCCTGAGTCGATTCGTGAGGAGGTTGATGCCAGCCTGCAAAGATTGGGTATCGACAGTATTGATATTTATATGACCCACTGGCAGTCGGTTGAACCCTGTTTTACGCCGATTGCGGAAACCGTAGACACGCTGAACACACTGAAAAAAGAGGGAAAAATCCGTTCGATTGGTGCGGCAAACGTCGATGCCGGGCATATAAGGGAGTATCTCAAACACGGTGAGCTGGATATCATCCAGGCCAAGTACAGCATTCTTGACCGGGCGCTGGAAGCTGATCTGCTGCCGCTATGCCAGCAGAATGGCATCATCGTGCAGGTATATTCACCGCTTGAGCAGGGGTTGTTGACCGGTACTATCGCCCGAGATTATGTTCCTGGCGGCGCACGGGCTAACAAGGTTTGGTTTCAGCGGGAAAATATGCTGCGGGTGATTGATATGCTAGAGCAGTGGCAGCCACTGTGTGAAAAATACCGCTGCACAATCCCCGCATTAGCTCTGGCGTGGATTTTAAAGCAAAGCGATTTGATCACCTTACTGAGTGGTGCAACCGCACCTGAACAGGTTCGCGAGAACGTCGAGGCGTTAACCATTCCCCTGACAGATGATGATTCATTATTGATGAGGCGAATGGCGGAAGCGTTGGATATAAATTAAGTTGGATAGAATTGACCTCTGTTTCTGCGTAAAAAAGTATTGAAATCTGTGATTCAGACATGTTCTTTTGAAAATAAACATAGCCTGTGAGATACTAGGGTCTTATTATTACTTTGCAGGAAACAGAGGTGTCATCGTGGCGGCAAAAGACAGGATTCAAGCCATTAAGCAAATGGTGGCTAACGATAAGAAAGTGGCGGTATCTAATTTAAGTTCAATCTTTCAGGTGACTGAGGAAACGATTCGCCGCGATCTTGAAAAACTGGAAGATGAAGGTTTTTTGACCCGAACATATGGCGGTGCAGTGCTCAATACCACCGCGTTGTCCGACAATATTCATTTTTATAAGCGTGCAAAATCTTTCTTCGAAGAAAAGCAGATTATTGCCCGTAATGCATTACCGTTTATTAAAAATAAGACCACAATGGCTGCCGACTCCAGCAGTACCGCGATGGAATTATTAAAGCTGTTGAAGGAAAGAAACGATCTGACGTTGCTAACCAATTCGGCTGAAGCATTTCATGAGTTGGCGCAGTCAGAAATTAACGTGGTTTCTACCGGCGGTGAGTTGAATAAGAATACGCTGTCGCTGCAGGGAAGAATCACCAAGGAGATTATCAGCCGTTATCATGTTGATATCATGGTGATGAGCTGCAAAGGTTTGGATATGCAGAGTGGGGCGCTTGATTCTAATGAAGCGGAAGCGGAAATCAAAAAAACCATGATCCGCCAGGCGACTGAGGTGGCCCTGTTAGTTGATCACTCAAAGTTTGACCGTAAAGCTTTCGTTCAGCTCGTGGACTTTAGCCATATTAATTACCTAATAACCAATAAGGCACCGGGTGCAGAGTGGATTGCATTTTGCAAAGAGAATAATATTCAACTCGTTTATTAGCTATAATGAGGGTTGTGTCGATATTATTTTAAGTTTGCACCTGGTAAATGCCATAAGAATCTAATGATGATGGATGGCGCGGCAAAATTTTTCTGCCGCGATCGCCATACTTTCTATTTAGCTGAATTTGAGGCATCCAGATGGAACAATGTGACCCTATAGGCGCAAGATTAGATCGCTTACCTTTATCTCGATTTCATTTTCGTATTTTTGGAATTATTAGTGTTAGTTTGTTAATAACTGGTTTTCTCAGCTATTCCGGGAATGTGGTATTAGCAAAACTAGTCAGCACAGGCTGGTCAAACAATTATCTCAATGCCGCGTTTACCTCAGCGCTGATGTTCGGTTACTTTATCGGTTCGCTAGTCGGTGGTTTTATTGGTGATTATCTCGGTCGACGCAAAGCGTTCCGCGTCAATTTGTTAATCGTCGGGGTCTCAGCCTGCGCTGCAACGTTTGTGCCCAACATGTACTGGCTTATTTTCTTCCGCTGTCTGATGGGGATAGGAATGGGGGCGCTAATTATGGTGGGCTATGCCTCATTTACAGAATTCATTCCACCCGCGGTTCGTGGGAAATGGTCTGCCCGTCTGTCATTTGTCGGCAACTGGGCACCAATGCTATCTGCGGCAATTGGCGTCGTGATTATTGCACTTTTAAGCTGGCGGGTGATGTTTCTGCTCGGCGGCATGGCAATGCTGTTGGCCTGGTATCTGTCGGGAAAATACTATATTGAATCCCCGCGTTGGCTGGCTGGCAAAGGGCAGAGAAGCGAAGCTGAAAAACATCTTATGCAGGTGGAATCGCAAATTGAGAAAGAAAAAAACATCACTTTACCATCCTGCCGGAACGAATGCTCGTCGGCGGATTTAAGCACGATAAGTGGTTCATTTTGGCTCTTGTTTAAGGGGCCAATGTTGCGCTGTACACTGGTGGCGATCACGGTGCTTATTGCAATGAATATTTCGCTCTATACCATTACGGTATGGATTCCGACGATATTTGTTAATTCGGGAATCGATGTAACGAAATCCATATTTATGACCGCGATAATTATGATTGGCGCGCCGGTCGGGATATTTATTGCCGCGTTAATTATCGATCGCTTTCCTCGGCGATTGTTTGGCTCATTCTTGTTGATTATTATCGCCTTGCTTGGGTATTTCTATTCGCTTCAAACTGAAGAGTGGGCAATTCTGAGCTACGGACTGGTGATGATTTTTTTTCTGTATATGTATGTCTGCTTTGCCTCTGCAGTTTATGTCCCGGAACTATGGCCCACGCATCTTAGATTGAGAGGATCGGGTTTTGTGAATGCGGTGGGGAGGATTGTCGCTGTGTTTACGCCTTATGGCGTCGCTATTTTGTTGACCCGCTATGGCTCGGTTACGGTCTTTATCGTGCTAGGAGCAATGTTGGTGCTATGCGCTTTGATTCTTTTTTGTTTTGGCATCGAAACACGCAAAGTATCGCTGGAAGAGATTTCAGCGCTGGCCTGAGATAACGCGCCGACAGGAGTGACCCGGTCGGCATCGCTTACGGCTGGGTTTCCAGCCAGTCGTCCAACGTATACAGCGTTGCGCCCGCAGCTGCCATTTCCATAAAGGCGTTTGCACTGTCCTGGGGATGAATATTAACGCCACGGCAGCCGTCGGTTATAACGCTGACGGTGTAGCCAAGATCGAGCGCATCCAGAACGGTGAATTTAACGCAATAGTCGGTAGCCAGACCCATGATGATGAGCTCGGCAATGCGGTGTTCGAGTAGCCATGCATTCAGCGCGGTAGCCTGACGACGACCGTTATCAAAAAAAGCACTGTAGCTGTCGACCAGCGGGTTCTCACCTTTAGTGAACGTTTGAGTTATCGCACGCTGGTTCAGCAGCGGATGCAGGGCAGCACCTTCGCTGTTTTGTACGCAATGATCGGGCCAGAACGTCTGCGCCAGGCCATCGAGTTGCCCCTGGCTGTAGGGCTCGACCTGATGCTGGCTGGCAAAACTACCGTGATTCGCCGGGTGCCAGTCCAGACTGGCAACGACCGTGTCGCCGCGTATGGCACACCAGTCAATCAGGCGGTTGGCGATATCGATCGTGCTGTCACCTTGTGGGACCGCGAGGGCACCACCGGCACAAAAGTCATTTTGTAAATCGACCAACAGTAAGGCTCGGGCCATGGGCATAGACTCCTTTAATCGTCGGGCGTGAGCTCACCACGCAGATTTTGCGTCATTGCTTCACGAATTGTCTGCGTATCCAGTCCCTGACTCAGCAAATAGTGCAGTTTGGTGAGTGTGGCTTCGACGGTCATATCCGCGCCGCCAATCACGCCAGCATGCGCCAGCGCATTCCCTGTCGCGTAGCCCCCCATGTTCACCTTGCCGGACATACACTGCGTAAGGTTCACCACCACAATGCCACGCGAGCTCGCATCTTCAAGTTCTTTCAGGAACTCTTTATTCTGCGGCGCATTGCCCACGCCGTAGGAGCGCAAAATTAATGCTTTTACCGGCTGGCGCAGGAAGTTGCGTACCACGTCAGCGGAGATCCCAGGATAAATAGTGACCACGCCAATCGGTTGCGGAGTGATAGGATGCACAATCAACTCACCTGTGCCGTGAGGTGCGGGCGGTGTTCCCAGACGACGAATGTGGATCCCGGCTTCCAGCAGTGGTGCAAGGTTGGGTGAGGCAAACGCGTCAAAACCATCAGCATGCGCTTTAGTGGTCCGGTTACCGCGAAACAGTCGGTTGTTGAAAAACAGGGTCACTTCATTGATCGGATAATTTGCTGCAACGTACAACGCATTCAGCAAATTGATTTGTCCGTCAGAACGTAGCTCTGCTAATGGGATTTGTGACCCTGTCACAATGACTGGCTTGCCCAGATTCTCCAGCATAAATGAGAGCGCCGAAGCCGTAAACGCCATGGTGTCAGTGCCGTGCAGAATGACAAAACCATCGTAATCGTCGTAGTGCGCTTTAATGTCTTCAGCAATATGTTGCCAGTCTTCTGGCGTCATGTCTGAGGAATCCATCAGCGGGACGTATTCGTGGATGGTGAAGTCTGGCATCTCTGGGCGGTGGAATTCAGGCATCAGTGCCAGCTGACGCTGGAGATGACCGGAAACAGGAATATAACCCTGTTCTGAGCGCTGCATACCAATGGTACCGCCGGTATAGGCAACGTAAATCGATTTCTTTTGCATGGGCGTCACAGGTTAAGTTGTGCATAAACAGGCGCAGTATAAAGTTCCCCCCGAAAAAATACAGTGCAAATGACGCATACCTGCCATCCGATCAATATGTCATTTATGTTCAGTGCCTTGTCCCGTTTGTTCAGTGTGGTTTTGCACCCTCGGCCCTACAGTAGCAGCCTTCTATGGTGTGTGTTGTTGTCGAGTGCAGAAATGATCAGAAAGAGAATTGATAATGCGGCTATTTTGCTGATGGTGCTGATTTGCGGTGTCTGGGGCAGTCAGCAGGTGGCAATTAAAGCGGCTGCTGATGATATGTCACCTTTTTTGCAGGTCGGTTTGCGTTCCGCAATCGCCGCGCTGTTTATTGGATTGCTGTTTCAGCGACGAGATAATATTTTTGGCCTTCTGCGTGACCGTAATATCGCCAAAATGGGCGCAATCGTTGGATTACTATTTGCGCTTGAATTTGTGCTGGTTTCCGTAGGGATCACGTTAACGACGGCCTCCCATATGGCGCTTTATCTGTATACTGCGCCTTTGTTTTCGGCCATTGGATTACATTTTCTTTTACCTGAAGAGCGACTGAGTCGTCTGCAATGGTGTGGGCTTGCGATCGCCTTTTTGGGCATCGCCATCGCCGTTACGATGGTTCCTCAAAATGGCAACACACAATGGAGCCTGACGGGCGATCTGTGCGGGCTTTTCGCCGGTATGGCGTGGGGGGCGTCCAGTGTGGCGATCCGCTGTAGCCGACTCGCCACTATTCCCTCGTCCTGCACACTGTTTTATCAACTGGCGACTACCGCGCTGATTTTATTGCTTATCGGACTGATGCTGGGAGAAACGACGGTACAACTGACGACTGTGTTGGTGATGAGTCTGACTTTTCAGACGGTGATTGTCGCCTTTTTAAGTTACCTGATCTGGTTTACCCTGCTGCGTTATTATCATGTCGCATCTTTGGGAACCCTGATTTTAATGACGCCAGCGATGGGAATCATTGCCGGGGTACTCTTCCTTGGTGAATCCCTGCAGCCCGCGTTTATCGCAGGCGCTCTCTTGATATTGATTGGATTGCTTTGTGTTTCATTACCCCCCAGTGCGAATTTACGCCGCCTTTCACGTTTATAACGGGAGCCTGAAGTGAAGAAAGACCTGAGAATTTTTCAGCCAGGCGAGTGGGCGGATGGAGACATCATTACGGCTATCGATGCGAGTCAGACAGAGACACCGCGCAGACCACAGTTGAATGTCGGCATTCTTCTGTGGCCGGAATTTCCTCTGCTGGCGCTGGCGGGATTAACCGATGCGTTACGTCATGCGGCGGATATGGGGGATGATAGCCAGAAAATTCGCTGCTCCTGGCGTCTGATGAGCGCTACACCAGACCGACCTGTTCTAAGCAGTTCAGGAATGGCGATGATGCCGGATAGCGCATTCGTTGCACCGGAACAATTTGATTATGTGGTGGTGATTGGCGGCTTGCTGCGCAGTATGGCGAAAGCCGATCGGGCCGCGCGACGTTACCTGCATCTTGCGCATCAGCTCAACATTCCGCTGGTAGGTATCTGCACGGGCAGCTTTGTTCTGGCGCAAGAAGGTTTCCTCAATGGGCTGATGGCGGCGATTCATCCCTGGCATCTGAATGATTTTAAAACGCAATTTCCTCAGCTGGCTGCCCGTAGCGGGGTCGATTTTGTTGAGGAAAAAGGGATTCTGACATGTCCGGGGGGCATTTCGACGATAGGGCTGGCAACAGAGCTTATTCGCCGCCACTGTGGTCCCGACAGGGCGACAAAAGCCATCTTCCAGATGTCCGTCCCCAACCGCATAGACAGCACGTCAGTGGCGGTCTCCAGAGCGATAGGTTTTACCCACGTGAGCGACAGTCGGTTACGCAAAGCGGTCTTTTTAATTGAGCAAGGACTGGTAAAGCCCATTTCGACCCGCTGGCTGGCCGCTGAAGTCAACCTGAGCCCGCGACAGCTTACCCGGTTGTTTAACGCCGAGTTCGCCCAGTCGCCAGGAGAGTTTATCCGACGAGCGCGTTTGCGCTATGCCCACTGGCTGCTAATGAATTCTGGAGAGAGCGTCACGGAGATTGCGCTGCGTCTGGGATTTAGCGACTGTGCGCACTTTATTCGTTTGTTTAGTCGGGAGTTTGGCTGTACGCCTGGAGATTGTCGCAGTACGCGACATCAGAATTCATAAAAAATGCTGCCCCGACTTGGGGCAGCATTGGCAGATTAGCGAACGTTGGCGCAGGTCAGGCAAAACGCATAGCGGTTTTGCGGATCGTTAAACGCGGCCAGCTTATCGCTCTCCGCTTTAACCGTACTCGCCGCAGAAGCGAGCGGCGCCGGGAGCATCGCCTGGATAGCTTCAGGCAGCATGGCACGAACGGAACCGGACATGCTGTTCATCACCATATCAACGAATGTCGGTTCGTCCTGATAATACTCAATGTGCCATTGCTTCAGTTTGGCCAGCTCAGCCGCTTTCGCCACGGCGTCATCAAAATCACCCAGACTGTCTACCAGACCGTTGGCTTTCGCATCCTGGCCGGTCCAGACGTGGCCCTGCGCGATTTTGTCAATCTGCTCAGGCGTTGTCTTACGCGCATCTGCGACCAGCGTGATAAAGCGCTTATAGCCGTTCTCGATGCTCAGTTGCATCATTTGCTGCACTTCAGGTGGTAACGCTTTGGTGATGGAGATATCCGCCAGTGGGGATGTCGCCACGCCGTCGGTGTGTACACCAATGGAATCCAGACTGTTTTCCACAGTGTTGATCACGCCAAAGATCCCGATTGAACCGGTCAGCGTGCTGGGGTTCGCCACAATGTAGCTTGCTGGGGTGGAGATCCAGTACCCGCCGGATGCCGCCATGCCGCCCATGGACACGACAACCGGCTTGCCTGCTGCTTTTGCCGCAGCCAGCTCAGCGCGAATGACTTCGGAAGCGCTGACGCTGCCGCCAGGGCTGTTCACGCGCAGCACAATTGCTTTCACTTTCGGATCAAGACGCGCTTCGCGGATCTGCGCGGCAGTCGTGTCACCGCCCACATTCCCAGGGGTTTCTTCACCGTCCATAATTGCGCCATTCGCGAAGACGACGCCAATGCTGTCCCCAGTATCCGCTGGCGTTTTCAGCGAGTAATCGTAATAGCTGACGGCGCGATAATTTTTATCCGCTTTGCTCCAGCCAAACTGTTTAGTCAGCATTTTTTCGACTTCAGCGCTGGAAGCGAGTGCATCCACCAGTTTGTTGTCGAGCGCATATTTCGCGGTATCACCATCGACTTTTGTCAAACCGTCCAGCATGGCCTGTGCGCCCGGGAACACCTGCTGAGCAGGGATCTGGCGGTTGGCAGCGACCGTGTCGAGATAGTTCTGCCACAGCTCGCCGATCCAGCGGCTGTCGGCCTCGCGCGCGGCAGGAGACATATCATCACGAATGAACGGTTCTACGGCAGACTTATAAGTCCCGACACGGAACACGTGCGTGGAAACTTTCAGCTTGTCGAGCAGGGACTTGTAGTACAAACCGTTGGTGGCAAAGCCGTGCAGATCAACGGAACCCTGCGGAGAGAGATAAATTTTATTGGCGAAACTGGCGAGGTAGTACTGCCCCTGGCTGAAGTTATCGCCCACGGCAAAGACCGGTTTGCCGCTGTCGCGGAATTCCCGCAGCGCTTTACCGATATACTGCATGGAAGGCTGGTCGGCCCCGGCAAAATTTTTCAGATCCATCACTATGCCAGTGATGTTGCGATCATCTTTTGCCTGGCGAATAGTATTCACGATATCGAACAGGGAGTTTTCCTGCAGACGATCGGAACTGGCGCCAAACAGCTGACGACCAATAACGCTTAAGCGACTGGTGCTCGAAGGCTTATCGACAATCACCCCCGAGATATCCAGCAGCAGTGCGCCTCGCTCAGCGTGTTCACTGGTATTGCTGCTGCTGACCTGCATCCAGATGCCCACGCCCACCAGCACCAAGAAGATGAAGAACAGGTTAAGCACAAATTCACGGACGAAATTGAGTAATCGCCATGTCCATTTAAAAAATCCGGCAATAAATCGCCACAGGGTTCGCATGTATTCTCCCTACCGATTAACAACACGCCACCCCGAAATTCCGGAGAAAGGCGATAAGATGAGGCTATCGTAATGACCCGACAGGCACTTGTCAGCAGGAATCACCGCCTGTGCTGTAACAAAATCCGCTCACGTGTTAATTTTGTGAACAAATCTCATTGTTGGAGTTAAGAAAATGGATGCACTCGAATTACTGATTACCCGTCGTAGCGCCTCTCGTCTCGTCGAGCCAGCCCCGACAGGAGAGCAGCTGCAAAACATTCTGCGTGCGGGAATGCGCGCGCCAGACCACAAAACGCTGCAACCGTGGCAATTCTTTGTCATTGAGGGCGAAGGGCGTGAGCGTTTTAGCGCGGTGCTTGAAAAAGGGGCGATTGCCGCAGGCAGTGACGAGAAAGCCCAGGAAAAAGCGCTCAGCGCACCGTTTCGCGCGCCGTTGATTATTACCGTGGTGGCGAAATGTGAAGAAAACGACAAGGTTCCTCTGTGGGAACAAGAAATGTCTGCCGGTTGTGCGGTGATGGCTATGCAGATGGCCGCAATTGCCCAGGGCTTTGGCGGTATCTGGCGCAGTGGTGCATTAACCGAAAGTGCGGTCGTTCGCGAAGCATTCGACTGTCGCCCGCAAGATAAAATCGTCGGTTTCCTCTATCTGGGCACACCGCAGCTAAAAGCATCCACGACGATTAACCTTGCCGATCCGAGCGCATTCGTCCGTTATTTCTGATATCAACGGCAAAACTGTCTGGATTCTGAGCAAAGACACCCGAATTCAGACAGTCACTCTTACCACATCAAGGAATGAGCGCTACCATATCCGGATTGCAATGACAGGAGATGTCCATGAGCGAGCAAGCTATTCGTTTAACGCAATACAGCCACGGAGCCGGTTGCGGTTGTAAAATTTCCCCAAAAGTGCTGGAAACCATTCTGCACAGCGAGCAGGCGAAGTTTGTTGATCCGAACTTACTGGTGGGTAATGAAACCCGCGACGACGCGGCCGTATACGATCTGGGAAACGGCACCAGCGTTATCAGCACCACCGATTTCTTTATGCCGATTGTCGATAATCCGTTTGATTTTGGACGCATCGCCGCGACTAACGCCATCAGCGATATTTTCGCCATGGGCGGCAAACCGATTATGGCAATTGCTATTCTGGGCTGGCCGCTGGATAAGCTGGCACCGGAAATCGCCCGCGAAGTCACCGAAGGCGGACGCTTTGCCTGCCGTCAGGCGGGTATTGCGCTGGCGGGCGGCCACTCTATTGATGCCCCAGAGCCTATCTTCGGCCTTGCGGTAACCGGCGTTGTGCCGACCGAACGCGTGAAGAAAAACAGCACCGCTGAGGCAGGGTGTAAGTTGTTCCTGACCAAGCCTCTGGGCATAGGTGTTCTGACAACCGCAGAGAAAAAATCACTGCTTAAGGAAGAACATAAAGGACTGGCGACAGAAGTGATGTGCCGGATGAACATTGCCGGTGCGGCATTCGCCGATATTGACGGCGTGAAAGCCATGACCGATGTTACCGGTTTTGGTCTGCTGGGGCATCTGAGTGAGATGTGCCAGGGCGCAGGCGTTCAGGCACAGATCGTCTACCAGGATATTCCTAAGCTGCCTGGCGTTGAAGAATACATCGCGCAGGGCGCGGTGCCGGGTGGTACCCAACGTAACTTTGCCAGCTACGGACACCTGATGGGTGAAATGCCGCAATCGGTACGCGATCTGCTGTGCGATCCGCAAACTTCAGGTGGTCTACTGCTGGCGGTAACGCCGGAAGCTGAAGCCGAAGTGAAAGCGGCAGCGGCGCAGTTCGGTATCGATCTCACCGCCATTGGTGAGTTAGTGGAAGCTCGTGGCGGTCGCGCCATGGTTGAGATTCGTTAACTCGATGCGGTTGTTTATTGCCGAAAAACCAAGTCTGGCGCGTGCTATCGCCGATGTGCTGCCGAAGCCGCATCGCAAAGGCGATGGTTTTATTGAATGCGGAAATGGACAAGTGGTGACCTGGTGTATTGGTCACCTGCTTGAACAGGCGCAGCCGGATGCCTACGACAGTCGTTATGCTCGCTGGAGTCTCGTCGATCTGCCGATTGTCCCTGAAAAGTGGCAACTGCAACCGCGTCCCTCGGTGACCAAACAGCTCAATGTCATTAAGCGCTTTTTGCATGAAGCCAGCGAAGTTATTCACGCCGGTGACCCCGATCGTGAAGGGCAACTGCTGGTGGATGAAGTGCTGGATTACCTGCAACTGGCACCTGAAAAGCGCCAGAAGGTGCAGCGTTGCCTGATTAACGACCTCAACCCGCAGGCCGTTGAGCGGGCTATTGAGCGGTTGCGCGCCAACAGTGAGTTTATCCCGCTGTGCGTGTCGGCACTGGCGCGAGCGCGTGCGGACTGGTTGTACGGTATCAATATGACGCGCGCTTACACCATTCTTGGACGTAACGCGGGCTATCAGGGCGTACTTTCGGTCGGGCGCGTACAAACGCCGGTGCTCGGGCTGGTTGTGCGTCGCGATGAAGAGATAGAGAACTTCGTCGCCAAAGACTTCTTCGAAGTGAAAGCGCATATCGTAACGCCCGCCGATGAGCGGTTTACCGCTATCTGGCAGCCGAGCGAAGCGTGTGAGCCGTATCAGGATGAAGAAGGGCGCTTGCTGAATCGCACGCTGGCTGAACACGTGGTGAACCGCATTAACGGTCAACCGGCGATAGTCACCAGCTATAACGATAAACGGGAATCAGAATCCGCGCCGTTGCCGTTCTCGCTGTCGGCGTTGCAGATTGAAGCGGCGAAGCGCTTCGGTTTAAGTGCGCAAAACGTTCTGGATATCTGCCAGAAGCTGTATGAAACCCATAAGTTGATTACCTATCCGCGTTCGGATAGCCGTTATCTGCCGGAAGAACACTTTGCCGGACGTCACGCGGTACTGAACGCGATTAGCGTCCATGCGCCGGATCTGCTCCCGCAGCCGGCGGTCAATCCCGATACGCGAAATCGCTGTTGGGACGACAAAAAAGTGGATGCGCACCACGCCATCATTCCTACCGCGCGCAGTTCGTCCATCAACCTGAATGACAACGAAGCGAAAATTTACAACCTGATTGCCCGTCAGTATCTGATGCAATTTTGCGCAGATGCGGTATTCAGGAAGTGCGTCATTGAGCTGGACATCGCCAAAGGCAAGTTTGTCGCCAAAGCGCGTTTTCTGGCGGAAGCCGGATGGCGCACGCTGCTCGGCAACAAAGAGCGCGACGAAGATAATGACGGGACGCCGCTGCCGGTGGTGGCAAAAGATGACGAACTGCTGTGCGAAAAAGGCGAAGTAGTTGAACGTCAGACCCAGCCCCCGCGGCACTTTACTGATGCAACTCTGCTGTCAGCGATGACCGGGATTGCGCGATTCGTGCAGGATAAAGATCTGAAAAAGATCCTGCGCGCAACGGATGGTTTAGGTACGGAAGCGACGCGCGCCGGAATTATCGAGCTGCTGTTTAAGCGCGGGTTCCTGGTGAAAAAAGGACGTTATATCCATTCGACTGACGCGGGAAAAGCGCTGTTCCACTCGCTGCCAGAAATGGCGACGCGCCCGGACATGACGGCGCACTGGGAATCTATCCTGACCCAAATCAGCGAAAAGCAGTGTCGCTATCAGGATTTCATGCAGCCGCTGGTGGGAACGCTGTATCAGCTTATCGATCAGGCGCGCAGCACACCGGTACGACGCTTTCGTGGAATTGCTGCACCTGGCGGTAGTGGTAGCGATAAGAAAAAAAGCGCGCCGCGTAAACGTCCGGCGAAAAAAAGCCCGCCATCTGAAGAGGCGGGTCTGTAAGTTTGCAGGCCTGATAAGCATAGCGCATCAGGCTTAGCCGGATGCGGCACCCGTGCCTAATCCGGCCTACTGGCCTGCAGAGACAATATTAAATCACGCCCTGACCCAGCATCGCGTCGGCAACCTTCACGAAGCCCGCGATGTTGGCGCCACGTACGTAGTTGGTCTGCTTGCTTTCGCCGCCGTATTCAACGCAGGCATGGTGAATATCCAGCATGATGTGGTGCAGGCGCGCATCCACTTTCTCCGCTTTCCAGCCCAGACGAGCGGCGTTTTGCGCCATTTCCAGACCGGATGTCGCTACGCCACCGGCGTTGGCGGCTTTACCCGGTGCGAACAGTACGCCCGCTTCGAGGAACAGATCGGTGGCCTCGATAGTGGTCGGCATGTTTGCCCCTTCGGCGACAGCTTTCACGCCGTTGGCGATCAGTACGCGCGCTGCATCGACATCCAGTTCATTCTGAGTGGCGCACGGCAGGGCGATATCGACCGGAACCGACCACGGCTGTTTGCCTTCCAGATAGGTCAGGCCAAACTCACGGGCGTAATCCGCCACGCGACCGTCACGGCTGTCTTTGATCGCGCACAGACGCGCCAGTTTTTCTTTGGTAAATCCGCTTTCGTCAACTACGGTACCGCTGGAATCGGAGGCGGTAACTACTCGCGCGCCAAACTCCATGGCTTTCTCTATGGCGAATTGCGCTACGTTGCCGGAGCCAGAAACCGCCACGCGCATGCCTTCAAAGCCCAGACCATGGCGTTTGAGCATTGCTTCGGTGAAGTACACCAGACCGTAGCCGGTGGCTTCCGGGCGGATCAGGCTGCCGCCAAAAGAGAGACCTTTACCGGTAAAGACGCAGGCGCTGTTGTTGGACAGTTTTTTCATCATCCCGGCCATAAAGCCGACTTCACGACCACCCACGCCGATATCGCCCGCCGGGACGTCGGTATCAGGACCTAAATGGCGGAACAGTTCGGTCATCAGTGCCTGGCAGAAACGCATGATTTCGCCTTCGCTTTTACCTTTCGGATCGAAATCGCTCCCGCCTTTACCACCGCCCATTGGCAGCGTGGTGAGGGCGTTCTTAAACGTCTGCTCGAAACCCAGGAATTTCAGGATCGACAGGTTCACGGAAGGGTGGAAACGCATACCGCCTTTGTACGGGCCAATGGCAGAGCTAAACTGTACGCGCCACGCGCGGTTGACCTGCACCTGATTGCGATCGTCCAGCCAAACTACGCGGAACTGGATTACGCGCTCCGGTTCAACCAGACGTTCCAGCAACGACATCTGACGATAACGCGGGTTCTGCTCAAGAAAGGGCCACAGCGTCGTCATTACCTCACGAACGGCTTGCGCGAACTCGGTTTGATTCGGGTCGCGCTTTTGCACATGGTTGAGAAATGACTCCAGAGAACATGTCTGATCCATAGATATAAGAACCTCTTATGTATTGATATGGTTATATTTTTGATATTTATGTTATGTGTTGTGCAGTTTTTGACTATACCATCAGCAGTGTGACGTGACGCAAGAAAAAATTAACCCCGCTAAGTAAATTAATATTGCGCCGTGGGTCATAACCAAAAGCGATGATGGAAGGGACTAAAGTTTCTGCCGATTTATACCGTTATACTGAGCATAAATGTCAGTTACAAAGGAAAGACAATGCGCCGTTTAATCATGGCAGGAGCGTTGGTACTGGTGTCCTGCGCGACGCTGGCAAATCAGCTTTATCGCCCGGATGTGCAGGTGAATGTACCGCCGGAAGTGTTCAGTTCCAGCGGTCAGCGGGCTCAGCCCTGTAGCCAGTGCTGTATTTATCAGGATCAAAACTACTCTGAAGGGGCGGTGATTAAAGCCGATGGCGTTCTGTTGCAGTGCCAGCGCGATGATAAAACGATCAGCACGAATCCGCTGGTCTGGCGGCGTGTAAAAGGATAAACGTCTCTAACAACGGGATATCGGCGGGTGCCAGCGGATAACGCAGCGCCTCTTCGGGTGAGCACCAGACGATATCCTGATGTTCATGCGCTCTAAGTTCCCCTTGATACGAAGGCACATGCCAGGCATGCAGGTGAATCAATCGGCCTGAAACCTCGCGCTGATGACTGGCAATGTAGCGCCCCACGACTGCCTCAATACCCAACTCTTCACGCAGTTCGCGGATCAGCGCCTCGGGCTGACTTTCGCCCGGATCAACCTTACCGCCGGCAAACTCCCACATGCCTGACTGATCCGCATGCAGCGGACGCTGAGCCAGTAAAATTTTGCCATCACGTTCAATGATAGCGGCAACCACGTCGAGGGTTTTCATCATATTCATCAAGATCTAACAGCAGAAAATGACATACTATCGTTATCTTTGTTTTATCTAAAGTATTCAGGAGCCACCGTTGAACGAACCTCAGTCGTGGGTAAAGCCGTTAACGCGTATCCCTTCCAGTTTAAAACCGCTCGTTGCCACGCAGAAAAAACATTATGGCGATGTGCTGCATCCAACGCGCTGGTGGGGGCGGATGCCGTTTCTGTTCTGGCTGGTGGCGCTGTTTGTCGGGTTTCTGGAGCGTAAAAAGGCGCGCTTAACGCCGGTGATGCGCGCGCTGTTGATGACCCGCGTTTCTCAGGTCTGCCACTGCGCTTTCTGTGTTGATGCGAATAGTTTACGGCTGGCAGAACGCTGTGGCGCGCTGGATAAAGTCATGCAGGTTGCCACCTGGCAAGATTCGACGCTGTTCAGTGCAGAAGAGCGCGTAGCGCTGGCCTATGCCGATGCGGTTACCGCAACGCCTCCACAGGTTGACGATGCGCTGAAAGTGCAGATGAAGCAGCATTTTACCGATGATGCCATTACGGAAATGACCGCGCTGATTGCGTTTCAAAATCTCTCGGCGCGTTTTAATGCCGCTCTCGATATTCCCTCGCAGGGACTGTGCGACAGTTTTAAAGGACGCCCGCATGCTTGACCGCCATCTTCATCCACGATTAAAACCGCTGTTGCATCGGTGCGTAGGTATTATCGATAAACCGGCGATTACCCCGGACGGACTTACGCTGGTAGGATTTGCCATTGGCGTGCTGGCGTTGCCATTTCTGGCGTTAGGCTGGTATCTGGCGGCGCTGGTGGCCATTGTGCTCAATCGGTTGTTTGACGGACTGGATGGGGCGCTGGCACGGCGCAGAGGGCTATCCGACGCGGGGGGATTTCTCGATATCTCGCTCGATTTTTTATTTTACGCCCTTGTGCCGTTTGGTTTTATTCTTGCCGCTCCGGCGCAGAATGCGCTGGCAGGCAGTTGGCTGTTGTTCGCGTTTATTGGCACCGGTAGCAGCTTTCTGGCCTTCGCCGCACTGGCAGCGAAACATCAGATTGATAACCCCGGTTACGCACATAAATCGTTTTATTATCTGGGCGGGCTGACCGAAGGAACTGAGACAATTTTGCTGTTTGTGTTGGGGTGTCTGTTCCCTGACTATTTTGCCGTGCTGGCGTGGGTCTTTGGCGCGCTGTGCTGGATGACAACGTTCACCCGGATCTGGAGCGGATATCTGACGCTGAAAACCGTTCAGCGTCAGGCGTAAGGTAATGCGTTGCCGGATGCGCTTCGCTTATCCGGCCTACAACGATGATATATCCAGGCTGGGTAAAGCGTTCTCGCCGCATCCGGCAATAATGCCAGTCTTACTTGCTAGCGTCCGGACCCCGTTCACCGCTGGTGACCGGGTTTTTCGGATTGCTGCTCCACTCGTACCAGCCACCATCGTAAACAGAGACGTTTTTCCAGCCCATCGCGCGGGCATACATAAACGTTTCTGAAGCACGCCAGCCGGTACCGCAATAGAAAGCGACCTGTTGATTCGGCAGGATATTCCATTGCTTCCACATGGCGGCGATGTCATCCGCGCTGCGCATGGTGCCATCCGGGTTATGGAAATCTTCCATGTGGGTGGAGTCGCTGCCCGCGTGGCCCCAACGCGCGCCTGCGATCTCACCTTTTGGCTTAATGTAGCTGTAACCGCTGGTGGTACCGACAAATTCCGGCCATGAACGAATGCTCACCAAAGATGCATCCTGGCGATGCAGCAGACCGCGAGCCTGTTCCGTATCGAGCATCAGTTGCGGCTGGGCAGGGATTTTCACGCCGAAATCAGGCTCTGGTTTCACCGTTGGCGGAGTGCCGCGTTCGACCGGTAAACCTGAGTCGGACCAGGTTTGCCAACCGCCATCGAGCAGACGAACGTCTTTCACGCCTGCGTACAGCATAATTTGCGCCACGCGAGCGGCGGCATAGACATCGCGGCCGTATAAAATTACCGTGGTGTCGTGGCGGATACCGTGTTTCGCCAGCATCGCTTTAAGCTGCTCGTCGGAAACTTTATTCCACAGCGGTTCGCTTTCAACTTCATTGGTATCAATGTAACCCGCGCCGGGGATGTGGCTGAGCAGATACAGCTTCGGCGCGCCCCAGGCGGCTTCAATCACTTTCCAGTCACCCGCTGGTTTGGCAGTCACGTCTTTACCCTGCTGAAGATTGTGCAGCCACTGTGGGTAAACCAACTGTTCGAAGTGCGGCAGACGTTGCAGACGCGCAGGATCTGTCAGCGCATCGCTGAGGGTTGAAATCTGGTTAAAGCCAACTTTTTGCAGACGGGATTTAACGGCCTGCATGTCGTTATCACTGCCATATAGCGCCACCGGAGCGTCGGTCTTAAGTTGATGTGACTTAACCCAGGCGCTGAGTTGTTCATCATTCATCTTGTCGAGCCAGGCGGCAGACAGGTTCAGTGCGGAAGGTTCGTGTCCTGAAGGACCATTGAGCGATTGTGGCCAGCCGTTGTAAAAAGCGCTCTGACGGGTATCGATCGCCGCGCCTTGCTTTTGCTGTAACTGGTTGAGGGTGAGCGTCTGTGCTGTTTCAGCAGCCCAGGAAGAAGCGCAAGCGAGCCCTAAAGCCAGTGCCAGCGCGGTCATTTGAGAAACACGTTTCATCGAATAGCCCGACGTTGAAAAAAAGAAGACGACATTCTGTGCCGCCAGTTACGTAAAAACCTTGCGTTAACGCAGCGTATCGCCACATTCACGCCCAGTTTTCCATCTGAAATACGCGGCCTGCAGGCGGGACATCCTGCGCATCATGCGTGACTTGTACCACCGGGATCCCCAGCTTACGCACCTCGGTGAAGACCCATTGGCGAAAGTTATCGCGTAGCGACGCATCCAGCCTGCTAAAGGGTTCATCAAGTAACAGCGCCTGGGGCTGAGCCAGTAGTGCGCGGAGCAGGGCGACACGCGAGCGTTGTCCGCCGGAGAGTGACGCCGGATCGCGCGAATAAAAACCTGCCAGGTCAGCGCGTGCGAGAGCGCATTCAATCTCATGGCGTCTGGCGGGACCTTGCAGGCTGGCGGGTAAGGCCAGCAGTAAATTCTGCCCAACGCTGAAATGGTCAAACAGCAGCGCATCCTGGAACAAAATGCCAATCTGGCGCTGCGCGGTAGGTAACGTATCGATGCGTCGTTCATTAAGCCACAGTTCGCCTGAGGCCTGAAACTGGGGAGACAACCCCCCGATCATCCATGAAAACAGCGAAGATTTCCCGCTGCCGGAAGGCCCCATAATTGTGACAATGTCACTTTTGTTAACCTGAAAATTAACGTCTTTCACCAGCGCTTTCACGCCCTGGTACAACGAAACGCCTCGTACGGTAAGCATTAGCGGAGTCCTTGTCGAAAGCGGCCGATCCACGTGGCGAGAAAGGCTGCAAGTGCGAAAACGAGCAGTGGTAGAAGCAGCTGCCACAACGCTTGTGTTGCCAGAATCGCACTGCTACCGCCGCTGCTTAATGCCACCGCTTCGGTGGTTAACGTGGGATAGCGGCCGGCACCTAGCCACAGCGTTGGCATATACTGGGCGATACTAACCGAGAAGCCAACCGCGAAGGCAATCAATGCCGGGCGCGCCAGCTGTGGGCATTTCACCAGCCAGAATATCCGCCCCCGCGTCCAGCCCAGGGTTTGTGCAATCAAAATTAATCGTGGGTCAATGCGCTGCCACGCCGGTTTAAGCACAAATAGCATCCAGGGCATCACCCACAGCAGATGGCCCCAGATAATGGTCGTCATCAGTCCATCTTGTTCGGCATATAACGCCAGCAGGTATTGTCCGGTTACCAGCGGTAGCGCAGGCAAAATGAGCGGTAGCCAGACCCAGCGGTGTCCGGTTTGTGGACCCCATTCCAGCCAGGCAAAAAGTATCAGAAGCGCCAGCACGCTGGAAAGGAGCCCCAGTTGCAGGCTGTTGCTGAGCGCCTCGCTGTTTAGCGAGGAATAGCTGGCGATAAGCGCCAGTACCAGCGCGCATACCACACCGCTGACGGGCAAAATCTGTACCAGCGGGCGTGCGATTGTCATAGATGAAAAATGCTGGCGTTCACCGTTTACTGCCGGAATAGTATGTCGCCAGGCACGCCAGAGCAGATAACCCACCAGCGCGATAACAAGGAGCAACAGCACCAGCAACAGACTGGCAAGTGCGCCTTTCGCCTGCTGTTCGACGTCGCCCTGACTGAGCCACTGCCAGCTCAATACGGCAAGCGTTGGCGGATTGCCGGGGCCAAGAACGATTGCCACATCAACAACGGAGAGTGACCAGGCAACAATCGCCAGCATAGCTTTACCTAATGCCGGGCCGATAGCGGGCAGAACCAGCCAGTTCAGGCATTGCAGTCGGCTGTAACCCAGCGAATCCAATACGATAACCTGCTGAGAAAGTTGTTTTTCACTCAGCAGGGCCGAGAGAATCCATAACAAAAAAGCGCTCTCTTTCACCGCCAGCGTTACGCCAAGTCCAATGCCGTAGCGGTCCGGCTGTGGGCTGAGGAACGGGAACCATTGCCAAAGTATGCCGCCTTCAGCAAAAATCAACAGCACGCTGGTGGCGAAGGCAACGTGCGGAATTGCCAGCAGCCACGGAAGACGCGTATACAGACGTACCCAGCCTGTGCCGGGCCACAAGGCGAGGATCGCCAGCAGCGCGATGGTCAGCGCGCCCCCAGCCGCGAGGCCGACGGAAACCAGCGTTGCCAGTAACGCCTGCGGAAGTTGAGGATCGGCAAAGAGCGCCAGCCAGTGTGTGATACTAAGCGCCGGTGTTATCAGAGACCATGCCGCTGGCGCCAACGGCAGATAAACTGCCGCCATGATGGCCCAGAGTAGCAGAATTAATGCGTACCGTAGCGGCGTAGCCATTCTTGTTCCAGAGCGTTTACCCAGGCTGCATGCGGTTCTGGCAACACGGCAGGGAGCCCCTGAGGGATCCGCGCCAGCAACGCATCACGCTGTTCGTCAGGCAATTTTTGTGGATCAAGCACCGAAGGATCTCCCCAGACAGCCGGGTCAGCTTTGCGCAGTTGCGCTTCAGGAGAAAGCAGGAAGTTTGCCACGACTTTTGCTCCGGCACTGGCGTGGGCATTCGCCGGAATGGCAACAAAGTGCACGTTGCCGAGCATGCCCTGTGAGAAACCAAAACTGTAGCTGCTTTTAGGCAACTCGCCGCTGGCTACTTTTTGCTGCGCGTGGGCAGGGTTAAAGGTCAATGATAAACGCAGGGTGCCGCTATTGAGCAGTGAATCCATTCGTGCTGGCGTGGGCGGAAAATCTTTGCCTTCACGCCAAAGTACAGGATGCAAGGTATCAAGATACTGCCACAATGGCGCGGTAACTTCAGCGAATGTCGCCGCATCTGGCGCAACTTTCAATGCCTGTGGTTTGGTGGTGAGCGAAATTAGCAACTGCTCAAGAAAAGCCGTTCCGGTAAAGTCTGGCGGGCGTGGATAGGTCACTGTGCCAGGGTGCGCCTGCGCAAATTCAAGAAGTGCCTGCGGAGATAACGGCGGCTGCGCGGTGAGATCGCGCCGGGCAATAAAGGTGAGTTGGGCACCGCCCCACGGTGATTCAGCCCCCTCTGTTGGAACGGAGAAATCTTCGGTCACCGGTTTTTGTGTATCAACATAGCGCCAGTTAGGCAGCGTTTGCGCCCACTGGGTTTGCAGCAGCCCGGCTTCTTTTAGCGTACGGAAGTTTTCGCCGTTAACCCACAGTAAATCGACAGAGCCGCCGGTTTTTCGCCCGGATGCCGCTTCCGTCTGGATGCGTTTTACGGCATCGGCGGCGTCTGCCAGGCGCACGATTTTCAGGTTAATGTTGTAGTGCGTTTTCATCTCGCCGCTAACCCAGTCGAGATACTGGTTAACTGCATTGTCGCCACCCCAGGCGTTGAACCACACCGTTTGACCACGGGCGTCATTTTTGATTTGTTGCCATCTGGCGTCCTGGGCAAACGTCGCCAGCGGGCAGAGCAACAAACTCAGACACAATAAGCAGTAACGCATAATATCTCCATGGCTAAAAATGGGGGAAGGTCTCAGCTTTTTTTCCGTTGGCGATCAAGATAAAGGCTTCTCGCCACCGATATCACCACGCTTAGGGCAAACAGGACAAACAGACCCGTCACAAACCAAAATGTGCCGCCGGTTAACAGGCTTCCCGCCCATGAGTAGATGATAGTGGCGGGTAACTGTCCGATGCCTGTGGCGATGAAAAAATGGCGAAAACGAATTGAGGTCAGGCCTGCCGCGTAGCTTACCGGGTCGAACGGCACAAAAGGTAACAGGCGGCAGACCAGAATAGTGTGCTTACCATAGCGCTCGAAAAAAGCGTCCATATTGTTCAGCACCGTTTTTCCGGTCAGCTTTTCCACCGCACCGCGACCTAAAATGCGGGCAATAAAAAAGCACAGCGCCGCACCTGCCATTGCGCTGCTCCAGGATAGTACGCCGCCCCAAAATGCGCCAAACAGCGAGGCATTGGCAAACGTGATCACAAACGCAGGAAGCGGTGCAACGATGGCCTGTAAGATCATCAGGAAGAACGACACCACCGCCGCCTGGGTTCCATAAGAACGAATAAAGTTCTCAAGAGCATGCTGATCGAGTGTGGTAAATGCTGTCAGGCTGCCGTGGAGAAAATCACTCACGCCAGGTATCCATGCCCATGCCATTAGCCCGAGCAGTAGCAGAGCAATCAAACCCGCCCGGTAATAGCGAGTCAGCCGCGCTTTATTCCGTTTTATCATTTACCCGTACACTCATGGTTGGCTGACGGATCGATGTGCTTATATCGGGCCCAGGCTTTGGCTGCCTGAACGAGGGCGAATAACGCCAGCCCTGCCACGCTGAGCTTACCGATGAATACCAGGGTAATGCCTTCGCTGGCGAGTTCATGCGACATCAGCGTATAGATAAAGATACCGGGTAAGGTGGTAAGTGCCGATATTACGGTAAATGACCAGAACGGAATGGCCGTCAGCCCATAGGCGTAATTTTGAATATTATAGGGGAACAGCGGCACGAGCCGGGTCAGGATTAGAAAGTCTACTCCGCTATGGGCAATGCCTTTTTCGATAGCCTGAAACGTCGCCGTGTGCCCAACGTATTTCAGTAGTAGATCCCGTCCAAGCCAGCGAGCCAGCAAAAACGACAGCGCCGAGGCCACGGTTGCTGCCACTAACGAGATAAGCGTCCCAGCCACGGGGCCAAACAGCACACCGCCGACGATCACCAGGATGCTGCCTGGGATCAGACACAGCGCTGCAACAATAAACAGCAGGATATAAAGCGTATAGCCGAACATACCGCTTTGGCGGATAACGTCTTGTAAATGATGGAAATTGGTTATCAGGTCGGTCAGACCATAATGATGGAAAACTCCCGCCAGAACGCAGAACAGGACCGCGACAATCAGCAGCCGGTATTCTGCTTTATGCGAACTTCTTTTTCATGGGGGTTCTCCTGTAAAACCGAGTGCAATGGAGCATTTTCGTCAGCGAAAAGCGCGCGCGAAGATATAATAAATTCCCGGCCGTAACAATGTATTACCGTCACTTTATTGATTTTGCACAGAATAAACAGACTCTCCAGGCCGGGCCTGGAGAGTAAAAAGACGCAGAAGGTCAGACGCGGAATTTAGCCCATACAGGCGCATGGTCGGACGGTTTTTCCATGCTGCGAATTTCATAGTCGATGCCGGTTTCTTCACAGCGTTCCGCCAGCGGGTTGCTCGCCAGCAGCAGATCGATACGCAGGCCACGGTTATCGTCAAAGCCTTTTGAACGATAGTCGAACCACGAGAACTGGTCATTCTTTTCAGGATTTGCGTGACGGTAAGTATCCACCAGACCCCAGCCCAGCAGGCGTTCCATCCACTCACGCTCCTCCGGCAGGAAGGAACATTTACCGGTACGCAGCCAGCGTTTACGGTTTTCTTCGCCAATGCCGATATCGAGATCGGTTGGGCTAATATTCATATCGCCCATGATCAATACCGGATTGTCGCGTTTCAGCTCTGTCTCCAGATAGTTTTGCAGGTTCTGATAAAACGCGGCTTTGGCCGGGAATTTGGTTTCATGGTCACGGCTTTCGCCCTGCGGGAAATAGCCGTTGATCACCGTGATGCTGCCCAGAGGGGACGGAATTTCTGCCATGATGATCCGACGCTGCGCTTCTTCGTCATCGCCCGGGAAGCCACGACGTACCGCAATTGGCGTTTCTTTCGTTAACAGCGCCACGCCGTAATGACCTTTCTGGCCGTGATAAAAGACGTTGTAACCGAGCTTTGCTACCTCTTCGAGAGGGAACATATCGTCGTGAACTTTTGTCTCCTGTAAGCCAATAACATCCGGTTGGTGTTTTTCGACAATGGCTGCCAGTTGATGGGGACGGGCACGCAGGCCGTTGATATTAAAAGAGACAAATTTCATAGTCGCTGCCACTTTGCAAGATGAATAGTGCAAGGATGTTAGCAGAATTTCTGCAGCCTGACTGCTTCTTGTCACCTGATTCCAACAATGATTGCTAATGGTGTTAACGATGGAGCAAAACTGCACCGTTTTGGCGCGAAGCGCGTCGGAATGGAGCAATAATTTCCGAAAAATTTCGTATACGATCACAATTCCAGAATTATATTTGGCGACTGAATAAAACTGCGTTTTTTCCTCTGTTTAGTCGCCTGATGCGCAAACATATTCACTTTATATGCACATGCAGTGAATATCGCCACGTTGTAACTTGTTGATATTCCGTCATCGACCTCCGTTTATGCACTTTTTTCGCTGGCTGGCACGAACCCTGCAATCTACATTTACACCGCAAACACTATATTTATTAACATATAAATAACCTTTTATTTACCGTTGAGGTCGCTATGTCTCTGTCAATTACGCGTGAAAATTTTGATGAATGGATGATGCCCGTATACGCTCCGGCCCCTTTTATTCCGGTGCGGGGTGAAGGTTCACGTCTGTGGGATCAGCAGGGTAAAGAGTATATCGATTTCGCGGGAGGCATTGCGGTTAACGCGCTGGGTCACGCCCACCCGGCATTGCGCGAGGCATTAAACGACCAGGCGAGCAAATTCTGGCATACGGGAAATGGCTACACCAACGAGCCGGTACTGCGTCTGGCGAAAAAGCTGATTGACGCCACCTTCGCCGAGCGCATTTTCTTCTGTAACTCCGGTGCAGAAGCCAACGAAGCGGCACTAAAACTGGCGCGTAAATATGCCCACGATCGTTTTGGCAGCCAGAAGAGCGGGATTGTAGCGTTTAAAAATGCTTTCCATGGCCGCACGCTGTTTACCGTCAGCGCCGGAGGACAGCCTGCCTATTCACAGGATTTCGCGCCGCTGCCGCCGGATATCCGTCATGCCGTATACAACGCTCTCGATTCTGCCAGCCAACTGATTGATGACACCACCTGTGCGGTTATCGTGGAGCCTGTGCAGGGTGAAGGCGGTGTGGTACCGGCAACAAAAGCCTTTTTGCAGGGGCTACGTGAGTTATGCGATCGCCATAATGCGCTGCTGATTTTTGATGAAGTTCAGACCGGCGTTGGCCGTACCGGGGAGCTGTATGCCTATATGCACTACGGCGTGACGCCGGATCTGCTGACGACAGCAAAAGCGCTGGGCGGTGGTTTCCCCATCGGCGCACTGCTGGCGACAGAGCGTTGCGCCAGCGTGATGACGGTTGGTACACACGGTACAACGTACGGCGGAAACCCGCTGGCGACGGCGGTGGCAGGTAAATTGCTGGAAATTGTGAATACACCGGAAGTGCTCAACGGAGTAAAACAGCGCCACGACTGGTTTGTGGAGCGTATAAACGCCATTAACGAACGTTTTGGACTGTTTAGTGAAATTCGTGGACTCGGACTGCTGATCGGCTGCGTGCTGAACGCGGAATTTGCCGGGAAAGCGAAACTCATCTCGCAAGAAGCGGCTGTTGCCGGGGTGATGGTACTGATCGCTGGCGCTAACGTGGTGCGTTTTGCGCCAGCGCTCAACGTCAGCGAAGAAGAAGTCGCCACCGGACTGGATCGCTTTGCGCTGGCCTGCGAACGCATTAAAGCAGGAGGTTCATCATGATGGTGATTCGTCCCATTGAACGCGCGGATATCACCGCGTTGATGCAGCTTGCCAGTAAGACCGGCGGCGGGTTGACCTCGCTACCGGCGAATGAAGCTACGCTGATGGCGCGTATCGAACGTTCACTCCAAACCTGGCGCGGTGAGTTGCCAAAAAGTGAGCAGGGATATGTGTTTGTGCTTGAAGACAGTACCAGCGGAACCGTGGCCGGGATTTGCGCCATTGAGGTGGCGGTAGGGCTTAACGATCCCTGGTACAACTATCGGGTTGGTACCCTGGTCCACGCCTCGAAAGAGCTGAATGTCTATAACGCGCTGCCGACGCTGTTTCTGAGTAACGATCACACGGGTAGCAGCGAGCTTTGCACGCTGTTTCTCGATCCGGACTGGCGAAAAGAAGGCAACGGCTATTTGCTGTCAAAATCGCGCTTTATGTTTATGGCGGCCTTTCGCGACCGATTTAATGAGAAAGTCGTGGCCGAAATGCGCGGCGTGATTGATGAGCACGGTTACTCGCCGTTCTGGCAAAGCCTTGGTAAACGCTTTTTCTCAATGGAGTTCAGCCGGGCGGATTTTCTCTGCGGGACAGGGCAGAAAGCCTTTATTGCTGAACTGATGCCCAAGCATCCTATTTATACCCATTTTCTGTCTGATGAAGCGCAAGGCGTGATTGGTCAGGTGCATCCGCAGACGGCCCCGGCGCGGGCGGTGCTGGAGAAAGAAGGATTTCGCTACCGCAACTATGTCGATATTTTCGACGGTGGGCCAACGCTGGAATGTGATATCGACCGGGTTCGGGCTATTCGTAAAAGCAGGCTGGTGGAAGTGGCGGAAGGTCAGCCAGAAACCGGTGATTATCCGGCCTGTCTGGTTGCCAATGAAAACTATCAAAACTTCCGCGTCATGCTGGTTCGCGCAGACCCGGATACCCAACGTCTGGTACTGACGGCGGCGCAACTGGATGCCCTGAAATGCCACGCGGGCGACCATGTACGTTTTGTACGTCTTTGTGCAGAGGAGAAAACAGCATGACACTATGGATAAACGGTGACTGGGTGACGGGGCTGGGCGAGCGTCGGGTGAAAACCAACCCGGTAAGCGGTGATGTGCTGTGGCACGGTAATGATGCAGATGCAAGGCAGGTGACGCAAGCGTGCCAGGCCGCACGCGCAGCCTTTGCCGGTTGGGCTAAACAGCCTTTCAGCGCACGCCAGACTATTGTTGAAAAGTTTGCTTTATTGCTGGAAAGCAATAAAGCCGAGCTAACTCAGATTATCGCCAAGGAAACCGGAAAACCTCATTGGGAAGCCGCGACTGAACTGACGGCGATGATCAATAAAATCGCCATCTCCGTCAAAGCTTATCATGCCCGTACCGGTGAGCAGCACAGCGAACTACCGGATGGTGCGGCAACGTTGCGCCATCGCCCACACGGCGTGCTGGCGGTTTTTGGTCCGTATAACTTCCCCGGTCATTTACCCAATGGTCATATTGTTCCGGCATTGCTGGCAGGCAATACGTTGATTTTCAAACCCAGCGAGTTGACGCCGTGGACCGGTGAAGCAGTAACAAAACTGTGGGAGCAGGCGGGGTTGCCGCCGGGCGTGCTGAATCTGGTGCAGGGCGGACGTGAAACGGGACAGGCGCTGAGTGCGCTGGAAGACCTTGATGGCCTGCTGTTTACCGGCAGTGCGAATACCGGTTATCAGCTGCATAAGCAGTTATCCGGCCAGCCGGAAAAAATCCTTGCCCTGGAGATGGGGGGCAACAACCCGCTGATTATTGAGAATCCGGAAGATATTGATGCCGCAGTGCATCTGACCATTCAGTCCGCATTTGTCACCGCCGGACAGCGCTGTACCTGTGCCCGCCGCCTGCTCGTAAAAAAAGGCGCGCAGGGTGATGCGTTCCTGAAGCGTCTGGTGGAGGTTAGTCAGCGTTTAATGCCCGGCAACTGGGATGCACAACCGCAGCCATTTATGGGTGGACTAATTTCCGAACAGGCAGCGCAACACGTCTATGATGCCTGGCAGCGTCTGGCGTCGTTGGGCGGCCGTACGCTGTTAGCGCCACGTCTGTTAAATGCCGGAACGTCACTGTTGACCCCTGGAATCATCGAACTGACCGGGGCGGGGAACGTACCTGATGAAGAGGTTTTCGGTCCGCTGCTCGGCGTCTGGCGTTATGACAGCTTTGATGATGCGATTCGTATGGCGAACAACACCCGCTTTGGATTGTCGTGTGGGTTAGTTTCGCCCGATCGCGGCCAGTTTGAACAGCTACTGTTGGAGGCGCGGGCAGGGATCGTCAACTGGAATAAGCCGTTAACCGGCGCTGCCAGTACCGCACCGTTTGGCGGTGTAGGCGCTTCCGGGAACCATCGCGCCAGCGCGTGGTATGCCGCAGATTATTGCGCCTGGCCGATGGCAAGTCTGGAATCCCCGGCCTTAACGCTGCCAACGGCGCTTAGCCCGGGACTGGATTTTTCTCGCGAGGATAAGCTATGAAAGCCCGTGAGGTAAATTTTGATGGTTTGGTGGGGCTAACTCACCACTATGCTGGATTGTCATTTGGTAATGAGGCCTCAACCAAACATCGATTTCAGGTGTCGAACCCGCGTCTGGCGGCAAAGCAAGGTCTGCTGAAGATGAAAGCACTGGCGGATGCAGGATTTCCTCAGGCGGTGATCCCGCCCCACGAGCGGCCTTATATTCCGGTTCTGCGTCAGTTGGGTTTTAGCGGCAGTGACGAACAGGTGCTGGAGAAAGTGTCGCGTCAGGCGCCTCACTGGCTCTCCAGTGCCAGCTCTGCATCGCCTATGTGGGTAGCGAATGCGGCGACGGTTTGCCCTTCGGCAGACTCGCTGGACGGGAAAGTGCATCTGACGGTGGCGAATCTGAATAATAAGTTCCACCGTTCACTGGAAGCGCCTACTACCAATGCATTGTTACGGGCGATTTTCCGTGATGAGAATAGCTTTGCGGTCCACGGTGCGTTACCCCAGGTTGCGCTTTTTGGCGATGAAGGGGCGGCAAACCATAACCGCCTCGGTGGAGATTACGGTGACCCCGGCGTTCAGCTGTTTGTTTACGGTCGTGAAGAAGGTAATGCATCCCAACCGAAGCGCTATCCGGCAAGGCAATCCCGTGAGGCCAGCGAGGCGGTCGCGCGACTGAATCAGGTCAACCCACATCAGCGCATTTTTGCTCAGCAAAACCCGGACGTTATCGATCTTGGCGTGTTCCATAACGATGTGATTGCGGTATCGAATCGCCAGGTGCTGTTTTGTCATCAGCAGGCGTTTGTCAGACAGCAGGCATTGTTAGAGCAGTTGCGCAGTCAGGTGGCAGGTTTTACCCCGCTGGAAGTCCCGACAGCGGAAGTGTCGGTGCAGGATGTCGTGACCACTTATCTGTTTAACAGTCAGTTGCTGAGTCGTAGTGACGGTTCGATGATGTTGGTCCTGCCACAGGAGTGTCGGGAGCATGCTGGCGTGTGGCGGTATTTGAACCGGCTTCTCGAGGAAGACAATCCGATCGATGACCTGCGGGTATTCGATCTGCGTGAAAGTATGTCCAACGGCGGTGGTCCGGCATGCTTGCGCCTGAGAGTGGTGCTCACTCCGCAGGAACAGCAGGCGGTGAATCCGGCGGTTATCATGAACGACACGCTGTTTAACACGTTGAATAACTGGGTTGACCGTTACTATCGCGATCGTCTTACCGCTGCCGACCTTGCCGACCCACAGCTGTTGCGCGAGGGGCGTGAAGCGCTGGATACGCTGACGCAATTGCTCAACCTCGGCTCAGTGTATCCTTTCCAGCAGGAGGGGATGCACCATGGATAACTTTCTGGCGATCACGCTCGCAGGCGCCACTCCAGAGAAAACGCAAGGAACCACTCATGGTTTTGACTGGCAGTGGATCGGTCACGGAATTCTGGAACTGACGCCGCTTGCACCCGTTGAACATTCACTGGTGCTGTCTGCGGGGATCCATGGCAATGAAACCGCGCCGGTAGAGATACTCGATTCATTGCTTTCCAGTCTGTTTAGCGGCGAGCTGACACTGACATGGCGGCTGCTGGTGATTCTGGGAAACCCGCAGGCGCTGGCTGCGGGAAAACGATATTGTCATAGCGACCTGAATCGTATGTTTGGCGGCCGGTGGCAGATTTTTACCGCGAGTGAAGAAACGCACCGAGCCCACGAGCTTGAGCTGTGTCTTGAAGATTTTTATTCGCGCGCAAAGGAGCCTGTGCGCTGGCATTTGGATCTGCACACCGCGATCCGCGGTTCACAGCATCTGCGCTTTGGCGTATTGCCACAACGCAACGTTGCCTGGGACGAGGATTTTCTTGAATGGCTGGGAGATGCGGGACTGGAAGCGCTGGTTTTCCATCAGACGCCTGGCGGCACGTTCACCCATTTTAGCGGGGAACATTTTGGTGCGTTGGCCTGTACGTTGGAACTGGGTAAAGCGCTGCCGTTCGGGCAAAACGATCTTACCCAGTTTGCACAAACGGCAGACGCACTGGAGAAATTGCTGCAGGGCGAGCGGGTGTCGACGAGAGAAATATCCCCGCTGCGTTATCGCGTGGTGTCGCAAATCACGCGTCGTAGCGACGATTTCATTCTCCACATGGATAACCAGACGCTAAACTTTACCCCCTTTAAAGAAGGCACCTTGCTGGCGCAGGACGGAGATGAACGTTTTATCGTCACCCATGATGTTGAATACGTTCTTTTTCCCAACCCTAACGTGGCCTGCGGTTTACGTGCCGGATTGATGCTCGAAAAGTTGTGATCAATATATTCGCCCTGCAGGATTATCCTTTAGGGCTTATTTTTGCGTGCTGTTTTTATTTATTACGGATTATTCCTGGTGAGTTGCTTTCTTAATAAACAGGGTTCAGGTATAGTTCTCCATAATCCTTTCAAAATCATCCTGTTGTAATTTTTTATTGCAACTCTGCGCAATTTATTCTTTTTTTCTTCATAATTGATGAAAGTTTGTTTTTTACACTTTCACTGTTTTACCGTTGCTCTGATTAATTGACGCTTAAGCCGGTAAAGTTAATCTCGTCAACACGACATCACATTGCATAAGAGTCGCATGAGTGTCGTAAAAATAACTGAAAGAAAGGATAGAAATTATGCGTAAACTGACTGCTCTGTTTGTTGCCTCTACTCTGGCGCTGGGTGCTGCGAACCTGGCTCATGCTGCTGACACTACAACAGCTGCACCAGCGGATGCTAAACCGATGATGCATCACAACGGTAAATTTGCCCCGCATCACGACATGATGTTTAAAGACCTGAACCTGACCGACGCGCAGAAACAGCAGATTCGCGAGATCATGAAAGGCCAGCGCGATCAGATGAAACGTCCGCCGCTGGAAGAACGCCGTGCAATGCACGATATCATCGCCAGCGATAGCTTCGATAAAGCGAAAGCCGAAGCGCAGATTGCGAAGATGGAAGAACAGCGCAAAGCCAACATGCTGGCGCATATGGAAACTCAGAACAAAATTTACAACATTCTGACCCCGGAACAGAAAAAGCAGTTTAATGCCAATTTTGAGAAGCGTCTGACAGAACGTGCAGCGCAGAAAGGTAAAATGCCGGAAGCTGCCGAGTAATCGATCAGCGTCTACACTAAATCATTCACACTGTGTCGTGCTGATTGCCGCACAGTGTGAAACAAAACTCAAGACCGCCGCTCTTGTCCACAACACGTATAACGATGTGGGCAGGATCGGCGGTTTTTTCATTTCTGCCTATTGCACCGGACGCACGACACGCTATTCTCCTGAAGCCCGCGAAAATTCTACCTGGATCAGCGCGTTATTCTTTTTTGCAAAATGCCGGGTTCATCGCTAAGGCAAATCAACTCTGCTGCCGATAACAATAATCTGCAGGGTGAACATAATAATGATGATTTATGGCTGTCTGTTTACGGCAGGCTGCCATGCTGCTCCTTTCTGGAGGGATGATGGAATACTTTGATATCCGCAAAATGCCGGTTAACCTCTGGCGGAATGGTGCGGGAGAAACGCGTGAGATTTGCTGTTTTCCGCCAGCAACACGAGATTTTCACTGGCGGGCGAGTATCGCCTCCATTGCAGCAAACGGTGAATTTTCACTTTTCCCGGGTGTAGAACGCGTGATTACGCTGCTGGAGGGAGGGGAGGTCACTCTGGAAGAAGCGAACATCTTTACGCATACCCTCAAACAGCACCAACCTTTTACCTTTGCCGGTGACAAGGTGGTAAAAGCAAAGCTGACGGAAGGGCAGATGTCTATGGATTTTAATATCATGACCCGACGAGATGTTTGCCAGGCAAAAGTCAGAGTGGCCGATCGCACCTTTACGACCTTTGGTTCACGCGGCGGCGTGGTGTTTGTTATCAGTGGTGCATGGCAACTGGGTGATAAACTGCTGACGGCCGACCAGGGTGCGAGCTGGCATGACGGCAAACACACATTACGACTGCTGGAGCGCGAGGGAAAATTGCTGTTCAGCGAGATTAACTGGATGCCGGGGCATTCTCCGGATGCAGTTCAATAATGTCATATTGACCAGACAGAACAGGCCGGCAGAGAATTTTGTAGCCATCATGGTCAAAGCCTGCTGGCATACGCGCCAGGGTAGTCGCTTCATCCAGCGTTGAAACGGCTCCCAGCCACAGCCAGTTGTTGATGATATGGTACTGTGTCATTTCGGCACCGGTTTCTTGCAAGGCAATGGCATTGCTCCATGGCCAGCAAATCACTTTCACTCTTTCCAGCGCCTCTAGCAGGCGCGAGTGATGCGCTTCATGACTCTCTTTCCCGCAGCACGCCCCGGCGCAGCGTTTAAGCGCGGAGCGAAAACAGGCACGCCCGCGACTCAGGGGTTCCAGCCCCAACAGGCCGTAGCACAGCTGCTGTTCATCCGCGAGGTTTTGCAACGCTTGTAGCGCTGTGCGACGATTGGCAAACAGGCCAAACAGATTGGGTGCATGGGAGAAATCAATATCTCGTGCGTAGACAATCTGAACAGTTCGGTCGGTAAGCTGCAAGGCGCAAAGCTGACGATTGCGCCGCAGTCGTTTATTAAACAACGGCTGTTGTTCTTTGATCAACCGCGCTTCCAGCAGCAGGGCACCAATTTCTCCCGCCGTACAAATCCAGCTAATGCGTTTGGCCTGACGCAGCATTGCCGCTTCGTCTGCGGTACGCAGGTGTGCCAGCACGCGGCTGCGAATATTGACGCTTTTACCAATGTAGAGCGGCATAGTGTCGCTTTCACTGTGAAACAGATAGACGCCTGGCGCGGTGGGAAGCGCACTCAAAAATGGACGCAGGTGTTCAGGATATTCATAGATTGCCGCTGCCTCAAATGTCAGGCGTGGGGCTGATTGACGCCGTACCACTTCTCACTCCGGATGCTGGTTATTCATCCAGTGTAGCAGTTTGAAACCGATTAAAAAAGCGGCATCAGACAAGGAAGAGTGGCCGGACAGCGGTGATCCCAGTGCTATCCGGCAATATGTGACTAAAAAAATTACGCTTTTTTCCAGAAGTCATCAAACACCGTAATCGGTGTGCGACGTTTGTGTTCGGTCTTCAGATACCAGCCTTCAATTTTTTTCGCGATGTCGGCAGCCAGCGTTTTTCCTTCCAGATAATCGTCGATGTTGTCATAGGTGACGCCTAATGCGGCTTCATCCGGCAGAGAAGGGCGATCGTCTTCGAGGTCGGCCGTTGGCGCTTTCTTATATAAATGTTCCGGGCAACCCAGTGCGGCAAGCAGCTGCTTACCCTGACGCTTGTTCAGGCGGAAAATAGGGTTAATGTCAGTACCGCCATCGCCGTATTTGGTGAAAAATCCGGTGATGGCTTCTGCTGCATGATCGGTACCCACGACAACACCGCTGGTCATTCCGGCGATGCTGTACTGGGCCTTCATACGTTCACGGGCTTTTTCATTGCCACGGACAAAATCGCTCAGTTCAATACCCGCTTCACGCAGGGCCTGTTCACTGGCCAGTACTGCACCCTTAATATTTACTGTGAGCACGCGGTCAGGTTGGATAAAGGCGATGGCATCCTGACAGTCCTGTTCATCAGCCTGAACGCCATACGGCAGACGTACGGCAATAAACTTCAGCGCGTCATTCCCCGTTTCTTCACGAAGCTCGGAAATAGCCATCTGGCAAAGTTTTCCCGCGAGCGTTGAGTCCTGTCCGCCGCTTATCCCTAATACCAGTGATTTCAGAAAAGGGTACGTTTGCAGGTAGGATTTCAAGAAATCCACGCTGCGGCGAATTTCCTCTTCTGCATTAATTCGCGGTTTTGCGCCAAGCGCCTGGATTATCTCTTGCTGCAGAGTCATTTAACCCCCTCTGAAAAATGAAATGATCAAAAAAAATGATGTGTTAAAGCTAACGCGTTGGGACCCAAACGACAAGGGATGCAGGCCTGATCTAACATCATTTTGTTTTAATAGAATTTTCCGAAACGACCTAAGTATCATCTGATTGCTTGAAAAATGTGTTGTTGTGCTCCAGGCTTATATAACACGCTGAAATACAAGAGGACGGAATATGAACAAGAACCTAACAGGAATTCTAAGCGCAGCGGCTGTTTTGACTATGCTGGCAGGGTGTACGGCCTACGATCGCACCAAAGACCAATTTGTTCAGCCCGTGGTGAAAGATGTGAAGAAAGGGATGAGCAGGGCGCAGGTGGCGCAGATTGCCGGTAAACCTTCTTCTGAAGTCAGTATGATTCATGCGCGCGGGACATGCCAGACCTACATCCTGGGTCAACGAGATGGTAAAGCTGAAACCTATTTTGTTGCTTTAGACGACACCGGACATGTGATTAACTCCGGTTACCAGACCTGCGCAGAGTACGACACTGACCCGCAGGCGGCGAAGAAGTAACAACTGCTTATTGCCTGTGCATTCAGAAGAACCGGCCATCGTGCCGGTTTTTTTGTGCCGAACGATCTTATTTATTGCTGCGAATTATTTGCCCGAAATGTGAGGGGAGTCATAACGATAGGTCAAGGAGAGACAATTTAGTTGGTCAAGGAAATACCATCCACCGGTGCAATCCCGTATACTCATTTCAGCCACCTAAAAAAGTAATTTAGCTGACGCAAGTTACCCAGAGCATGGATGCAGGTTATGGCTTGCGGAGTGTCTGGTTGACAGATAATCGCACATGAGGATCGTTTTAATGGAAAAGAAACACATTTATCTGTTTTGTTCTGCGGGCATGTCGACTTCATTGTTGGTTTCGAAGATGCGTGCTCAGGCCGAAAAATACGAAGTACCGGTTATTATTGAAGCATTTCCTGAAACGCTGGCCGGAGAAAAAGGTCCTGTCGCCGATGTCGTGTTATTAGGTCCACAAATTGCTTATATGTTGCCCGAAATTCAGCGTTTGTTACCCAACAAGCCTGTGGAAGTGATTGACTCGCTGCTGTATGGCAAAGTCGATGGTTTAGGCGTGCTTAAGGCTGCTGTTGCAGCAATTAAAAAAGCCGCAGCAAATTAATTATTTTATTTTAATTTTTCCCGTCAAAGAGTTATTTCATTAACATTCACCGCAATTTTTAATTGCGGTATTTAAGGGTATTTTTCTATGAGTAACGCTATTGCTTCACTTGAAAAGGTACTCCTTCCTTTTGCTGTAAAAATTGGAAAGCAGCCACACGTTAATGCAATCAAGAACGGTTTTATTCGTTTAATGCCGTTAACCCTCGCAGGGGCTATGTTTGTATTAATCAATAACGTTTTCCTGAGCTTTGGGGAGGGGTCGTTTTTTTATTCAATGGGCATTCGACTTGATGCTTCAACTATTGAAACTTTGAATAGCTTGAAAGGCATTGGTGGAAACGTCTATAACGGTACGCTGGGTATCATGTCATTGATGGCACCGTTCTTTATCGGCATGGCGCTGGCAGAAGAACGTAAAGTCGACTCACTGGCTGCCGGGCTGTTATCCGTCGCCGCGTTTATGACCGTAACGCCTTATAGCGTGGGTGAAGCCTATGCCGTTGGCGCGAACTGGCTCGGCGGTGCCAATATTATTTCCGGTATTATTATCGGCCTTGCGGTCGCGGAAATGTTCACCTTTGTGGTTCGTCGCAATTGGGTCATTAAATTACCTGATAGCGTACCGACATCCGTATCGCGCTCTTTCTCTGCGCTGATTCCTGGCTTCCTTATCCTCTCCATTATGGGGATCATCGCCTGGGCACTGAACACCTGGGGTACGAACTTCCACCAAATCATTATGGATTCCATTTCAACTCCGCTGGCGTCGTTGGGCAGCGTGGTGGGCTGGGCCTACGTGATTTTTGTTCCGCTGCTGTGGTTCTTCGGTATTCACGGTTCACTGGCGCTGACTGCGCTGGACAGCGGTATCATGACGCCATGGGCGCTGGAAAACATCTCTATCTACCAACAGTTTGGTTCCGTAGATGCCGCGCTGGAAGCCGGTAAGACGTTCCACGTCTGGGCGAAACCGATGCTCGACTCCTATATTTTCCTTGGGGGTAGCGGAGCAACGCTGGGTCTGATTATCGCTATCTTCCTGGCATCGCGTCGTCCTGACTATCGTCAGGTTGCTAAGCTGGCACTGCCGTCAGGTCTGTTCCAGATTAACGAACCTATCCTGTTCGGTCTGCCGATCATCATGAACCCGGTGATGTTTATCCCGTTCATTCTGGTGCAACCGATTCTGGCGGCGATTACGCTGGCAGCTTACTACTCAGGCATTATTCCACCGATTACCAACATTGCACCGTGGACTATGCCAACCGGTTTGGGCGCGTTCTTTAACACCAACGGTAGCGTCGCTGCTCTGCTGGTCGCGCTGTTCAACCTCGGTATCGCAACGCTGGTTTACCTGCCGTTCGTGGTGGTAGCCAACAAAGCGCAGAACGTTATTGACCAAGAAGAAAGCGAAGAAGATATCGCTAACGCATTAAAATTCTAAATTTAATCCGGCATGGCTTTACGGTCATGCCGGACTGAACCAGAGGAAAAAAGTATGTTGGATATCGAGAATATCGTCGACACGCAGTCAGAAGCAGAAGAACTTGAAGAAGTGGTGATGGGCCTCATCATCAACTCAGGTCAGGCGCGTAGCCTGGCGTACGGCGCACTCAAAATGGCCAAGCAGGGTGATTTCGAGTCAGCTAAGACCATGATGGACCAGTCTCGTCTGGCGCTGAACGAAGCGCACCTCGTGCAAACGAAATTGATTGAAGGCGATCAGGGCGAAGGTAAAATGAAAGTTAGCCTGGTGCTGGTCCACGCGCAGGACCATCTGATGACATCAATGCTGGCGCGTGAGCTGGTGACTGAACTGATTGAGCTTCACGAAAAGCTGAAATAGCGAGGAGTGCATAATGCAGCTACAGATTAACGCACCGGAAATCAAAACCGTTTATGAACAGCAGCTGTTTAATGGCAAAAATTTCCATGTGTTCATCTATAACAAAACTGAGAGCATCAGCGGGCTGCATCAGCATGACTACTATGAGTTTACCCTGGTTTTAACCGGGCGCTATTATCAGGAAATCAACGGTAAACGCGTACTGCTAGAACGTGGAGACTTTGTCTTTATCCCGTTGGGATCGCACCACCAGAGTTTTTATGATTTTGGTGCGACAAGGATCCTTAACGTCGGCATTAGTAAACGTTTTTTTGAACAGCACTATCACCCGCTGCTGCCATTTTGTTTCGTTGCATCGCAGGTCTATCGGGCGAATAACTCGTTTCTTACCTACATTGAAACGGTTATTGCATCACTGAACTTTCGCGAGAGCGGGCTGGATGAATTTGTAGAAGTGGTCACCTTCTATATTATTAATCGGTTACGCCATCATCGCGAAGAGCAGGTGCTGGATGATATTCCGCAGTGGCTTAAAACCACCGTCGAGACCATGCACGACAAACGGCAGTTTAGCGAGAATGCGCTGGAAAATATGGTACACCTGTCCGCGAAATCCCAGGAGTATCTGACCCGCGCTACCCAGCGTTATTACAGCAAAACGCCGATGCAGATTATTAATGAAATCCGCATTAACTTTGCTAAAAAACAGCTGGAAATGACGAACTATTCTGTAACGGATATTGCTTACGAGTCTGGCTACAGTAGTCCAAGCCTGTTTATTAAAACGTTTAAAAAGCTGACGTCGTTTACACCGAATAGCTACCGTAAGAAATTAACTGAATTTAATCAGTAGATATTATTTGCCAATAACCCATTTTTTATAGCTTGCCCAAAATAGCGTCGGGACAGCCACGCTATACCTGACAAACGGGTTGAGCATAATACACGTCAGTGTTTTGACACTGAAGGGAGAAAGTATGAGCCAGAAATTAAAAGTCGTCACTATCGGTGGCGGGAGCAGCTACACCCCTGAATTACTTGAAGGCTTTATTAAGCGCTATCATGAATTACCGGTTTCTGAGTTGTGGCTGGTTGATGTCGACGGTGGAAAAGAGAAGCTGGACATTATTTTTGACCTTTGCCAGCGCATGATCGACAAAGCCGGCGTACCGATGAAGTTGTTTAAAACGCTGGACCGCCGTGAAGCACTGACAGATGCTGATTTCGTTACCACCCAACTACGTGTAGGGCAACTGAAGGCCCGTGAGAAGGATGAACGCATTCCGCTGAGCCATGGTTATCTGGGACAGGAAACCAACGGTGCGGGTGGGCTGTTCAAAGGTCTGCGTACCATTCCGGTTATCTTTGATATTATTAAAGATGTGGAAGAACTGTGCCCGAATGCGTGGGTGATTAACTTTACTAACCCGGCCGGGATGGTGACTGAAGCGGTCTATCGCCACACGAATTTCAAGAAATTCATCGGCGTGTGTAATATTCCTGTCGGCATGAAAATGTTCATTAGCGATGTGCTGGCGCTGAAAGAGAGCGATGATTTATCCATCGATCTGTTCGGTCTGAACCACATGGTCTTTATTAAAGACGTGCTGGTGAACGGTACATCGCGCTTTGATGAACTGCTGGACGGCGTGGCTTCTGGACAACTGAAAGCTTCCACCGTGAAGAACATTTTCGACCTGCCGTTCAGCGAAGGGTTGATTCGTTCGCTGAAGCTGCTGCCGTGCTCGTATTTGCTGTACTACTTCAAGCCAAAAGAGATGCTGGCGATCGAAATGGGCGAGTACTATAAGGGCGGCGCACGTGCCCAGGTAGTACAAAAAGTAGAAAAACAACTGTTTGATCTCTACAAAAATCCTGAGCTAAACGTTAAGCCGAAAGAGCTGGAGCAGCGCGGTGGCGCGTATTACTCCGATGCGGCCTGTGAAGTGATCAACGCCATCTACAACGACAAACAGACCGAGCACTACGTCAACATTCCACATCATGGACATGTTGATAACATTCCTGCGGACTGGGCGGTTGAGATGACCTGCACGCTCGGACGTAACGGTGCTACGCCGCACCCACGTATTACCCATTTTGATGAGAAAGTGCTCGGTCTTATCTACACCATCAAAGGCTTTGAGGTTGCGGCGAGCAATGCGGCATTGAGCGGCGAGCTGAATGATGTGCTGCTGGCGTTAAACCTGAGTCCGCTGGTTCATTCTGACAGCGATGCCGAGATTCTGGCGCGTGAGCTAATCCTGGCGCATGAAAAATGGTTGCCAAACTTCGCCGGGTGCATTGAGAAACTCAAAAGCGAACAACACTAACTGAGGTCGGCTATGGAACGCGTACTGATTGTGAATGCGGATGATTTTGGCCTGAGTAAAGGACAAAACTACGGCATTGTTGAAGCCTGTCGTAATGGCGTTGTCACCTCAACAACAGCGCTGGTTAACGGTGCGGCGATTGACCATGCGGTACAGCTGAGTCGCGACATACCTGCACTTGCCGTCGGGATGCATTTTGTTCTGACGCTGGGTAGGCCGTTGACGGCAATGCCGGGCCTTACTCGTGACGGATTACTGGGGAAATGGATCTGGCAGATGGCAGAGGAGGACACTTTGCCGCTGGATGAAATTTCTCAGGAGCTGGCCGCGCAGTATCAGCGTTTTATTGACCTGTTCGGGCGGGAGCCGACGCATCTGGATAGCCATCACCATGTGCATATGTTCCCGCAAATTTTTCCTATCGTAGCCGGGTTTGCTGCCCAGAAGGGGATTGCATTGCGTATCGATCGTCAGACCGTTTTTCAGGCGTCTGATTTTCCGGAAACGTTACGTACCTCCCAGGGATTCAGCAGCGAGTTTTACGGCGAAGCGATTTCCGAGGCTCTGTTTTTACAGACGCTGGATGCGTCAGCCGACCGGGGAGAGTCTTCGCTGGAAGTGATGTGTCATCCGGCCTTTATCGATGACATTATTCGTCAAAGTGCCTACTGTTACCCCCGCTTAACTGAGCTCGACGTGCTGACGTCTTCGTCACTGAAATATGCAATTGCGGAGCGCGGTTATCGTCTTGGCAGTTTTCTGAACGTGTAATTCCTGAGTTTGCGGCGCAATCGTGCGCCGCATTTTTTTAGGCGGGAATCGTTTCTATTTTTCCGGCACGTGACCAGACGCGGTGCGCGGTCATCAGCGTCAACAGGGTATCCATAAACTGTGCGTCTGCACTGTTCGCTTCCACCACGCCTTCTTCTCCTTCATTTTTGATATTCAACGTTGCTTTAAACTGACGAGCATCGCCGGCCAGGGCGACAGGTTTTAAGTGCTTATACGCTTCGAGTAAATAATATCGGGCATCACCGTTCTTAACGATGTCCGCGAGATTACCGCATGGAACGATAACCGCATCGACCGTCAGGGATGGTGAACCCGCAAAAGTACCGGCGATCGTCAGAGCAGATCCATCATCGGCAACTACCTTACCCATTCGGGAATAGAGCAATTTGGCATGAACGCCTTTGGCCTGTAGGGCTTGCATGATGGCGAGCAGGTCGCTCGATTTCACCTGGTCATTAAGTAGGATGGCGACCACGCGGCCCTTAATCTCACCTTGCGCACCTGCATATAAACTGAGTGACGGTGCATTTTTCAAACCGTTGACGTTGGGCGGTGGCGCAATGCTGGCCTGTTCCTTGGTTAGCTCAAAACCGAGATTATCGGCAACCGCCTCGGCGAGGGCAGTATCAATATGAGCTAACTGTTCGACCACTCTTTCCCGAATATAGGGGCGCGTAACCTTACTGAGTTCGAAACTGAATCCGCCGATGATATGCTGCTGTTCAATTGGCGTCTGACTTAGCCAGAACAGGCGAGGGTGCGCATAGTATTCGCCAAAAGAGGGGCTACGTTCGCGGATTTTGTTTCCTTCAATCCGTTCCTGATACGACTCAAATCCACCGCGTTTTGGCCCCGGCGGCGTTTCACGCGGCCAGTTATCATTGATGGAATTCGGTTCATAGTTGGCTGGATTGGTATCGATGTCCATACGATGCATGCCGTCACGCTGGAAATTATGGTACGGACAGGTCGGGCGATTAATCGGGATTTCATGGAAATTGGGCCCGCCCAGGCGACTGATTTGGGTATCGGTATAGGAGAACAAGCGACCCTGCAGCAGGGGATCGTTAGTAAAATCGATGCCAGGGACGATATGTCCGGGATGAAAAGCGACTTGTTCATTTTCGGCGAAGAAATTATCAGGATTGCGGTTCAGCACCATTTTACCGACGCGTTGCACCGGAACCAGCTCTTCCGGGATCAGCTTGGTCGGATCGAGCAGGTCAAAATCGAACTTAAATTCATCTTCTTCGGGAATCAGCTGTAGTCCCAGTTCATATTCCGGATAATCGCCCGCTTCGATAGCTTCCCACAGATCGCGGCGATGAAAGTCGGGATCCCGACCAGTAAGTTTTTGCGCTTCATCCCATACCAGCGAGGCTTTGCCTGCCAGCGGTTTCCAGTGAAAACGGACAAAGGTGGCTTTCCCTTGCGCATTAATCAACCGAAATGTGTGAATACCGAAGCCTTCCATCGTGCGATAGCTGCGCGGAATACCCCGATCGGACATTGCCCATATGACGTTGTGCAACGTTTCAGGCTGTAATGAGACATAATCCCAGAAGGTGTCATGGGCGCTTTGGCCCTGCGGGATAGCCCAATGCGGCTCCGGTTTAACCGCATGGACGAAATCCGGGAATTTATGGGCATCCTGAATAAAGAAGATGGGAGTATTGTTTCCCACCAGGTCGAAAATGCCCTCTTCAGTGTAAAACTTGGTCGCAAATCCCCGTATATCTCTGACCGTATCCGCAGAGCCTGCGCCGCCCTGAACGGTAGAGAATCGGACAAAAACCGGGGTGATTTTATATTCATCACTTAGAAAGTCCGCTTTCGTCGTCGCACTCAGGTTGACATAGGACTGAAAGTAACCATGAGCGGCAGAACCTCGGGCATGTACAACCCGCTCCGGGATGCGTTCATGATCAAAATGGGTAATCTTTTCCCGCAGGATAAAGTCTTCCAGCAGGGTTGGCCCGCGATTACCTGCACGCAGAGAGTTTTGATCGTCTGCGATTCGCACGCCCTGATTAGTTGTCAGAGCAAAATCTTCGCTTCCTTTACAAAAACTGTCCAGTGCATTGAGTTTGTCACTTTTGATATCCGGCGCTTTTAAACTGCCGGACGTAGTGGGCTGCATACCTGGCGGCGTGGGTTCTGGTGTTGACCGATGTGAACCGTCTGTGGGTGCCAGTGAGTCAAGTCCTGGCTGGGATTCGCTGGCATCATGAACCGGCGCTGAGTGATGGAGTGGATGCTTATCATTCTGTGACATTAAACTCGTCTCCTGGTTTCATTGCTGAAAGGGTCGTTGTTGCTGTCAAAAGCTTTAACTATAGACCACTCACTCAGTGGCGCAGGTACAGGTCGATGACGTAAAGCGCGATGAACCAGGCAAACAGCGCACGCAAGGCAGGACGCAAGGCGGCAAAATCGGCTAAGATAGCGGTTTTCTGATTTTTAGAATTTGTCTTTAGTGAAGCAACTGATTATGAAACCTCTTCGCCAACAAAATCGTCCGGTTATCAGCTATGTTCCTCGCGTGGAGCCCGCGCCACCAGAGCATGCGATTAAAATGGATGCGTTTCGTGACGTATGGATACTACGCGGAAAATATGTCGCTTTTGTCTTAATGGGGGAGGCGTTTCAACGTTCGCCTGCATTTACGGTCCCGGAATCAGCACAGCGCTGGGCTAATCAGGTTCGCCAGGAAAATGAACTAAGGGATTAATGGATATAAAAAAACCGCCGGAGCATGATACTCCGGCGGTTTTTTGTTTTTTAGCTGACAGACTTAGCGATGCGCCAGTTCGGCGTTATCGTCGCTGTCCAGAATCGTTTTATCAGTCTGCTTGAGCCATTGGCTGGTCAGCGTACCGGCAGTCATGGAACCGCTTACGTTCAGCGCGGTACGACCCATATCGATCAGCGGCTCAACGGAGATCAGCAGCGCAACCAGCGTGACTGGCAGACCCATAGCGGGCAGGACGATCAGCGCGGCAAATGTTGCACCGCCACCGACACCCGCAACCCCTGCGGAGCTCACGGTCACGATACCAACCAGCGTGGCAATCCACATTGGGTCCAGTGGGTTGATACCGACGGTCGGTGCAACCATTACTGCCAGCATTGCCGGGTACAGGCCCGCACAACCGTTCTGACCAATCGTGGCACCAAACGAGGCGGCAAATGAGGCGATGGATTCAGGCACGCCCAGACGACGGGTCTGCGCTTCAACGTTCAGCGGAATTGAGGCTGCGCTGGAGCGGCTGGTGAAGGCGAACGTCAGCACTGGCCATACCTTGCGGAAGTATTTTAACGGGCTAACGCCGTTAATACCCAGCAAAATCCCGTGAACCACGAACATAATGCCCAGACCGAGATAAGAGGCCACGACGAAGCTACCCAGCTTGATGATGTCCTGCAGGTTGGAACCTGCAACCACTTTGGTCATCAGTGCCAGAACACCGTACGGCGTCAACTGCATCACCAGACGGACCAGTTTCATCACCCAGCTTTGCAGGGTATCGATAGCGACCAGAACGCGCTCGCCTTTTGGTGCATCATCTTTCAGCAGTTTCAGCGCGGCTACACCGAGGAATGCAGCGAAGATAACCACGCTGATAATCGACGTCGGGTTCGCGCCAGTCAGATCGGCAAACGGGTTTTTCGGAATAAACGACAGCACCAGTTGCGGAACGCTGAGGTCAGCCACTTTGCCAACATAGTTGGTTTCAATCGCGTTCAGACGGGCGGTTTCGGCACCACCTTGCACCAGACCTTCGGCGGTCAGGCCGAACAGGTTGGTCACCAGAACACCTACCAGTGCGGCAATCAGCGTGGTAAACAGCAGCGTGCCGATGGTCAGGAAGCTAATTTTACCTAACTGAGAGGCGTTGTGCAGACGCGCAACGGCGCTGAGAATAGACGCAAATACCAGCGGCATAACAATCATTTGCAGCAACTGGACATAACCGTTGCCGACAATGTTGAACCACTGTACTGAATCTTTAAGAACCTGGCTGTCGGAGCCATAAATGGTGTGCAGCGCGAGGCCGAACACGACACCCATGACCAGACCGACCAGTACTTTTTTGGCCAGACTCCACTGTTTGTGACGGGCTTGCGCCAGCACGAACAGCAGCACTACGAACACGATAATGTTCGCGATTAATGGAAAGTTCATCCCCGTTCTCCTGATCTTATTATGCGTATCACCGTTTAAAGGTGATTCTGTTGGCGCAAGATTAGCAGAACTGTGACTTGCCTCTTATATTCAAATGGAATTGTTTATACCTAAAATGACTTTTTGGCTGATTTATTAGTCAATCTGATGCGTTATGAAACGATTGAACTGCATTTGTAGCGTATTAATCATCTGCGAAGACCAGCGTACCGCGCTGTTCTCTTGTACGGTTTGCGGCATCCAGATTGCCCATGCGAACAGTGCCATACACAGAAACCGCTCCAGTTGATTGCCTTTTTGCGGCACGAGGATGGGCAGACGAAAACGCCAGCGGCAGGGCCAAAGCAGGGGAACGCCTGCTGGAGTCAGCATGTCAGCCAGAATGTGACTAAGATAGCCGAGTACCATACCTTGTAAGGCATCAGCCGGTATTATCCAGGTATCCGGGACTTTCAGGTAGAACGTGGCCAGCAGGGCAAAAACCGCCAGCAGGCTATGTGTAAACCCGCGATGACCAAATGCCCGGGCAATGGGTTTTGATATCCACTTCAGACGCTGCCCCAGCAGAGATTTGGGATGATCGATATCCGGCAGCAGGCACGTTAAAATGGCTGAAGGAACAATATGCCACCAGTCACCCTGCGCAAGAACGGGCGTTAGCTCGGCATTCTTGGCAAATACCGCACAGGCAATAGAAAAAAGAAGGTGGCCTTCCGCCGTCATGATAAAACCCAATAAACTGTCGATTCATACAGTATAGGGGTTTTATACAGTAGGCGGAAGAGGTGACGTTGTAACCCTTTGTCACAAGTGCGCCTTTACCGCGCCAGCCAACCACCGTCCACGGCCAGCGTATAGCCATGAATATAGTCAGAGGCGGGACTTGCGAGGAACACGACCGGACCTTTTAGATCATCCGGCGTGCCCCAGCGCCCTGCGGGAATACGATCGATAATCTCCTTATTGCGCTCGCTGTCTGCGCGCAGTTGCTGGGTGTTGTTGGTCGCCATATAGCCGGGCGCGATAGCATTGACATTAATTCCTTTGGCCGCCCATTCATTGGCGAGCAGGCGAGTGATGCCCAGAACGCCGCTTTTTGATGCGGTATAGGAAGGTACACGGATACCCCCCTGAAAAGAGAGCATCGAGGCAATGTTAATGATTTTTCCACCATTGCCCTGCGCCACAAACTGGCGCGCCACGGCCTGCGACAGAAAGAAAACGGATTTGAGATTCAGATTCATCACGTCATCCCAATCTTTTTCACTGAAGTCCAGCGCATCCTGACGGCGTATAGTTCCTGCATTGTTGACCAGAATATCGACCCGGCCAAACGCCGACACCGTTTGTGTCACGATGCTGGTGAGAGCATCTTGTTGACTGAGGTCGGCCTGAATGGCCATAAAGCGTCGACCGAGGGCGTTAATTTTCTCTGCGGTTTCATGCGGTATTTTACGATTCACGCCGACTACATCGCAGCCCGCTTCAGCCAGCGCCACTGCCATACCCTGCCCGAGGCCGGTGTCACATCCAGTGACGATGGCGACTTTACCCTCGAGACGAAAAGCTTCCTGAATCATGTTTACCTCAACTATTTATGTCATTAACGCTTGCGCTATAGGGCAAGGATAGGAGAGGTTAAACAGAAACACAATTAAAAATGAAACGGCGTTTTAAAAATTAAGGTCTGAAAAGACGGGCAATACGATCATTGCCCGTTACAGGATTAGCCGCGCAGATGAGCGGCTGTGAGTTCGGTGAGCGAGGTTAGTTTGACGTCGGCAAGAACGAAGCGAGGATCGTCCTGATTCTCATGCGCTGGTACGACGATGGAACGCATACGGGCAGCTTTCGAGGCAATCATGCCGTTCACTGAGTCTTCCAGTGCTACGCAGTTTAACGGGTCAATGCCCAGTTTCGCCGCACAATCGAGGTAAACTTGTGGGTGCGGTTTGCTGTAAGGCAGTTTTTCTGCAGAAGCCAGCGCGTCGAAGTCATCGCGCAGATCAAACATGGTCAGCACTTTTTCCAGCATATGTAGCGGCGAGGCGGATGCCAGTCCTACTTTGATTCCCTGAGATTTGCACAGTGCCACAGCTTCACGAACGCCTGGCAGCAGCGGTTTTGTTTCTTCAACCAACGCAATGGCCCGGGTAATGATGCGCTCGGTGACTTCCTGACGTGAGGGGCCGTTCCAGGGTTGCTGCGCAAACCACAAATCAACCACCATGTCGATGCGTAAGCCAAGGGTATCGGGAAGTTCATGGCGGCGGGAGATATCAACGCCTAAACTTGCTATCACATCCAGTTCAGCCTGATCCCAAAGCGGTTCAGAATCGACCAGTAACCCATCCATATCGAAAATTGCAGCAAGAATTTGACGCGGGGTTGACATTACAACCTCTCCTTTACGGTGATAAAAGGGATTAGAGCCAGCCTGGACGGACTCTGAGCGTTCATTATGGCTAATTCAGAAGTATACCGCCTTTAAAGATCAGGCGAAAACGGTAATCAACGGGTAAACTTAGGCCAAAATGACACGTCTTAATCAAGGGGAACTCATGACGTATCAACAAGCTGGACGCATTGCCATCTTGAAAAGGCTGGTGGGATGGGTGGTTTTCATTCCCGCGCTGATTTCAACGCTGGTTTCAGTACTGAAGTTTATGTACGCGCACAGCGAAAAGCAGGAAGGGATTAACGCGGTCATGCTCGATTTTGCCCATGTGATGATCGACATGATGCGGGTGAACACGCCTTTTCTTAACGTGTTCTGGTATAACTCGCCAACGCCCGATTTTCAAAGTGGGCTGAATCTCGTTTTTTGGCTGATATTCATCCTGATTTTTATCGGCCTGGCGTTGCAGGACTCAGGCGCCAGAATGAGCCGCCAGGCGCGTTTCTTACGCGAAGGCGTAGAAGATCAGCTAATTATGGAACAGGCAAAGGGCAGTGAAGGATTATCCCGCGAGCAACTGGAGTCGCGAATTGTGGTACCGCACCATACGATCTTCTTACAAATTTTCCCGCTTTATATTCTGCCGGTGATCGTTATCGTGATCGGCTACTTCTTCTTCTCATTGCTGGGCTTTTTGTAAGTGCCGAACTATCGGGCCTGCCTCGTTGCGAAACGGCAGGCCTGATAAGCAACGCAGTACGTCGTTAAGCCGCCAGTAATCTATCCAGTGCTTTCTGCGCCACAACCAAATGCTGTCCCCCGAACAGAATTGCCCGATTCAGCAGCGTATAGAGCTGGTAGATTGGCTGCCTGTCGAGAAAGTCCAGCGGCAGTGGCGAGACAGACTGGTAACCGTCATAAATTTGCGGCGGCTGATCGGTATGTAACGGCAGCATTGCCAGGTCACACTCTCTGTCCCCCCAGTAGCAGGCAGGGTCAAAGATGTACGGACCGTTAGGACCGAGGGCGCAGTTCCCGGACCACAAATCACCGTGCAGGAGAGACGGCTGCGGCTGATGAGAAGAGAGACGTTGCTGAACGTGTTCGACGATGGCGTCAATATTGCCAAACGCTATGCCTTTTTCAGCGGCGAGTTCCAGCTGCCAGCCTATACGCTGCTCGGCGAAAAAGGTTGACCAGCGACGTTGCCAGGTATTTGGCTGCGGCGTGGTAGAGAGCGCGTTATCGAAGTCGAGACCAAACTGAGGCTGGTCGCTCCATTCGTGCAAATGCGCAAGCTGTTGACCGAGGATAAACGCGTTATGCGCATCAAGCGGACGGGGAGGGAGGAAATCCATCACCAGAAAGCTGTAATCTCTGTCTGCGCCTACTGCCCAGACTTTCGGTACAGATACAGTTTGACTGCGGGAAAGTAGCTCCAGCTGATCGGCTTCTGCCGTAAAGCCGGTTAACAGCTCTCTTTCATCGCATTTGACGAAAAAATCTCGCCCCGCATAGCGTAAATGCCATGCGGCGTGGATCTCTCCGCCGGGCAGTTCATTACGCAGTTCGATTTCGCCTTCACCTAATTGCTCGCTTAAAAGACGACTGATAGCCTGCCACATGATGTCTCTCCCCATGTTGTCTGCCAGATCATAAGGTTAGCGCAAGAATGCGGTTAAAAAACACGAACTGACGCACACCACGGACGCGTCATCGCTGGAAAGGCACTTAATGTTTGTCGCTCTTCTTCACCTCGCACCGTTGTGGAGACGTCTGACTGCACATGATTCACTTCTTTGTAATCACGTGATTTTTTAGCATAGACGTATAACCCCCATGCCGACAGTTTTACCGGAACATCCCCCTTCTGTTAAAAGGGGGACGGTGCCATTACTGCGCAAGGTATGCATATATTTTTTGCGTATCGTCCAAAGCGCACAGACGCGTACCCTGATTCAGGGTTGCTGCGCTACCGGCGGCGACACCGTAACGGACAATATCCTCAAAAGGCGCGTTCTCTGCCAGTTTAAGCGTCATGGCTCCGACCATACTGTCGCCTGCACCTACGGTACTTTGACTTTTCACCGGTGGCGGAACCACCTGAACGCAGGTATCGCGATCTACACCCAGCGCCCCTTGCGGCCCAAGCGATACCACAACGCGGTGCGCTTTTCCGCTTTGCACGATTTCCTGCGCGGCCTTGCGCACATCATCGGGCTGTGTCAGTTCGCGGTTTACCAGCGCACTCAGTTCTTTGAGGTTGGGTTTGACCAGTTCGATATTGCCGATGGCTAACGCCGCCGTCAGTGCTTCGCCTGAACTGTCGACAATACAGCGGATCCCCTGTTTTTGTGCGGTGGTAATGAGTCGGGTCAACTTCTCAAGCTGTACGCCGGGCGGCAAACTGCCGCTGATGACCAGCAGCGCACCAGACTCAATTTCCAGCACCTGATCCTGAAGCTGGTAGAACTCTTCATCGGTCAGCGCAGCGCCTGGCATGACAAAACGATATTGTTCGCCGCTGGACTCCACGTGGACATGAAGATTTTGTCGGGTCCAGTCTTTGGCTTCGACGGTAGATACGGGAACATTTTCGTCGGCGAGCAATGCAACAAGATGCTCTCCGGTTGCTCCCCCCGCGGGGAAAATCGCCGTTGCGGTTCCGCCAAGATGGGCAATTGCGCGAGCGACGTTGATACCGCCGCCGCCGGGTTCAAAAACCGGCGAGGTACAACGAAGCTTACCTTCCGGGTAAATTTGCGGGGTGATTGTTGCGCTATCGAGAGAGGGCGCAAGTGTTAACGTATAGATACGTACCATCTTTACCTCCTGTTAGGCTGAACTCAGTCTGGCACTTAACCTCCCGAAAGTGAAGTAATTAACAACATGATTTTTCATATCTTTATTTAAAATTATCGCCATAAAGATATATAAATAAAATAAAGGTTTAGGAACGCTCTTATTCAAAAAATGAAATAAGAATTTATTGCTATGTTATTCGAGTCTTTTTATAATTTGTTACCTTTCAAGGGTCTTTTGTCATTGATCCATATGAAAGTTTCCGAGACCGTAATGGTCTCTTTTTTTGTTGTACGGACTCTTAATAAATGAAGCTTTTGAAGACAGTGCCCGCAGCATTACTGCTGACGGGAGGCCTGCTTGCGTCAATGCATGCTGTAGCCGATGATTCCGTTTTTACTGTCATGGATGACCCTTCCAGCGCGAAAAAACCCTTTGAAGGTAACCTGAACGCGGGATATCTCGCCCAGTCAGGCAACACAAAAAGTTCTTCTTTAACCGCAGATACCACCATGACCTGGTACGGCCAAACGACCGCATGGTCTCTGTGGGGAAATGCCAGCAATACCTCCTCAAATGATGAGCGTTCATCGGAGAAATATGCCGTAGGTGGCCGTAGTCGTTACAACATGACCGACTATGACTATCTCTTTGGACAGGCAAGCTGGTTGACCGACCGCTACAACGGCTACCGCGAGCGTGACGTGCTGACAGCGGGTTATGGTCGTCAGTTCCTCAACGGACCTGTGCACAGCTTCCGTTTCGAATTCGGTCCTGGCGTGCGCTATGACGAGCACACGGATGGCACCACCGAAACACAGCCGTTGGGCTATGCGTCCGGGGCTTATGCATGGCAGATGACGGACAATACCAAGTTTACTCAGGGTGTGTCGGTATTCGGCGCTGACGATACCACGCTCAACTCTGAAACCGCCCTGAACGTTGCCATCAACGAGCACTTTGGGTTAAAGGTGGCTTACAACGTGACCTGGAACTCTGAACCGCCGGCAACAGCGCCGGAACATACCGATCGCCGCACGACAGTTTCCCTCGGCTATCGGATGTAATGACAAGCCGGGTCAAATAAATGACCTGGCTTTTCTAAATTAAAGTTAAGTTTATTTAATATTTAATTTGCGTTTTATTTTTTTATCTGGTCATAACGCGCTATTTTCAGACAAATTCGATTAATCGATAAATAAACGAAAGCGGAACAGTGGGTGAGCGTCATTTAGCCCCAGATCATCGCAGCCCAGCGCAGCATCAACATGGCCGCACAAATAACGAGCAGAATCACAACCATCTTCCAGTGTTTCTTCGCAAAGCGATTTGTGGGCATTGTTTTTTTCCTGCTCAGGTTAGATGACTTTGTGCAAGTGTAACAAAGACGGTTGGGTGTCAGTGAATTGATTTACATCATAGAGCGCGCGTTGATTGTTGCTTTGATCGACCCGTAATGCCGTGTACACTGTCAAACGGTGTTATCAAAAAGCGGGTGTAGGTCCAGTGTGGTCTTTAAGGCAACCAGTGACATATTTCGCAGAGTGAAGCGGGAATCAGCCCACACCTTTTTGATAATTTTAAATATTGAATCTTTGTATGTGATCTTACGTGTGGGTCACCACTGCAAATAAGGATATAACATGCCTGTTATTACTCTTCCTGATGGCAGCCAACGCCATTACGACCACGCTGTAAGCCCCATGGATGTTGCGCTGGACATCGGTCCAGGTCTGGCGAAAGCCACTATTGCTGGCCGTGTTGACGGTGAGCTGGTAGATGCTTCCGATCTGATTGAGCATGATGCGAAGCTCTCCATCATCACCGCGAAGGATGAAGAAGGTCTGGAGATCATTCGTCACTCCTGTGCGCACCTGTTAGGGCACGCGATCAAACAACTCTGGCCGCACACCAAAATGGCGATCGGACCGGTTGTTGATAACGGTTTTTACTACGATATCGATCTTGACCGTACGTTAACCCAGGAAGACGTCGACGCGCTCGAGAAGCGGATGCACGAGCTCGCTGAGAAAAACTACGATGTCATTAAGAAGAAAGTCAGCTGGTACGAAGCGCGTGAAACCTTCGTGAAGCGTGGCGAGACCTATAAAGTCTCCATTCTTGATGAAAACATTGCCCATGATGACAAGCCTGGCTTGTACCATCATGAAGAATATGTCGATATGTGCCGTGGCCCGCACGTGCCGAACATGCGTTTCTGCCATCACTTCAAACTGATGAAGACCGCAGGGGCATACTGGCGTGGCGACAGCAATAACAAGATGCTGCAGCGTATTTATGGTACTGCATGGGCAGATAAAAAAGCCCTGAATGCCTACCTGCAACGTCTGGAAGAAGCGGCCAAACGCGATCACCGTAAAATCGGTAAACAGCTTGACCTGTATCATATGCAGGAAGAAGCACCGGGTATGGTGTTCTGGCACAACGATGGCTGGACTATCTTCCGTGAACTGGAAGTATTCGTTCGTTCAAAACTGAAAGAATACCAGTATCAGGAAGTGAAAGGTCCGTTCATGATGGACCGTGTGCTGTGGGAAAAAACAGGTCACTGGGATAACTACAAAGATGCAATGTTCACCACCTCTTCTGAGAACCGTGAATACTGCATTAAGCCAATGAACTGCCCAGGCCACGTGCAGATCTTTAATCAGGGTCTGAAATCCTATCGCGATCTGCCGCTGCGTATGGCTGAGTTTGGTAGCTGCCACCGTAATGAACCGTCAGGTGCGCTGCATGGCCTGATGCGTGTTCGTGGCTTCACTCAAGATGATGCACATATCTTCTGTACTGAAGAGCAGATTCGTGATGAAGTTAACGCGTGCATTCGTATGGTCTACGATATGTACAGCACCTTTGGCTTCGAGAAAATCGTCGTCAAACTGTCCACTCGCCCCGAAAAACGTATCGGTAGCGATGAAATGTGGGACCGTGCTGAAGCTGACCTGGCCGTTGCGCTGGAAGAAAACAACATCCCGTTTGAGTTCCAACTGGGTGAGGGCGCGTTCTACGGTCCGAAAATTGAATTTACCCTGTATGACTGCCTCGATCGTGCATGGCAGTGCGGTACTGTACAGCTGGACTTCTCCCTGCCGTCCCGTTTAAGCGCCTCTTACGTTGGCGAAAACAACGAGCGTCAGGTTCCGGTTATGATTCACCGTGCAATTCTTGGGTCGATGGAACGTTTCATCGGTATCCTGACCGAAGAGTTCGCTGGCTTCTTCCCGACCTGGCTCGCGCCGGTTCAGGTTGTGGTCATGAACATCACCGATTCTCAGTCTGAATACGTTAACGAATTAACGCAGAAACTACAAAATGCGGGTATTCGTGTAAAAGCAGACTTGAGAAATGAGAAGATTGGCTTTAAAATCCGCGAGCACACTTTACGTCGTGTCCCTTACATGTTGGTCTGTGGCGACAAAGAGGTAGAAGCAGGCAAAGTTGCCGTGCGCACCCGTCGTGGCAAAGACTTGGGCAGCCTGGACGTAAATGAAGTGATTGAGAAGCTGCAACAAGAGATTCGCAGCCGCAGTCTTCAACAACTGGAGGAATAAGGTATTAAAGGCGGAAAACGAGTTCAAACGGCACGTCCGAATCGTATCAATGGCGAGATTCGCGCCCTGGAAGTTCGCTTAACAGGTCTGGAAGGCGAAGCTTTGGGTATTGTGAGTCTGAGAGAAGCGATCGAAAAAGCTGAAGAAGCTGGAGTAGATTTAGTTGAAATCAGCCCTAACGCCGAACCGCCAGTTTGTCGTATTATGGACTACGGCAAGTTCCTTTATGAAAAGAGTAAGTCTTCTAAGGAACAGAAGAAAAAGCAAAAAGTTATCCAGGTTAAGGAAATTAAATTCCGTCCTGGCACCGACGATGGCGATTACCAGGTAAAACTCCGCAGCCTGGTACGCTTTCTGGAAGATGGCGATAAGGCTAAGATCACGCTGCGTTTTCGCGGTCGTGAGATGGCCCACCAACAGATCGGTATGGAAGTGCTCAACCGCGTCCGTGACGATCTGAGTGAACTGGCAGTAGTCGAATCCTTCCCTACGAAGATCGAAGGCCGCCAGATGATCATGGTGCTCGCTCCTAAGAAGAAACAGTAAGGCCTTCAAGTAGCAATGTCTGTGGGGCCTACGGGTTCCACAGCCGTTGTTCGCCTACGTTTCGTTTATTAACAATGCGAAGTGGAAGTTATTAAAATGCCAAAAATTAAGACCGTACGCGGTGCTGCTAAGCGTTTCAAAAAAACCGGTGGTGGTGGATTTAAGCGTAAGCACGCAAACCTGCGTCATATTCTGACCAAAAAATCTACTAAGCGTAAACGTCACCTGCGTCCAAAAGGCCTCGTGTCTAAAGGCGATCTGGGTCTGGTTATCGCGTGCCTGCCGTACGCATAAGCCGTTAACGTTTAATTCATTTTTTTACTAAGAATATAGATACAGGAGAGCACATATGGCTCGCGTAAAACGTGGTGTAGTTGCCCGTGCACGTCACAAGAAAATTTTGAAACAAGCTAAAGGCTACTACGGTGCGCGTTCTCGCGTATACCGCGTTGCCTTCCAGGCTGTTATCAAAGCTGGTCAGTACGCTTATCGTGACCGTCGTCAGAAAAAGCGTCAGTTCCGTCAACTGTGGATTGCGCGTATCAACGCAGCAGCACGTCAGAACGGTATTTCTTACAGCAAATTCATCAACGGCCTGAAAAAAGCCTCTGTTGAAATCGACCGTAAGATCCTGGCTGACATCGCAGTATTCGACAAAGTAGCGTTCACCGCTCTGGTCGAAAAAGCGAAAGCAGCTCTGGCATAAGCCGGTGAAAAGAGGGAGCCTGGCTCCCTCTCTTTTATTTGTAGTGCAATCAATTAGTTGACAATTTATCCGTAAGCCTTTTCAATAAAGGTTGTCCGGTTTTTACCACACAAGGTAACGCAAGCATGAATGCTGCTATTTTCCGCTTCTTCTTTTACTTTAGCACCTGAACTCAGGAGGCTTGCGCGTGAAAGAAGAAACGGAAAACAGCGCCTAAAAGCCTCCCTGGTGGAGGCTTTTTTTATACGCGTCATCCTTCAAGTTGTCTCTATATTGGCTGCATTCGCTCTTTGGCCGCGTTGATACAACTTGAATGATTTTGCGTATATACGAGCGACTAGTGAATATCGCAACATAACGAGGAAAACCATGTCACATCTCGCAGAGCTGGTTGCCAGTGCAACGGCCGCCATTAACCAGGCTTCAGATGTTGCCGCGTTAGACAATGTCCGCGTCGAATATTTGGGCAAGAAAGGGCACCTGACCCTTCAGATGACAACCCTGCGCGAACTGCCGCCAGAAGAGCGCCCGGCTGCAGGTGCGGTGATTAACGAAGCCAAAGAGCAGGTACAGCAAGCGCTGAACGCGCGTAAGGCCGAATTAGAAAGTGCTGCGCTGAATGCTCGTCTGGCTGAAGAAACGATCGATATCTCCCTTCCTGGGCGTCGTATCGAAAACGGCGGTCTGCACCCGGTAACGCGTACAATCGACAGGATTGAAAGTTTCTTCGGTGAGCTGGGCTTTACCGTGGCGACCGGTCCGGAAATCGAAGATGACTATCATAACTTCGATGCGCTCAACATTCCTGGCCATCACCCGGCGCGCGCTGACCACGACACTTTCTGGTTTGACGCGACGCGTCTGCTGCGCACACAGACTTCCGGCGTGCAGATCCGCACCATGAAAGAAAAACAGCCGCCGATCCGTATTATCGCCCCGGGCCGCGTATATCGTAACGATTACGATCAGACTCACACCCCAATGTTCCACCAGATGGAAGGGCTGATTGTTGATACCAACATCAACTTCACCAACCTGAAAGGCACGCTGCACGATTTCCTGCGCAACTTCTTTGAAGAAGACCTGCAGGTTCGTTTTCGTCCTTCCTACTTCCCGTTCACTGAACCATCTGCGGAAGTTGACGTGATGGGCAAAAACGGCAAATGGCTGGAAGTGCTGGGCTGCGGGATGGTTCACCCGAACGTGTTGCGTAACGTTGGAATCGATCCGGAAATCTATTCCGGCTTTGCATTCGGTATGGGTATGGAGCGTCTTACTATGCTGCGTTACGGCGTTACCGATCTGCGTTCTTTCTTCGAAAACGATCTGCGTTTCCTCAAACAGTTTAAATAAAGGCAGGATAAAACAATGAAATTCAGTGAACTGTGGTTACGCGAATGGGTAAATCCGGCGATTGATAGCGATGCGCTGTCAAACCAAATCACGATGGCGGGTCTTGAAGTTGACGGTGTGGAACCTGTTTCCGGCGCGTTCAATGGCGTTGTGGTAGGTGAAGTGGTTGAATGCGGCCAACACCCTAACGCTGACAAACTGCGCGTCACCAAAGTGAATGTAGACGGCGACCGCCTGCTGGATATCGTCTGCGGCGCGCCAAACTGCCGTCAGGGGTTGAAAGTGGCTGTGGCAACCGTTGGTGCCGTTCTGCCGGGCGATTTCAAAATTAAAGCCGCGAAACTGCGCGGTGAACCATCTGAAGGCATGCTGTGCTCGTTCTCCGAGCTGGGTATTTCCGACGATCATAACGGGATTATCGAACTGCCTGCCGATGCGCCAATTGGCACCGATATCCGTGAATACTTGAAGCTTGACGACAACACCATCGAAATCAGCGTCACGCCGAACCGCGCCGACTGCTTAGGCATCATCGGTGTAGCGCGTGACGTTGCTGTACTGAACAAAGCCCCGCTGGTTGAGCCGGAAATCGCGCCAGTAGCCGCGACCATTAGCGACGTCCTGCCGATTCAGGTCGAAGCCGTGGAAGCCTGCCCACGCTATCTGGGCCGCGTGGTGAAAGGCATCAATGTTAAAGCGCCGACCCCGCTGTGGATGAAAGAAAAACTGCGCCGTTGCGGTATTCGTTCTATCGATGCCGTGGTTGACGTGACTAACTATGTGCTGCTCGAACTGGGTCAGCCGATGCACGCATTCGACAAAGACCGCATTGAAGGCGGAATTGTTGTCCGTATGGCAAAAGAGGGTGAGACCCTGGTATTGCTGGACGGCAGCGAAGCGAAGCTGAATGCAGATACGCTGGTGATTGCGGACCACAACAAAGCGCTGGCGATGGGCGGCATCTTTGGTGGCGAACATTCCGGCGTGAATGATGAAACACAAAACGTCCTGCTGGAATGTGCATTCTTCAGCCCGCTGTCTATTACCGGTCGCGCGCGTCGTCACGGTCTGCACACCGATGCATCTCACCGCTATGAGCGTGGTGTCGATCCTGCGCTGCAACATAAGGCCATGGAACGTGCAACGCGCCTGCTGATTGATATCTGCGGCGGTGAAGCGGGCCCAATCATTGACGTGACGAATGAAGCCACGCTGCCAAAACGCGCAACCATTACGCTTCGTCGTAGCAAACTGGATCGTCTGATCGGACACCATATTGCCGATGAGCAGGTGAGTGACATTCTGCGTCGTCTGGGTTGTGACGTGACGGAAGGGCAGGATGAGTGGAAAGCGGTCGCGCCGAGCTGGCGTTTCGATATGGAAATCGAAGAAGACCTGGTCGAAGAAGTCGCCCGCGTATACGGTTATGACAATATCCCGAACACGCCGATTCAGGCGGGTCTTATCATGGGTACGCATCGCGAAGCGGATTTGTCGCTGAAACGTGTAAAAACCATGCTGAATGACAAAGGCTACCAGGAAGTCATTACCTATAGCTTCGTCGACCCGAAAGTCCAGTCGCTGCTGCATCCGGGTGAAGAAGCGCTGCTGCTGCCAAGCCCAATCTCTATTGATATGTCGGCAATGCGTTTGTCCCTGTGGACTGGCTTGCTGTCTACGGTAGTGTATAACCAGAACCGTCAGCAGAACCGCGTACGTATTTTTGAAACGGGTTTACGTTTCGTGCCAGATACGCAGGCCAACCTCGGGATCCGTCAGGATCTGATGCTGGCTGGCGTGATCTGCGGTAACCGTCATGATGAACACTGGAATCTGGCAAAAGAGACCGTTGATTTCTATGATCTGAAAGGCGATCTGGAAGCGGTTCTCGACCTGACAGGCAAACTGGCAGACATTCAGTTCAAAGCTGAAGCGAATCCAGCACTGCATCCGGGTCAGTCTGCGGCGATTTATCTGAAAGGTGAACGTATTGGTTTCATTGGGGTTGTTCATCCTGAACTGGAACGTAAACTTGATCTGAACGGTCGCACTCTGGTGTTTGAACTGGAGTGGAATAAGCTCGCAGACCGCGTGGTGCCTCAGGCGCGTGAAGTTTCTCGCTTCCCAGCGAACCGTCGCGATATCGCAGTCGTTGTGGCAGAAAACGTTCCCGCTGCGGATATTTTATCCGAGTGTAAGAAAGTTGGCGTAAATCAGGTAGTTGGCGTAAACTTATTTGACGTGTACCGCGGTAAGGGTGTTGCGGAGGGCTATAAGAGCCTCGCTATCAGCCTGATCCTTCAGGATACCAGCCGTACACTTGAAGAAGAGGAGATTGCCGCTACCGTCGCCAAATGTGTAGAGGCATTAAAAGAGCGATTCCAGGCATCATTGAGGGATTGAACCTATGGCGCTTACAAAAGCTGAAATGTCAGAATATCTGTTTGATAAGCTTGGGCTTAGCAAGCGGGATGCCAAAGAACTGGTCGAGCTGTTTTTCGAAGAGATCCGTCGTGCTCTGGAAAATGGTGAGCAGGTAAAACTCTCTGGTTTTGGTAACTTCGATCTGCGTGATAAGAATCAACGTCCGGGCCGTAACCCGAAAACGGGCGAAGATATTCCCATTACAGCACGGCGCGTGGTGACCTTCAGACCCGGACAGAAGTTAAAAAGCCGGGTTGAAAACGCAACGCCCAAAGAAGAGTGATTTAACGATACGCAGAGTATGATGCGTATAACTAAAAAGGCCGCTATGCGGCCTTTTTCCTTTTCACTACCGAATCAGCACCGTAGAATCACCTCCATCTCTTTTCAGCAGAATGGAAAACATGCTGACTTTCGCCCATCAACAACAGCGCCGAAATGTGCGCTGGATACTGTCACTGTCAGTACTGATGCTACTGGCAACGATTCTAAGCTTGTGCGCAGGAGAACAATGGATCGCTCCCGGCGACTGGTTCAGCGCCCGCGGCGATCTGTTCGTCTGGCAAATTCGACTTCCCCGTACCCTTGCCGTTTTGCTGGTAGGCGCTGCATTGGCCTTATCTGGCGCAGTGATGCAAGCTCTGTTTGAAAACCCGCTCGCAGAGCCTGGATTACTGGGCGTATCTAACGGCGCGGGAGTCGGGCTTATCGCGGCGGTGCTGCTGGGGCAGGGGCAACTCCCCGGCTGGGCGTTGGGCCTTTGCGCGATTGCCGGGGCGCTGATTATCACGCTTATTCTGCTACGTTTCGCCCGTCGACATCTGTCTACCAGCCGTCTGCTGCTGGCGGGGGTGGCGCTGGGGATTATCTGTAGCGCGCTGATGACATGGGCTATCTACTTCTCTACCTCGTTTGATTTACGTCAGCTGATGTACTGGATGATGGGGGGCTTCGGTGGCGTAGACTGGCATCAGGCCTGGCTCATGGTGGCGTTGATTCCGGTGTTGGTGTGGATTTGCTGTCAGTCGCAGCCGATGAATATGCTGGCGTTAGGAGAGACTTCTGCACGTCAGTTGGGACTGCCATTATGGTTCTGGCGCAACCTGCTGGTGGTTGCCACAGGCTGGATGGTTGGCGTGAGCGTGGCTCTGGCAGGGGCGATTGGTTTTATTGGGCTTGTGATCCCGCATATTTTGCGACTGTGCGGCCTCACCGATCACCGTGTTTTACTGCCAGGTTGTGCGTTGGCTGGCGCAATCGCATTATTGTTTGCTGATGTTGTCGCGCGTTTGGTGCTGGCCTCGGCTGAGTTACCTATCGGCGTGGTAACGGCCACCATGGGTGCACCGGTATTTATCTGGCTATTGTTAAAAGCCGCGCGCTAGAACGCGTTGGTTCGGTCTATGATTAAAAACTGAAAATCCACCTGTTGTTCTGGAGATGCTATGCAAAACACTATCCTCGATACAGAAGTGACGACCATCGACGGCGAAGTTACCTCACTGCAGCCGTATTCCGGGAATGTGCTGTTAATCGTCAACGTTGCTTCAAAATGTGGACTGACGCCGCAGTACGAGCAACTGGAAAATCTGCAGAAAGCCTGGCACCAACAGGGCTTCAGCGTTCTTGGTTTCCCTTGCAATCAGTTTCTGGGCCAGGAGCCGGGCAGCGAAGAGGAAATAAAAATGTACTGCAGTACCACATGGGGCGTAACTTTCCCGATGTTCAGCAAAATTGACGTCAACGGCGAGGGACGCCATCCGCTGTATCAGAAGCTGATTGATGCCGCGCCAACGGCCGTTGCGCCTGCGGATAGTGGGTTCTACGAGCGAATGGCGAGCAAAGGTCGTGCGCCGCTCTACCCGGACGATATCCTGTGGAATTTCGAGAAGTTTTTAGTGGGTCGCGATGGAAAAGTGCTGCAACGATTCTCACCGGATATGACGCCTGAGGATCCCATCCTGGTGCAAACCATCAAGCAGGCGCTGGCAAACTAATGTCTCGATTGATGCAGCTACAGGACGTCGCGGAATCGACCCGTCTCGGCCCGCTTTCTGGTGAGATCAAAGCAGGAGAGATCTTGCATTTAGTGGGACCAAACGGTGCCGGAAAAAGTACGCTGTTGGCGCGTATGGCGGGTCTGACAAACGGAGAGGGCAGTATCACTTTTGGTGATATGCCGTTGGAGGAATGGCCCGCCGCCAGGCTGGCGCAATATCGCGCCTATCTTGCGCAACAGCAAAATCCGCCGTTTGCCATGCCGGTCTGGCATTTTCTGACGCTGCATCAACCCGACAAAGCACGCACCGATCTGTTACAGGAGATCGCCGATGCGCTCGGCCTGGGAGATAAACTGGGGCGCGGCGTGAACCAACTTTCCGGCGGTGAGTGGCAGCGTGTGCGCCTGGCTGCGGTTATCCTGCAGATTTGCCCACAAGCGAATCCATTAGGTCAGCTTTTACTGCTGGATGAGCCGATGAACAGTCTGGATGTCGCGCAACAAAACGCACTGGACCGCTTGTTGAGTCAGCTGTGTTTGCAGGGCATAGCGATTGTGATGAGTAGCCACGACCTTAATCACACCTTACGCTATGCGCATAAAGCCTGGCTACTCAAACGCGGGAAACTGCTTGCCAGTGGTTCACGAGATGCGGTACTGACGCCGGCCAATCTGTCTGCGGCCTATGGCGTCAACTTCCGACGTTTGGATATTGAAGGGCACAGAATGCTCATATCAACCACTTAAGTGAAATGGGTTCTTGAAAATCATATAATTTCCACGCTAAATTGGCATAAAAATAAAATTCAGAGGATTCGTACTGAATGCGCTTTGGGCTCCTTTTCATCACAGCATTGTTTTTGGCGGGCTGCAGCAGCCATCGTGCGCCTGCGCCAAATGCCCGCTTGTCGGATTCTATTGCCGTTATCGCCGGTCTTAATGATCAGCTACAAACCTGGCATGGCACACCCTATCGTTATGGCGGTATGAGTCGTAGTGGGGTGGATTGTTCTGGATTTGTTTTGATGACGATGCGCGATAAATTCGACCTGCAACTCCCGCGCGATACGCGTACGCAATCAAAGATTGGTACCGAAATTGATAAAGACGATTTGCTGCCCGGCGATCTGGTTTTCTTTAAAACTGGGTCTGGGGAAAGCGGTCTACATGTTGGTATTTACGATACCAATAATCAATTTATTCATGCTTCAACCAGCCGTGGCGTGATGCGCTCGTCTCTGGATAACGTTTACTGGCGTAAAAACTTTTGGCAGGCGCGACGTATTTAATCCCCCGCAACTCCGAGGCTGCCATCGAGTGCGCAGCCTCAACATCACCATTTGAAAGTTAACTTTTATTTCTGCTTTTGGTTAGACAATACCCCTGAACATTAAGAGCGTATCTTGCTAAAAATATGATTTATTCCGAGATATTAAAAAGTGCAAAGCTGGATATTCGCTTATAATCAGGATAAGCTAAAAAAAAGGATTCGATTTACCGGCTAAAAAGGGAAAAATGAAAGGGCCTCTACTTGCATCAGCAGTAACGTATTTCTCCATCCTTTGCTACAGGATGCCGGATAACACCCATGCAGCGGGGCTGGCACGATGATTGTTTCACTGGATAATCTTTACCATTCTGAGTTCTCTTTTCTTCCTGCGAGAAGCGAAAAAGGCGATCTTGAATTCGTCGATATCATCACCAGTTTCGCCAGTGCGCATGGGGATGTGCGTATACCCACCGAGCTGGTCCTACCTCGGATGTCAGACGACGAACAATGTCGTTTATTTGTAGAAAAACTAGAATTAATCGAAACGTGCCAACATTTTTTTATTCAGCGAAAAGTATCCGCCTGGATTAATTTAACGCCAGCAGTTGCTAATACTTTATTATCAGATACTGAACTTGCTTCACAAGTTGAACGATTTTCATTTCTGGAGCTGACTATTCATGAAAGCTATCCGGAGTTAAACAAAGGTAAAGATAATCCAATATTGGCCGCACTTGCTGCGCGATTTCCATTAGTCCTGACAAACTATGGTTCTGGCGGTATATCAACCCGGGCAATTTTTGACGGCCTGTTCAAACGCGTCGTGCTGGATAAAAACTTTGTTCAACAAAGGATTGCACATATTTCGTTTGAACCGTTTATGCGGGCTATTCTGGCGCAACTATCGCCCAGCTGTGAGTCAATAATCATTAGCGGAATTGATACACAAGAGATGCTGGAGCGCGTCTTGCCTGTGGGATTCAGTGCCATGCAGGGAGGATTGTGGCCTGCGGTGCCACCTGCGCAGATAATTTCGCTCGCTAAGATATAACCCTTTTTTTTGCTGGTGTTTAACAGGCTATTAACAGTCTACACTAGAGGCAGGAGGCCCTATGACCCTGTCTTTTACCACTCGCTGGCGTGATGAACTACCAGCAACCTATACCGCGCTTTCACCCACCCCTCTGAAAAACGCGCGCCTTATCTGGCATAACGATGCGCTGGCGGAGCAATTAGCCATTCCTGCGGCGCTATTTGATATTCCGACTGGTGCAGGCGTTTGGGGCGGCGAATCGTTGCTTCCCGGGATGTCGCCTTTAGCCCAGGTTTATAGTGGGCATCAGTTCGGCGTCTGGGCTGGTCAGCTTGGCGACGGACGTGGGATCCTGCTGGGCGAACAACAGCTCGCGGATGGTTCAACGTTTGACTGGCACCTGAAAGGCGCCGGACTCACGCCGTATTCCCGCATGGGTGATGGGCGTGCCGTGTTGCGCTCGACCATTCGTGAAAGCCTGGCCAGTGAAGCGATGTACTACCTGGGAATACCGACCACGCGGGCATTGTCGATTGTCACCAGTGACACGCCGGTTTATCGCGAAACGGTCGAAGCAGGGGCGATGCTCATTCGCGTGGCGCAAAGCCATATGCGGTTTGGCCACTTTGAGCATTTTTACTATCGCCGAGAGCCGGAAAAAGTGCGTGAGTTGGCTGACTTTGCGATTCGCCATTACTGGCCGCAATGGCAGGAAGAAGCCGATAAGTATCAGCTGTGGTTTAACGATGTTGTCACGCGTACTGCGACGTTAATCGCTGACTGGCAAGCGGTAGGATTTGCGCATGGTGTTATGAACACGGACAACATGTCGATTCTGGGACTGACGATGGATTACGGTCCATTCGGTTTTCTTGATGACTACGAGCCCGATTTTATCTGCAACCACTCTGACAACCAGGGGCGATACAGTTTCGATAACCAACCGGCTGCCGCGCTGTGGAACTTGCAACGTCTGGCGCAAACCCTGTCGCCGTTTATCCCGGTCGAGGCGCTAAATGATGCGCTGGACAGTTACCAGCTGGCGCTGTTAACTCGCTATGGTCAGCGGATGCGGCAAAAGCTCGGCTTCTTTAGCGAGCAGAAAGACGATAACGAACTGCTTAGCGAACTGTTTAGTCTGATGGCGAGGGAAAGAAGTGATTATACGCGAACGTTTCGTATGCTCAGCCAAACGGAACAACACAGTGCGCAATCCCCACTGCGCGATGAGTTTATCGACCGCGCGGCGTTTGACGACTGGTTCACGCGGTATCGCTCGCGCCTTCAGCAAGACAATATTGCCGATGCAGTCAGACAAACACAGATGAAGGCGGTAAATCCGGCGATGGTATTACGTAACTGGCTGGCGCAACGGGCGATTAGCCAGGCAGAGCAGGGGGATTACGCCGAACTGCACCGGTTGCACCAGGTGTTGCGTACCCCGTTTGCCGATCGCGATGATGACTATGCCAGCCGTCCACCTGACTGGGGCAAACGGCTGGAAGTGAGTTGTTCAAGCTAAGGGGCCAGAAATACCTGCGGGGAGGCGCTGGCCGGATGCTGGCCAACGTGTACCTGAGCACCGTACCAGCGCTTCAGATCATCGGCCTGTAACACAGTTTCCGGTGTTCCCTGCGACACCAGCCTGCCGTTGTGCAGCAGCACTATTCTGTCTGCCCACAGTGCGGCGAGGTTCAGATCGTGAAGCACAATGCACACATGCAGCTCACCCGAAGCGGTTAGCGTTTTTAGCATGCGCAACAGATGCTGCTGGTGGTAAAGATCCAGCGCGGAGGTCGGTTCATCAAGGAATAACCAACCGCGAGGCGCACCGTCGTACCAGAGTTGCGCCAGCGCACGGGCTAACTGCACTCGCTGTTGCTCGCCGCCGGAAAGCGCGGCGTATTGCCGGCCTGCCAGAGGCGTACATCCGGTCATCTCCATTACCTGTGCAATAAGCTCAGGTTCCGGTCGTTGGGTCCAGGGCGCGCGACCCATCGCGATGACGGCCTCTACCGGCCAGTCAAATCCCAGTTGCGTTTGCTGACGCATTACCGCCCGGTGTCGCGACAGCATTTGGGTAGGCCACTCCTCCAGCGGTTTGCCCGCCAGCACGCAGCGCCCGGTAGCCGGTTTCAGAAAACCGGTCAGCAAGCGTAGCAGAGTGGATTTCCCCGCACCGTTTGGGCCGATGAGCGCCACCAGTTCACCTTTTGTAAGGGCGAGTGATACGTCGTCGATCACCGCTCTGCCAGCTACGTGATAGTGAAGCCCTTCAGCGATGAAATGTTCAGCCATGCGGTCCTCGCTGACGAAAAATAAGCCATAAAAACCACGGTGCGCCGAGAAGACTGGTCAACAGACCGACCGGCATCTCCGCAGGCGCAACCGCCGTACGGGCCAGTGTGTCTGCAATCAGCAATAAAAACGCGCCCGCCAGCACGGAACCCGGAATAACGGCCCGATGGTCTGAGCCGAGCCACATACGTATTAAATGTGGGATGACCAACCCGATAAAGCCAATCACGCCGCTTACCGCCACGGCTGAGGCAACCAGTAGTGCGCTACAAAGCAGCAAAATACGCTGGATTGTACGCACATCAACGCCGAGATAATGCGCCTCTTCCTCACCCAGTTGCAGAAGATTCAGCGCCGGAGCAAGTCGCCAGATGATCAGCACTGTCGGGATTGTCAGTGAAGTGACAGCCAACAGTGTGGACCACTGCGCGGCCCCCAGACTTCCCATTCCCCATAGCGACAGCTGGCGCAGTTGCGCATCATTACTGACCCACGACAAAACGCCAACCGCCGCCCCACAGAGCGCGTTAATGGCAATGCCGACCAGCAGCAGGCGTGAGAGTGAACCGTCGCGCTGTTGGCTAAGGATAAAAATCACTACGGTTGCCGCCAGCGCGCCGAAAAAAGCGGCCAGCATTGGAGCATACAACATCAGCAGCGCGGGCAAGGAGACAGGCAGCACCACCCACAGGGCCACAGCGCAGGCGGCGCCGCTGCTTATTCCCAGTAATCCAGGGTCGGCAAGCGGATTGCGAAACAGCCCCTGCATCACGCAGCCAGCGAGCGCCAGAGAGCCGCCAATCACCAGCGCCAGCAGGACGCGGGGCAGACGAATCGTGAGCCAGATTTGACGCAGTGCCTCATCGCCATCACGCCAGAGCAGACTTACCGGCAGGCGCAACGCGCCAAAACCGGTAGCCAGAACCGTCATTACAAGCAGCATCAATGCCAACATCCACAACGAACAGGTGATCCGCCGGGACATCAGGGCAATTGCTCCGCTTTAGCACGAAGCTGCAAAATAGCCTGTGGTGTGCGAATGCTGAAGCCCAACAGCGCCATGTCGTCAACCTGCAATACCTGTTTATTCCTTCCGGCAGGTGTTTGCGCAAGTCCTGGTAGCGCCCACAGGTTTGCCTCGCCACCCATCGCCTTAACACCTTCTTGTGAAATCACTACCAGATCGGGCTGGCTGGCAATGACGCCTTCTTGTGACAGCGGCTGATAGCGATTAACGCCCTGCATCGCGTTGCGTAGACCAGCGGCACGAATCGCCGCATCAGCTCCGGTTTGCTGGCCCGCCGCCATCGCGGTCATCCCACCATGATTGAGAATAAACAGCACACGTTTATTAAGTTCAGATGACGGGAGCGTCGCCAGTTCCTGACGTAACGTTGCGCGCAGCGTTTCGCCGTCGGCCTCCCGATGAGTAGCCTCGGCGATAACCCGAACTTTTTCATCAATCGCGTTAAGATCGTTGCTTGCTGGGATCGTGACAACCCTGACATTGCTCTGCTCGATCTGTTTTAACACCAGAGAAGGCTGCGCCTGTGCGCTGGCAAGGACCAGCGTAGGGCGTGTGGCAAGGATCCCTTCGGCGTTGAGCTGGCGCAAATAACCAACATCAGGTAACGCGGTTGCCGCAGCAGGCCATTGACTGGTGCTGTCTCTCGCCACAAGGGAGGGTTGTGCTCCCAGTGCGTATACGATCTCGGTGACATCGCCACCGAGGGCAACAACTCGTTCCTCGGGTGCAGCCAGTGCGGCGAAGGGCAGCAGCGCGATCAGGGCCAGCAGTTTTTTCATGCGGCCAGTCCTTTCGGCGTTAGCGCGTCAATCTGTGTGCGCCATTGCGTCTGTTCCGGCTCGCCTTCCGTACGTTGACCATACAGTTGTGCGATTTGCGTACCGTCGGCAGCAAACAGTTCCAGACTGGTGACGTGACCATCGGCGGTCGGTTTGCGCGTCACCCACGTTTCAGCCACGCTCTCTTCCAGCAGATGTAGGGTAAAGGTTGGGTTGAAGATGTTTAGCCAGCCTTTCATCGGTACCAGTTTTTCAATCACGCCGGTAAAAATCTGTACACAGCCGCGATTACCCACAAAAACCATAATTTCGTTGCCATCCTGACGCGCGGTGTCGAGTAACTGCGCCAGTGCACTATTAGAAACCTTACAGGCCAGATCGTCGCCCACCAGATTAAACGCCTGTTGGCGGGTGAGTTCATGGCGTTTCAGCAGACCGAAGAACTGGTGGACATCGGTCATCGCTCGCCACTCTTGATCAACGGTCTGCGCATCGACCGTGACGGCGGCAGGCGCGGAATTGTTGGCAGGTTGCAGTGCCAGCGGCGGGTTTTCTGCAAAGATGAAACGGGTCAGCAACGCTGCCCATTCCTCAACGAGGGTATTTTGCGTGGTATAGACCTTCAGCAGCGCATCTCCCTGATGGTCGAAGAACTGAATGCTCTGACGCTCACCATGGGCGGTTGTTTCGCTGATATGAAAGGTGCTGGCCCACTGATTCAGGAAAAGACGCAGATCGAGGGCGCGCGGATTGAGAACCAGTCCGGCATGACCGTTGAGGTGCTGATTGGTAAAAGCACCCACCTGCTCATGTACTGCGTATTCATTGCGGCAAATACATTTGGTTTCGCCAACTGCTTCCAGTGCGCTGAGAATTTCACGCACTTCGCCACGTAAGCGCCAGGCATCGTGACCGACGCGTGCAAAGGTCAGTTCGGCTTCGCTAATATTCATCAACCCCGCAATATCACGTGCGTATTTGCCAGGATTTTCTTTCTTCAGTTCCAGCCAGCGTGTGTAATGATTCATTGTCTCTTCCTTCCAGATTGCGGCCCCGGCGAACCGGGGAAAAGTGATTACCACTGATAACTCACGAAAATTTTGCCATTACGACCATCCTGCGGAATGCCTTGCGGCGACCAGTACTCTTTGTCGAAGGCGTTGCCCAGTACCAGCGTGGTGGTCATGCCTTTCAGCGCTTGTTGGCCCTGATAGCTGACGTAGAAATCGTTTACCGCATAGCCGGGCTGTTTAGCGTAGGTGCTGCTGATATGCGTTGAACGGTCAGCAAATGTCCCTATCCAGCCGACAGAGAAACCGCTGTGCGCAACTGGCACATTCAGTTTGCTGGTGACGGTGTCCGGGTTAATGCTTGAAATGTATTCGCCGGTGTCAGTATCTTTTCCGCGTGTGCGGTTATAGGCCATGTCGAGGCTGAACAGATCGGTGGAATATTTCGCCATCACATCCCAGCCCCAGATTTTGGCGTTGGGTACGTTATAGGACATGGTTGTCGCAGCGGCGAAATCGACGCTGGTGGAGATGTAATCTTTCGCTTTGGTGTCGAAATAGCTGGCTTTAAATTCGAGCGCGTCGCTCGCCATCAGAAGATCGTCAAAGCGCAGGCCAAATCCGTATTCCTGTGTTTCGTTGGTTTCCGGGCGCAGGTTAGGGTTCGGCACCCAGTAGTTGGTGTAAAAACGACCAATCGAGAAGTGTTTCGCATCATTATACATCTCGCCCATAGTCGGGGCACGGAAAGCCTGAGCGTATGAACCGAACAGCATCAGCCAGTCAGTTGGCGCAACCGTTAATCCGGCGCGGGACGACCATTTATCGGCATCGACATCTTCATAACCGTCGCTGCTGCCGCGATAAGAGTCATAACGGGTACCGCCCAGCAGCGTAACCGGTAGGTCGCGCAGGGTGATTTCATCCTGTAGCCAGCCGGAGCTGAAATCGATCTTAGCCTCCGGGAAGCCAGTTGTTGCTCCTCCCGGTTGTTGCTCCTGACGATAGTATTCACCGCCGTAGGTCAACAGGTGAGATGCAAAAGAGTCGGTAAACAGACGGCTGCGGTTGTCGATCTTCCCGCCTTTGGTGGTTTGCTTGCGAAATTCGCCAGTGTTATCTGCATTCTGAGCATTAATGCGCGCTTCGGACCAGTAGATACGGGCGTCAGCGTTCAGCCAGTCATTGTCCGCCGGAGCGAGCGAGTAGGTCAGTTGCGCATCACGCTGGATCGTTGAACGGTTGGTCATCGGATTGCTGGCATCCGCCGCGCTGGTCTGCGGGTTTTTAGGTTCCCGGGCGTCATTATTGTAGTAACGCAGCGAACCGGCCAGCGTCTGGGCGCTGTCAATTTTCCAGCTACCTTTCGCCAGCATATTGTTAATTGCTTCGTCATTCGGCGCAGTAGTACCGTCACTCTGGCGTAAATCACCGCGATCGCGGCTGGACCAGGCAAGCAGTCCGTCCAGCGTATCGGTACGGCCATACGTGCTGGCGCCCATGCCGAGACTGTGATCGCCGGTCGCCGCGGTACCGAACACGCGATAACCACTGTTTTTCCCGACGTCCAGTAGATCTTTGGCATCTGCAGTGTCATAGGCGATCACGCCGCCTAGCGCGCCGCTACCGTACAGTAGTGCGGAAGGGCCACGCACGACTTCGATGCGTTTGATAAGCGCCGGGTCGAGGAAGGTACTGTTCAGGTGTCCGGTGTCGGTTCCCTGACGAACGCCGTCAACCAGTACCAGAACTCCGCGTCGATCATAGCCGCGCAGATTCACGTCCTGGCCGTTGGTACGGCCCGTACCGTCAAGGGTCAGGCCTGGAACCTTACGTAACAGGTCGGCAGCCGAGCTGGCGGTTTGGTTTTCTGGGGCGGTGGCGTCAATGACGCTAACCATCATTGGCGCTTCAAAGGCGCTACGGGCATTGCCGGTGGCGGTAACGGTCATATCCTCGACCGCCGCCCAGGCGACGGCGGGCAGGTTACTGATAATCGCCAGCGCCAACAGCGATGGGCGCAGGGAAGCGGTGTGCAGGTAAGGCATAGCAACTCTCCATTAGGAAATCGAAAAGCGCTGGCTGCCTGGGTATGACCTGGGTGGCTGGCGAAATGTGTTGTTTATTTAGTCAGAATGAGTTTTCCTGCTTGTGTCTGGCGCAGCAGGTAGTGCTGACCATCATGTTCTATGATCACGCGTCCTTCGTTACCAAGCAGGGTTTTACTGTCAATTCGTCGCTCGTTTGGCGCGACGGAAGGCGGTGTTTTGTCTTTTGCAGGCGTTGCCGTTGTGTTATCCATACGTGACATAGTGTTTAAAAATAACAATCAATATAACAATGATAATCATTATCATCAAACTACAAATTTGCGGCAAGCGTTTTTGTGAAATAATTGTGACGAGAACGTTTTTTGCGCAATAAGCAAGGGGAAAACAAGGGATTAGCGCCGGGCAAGGTGATATTGCCCGGCGAACAGCATTAAAAACGGCTATCAACCGCAGAGGCGAGTTTTTCAACCAACAGTTCAGTATCTTCCCAGTTCAGGCACGGGTCGGTAATGGACTGACCGTAAACCAGCGGCTGGCCGCTAACGATTTTTTGCGTACCTTCACGCAAGAAACTCTCCGCCATAATCCCGGCAATCGCCGTCGAACCATTGCGAATTTGCTGGCATACATCATCACAAACGTCCAACTGACGGCGATGCTTCTTCTGGCAATTGCCGTGGCTAAAATCGACCACCAGATGCTCAGGCAGGGAAAATTCGTGCAGGGTATCGCAGGCGGCAGCAATATCTTCAGCATAATAATTCGGCTTTTTACCGCCACGCATGATGATATGCCCGTAAGGGTTACCGCTGGTCTGGTAAATGGTCATCTGACCGGTTTTATCCGGCGAGAGGAACATGTGACTGGCGCGGGAGGCGCGAATCGCATCGACGGCGATGCGCGTGTTGCCATCCGTTCCGTTCTTAAAGCCGACCGGGCAGGAGAGCGCGGAGGCCATTTCACGATGGATCTGACTTTCGGTGGTGCGCGCGCCAATAGCTCCCCAACTGATTAAATCAGCAATAAACTGGCCGGTCACCATGTCGAGGAATTCAGTCGCCGTGGGGACGCCCAGTTCGTTGACCTGCAACAGCAGTTTTCGCGCCAGTTCAATACCGTGGTTCACACGATAACTGCCATTCAAATCCGGGTCGGAAATCAGACCTTTCCAGCCTACGACGGTGCGTGGTTTTTCAAAATAGGTACGCATCACGATTTCCAGACGCGCCTGGTGCTTAGTGCGCAGCGCCTGTAACCGTGTCGCGTATTCCATCGCGGCATCAAGATCGTGAATCGAGCAGGGACCTACGATCACCAGTAAACGGGGGTCTTCACCATTTAAAATTTTTTCTATCCGACGTCGGGAGTCCGTAACATGACGGGCGACGGAGGACGAAACAGGATGCCGTTGCGCAAGCTCTGCTGGAGTGACCAGGTTGTCAATACGCGCAGTACGGAGTTCATCGGTTCTGTTCATTACTTGTCTCAGAAATTTGTTGCTTCAACGGCAGGACTACCGGGAAGTGATGTACATCACAATATCACACTCATCCTGCCTGGTGGCGAGCATAATAACAAAAAATCGAACCAATGCACTAGCATTCTAGTACATGCGGCGATTCAGTCCCATGATATCGAGGATCTTGGTAGCAATCTCTTCTACCGAATAATTGGTACTGTTCAGCCAGGGGATCTGGTTTTTCCGATAAAGCGCTTCCACCTCAGCAACTTCCATACGGCACTGACGCAGCGAGGCGTAACGGCTGTTCTCACGGCGTTCTTCGCGGATGGCAGCCAGGCGCTCAGGGTCGATAGTCAGACCGAACAGCTTATGCTGCAACGGCTTCAGGGAAGTGGGCAGCACCAGATTATCCATATCATCGGCAATAAAGGGGTAGTTGGCCGCGCGGATACCAAACTGCATGGCCAGATACAAACTGGTCGGGGTTTTGCCGCAACGGGAAACGCCGAGCAGGATCACCTGCGCCTGATCGAGGTTGCGCAACGAAATACCGTCGTCGTGGGCGAGGGTGTAGTCAATGGCAGCGATGCGCGCGTCGTACTTGTTGAGGTTACCGGGATTCAGACCGTGCGTACGGTGGGCGATAGGCGTAGGGTCGAGTTTCATCTCGTGCTGCAGTGGGGCAACCAATGCCTGCACGATATCCTGACAAAACCCTTCGCTTTGCAGAATGATCGAGCGAATTTCCGGCAGGACGATGGAGTAAAACACTAAAGGGCGCACGCCAGTTTGTTGGTAGATAGCGTCAATCTGGTCTTTAACCGCGCGCGCACGACTCTCATTTTCCACAAACGGCAGCGTAATGCTGCTGATCGTGACCGGAAATTGCGACATCACCGCGTGACCCAATACCTCGGCGGTGATGGCCGTACCATCAGAAATATAAAATACGTGACGATCAACAGCATTATCCATTTTGCTCATCCTGGGGCAGATATAATTCTCTGAAAGCATAAATTAAAATTCGCCAGAAGCGAATATTGCCGCATCTATTTTATAAAATGAAACAGTATTTTTATATTTAATGAAAAGTACATTTCATTTTTCGGAACAAATGTTTATACCGGTCGTTTTTGTGGTGATCCCGTGTGGCTCGCGGGTTTGCGCAAATGCGGAAACAATCTGAAAAAATAAAAAATAAAGTTGCTTGAACGATTCACCGTTTTTTTCGCCGGAGTAAATATGCCAAGATAATTACGCAAAATTGAGTTTCCTAACCTCGTTCATATATAAGGATTGTTCGATGTCCAACAATGGCTCGTCACCGCTGGTGCTTTGGTATAACCAACTCGGCATGAATGATGTAGACAGAGTTGGAGGCAAAAATGCCTCCCTGGGTGAAATGATTACTAACCTTTCAGGTATGGGTGTTTCCGTACCGAATGGTTTTGCAACGACCGCCGATGCGTTTAACCAGTTTCTGGACCAGAGCGGTGTAAACCAGCGCATTTATGAGCTGCTGGATAAAACGGATATCGACGATGTCACTGAGCTTGCGAAAGCCGGGGCACAGATCCGCCAGTGGATTATCGACACTCCTTTCCAGCCCGAACTGGAAAATGCCGTCCGCGATGCCTACGCGCAGCTGTCAGCGGACGATGCCAATGCCTCTTTTGCCGTGCGTTCTTCCGCTACCGCAGAAGATATGCCAGATGCGTCATTTGCCGGTCAGCAGGAAACCTTCCTCAACGTCCAGGGATTTGATGCCGTACTGGTTGCCATCAAACACGTATTTGCCTCGCTGTTTAACGACCGCGCGATCTCTTATCGTGTTCACCAGGGCTATGACCACCGTGGCGTCGCACTTTCTGCTGGCGTTCAGCGGATGGTGCGTTCTGACCTCGCGTCCTCAGGCGTAATGTTCTCCATCGATACCGAATCCGGTTTCGACCAGGTTGTCTTTATCACGTCCGCCTGGGGCTTGGGCGAAATGGTCGTGCAGGGCGCCGTTAACCCGGATGAATTCTACGTGCACAAACCGACCCTGGCGGCTAACCGTCCGGCGATCGTCCGTCGCACAATGGGATCGAAAAAAATCCGCATGATTTACGCGCCGACCCAGGAACACGGTAAGCAGGTGACCATTGAAGATGTCCCGCAGGAACAACGCGACATTTTCTCCCTGACTAACGAAGAAGTGCAGGAACTGGCCAAGCAAGCGGTGCAGATCGAGAAGCACTACGGTCGTCCAATGGACATCGAATGGGCGAAAGACGGCCATACCGGCAAGCTGTTCATTGTTCAGGCGCGTCCAGAAACCGTGCGCTCTCGCGGTCAGGTGATGGAGCGTTATACGCTGCATGCTCAGGGTAAAATTATTGCTGAAGGTCGCGCCATCGGCCACCGCATTGGCGCGGGTCCGGTCAAAGTCATTCATGACATCAGCGAAATGAACCGTATCGAACCAGGCGACGTACTGGTTACCGACATGACCGACCCGGACTGGGAACCGATCATGAAGAAAGCGGCAGCAATTGTCACTAACCGTGGCGGTCGTACCTGTCACGCGGCAATCATTGCCCGTGAACTGGGGATCCCGGCCGTGGTGGGCTGTGGCGATGCGACCGAGCGCATGAAAGATGGTGAGAAGGTAACTGTCTCCTGTGCCGAAGGCGATACCGGTTATGTTTACGCTGACATGCTCGACTTTAGCGTGAAGAGTTCCAGCGTGGAGACCATGCCGGATCTGCCGTTGAAGGTGATGATGAACGTCGGTAACCCGGACCGGGCTTTCGACTTTGCCTGTCTGCCAAACGAAGGCGTCGGCCTGGCGCGTCTGGAATTTATCATCAACCGCATGATTGGCGTACACCCGCGCGCGCTGCTGGAGTTCGATGACCAGACGCCTGAGCTGCAAAATGAAATCCGCGCCATGATGAAAGGTTTCGATTCTCCGCGTGAATTCTATGTCGGTCGTCTGACGGAAGGGATCGCAACGCTGGGTGCGGCGTTTTATCCAAAACGCGTCATCGTGCGTATGTCGGACTTTAAGTCCAACGAATATGCCAACCTGGTCGGCGGTGAGCGTTATGAACCGCATGAAGAGAACCCGATGCTGGGCTTCCGTGGGGCGGGCCGTTATGTTGCCGACAGCTTCCGCGACTGCTTCGCGCTGGAATGCGACGCAGTAAAACGTGTCCGTAACGACATGGGCCTGACTAACGTTGAAGTGATGGTACCGTTTGTACGTACCGTTGCCCAGGCGAAAGCGGTGGTGGAAGAGCTGGCACGCCAGGGGCTGAAACGCGGCGAGAACGGACTGAAGATCATCATGATGTGTGAGATCCCGTCTAACGCCTTGCTGGCCGAGCAGTTCCTCGAATACTTCGACGGCTTCTCCATCGGCTCAAACGACATGACGCAGCTGGCGCTGGGTCTGGATCGTGACTCTGGTGTGGTTTCTGAACTGTTTGATGAGCGTAACGACGCGGTGAAAGCGCTGCTGTCGATGGCGATTCGTGCAGCCAAGAAACAGGGCAAATACGTGGGTATTTGCGGCCAGGGACCTTCTGACCACGAAGACTTCGCGGCCTGGCTGATGGAAGAGGGGATCGACAGTCTGTCGCTGAACCCGGACACCGTCGTACAAACCTGGCTGAGTCTGGCGGAACTGAACAAGTAATATCATGCCTTATCCGGCCTATTCAACGTAGGCCGGATAAGATGCGTGAGCATCGCCATCCGGCGCTTTATCCTGTAATACTCTCCACGGTCAAACGCTGAATAATATCCTGACGAAGCTGGTATTTTTGTACTTTACCGGACGCCGTGCGCGGTAATTTCTCCACGATCACAATGTGCTCAGGGTATTTATACTTTGCCACCCGCTTGCGGCTAAAAAAGGCCACCACTGATTCCAGCGACAACGAATGATGCGGGGGTTTGAGGACCACGTAAGCACACGACCTTTCACCTAAGCGTTCGTCCGGCATCGCGACAACACAGGCATCGTGAATGCGAGGATGCTGCAATAAAATATCCTCAACTTCGCGGCTGCTGATGTTTTCTCCACCGCGGACAATGATATCTTTTTTCCGTCCGGTGATTTTGATGTACCCCGCATCGTCCATTCGGCATAAGTCGCCGCTGTAATACCAGCCGTCTTGATCCAGCGCGCGGGCGGTAAGTTCGGGTTCATCGAGGTAGCCCATAAACACATTGGGACCACGCGAAGCTTCTTCACCTTCTACCCCCGCGGGCAACGTATTGCGTGCTTCGTCGACCACTTTAATTTCGACGCCTGCAGCAGCATATCCGTCGGTATTCATCATGCGAGAAAGCGAATCATCGAGATTGACCAGCGCATGCGGTGAACTCTCTGTCGAGCCATAAATGCTTAATAATTTTATGCCGAGCTGCTGGCAGTCACGGGCAATCTTCTGTGGAATGGTTGTGCCCCCACATAAGAAAAAGCGTAGCGATGAGAGATCGCGTGGTCGTTTTTCCATGCTACACAACATGTCGTAGACGAAGGGCGTTGCGCCGAGCACACAGGTACAGCGTTGTTGCTCCAGCAGTTCAAGACAGGCGGTTGGGGTGAAAATATCTAACAATACGCTGCGTGCGCCGATTAAAAACGGTGCAGTAACGCCATGCAGAAAACCGGTAGCGTGTCCCAGTGGTGCGGGCATCAAAAACACATCCTGCCAGGTGAGATTGAGGCGGGCACAGTAGGCGCGCTCGCTGGCAAGGATGTTGTTGTGGGTCAGCATTACGCCTTTTGGCATTCCCTCGGTACCGGAGGTAAACAACACCGCCGCCAGTTCATCGGCGTGAACATTAGTCATCTGGGTTAAAGGCGGAGCTAAAAGCAGTTGACTGAGCGCCAGCGAGGTAGTTGCCGGAGCCAGTTTATCCACGGCAACGATCTGTTGCAGATGCGGCAACTGGTTTTGTAAGGGGAGGATCAGATCGACCGGTCGGGTCTGTTTAAACAGCGTCGGTGCGAAAAAAATCTTCGCTTTACACTTATTTAGCACCCATACCAGCTCTGCTTCACGCCACGCTGGCAGCAGAGGTACGGAAACGGCCCCGGTTTTCAGGCAGGCCAGGTAGATAATCGTAAACTCGCACCAGCCCGGTAACTGGAAGGCAATGCGATCGCCGGGTTGAATACCGCAGGCTAAAAACCAGGTTGCCAGACTGCTGGCCGCGCTGTCGAGTGCAGCATAGGTGTATGAAGCGCCATGGTTATCAACCACGGCGATTTTATCTGGCATGGCTCTGGCAGTTTGGTTCCAGTAATCGCCAAGCGAAGCATCTCCCCATAAACCCTGTTGCCGCCAGACTTCGCGGCGTTCGGCGTTAAACGTTAGTGTGATACTCATGAAGTTATTCCCAGGATGATTTCGGCATACATCTGACCGGATGGCCGGCGTGGCCGATCCGGTGTACTACAGGCAAAATCCATTAGCCGTAGCGAAAATCAACGCCAAATGTTCCGACCGGATATTCCCATTGGTCGAGGATCGTGTCGCCGCACAGTACTCGACACGTTCCGCACTCCAGGCAACCAGCAGAATCAAAATGAATGTTTCCACTCTCATCCTGCTTATACAGCCCGGCGGGGCAGGCTTTCAGCAGCTTGCGAAATTCATTAAGGTCTGGATGTTCGGCCAGGATAATGTGCGGGTGGCCTTCATCGACATTGAATTTATTGACGCCCAGTTTGACGTCAACGTTAACGGTATTGTCCTGATTCATAGTGCAGTTGCCCCCTTGATACCGTCTTTCAGTAAGTTCATCAGCCCGATTTGTTTTGCGTGGGACATAATCATCTTTCGAACCGGTTGATTTGGACGTCCGTCAACGGTGAACATATCGCTCATGATGTCGGCCACCATACGCGGATACTGAGTGAACAGCCGTGGGTTTTCCATTAACGCCGGGATCTTGCGAAAATGCTGTAAATCACGCATCACACAGCCCTGTTCGAGCGCGCGCTTGTAGTCCATCAGGCTGCTGGCAGAGAAATCCTGGCGTCCTTTTGCTGCAATAGCTGTTTGGGCTGCGGCTTCTGCGGAAGCGATGGCCAAATCCATACCTCGCACCGTGAAACCCAGGTTCAAACAGAAACCGGCGGCATCGCCCACGATCATCACACCGTCATCGACCAGCTTTGGAACCATTGCCAGACCGCCTTCCGGCACCATATGCGCGGAATATTCCAGTAGTTCTCCACCGGCAATCAATGGCCGAATAGTTGGATGTTGCTTAAAGTCTTCCAGCATTTGTGGAATGCTTTTTGTGGCATGGGCAATATCCCCCAGACCACACACCAGACCCAGAGAGATGGAGTCCTGGTTGGTATACAAAAATCCGCCTCCCATCAACCCATCAGACGGTGAGCCTGCAAACAGCCAGGCCGCGCCTTCATTACCTGAAAGATTGAAGCGATCTGCAATGACCGCTGGAGGTAAGCCGATCAGCTCTTTTACGCCAACGGCATAGTGATGTGCAGAAGAGGGCGGAACCATCCCCAGGGAACGCCCCAGCATAGAGTTGACGCCATCGGCAAGGATGACAATATTGGCTTCCAGGATATCGTCACCGGCCTGAACTCCGGTAACCTTATTACCTTCGCGGATCAGGGCATCGACGCGCACGCCGGGGATGAACTGCACGCCAGCTTGTTCCGCTTTTTCCATTAGCCATGGGTCAAGTCTGTTGCGCAAAACGGTATACGAATCCTGCGTTGGTGCGTCAGCTTTTTCACGATGGAAATCGAGAGTGACGGCGCTTTCTTCGGTCAGAAAGGAGATTTTTTCGCGGGTGACTTTACGCTCGAGCGGCGCTTCCTGCGCGAACCCCGGCATGATGCGCTCAAGACTATGTGCATAGAGTCTTCCGCCGGTCATATTTTTACTACCAGCACTGTTACCGCGCTCGATGACCAGTACGTCCAGTCCGGCCTGAGCCATCACGTAGCCTGCAACCGTACCCGCCACGCCAGCACCGACCACAATGGCATCAAATTTTTCATCTGACATGCTTTATGCTCCCTTCCCGCTGCGAGGGCAGCGGGATATGTGCGTTAAATGTGGGGGTTAGCGGCTGAGATGCTCGATAAGAGCCGGAACGACTTTGTAGATGTCGCCGACCAGTCCGTAATCGGCGTAATTGAAAATAGGGGCTTTCTTATCTTTGTTGATGGCAACAATGACTTTCGCGCCGTTACCGCCAACCATATGCTGAATTTGTCCTGAAATGCCGAGGGTGAGGTAAAGGTCCGATTTCAGTAACACGCCAGAAACGCCGATGTAGCGTTCGCGTTCCATCCAGTTTTCGCCTTCGGCAATCGGTCGTGAACAACCCACTTCTGCACCCAGTACAGACGCCAACTGGTGCACCATCTCCAGATCGTTTTGCGCAACCAGGCCGCGGCCCACACCCACCACACGTTTGGCTTTGCTGAGATCCACGCTGCTCACGGATTTGGCGCGACGTTCCTGGCACATAATTTCATGGTGCGGTGCGATGTAAGGTGCGGAGACAACAGGGCAGGTATGTGAAGCATTAGCCTCTACCGGTTCAAGTACACCTGGGGCAAGGGTGATAATTGCCTGAGTTGTTTTGATTTTTTCTTTGCCGAATGCCAGGCCACCGTACATACGGTGTTCTGCGAACAGTGAGCCATCATCAAGCGTTACCGACGTGGCGTCATTTACCATCGCTGCATTGAGCTGAATACTTAACCGCGCACCAAGGGATTTAGCGCGTTTAGTCGCTGGCATCAGCAATAGCCCGGTGTGTTCTTGTATCAGGGCGGCGATGGTCTCGGCAAAATTTTCAACACGCTGTAAACCAGATGTTGTTTCAAGCACGACAATCTCATCGGCACCCAGAGGTTTAACCTGATTGGCCTGTTCGTTGCCTTGTACAATAAGGTGTACCTGTTCACCCCACAGGCGTGCGCCGGCCATTAATTCTGCATAGCGTTCTACGTTATCGCTGAACACCCATACGTTAGCTAATTTACTCATGATAATTTCTCTCCGTTGGGCTTAGTTCAGGGCTTTTTTCAGATGCTCAGCCAGCTCGGCGATGGCTTCTGCTGAGTCATTTTCCAGAATGATGTGCTTACGTTCTGTTTGTGGCGGAACGGTGAGGCTCACCAGTTCTGCTAACGGTGAGGCAGGTGTCCAGCCAATATCGCTGGCTTGCCACGGTGTGACTGGTTTTTTACCTGCGCCCAGAATGGCTTTCATCGAGGGAATACGCGGCGTATTGATATCCGAGGTTACGCACAGCACGGCGGGGAGCGACAGTTCAATCACTTCAACTTCGTCTTCCAGCGTACGTTCAACCACAATGCGATCGCCGTTACGTTGGATGTTGCTGACGGCGTTAATTACCGGAAGTTGTAAGAGTTCGCCAACCAGTAAGCCAACCTGCTGGGCGTAGATGTCTCCAGACCCTTCGCCGAACAGTATCAGGTCGAATTCAATGTTTTTGGCCGCGCAGGCCAGCGCCTGAGCCGTGTCTCGCGGTAATGAATGCTCCAGTTGGGGATCCTGCACCATAAACAAACTGTCCGGCCCGCGGGACAGTACATCTTTACGCACTTTGGAGTTTTGCAGTAGCGAGCCGCCAACCGTTAAGGCGACGATTTCATCACCTTCCGCACTAAGTTGCGTCGCGGCCTCTATTGCATTCAAATCAAACTGACTGATTTTGGCATCGGCCCGGTCAAAGTTAAGCGAACGTTCTGGGGTAACAACAATGTCCTGTTCTTCAGGCACCAACTTAAAGCAGGTTATTAGTTTCATGGCATCTCCAGTGATTCTCGTGTGGATGATGACGGGGAGTGACATCACCAACAGTAGGGAAAATTGACTGAAAATAGTGTGCGGCAGAGGGGGACTGTTTTCGACGGGGCAATCTGTTTTCATTCCCAACAATCTTGCAAAAAAAAGGACTTTAGGAATGCTGAGTTTATGAACGTAAAGACGACGTCGGGTGTTAAAGTGATAAATATGGAAATAAAATCGAGACGTTTTTTTGAGAAATGGATCATATTTTTATCCGTTTCTGCACGCACTTTGTTTCTGGTGTGTAAATTATTATTGCTGACTTAATAACATTTATACTTTCCTGTTATTTTAAAATAAAAAAATTTGCGCGAGCAGCGTGCTGAAGTTGGAGGTGTCATCTTGCAGACGACGCAAATAATTTTGTTTCGCCTGGATAGAATAACGTTGTATAACATCATCATCGTTTTTACTTTTCAATATTAACTATCCGCAAAATTACTGCCTTTCGGTGGAGGTTGTCATGTATCAACGCTGTTTTGATAATGCCATGGAGACCCTTTTTGAACAGGGAAAAACCCCGAGATTTTCGCGATTCGTCATCAGTGATGATCCTAACTGGGAGTCGGGTCATCATGTTCATGACAATGAAACAGAGCTTATCTATGTAAAAAAAGGTGTCGCAAGGCTAATTATCGACTCTTCGCTGTATGTCGCACATGCGGGTGACATCGTAGTGATAGAACAAGGGCGGTTACATGCGGTTGCTTCCGATAGCAGCGCACCTGCAACCACTTACACCTGTGCGCTCTACGGCTTTCGTTTTAACGACTGGCAGGAGAACCAACTCTTGCAGATGCACTCGTGTCCGGTTATTAACGTCAGCCAGGGCAAAGAGGTTATTAAAAGTATCTTTAATGAACTGAGTGTTATGATCCCGCAGAGCAAGAATAACCTGACGTCTTCCGCTTATGACGCCTTCGCTTATGCATTAACTGTTTTATATTACGAAAACTTTAAAAATGCTTATCGTTCTGAGCAGGGATATATTAAAAAAGATATCTTAATTAAAGATGTGTTGGTTTATTTAAATAACAATTTCCGAGAGAAAATTACGCTGGAACAGTTGTCTAAGAAATTTCGTGCCAGCGTGAGCTATATCTGTCACGAGTTTACTAAGGAGTATCGTATTTCGCCGATTAATTATGTGATTCAGCGGCGAATGACAGAGGCAAAATTTGCCCTGACGAATACGGAGTCCTCGTTGGCAGAAATTTCCTGGCGGGTAGGGTATGAAAATGTCGATCACTTTGCCAAACTCTTTCAGCGGCATGTGGGTTGTACCCCCAGCGATTATCGTAAGCAGTTTAAAAATAACCTTGTAGAACAGGAATGTTTGATGCCAGAAATATGATTAACCTGGCTCGTGCCGGATAACGCATTTGCGCTATCCGGCAAGCATTACTGCTTACTTATTCTGATAATCTTTCAGGATTTGGCGACCCGCGACGTAAATCATGATTTCATCTGTACCACCGCCAATGCGTTCACAGCGGACATCACGCCAGAAGCGAGAAACGCGTGCTTCGTCGGTGTAACCCAGCCCACCCATAATCTGAATGGCGTCATCAATCACTTCCATTGCAGTACGTGCACAATACAGTTTTGCCAGCGCTGCACTGGTGCGCAGAGACTGTTCCTGATCGGCCTGCCAGGCGACTTTTAATACCATATTGCGCATGTTATCGATTTTAATCGCCATCAGCGCCAGTTTTTCCTGGATCATCTGATTGTGACCAATTGGCTTACCGAATGCGATGCGCTGGTTGGCGTAACGGGCGGCATCTTCGAAGGCGCATTCAGCAAAACCGGTGCTGCGTGCAGCGTTGATCAAACGTTCCATTTCGAAGTTGTACATGACGTTGAGGAAACCCATGCCTTCCTCTCCGACCATATCACTTTCATCCACTTCAACGTCATCAAGATAGACTTCGCAGGTGCTGAGCATATGCCAGCCGATTTTGTGCAGCGGATTAACCTTAATGCCGGGTTTTTTCGAATCGACCCACCACAGCGTAAAGGCTTTTTTCGGATCTTTTGGCTCCGGATCGCGGGCCAGTACCAGCATATATGGATACTCTTTTGCGCCGGTGATAAAGGTTTTCTGCCCGTTGAGATAGACCTTACCGTTTTTGCGGGTGTAGCTGGTGGTCGCGCTGTTGTTGTCGGAGCCAGCTCCCGGTTCGGTTAATGCCAGCGCATACGCTGGATCGCCCGTTTCCATGGTGCTTTCTGCGGTCTTACGCAGCTGTTCAGCGGATCCAAAACGACGCATACTGTGAATGCACTGACCGTTAGTGATCAAAAAAGCGGGTGCGCCGCATTTTGAAACTTCCATCAGCGCCAGCATCTGTGTGACGTAATCCGCCGGGATGCCACCAAACTCTTCCGGAACGCCCAGCATCGAAATACCGTTGTCCGCCAGGGCACGCATAAACTCTTTCGGGTAGGTCGCCGTCTGATCGCAGGTACGGAAATATTCTTCCGGGAAATTGCTGGTAATCAGTTCTCGAATACTGGCAAGCAGCAGTTCTTGTTCTTCAGTTAAAGAAAAGTCCATCAGGGTACTCCTTTTAATTGGCGGCGTCGGGTAATACAAAACCCATCGAGGCATCGATAAATAATCTTTCGTCCATCAGCTTCAGATTTGGCGAAATAATTGGCGTGAAATCCATCTTGTCCAGGATGTCTTCCTGTAAAGAGACTCCCGGTGCAATTTCGATTAAATGAAGACCATCTGCTTTTAACGTAAAGACAGCGCGTTCAGTGATGTAACGCACATCAAGTCCACGTTCGAGAGCAATTTTTCCGCTGAAAGTCACTTCAGGTAATTCGTTGACGAATTTTTTCACCCGACCTTCCTGCACGATATTTAACTTGCCATCGGCAACTTCCGTTTTCAGACTTCCGGCAGTTAACGTGCCGCAGAATATAATTTTTTTGGAGGTGGCGCTAATATCGATAAAACCGCCGGTACCCATGATTTTGCCATTGAATTTGTGTACGCCGACGTTGCCGTGGCGATCGACTTCGGCAAAACTTAAATAGCACACGTCCAGTCCACCACCGTGATAGAAGTCAAACTGGGAGGTCATATCCAGAATGGCGCGGGTGTTGACGTTGGCGCCGAAAGCAATACCTTGAGAGGTGATGCCGCCAATCGGACCCGTTTCGACTGTCAGAATAAAATCGTCAGCACAGCCTTCTTCGCGCGCGACGAGGCCAATGCCATCGGCAATGCCTACGCCAACGTTGCCGACCGCACCTTTGCGCATTTCAAACAGGGCGCGTCTGGCCACCAGTTTACGCTGATTGAGCGGCAGGGCAGTCTGTTGGCTGTCATCGAGAACAAAATCGCCAGAGATAAAGCGGTTAACCGGCGCGCCACCATACAGTTGCGTTTGGTCGGGGTCGATGACCACAATATCGACCAGATAGCCGGGAATACGCACCGATTTCGGATGCAACGTGGCTTTCTTCACCATCTTTTGCACCTGCATCATAACGATGCCACCGTTATTGTGTACGGCCTGGGCAATCACCAGCGCATCAAGATACATCACTTCATCTTCAAAGGTGGCGTAGCCTTCACTGTCGCAAGTGGTGGCGCGAATAAAGGCGATGTTTGGCGCAATGGCTTTGTAATACAGGTACTCTTTGTTATCAATTTCCACCAATTTGATCAGATCTTCGGTGGTCACTTCATTCAGCTTACCGCCCTGTTGGCGAGGGTCAACAAATGTACCGATGCCGATATCACTAAGGATCCCCGGCTGGTGAGCCGCCGATGCACGCAGGGTTTGGGTTAATACGCCCTGAGGATAGTTATAGGCAGCAATTTTATTTTGTTCAGCCAGATCGGAGATTCGCGGTGATTGTCCCCAGTGTCCGCATAATGCCCATTTGACTAAACCTTCCTGTGCCAGTGGGCTAATTCCCCGGTCGGCACGGTCACCCAGACCTGTAGGACTAATCAACGCTAAATTTCGTGGTGACTGAGAATTTTTATATTTTTCAGCCAGTGCATTAATTAATGTTGTTGCTTCGAGAATACCCCCTCCAGCACCTAATACACAAAGCGTTGCTTCATCAGGAATATAATTGACTGCATCTGCAGCGGATAATACGGGTACCCGACCATCTATCCGATTTGGCCTTGAAAATTTCATGTGAACTCCAGATTATATGCGTGCGACTACCTGTCGCTATATTCGACAATAATATTGTGAGTTATTTAATGACGCTTAATTACCGGCCAGATATCCGTGGTTAGACGAATATCTGGGGTAGGGCATTAGTGATATTTATATGGATATATCTGTAATTAAGCCTGATGCAATATTGTCAATACAGTACGCAGGTCGGTGACCGAAATTTGTCCTGGTGCGGAGGCTTTTTTTACTGCCCCAAAGGTTGCCGCTGAACCGAAAACCTCACCAGACAAACGTGAAATCACCCCTGTTTTAGCCATCGACATGGTGATTATCGGGCGATCGGCATAGCGTTCTTGCATTTCCAGCGTGGCACTAAGCAGCGTCAGAACATCCGTTTTATTTTGCGGCATCAAGGCAATCTTGGGGATATCTGCGCCCAGCTCCTGCATTTTACGCAGGCGCTGGACAATCTCTTCAGCGGCTGGTGTCTTATGAAAATCGTGATTAGACATAATCACAAAGACATTTTTCGCGTGCGCATGCTCGACGGTCGCTTTGACCAGTTCGTCTCCGGTAAACAGTTCCAGATCGATCATATCCACCAGACCGCTGTCTACCGCCGCGCGGTTAAGTGCAATATAGTGCTCGACAGACAGAGCCTGTTCACCGCCTTCTTTGGCGCTACGGAAGGTGAAAAGCAGTGGTTTGTCAGCCATCACATCGCGGATGGTGCGCGCAGCTTCCAGCACAGCCTCAATGGAAGAGACATCGGTGAAATGGTCTACGCGCCATTCCAGAATGTCGAAATCCGCTTCGCGATAGGCCAGCGCTTCGCTTTTTACCGTTGCGATGTCTTTACCCATCAGCGAGACAATGATCTTCGGCGCACCCTCGCCAATAACGAGGTTTTTTACGGTTACGGTTTTCATTGATTACCCTTTAACTATTGTACAAATGCTTGCCCGTCAGGCGGCAAAACCCATAACCTGTTTCACATACTCCAGTGGGAAATCTTTCCCGGTCCAGAGCTTGAACTGTTCAGCCCCTTGCCACAACAACATGCCGTAACCATCAATTGTTTTGCAACCAGCACTTTGTGCCTGCTGCAATAATTTGGTCATATGCGGGTTGTAGACGCATTCGGTTACCAGCAGTTCCGGACGCAGCAGGGACGCGTCGGTCACGAGAGATTCATTTTCCAGCGGCTTCATGCCGACTTTAGTGCCGTTGGTCAAAATATCTGCGCTGGCAAGTGCATCAGCAAAAGCCTGGCGATCGGCGAGATCGATAACGGTGACCACGCAGTCGGTGTTTTCATTGACGCGTTTGGCAAACTCCTGCGCTTTGGCAAAAAACTCATCCTGGCGGTTAAAGAGTTTAATTTCTTTGATGCCTTCAATCGCTGCCTGTGCACCAATAGCCGTCGACGCACCGCCTGCGCCCAACAGTACCATGGTTTTACCTTTGATATCGAAACCACTTTCCTTAATTGCACGAATATGGCCCGTGCCATCGGTATTGTAACCGCGCAGATAACCATCATCATTGACGATAGTGTTAATTGCGCCGACCAGCTTGGCTGCGGGTGTTAATTCATCAACATACTCACATGCCAGCTGCTTGTTGGGCATTGAGACCCCGGTACCCCGCATCTTTAAGGCCTTCAGCCCGGCAATTGCATTAGCAAACGTTGAGTTATCAACTTCAAATGCCATGTAAGTGAATGGCAATCCCGCTTTTTCTAATGCCTTATTTTGCATTTCAGGCGACAGACTGTGTCTGATAGGGTAGGCCATCAAACCAATCAGTTCATATTTAGCAGTTACGTCCATTTGATACTCCTTCTAAACAATTTATTGAAAATAACGCTCGCCCAACCGCACATCATTTTTGGGGATATCAAATACGCGGTAGTAACGAATAAAGACGATGATGGCGGTGACAAAAGCCAACAGAGCAAATGCAAGGTCCAGCAAAATAATGTATTGCAGACCAATGTTAGAGAGGTATCCGGTGATTAATGGGATAATAAAGTTGGCTACGCCACCCATCATCATATAAATACTGGTGACTTTGGCTTTGCTCTTGGGAAAGAACTCTGACATCACCGAGACACCGAGCTGTAAAATACCGCCAGCGGCAGAGAATCCAATGAGAAATGAACCGGCGTTACATACCAGCGGAGATGGGTATAAATAGATCATGGCTGCGGTGATGGTTGCCAGTCCGGCGTTAAATACGTTTGCCCAAATAGGTCGTACCCATTTTTTCAACAGTGCGGCAAAGATAAATACGCAGACCAACGACCCCATACTGTAGTAAGAGATTGTTTTCAATGCGTCGGATTCTGCCATGTCAGCAAAGGCCATCGCATATTTCGGCATCCAGACCACGATGACGTAAAAAGTCGAAAAGGCAGCAACACCAAACATGACGGATGCCACACCTTCCAGCCAGACCAACGGTTTACTGTTCATCTGTGGCAGATCTTTCGCGATGCCGGCATCCACCATCTGGCTGGGGAAACGACTTTTTAGCAGCATCAGGGTAATGACTACAAACAACGCTCCCGGGATAATGACCGCATAACCGTACCAGATATGGTTGAGCAGCATGGTACTGACGACGATGGGGTAGATCATCTGCCCAAACGAGACCATAGCTTTCACCAGGATAACGGCTGAGCCAGAGGCTTTAGGGAAGCATTCCATTAACGCCGGGTACCCACCGGTATCCAGTGCCGAGTTTGCCACGCCAACGCAAACGGCCAGAATAAAGGCAATCATCAGATTAGGGCTGGCGGGAATACCGAAGAAGAACAGTATATAAAGAATAGCCCCTAACAGAATGATAGCCCGACGACCAAATTTATCTGAGAGCACGCCAAAGAATAATATGCTCACCAGTCGTCCCAGACCAATGCCTGAAATCAAATAGGCAATTCCTGCATTGTCGGTGGAAAACTTTTCTGCAAGAGAGGTCATATTTTGCGCCAGTGTAATGACGCTAATGCCGTGTAGGAAATAACTTAAATAAATACAGGTTATCGCCAAAAGAAATGGCGTATTAAAGGTCTTGCTTTGAGACATTTTCACAACTCCTTGCGGATTTTAAAATTGTTCTGTGCTCGTCGATATTGTTTAAATTGCGGCGACCTTGTAATTAATATACCGGGCGGCAGCCACAGAACCTACATAGCATGGCGTTTAAGTTACCAGGTATATTGCATAACACACTGTGAAATTGAACTCTGCCAGCCGGTGTTTTGTTGATGTTTTAAAACATATGCCAATTATTTTGCAGAAGGGGGGAACAATATTGCATCCACGCTATTCTACGGCTTGTATCATTTTTAGCTGATGCTTTGACGCGATGTGGCTGCGATAACCAATAAATAACGCCAACAGGAACCCAACAGCAGCTATGCCAGTATCAAACCACATGATGTGAGCAATACTGGTTTCTGAGAGTTTTGCTGTTATCAATGGAATGGTGAAGGTCGCAATGCTGCCCGCGCTATAGTAAATCCCGGTCGCTTTACCCTTCGCATGCGGAAAGCGTGCGGCCATGAGCGTTAAACCGATTTGCACAACGCCCCCTGCGGAAGAAAAACCGATGACAAACGCAAAGATAATGACCACGTAGGGTGTCGGATGCAGACAAACCATCAGCAATGCGACAAATGAGATAAACGTATACAGCATCAGCATCGATGTCGCGCGTTCTGCTTTTCGCGCCAGCGGGGCGGTGATCAGCACGCACAGTAGAGAGCCGCAGGTATAAATGCTTAACAGTTTGATAGATAACGTATAGGACATTCCTGCGACAAACTGTCCGTATTGCGCCAGCCACTGGCTTACCAGGTAAAATGTTGCCATTGCGATGTAGCCGTATAGGGTGTAACTGGCAAGGTCGAGCAGGGAGCAACGATGTTTAGGTTGTGCGGTTTCTCGTTCAGCAGGTTGTGCCCGGATGACGATATGAGTCCCGGGGTGTGGCGGAAACCGACAGCGAAACAAAAACACGCCGTTGAGTATCATAACGGCAGCCGCCAGCAGGAAGGACCAGCCAAACCAAAGTTCGCTCCACACCAGCAGGCTGATGATCATTGGCAGCAGGAACTGACCGCTGGAGACGAAGGCTTTTATCAAAATATTGGCTGTGCTGGGGGAGCGGGGGAATGCCTCCATCAGGCTGGGATAGGTTCCGGCATCGAGAAAACTGTTTGCCATTCCTGCTAAAAAACCAAAAGCATAGGCAAGAAAAATACTGTGAGTATTGATGATGCCAATAAAGAAAATCAGGTAGCAGGTCATACCAAGGATAATAAATGGTCTGCGACCGTAGCGATCGGAAAGCATCCCTGCCACTAATAAAACGCTTAAGCGGCCGATGCCGAGTGAGGAAATAACAATCGAGACGCCCGCAGCATTGGTTTGCCACTGTTGTTCCAGCGAAGACATATTGAGGCTCATCAGAATGACCCCCATACCGTGCACAAGGTAATTTAGGTACAGCCCTATCGCAGTGGAGAAATAGGTGTTTTTCATAATGTGTTACTCAGCGAAGAGGCTAAATAGGTAAGGCGTTGCAATCTCTTAACACATACGCTCAAGATCGTGAGCATAGAGTTCAACAGCAGCCGACTGATAGATTTTCCAGTCGAGAAAACCATCGTGGTGATAAACCGCCTGAAAAGCGTTCAGATCGGGGAAAAAACGCATGGTGTTATTACCGATACGATTATTTATTTTGTCGATAATTGCATTAATTCTTAACTTCCTCCTTGCTTTCATTTCTGAACAAATGCGGATGATGTCTTCTGGAATTTCTCTTTCACCCTTTTCCCATTGCTGCCAGGCGGCAACATTGTTATCGCGCGCGATATACCTGGCGCTTTCTTCCACCGTCATAGCAAAAATATGGCGGATCGCCTGTAGTTCTAATGCGTTCATTATTTGGTCACTTCATAAAAGACGGTGGAATAGTAATAACATTGCTGTGGATATTTCTGCTTGAAGAGAGTCACAGTATTTTGTGCAATATTATTTGTTCCTTGACGGGGAAGATAATGTGTTGGTGCGTTAAGGTTGGTGGAGTGGCGCGCGAAGGACAAAAAAAAGCCCAACGTGGGAGTTGGGCAAAGACTACACACAGCAATTCGTTGTTTCACTCAGGGGATTTCCATGCTTATAAATCAATGTGTTGATCTAAAGCCATGGGCTAATAGTAGGCATAGTGATTTTTTACGTCGATCAGATTCATCTCAATAGTTTAAAAACTGTAAAGAATTTGCGACACAAATGATTATTTAAAGAAGGGCGAGGTTGGGTCTAATCCCGCAAGAGGGAGGATTGATTAGTATTGTTAAACAATCAGGCGGCGCTGCCGCCTGATGTTGGATTACTTATTGCGTTCGATTTCAGCAATTTCTTCGAGGATTTCATCCGGATTGGTACCTGGCGCAGGGGCTTCGTTTACCCAGGCGGAAAACAGACGCCAGGAAACGGCCAGCACTACTGGACCGATAAACAGACCAATCATGCCGAAGGCAATCAGTCCGCCGATGACCCCGGAGAGAATCAGGATCAGTGGCAAATCGGCACCCATACGAATCAGCATCGGTCGAATCACGTTATCCAGTGTTCCGACCACGCCGCTCCACACCAACAGCACGGTGCCCCAGGTGGAATCCCCCGTCCAGTATAGCCAGATAATGGCCGGAATCAGCACCGGCAACGGCCCCAGTTGCACCAGACAAGACAGGATCATCAATACCGCCAGCAGCGTGGCGTAAGGCACGCCGGTTACCGCCAGACCAATACCCCCGAGCACTGCCTGCACCAGAGCGGTGACCACAACGCCTAATGCGACTGCGCGAATGGCTTGTGCTGCCAGCAGAATGGCAGCATCGCCACGTTTTGAGGCAAGACGGCAAGCGAAGTGACGAATACCTAATGCGACCTGTTCACCGCGCCAGTACAACAGGGCACTGAACAGCAGCATCAGACCACAGTGCATCATAAAGCGGCCGATATGCGCGGCCTGACCGACAAACCAGGTGGTGGTGGTACCGATATAAGGACGAACCTTGGCCATAATGGCCGAACCGCCCATATCCAGTAAACTGTGCCATGCGCCATACATTTTGGCACCCACCAGTGGAATGCTGTTCAACCAAGCCAGATCCGGTAGCGTCATATCACCTGCGGTTACGGCATGGATCAGCGGCCCGCTGCCATCGACGATACTGTTAACCAGCAGCGCGATGGGGATGATGAACAACAACACCAACAACAGCGTCATCACCAGTACGGCAAGTGAACGACGTCCCCAGAGCAATTTTTGTAAGCGTAGCAGGATAGGCCAGGTCGCAATGACAATCGTACCTGCCCAGGCAAAACCGAGGATAAAGGGCTGAACAATCCAGAGACAGGCCACGATCAGGATGGCTAAAAACAGCACCGATAGCAGCACTTGTGCAATATCCCTGGGCTGACGGAAATTTACCATAAATACTTTTCACCTTTGTCTTTGCGCCAGAACGTTGACGCGACGTGAACACGTTAATCACACTCTATAATGATGAGCAATTTCAGCGGTTTTGAACAGGCGGATTCTGCCTGTAAATCTGCTGAGCGTATTAGAAAAAAATGTGATACAACAAACAAAGCAACACGCAAACGATTAAATTCACAACACAGACCGCAGGAAAGGGTCACTATAATGATTCCACAAATTTCTCAGGCGCCAGGTGTCGTTCAGCTGGTGCTCAATTTTTTGCAGGCGCTGGAGCAGCAAGGATTCACGGGTGATACGGCAACGAGCTATGCCGATCGTCTGACAATGTCGACGGATAACAGTATTTATCAGCTGCTTCCTGATGCTGTCGTTTTCCCTCGTTCAACCGCAGATGTGGCGCTAATCGCCCGTCTGGCGGCAGAACCGCTATTCTCGTCGTTGATTTTTACCCCGCGCGGCGGCGGCACCGGGACTAACGGTCAGGCGCTGAACCAGGGCATTATTGTTGATATGTCCCGCTATATGAGCCGCATTATTGAAATCAACCCGCAAGAAGGTTGGGTGCGGGTAGAAGCCGGGGTGATAAAAGACCAGCTCAACCAGTTTCTGAAGCCATATGGCTATTTCTTTGCCCCCGAATTATCCACCAGTAACCGGGCAACGCTCGGCGGGATGATCAACACCGATGCGTCCGGGCAAGGATCGTTGGTTTACGGTAAAACTTCCGATCATGTGTTGGGCATCCGTGCGGTGCTGATGGGCGGTGATATTCTGGATACCCAGCCCATGCCGGTCGAGCTTGCCGAAATGCTGGGTAAAAGCAATACCACGATTGGCCGAATCTATAAGACCGTTTATGAGCGTTGTCGTGATAACCGACAGCTGATCATGGATAAATTCCCGAAACTTAATCGCTTCCTGACGGGTTACGATCTGCGGCACGTCTTTAACGATGAGATGACCGAATTTGATTTAACCCGCATTCTTACCGGCTCTGAAGGTACGCTGGCGTTTATCACCGAAGCCCGCCTTGATATCACGCCACTGCCCAAAGTCAGACAGTTGGTTAACGTTAAGTACGATTCGTTTGATTCGGCGTTGCGTAACGCGCCGGTGATGGTGGAAGCGCGCGCATTGTCGGTAGAAACCGTCGACTCCAAAGTACTCAATCTGGCGCGTGAAGACATCGTCTGGCACTCGGTAAGCGAACTGATTACCGATGTCGCGGATAAAGAGATGCTGGGCCTGAATATTGTCGAGTTTGCCGGTGACGACGAAACCTTGATTAATTCGCAGGTCAGCGCACTCTGCGAACGCCTGGATGGGTTAATCGCTCGCCAGGAAGCGGGCGTTATTGGCTGGCAGCTATGTACCGAACTGGCGGGCGTCGAACGAATTTACGCCATGCGCAAAAAGGCTGTCGGTCTGCTGGGCAATGCAAAAGGTTCCGCGAAGCCAATTCCGTTCGCCGAGGATACCTGCGTTCCTCCGGAGCATCTGGCTGACTATATTGCCGAGTTTCGCGCGCTGCTCGACAGCCATGGTCTGAGTTACGGCATGTTCGGCCACGTGGATGCTGGCGTGCTGCACGTCAGGCCGGCTTTGGATATGTGCGACCCGCAGCAGGAAGTGCTGATGAAACGCATTTCTGATGATGTCGTCGCGCTGACGGCAAAATATGGCGGTCTGTTGTGGGGTGAGCACGGGAAAGGTTTCCGTGCGGAATACAGTCCGGCGTTTTTCGGTGATGAACTGTATCGTGAACTGCGCAAAGTGAAATCGGTGTTTGATCCGCAAAACCGGCTCAACCCCGGCAAAATCTGTCCACCGGAAGACGTTGATGCGCCGATGATGAAAGTGGACGCGGTGAAACGCGGAACGTATGACCGTCAAATCCCGCTGGCCGTACGCCAGGAGTGGCGTGGGGCAATGGAGTGTAATGGCAACGGGTTATGCTTTAACTTCGATGCGAAAAGCCCCATGTGTCCGTCGATGAAAATCAGCCTTAACCGTATCCATTCTCCGAAAGGGCGAGCTACGCTGGTACGTGAGTGGCTGCGTCTGTTGGCCGATCGCGGGATCGATCCTGTGCAACTGGAAAAAGAGCTACCGGAGAAACGCGCCAGTTTACGCACGCTGATTACCCGTACCCGCAACAGCTGGCATGCACGCAAGGGCGAATACGATTTCTCGCACGAAGTAAAAGAGGCGATGTCAGGGTGCCTGGCGTGTAAAGCCTGTTCCACACAGTGTCCGATTAAAATTGATGTGCCGGAGTTCCGCTCACGCTTCCTGCAACTGTACCACACGCGTTATCTGCGCCCGTTGCGCGATCATATGGTGGCGACCGTTGAGAGCTATGCACCGCTAATGGCGCGGGCGCCTAAAACGTTTAACTTCTTCATCAATCAGCCGCTGGTGCGAAATCTGGCTAAAAAGCACATTGGAATGGTTGATTTACCGCTATTGTCTGCGCCGTCGCTGCAACGCCAACTTGTGGGGCATCGTTCCGCCAATATGACGCTGGAACAGCTCGAATTACTCAGCCTCGAGCAAAAAGCCCGTACGGTGCTGGTGGTACAAGACCCTTTCACCAGCTATTACGATGCGCAGGTGGTCGCTGATTTTATACGTCTGGTAGAAAAACTGGGTATGCAGCCGGTACTGCTGCCGTTTTCGCCAAATGGCAAGGCGCAGCACATTAAAGGCTTTTTAAACCGTTTTGCCAAAACGGCGAAAAAGACATCCGAGTTTCTTAACCGGGTAGCGAAGCTGAATATTCCGATGGTGGGTGTTGATCCGGCGCTGGTGCTTTGTTATCGCGATGAATACAAGCTGGTGCTGGGAGAACAGCGGGGTGATTTCCATGTGCTGCTGGCCAACGAATGGTTATCAAAAGCTGTGGAAACACAGCAGTCAGTCGCTGTTGGCGGTGAACCGTGGTACTTCTTTGGGCACTGTACCGAAGTGACGGCTTTACCGGGCGCGCCTGCACAATGGGCGGCTATTTTTGCTCGCTTTGGCGCAAAGCTGGAGAACGTCAGCGTGGGGTGCTGTGGTATGGCGGGCACTTACGGTCACGAAGTGAAGAATCACCAAAACTCATTGGGGATCTATGAGTTATCATGGCACCAGGCAATGCAACGATTGCCACGTAACCGTTGTCTGGCTACAGGGTACTCCTGTCGCAGCCAGGTTAAACGCGTTGAAGGTACGGGCGTTCGCCACCCATTACAGGCACTGCTGGAGATTATAGGATGATCTGGAAACGTGAAGTCACACTCGAGGCTCTCAATGCCATGGGTGAAGGAAATATGGTTGGGTTGCTCGATATTCGTTTTGTGCACATTGGCGACGATACGCTGGAAGCTACGATGCCAGTGGACCATCGCACCAAACAACCCTTTGGGTTGTTGCACGGCGGCGCATCCGTGGTGCTGGCGGAAAGCATTGGTTCGGTAGCTGGCTACTTGTGTACTCAGGGTGAGCAGAAAGTGGTGGGCCTGGAGATCAACGCCAACCATATCCGTTCTGCACGGGAAGGGCTCGTCAGGGGTGTATGTCGCGCGTTACATACAGGTTCTCGTCACCAGGTGTGGCAAATAGAAATCTTCGATGAGCAGGGTCGATTGTGCTGCACGTCGCGTCTGACGACCGCAATTTTGTGATGCATATTGCTTTTGGTCATTATCTGCACAGGGAATGGTGTTATACTGTGCAGGTTTTGAACACAAGCGAGGATGATATGTCTACCCAATTAGACCCTGCCCAACTGGCAATAGAATTTTTACGTCGTGATAAAACCGATCTTTCACCGGCTCAGTACCTGAAAAGGCTGAAACAGCTTGAGCTGGAGTTTGCAGATCTGTTGGCGCTCTCTTCCACTGAACTGAAAGAAGAGATCTATTTTGCCTGGCGCATGGGCGTTCATTGATTCCGGTATGCTTATCGTAACGAAACCCCGACACGCGTTCGGGGTTATTTTTTGCCTTAAATCTTCATTACCACTTCATCTCGCCGCTGTTAACCTTCGCACTTAGTTCCAGCGAGCTTACGTCTGCAAGGCCTGGCCATGCTGCCGTCATGGTTTTAATCACATAGTCCGATCCTTTCTTCGCCCCTATCGCCTGCTCAAACGACTGCAAATAGTCCTGGGTGAAGCGAATAGCTTTATCACCGGTTGGGCGGTCGCCAATGTAATGACCCGGGACCACCTGAGTGGGCTGTAAGCTCTGTATTTCGCTCAGTACGCTACGCCATGCACTACGTTGTTGTTCAGACTGTGTATCCGCCGTCCAGACGTGAATACCTGAAGCCACGCCTGTGCCGCCAATAATGGCTCGATTCGCCGGGATCCAGATATACGCTGCATAATCGTTGGCGTGACGCAGTTCCAGCGTTTCGTCATCAACCGTGAACTGCGTTTGCGTAGTCGCCTGCGGAACGGTGAGCGATGTTGGTGCGCCGTCCTTCATTTGCGGGCCCCAGAACTGCAGCTTGGCCTCTTTGGTGGCGCGGATATGGTCTACCACCTGCGGCGTTGCCAGGACTTTTACCTGTGGGAAGGCCTTAACGATGGGCTCCAGACCAAAATAGAAATCGGGATCGCCGGAGGTGATCACAATAGCCTTCAGCGTTTTACCGCTGGCGCGAATCATTTGCACCAGTTGTTCACCATCTTTGGTACTGAACTGGGCGTCAAACAAAATCGCCTCTTTTGGGCCAGACACCAGCGTCGAAGAAACCGGGAAAATAGCCTTATCCTGTGGATTATAGACGTCCAGCTGTAGCGGCGCGGCGAAAGCTGAAGACGCAAACAGAGGTAACAGCAGGGCCAGAGTTTTAACTTTCATACCAGGTAACCTTGTGCAGGAAATTGTCTTTTGATAGTTCCCGTATTTTAAGGATATTCGGATCTGTTAGAATTCCCTCATTAGGACATGCTGAGTTTCATAAAACGATCGGATGGGAACAATGGACAGAGTGATGGCGGCAACGGTATTCAACCATATCTGTGATTTGGGTAGCCTGAGCGCAGCCGCGCGTGCGTTGGGGCTTTCCCGTCCGATGGTCAGTCGTTATCTCGACGAGATGGAAAAATGGGCAGGCGCAAGGCTTATCCATCGCTCATCGCGTCGCTTGACGATCACGCCAGCGGGTGAAGAGGCATTAGTGAAAACACGTTCTCTGGCGCAACTTTCGCTGGATATTGGTGCCGCCAGTGCCGCGCAAATTCCCTCCGGCACGCTACGTGTAGCCTGCGCCCATTTTACCGCGATGCATATTCTTGCTCCGGTTCTGCCGACGTTTATGGCGCAATATCCGCAATTACGTATTGAGGTGGAGATCAATAATCAACCGGTAAGCCTTGTGGGGGAACGCATCGATGTGGCGATCCGCATAACGGATAATCCAGAGCCAGGGACTATTGCCCGTCGGTTGGGCGACTGTAAATCGGTGCTTTGCGCGTCTGCAGATTATCTGCATCAACATGGCACGCCTGAGACAATCGACGATCTCACACGGCACAATTGCCTGTACTACAGCGGTTTTGCCGGACAATCCTGGCACTTTTTGGATCCTCAGGGGCAGCCTGTCTCCGTTGCAATCAAAGGGAATTTGAGTGCAGGGATCTCTTCGCTGCTCTGCGAGTCGGCGGTGGCCGGAATGGGGATTGCGTTGGTACCAGAGCTGGAGGCGCAGGAAGGGCTGGAGCAGGGAAAGCTAATTCGATTACTGCCAGAACTTCAACCTAAGTGCCTGCCGATTTATGGTTTATACCTTTCGCGTGAACATCAACCCGCAGGGCTACGCCTGCTGCTGGACACGCTCAGTGAAGCACAGCGTTAAATATGTGATTGAACGCGTTTATAAAATAGTCAAACCGCAATTAGTGTTAAAAAAAACTAATCGGTGTATGAGATTCTTCTTATCGCCCCTTCAAGAGCTAAGCCAATATGAGTGCCGGAGATAAGCGCCGGATGGGGCCGGAACCCTTAAGCCTGCCAGCAAGCAGACTTAAGGGTTTTTCGTTGTTTGTTTATTATTTGAATTGTTTTTCCCTACCTTCATCCCCACCTATCCCTTAAATAGACATTTTCTATACATCTTTTGTCATTTGACCTGACTGAACGATTGGATTTTCATAATCCATTATTAATCAATGCATTGAACAAAATAATCCATCCCTGTAAACCCTCGCTGCAGGGTCTATGCTTATTAAAAGTAGCCAAAAAGGGCGATTAACCCGAATGCCCCTGCTGTTGAGGGGTTGAAGTGATAATCATTATCACTAACATGGTGTTATAGCTTAAAAGCTAGTGACTCGAGGTAACTCTATGGAATTGCATTCAGGAACATTTAACCCGGACGATTTTGCCTGGCGTGGGCTGACGTTAACGCCAGCGGCTGCGGCGCATATCCGTGAACTGGTGGCAAAGCAACCTGACATGTTGGGTGTGCGTTTAGGCGTGAAGCAAACAGGGTGCGCGGGATTCGGTTACGTGCTGGATACCGTCCGCCAACCCGAAAAAGACGATCTGCTGTTTGAAACGGAGGGCGCCAGACTTTATGTGCCGTTGCAGGCGATGCCGTTCATTGACGGCACAGAAGTCGATTTCGTTCGCGAAGGATTAAACCAGTTATTTAAATTTCATAACCCGAAAGCCCAGAACGAATGCGGCTGTGGCGAAAGTTTTGGGGTATAGGCGGTACTATGTCTCGTAATACTGAAGCAACTGACGATGTCAACACCTGGGCTGGCGGGCACCTTAATTACAAAGAGGGCTTCTTCACCCAACTGCAAACCGATGAGCTGGCAAAAGGGATCAATGAAGATGTCGTGCGCGCGATTTCGGCAAAACGAAATGAACCCGACTGGATGCTGGAATTTCGCCTGAATGCCTTTAAAGCGTGGCTGACCATGGAAGAACCACACTGGCTTAAAGCGCATTACGACAAACTGAATTATCAGGAGTACAGCTATTACTCCGCACCTTCCTGCGGTAACTGCGATGAAACCTGTGCGTCTGAACCGGGAGCGGTACAGCAAACGGGCGCGAATGCATTTTTAAGCAAAGAGGTTGAGGACGCATTCGAACAGCTTGGCGTGCCGGTACGTGAAGGCAAAGAAGTTGCGGTTGATGCCATTTTCGACTCGGTATCGGTAGCGACCACCTATCGCGACAAACTGGCGGAACAGGGCATTATTTTCTGTTCGTTCGGTGAGGCCATTCACGATCATCCTGAGCTGGTAAAACAGTACCTGGGCACGGTTGTCCCTGGCAATGACAATTTCTTTGCCGCGCTGAATGCGGCGGTGGCATCTGACGGCACGTTTATTTATGTACCGAAAGGCGTACGTTGCCCAATGGAGCTGTCGACCTATTTCCGTATCAATGCGGAAAAAACCGGGCAGTTTGAACGCACCATTCTGGTTGCGGATGAGGGCAGCTACGTCAGCTATATCGAAGGCTGTTCAGCCCCGGTGCGCGACAGTTACCAACTACACGCGGCGGTGGTGGAAGTCATCATCCACAAAGATGCCGAAGTGAAATACTCCACGGTGCAAAACTGGTTTCCCGGCGATGGCAATACGGGCGGTATTTTGAATTTCGTCACCAAGCGCGCACTCTGCGAAGGCGAAAACAGCAAAATGTCGTGGACGCAGTCGGAAACCGGCTCGGCCATTACCTGGAAATACCCAAGCTGCATTTTGCGTGGCGACAACTCGATCGGCGAATTCTACTCCGTCGCGCTGACCAGTGGACATCAGCAGGCCGATACCGGCACCAAAATGATCCACATTGGCAAAAACACCAAATCGACCATTATCTCGAAAGGGATCTCCGCCGGACACAGCCAGAACAGTTATCGCGGCTTAGTGAAAATCATGCCGACCGCTACTAACGCCCGCAACTATACCCAATGCGACTCGATGTTGATCGGTGCGGATTGTGGGGCACACACCTTCCCGTATGTGGAGTGTCGTAACAATAGCGCCCAGCTTGAACATGAAGCCACCACGTCGCGTATTGGTGAAGACCAGTTGTTTTACTGCCTGCAGCGCGGCATCAGTGAAGAGGACGCCATTTCGATGATCGTGAATGGTTTCTGTAAAGACGTGTTCTCTGAACTGCCGCTGGAGTTTGCCGTGGAAGCGCAAAAACTTCTCGCCATAAGTCTTGAGCACAGCGTCGGTTAAATTTTAAGGAAAGCACATGTTAAGCATCAAAGATTTACAGGTCAGTGTGGAAGATAAGGCGATCCTGCGTGGGTTGAGCCTTGAGGTTCGCCCCGGAGAAGTTCACGCCATTATGGGACCAAACGGTTCGGGGAAAAGTACGCTTTCTGCAACTCTCGCTGGGCGGGAAGACTACGACGTCACTGGCGGGACGGTAGAGTTCAACGGCAAAGATTTACTGGAACTGTCGCCGGAAGACCGGGCCGGTGAAGGGATCTTCATGGCATTCCAGTATCCGGTGGAAATCCCTGGCGTCAGTAACCAGTTTTTCCTGCAAACGGCGCTGAATGCGGTGCGAAGTTACCGTGGCGAAGAGTCGCTGGATCGATTCGACTTCCAGGATCTGATGGAAGAGAAAATAGCGCTGCTGAAGATGCCGGAAGATTTGCTCACGCGCTCGGTAAACGTCGGTTTCTCCGGCGGTGAGAAAAAACGTAATGACATTCTGCAAATGGCCGTGCTGGAGCCTCAGTTGTGCATTCTTGATGAGTCAGACTCTGGGCTGGATATTGATGCGCTGAAAATCGTTGCGGATGGCGTGAACTCGCTGCGTGACGGGAAACGCTCATTCATTATCGTCACTCACTATCAGCGCATCCTGGACTATATCAAACCCGATTTTGTTCACGTTCTCTACCAGGGGCGAATTGTGAAGTCCGGCGATTTTACGCTGGTCAAACAACTGGAGGAGCAAGGTTATGGCTGGCTTAGCGAACAGCAGTAACGTGCTGCAACAGTGGCACCATCTGTTTGAGACGCAAGGGGAGACACGCTCACACCATGCGCAGCAGCACTTGCAACAGATGCTGCGTCTGGGGCTGCCAACGCGGAAGCATGAGGACTGGAAATACACGCCGCTGGAGGGATTAACCAACAGCCAGTTTGTCAGTCATGTCGCTGAGATAACGTCAGCCCAATGTGCAGCGTTGTCGCCGACAATTGATGCTGTACGACTGGTGTTTGTTGACGGGCAATTCTCTCCGACGCTCAGCGACAGTACAGACGGTAGCGGTTTTGACATTACCATTGACGATGCGCGCCAGGCGCTGCCAGAGGCTATCCAACCGGAAGTGTTTTTGCACCTTACCGAAAGCCTGTCCCGTAGCGTAACGCACATTCAGGTGAAGCGTAACCAGCGCCCCGCGAAACCGCTGCTGCTGCTGCACATAACCCAGGGGCTGGCGGGCGATGAGGTGAATACGGCGCACTATCGCCACCATCTGGAGCTAGCGGAAGGCGCAGAAGCCACCGTTATTGAACACTATGCCAGCCTCAGCGAGCGTCGCCATTTCACCGGCGCACGCTTAACGATGAACGTCGCGGCAAACGCCCATTTGCGCCATATCAAACTGGCGTTCGAAAATCCGTTTAGTCACCACTTTGCGCATAATGACATTCAATTGGGCGCGGATGCTACTGCCGTTAGCCACAGTTTCTTGCTTGGTGATGCGGTATTGCGCCATAACACCAGTACGCAGCTTGACGGTGAAAACACCACGCTTCGGCTGAACAGTCTGGCGATGCCGGTGAAAAATGAAGTCTGTGATACACGGACCTGGCTTGAGCACAACAAAGGGTATTGCAACAGTCGCCAGCTGCATAAAACGATTGTCAGCGATAAGGGACGAGCGGTCTTCAATGGTCTGATCAACGTCGCCCAGCACGCCATCAAAACCGACGGTCAGATGACCAACAATAATTTGTTGCTCGGAAAGCTGGCGGAGGTGGATACCAAGCCACAGCTCGAAATCTACGCCGACGATGTGAAATGCAGCCACGGGGCGACGGTAGGACGGATCGACGACGAGCAGATGTTCTATCTGCGTTCGCGAGGGATCGGCCAGCAGGATGCTCAACACATGATTCTCTATGCGTTTGCCGCTGAGCTGACGGAAGCCCTGGGCGATGAAACGCTGAAACAACAGGTACTGGCGCGGATCGCCCAACGCTTGCCGGGAGGCGCAGCATGACATTTCCCATTGAAAAAGTACGGGCTGACTTTCCGGTCCTGACGCGTGAAGTGAACGGTTTACCGTTGGCGTATCTGGACAGCGCTGCCAGCGCGCAAAAACCCAATCAGGTGATTGATGCCGAGGCCGAGTTTTATCGTCACGGCTATGCGGCGGTCCACCGCGGTATTCATACGCTGAGCGCCCAGGCCACGGAAAAAATGGAAAATGTGCGCAAGCTTGCCTCGTTGTTTATTAACGCCCGCTCAGCGGAAGAGCTGGTGTTTGTTCGTGGTACGACGGAAGGCATCAATCTGGTGGCGAACAGCTGGGGCAGCAGCAATGTGCGAGCGGGCGATAACATTATCATCAGCGAAATGGAGCACCACGCCAATATTGTGCCCTGGCAGATGCTGTGTGCCCGCGTAGGGGCAGAGCTGCGCGTTATTCCGCTCAATGCCGATGGTACGTTGCAGCTGGAGACGCTGCCGACGCTGTTTGACGATCGTACGCAACTGCTGGCGATTACCCACGTTTCTAACGTGTTGGGTACCGAGAACCCGTTATCGGAAATGATTGAGCTGGCGCATCAATACGGCGCAAAAGTGTTGGTGGATGGCGCGCAGGCGGTGATGCATCATCAGGTGGATGTCCAGGCACTGGATTGCGATTTTTATGTTTTCTCCGGGCATAAACTTTATGGACCAACCGGTATTGGCGTTCTGTATGCCAGAGAGTCGCTGTTGCAGGAGATGCCACCCTGGGAAGGCGGTGGTTCAATGATTGCGACGGTGAGTTTGAGTCAGGGAACAACGTGGGCTAAAGCCCCTTGGCGTTTTGAAGCCGGAACGCCAAACACCGGAGGTATTATCGGACTCGGCGCGGCTATTGAGTATGTTTCAGCACTGGGGCTTACTGAAATCAGCGAATATGAACAGTTCATGATGCGCTATGCGTTGGAGCAGCTCGCGGATGTGCCGGATTTGACACTCTACGGACCGGATAACCGCCTGGGTGTGATTGCATTTAACCTTGGTAAACATCACGCCTTTGACGTCGGCAGTTTTCTTGATAACTATGGAATAGCCGTGCGGACGGGGCATCACTGCGCTATGCCGCTGATGGCCTACTATAACGTTCCTGCTATGTGTCGGGCGTCGATTGCAATGTACAACACCCATGAAGAAGTGGATCGCCTGGTAACGGGCCTCAAGCGTATTCATCATTTACTGGGCTAACAGGGAGGCGTTATGGCTGCGCTACCGGATAAAGAAAAGTTGTTGCGTAATTTTCTGCGTTGCGCTAATTGGGAAGAGAAATACCTGTACATTATTGAGCTGGGTCAGCGTTTGCCGGAATTAAACGACGACTTACGCTGCCCGGAAAATAGCATCCAGGGATGTCAAAGTCAGGTATGGATTGTTATGAACCAGAATGGCGAAGGGATTATTGAATTACAGGGCGACAGTGATGCGGCAATTGTGAAAGGACTTATTGCCGTGGTATTCATTTTGTATGATCGCATGACGGCCCAGGATATTGTGAATTTTGATGTGCGTCCGTGGTTTGAAAAAATGGCGCTCGCACAGCACCTCACGCCGTCTCGTTCACAAGGGCTGGAGGCGATGATTCGGGCTATTCGCGCCAAAGCCGCAACTCTTAGCTAAACTGATAAAACACGTTAACTTTCAGACCGACTTGAAAGCGTTCGTGTAAGGCAACGCAGTGACTCGTAAGCCGGATTGGGCGCTCGCCGCCGTCCGGCAAGAACGCCAGGGGGGTGAGTGAGTATGAAACGCGCGTCTGTTATTACGTTAATGCTAATCGGCGCTTACAGCGCTATTCAGGCCGCATGGGCGGTCGATTATCCTTTGCCCCAGGCGAACAGCCGCCTTGTTGGGCAAAACCAAACCTACACCGTGCAGGAAGGCGATAAAAACCTACAGGCGATAGCCCGTAAGTTTGATACCGCTGCCATGCTGATCCTTGAAGCCAACAATACTATTGCCCCCGTACCTAAACCCGGAACCCTGATTACTATTCCCTCACAATTACTGCTGCCGGATGCACCACGCGAAGGCATTATTGTGAATCTGGCGGAACTGCGTCTGTATTACTTCCCGCCAGGAGAGAATATTGTTCAGGTATTCCCAATTGGTATCGGTTTGCAGGGGCTGGAAACGCCGGTAATGGAAACCCGGGTTGGGCAGAAAATCCCGAATCCTACCTGGACCCCTACACCAGGCATCCGTAAACGCTCTCTGGAGCGCGGCATCACATTACCGCCTGTTGTACCTGCTGGGCCAAATAACCCGTTAGGACGCTTTGCACTGCGTCTGGCGCATGGAAACGGTGAGTATCTGATCCATGGCACCAGCGCGCCGGACAGCGTGGGCCTGCGTGTGAGTTCTGGTTGTATTCGCATGAACGCGCCGGACATTAAAGCACTGTTTGCTCAGGTCCGCACAGGCACGCCGGTCAAGGTGATTAATGAGCCGATAAAATATTCGATTGAGCCGAACGGAATGAGGTATGTCGAAGTGCATCGACCGCTGTCGCCGGAAGAGGAGCAAAACGTCCAGACCATGCCGTATGTGCTGCCAGCCGGTTTCACCCAGTTTAAAGATAATAAAGCGGTGGATAACAGTCTGGTGGAAAGGGCGTTGTATCGTCGCGCAGGTTATCCAGTCACCGTCACTGCCGGGCAAGCATCGGTCGCGAGCAATGGGCCAGAAGTGAAGTCTGCGCAAAATGGCGTGCCGGGAGGAGATGCTGAGGTGCGCGCTACACAATAACAGGGAAGGGGAATTCAGAGCAAAAAAATGGCGCACAATGTGCGCCATTTTTATTACACAGATACTATTACTTGCGGTATTTAGTAGCTGCGTTGTCCAGACGCTGGTTAGCGCGAGCTGCGTCATCTTTAGCAGCCTGAACGTCGGAACGCATTGCGTTCACGTCGTTGCTCAGCTGGTCAACTTTAGCGTTCAGAGTCTGAACGTCAGAAGACAGCTGATCGATTTTAGCGTTGCTGGAGCAACCTGCCAGCAGAGTAGAACCCAGGATTACCGCGCCCAGTACCAGTTTAGTACGATTCATTATTAATACCCTCTAGATTGAGTTAATCTCCATGTAGCGTTACAAGTATTACACAAACTTTTTTATGTTGAGAATATTTTTTTGATGGGAATGCACTTATTTTTGATCGTTCGCTCAAAGAAGCATCGAATTGTGCAAAAACGGCTAAAAACCCGAGTGAAAACAGAAAGCTTCCATCGGATTCATCTTAGATAATCACGGATTAGATAGTGAAATCCGATTTGATTTTTTATTAATTGTGGCTATCGATAAAATAAAAAAAGCGCCACCAGGGCGCTTTTTTTAGCAAATTAATTCGCGATGGAATTATTACAGCACGTGAACGGATGCGGTGTTGGTGGTGCCGCTCGGAACCAGTGCACCAGAAACCATAACCACAACGTCACCTTTTTGAGCCAGGCCGCTTTCCAGAGCGACTTCTTTACCCAGACGATAGAAATCATCGGTAGAGCTGATTTCTTTAACCACCTGTGCAACAACGCCTTTGCTCAGCACCAGCTGACGCGCGGTAGTTTCGTTGGTGGTCAGCGCCAGGATGGTGGCATCCGGGAAGTATTTACGTACTGCGCGAGCGGATTTACCACCCTGGGTTGCGACGACGATCAGCGGCGCGTCCAGTTTTTCAGCAGTTTCAACCGCGCCACGGCAAACGGCTTCGGTGATGCGCAGTTTGCGGCTGTCGTTGTTGAAGTCCAGACGGCTGGTCATCACACGGTCAGTACGCTCACAGATGGTCGCCATGATGGTAACGGCTTCCAGCGGGTATTTACCTTTTGCAGACTCGCCAGACAGCATTACTGCGTCGGTACCGTCGAGGATGGCGTTCGCTACGTCACCGGCTTCAGCGCGGGTCGGACGCGGGTTTTTGATCATGGAGTCCAGCATCTGGGTCGCAGTGATAACGACTTTACGTGCACGGATACATTTTTCGATGATCATCTTCTGCGCGAAGATAACTTCTTCAACCGGGATCTCAACGCCCATATCGCCACGCGCAACCATGATGCCGTCAGACGCTTCGAGGATTTCGTCGAAGTTGTTCAGGCCTTCCTGGTTTTCGATTTTGGAGATGATCTGGATGTTTTCGCCGCCGTGCGCTTTCAGGTGCTCACGGATTTCAACGACGTCAGAACGTTTACGGATAAAGGACGCTGCAACGAAGTCAACGCCTTGCTCGCAACCGAAGATCAGGTCTTGTTTGTCTTTTTCAGCCAGTGCTGGCAGCGCGATGGAAACGCCCGGCAGGTTAACGCCTTTGTTTTCGCCCAGGTCGCCGTTGTTCAGCACTTTACAGATAACTTTGTTACCTTCGATGGCGGTAACTTCCATGCCGATCAGACCATCATCAACCAGAACGGTGTTGCCGACAGACAGATCTTTAGTGAAGCCTTCGTAAGTTACAGCAACGATTTCGTTGTTGCCTACGACAGATTTGTCGGTGGTGAAGGTGAAGGTCTGGCCCGCTTTCAGGGAAACGTCGTTACCTCCTTCCAGTTTGATGGTACGGATTTCAGGACCTTTGGTGTCGAGCAGGATTGCGGCTTTTTTGCCGGTTTTGCTCATGACGTTGCGCAAATTCTTGATGCGCTGACCGTGTTCTGCATAGTCGCCGTGGGAGAAGTTCAGACGCATGACGTTCATGCCCGCGTCCAGCATTTTGGTTAACATCTCTTCGGATTCGGTTTTCGGACCGATGGTGCAAACAATTTTCGTCTTTTTCATGACAGTCTTAGTCTTTAAGTTGAGAAGGATATGGAAATCTGGCTCCCATCGCGCACGGATGGGAAGCTAAACCTGAGTTACGAAAGTTGTGATGCCTCGCTCTAAGGATAGGTGACATCGAAAAAGCGTGCAGAGGAATGTGTGCTTGTGTTTCAGCCCAACGGGATGGTGAGTTCTGTAGTCGTTGAGTTTTACAGGTCAATGTGCTGAAACCATTCAAGAGACAATTGGCGCGCATTATACGCTGAAAATTATCAAAAAGGAAAATGGAAACAGCGTTTCAAAACACTTCTGTGCAGTTTTACAAAAATTATTCATTAATTTGTTCATCGGTATGGATAAAGAGGCTATTGGGCTTGCGATTTGTTGCGCAACAAACTGCATTTAACATCTCGATGACTACGTTTTATGCCGTTGACGTCGATGCAGTACTATATTTCTAAAAGTTATATCAAATGCGTTTTAATTCATTTTAAAAGCCAATTCCACTGATTACACTCGTTTGGACATCCATACTGCTAAACAGCCAAAAGCGCTAGCAGAAGAACAATAAGCAGCAGCGGATACCCAAACGACATGATTGTCCTGAAAAATATTTCGAAAGTGTTTACGCCAGGCAGGCTTGCCATCACCGCTGTCGATAACGTCAACCTGACGGTTGAACAGGGGCAGATTTACGGCATTATTGGTTACAGCGGGGCAGGTAAAAGCACCTTAATTCGTTTGCTCAATGGTCTCGAAAAACCGACCTCCGGCAGCGTGACGATTAACGGCCACGATATCTCGGCCGCCAGTGGGGAATCGTTACGCCAGGCGCGACTGAAAATCAGCATGGTGTTTCAACACTTCAATTTGCTGTGGTCGCGGACCGTTAGCGAAAACATTGCGTTCTCTATGCAAATCGCCGGTGCGTCCAAAGCGTCCATCAAAACGCGGGTTGCTGAACTGATTACGCTGGTTGGGCTGAGCGGTCGTGAAAATGCGTATCCTTCCCAGCTCAGCGGTGGGCAAAAACAGCGTGTAGGAATTGCTCGCGCGCTGGCGAACAATCCAGATGTCCTGCTGTGTGACGAAGCCACCTCGGCGCTGGATCCGCAAACTACCGATCAGATCCTCGATTTACTCCTCGATATAAACCGTCGCTTCAAATTGACCATTGTGCTGATCACTCATGAAATGCACGTGGTACGCAAAATCTGCGATCGCGTCGCGGTAATGGAAAACGGCAAGGTCGTTGAGGAAGGTGATGTGCTCAGCGTCTTTACCCATCCTCAGCAGCCTATTACCCGACAGTTTGTTCGTCAGGTGAGCCAGTACACCGAAGAAGACGAGTTTAATCCGCAGCTGGCAAGCGAGTTGGGTGGGGTGGTTATCAAATTAACCTTTACCGGGCAACGTACCCATCGGCCTGTGGTTGGGGAATTGACCCTGCGCTATGGCCTGCCGTTCAACATCTTGCACGGCAAGATGACGCAAACCGCACACGGCGTGTTTGGGCAACTCTGGGTGCACGTGGTGGCCTCTGAGGAACAATTGAACAATATTTTGGCCGACCTGCGCCAGAGCGACATTGAAGGCGAGGTGATTCAACATGGCTGAAGAACTGTTTCCCCATCTGAAGTGGGATCAACTGTTAGCGGCAACCCAGGAAACGCTGTATATGACAGCTCTTTCGGGGGCGGCGACCTTTATTCTGGGCATCGCGCTTGGTCTGGCATTGTTCCTGACCGCGCGCGGCGGATTGTTCCCTAATCGCGCGGTATATAGCGCTATTTCGCTGGTGGTGAATATCTTTCGTTCGATCCCATTCATCATTTTGATCGTGCTGCTGATCCCGTTTACCAAAGCGATGGTAGGCACCATTCTCGGCGCCAATGCCGCGTTGCCTGCGCTGATCGTGGGGGCAGCGCCGTTTTATGCGCGTCTGGTCGAAATCGCTCTGCGTGAAGTGGATAAAGGCGTTATTGAAGCGACGCGTTCAATGGGCGCACGACTGAGCACACTTATTTTTCGAGTTTTACTGCCGGAATCATCTCCTGCTCTGGTGTCCGGGATCACCGTGACGCTAATTGCGCTGGTGAGCTACAGCGCGATGGCAGGGGTAATTGGTGCCGGTGGTTTAGGGAATTTGGCCTATCTGGAAGGATTCCAGCGCAACCACAGCGACGTCACGCTGGTGGCGACGGTGACGATTTTGCTCATTGTCTTCATCATCCAGCTTTGCGGCGATGTGATCACCTCTCTGTTAGATAAACGCTAATAAAATACGGAAACCATAATCATGAAAAAATCACTGACGTTACTCGCCGCAGCAACCTTAAGCGCCCTGAGCTTTGCCTCCTGGGCTGATACTCTGACCGTTGGCGCGTCTAACGTGCCGCATGCGGAGATCCTTGAACAGGCCAAACCGATTCTGGCGAAGCAGGGGATCGATCTGGAGATTAAACCGTTCCAGGATTACATTCTGCCGAACACTGCGCTGGCTGGCCGTGGGATTGACGCCAACTACTTCCAGCATATTCCGTACCTGAACAGCGTGATTAAAGACCATGCAGGCGATAAAACGTATGACTTCGTCAGCGCCGGAGCGATTCACATTGAGCCGATTGGTATCTATTCGAAAAAAGTGAAATCACTTAAAGATCTGCCGGAAGGCGGCAAAGTCATCATGCGTGATGCGGTATCTGAGGAAGGCCGTATTCTGTCGATTTTCGAAAAAGAGGGGGTGATCAAGCTGAAGCCGGGCGTGGATAAAGTAACTGCGCGCATTAGCGATATCGTCGAAAACCCGAAAAAGCTGAAGTTCCTGCCAAACGTGGAAGCCGCGCTGTTACCGCAGATGTATAACAACGACGAAGGCGATGCGGTGGTGATTAACGCCAACTACGCCATCGACGCCGGGCTGGATCCAGTGAAAGATCCTATTGCTGTTGAAAGTGGTGAAAACAACCCGTATGCCAACATCATTACCGTGCATCGTGGCGACGAGAAGAAAAAGGATATCGTAGCGCTGGTTGATGTCCTGCATTCAAAAGAGATCCAGGACTGGATCCGTACTAAATATAAAGGTGCGGTGATCCCGGTAAACAACTAATCTGCTTTTTGCCGGGTGGCGGCAGTGCTTTATCCGGCCTACGACGTCCTGTAGGCCGGGTAAAACGCGTTCGCGTTGCCATGTGGCACCAGAGCTACACTCGCTCAATTCTCGCTGGCAACCCCTGACGCACCGACGCACCCGACACCCAGTCAAGCCAGGTATTGGCTACCTGTCGGGTTGGGTCCGCAAAACCCAACTCGTTGAGATTAATCCCCGACTTAATCTGCTCATCAAACGCCATCGGCTCACCGTCGAGGGTATGCCGTGCCGCGCCCATTTCTTTATGCCCGTAACCATGCTCGATGGCGATAACACCCGGCATGACGCCATGCAGCAGGCTTATCTGCGCTTGCGCCTGACCACCGGGGGTGGTGATACGCACGATATCGCCGTGTGCTAAACCATACCGCTGACCATCCTGTGGATTGAGCGCCACCAGATTAACCGGCTTCAGATGATGAAGGCGTGGGATAACCGCCGTGGCGCTGGACATGGTATTGGATTTAAAGGAAATCAGTTTCAACGGCCACTCTTGTTCCGGGAACAACTCCTCGACCGCACGTCCATCTGACAGACGTGATGGATACCAGGCCGGGCAGCCGCTGAAGCGCTCGCCGGTAATCGCATGGCGGTGCGCGGCGACGTTCGCATTCCAGATTTGGAGCGGTTTTTCCCAGGCATTGCCGACGCGGTTATCAACTCGCCCGCTGTTGTCCGACGCAAAGCGCCCGCCGCGGGAGTAGATAAACGCCACTCGGCTGATTTCATCGGTTTTCAACGTTTGGGTCATCACAGGCATGATCCGCTGGACCCCGGTCAGCGCTATGTCTTCCGGCTGTGCTTCAGCAACCGGAGCTTTGCCCATAAACGCAATATTGGCCGCGAGACGCAGGTAGTAATCTTCCGCACGGTTTAACGGATAGTGATTACCTTGCGGATCGGTAATTGCATTGTCGCCGAATCCAGGTAGCCCGATGCGCTTTGCCACTGCAATACAGAAAGACTCCATCGAGGCCGGTTGGCCGTCAGCCGTGAGGCTGGTCGCCGATCTGACAACTGGCCAACGCGCGGTGGTGGCTTTGCTGGCCACGCCCGCCCACGGAGCGCTGAATCCCCAGCTTTCGAAGTTGTGGGTATCCGGCACGATGTAATCTGCCAGCGCCGTGGTTTCGTTCATAAAGGCGTCAATGGCAATAAACAGCGGCAGACGAGCAGGATCCTTGAGCTTTTCTTCCGCCACGCCGCGTAACCCCGCAATGCCGTAAAACGGGTTGGTCATGTTGGAGATCCAGGCTTTCAGCGGATAAGGGTAACCTTCAAGCGCCGAGACGAGGAGTTCGGTAAGCTGACCGGCGACAAACGGATACCACGGCGCTTTAGCCGGGAAGGGCGATTGCCCGGCAGCCACCTTATTGCGGTACTCTTCCGAAGACTCATAAGCGGTTTTACTGCGCGCGATGCTTAACCCTTTCGGTTTTACCTTCCCGGCGAAGCTGTCCATGTTGTAGCGCGGACCGTCGGTGGCGCCATTAAATTTGCCGCCGCCGACGAACACGCCGCCTTCAAGACTAAGGTTGCCAATCAGCGCATTGAGCATCATCACCGACCAGGCGTTATAAAATCCATTACCTGCCATCATACCGCCGTGCGTGATCACTGCCGCTTTACGCCCGTGGCGGGTGAATGCGTCGGCCAGAGCGGCAATGTCTGCTTCTGACACCCCACACTGCTGGCTGTACTGCGTTAGCGACAGTTTCTTTGCGGACTCACGCAGACACTGGAAGCTGCTTTTTACCGTTACTGTCTGCCCGTCGGCCAGCGTCACTTCACGGGTAACAAACAGCTGAGCGCGCGGGCAACTGCTGGCGGCGACAATCTCACCGGCCTCGTTGACGACCACCGGCTCCTGGGCTGCGTTTGCACTCAGATGGGCGAGGGTCAGGTGTTGTCCGGCAAGCGTTGGAATTTCATTGGTAATCACCAGATGCGTAGCGTTAGTCCAGCTTTTTTCTCCAGCCTGCTGCATGGCCAGCACGCCGGGAATGGCGAGATAATCAGCGTTATAGCGTTGTTTATCGATAATCCAGCTTATCATCCCCATAGCCAGCGCGGAGTCGCTTCCCGGTCGTACGGGCTGCCAGTGACCGCGATCGTCAGCCAGCACCGTGGTTAATGGCAGGGCTGGCGCCACCACAACATAGCGGAAGTCGTCACGTAAACGGGCGCTGGCCAATTGGCGGGCCTGGCGCTTAAACGGGTTGCCGGATTGCGCCGGAGAGGTGCCCATAAACAGCGCGAATTCGACGTTATCCCAGTCGGGTTTCACGTGGGTATTTTTATCCAGATCGCCCATTAACGCGCCGGAACCGGCCCGATAGGCCAGGCCGCAGTAAGCGCCATGAGCACCGAAGTTTTTACTGCCGAAACTGTTCAGTGCGAAGCGACGTAAAAAGGTATCACGTCCTTCATCGCTGGTATTGGTGACCAGCAGTTGATTGGATTTTGGGCCAAAGCCGGGATGTTTCGCATCAAGCGGTGTAGTGGGATCGTGGATGGCTCTCAGACCATCAACGTGGCCTTCACCAAACAAATCGCCACCTTCCACCACCTCTTTGATCAGCTGTTCGAAGCTGATGCGCTGCCATTTTCCTTCACCGCGTTTACCGACGCGCTTCATAGGCTCCAGAATTCGTAGCGGGCTGTACAGACCTTCGAGTAAGGTTGCGCCACGGGCGCAGGCGGTAGAACGTGCGTCAAGACCTGACTCCCCGGCCAGTTGTTCCATTGCCGTGGCAAAGGGGACGGAGGCGTCTATATGGTGCTCGTGCGACAACGGATGATAAGGGTTGCCCGCAATGCGCAGCACTTTGCCTTGCTCAGTGTCAACGCGAACCCGTACACCACACTGCGTCCAGCAACCAAAGCACTGCGTCATCGAGATCACCTGCTGCGGGTTTTGCTGCCAGTGAGGCCGGGCGTTGGCTTCTGGGATGAGCGCGTTGGCAAAAATGCGGTCACGGGTAATTTTGCCCGAGGTTCCGTCCAACAAACCGTCTATCGCGCGCTTTGCCACATCCCGATAACTCAGGCCAAAAGTCACCATGCCACCTACGGCAAGGCCCACTTTAAGCCACTGACGACGGGTTAAATTAGCCATGTTGCATTCTCCTTGCGATCGCGTTCAGGGCTTCACGAACAATAATAATCAGTGCTATCCACAGGCCGAAGGTACCCACAATAGCCAGCCAGCCATCGGTGCCGCCGGGCAGGGTATAGGGATTAAACTGCGCGTTAAATTTCGGTACGGTCTGCACCTGGATGAGTAACGTCCAGCGCATTAGCCAGCACAGCGCCATAGCGCTAAAAGCGAGTAATATGCGCAGCGGTAGCGACAAGGGGTAACGTACAACCAACCCGCAAAGAGCAAGCGAAACAAGCCATAGCGCAACCCAACCGATAGCGTAGTGTTGTGCTGAAGAGGCAACATCCAGCCACTGACGGATAGCCGAACCGGAAAGCGTATTACCACTCGCCCAGATCGCCACCACGATAGCAAGCGCGATCAACGTGACCATTTGCCCCCACGCTAGCTTACGCGGTAGTGCGTCCTTGCTATTTGTCGTGGCAATAAGCAGGGCAAGAAATGTTTGCAGCGCGCTGAGGAACATCGCAACCGGAAAGGCGTAACTGAACCATATGGGACGCGCCTGTACCACCGACACTTCACGGCCGGTGTAAACCAGCAATCCGATGGCGGACAGCGCGCTACCAAGTGCTAACCATTTTGTGACGCTGTAACTTTTTAGCGTTAGCAGTTTCACATGCTGCGACAGAAACCACAGACCTAAAAAACCGGTAAACAGCGGTAAAAACAGCGCGCCCCACGGCATCCAGGACCATGGCGTCGGATACGCATAGAAATGCCAGACGCGGGCGGTTTGGTGTAGATCAGCGGTCAGCGCCAGTGGCGCGGTAATCGCGCAGGTCAGGGCGATTAACAGCGTCAGATTCTCCAGGTTTGCCGTTTCTTTTTTGCGCCAGTGGAGAACGCAGGCGAACAGCGCGGCGCAGGCGGCAATGCCGATGAAAAAGAAGTATTGTACGGCCCAGGGTAACCAGCTTACGTCCTGGGGATGGGCCAGAACCTCGTCGATAATCAGTGAATGGTTCATTTAAACCTCCTGCCAGAGAGCGGGTTGAGCTCGTCCCATCAATGGGGTGACAAACGCCTCATCCAGTCCCAGATAGAACACGTGAGGAGACGTACCGCTTTCCGGCTTCAGGACTTTGATGGCGTCATGGTGTTCATGCAGCATTTGTGAAATGCGGCTGTGCGGATCTTTAATATCGCCAATGATGCGCGCGCCGCCGACACAGGATTCCACACAGGCCGGGAGCAGCCCCGCTTCGAGGCGGTGAACGCAAAAGGTACATTTATCGGCGGTTTGCGTTTCATGGTTGATGAATCGCGCATCATAAGGGCAGGCCTGCAAGCAATAGGCGCAGCCCACGCAGCGTGTGTTGTCGACCACCACAATGCCGTCTTTTCGTTGGAAAGTGGCTTGTACCGGGCAAACGGGCACGCAAGGGGGATTATCACAATGGTTGCACAGTCGCGGCAGCAGGACGTTGGTAACGCTTTGCTGGCCTTCAATCTGTACTTGATACTGGTTGACGAGGGTACGAAATTCGCCCTGTGGCGTCTGGTTTTCAATGGCGCAACTGACGGTACAGGCCTGGCAGCCGATACAGCGTCGCAGGTCAACCAGCATGGCGTAGCGATGCTGTTGTGAGCCTTCGTGGCGTTCAGGCGAAAAGGGAAATTGCGCCTGAGCCAGCGGAACCAGTGATGCGCCAGCGGTCAGGACGCCCAGTTGCTGGAGAAACTGCCGTTTACTGCTGTCCATATTTTCTCCCGTCACGATGCAACAACGAAACATTGGTCACGCCGTTGATTTGCGTGTGATGAATAAAGAATCTCAATGATTTACAGTGTAAAAATCGTGACGGGGTATACTCTATTGTGGTTAACCACATACCCGGCTTGTTGTTGATCTAAAACAACATAATTGACAGGGACAATTGAGTGGGACGCAACGTAGTAAGATGTCTGACGGTACTGGCGTCGCTGTGGATGCTAAGTGGCGCGGTCAGGGCGCAGACATGGAACATTGGCGTTTTGGCGATGCGCGGGGAGGTTTCTACACGTAATCACTGGCAGCCGCTGGAAACCTTGTTAAATCAGCAAATCCCCGGTGAGCAGTTTCATATTCAACCGCTGGACCTGCGGCAGATGCAGGAGGCGGTGAATCGTGGAACGGTACACTTTGTGGTCACCAATCCGGCGCAGTTTGTCCAGCTTAACAGCCGCTCAGCGCTACGCTGGCTGGCGTCGTTACGCTCCACCCGTGGTGGGAAAGCCACCAGTAACGTGATTGGCAGCGCCATTCTCGTCAGGCGCGACAGTGGGTTAACCTCCGCACACGATCTGATCGGCAAAACGGTTGGCGCCATTGATGCTCAGGCGTTTGGCGGCTATTTGCTGGGATATAAAGCGCTCAGTGATGCCGGTCTGCGCCCTGAACGTGATTTACGTCTGACGTTTACCGGATTTCCCGCCGATGCCTTACTCTATTTATTACGTGAAAAAGCCGTGCAGGCGGTGATCGTGCCGGTGTGCCTGCTGGAAAAAATGGATGAAGAAGGCCTCATCCGTAAAACCGATTTTATGACCGTGTTGAATCATCCGACTTCAATTCCCTGTTTAACCAGTACGCCGCTCTATCCGGACTGGTCATTTGCCGCACTACCTGCAGTGAGTGACGAGCTGGCCGATCGCGTTACGCGGGTACTGTTCAATGCACCGCAAAACGCGACGTTTCGCTGGGGCGCGCCCGCCTCGACCCGTGAAGTAGAAGCGTTGCTGCGCGACGTCCGACAGCATCCGCAGCAGCGTCAGCTGTGGCTGGATGTCAAAAGCTGGTTTATTCAACACCGACTGGCGATGGGGGGCGTGGTCATCGTATTGCTGTTGCTTACGCTCAATTACATCTGGGTGATGCTGTTGGTTCGCCGACGTGGCAGGCAGCTGGAGCGGAACAACGTGTTGTTGCACAAACAGGAACAGGCGCTGGAGACTGCCCGCCAAATGAGTGTGCTGGGGGAGATGACCTCCGGTTTTGCCCATGAACTCAATCAGCCGTTGTCTGCTATCCGTCATTATGCCCAAGGCTGTCTAATTCGCCTGCGTGGTCAGGATGAGCAGCATCCGTTGCTGCCCGCGCTTGAGCACATAGACGCCCAGGCACAACGAGGAGCCGATACGCTGCGCAATCTCCGGCAGTGGGTCAGCCAGGCACAGGGCAATCCGGTACTCTCCGATGACTGGCAAGCCATCAACGTTCACGATGCTATCCATCACGTCTGGCAATTACTGCGCATGCCCCAGCAATTCCCGGCGGTAACGCTGCACACGCAGGTTAGCAAGGCGTTAACGTTGATGCTGCCAAGCGTTCTTCTTGAGCAGGTGCTGGCTAATCTGGTACTCAATGCCGCCCAGGCAGGCGCTACGACAGTATGGTTTAGCGCCCTGCACAAGGATGGTGGCGTGCGTATTCAGGTGCAGGATAATGCCGGAGGCATTGACGAGGCTCAGTTGTATCAGGCGTTTCAGCCGTTTATGACCACCCGCAAAGAAGGTATGGGACTAGGACTGGCCATTTGTCAGCGACTGGTACGCTACGCAAACGGAGATATTGAGATCAAAAATCAGCAGGCCCCGGACGGCAAAGCGGGGGCGAGAGTGACATTGTATTTTAAACCAAATCAGGAAGGAGGCCGTAGTGGCGATAATTCATCTGCTGGATGACGACATTGCCGTTACCCAGGCCTGTGCGTTTTTATTGGAAAGTCTGGGATATGAAGTGTCTTGCTGGGAGCAAGGCGAGAAATTCCTCGCCGAGGCAAATCTGCACCAGGTGGGCGTACTACTGCTGGATATGCGTATGCCGGTACTGGATGGGCACGCTGTGCATGAAATCATGCGTCAGAAAGCAAGTACGCTGGCGGTGGTCTTTCTCACCGGGCACGGCGACGTGCCGATGGCGGTTGAGCAAATGAAACGTGGCGCGGTCGATTTTTTGCAAAAACCCGTGTCAGCCGTGCCGCTTCAGGCAGCATTAGAACATGCCTTGCAGGTCTCGGCAGCGGCGTTCTCGCGACAAGAGATCATCTCATGCTACCAACAACTTACGCCAAAAGAACGGGAACTGGCGCATCTGGTAGCAAAAGGGTTAATGAATCGGGAAATTGCTGATGCCATGAATATTGCCGTGCGTACGGTTGAAGTGCACCGGGCGCGGGTGATGGAAAAAATGCAGGCAGGAAGTCTTGCTGAGCTCGTTAATCGACTTCAGATAATTCAGTAGAATGATGACATTTATTTGATTTTCATTGAATTTTGTCTAAATCCTCAGAGTGATATATGCTGTTGGTTTGAGTTAATGACGAGCGGGCAAAAATGGGAAATCAGACGAAAGACGACGAGTTGTACCGTGAAATGTGCAGAGTAGTCGGTAAAGTAGTGCTGGAAATGCGCGATCTGGGACAAGAACCTAAGCATATCGTCATTGCGGGAGTGCTGAGAACCACCCTTGCTAACCAGCGCGTGAAGCGCAGTGAGTTAGAAAAACAGGCTATTGAGACCGTAATTAAAGCATTGGCCGGTTAATTCATAAAAAGAGGACCGCAGAAATTTTTTGCCGTCCTCTTATTCTCGATACGTTAATCTATCAATCTATATAATTTATCTCCGTTAATAATTAGTTGTAGAGAACTATAAATCGATATGTATTTATTTATATATCGGTGGCCGTGCAGTATTATATTTGGGAGAGGGTTCACAAATATTTGTAATTTAAATAGGCTGCTATTTCACTCTATTTGTTAATGATAATAAATCTCACTCCGCATTAATTATATCCCTTCCGTTTTTTAATTGATGACGATCAAGACTATGCATGCTGAATAACCACATTATTTCTGCGCCTAACCCTAAAGGATTAGATTCATTCAGTTTAACCACCGTCATTTACGCGATCAGGTTAGGGCAAAAATTTACGTGTTGTTGGCAACATTAACCGCCCGATATGGCTTGAGCTGCGCTGGTTTAAATTAGCCTGGATGTGTTGCTACCACAGCATTTGCGAAGAGGATGCGAAATAAATGAACCAGGTTGATCGTCCATTTTTAGATTGTGGTTTAACGCGACTAGAATTCCTGCGGATATCAGGGAAAGGACTGGCGGGATTAACGATTGCCCCCGCGCTGTTATCCCTATTTGGTTGTAAGCAGGAAGATGTCGATAGTGGGACCGTGGGGCTTATCAATACGCCGAAAGGGGTTCTGGTGACCCAGCGAGCCCGCTGTACGGGCTGTCACCGCTGTGAAATTTCCTGTACCAATTATAACGATGGTGCCGTAGGGACCTTCTTTTCCCGGATAAAAATCCATCGCAATTTCTTCTTTGGCGATGATGGCGTCGGGTCCGGTGGTGGGCTGTATGGCGATTTAAACTATACCGCTGATACCTGCCGACAATGTAAAGATCCGCAGTGCATGAAGGTCTGCCCAATTGGTGCAATTACCTGGAAACAGGAAGACGGTTGTATTGCGGTGGACCACAAACGCTGTATTGGCTGTAGCGCGTGTACCACAGCCTGCCCGTGGATGATGGCGACCGTAAATACCGAAACGAAAAAGTCCTCAAAATGTGTGTTATGCGGGGAATGCGCCAATGCTTGTCCGACTGGAGCATTAAAAATTATCGAGTGGAAAGATATTACTGTTTGATAGATAACAGGCATACCTGATTCGCGCCATTAATTGCCAAAAATACTGCAGTTTTGGATAAAAAACTGCCTGAAGAATGGCGGGTATATCTATTAAACCTTCTTGCAAAGGAAAACATGATGGCTAATGGTTGGACAGGTAATATTTTACGGGTCAATCTCACCACGGGTAATATCACCCTTGAAGATTCCAGTAAATTTAAAAAATTTGTCGGTGGGATGGGCTTTGGTTATAAAATTATGTACGACGAAGTCCCGCCAGGCACCATGCCTTTTGATGAAGGGAATAAGCTAGTTTTTGCCACCGGACCATTAACGGGGTCTGGCGCTCCCTGTAGCTCCCGCGTCAATATCACCTCCTTATCGACGTTTACCAAAGGTAACTTAGTCGTAGATGCCCATATGGGCGGTTTCTTTGCTGCACAAATGAAATTCGCCGGTTACGACGCAATTATTATTGAAGGCAAGTCTGCATCACCGGTCTGGATCAACATCAAAGACGATAAAGTCAGCATCGAAAAAGCCGATTTCTTGTGGGGCAAGGGGACTCGCGCCACAACCGAAGAGATTTGTCGGATTACCAGCCCGGAAACCTGCGTTGCCGCTATTGGGCAGGCGGGTGAGAATCTGGTGCCACTGTCCTGCATGATCAACAGCCGCAACCACAGCGGAGGCGCCGGTACAGGTGCGGTGATGGGTTCGAAAAACCTGAAAGCCATTGCGGTAGAAGGGACTAAAGGCGTCAACATTGCCGATCGTAAAGAGATGAAGCGGCTCAATGACTACATGATGACCGAGCTTATCGGCGCCAACAACAACCACGTTGTGCCAAGCACCCCGCAGGCCTGGGCAGAATACTCTTCGCCAAACTCGCGCTGGACAGCCCGTAAGGGACTTTTCTGGGGCGCGGCAGAAGGGGGGCCAATCGAAACCGGTGAAATCCCGCCGGGCAACCAAAATACAGTGGGTTTCCGTACCTATAAATCGGTGTTCGATCTGGGGCCAGCCGCAGAAAAATACACGGTCAAAATGAGCGGCTGCCATTCATGCCCTATTCGTTGTATGTCGCAGCTCAATGTCCCGCGGGTGAAGGATTTTGGCGTGCCGAGTACCGGCGGCAACACCTGCGTGGCGAACTTTGTTCACACCACCATTTTCCCCAATGGCCCGAAAGATTTTGACGATAAAGACGATGGGCGAGTCGTAGGGAACCTGATCGGACTGAACCTGTTTGACGATTACGGTATCTGGTGTAACTACGGCCAGCTGCACCGTGACTTTACCTACTGTTATTCGAAAGGCGTCTTTAAACGCGTGCTGCCAGCCGAAGAGTACGCGGAGATCCGTTGGGATCAACTGGAGGCGGGCGATCCTAACTTTATCAAAGATTTTTACTATCGACTGGCGCATCGCGTGGGGGAACTCAGTCATCTTGCGGACGGTTCGTATGCCATTGCTGAACGCTGGGATTTGGGCGAAGAGTACTGGGGTTATGCCAAAAATAAACTGTGGTCGCCGTTTGGTTTTCCGGTCCATCATGCAAACGAAGCCTCGGCGCAGGTGGGGGCGATCACCAACTGTATGTTTAACCGTGACTGTATGGCGCACACCCATATCAACTTCATCGGTTCCGGTTTGCCGCTGAAATTACAGCGCGAAGTGGCGGGCGAGTTATTTGGGTCGCAGGACGCCTACGACGAGACCAAGAATTACACCCCGATCAATGCCGCCAAGATCAAATATGCCAAATGGACGCTGCTGAAAGTCTGCCTGCATAACGCGGTTACGCTGTGTAACTGGGTTTGGCCGATGACGGTTTCACCACTCAAGAGCCGCAACTATCGCGGAGATTTGGATCTGGAAGCGAAATTCTTCCAGGCAGTCACCGGTGATGAAACCACGCAGGCGAGTCTGGACCTGGCCGCTGAACGCATCTTTACCCTGCATCGTGCCTATACGGTCAAACTGATGCAAACCAAAGATATGCGTAATGAACACGATCTCATCTGCTCCTGGGTGTTTGATAAAGACCCAAAAATTCCGGTCTTCACCGAAGGCACCGACAAGATGGACAGGGAGGATATGCGTCAGTCACTGACGATGTTCTATCAGGAAATGGGCTGGGATCCCGAGTTGGGTTGCCCAACGCGCGAAACCCTGAACCGACTCGGACTTGAAGACGTGGCAGCCGATTTGGCTGCGCAGGATCTGTTGCCAGCGTAAGGAACGCGAGATGACTAACGTGAGCAACGTTCAGGCACCCGTTGGGGCGCTTCCTGACGAGGTTGATAGCCAAAAGAGACACTGGCTACAGGCGTTTCACCCGCCGGTCGAGCAGGTGACTGCGCCGCAGGTTCAGGAAGCCGCCAGCCCGGAGTCGATTGTGGCAGATTTTATCCGCCAGCATTCGGCATCGGGGCACCTGGTAGCGCGCAGCGTGTTTCTGCAGCCACCTTATTCGGTCCCTGAAGCCGATCTCTCCGCGCTGCTGGATGTGCTGTGCCAGGACGCGAATAACGCGGATATCACCCGTGTGCAGGGTGCGGAAGATGTCTATTTCTACTCAACGCAAACCATGACGGCAAACTATGCCGACATGTGCGTGCAGGTGGTGGAAAACGACATCTGCCGTGCGATTGCCGAGGCGGTACGCTTCGACGGTCGTACGTATCCTCGCCCCTATAAGGTCGCCATGTTGACGCAACCGCCGTACAGCTTTGAGTCTCAGCAGATTTCAGCGGCGCTCACGGCCATGGAAACGCATCCTGATTACGCAGATATACGTACTGTGGAATCGTCAAATGCGGAGCCTTATTTGTTCAGCGAACGTTTTATGAGTTATGGCAAAGCGTACGGCCTGTGTGAATGGCTTGAGGTTGAGCAGTATCAGAACCCCTGAATTATTCAGGTTGATGTCATGGAATGTGTGGACGACCACTGTCACAGCATTAGAGGATAACCCGATGTCCTTCACTCGACGAAAATTTGTCATTGGCATGGGGACGGTGATTTTTTTTACCGGCCCGGGTCAAAATCTGTTAGCGAGTACCAGGAGCCCTAAAGCCGTTCGTTACGTCATGATTCACGACGAATCACTGTGTAACGGATGCAATATTTGCGCTCGTGCATGCCGGAAAACCAACCATGTACCTGACCAGGGCAGCCGTTTGTCTATAGCGCATATTCCGGTAACCGATAACGACAACGAAACGCTGTATCACTACTTCCGTCAGTCCTGCCAGCATTGTGATGATGCACCTTGTATTGAGGTGTGTCCGACCGGTGCCTCCTGGCGAGATGAAAACGGTATTGTGCGAGTAGATACGTCTTGCTGTATTGGTTGCAGTTACTGTATTGGCGCGTGTCCTTATCAGGTGCGCTATCTCAACCCGCAAACCAAAGTGGCGGATAAATGCGACTTCTGCGCTGAATCTCGGCTGGCGAAAGGTTTCCCTCCGATCTGTGTTAACGCTTGCCCGGAACATGCGCTGATTTTCGGTCGTGAAGATAGCCCGGAAATTCAGACCTGGTTGCGAGAAAACAAGTATTACGAATATCAACTTGCAGGCGCCGGGAAACCCCATCTGTATCGTCGGTTCGGTCAACATTTGATTAAAAAGGAAAATGTATGAACGCGTCGCAGAATGCCGAACAGTTTCACGCCCAACTTGCACAGTATGTTCCCCTGTTTTCACCGGACTACTGGCCTGTGTGGTTAGTCGTTGCCGGGTTAATGCTGGTGGGAATGTGGCTGGTGCTGGCGCTTCACGCCATGCTGCGCTTTCGGGCTGCGCATAAAGCGTCGGCAGGGCACGGTGAGAAGGTCTATTTATATTCGAAGGCTGTCCGCCTGTGGCACTGGTCGAATGCGCTGCTGTTTCTGTTACTTCTGGTCAGTGGCCTGGTCAATCACTTCTCTGCGGTCAGCGCGACGGTAATGAAAAGCCTGCTTACCGTTCATGAGGTCTGCGGCTTTTTGCTACTTGCCTGCTGGATTGGTTTTGTGCTGATCAACCTGATTGGCGGCAACGGACATCACTATATTATTCAACGTCAGGGCTGGATCGCTCGTGCGCAAAGACAAACTCGTTTTTACCTGTTTGGCATTATGCAGGGCGAGTCACACCCATTTCCGGCCTCACCTCGCTCTAAATTTAATCCGTTACAGCAGGCGGCCTATGTTGGCGTGATGTATGGTTTGTTGCCACTGCTACTGATCACTGGATTGTTATCGCTTTACCCGGTAGCCGTCGGCGATCTGTTCCCCGGAGTGCGTTACTGGCTGCTTCAGGCGCACTTTGCGCTGGCAATAGCCAGTCTGTTTTTCATTTTTGGGCATCTTTATCTCTGCACTACGGGTCGCACGCCGGGCGAAACCTTTAAGTGTATGGTGGATGGCTACCACCGGCATTAAGCGATGATGATTACGCGAAGTGACTTACGGGCCTGGCGTGTTGGGCCCGTCATGTATCGCTGGTTTCTACGCGCGTTTCCCGCAGGAGGAAGCTATGCCGATGTTCATCGCGCGCTCCAGCGGGAAGGGTATACCGATTGGGCAAATAGCCTGGTGGAATACGGCTGGTCAAAATGGCGGGAAGAGGCGAGTTTTGCTCAGCAGGATATTGACGCAATGGGGAATATTTCCTGTGAGCAAGCTGCAGGGGAAACCAGTCGTCCGTTGGCGAGTGCGGAAGATTATGCCCGATTTAGCAGTGCGGGTGACAACGTTAAAATTGCCAGCGCCGGGTATGCTGCGCAGATCGCCTGTGCCGGTTACAGCGCAAGGATTGGCAGTGTAGGCTATAACACGCATATCGGCAGTTCAGGCGATCGCGGGCGAATAGCGATTGCGGGAAACTCGGCGCGTATCAGCAGTGTGGGCGACGGAACGCGTATTGCCAGTACCGGCATGCGCGTACGTATCAGTTCGCTCGGCGATCGAAATCGGATTGCCAGTAGCGGTGATTTAACCCAACTGGCCTGTTTTGGCGCAGAGGCGAAAATCGCTAACTGCGCGGACAATATCCACATTATTGCCAGCGGAGAGAACGCCGTTGTTGCCAGTACCGGTGCTGTCGACTCGATAATTCTTGGTCCCGGCGGATGTGCGGCGCTGGCTTATCACGATGGCGAAAGAATGCGTTTTGCGCTTGCCGTTGAAGGGGAAAATAACGTTCGGGCGGGCGTGAAATATCGGCTCAACGAAGACCATCAGTTCGTGGAATGTTGAGCCGAGAGGTCATTTTAGTGCGAATCGGCGCTGGGTGATTTTTTCAAGGCTAAAGCACAGCAGGTAATAAACCAGCCCGGTAAAGATAAAAATGGCGGCGGGGTAAATTTGCACCCGGCTGTTAACCTGACCGGCAACTGTCGTGAGTTCCGGCACGTTAACGATAAACGCCAGTGACGTGTCCTTCAGCAGCCCAATAAAAATCCCTGTCAGCGACGGTAGTACGTTACGCAGCACCTGCGGCAGCAAGATAAGCCACAGAGCCTGATCCGGGCGAAAACCCTGAACGACTGCCGCTTCATATTGCCCGCCAGGCAGTGCGCTAATTCCAGCATACACCGAGTGCATCACCGAGGCGGCGGTGAACCATGCCAGCGCCAGCGTCACGGTAACGGCACCGGGCAGATCGCTTCCGGTCAGCATGGGTAGCAAATACCACATCCAGAAAATCACAAAGATGAGCGGAATGCCGCGAATAAATTCCGCCCAGATAAACAACCCGTTGCGAACCGCGCCCGGAAATCGCCAGGCACAACAGGCAAGAACGATCCCGCCAGGCAGCGCCAGCAAAGCCGCACCGATAGCCATCAGCAAAGTGAGCAGGACGCCACCGGGTTGCCCCTCAGCTACACGTCCCCACAGGAGATAGTCAAGATTGTCGGTAATGACCGAAACATTAGCGATCATGCAGTATGCTCCTGACGCTGAAGATGCGCATTCTTATCTTTGACGATTTACCCGACGCAGACTGCGGGCCAAGACGCGTAAGCAGCATACCCAGAACGATGCCGGTAAACAGATAGAGTGCGGTGCCAACGGCAAAGGCTTCCAGCGCGTGCGCGTTGTAGCTCTCAATTTGCCGTACCTGGTAGGTGAGCTCAGCAAATCCAATACCGCTGGCAAGCGAGGAAAGCTTCATCAGGTTGAGATATTGCCCAACAATCGGTTGCCAGGCGTTTGCCAGCCCCTGAGGCAGCAGAATGTAACGAAATATCGCCCAGGATGAAAACCCCTGCGCCACGGCAGCCTCGCGTTGTCCGGCAGAAACAGCCTGTAAACCCGAAGCGATCTCTTCAACCAAAAATGCCGAGGTAAATACCCCAAGCCCCCATGCTGAACAGATAAACTCCGGTGTTAACCACCAGACATCACCCGGCAAAATTGACCATGGATGATCGGCATTGATAAAGCTAATGACGTTACGGGGTAGCCAGTTCCAGGCGGCAAAATACCAGAACATCAGTTGCACCAGTAAAGGCGTGTTGCGAAACACCGAGACCCACACCCCGACCATCGCTTTAGCGAGACGATTGCCCGTCAGGCGCAGGCCGAGCAGTGAGATGGCAATGAGCGTGGCGAGCACAATACCCGCCAGCGTCACCCAGAGCGTGGTGAGAAAACCGGAAATTATCCATTGCAGGGGTTGCCCACTCAGCACTCCCTGCCAGTCCATTGCATGCATTATGACGATGACTCCTGGTGTAACGGGTCGAGCACTTTTTTCAGGAAACGCTGGGTTCTCGGGTGCTGTGGTCGGACGAAAAAATCCTCCGGCGCGGCCACTTCCAGAATATCGCCACCATCGATGAAAACCACCCGATCGGCAATTTCGCGGGCAAAATGCATTTCGTGGGTCACGACGATCATGGTGATACCGCTGTGGGCCAGATTTTTCATTACCTGTAATACCTCGCCGATCATTTCCGGATCCAGCGCGGAAGTGGGCTCATCAAACAGAATAATTTGTGGAGACGAAGCCAGTGCGCGGGCGATGGCCACGCGCTGCTGCTGCCCACCGGACAACTGCGCGGCATAGGCGTTGGCTTTTTCCGCCAGTCCCACTTTTTCCAGCAACTCAAGTGCCCGACGATCCGCTTCCGTCTTGTTCCAGCCGTGAACATATTCCAGCGCCAGCGCGATGTTCTGCAGCGCAGTCAGGTGCGAATAGAGATTGAATTGCTGAAATACGAAACCGATACGGCTGCGTAACTGGCGTAATGCCGCCCCGCGCAACTGACTAATCGGTTTACCATCAATGAAAATTTCGCCACCGCTGAGCGACTCAAGCTGGTTGATAAGACGTATAAGAGTGGATTTTCCTGAGCCGGAAGGCCCCAGAATGGTCACCACTTCACCGGGTTCAACCGCCAGGCTAACGCCGTTAAGGACGGTGTGAGCGTCATACTGTTTAAACACATTGTGCAGTTTGACGCTTGCCTGACCCAATTGGGTAGAATCCGCAGCCGAAGCTGCGGAACGATGAAAAAGAGCTGAGAGCATATTACTGGGCTTCTATTTTAAAGGCGCGGGGCTGCGGATTTTTGGTTTCAGGGCCGAACCACACATCATAAATTTTTGCTGCCTGACCGGTAGACTCCAGCTTCAAAAGTTCATCGTTGACGGCTTTTAACAGCGCGGGTTCGCCTTTTTTTACCCCCACGCCGATCTCTTCTTTACTCAGCAGGTCCGGCAAAATTTTGAAATCCGCTTTATCCGGCGCACCGCTTAACAAGCCCGCCAGGATTGTACTGTCCTGGGTGATGGCCTGCACATTACCGTTGCGTAATGCGGTTAATGCCAGGGGAATATCGTCATAGGCCAGTACGCGCGACTGCGGGAAGCGCTGATGTAACGCCTGCTCACCGGTAGTGCCTTTTACCGCGCCGATTCGCGCTTTGCTGTATTCATCGAGCTTATCCGGAGATTTTGCTGGCACAAGGAACTGCTGGCCGGTAACAAAATATGGGACGGAGAAATCTATTACCTGCGCCCGTTCAGGTGTAATCGTGATATCCGCGACGATTAAATCAGCTTTACCAGATTGTAATAACGGAATGCGGTTTGCCGGATTGGTCGCTACCAGTTCCAGTTTTACACCAAGGGATTTGGCCAGCGCTTCGGCAAAATCAACGTCGTAGCCGACAATCTTATGGGTTTTGGCATCGACGGAGCCAAACGGAGGATTCGCGTCAAATGTCGCGACTTTTACGACGCCTGCGGCTTTGATATCGGCCAGTTGGTCAGCCTGAACCTGCGAGACGGTAAGTCCTGAGGCCAGCAGCACGCCCAATGCCAGCAGTGTTTTTTTAGCGCGGTTAGTTTTCGTTGCCATCATTGTATGAAATCCCTGTAGTTTTTGGTTTGTGCTTTTTACGCTCCCATAACTTACGGTTGGGACAAAATAAGAAAAAATTCTTATCTATATACAAAATGTTATTAGTGAAGGATGTGTTAATAGCGGGTGAAAATAATGCATGAGTGAAAGGTAAAATCGTGCATAAGCCTGGTAATAATTCGCATTTTGTTTTTGTGTGAGAGCACGCTTGAATAAGATTGAGCTGTGCTAATGTCCAGAAATGCTACTGGAATACCCTCCGGACCTGTACCATATATCACAACAGGTCTGGAGTGGGGATAAGCATGCTGCGTGATAATTTTAACGATCTCTATTATCTCATTATCGTTGCCCGCGAGCGTAGTTTTACCCGGGCAGCGGCAAAACTTGGGGTTTCGCAATCCGCGCTAAGCCATGCGATTCGTGGGCTTGAAGAGCGGCTGGATGTACGGCTTCTGACCCGCACCACGCGCAGCGTTGCGCCGACCGAAGCCGGAGAACGGCTTATCAACAGTATCAGCCCGCGTTTTGATGACATTGAAACAGAGCTGCTGGCATTAACCGATGTCCGTCAGCGCGTGGCCGGTAACATCCGCCTGACGCTGGGCGAACATGCATTGCAATCTACCGTCTGGCCCGCGCTGGAGCCGTTTTTGCAGGCTTACCCTGATGTTAATGTGGAAATGACCATCGACAATAGTCTGACGGATATTGTGACTGGCCGTTATGACGCGGGTATTCGGCTCGGTGAGCAGGTGGCAAAAGACATGGTAGCCGTCAGAATTGGCCCGGACTGGCGCATGGTAGTGGTGGGGTCACCGGCGTATTTTGCTCGTCATGGCAAACCGCAAACCCCTCACGACCTGCAAAATCACAGCTGTATTAACATGCGCATGCCGACGTTGGGCGGATTATACGCCTGGGAGTTTGCTAAAGACGGGCAAGATTTGCGCGTACGGGTGGAAGGGCAGCTTATTTTTAACAATCTACCCCCGCGAATTAGCGCAGCGATGGCGGGAATGGGGCTGGCTTTTGTGCCGGAAGACACCGTCGAGCAGGCTGTTGCAGAGGGGGCATTGGAAAAAGTGTTGGAGGACTGGTGCGAACCTTTTCCTGGCTATTATTTGTACTATCCCAGCCGAAAACAGCATACCGCCGCCTTTGCCCAACTGATTGAGGCCTTACGGTATACGGGCTGAAGTGGGTGGGGTTAACAGGCAACAAAAAACCGGCATTGCGCCGGTTTGGAAATCAGATTTTGCAGGCGTCGCCGCAGTCATTATCAGCAATAATTTCCTGCGCTTTCTTGTCTGCATCTTCCAGACGTTCAGCGTTACGCTCTTGCGCTTCTTCCAGTCCATCAAAGACCAGATTATCGAGATCAATTTCCATCATTCACCTGCTCAGGTTCAGCGTTTAACATCACGTTATTATATTGCAAAAATGTTGCTTAACAGCAGCGATTCTTGCTACTTAGCATCGAACGCAATCCGCTGTACGTATTTATCCGCCAAAATAGCCTATGGTTCGCAATTGCTAAAGAATCGTTGGTTGTAAATACCGCAAAATTCTCGCTCTCTCTACCGTTTTATCTCCACTTTTTAATTAACGTGATGCGCGATCATTTTTAACAAATCTGCGACAAAATCACTATACATATAACTTAATATCTTTTATACATTAATTGTTCAACCCTGCGACTATTCCACAAAAGAGAAAGCAATATGGAACAGACACCTGATAAGAAAAATGATAATTTTCAAAAAGATGGCAAAGAACAGTTCAATCGCTCGATCGGTCTTATTTCAAACTTTGCGTTGGGTTTTACCTACCTGTCGCCGCTTACCGCCGTCTATTCGCTGTTTGCACTGGCCGTAACGCTGGCGGGGCCGCCCGCAGTATGGTGGATTTTAATCGTCGCATGTGGGCAACTTTTGGTGGCATTGGTGTTTGGTGAGGTCGCTTCCCAGTATCCGATAACCGGCGGGCTTTACCCCTGGGCCAGAAGGTTGTGGGGCAAGAAGTATGCGTGGATCGCCGCCTGGATCTATCTGTGGGCGCTGGTGGTCACCATTACGTCGATCGCGGAATATACATCAACGTTCGTTGAATCACTCTTCCACTATGGCCAGACGCCGGCCACGATGTTGGTGACTTCTGTTCTGCTGCTGCTGTTGATGATGGCCGTTAATATGTCCGGGACTAAAAATCTGGCCCGGGTGGCAAAAATTGGCTTCTGGTGTGAAATTGTCAGCGTGATCGCGCTGGGGATTTATCTGCTGATTTTCCACCGTTCACAGCCGTTCTCTGTGATTTTTGACTCGATGGGCGTGCTGGCTCATGACGGCAGCTACTCCACCGCATTTATGTCTGCTGCACTGATGGGGCTGTTTATGTTCTTTGGCTTTGAGGCCTGCGGTAACGTTGCGGAAGAGGTGCAGAATCCGAGTAAAAAGATCCCGGTGGCGATGATTTTAAGCATCGTATTCGGCGCGATTTCCGCCATTATTTCTGTTATGGGTTATTTGCTGGCTTCACCGAATCTGGTCAGTATCGTGAATGGCAAAACGTCCGATCCGATCCCGGCAATCCTTAATGAAGCTCTGGGCGAAACTGGCGCGACTGTCTTTATCGTGGTTGCAATTATCGCCATGTTGTCGTGCATTTTGTCTCTGCAGGCTGCGTTAAGCCGTCTTATCTTTTCTTTCTCCCGCGACAGAATGCTGCCTGGAAGTGAATGGATGGCCAAAATCTCTAAAAATGGTGTTCCGGATAATGCCATGGTCGTCAGTTGCCTGCTGCCAGTGATCATCTGCGTTTGGGTTTATTTCCAGCCAGATAACCTGTCGCGTATCACCGCGTTTGCTGTTATCGGGATTTATATCTCGTTCCAGATGGTTGTGCTGGCCGCGCTGCGTCAGCGTCTGAAAGGCTGGAAACCGGCGGGGGAGTGGACCATTGGCGGTTGGGGCGTAATCGTGAATGTGTTGGCGTTAGCTTACGGATTGTGCGGGATCTGGTTACTGGCGCAACCGGCAGACAGCAGCGACTTCATCGACCGTTGGACGGTCCTGTTCGGCCTGGCGATTGTTGTTGGCTCGGGGCTTATTTATATGTTCCTGACCCGTCCGTTTGGTCGTTCAGCGGCGCCGGAAAACGACGCCATTGCGTACGCCAATAAGCTCAATATGGGGCAGGATAACTAAAAACTAAGGGCCTTCGGGCCCTTAGTTTTGATAGTGATAAAGGATAAAGTAGTCGCTCTGATACACCACGGTACTGTTTGCAGGTGACAGCAATTCACCCACGCGAAAACGTGGCCAACTGGAGAAAATGATCCTGTTTTCCAGATTAGTCAGAATCACATAGTCAGGATGGGCACAGGAAAGCAGTTCGGCTTCTATCTGACTGACCAGCAGATCGACCGCGGCAACACCGAGAAACTGATCGTTGTAGTAGACCGGGACGGCTGACGTTAAGGTATAGGAGATATTGCAAATATAGTCGACGTAGGGACCGTGGATATAGGCTTTGCCTGCCGGAGGAGAATGCTTAAACCACTCAAAGGTTCTGAAATCCAGTCGTTGTTGAGTGGCCTGATCCAAATCCAGATGCGCCTGGCTTAAACCATTATCTTTCTTATACCACCACTCCAGCAACCAGTACTCTTTTGTGGTTGCGGTGCTCTCAATATGGCTGGCGAATCCTGCCCCTGAGCAGTAATGGTTGTTATTGAGCGTGCGCTTGATGTGCTGTTGAACGGTGGATCTGACTGAGGGGTCGAGAACGATCTCGGCTGAGGCCTTTTGTACCCCTGAAATCGCCTCATGGATGCTCCTCGCCAGCGCAACGGTAGAATCTACGGTAGAAACAGTAATATCATCAATTTTACGAATTAATGCGCTTAGGGATGTCGAAGAGCTCATTGTCTGTCCTGCCTTCACTGATTGTCAGTTCGAGTTATATTTCAGCTTTTTTTCAATAAGGTAGTAGGTAAACGTGTCGATGATCTGCGTGGCAAACTGTACTGACTCTGCCTCGTTGTGAGCAGCCAGCGCATCGGCCAGCGCCGAATAAAGCGCGATAATTTCTGCATGAATACTGTCTGTGCGATAAAGTATCGCCACCAGCGATGCCCATTCAGCCTGAACCTGCAGCTCCTGATTGGCCAGTCGCGCTGAATGCGAACTGGCGGCAATCGCCAGCAGACAACGCATATCGGCCTGAGTCATCAGCTCAGGTGAGTTTGCCTTTCTGAGCACCTCGACAAACTCGCGAAATTTGGCGATATCCGCACCGGTCATCCGTCGGGAAGCCAGCCGCGCGCTATGGCTAATAATGGCGCAATGCATTTCACCCAGATCAGACAGATAATCCGTACTGATCGCCTTGAACGGATGCAGGGCGCTATTTTTGCCATCAATATTTTCGCAAACGAAACTCCCACCATTACGACCACGAACCGTATGGATAAGATTATTAGCCCGAAGCGTGTTTAGCGCTTCTCTGATAGTGATATGTGAGACACCCATCATCTTTGCCAAATCAGTTTCGTTGGGGAGCTGTTCTTTTGGCTCCAGCAACCCCGTGATAATGGCATTTGAAAGGCGTTGGACTATCTGGTCTGAACGACTGACCTGCCCGATAGGCGCAAATATGACCGCGTGAGTAATCATAATCTTTTCTGTACTCAATTCCCTGAAACAACGACCATTTTTAACACATGCCCGTCGGGCAAGGAAGGTAAGAATGGCCGAGTTATTTTACATGCCTGGGCGCAACGTCACTGCACAAGCGGATGTGTGTCCCGATAACCTTATGATGAGCTGGGCGTAACGCGTCAGCTGGCAATAAAAAGCCTCATCCTGCAAATGTGAAAATTAAGTTAAAAATGCGAGGCTTATCATAGTGTCAATGTTGCGCATTTGAAAAAGTTTTACAATATATATATTACATAAGATTCTTTATGTATTAATTGGCAGGAGACAAACATGAAAACCCTGAAGCATTTTATTAATGGGCACTATATAGCAGGCAGTAGCGAAGATAGCTTTGAACTGGTGAGTCCGGTTGACGGCGAAACGTACGCAATATCTCCCAACGCTAACGAGGCGGAGGTAGAGCAGGCTTACTCAGCAGCGGAGGCGGCGTTTAGCATCTGGAGAAAATCGACGCCGGCACAGCGGCAAAAGGCGTTATTGCGGCTGGCCGATGAGATTGAACGTAACGTTGAGCGACTGGTAACCGCGCAGAGTCAGGAAACCGGTCAGCTTCGCCATTTTATTGAGAAAGAGGAGATCGCGGCATCTTGCGATGCCATCCGCTTTTTTGCCGGAGCGGCGCGCTGTCTTGAAGGAAAGGCGGCCGGAGAATATTCCGCAGGATTTACTTCAACCATTCGTCGTGAACCGCTGGGTATTGTTGGGCAAGTGACGCCGTGGAACTACCCGTTCATGATGGCGGTGTGGAAGATTGCACCAGCGCTGGCGGCAGGCAACACGGTGGTGTTAAAACCAAGCGACACCACGCCAGTCAGTACGCTGCTGTTGGCTGAACTGGCCGCACCGTTGTTCCCGAGAGGGGCGTTTAACGTTGTGTTGGGCAAAGCCAGCACTGGTTCGCTGGTGGTTTCAAACCCGAAAGCCTCACTGGTCTCGATTACCGGTTCGGTCCGTGCGGGTTTGCAGGTTGCGGCTTCGGCGGCGGCAAATCTGACCCGAGCACACCTGGAATTGGGCGGGAAAGCGCCCGCAATCGTGTTCGCCGATGCGGATATGGACAAGGCGATTGCGACGATTACCACAGCAGGCTTTTTCAATGCCGGGCAGGATTGCACAGCGGCAACGCGGATTCTGGTAGAGCAATCTATCTACGCAGAGTTTCTTGAAAAACTGATCCAGAAAACAAAAAGTATCAAATTTGGGCCGCCAGAAGATCAAAATGCACTGTACGGCGCATTGAATAGCCGGAATCAGCTGGAGCAGGTGAAAGGCTTTATTGAGCGTTTACCGGCACATGCAAAAATTGAAACCGGTGGGCGCGCAGGATCTGGTCCAGGCTTCTATTTTGAGCCGACGATCGTCTCCGGTTTGCATCAAAATGATGAAGCTATTCAGCATGAAGTATTTGGCCCGGTAATGACTATTCAGTCGTTTTCTACTGACGAAGAGGTACTACACAAAGCGAATGATGTGGAGTATGGTCTTGCCGCCAGCGTCTGGACCAGTAACCATGGTCGCGCCCAACGCTTCAGCATTGACCTCGATTTTGGCACGGTGTGGATTAACAATCACATTCCTCTGTGTGCCGAGATGCCGCACGGCGGGTTCAAAAAATCGGGGTACGGCAAAGATCTCTCATCTTATTCACTCGAGGAATACACTCGGGTGAAACATATCATGTGCGACATTTCTGAATAGAGAGGATTACGATGAAAACATTAAAAATCGCGGTGCTTTCATTAGTGATGTTCTCGGGCTATAGCCTGGCAGAAAGTACATCGCTGAATACCGTAAAAGAGTATATGGCGGCGTGGAATGCGCATGATGCTTCGCGAGCCGCTCAATTTCTTGCTGATGATGCGGTCTATTATGATGCCGCCACAGGAGAACCGATAAACGGCAGGGAAAAAGCAGAAAAAGAGGTTATCGGCGCTTTTATTAAGGCGGTTCCAGATCTTAGCTGGAAAATGGTTGGAAAACCCGTCTACGACGAAGATACCGTGGCCTTTCGTTGGGAATTTTCAGGCAAAAATAGTGGTGAATGGGCAGGGAGTCCGTCGACAAATAATCCGATCAAATTTGAAGGCGTCAGCTATATTCATGTTAAAGCAGGAAAAATCACCTGGCAGGGTGATTATTATGATTCTAAAAAACTGGATGAAGAGTTAAAGCCAGTGAAGTAGTCGGTTGTACCCCTTTATAAATAAGAAGGGGTATCTCTCTTATTTGTGTCGTATTAAAGGCAGTGTGTAGCAATAAGGAAAAAAGTTAATGGCAATTACCAGACGTGATTTTCTCAACGGCGTCGCGGTGACTATTGCGGCGGGGCTTACCCCGCTGGAGTGGGTCAGGGCGGCAGGAAAGGGAAACGCATTTATAGATGGAAATTATTATCCTCCTGCGCTGACGGGGCTGCGGGGTAATCATCCTGGATCGTTTGAAATGGCGCATGCGCTAGGTCGCGAGCATAAACATTTTGATTTAAACGCTCTGCCCGTTGAGGAAGAGTACGATCTGGTGATTGTGGGTGGCGGTATTAGCGGGTTAGCTGCCGGTTGTTTTTGGCGTCAAGTTGCCGGGCAAAATAGCCGGATCCTGATCCTCGATAACCATGACGACTTTGGTGGACACGCCAAACGCAATGAATTTACCAGCTCGGGTAAGAAATTACTCGGTTATGGTGGCAGCGAAGCATTCCAGTCCCCTGCGCATAATTTCAGCCCTGAAGTACAAAAGTTGATGGAAACCGTGGGCGTCAGCGTCACGCGGTTGAAAGAGAGTTTTGACGTAAACTTCTACCCCGACTGGCAGCTCAGTCGCGGCGTTTTCTTTGATAAGAAGAATTTTGGCGAAACAAAAATCGTCAGCGGCGATCCGGGCCGCGCGGTATCTGATGATATTCCGCCGGACAGGCTCAATGGGCGTAAAATTGAAGACTTTATCAATGATTTTCCGCTAAGTGAGAATGACAGAAAAGCGCTGATCGACCTGCACGTCCGGCCCGGTGATTACCTGCCGGGAATGACGGTCGATGAGAAAATGGAATGGCTGGATACCCACAGCTACAGTGAATTTTTGGCAACAAAAGTCGGTTTGAGCAAAATGGCGCTGCTCTATTTCCAGCAGCGTTCCAACGACTTCTTTGCTATTGGTATTGAAGGTATTTCTTGTAGTGATGCCAGGGCGTGCGCCTTACCCGGCATGGAAGGGATGGGGTTACCGCCGCTGGACGGAGAGTCGCTGGCCGACCTCGAAGAGCCGTATGTTTACCACTTCCCGGACGGTAACGCCGGGTTAGCCCGCCTGTTAGTCAGATATATGCTGCCGGATGCGCTACCGGGCAACACGATGGAAGACTCTGTCCTCGCCAGACTACATTACGAAAAGCTGGATCTGCCGGAAAACACCACGCGCCTGCGCCTGAACAGCACGGTGATTAATGCGGCCAACGTGCAGGATGGCGTGGCGGTGACCTATCTGCGTGACGGTAAAATGCACCGTGTGCGCGGTAAGAACACCATCATGGCAGGCTATAACATGATGATCCCGTATCTGGTGCCTGAGATGCCGGAACAGCAGCAGGCGGATCTTAAACTGAACGTGAAGGCACCGCTGGTGTACACCAACGTGGTGGTCAAAAACTGGCAGGCGTTCAAACAGCTTGGCGTACATGAGTTTTATTCTCCGGCGGCACCTTATAGCAGGGTTAAGCTCGACTATCCGGTCAGTATTGGTGGGTATCAACATCCGGCCTCCCCGGACGATCCGATGGTCATTCATATGGTCTATGTGCCGACCTATCCGGGCAGTAACCTGTCGGCCAGAGAGCAGTTCCGTCTGGGACGAGCCTATTTGCTGGGGACCACCTTTGCGGCGCATGAGGAGATGATTCGCTCCCAGTTGCAGGAGATGTTTGGCTCAACCGGATTTGATAATCAACGCGATATTGCCGCCATTACGGTTAACCGCTGGGCGCATGGCTATGCGTACTACGCCAACTCGCTGTTCGATGATATGGATAAGATGCCAGAAATTATCGAACGGGCGCGTAAGCCAGTCGGTCGCATTGCCATCGCTAACTCCGATTCTGACTGGAGTGCTTATGCCCACACGGCAATCGATCAGGCATGGCGTGCGGTTAATGAACTCAAGGATATGGGGTGATCTATGCGTAACGTAACCATTCTCGCCGCCTGTTTATTTACCGCTTCGGTTTCCGCTGCTGAATCTAACGGTGAATACATCGCGCGAATTTCAGACTGCGTCGCCTGTCACACCGCTGAAGGTGGTGCGGCGATGGCGGGGGGCAAAAAGTTTCCTACTCCGGTGGGGGATATTTATTCGACCAATATTACCCCAGACAAAACACAGGGTATTGGAAATTATTCTTACGAGGATTTTGAAAAAGCCGTACGGCAGGGGATCGCCAAAGATGGTCATCCGCTCTATCCGGCTATGCCTTATCCCTCCTATGCGAAACTTTCTGACGAGGATGTTAAGGCGCTGTATAGCTATTTTATGCATGACGTCACGCCGTCAGCACAGCCCAATAAAGAGAATGCCATTCCGTGGCTACTCTCCGCCCGCTGGCCGCTGCATATCTGGAACTGGCTGTTTACCGACGCGCCAGTGACGGCTGTAGAGGGCGCGAAAACGGATGATAATGCTGCCCTGGTAAAACGAGGTGCTTATCTGGTGGAAGGCCCCGGACACTGCGGTTCATGCCATACCCCGAGAGGAATGGCGATGAACGAAAAAGCGTATACTAATGCTGATGCCGAATACCTGAGCGGCGCGATGATTGACGGCTGGTATGCACCGTCGCTGCGCGGCACCGGTATGTCTGAGCAGGAGTTAAAATCGCTGTTGCTGACCGGTAAAAGCAAGCATGCCGCGGTTTCAGGTTCGATGGCTGAGGTCGTCACGCAGAGTACACAGTATCTGACCGACGAAGATGCCACGGCGATCGCCCAATATCTGTTGAGCCTGAAAAGTGCGAAGCCTGAAACGGTACGTGCTGCGGCGACTACAGCATCCTGGTCGAATTCACCTGAGGCGGGCAAAGTGACCTATAACCGCTACTGTTCAACTTGTCACGGTCTGGAAGGGAAAGGTACGGATGATAACGCGCCTTCTTTAGTTAACAATCCACTGGTGATGGTTGATGACCCGACACCGCTGTTCAGAGTGATTGCCCACGGCGCAGAAACACCGACAACGCGTGGCAGCGTCTCCTTTAAGATGCCTGCCTACGGTGGCTTGTTAAGCGACAACGAAATGCGCGACGTGATCAACTACGTGCGTAAAAGCTGGGGTGAAGGGAATGGCGAAGTAAGCCAGGAAGACCTGGCTGGCGTTAAAAAAGCGTCACATTAAACAGTTTGCCGGAGAAGGTGCTTGCACCGTCATCCGGCAGTGCTTACACGGTGTTTACCCTGATAATATCCGCGAGTCGGGTAAACGCCGCCGTCATTTCATTTTCTTCTATACTGGCAAATCCCAGCAACAGGCCGCTGCGTTTCTCTTCATTCACGTAGTAGCGTGACAGTGGGCGCACCAACAACCCTTGCGCATTCGCCTGTTGGGCAATGACCGCATCATCGCTCCCGGTGGGTAGCTGTAAGATCATATGCAGCCCGGCGTTGCTGCTGAAAGAACCAAGAAAATGTTCACCAAGTTGGCGGCTGATAAGCTCTACCAGCATCTGGCGACGACGACTGTATAGCTGACGCATTTTCCGAATGTGTGCCGCGTAATAACCCTCGCGAATAAACTCCGCCAGTGCGGCCTGAATCAACAGATGCCCACCACGATAGAGGTCGTTATGAACCTTTTTCAGCGGAGCGGCTAACGATTTAGGTAGCACGACATACCCGAGTCGCAGTGCGGGATAGAGTGTCTTACTGAATGTCCCGATGTAAATGACCGGTGTCTCTTCTTCCAGCCCCTGTAAAGAGGGAATCGGCTGGCCGGAAAAGCGGAACTCACTGTCGTAATCATCTTCCACTATCCAACTTCGCGTTTCACGTGCGCGAAAGAGAAGTTGCCGGCGGCGGCTCAGACTCATTACCGAACCGAGCGGGTATTGATGTGACGGTGTCACAAAAATAAGTTTTGGCGGTGTATCACCTGCATCCGGCGGGACCATGCCTTGTTCATCAACCGGGATAGCCGAAAAATTAACGGCATTGATGCGCAGAATATTTTTGATTCCCCAGTAGCCCGGTTCCTCAATCCAGGCGTGATCGCCGGGGTTGCATAAAGTCCGGGTCACCAGATCCAGGGCCTGGTGAATACCTTCAGTAATCAGAATTTGCTCCGGTGAGCACCGTACGCCGCGAGCGGTGCGCAGATAGTCTGCCAGTGCTTCTTTTAGCTCATTCACGCCGCCTGTGGCATCGTAAGTGAGATACTCCGGGCGCAGTCGTCTTGCCAGCCTGTCCTGAATTTTCTTGAGCACCCGGTGCGGGAAATGCTCTACATCAGGTACGCCTGGAATAAATGCCCCCCACTGACGGGGACTGGCGCTGGCATGACCCAGCAGCTCAAGGCAGCGGTCGGATAAGCGGGTGTGATCTTCCAGAGCGGCAGCAACAGGCTCTTTGTCAGGACGCAGGTCGAGATTGTCCAGCACGCTGTCGGTCACAAATGTGCCGCTGCTGGTGCGCGCGGAAATATACCCTTCAGCTTGCAACTGTTCGTACACCCGCAGGACGGTATTGCGCGATAGTGTCAGCTCTCCTGCCAGGTCACGCGACGGAGGCATTCGGGTAGCCGGTTTCAGGCTACCTTCGAGGATGCAACTACAAATGGCGGCATACAGGCGGCGATGTAGTTTTTCGTCAGTCTGCTGATTAAATGCATGCTTGATCACATCTCCGGCAAGTGAACGCATTTGGATCCTTAAAATAAAACGATTTGGCTCTCGATTAAAGTACCAGACGGCGTCTAAATTTAAAGGGTAATTCAACCGAAATGTATTAATGGACAAGGTGTAGAGAATGAACAATAAAAACCTGCAACAACGTCGTCTGGATGCCACCCCGCGTGGCGTGGGTGTGATGTGTGATTTTTATGCCCAGTCGGCAGAAAACAGCACGATTACCGATATCGAAGGCAATCAGTACATCGATTTTGCCGCCGGGATCGCCGTGCTGAACACCGGACACCGCCATCCTCGCCTGGTGCAGGCAGTCGAAGCGCAACTTCAGGCTTTTACCCATACGGCTTATCAGATTGTCCCGTACGAAAGCTATGTGTCTTTGGCTGAGAAAATCAACGTCGTTGCGCCAATCGACGGCAAGCGTAAAACCACATTCTTCACTACCGGGGCTGAAGCGGTAGAAAACGCGGTGAAAATTGCGCGCGCGCATACCGGCCGTCCTGGCGTTATCGCATTTGGCGGTGGTTTTCACGGGCGTACTTACATGACGATGGCGTTAACCGGCAAGGTGGCACCCTATAAAAAAGGTTTCGGCCCGTTCCCTGGCTCTGTTTACCATGCGCCGTATCCTTCTGAATTGCAGGGTATTTCCACGGCGGATTCCCTAAAAGCGATTGAGCGTCTGTTTAAAGCCGATATCGATCCAACCCAGGTTGCGGCGATTATTTTCGAACCCGTCCAGGGCGAAGGAGGCTTCGTGGTGGCACCGCCAGAATTTGTGGCTGCCATCCGCCGTATTTGCGACGAGCATGGCATCGTGATGATCGCTGATGAAGTACAAAGCGGGTTTGCCCGTACGGGTCAGCTGTTTGCGATGGATCATTACGCCGATAAAGCGGACCTGATGACCATGGCGAAAAGCCTTGCGGGCGGCATGCCGCTGTCAGGCGTCGTGGGCAAAGCCGAAATTATGGATGCGCCTGCGCCGGGTGGTCTGGGGGGAACCTACGCCGGAAACCCGCTGTCGATTGCAGCGGCCCATGCGGTGCTGGATATCATTCGTGATGAGCAGTTATGCCAGTGTGCGGCGGCTCTCGGTGAACAGCTGCGCGCCGCTCTGACAGATGCACAAGCAGGGTGTCCTGAACTGGCCGAAGTGCGAGGTTTAGGCTCTATGATTGCTGCTGAATTCTGTGATGCAGCGACAGGAGAACCCAACGCTGCCGCCGCACAACGCGTGCAGAAGAAAGCCCTTGAGCAAGGATTACTGCTGCTGACCTGCGGTCAGTATGGCAACGTTATTCGTTTCCTTTACCCGCTGACAATTCCGCAGGATCAGTTCGCCAAAGCGCTCGATATTATCAAAGCAGCAACCAAGTAATTCGTTAGTTGTCATTTACCCAAAGCCGACGGTCGTCATCACCGTCGGCTTTATTGTTGCCGTGGATTTACCAACCACATGCCGTTATATATTTACATATATATCGATTGGATCTATTCTATTCATCATACAAATATAATAACTGTACTCTTCAAGAGAAGGCGCTTGCGTTAGCGGCCTCCAGTCTTTCTATCTAACGAATTGAATTAACGAATGTTAAATAACAAATTTACCCCAGTGGCCTCTGGGTTGTTAACCTTTGCCTGTTTTTCCACCGCCGTCACGGCTCATGCTGAAGATACCGTCATCGTTTCGGCGCCAGCCACGTCACAATCCTCGTTATCGGAACATGAACCTCCGGCGAGCGAAAAAAAAGTCACGTTAGGTAGCCTCGGCGAGCGAGAGTTGATAGACGTTCCCTGGTCGGTGCAGACGTTGTCGAAAAAAGTGCTGGATCAGCAACAAATCAAAGATGTGAAAGACGCCTATCGCTACCTACCGTCCGTTCAGGGTGACGGCGTCCGCCCACAAACCCGCGGCATGCAAGGGAGCGTGGTACAAAACCATATGATTGATGGCCTGAACGCCGTCTCCACGACGGAATATTCGACCGAACAGTTCCAGAACATTGAGGTGTTGAGCGGCATCGCTGGATCGCTGTATGGCCCTGCTAATCCAGCAGGGATGTTTAATTTGGTGTCTAAACGACCTGTCGATACACCGTTGCATCGCGTCACAGTAGGGCAAGGTACAGGGTCGGGAACGTTGGCATCGATGGATTTCAGCGGCCCAATCGATGCGGGAGACCGGGTGAAATATCGCCTCAACTTGCTGAACGATGAGGGCCATAGCTACACCACCGATAGTCATGTCCGTCGACAGTACGCTGGCTTGGGGCTGGACTTTCAACTGACAGATCAAACGGTGCTGGAGAGTAATTTCAGCTATTACCATTATTACGAAAAAGGCATGCCGGGTAGCTTTGCCCTGGCGAAAGGCGTTCACTTTCCCGCGGCATTTGATCCTACGGACAGTAAATATGGTCAATCTTATGCGGGTCATGATGACGAAACGACTACCGTCGATATGCATATTAAGCATGATTTTGACGGCAACTGGATGCTGGACCTGGGGGCGCTGCACCAGGTTGCAGACCGCGAGTCGACGGCCGTGACCAACACCCTGACGGATAACCGGGGCGATTACACCACTACAACCTCTAATTCGGCGGCCAGTCGGTTTACCATCAACAGTTATTTAGCGAACCTGACCGGTAGCATTGATACCGGCTGGCTGACGCAGGATATTGCTACCGGAATGCGTGGATTTGTGTGGAAAAACTATAATCCAAGAAACGGCGGCACTTTCACTCTGGGGCATTCTTCCCTCGATCAACATCCCGACTATCCACGACCACCGTATCCAGATTTTAACGATCGCTATCATTCAGCGACCACCACTCAACATGCATTTTTGCTCAGCGATACGCTGCATTTTTCCCCGCAGTGGAGTTTGCTGCTTTCCGGCAGTGAGAACCTGTTTACCGTCAGTAACTACAACAAAGCTGGACATGAAAGCAGCCGTCAGCAGGACAATGGCATGAGCGGTTCTACCAGCCTGATGTATAAACCGGTGGAGAACGTCACGCTGTATACCACCTGGGCGGACAGTTTGCAGCAGGGCGATACCGCGCCCGCTGGGGCGCGCAATGCCGGGCAGGTGTTAGATCCCTACCGTAGCCATCAACTGGAGGTGGGCGCAAAATATGCGCCAGTAAAAGATCTGCTGCTCACCGCTGCGCTTTTTGAAGCCAAACGCCCCTTTGCCTATACCAACGACAATGGCGATTTTGCTCAGGATGGTACGCAGAAAAACCGTGGGCTGGAACTGATGGCTGATGGGCATATCACCCGTAATTTGCGCGTGTTAGGCGGCGGAGCCTGGCTTGATCCAACGCTTCATAATACCGCGGACAGCAATGCGGATGGTAAGCAAGTTGTTGGTTTGCCGCGCTTCGCCTCGAATATCCTCGCAATCTACACCATCGAACGGGTTCCGGGACTAGATGTCGACACGAACGTGCATTACGTCGGACGTCGGGCTACCGATAATACCAACGACAGCTGGGTCGGGAGTTACACCACGGTGGACATCGGTACGCGTTATGCCACCAGACTGTGGAACACACCAACCACTTTCCGGTTTGATATCACCAATCTCACCGACCGTCACTATTGGACCAATATTGTTCCGGGCGCATTGACTGGTTACACGGGCGCAGGGGCTGCCAGCGCTCAACTTGGCGCACCGCGCCAGGCTCAGTTTTCTGTTCAGGTTGATTTTTAGGGGTTGCTTATGAAAACGTGCCACACATGGCTGCTTTGTGTGTGGCTGGCGTTTCCTGCCCTGGCAACACGCCAGGTTGTGGATGATGCTGGTCACACAGTTAACGTTCCCGCGCATGTTGAACGTATCGCGGATGGGTGGTTTGCCCATCATTCGGTGCTGATGACGCTGGGTGCTGGTCGTAACATTGTTGCGACGGTCAACCATGAGGAAAACCAGCCATGGATGTTCAAAATCAATCCTTCTCTGAGACAAGCCTTACAGATACGAGGAACATCATTTAATAGCGAGGATTTGCTGGCCCGGCACGTCGACGTCGTGTTTGTGGCAAAAGGAAAAGGGGATGCTCAAAGCTACAGTCAGGCGGGTATTCCGGCCCTTGAAATGGCATTTACTGACTATGCTTCGATGGAAAAATCGGTCACTACGACCGCAGAGGTTCTGGGTACCGAGCAGGCTCGCGTCCGGGCAACGGCTTACAATCAGTATCTCAACCGTGTACTCGCGGATGTGCAGGCTAAAACTGCGGAGCAGGTGGAAAATCAGCGCCCTCGGGTACTTCATATTCAATCGCTAAATCCGCTTAAAGTCGACGGCAGGAACACGTTGATCGATACCTGGATTACGCTGGCGGGTGGACGGAATGCGGCAGGTGAAGTTGACGGCAACATGAAAGAGGTGTCGCCCGAGAGGGTGCTCTACTGGCAACCGCAGGTCATTATTCTCGGTGCGGGGTGTGGTGATATCGCCAGTTCTCCATACGCAGCATTGTTCAAAGAACTTAACGCAGTGAAACAGGGTAACGTCTGGCGCAATCCGGCGGGCGTGTTCCCCTGGGATCGCTACGGCACTGAAAGCGCGTTGCAGCTACAGTGGGCAGCATCGAAACTGCATCCGGCATTGTTTAGCGGCCTGGATATGGTCAGCGTAACGCGAGATTTTTATCGCCAGTTCTTCGATTATTCGCTCACTCAGGAGCAGGCGATGCGAGTTTTAAACGCGTTACCCCCACAGGAGTAGCGCTCACGTATAAAGACAGGCGTGATAAGGATTGCACGCCATTTTTACCCCTCTGAAATGTGGGGTTTGGTGCGCTCATGATGAAAATGGTTTGCCAGGCCTCTCGTTATATAATTTAATGCATATCGTTTTTACTCCTCTATTCAGATGGTATCCCATGTTAACTTTCCGCTCTTTTGTGCTGGTTTGCGCCAGCATGTTGTTTGCGTTTTCTGCTCAGGCCGACCGAACGATCACCGATCAGCTTGGTCGACAGGTCACGATTCCTGACCACGTGGACAAAGTGGTCGTGCTGCAACACCAGACGTTGAATATTCTGGTCCAGCTCAATGCCCGGCAGGACATTGTTGGTGTGATGTCGAGCTGGAAAAAGCAGCTCGGGCCTGAATTTGCGCGCTTTATGCCGACGATTACTACATTGCCGACGCCAGGCGATCTCACCAGCGTGAACATCGAAAGCCTGTTGGCGATTCATCCGCAGGTGGTTTTTGTCGCCAACTATGCGCCCGCGGAAATGATCCAGCAGATTCAGAACGCCGGTATTCCGGTCGTGGCTATCTCATTACGCAAGGATGCCACCGGGCAACAGAATAAAATGAACCCGACCATGGCCGATGAAGAGCAGGTCTACAACGAAGGGTTGAAGCAGGGGATTCGCATGATCGCTGACGTGGTTGGGCGCAAACCGCAGGCCGAAACGTTAATCGACTACGTTTTTACCGCGCGGGCAAAATTCAATGCGCCGGTTGCAAAAATCCCGGATGCGCAAAAAGTCCGTATTTATATGGCTAACCCCGATCTGATGACTTACGGCTCCGGGAAGTACACGGGACTGATGATGCAGCACGCGGGGGGATTAAATGTGGCGGCAGCCAGTGTGAAAGGTGCCCGTCAGGTTGCGCTGGAGCAGGTATTAGCGTGGAACCCGCAGGTGATTTTTGTCCAGGATCGCTATCCGCAGGTGGTAACTGAGATCCAAAACGATCCGAACTGGCAGGGGATTGATGCGGTGAAAAATCATCGCGTCTGGTTGATGCCTGAATATGCCAAAGCCTGGGGCTATCCGATGCCGGAAGCGTTGGCGATCGGTGAGCTTTGGATGGCCAAAAAACTGTATCCGGATGCCTATAAAAACGTGGACGTTGATGCGCAGGCCAAGGACTACTATCAACGTTTTTATCGTGTGAACTGGCAGTCTGATGCAGCTAAGTAACCGTATTTTGCCCCAGCAACCGCTCTTAATCGTTGTGGTCCTGTTGCTGGGCGTCAGTTCGCTATGCCTCGGACAGTATCCGCTGTCGTTAAGCGAAGTGTTTTACCACCTGACGCACTATAGCGACGCTGAGGGAATAGGCAGCCAGGTTATCTGGACGGTCAGGCTACCGCGTATTCTGATGGCACTGCTGGCGGGGGGCGCGCTTGGGTTATGCGGCGCGACGCTGCAAGGGGTATTTCATAACCCTCTGGTCGACCCGCATATTATCGGCGTGACGTCGGGGGCGGCTTTTGGTGGAACACTGGCCATCCTGCTCGGTCTTTCTCCCTGGCTGATGATGGGATCAACGTTTTTCTTTGGTCTGACAGCGTTGATCCTGGTGTATGCCATTGCTGCGTTACAGGGGCTGGAGAATACGCTGGTATTGATCCTGTCGGGTATCATTTTGAGCGGTTTTTTTGCCGCGCTGGTGAGCCTGATCCAGTATCAGGCTGATACCGAAGAGACGTTACCTAATATTGTGTTCTGGCTACTGGGCAGCTTCGCGACGGCCAACTGGCATAAAGTGCTGCTGTTGGCGGTCCCGGTCGGTATCGCCGCGACGGTTTTGTACCAGCTACGCTGGCGGATAAACCTGTTGTCGCTCAATGACAAAGATGCCAGAGCACTGGGTGTGGCGGTGGTTCCTCTGCGACGCAGCGTTTTGGTGTGCTGCGCATTTTTGGTCGCTGCTCAGGTGGCGGTCAGCGGCAGTATTGCCTGGGTTGGATTAGTGATTCCGCATCTGGCGCGTTTGCTGGTGGGGGTTGATCATCGTCGTTTACTACCGTGCGCCTTCTGGTTGGGGGGCGGATTTATGATTGTGGTAGACGATATTGCTCGCACCCTGATGCACGCGGAGATACCGTTGGGGATTATTACCGCATTGTTCGGCGCGCCGTTGTTTGCTTTCTTACTCATTCGTACCAGCCGTCGGGAGAAATCATGATACCTGCCGCACTGCGTGTACATCAGCTTACTTATGGGTATCGCGCGCCACTATTTGAGCCGCTAACGTTCTGTTGCCAGAAAGGTGAGATCTGGGCCGTGCTGGGACGCAACGGCCTGGGTAAAAGTACACTGCTCGATACGCTAACCGGCACGCTGCCTGCTTTAGGCGGGAATATTGAAAATAACGGTGGGATAGGGATTGTGGCACAGCATAGCCATCTGCCGTTTCCGTACACGGTCAGCGACGTGGTGCTGATGGGGCGAGCACAGCACGTGAAGTTGTTTGCGCAACCCAGTCCGCAGGATCAAAAAAGAGCAATGCAGGCGTTAGAGCAGTTGAATATCGCGCATCTCGCCTCCAGCTCATTTGGCTCACTTTCCGGCGGGCAGCAACAGTTGGTGATGATTGCCCGGGCTTTGGTGACGGAGTGTCAAACGCTGTTACTGGATGAACCGTGTTCCGCGCTGGATCTCGCCAATCAGCAGGTGGTGCTCCAGCTTATCAGCGATCTGGCCCATCAACAGGGATGCAGTATTCTCTTTTCGACTCACGATCCGCTTCATGCGTTACAGGTTGCTTCCCATACTTTGCTGCTACTCCCTGAAGGAAAATGGCGGGCAGGGCCCACGAACAGCATTGTGACGGAGGAGAATTTATTCCTGGCCTATGGCTTAACGCTGAGAAAACTCAACGTGGAGAACTACCAGACGCCGTTTATCGCACCGTTGTTTTCTATTCGTCGTTAAGCGTTAAGAATCCTGCGGCGCTAAGAAATTCCTGCCCGCCGCGGGAGAGTATGAAATCAACCAGCGCCATGACTTCATTGGATGCATCAAGCACCGCCAGTTGGTATTCGCAGCGAATATTGTGCTCATCGGGAATAGCCACGTAATGTACGTCGGGCATCGCGCGCAGCGCGTGTGCGTAATGCGCGTAACCGATAAACAGATCGGCCAGTCCCTGGCGCAGGATCCAGGCGCTCGCCAGTTCTCCTTGCGGGATTTTTACCGTATCACGACCACCCACCAGCGGGATTGCGCGCGTCCGAAGCTGCTGCCCGAGCCCTGGTTCCAGTACATCCATATTGTCGAAAAATGCCCAGGTATAGTCTCCGGAAGGGTCGCAGCCGGGCGTTGATGTACCTGGTCGCAGCGTTGGGTCGCGGAGTAAATCCAGCCAGACACCGGTTCGGTTGCTGACAAGGCTCAGTTTGTTCCAGCAAAAAGTGTGCGTAGAGACGGCTTTATTACGTGCTAACAGGTTTTGCGGATGTTCCCGGTTGGCCGAGGCAAAGAGCGCACACGGTTCTCCCGCTTCAATACGTTCACGCAATAAACCTGCCGGACCATATTCAACATTAACGTCTATTCCACTCATGCGCGTGAACTGGCTTATCAGTGGCGTAAATGCAGGGCGCAAACTGCCTGCGGCTAACAGGAAGATGGAAGAGGGCATGGTATCCGATCTCTGGCGAATGACATTATGCGAAGAAGATGAATGATACGCGTTGAGCATGGAATTTAGAATGATTTAGCGCAGTGCTATTGAATCATCATGGGAAATGATAAAACTGACGGATACAAACTGAAGATAAAAAGATAGTTTTGAAGTGAAATAGCACCAAATCAAAGGGATATGATTTGGTGCGTCCGAGTGGACTCGAACCACCGACCCCCACCATGTCAAGGTGGTGCTCTAACCAACTGAGCTACGGACGCAAAATGGTGCGTTCAATTGGACTCGAACCAACGACCCCCACCATGTCAAGGTGGTGCTCTAACCAACTGAGCTATGAACGCAACGTTGTAGGTGACAACGGGGACGAATATTAGCGGCACAGACCGAATGAGGCAAGAGGGAAATAGCATTTTTCTTCCTGATCTCACGCGATTGCAGAGTAATTAAGCAAGTTGATTATATTTTGTTGATTTTGCAGCGTGTTTTTTATTCAGACAGCGAACTGGGGCATACCAGGGGCGGTTTGAATTACAGAGGTGCTCAGACTTTAAGCGCTGTAAGGATAGTGGTTTCTATTTTCTCTGGGGTAGTGAAGGGGGCAAATCGCTTGAGCGGCTTGCCGTCACGCCCGATCAGGAACTTAGTAAAATTCCACTTGATCCGCCCACCCAGCACGCCGGGTAATTCGTCTTTCAGGTAACGAAATACCGGGTGCGTAGCGGCACCGTTGACTTCCACTTTCTCAAACATCGGGAAGCTCACACCGTAGTTGATGTGACAGGTTTGCGCGATTTCGTCGGCTCCACCGGGCTCCTGGTTACCGAACTGGTTGCAGGGAAAACCAAGCACCACCAGACCCTGCGCGGCGTACTTCTTGTAGAGCGCTTCGAGGCCTGCATATTGTGGAGTGAAACCACAATGGCTGGCGGTATTAACCACCAGAACCAGTTTGCCAGCGTAGTCGGCCATACAGATGGGCTGGCCATGCAAACTGGTGGCAGTCAGTTGATGAAAGGGGGCCATGCCAGAATCCTCAAAAAAGATAGCATTACTCATGTTGCCCGCGAGTGACAGGCTTCGCTGCGTATCTATTTATTATGATCGCAACTGCAGGATTAATAAACTTGCCATTGGTGCAGGGCAAAAATAGAAATTCTCTGCGGTTCGGTTATGGACATTCCATAATTTATTTTAACCAACCTGACGAGCGTTCCATTCGTCGCGCGTGATTTCCCAAAGTTCAGAATCCAGCAAACCGCTGACATACTCTTTCTTTTCCGTCTTGATAAGTCGCATGCCGCTACTGTCTGAAATACGTTTGGAACGGATATTGAGAGAGGCTTTCGGCGCACGCAATACCGTCTTATTTAACGTATTAAACCAGTAATCCGTAGCGACATTACTGGCTTCACGCATAAAACCCTGCCCCTGATATTCCGGAGCTAACCAAAATCCACGGTTATTATCCTCAACGTCATAAAGGCATATTAAACCTATGAGAACGTCAGGGGCCTCACGGAGTCTGATAGTCCAGATCCACGCAATCCCTTTTTCCATATCAGGCAGGGCAACGTTATTGACGTAATTCTCCGCACCGTTATCAGGATAGGGCCAGGGTACTGAGGAGACCATATAGCGAACTATCTCCCAGCGGGGATAAAGCACCTGAATCTGCGAGGCATCTTTGGCTTCTAATGGTTTTAACAGCAAGCGTTCCGTATGGAGTATTGGTATTTTCATATGCACTTTTCCTACTCGATCAAGATAAGAGGATCAATGTGGGGAGGATTTTGAAAAAATATTAATAACCAGAACCCCAGCACAAATAAGAAGCATACCTGCGATCGCCGGAAAATCTAGCTTTTGCCCACTTACCAACCAGCCCAAAAGACTGATTAATACGATTCCAGCACCTGACCAAATTGCGTACGCAATACCCGTTGGAATGGTCGACAGAGTTTGGGAGAGAAGATAAAAGGCTGTGCAGTAGCACACAATAGTTGCTACAGATGGCCATAGGCGTGTGAATCCGTCAGAGAACTTCATCAGGGTTGTACCTATGACTTCAGCTACGATGGCCCCGGCAAGGAAAATGTATGAATTCAAAATCTGACCCCATATGACAATTTAAAGCAAATATCGTATCACAAAGGGGTGGGTGAGTTTGAACACAGGAGTTATCCGCCCAAGACCTCGAAGCTGCCGTACTGAACTCATAGCGATTAGATTTCCGTTGGTGAGTTCTCCTGCCAAGAGCAAAAGAAAACTCAGGCTGATAATGCGATGGACATATCCATACAACGCAGATCTGTTTGGGCAAGTCTTGATGGGGATGTCGTTTCCTTGATAAACATAAAACCATGCTTTTCGTAGAAAGTTTGTGCGTTTGGTGTTGAGGTCAAGGTTAACTGTTTCAGCCCTCTTTTAATCGCCTCATTACATTTATAGATTTATCATGAAACGGTTTCGTTTCAACATCGTTGTTTAACAAAAGAGGGAAGTCCATTACTGGCACGGAGTTGACAAGTTACCATCATGAGCAGTGAGCAGATAATCGACTCTTGATGAGTCGATTATTCAATGCAAACGGGGCATAGTAATTCATTCAGTACAGGATTATGCAGCTCAATCAATCGACACAAAATAATTGTGAGGTTACAAATATGACGCCTACATTGCAAGGATCTCTTGTCACGCTCCGTCCTCTGCTTGAGACAGATGCTCAGCTATTGATTGATGCGGCAGCGGATGGGGAACTCTGGTCCCTGCCATTTACGGTGGTTCCGTCTGCTGATACCGCAGATTTGTACATTCAGAAAGCCCTCAAGGGGCAGATCGAAGGCACAGTCATGCCGTTTGCTGTAACGCTTTCGTCCGATCAACGTGTCATTGGATCAACACGTTTCTGGAAGATTGATAGAGAAAACCGAAAGCTCGAAATTGGTCACACCTGGTATTCACAAAGCTGGCAAAAAACAGCTGCAAATACCGAGAGTAAACTGTTATTGCTGCGGTACGCCTTTGAGCAACTGAAGTGTGTTCGCGTTCAGTTTACGACCGATGTATTGAATGAGCGCTCGCAGGCTGCCATTCTCCGTATTGGCGCGATCCAGGAAAGCATCATCAGAAATGAACGAATTATGCCTGATGGTCGAAAACGTACTTCCATACGGTACAGCATAATTGATGATGAGTGGCCGCAGGTTCGGACCAACCTTGAGCACCGCCTTTCCAGCTACAGGAAAGAGAAATAACTCGAGGTTTTGCGGACAGAAGGTCTGCTGTGAGCGAACAGCGGTCGTTACCGACACCAGCGGATTTTCATTAATGTAGCACTTCAAATTGGTATATAACTTGAATCAGGTTCGACTTCGTCACTACATATGGAAAATAAAGTGTTGATGTATAATTATTTTTTCTTATGTTAATTCATTCTAACCTGAGCTCAAGAAATCATTCTTAACGACGGAAGGCCATAAAATGAATATCGAAGCATTTGCTTTTGGCACCACCAACTGGGGTGAAGTCGAAAAAACAGAACATCCAGGGGAAACAGGCATAGCCTACTGGCGCACACAATTTTTTGGCCACAAGCCGAACCAAATCCGTGTGCGAATGGTTGAATATACCCCAGGCTACCTTGCGGATCATTGGTGCAGTAAAGGTCATGTCCTTTTATGCCTGGAGGGAGAACTCGAAACACTGCTCGCAGATGGCCGCAAATTCACTTTAACTGCGGGGATGAGTTATCAGGTTGGTGATAACGCAGAACCACATCAGTCCAGAACGGAGACAGGAGCAAAACTCTTTATTGTGGACTGACGGATTCGTCGTTGTTGCGTTTGCGATGTCCGCTCCTGGCACTGAGCAGTCGTATGAGGAGGTACTGTTTTTCACGTGAAATTTGAATAGTTGAAGGCCATAAGTACAGATGATGAGAGGCTTGAATAACCTGTGTGGTTTTGGAGTGGTTTTACCCCACTTGAAGCGTGATTTTGGGGGCATCTTTTGGAGCAGGGACATAAAAAGGGACACATTAATAGCTGCTATAACCCGCTATTAACTGTCCCAGTAATTGTTTATCGTAATGATTTATATGTTTTTTTTGAGTTTTGAAATGATTGTATTTTGTTAATTTTGCAGAATGCTATTTACTCAGGCTGTGCGTCGGGCGAGTCACACCTGATTGTTAAACTGCGTGATGTTTTGCATTCCTACGTGCTGGAGTCACTTAAATAATTACACAGCAACTTCCATAAGTAATGAGCAGCCGGTGTAAAACGATGATCGGAGCTACGCAATACATGCCACTGACACTCTCTGGCAATATGATGATCAATCGGTATTGCCGTCAATTCCCCAGGATAAGAATTAGCATTAGCGGTTTGTTCTGTCATAAAAGCAATCCCCAGTCCCGCACGGCACAGGGCTATTGCGCTGGTAAACAGATTACAGCAGTAGGATGGCCTGAACATAATCGCTTCATCGCGAAACATCGCAGTGAGATATCGCTGAAGCCCAAAATTGTCATGCATAGCAATCAGGCGATGCCGGGAAAGTTCCTGAAGCGTTACTTTCTTTAAACCAGAAATAACATGATCCTTCCTGACAATGGCACAAATGGCTCCCCGGTTATAGCTATATCGTTTAAGTGCCGGTTGCCCAACTGGACCAAATCCTACGGCCATATCCACTTCACCTCTTGCAATGAGTTCCATCGATGTTTCCATGTTGCCAGAAGTGATATCGACAAACACATTCGGGTAGATTTGGGCAAAATCGCTCACGACGTGGGTAATGATTTCCTGGACCATCCCTTGTCCAACGCGCAGCGTAACGGTCCCTCCACGCATATGGCGCATATCGCTGAGTTGCCGCTCAAGTTCATTGCGTTTTTGTTGAGTAATGGCGTAGTCATCAGCCAGTAATCTTCCTGCCTCGGTGAGGACAACGTTACGTCCTCTTTTCTCCAACAATGGCAGCTGTATTGTTCTTTCCAGAAGAGAGATTTGGCGACTGACAACCGAAGGGTTAAAGCCAAGGATGTCGGCGGCCCTGCGGATCCCACCGTACAATCCGACCATATATAAATAACGGATCGCTTTTTCTGGATAGGTGCTCAATGTCATGTTTTTGCCATTATTGTTGACCTGAAGGCAACAATAATAGCATAGGAGCCTGATTCTTTTTCAACCGGGATTCATTACATACTAATGCTAAATACCTATACGGAGAGTGTGGCAATGAAGAGCGTTGTTAATTACTTACAGAAACATACTGACCTTATCATGGAAGATATCAGCGATTTGGTACTGGCTGAGTCTCCTTCAACGGATAAAGCTGCTGTTGACCACTGTGGTGACGTTTTAAAAGCTATTTTCGAAAAGCGTCTGGGTATACAGGCTGAAACTGAAAAACAGACACATTACGGTAACCAGTTAAAATTTATTCTGGGAAAAGAGGGCCCGCAAACCACAATTTTGGGGCATTTTGATACGGTCTGGGATAAAGGGGTACTCTCACTTCGCGAAGAAGAGGGGAAATGGTATGGCCCGGGGATCCTCGATATGAAAGCCGGGATGATTCAGTCTATCTGGGCAGTTCGTGCGTTAAAAGAGAGCGGGCAGCTCGGCGGTAAGCGCATTGTTTTCCTGTGCAATAGTGATGAAGAACTCGGAAGTCCAAGTTCGAAGGAATGGATTATCCGTAATGCTACAGGATCTGAGCAAGTATTGGTTGTTGAACCGGCGACAACTCATGGTGATTTAAAAATTGCCCGTAAAGGCACTGGCCGCTACCGCATTGCTATCACAGGTCTTGCTGCGCATGCAGGCAATAATCCTGGTGAGGGGGTTAGTGCTATTGAGGAAATGGCTTTTCAGATCCTCAAATTGCGAGAGTTGAATGATCCTGAGCGCGGTACCACCGTTAACGTTGGTATTGTACGGGGTGGCAGTAGGGTCAATGTCGTCGCGGATTCTGCCGAATTAGAAATTGATTCCAGAGTGGAAAATCAGTCAGAAGCTGCACGGATCCATGATGCTATCACCCGTTTGACACCTCATTTGCAGGGTAGCCAACTCAGGATTGAAGGAGGGCAAACTCGCCCACCGATGGAACGTTCTTCAGCTTCCGAACAGCTATTTGAAAAAGCGCAAAAGATTGCGGAAATACTGGGCATTACGATTGCCGCGAAATCGGCTGGAGGTGGTAGTGATGGAAACTTCACCGCGGCGTTAGGTATTCCTACATTAGATGGACTTGGTGCGACAGGAGCCGGTATCCATGCGCTCCATGAGCATATATTACCCGAAAATATCGTTACCAGAACCGCACTGGTTGCTGGAATGATGCTTAACGATATCAATTCTGATGATGGGGCAAAATTTTAGCTAAATACATCATGCACACTCAACGACATTATTGTTTGTTATCCTCATGTAACCACTGTGGCTATATGGATTATTAATATCTTGACGAATAAATAACAGGACATATCCATGAGTGCTTTTATTATTGCGATAGTTATTACTGTCGTTGCGGCTTGGTTAATTATTAAGAATTACCAGCCGCAAACTATTTTGCTGTTAGCGGGGCTTTCCTTGTTAACAATTACAGCCATTTTCTACCCTGAAAAAAGTATCTTATATGGAAATGCAAAATCCACAGGGTCTGTCTGGATTGATATATTTGCTTTTGTAAAAGGTTCATTATCAACGCAGGTAGCAGGGATCGGTTTGATTATTATGGCGGCCGGTGGTTTCGCCAGCTATATGGATCATATTAAAGCTTCAAAGGCCATGGTTGATGTCTGCATTCGGCCGCTGGAGGCTTTAAAAGCACCTTACCTGATCCTTGCCATCGGCTACATTTTTGCGCAATTGCTCCATGTTGCCATCTCCAGTGCTGCGGGCCTTGCAATGTTATTACTGGTGACATTTTTCCCGGTCTTGGTTCGGCTTGGGGTAAGTAAGGCTGCTGCCGCGGCCATGATTGGCATGTGTGCCTTTATGGATCTTGGGCCGGCCGTTGGCACCGCGAACTTAGCTGCTGAATATGCTGGCATGGAAACAGCACTGTATTTTGCTCATTATCAGATGCCGGTAGCTGCGGCGGTGATGGTTGTCGTTTCTATATTAATCTATTTTACGGCGAAATATTTTGACAAAAAAGATGGACATGTTGTTGCGTCACAACGTGCTGTGCCTCCCGAGATTGCTGAAAAAGATGACGCGTCAGCACCTAAGTTCTACGGGTTATTGCCCATTTTTCCTGTCGTTCTGGTATTGGTGTTCAGTCCGTTGGTTGTTGATACCATTAAAGTCGATGTCGTGACTGCAATGGTTATCGGAACTATTGTCGCCTTTATTTTTGAGCTATGTGTAAAACGAAACTTTAAAGAGTGCTGCAAGGGAGTACAAGTCTTCTTTAAAGGTATGGGGAGTATGTTTACCAGTATCGTTTCATTACTGGTATGCGCCGAAATTTTCGCACAGGGATTACAAAAAATTGGTGCAGTGGATTATTTACTCGATGCGACACATAACGCTGGCTTTGGTTTCACCAGCATGACGATTGTAATGGCATGTTTGGTCGGGGTAACGGCTGTACTGACAGGATCGGGGGTTGCAGCCTTCTTTTCATTTGCCGGTATGGCGCAGTCTATTGCAACAAAGTTTGGTATGAACGCCGTACATATGCTTCTGCCGATGCAACTGATGGCTGGGATGGGGCGCGCAATGTCGCCTGTAGCCGGTATTATTATTGCCGTCAGTAAATCGGGTGAGTGTTCCCCATTTATGATCGTGCGCAGAACGGTCATTCCGGCACTTGGTGGAATCATAACTATGCTAATCGCTAATACGCTAATTTCCAGTATGTAATAGTAACCGAATACGGAAGGTTTTTATCTGGATGAACACTATGTTAAATGAAAATGTAGATAATTTACTCTATATTCCTTACTCAGGTTCTGTCCTACTCGAATCTCCTCTTCTTAATAAAGGAAGTGCTTTTAGCGAAGAGGAACGAGTGATATTCAATCTGGAAGGATTGCTACCCAATGCAGTTGAAACAATTGAGGAGCAATCCCATCGAGCATATCGCCAGTTTAGCGATTTTAAGTCTGCTATTGCACAGCATATCTACCTTAGGAACATTCAGGACACTAACGAAACACTATTCTATTATCTGGTGAATAAACATTTAGCAGAAATGTTACCTATTATTTATACACCTGTTGTTGGCCATGCATGCGAACATTTTTCTGATATTTACCGTAGGGCCAGAGGGTTATTTATCGCATGGCCGGATCGCCATAAAATCGATGATATATTGCACAATGCCACGAAACAGCATATTCGTGTCATCGTCGTCACCGATGGTGAACGGATCTTGGGACTTGGGGATCAAGGTATTGGCGGCATGGGGATTCCAATCGGCAAACTGTCTTTGTATACCGTCTGCGGTGGTATAAATCCGGCAAATACATTACCCATTCTGCTGGATGTTGGAACCAATAATTCTCAACTGCTAAATGATCCTCTTTATATGGGATGGCGTCACCCAAGAATTACCGGGGAGGAATATTTTGAGTTTGTGGATATGTTCATAAACGCGGTTAAACGTCGATGGCCTGAGGTCCTGCTGCAATTCGAGGATTTTGCTCAGCAAACGGCACTTCCTCTTCTGGATCGATACAGAGATGAGATGTGCTGTTTTAATGACGACATCCAGGGAACTGCTGCCGTCGCGCTAGGATGTTTAATGGCGGCAAGCTCAGTCTCTGGTCGTTCATTATGCGAGCAAACAGTCGTATTTCTGGGGGCCGGATCGGCTGGTTGCGGTATTGCTGAGCATATTGTTCAGCAGATGGTCGCTGAAGGCTTGTCTGAAGTGGAAGCTCGCGCCAGAATTTTTATGGTGGATCGGTTCGGATTGTTGACTGATGACCAGGCAAACCTTCCACCTTTTCAGCGACAACTGTCACAGCCTCGAACGATCGTCGAAAGCTGGGGTGTGGAAAGCGAAAAAATGACGCTGATGGATGTTGTTTGTCACGCGCATCCTACGGTGTTGATAGGTGTTACCGGCCAACCAGGCTTGTTTAGCGAAGCTATTATTAGGGGAATGTACAAGTACTGTAAGCTCCCAATAATCATGCCGTTATCCAACCCAACTTCACGGGTCGAGGCGAGGCCGGAAGATATTATTGAATGGACAGAGGGAAACGCCATTGTTGCAACGGGAAGTCCATTTAATCCCGTAATATACAAAGGAAAGGAGTATCCCGTTGCACAATGTAATAATGTTTACATCTTCCCTGGTATTGGTCTAGGGTGTCTGGCAAGCCGCGCCACACGAATTACAGAAAATATGTTAATAACGGCAAGCCGAACGTTAGCCTCTTTTTCGCCAATGAAAAGCAATAAAGATTCTCCATTATTACCGGATATAAATAATATTCAGGAAGTAACAAAAGCTATTGCCTTTAGTGTTGGTATTGCAGCGCAACGCGATGGCGTAGCCATTCGTATACCGGAGGAATCATTACTCCGCAAAATTGACGAGATTTTTTGGCATCCGCAGTATCGTCAATACAGACGGACCTCATACTGACGCTAATCAACCCCCTCTCTGGAGGGGGATTGACGCCACTCATCGATAGGGAGGTTGGATTTTGACACAATGCATCTTATTCTCAACGCAAGACACCCTTGCTGACCGATGGCGAAGGTCATGGGATATTAACCCGTTACTCAGGGAAGGCGGCAATGACAGATTATTGGTGGAAAGACCTGGTTGATCGTAATAACCAGTGGCAAGGGTTGGAACTGATCTTCAAAGAAAATCAAAGAACTGAGCCAGAGATGGAAATGCTCAGTGGCCATTTTGGGCGTATGGCATTGCAGCTCGCCGGAGAGCCGTTATTCTGGGCCTCAATGCTTGAAGATCATTCCGGCGTTTGGCTGGTTTTTAATGCAGATCATCCACGGAGCCAGGAGATATTACCTGCGGTAACTTCTGAAGATATTGAACGGATAAAAGCCAAAGGCGAGCAGGTGCGGATCGGCGAATGGTGCCGGTATTTTGTTCGTCAGTTAATGAATGCACCAACACCATTACTCTCACCGCAGCGTTGGTTGATAAGACCGATGTTACCGATTCAATGTTCATCGCGCTATTCCAGTCCCCAACCTATTGCGTTAGAAAACTGGCGTTTCTCCGCGCCAGAAAGCACTGAAAATATTAACTGCCAGTGGACGCTGTACGGTGAAGATTTCCCTGATCTGACGCAGCCGGAAAACGTCAGATTGGTTGACTGGTGGTGGGGCGGTTATTTGCTGCGGGGGCGTTATGCCATTCAACCCAATACGGGGAGAGTAAAATGGTGGCGTAAAAAATGCCGAGAGGGGATGTTGCCGCCGATTCTGGTCTGGTATATCGCCGGATTAGGATCTTATGTGATCCTCGATGGGCATTATCGATTACAGGCGGCGATCGAAGAGCAGATCCCCCCTTTATTTCTGGTGCTGAGCGAGCTTAATGAAACGGAATATCCTGCCGATGCTGCCCATCAGGCGCGTATCGTTCAGTCGCTGGAAAAGCAGCTGGCTAACAACCCCAATTACAGTGTCAATGCGGTAAATCAGACGCTGATTAGTCTCTATGACAGACGATATCTTTACGCGTCAACGCATAGCCGCGCTATTCTCGGTGAGGGAACCCAATGGGCTACGGAGGTGGAACGTTATCTGCAAAAACATCATCTTGATGCGTATCGGGACAAGATTTTTCAGCGGGTTAAGGGAGATTGATTTTTACCCTACATTTTGTCTATATAACGCGAGCCAGCTTCTGATAACTCCCGGCGGTGGCATTCAGACGGGAGTTATCGTTACTTATCTCTCCTGTTGCAACTCGATATCAGAACACCGGCAAACCCAGTCCTTGCTTCACTTCTCTTAATGTCTGCTGCGTAATCTCGTGCGCCTGCTCGCTTCCTTTTTTGAGCATCGCCATCAGCATGCCTTTATCCTGAATGTAGGTTGCACGCCGCTCGCGCATAGGCGCGATGAGTTCTTGCAAGCACACTTCCAGCTCGTTTTTGCATGTCCGGTCACCCAGTCCACCCCGTTGGTAATGCGCTTTCATTTCCGCCACTTTTGCTTTATCCGGATGAAAAGCATCGAGGTAAGTGAATACCATATTGCCGTCTATTTGCCCTGGGTCGGACACTTTCAGATGATTAGGGTCGGTGTACATTGCGCTGACCGCGCGGTGAATGGTTTCTTCGCTGGCTGACAGGAGCAATGTGTTACCAAGCGATTTTGACATTTTGGCATTTCCGTCGATCCCTGGAAGGCGGCTGGTTTCACTCAGCAGCGCTTTGCAGTGCGATAGGACGGGGGCCGGTAACAGGCTATTCATCTTATGCACTATCTCATTAGTCTGTTCAATCATTGGCAACTGATCGTCGCCGACGGGAACGACTTCGGCTTTGAAGGCCGTAATATCTGCCGCCTGACTGATGGGATAAACCAGAAAACCAACCGGTAACGAGCGAGCGAACCCTTTCTGCGCAATTTCGTTTTTGACCGTAGGATTACGCTCCACGCGAGCCACGGTGACGATGTTCATATAAAGCGCGGTTAACTCTGCGAGAGCAGGCAGTGCCGATTGCAGACAGATGGTAGTAAGTGACGGGTCTATTCCTGCGGCAAGATAGTCGGCAAGTACTTCGGGAATATTGTTGCGGATCTTTTGCGGTGTGCTGCCGTTATCGGTTAACCCTTGTAGGTCAGCCACCAATATAAACTGCTGATAATCGTGTTGCAGCGTGGCGCGCTGGCGCAATGACCCCACATAATGGCCAAGATGCAGCGGGCCGGTGGGACGATCGCCAGTGAGGATGATGGTTTTATTGTTCATGTAAGACTCCTTAGTCATAAAACCGAAAGGGGTCTCTAAATGCAAATAACCGCCTTTCGGCGGTTATTTAAAATGAGGAAAACACATTCTGACCGCCTTTAAGAAGGCAGCCACCACAGGTTGAGATTAAAACCGTTGATATCATGTTTTGTGTTCATCTAATTAACATACCACCTGGCGTAGAGGTAAAGCAATGCCCGAAGTGCTGGCGCATATCAGCTCGCTTCCAGCATGCCAAAGCTCACAATGCGCGAACGACCTAACTCTTTCGCGCGGTACAGTGCGACATCTGCGGCGCGTAACAGGTTGTCGCTCTGGGCGTGCTGCGGGTAACTGGCGACGCCTATAGAGACATCCACGTGTCCAATATCGGAAACGCCAAAGCGCAGCGACAGTTCGCGTACGCCGTTGTAGATTTCTGTAGCAAAGCGGTTAGCGGCCTGTTCATCCGTATTGGCCAGCAGTACCAGAAACTCTTCACCGCCGTAGCGGAAGGCCATGCCGCTGTCGTGGACAACGCGCTGAATAGTCGCAGCGATACTTTTAATCACGCTATCGCCAGCCTCATGGCCAAAGCGGTCATTAATACTTTTAAAATGATCGATATCGATCATCAAGCAACTGATTGGTTCTTTGTTACGCACTGCCTGGCTCATCTGGGTACGCAGTGTATCTTCAAGATGATGACGGTTGCGCAGTCCGGTTAGCGGGTCGTAGAGCGCTTTCTCCAGCAGGGCGTCACGCAGACGCTGGTTGGCTAATGCGAGGCCGAGTGCTTCTGCCATCAGCTCCAGATATGCACGGGAGGGGGCGGAATCATCGCTAAGGTTCTGGAATGAGAGCAGACCGATGGCTTCGCCCTGGGCAATCAGCGGAACACACAGGGTGTGGTGCTGGCATGACTCTGGCAGATGGTAGCAGGCGATATCGGGTTCACCTTGTACCGGAGGATGACTCTGGCCGCGGCGCACAGCCCAGCATTCGTCCGGGTGGAACGCATCCGCTTTACCCTGCGGAGAAAGCCATTGTGCAACGCAGCGCATTTGCCAGGGTTCCTGGTCCAGTATGTAAAGCCGCCCGGCAATACCTGGAGCAATATTCGGTGCAAACAGCTCTGCCACATTGATGACATCGGCAAAACTCTCGCAACCCTGCAGACGTTGCGTCATGCGCGCCAGCAGATCGCGGATTGCCCAGTCGGCATCTCGCTCTTTCTCCAGTCTCTGACGCGCCAGACCGTTCTCGCGAAATATCCGGATCGCCTGTGCCATGTCGCCTATTTCATCTATCTGGTTAAAACTGGGCGTCTCAACGGCATAATCCTGCGATGCGAGACGGTTTACGACATCGCTCAAACGCACGACGGGGTGCAGGACACGACGCTTTAAAATGAAACCGAGAACGAATAAAAACAGCAGCGCCGTCAGACCGACCATCACTTCAGAGGCCGTCCGCAGCATGCGGGATGACTGGGTTGCATCTTCAATCGTATTACGTACGCGGTTATCGAGCAGTTGGCGGAAATGATCTATCCGGTCCTGGGCGCGTTCCAGTTCCTGTTCATAGCTTTTCCCATAGAGCAGGGCAATAGCCTGCGACTCTTCTGCGCGCGCGATGCTGGCAAACGCCGCAGCTTGCTCGTCCTGCAGGGTATCAACAATCTGCAGCCCTTCGTGCAATAGCGCCAGCTCTTCATCCGTTGCTCCGAGGTCCTTGAGCTTCGACAGACGATGCTCAACAGCTTTCAGCGACGTTTCTTTCTGACGATAGGCGTCAAGCACCTCAGGATCTTTTGCAATAACATAGTCGCGTGCCAGGTCTGACAGCGACCAGGCATCGAGTTCGACTTCTTCGGTAAGTTGATCGAACTGATAACGCTGTTCTACCACCTGGCGTTCTGTGTTATCGGCGCTGGATGCCATCAGCATGACAACGCCTGAAGCGATGGTCAGGCATACCGTCGCGCTATAGGCCCAGTTGGTGATTGTGGCAATTCGCACTGATTAGCTCCTTCTGCGACGATTAATGAATACGCATGATTGCAATTATAGGAAACGCATGATTTTGCGTGAAAATAAAAAAGGCGGTCCCGAAACCGCCTTCTGTTATCGTCCTGCAATCATAAATCTGGAGGATTTTTTCCTTCTTCCATAAAGGCTTCGTCGATTCCTTCCACGTTACCTTCATGGTCACGCCCGGAAAACAGGTTCCAGCAGGTTATGAATAGTGCAGCAATCAGGGGGCCAATCACAAAGCCGTTAATGCCGTAGATCTCCATGCCGCCGAGAGTGGTAATCAAAATCAGATAGTCCGGCATTTTGGTGTCTTTACCTACCAGCAGCGGGCGCAGGATATTGTCCACCAGCCCAACGATAATCACGAAGAAGCCAACGATAAACAGCCCTTGCCATAGCTGGTGGGTGGCGAACAGGAATATTGCTGCAGGTACCCAGACGATCGCTGAGCCCACGGCAGGCACGAGGGAGAGAAACGCCATCAACGCACCCCACAGAACGCTGCCGTCGATATCCACAATTGCAAACGCGATGCCGCCAAGAATACCCTGAACCAAAGCGACGACCGCCGTGCCCTTAACGGTTGCCCGCGTCACGCCGACGAATTTGGCAAACAGGTGCTGTTTGGCAAAATCAGAAAGGGGTAATGAGTCCAGAATCTGGCGCACCAGATACGGTCCATCCTTCAGTAAGAAGAACAGCAGATACAGCATGATGCCAAAGCTGATAGCAAAGCCGAATGTGCCTTTCCCGATCAGAAATGCACTGCCAGCGAGATATTGCCCGCCTTGCAGCACGACATCGGACAGTTTTTTCTGGATCTGCGCGACATCATCCAGATTGTGTTCTGCCAGAAATCCTCTGGCCCAGTCAGGAAGGTACGAAAGAATAGAAGTGACGACTTCCGGGAACTGCGTGTCATTCTGTTGCAGTTTGGTGTATACCACGTTCAGTTCAATGGCCAGCGATGACAGGATTACCATCAGCGGGATAAAGACAATCAGACAGATAATGACGATGGTAATCAACGATGCCAGCCCGTTGCGTTCGCCAAGCGCGCTACGCAGTCTGTTTTTTACCGGGTTAAAGATAGTCGTTAATATCGCGGCCCACAAAATGGCGGAAAAGTAGGGGGACAATACATCGAAGAACGCCCAGGTCACGAGGGCAAGTATGAAAATGAAGAAACCTTTAGTCAGTCCGTTAAATCGCATTAGTAAACCCTGTAATGAGAAGCAGTCCCGACTATAGAACCGTTCAGGGGATTTACCAACTTTAGCTGCAGATATTTAGAATAAAGATGTTGCACTAAGGCTACATTCTTATTGTCCTTGCTTCACTGGCGGGAGAGCTATCCTCGCCTCAGTTCAAACTTAATCTTAGACATATACGAATTCCTTCTTTTCAACGATACTCTTATGCTATGAGTTCAAATAAGCAGCGTTATTACAGCTCTTCAGGCAGATTCAAAATCAACATCGAATAATTTTTCGATATCCAAACTGCACCTTAATCAGTCCGGCGCATGGCAGACAGCCTCAATATTATGGCCATCAGGTGCAATGACAAATGCGGCATAGTAGTTTTCGCTATAGGAACGTAAGCCAGGTTCTCCGTTATCCTGGGCTCCTGTGCGCAAAGCAGCATTGTAAAATTCATCAACTTGCTGCCGGGTTTTTGCGACAAACGCCAGATGCAGAGGAGCCGGTTTGTCATTCGTGTGGAACAGACAAAGTGAAACATTATCGGAACCCATTTCAACACCGTAGCTTGGTGTGCCTTCATCGATGAGTTCTACGCCAAGCGGCTGAAGCGCGTTGAGAAAGAAAATTTTACTTTTTTCGTAATCACTTACACCGATTTTCACATGATCGAACATTCTTTATTCCTCATGAAGATATGAACAAATAAAGAGTATATAAAGAGATTGAAGTCGAATTCACGTAAGAACCTGTCAATGTGATGAACATCAATTTAGAGATCTATATATCTACAGTACCTACCTTTGCTGTTTTAATTGGATTCTTTGATTGCCTGGTTTGTATCCCGCCTAAATATTCATTAGGAATGGCACGATTATGGGGGATACTTACACTTGCATCTATCAGTTCAACTCACAGCAGATAACGTACGCTATGATTTAATAGTGAAACCGTCATTTTTTCCCGAAAAGGGTCGTCAATTAACGAGGGGGTTGTTATGAACACTCAGCCTGTCATCGGGATTAGTGGATGTTTAACTGGTTCAGCCGTGCGATTCGACGGTGGGCATAAACGGATGGGGTTTGTAATGGACGAGCTGGCTCAGTGGGTGACTTTCAAACCTGTCTGCCCAGAGATGTCCATCGGTTTGCCTGTACCACGTCCCGCGTTGCGTCTGGTTCAAACCGCCCAAGGGAATGTCCGCATCTGTTTTAGCCATGCGCCTGGTGAGGATGTAACCGATAAAATGTCCGATTTCACCAACTCATATCTTCAGGGACTTGGTGGCCTCTCGGGGTTTATCGTCTGTGCTAAATCACCGAGTTGCGGTATGGAAAGAGTGAGACTGTATGACGAGAAGGGAAATCGTGGGCGAAAAGAAGGGACTGGTCTGTTTACTGGCGCGTTAATGGAAACCTACCCGTGGTTGCCAGTCGAAGAAGATGGCCGCTTGCACGATCCAGTGCTAAGGGAGAACTTTGTCGAACGCGTGTTCGCATTGCATGAGCTTAATAGGCTGCGGGCCAATGGTCTTACTCGCCATGGCTTACTCAACTTTCACAGTCGCTATAAGCTACAGCTTCTGGCTCATCACCAGGCCGGTTACCGGGAAATCGGCCCATTCGTTGCCTCGCTTCACCAGTGGGATGATTTGGACGCTTTTTTCGTTGTCTATCGTGAAAAGCTCATGACGATCCTCAAAAAGCCCGCCTCACGAAAAAATCACACCAACGTACTGATGCATATCCAGGGCTACTTCCGCGAACGGTTGAACTCCCGCCAGCGCGGAGAGTTACGTGACGTTATCCTCAACTATAGCGGTGGGCTGCTGCCAATATTGGCGCCTCTGACGCTACTCAAGCACTATCTGGCTGAATACCCAGACAGCTATCTGCTTACCCAGAACTATTTTGATCCTTATCCGAATGAATTAGCGCTACGGTTGATGATCAAATAGTCTGAGAGCGATTCAACCGTTTCTGATTTTCTCATCGATACAAGGCTGAGGTTTACCAAACAGATATCCTTGGGCGAAATCGCAGCCCAGCGCCTGAAGGCTTTTTAGTTGTTCCTGCGTTTCAACACCTTCAGCAACAGCCTTCATATTGAGGGATTTCGCCATGCCGGTGATCAGTTTGATGATATTAAGCGCATCTTCCTGTGTGGATATTGAATGGACAAACGACTTGTCTATTTTAATTTTATCGAAGGCAAGCCTGCTCAGGCGCGAAAGGGAAGAATATCCGGTGCCAAAATCATCGATGGAGATTTTTACACCCATGGCTCTGAGTTTGTTAAGTGTGTTCATCGGCGTCGTACTCTCAGTGAACAGAGAGGATTCTGTTACTTCCAGTTCAAGACGATCGGCTGGGAGTCCAGTTTCTTTCAGAATAGACAGTACGATACCGACAAAGGCTTTGCTGCTTAGCTGGACAGGAGAGACATTCACTGAAATTTTAGCCGGAACCGCCCAACAAGCCGCTTCCCGGCAGGCAATTTCAAGCACAGCTTTCCCCATCTCATTAATCATTCCGGTTTTTTCAGCAACAGGAATAAAGTTATCCGGCGACAGGAGGCCCTTTAGAGGATGGAGCCAACGAATTAGGGCTTCATAGCTATAAATTTCCTGGCTGAAGGAGTCAACAATGGGCTGATAATAAACCACGAATTCTTTGTTCACTATTGCCAATGCCATATCATGCTCAAGCGTTCTGCTTTCTTGTAGCTTTTCTAACATTCGTTGTCGGAAGACTTTTATCTTACCAGAGCCTTCACCTTTGGCTTCATAAAGGGCCAGATCGGCAAATTTATAAAGATAGTCGGAACGACGTTCAGTGTCTGAGATAACAATGCCAACACAGGTGGTTATGTTGATAATCGTGTTATAAATAGTGTAGGGCTGGCTGATAAATTCACATATTTTCTGGGCGCGCGAAACAGCGTGGCTTTCTGTCAGGCCACTTGAGAGAAACGCAAATTCATCTCCGCCCAGGCGATACAGCGTATCCGAAGTAAGACTCATCGAAACCAGTCGGTCAGATATCTGGCGTAGCAACATATCACCGGCATCATGACCATACGTATCATTTACTTCTTTGAATCGATCTAAATCAAACAACATCACAGTCACAGAATCGTGATTTTTTTCTGCTCTCTCAATTGTTTTATTTAAATCGCTCCAGAATAGCTGACGGTTATTCATCTCGGTAAGAGAGTCATGGTAGACGTCATATTCCAGTTTAGCATTCTGAATTTGCAGTTTTTCTTTAGATTTCTGCAGTTCTTCGGCAAGACTCTTGACCTGCAGGTGCGCCCGCAGAATATTTCTGTTTTGATAGAAAATGAGCACGCCCAGAATCGCACTCAGTATTATCAGCAGCACAGAGGTTGCAGAATAAATATAGTACAGCGTCTGAATTTTTTGGTTGGCGTTATTGATCGAGTTAACATCTTTGTTTAACGCACCAGATGAAAGACGACCCAGTGGCGCATCCAGAGTATGCATTTTTTTCAGATAAGCCTGGAGTGCTGAACGGTTCATTTTTTCTAGATTAACATCCAGAAAACTAAGGGTATTTTCAAGTTTTACCGCCAGCTCGCGGTGGGCTATATTGCTTTCGATGTAGCGCCCCAGGTCACCTTCTTTTATCAAATCACTCTGGCTAAGCATAATGTCGAGGCGCATGCGTACATCATCGAGATTCATCGTATCATCGATAGTGTAAAGACCAAGCAACGATTCAAATCGGTAATATTGTGATACCAGCTGAGCAGCAGACCAGGAATCGGTGTAGTGAGTCAGTTTCTGTAACTCTTGTTGCCGTTCATGCACGAGGAAAGAGATATACCCGGTAGATATAAAAAGAAAAAAGATGATGCCAGCCAGTATTCTGTTCATGATGTTCCTCTGAACGCTTACTCAATATCCATACTACTGACCTGCCATGCAGACCTTGAATAATAAATCTGATTATTCAATTCTGGCATGCTGTCATAGGGGTACACAATGAATAACGGGCCTTTGTCACGGATGCGCATATATTTTCCGTTGATTTTTAACGCAAGGATAGCATTGTATTTTTTGAAATCACTAAGAGGGATAACAGTGGTGTAGTCATTGAGTGCAGTGACCTTAACAACAGAGCCGTTCGCCCCGACATAATCCATGAGCTTTTGTAGCGGAATACCCGTAAAGGTAGTGCGCCCATTATACCAGGGGGAGGTGGTCTGGAAACTGACCATGCCCAGCTTCTCAAGGCTGGCGGTATCAAAAACGGCTTTCCCGTCTGCATTTGTATTTTCAATATTACCCGACAGCGTTAAAAGCACTTTACCGGTGGGCCTGGAAAGTTCACCTGCCCATAGCTGGGTGGAGAGTACAAAGCTTACCAACATGACCATTAATCGCATTCTTACCTCACCAATCAGCCGGATGTTAAAGAATTATAATTTAGATATCACGCTATTTATATATATTGCATGGGTATTATTGGTGTAATAACTTCAATAGCTTTTTAACTCTTTTAAATCAGTGAGTTAGTTGTTACCTGTTCTGCTGTGGTGCATTAAAAATGCTAGTGTGTTATTTGAGTAAAGCTAAATTTCACTATGTATGTACAAAAATAAATCATCTATTTACTCAGTGCCAATAAATACGCACGAAAATAAAGGTTTATTTTTTTCACTGCAGCTGGATTTGGTTGTTTACTGGTGGGTAACTATATCGGGCACGAAGCCGCCTTTAGTGTAGCGGGAGCGCTTCGTGTCGGTAATCAAGGACAAAAATTCTATACGCGGCAAGTGTGGTCTATCTGAACCCGTTTATTCACCCCCCTGAGCTGACTGGCGGGCATACAGATAGGCGGTGGCCCTCGATACGCCCAGATGCTGTGCAACCGTATCCATAGATTTGCGTACGTTCAGCAAACCGTCCTGGCGTAATTGTTGAATCAGCAGCTTACGGTCTTGAGGTTTAAGGGCTCGGGCCGTCGTCGCGCGTTTAGCGGCAAAGTCATCAATACGCTGGCGGATGACTTCATTACTGCCGGGATCGATATGTTCCTTAATGGGGGAATTTTCAGTTTCAGTAAAACGCGCAAGAGCACTCTGCATACCACGGAACAGCGTCATATCGACATTCAGGCAAAGTGCCGCTACGTATTTGCCGTCTTCGTCCTTAATGCCAATCGATGTACTTTTCACCGGGCGGCCATCGGCAAACTGATTGCTGTAGTTCGCAATGATGCTGGGAAAGTCAGGTGATGCGATTCTCGCCAGGCCAAGCTCGGTTGCTGGCTGGCCAGGTTGACGTCCGGAAAGATTATTATGGATGGATAAAATGGCATGTTCTGGATTTTTGAGGTCATGAACCACCACTTCGCAAAACGGAGAGAAGGTCTCACTCAATCCCCTGGCGATAGTATCAATTTGGCTGAGAAGCGAGTTATTGTCGGTTTTTGGCATGCCAGTCTCCTGCGGTGATGTCTGTTGCCAGTTTACAGTGACCTGGGAGCGTTTTTCCAGACGGGAGTGTACAGACAGTAAAAGTAGGGTATCTGCATGGCAGATACCCTGTTTATCATCCGGCCAGAAATTCACTGTAGCGACTGATATCCACGTTTCCACCGCTGATGATAATGCCGATTTTCTTGTCGCGAAGCTCAGCTTTACGCGCTCTGGCGGCAGCAAAACCCAAACACCCGGTTGGCTCAACGACGATTTTCATGCGTTCAGCGATAAATTTCATTGAGGCAACTAACTCAGCGTCTGAAACAGTCAGAATATCGTTCACGTTTTGCTGGATAATCTGAAACGTATAGTTCCCGAGATGTTGAGTCTGAGCACCGTCAGCAATGGTTTTGGGCGTATCGATATGAACTATTTTTCCACTTCGGAACGACTGTTGACCATCGTTACCCGTCTCAGGTTCGATACCATAGATGATGCAGTCAGGAGACAGATGTCTGGCCGCCAGGGCGGATCCTGAGAGCAGGCCGCCACCGCCCAGACACACGAAAAGGGCGTCTAACTGACCCACTTCTTCAATTAGCTCTTTTGTGGCGGTGCCCTGGCCTGCGATCACGTGCGGATGGTCGTAAGGGGGGATCAGCGTTAACCCCTGTTTCTCCGCCAGGTCCCGACCAATTTTTTCACGATCTTCAGTATAGCGATCGTAAGTTACCACTTTTCCGCCATAGCCTTTCGTCGCCGCAACTTTGGCCGCCGGGGCATCATGCGGCATGATAATTGTTGCTGGAATACCCAACAACTTTGCCGACAGGGCAATGGCCTGTGCATGGTTGCCGGAGGAAAACGTCACGACGCCCGCAGCGCGTTGTTGTGGCGTGAACTGGCGTAGCGCATTCATAGCGCCACGAAATTTGAAGGCGCCCATTCTCTGGAAGTTTTCGCACTTAAAGAAGACTTCCGCGCCAAATTCTTCGTTAACCGTTCGGGAGGTCATCACCGGCGTTTTGTTAGCATAATCTGCGATGCGCTCTGCCGCAGCGGCAACATCGTTATAATCAGGCAGTGTCATTTCAGTCATTGTTGTTCACCTGTATGTTGTTAAACGTCACGCTTGCGGGGCCAACGCAATAGCTTCAACTTCCAGCGCAAAACCATAATGAAGTTCCGCAACACCTGCTACTGCACGGGATGGACGGAAATCGCCGATCCACTCTCCATAGATTTTGTTAAACGTCGGCCACTGGTTCATATCCGTCACATAGACGCGAACAGACACCAGATGCTGACGTGATGCCCCAGCACCAGCCAGACAAGCATCAATATTCTTGAGTACCAGCCGGGTTTGATCTTCAAAAGAGGCATCCGCTTTTTTCTCGCCGTCGAAAGTGACCGGCAATTGCCCGGAAATGAAGACGAATCCGCCAGCCGTTGTACTGTGCGAGTAATGACCTGCTGGCGGGAAGCTTCCAGCAGATGAGTTCAGTGTAATGTCCGCGGTCATATGAGAATCTCCAGTCGCAGTTTGTGATTCATTTTGTATAAAATAATACTGTTTGTATTATTTTATACTCCTTCATAGTGCGTTCGGCCAGCGATAGTTTTCGCTAACGCTGATTTTGTGAACTACTGCAAACGTGGCCCAGGCTAAATCACTGTCCTGGAGCGGTGACGGGGATATCGCTGTTGAAAGGGGAAAGCAGGGGGAAATGAAGAAACGCCCCGGGAGGGGGCGTCTAAGCCAAAAGTTTAGCTGATATGACCGTGGTTAATTTTACTTAGCGGTTCATTGATATCGAAGATTTTGAACGTTACTTCCTCCACACCCAGGTGCTTCAGGCGGGCGGTATGCTTTTTGATATAGGCCTGAGCGGTGTCTTCGTCCTGGAACAGGTAGATGCCTCCCGCTTCGTGATTTGCTTCGTTCTCGGTCCAGATTTTCCAGATGAACCCCGGCTCCTGGTTGATTGATTCTGCCAGTTCAACGAGCTGATTCGACATCTCAGCCCCAAACGGACCATGAAAGTCAAAGTGTATCTGCACGAGTTTGTTCGACATAAATCCTCCATGGATTGGTTATTTTGGGTAAGGCTGCTAGCGCAACAGCACTTTACCGGTCAGATAAGTTATCGCCTGCCCACTGATATAAACACGGGTTCCTGCTAACTGGCAGCGTAAATCCCCGCCGCGTTCAGAGACCTGGCGTGCCAGCATCTGTGTTTTATTCAGTTTTTCAGCCCAGTAAGGGATCAGCATGCTATGTGCTGAGCCTGTGACCGGGTCTTCCGCGACGGCTTCACCCGGGCAGAAGAAACGGCTGACAAAATCGTATTCCCCGTCACCCGACGCGGTGATGCATACCATTTTCCCCAGCGGAATCATGGCGTGGATGTTGGGGCGAACAGCCTCAACCTGCTGTTGATTTTCCAGCACCACCATGTAATCGCGTGCCACACGCACCTCTTTGTATTCGGTGATGCCTAATGTTTCCAGCAGTAAAGCGGGCGGCATGGCAGATTCGCTTTGCCAGGCTGGAAAATCAAGCGTCAGCCATTCACCGCAGCGCGTGACCGTCAGCGGTCCTACAAAGCGGGTAGCAAAATGGATTTTCGTATCCGGGTAATCCAGATGTTCAAAGATGACATGCGCAGCGGCAAGCGTGGCATGCCCACACAGATTAATTTCACCCTGAGTGGTAAACCAACGCAGCTCAAAGCCATTCTCATTGGCGACAAAAAAAGCGGTTTCTGACTGGTTATGCTGCTGCGCCATCTTTAATAATGTTTCATCGGGCAACCAGTCCGTGAGCGGACAGACTGCTGCGGCATTACCGCCAAATGTCGTGGTGGTAAAGGCATCCACCATGTAAAAATCGATTTGTTGCACAGAGTAACCCTCTCATCGCACTCAGGATAAATCACACTCTATCATGCCAGCCATTGGGTCAATGCTCAGATTCGCCACTGTGGTGAAAATTCGTTATCATCCGTTCCCACACCTCATTCTGGCCGCCTGATGTCTACGATCTTCGATACCTTTATTGCCCCGCCTTGCCATGACGAGATAGAGACCCTCTATCAGGACGAGCATCTGGTGCTCATCAATAAACCCAGCGGGTTGCTTAGCCTGTCGGGCAAAAATCCGCAGAATCTCGATTCGGTACATCACCGGCTGGTACAGATTTACCCTGGCTGCACGCTGGTACATCGGCTTGATTTCGGCACCTCTGGGCTGATGGTGGTCGCTCGTAACAAGGCTATTAACGCCGCGCTTTGCCAGCAGTTCAGCCAGCGGACGATCACTAAGGTGTACAGTGCGCTGTTATGCGGGCATCTGGAAAACGACGAAGGGGTTATCGACGCCGCAATTGCCAAAGACCCGGCGCTGTTTCCATTGATGTCGATTTGTGCTCTCAACGGCAAACCCGCGCGCTCGCGCTATCAGGTTGTCGAGCGTTTTTATCATCGTCAGGAAGAGGGGACGTTGCTCCCCTTGACGCGGGTACAACTGACCCCTGAAACCGGGCGCACCCATCAACTACGGATCCATTGTCAGCAGTTGGGACATCCTATTTTGGGGTGCGATCTGTACGGTGGACGTCTGCTGCCGGGGACTGAACAAACGCCACGGCTGATGCTGCATGCCAGTGAACTGCATTTCAGGCATCCCATTAGTGAAGCGTGGATGAACGCCAAAAACGCCAGCCCGTTTTGAGGCGAAAAAAAGCCGCCTGGTGGCGGCTTTTATGAGGTTATCGCGCAGCGCGTTGTAAAATAACCGCTGACGGCTGGCGTTGTAGAAACCGCATCCGCAGCATCATCAGTATCGCCGCAGAGGTCAGGCCGATAATAAAGCCCATCCAGAATCCCGCCGGTCCCATCCGGTCAACTACCAGATCGGTAAGCGCCAGAATATAACCGCTTGGCAGGCCCAGCACCCAGTATGCCGTAAAGGTAATAAAGAAAATGGAACGCGTATCTTTATAACCACGCAGGATCCCGCTGCCAATAACCTGGATAGAGTCCGAAATTTGATACACAGCGGCCAGTAACATGAGCTGAGCCGCCAGGGCGACAACTTCCGGGTTATTGTTATAGAGCAGGGCAATATGCTCGCGGAATGTCACGGTGAAAATCGCTGTTACGACCGCCATGCACACACCAACACCCAGACCCGTTCTGGCTGCGGTTTGCGCATCCAGCGTGGAACCCTGGCCCAGACGATAACCGACACGAATGGTGACGGCGGCAGCCAGAGACATTGGCAGGACGAACATTAACGAGCTGAAGTTCAGTGCGATCTGATGTCCGGCTACGTCGACAATCCCCAGTGGAGAAACCAGCAGCGCGACCACCGCAAACAACGTCACTTCGAAAAATAACGCCAGCGCGATAGGTAAACCCAGCTGTACCAGACGCTTCATTACTGCGGTGTCAGGTTTCTGGAAACCACGCTCATTACGGATATCGCGCATTGAACGCGCACGTTTGATGTAAGAGAGCATGGCGATAAACATCACCCAGTAAACCGCTGCTGTTGCCACACCACAACCCACGCCACCCAGTTCCGGCATGCCTAAATGCCCATAGATGAAAACATAGTTAACCGGAATGTTCACCAGCAGGCCGAGAAATCCCATCACCATCGCCGGTTTAGTCTTGGCTAATCCTTCGCACTGGTTACGGGCTACCTGGAAGAACAGATAACCCGGTGCGCCCCACAGCAGGGCACGCAGGTAGCCAACGGCTTTATCTGCCAGCGCCGGGTCGATGTTATGCATGGAGCGAATAATGTACCCCGCGTTCCATAGCACAACCATAATCAGCACGGAGACGCTGCCCGCCAGCCAGAATCCCTGACGTATTTGATGGGCGATACGGTCGCGGCGTCCGGAACCATTGAGTTGCGCAATCACCGGCGTCAACGCCAGCAGTAGTCCGTGACCAAACAGAATGGCCGGTAGCCAGATGGACGTACCAATGGCGACTGCCGCCATATCCGTCGCGCTGTATCCGCCCGCCATGACGGTATCAACGAATCCCATTGCGGTTTGAGCGATTTGCGCAAGAATCACCGGAATTGCCAGAGCTAATAACTGACGCGCTTCACTTACATACTTTTGCACGTGTACACCACTATATTGTTGTTATTTGAGAGACTAAAAAAGCCGCCTTATATGGCAGCAAGGAGAAAAAGCAGGGGAAATTTCAGTCTATTGTAGCGAGGAATACGTAATTCTCCAGTGAAAAAACAGGCGCTGGTGGCGCATTGCTGGCAACCTGAATTTCCACCTGCTATTGTGCTGTGCAGAGATGTCTTAATTGAGTTCAGGAGTAGGAAGTATGTTTACGGGTATTGTGCAGGGCACTGCAAAATTGGTGTCCATTGATGAAAAACCGAATTTTCGTACGCATGTTGTGGAGTTGCCTGAATATATGCTGGATGCGCTGGAGACCGGCGCATCGGTTGCCCACAATGGATGCTGCCTGACGGTCACCGAAATTAACGGTAACCAGATAAGCTTCGACCTGATGAAAGAAACGCTGCGTATCACCAACCTGGGCGATCTGAAGGTTGGAGATTTGGTTAACGTTGAACGTGCGGCAAAATTCAGTGATGAGATTGGCGGACATTTAATGTCGGGCCATATTATGACCACTGCCGAAGTGTCGAAAATTCTGACCTCGGAGAATAACCGTCAGGTGTGGTTTAAAGTCCAGGATCCGTCGCTGATGAAATATATCCTGTACAAAGGATTTATTGGTATTGACGGTATCAGTCTGACGGTCGGTGAAGTGACGCCGACGCGTTTCTGTGTACATTTGATCCCGGAAACGCTGGAGCGTACGACGCTTGGCAAGAAAAAGCTGGGCGCACGGGTTAATATCGAAATCGATCCCCAAACGCAGGCGGTGGTTGATACCGTTGAGCGTGTCCTGGCGGCGCGTGAAAGCGCCATCAGCAACATAACGGGCGAAGCGGGAGCCTAAGCCTGAGAGTAAAGCCCCCGTTGCTACGGGGGCGAAAACGATTAGCGGGGAACGCGCAGACCGTGTTCAACACCGCGGGAAAAGACCACCTGCCATAGCTGAATATCTCGAGCACGAAACGCCCCGGCGCAGGCGTTCAGATAATAGCTGAACATCCGCTTGAAACGTTCGGTGTAGTTATCGGCGATTTCAGGCCAGGAGCTCATGAAACGCTCGTGCCATGCCATCAGCGTCGTGTCGTAATCCGCGCCAAAATTATGCCAGTCCTCCATCACAAAATGTGGTTCGCTGGCGTTGGCAATCTGGCGAACTGACGGCAAACACCCGTTTGGGAAGATATACTTATTGATCCACGGATCAACGTTATTGTCGGTCTTTTTGGAGCCGATGCTATGCAGTAAAAAGAGACCATCCGGTTTTAAATTACGATCGACCACCTCAAAATAGGTGGCGTAGTTCTTCGGTCCAACATGTTCAAACATGCCGACGGAGACAATGCGGTCGAATTTGTCGTTCAGGTCGCGATAATCCTGCAGCAAGATGGTGACATCCAGCCCAGCGCAACGTTCCTGTGCCATTTTCTGCTGTTCTGCCGAAATGGTCACACCCACCACGCTCACGCCATATTGCGATGCCATAAACTGGGATAAACCACCCCAGCCACAGCCAATATCAAGCACCCGCATTCCTGGCTTCAGTTGCAATTTTTCAGCAATCATTTTGAGCTTCGCCTGCTGGGCAGATTCCAGAGTGTTGGCATCTTTCCAGTAGGCGCAGGAATACTGCATATAGGGGTCAAGCATGCGGGTAAAGAGATCGTTACCCAAATCGTAATGTTCTTTGCCGACCATCCACGCACGTTTTTTGGTCTGTAAATTGAACAGGCGAGCCGTGGCGATACGTAGCGTATCTTTAAAGTGGCGGGGGAGTTGGTTTTCAAGACCGGCGCGCAAGACTTTACTAAAAAACATGTCCAGCCGGTCGCATTCCCACCAGCCATCCATATAACTTTCACCCAACCCTAACGATCCTTCCTGCAATACGCGTTTGAAAAAATCGGGGTTCTTTACTCGAATATCAGCCGGTGCAGGGCCATTAATGGCAATGCCTGCACGGCTCAATAATTCATTGGTAATGCGGTACCAGTCATCATCCGGTACGCTGACGTCTTCTATACATGATGAACTCATAGCTTCTCCATCACTGGTCGGTGATCAGAACCTTAAAACAGCGTAGACGCTTTTTTGGGCTTTGTGAGAAATCTCACGGAATTAATCCGCGAATCTATAATCCGACGTAGAACAGAGGAAGGGAGAAACCCTTGCCGAAAAGGCCATCCGTGGTAAAACGGGAACGTTCTTGTCCCCGTTAACGCATTAAAATTATCGTTTTTTTAACAACTGAAAATCAGTATATGCCTGAATTTTTGACGATTCAACCAATAATTGTTAGCGGGCTAACTAAATGCCCGCAACCATTATTAGTGCGACTCTCCGTGGGCAACTTGCGCACGATCATCTGTTTGCGGGGCGTCAGTTTTCTGCGACTGCATTTTGTAACCCACAGCAGCCAGCAATACTGTTGTCAGCATAACGCTGGTGGTGGTGAGCAGTGGGGTGGCAATCAACCAGGAAACGACAAGGCTTGCCAGGAAGCATAAACCCAGTTGCAGCGTATTCTGCAATGCGGCTGCGCGTCCCGTGGCCTGTGGGAAAGGGCGTAATGCCTGCGCGACAACGATAGGGTAGATTGCGCCGTTCGCAATCGCCATAACGCAGAATGGGATCAGGATTTCAGCCAATGCAACATGATGAATAAAGCCGGTCGCCCAGGTGCCTACAACGCTGAAGGCATACAGAATGAGTAACCAGGGTAGCAGCTGACGACCCTGCCATTTTTGCAGCGCTGCACGACAGCCGTAACCACCAATTAAGAAGGCGATAGTTTGCGGAACATAGCTCAGACCAATTACCGCTGGGCTATAACCCATTTCGCTTAGGATGAACGGGGAACCCGTCAGCCATGCGAAAAAGCTCGCGGAACAGGCGGCATAAATCAGCACGTTTCCACGGTAAGTTTTCGAGCGCAGCAAGGTGGCGAAAGTCAGTTTATCCTGGCTGTCATCGCGCGCTTTAGCCGTTGGCTTTAGACGCAGAGCCGGAAGCATCAGAATCAGAGTAATGGCAAACAGAGTGGCAAAAATGGCCTGCCAGGAAAAATGTACCAGGATCCAACTGCCTAAAAGCGGGGCGAGTGCAGGAGATAACCCGACCAGCGGCATAATAGTGGCAAAGATGCGGTTTACTTTTTGTGAAGGATAATAATCGGTAACCAGCGCTTGCCAGATAACCGATGCCGCACAGACGCCAACGGCCTGAACAAATCGCAGTACCAGCAGACCAGTGGCGTTTTCAACCCATAGCATGCCCAGACTGCCCAGTGCGAAGATAGATAAACCCAGCAGCAAAATAGGCTTGCGACCATAGTGGTCAGAAAGCGGCCCCCACAGCAGTTGCGCGACGGCAAACCCCGCTAAGAACAAGCTCAGGCTGGCGCTGACGGCAGATGCAGGTGTTTGCAGATCGGACTGAATAGCAGCAAAGGCGGGTAGATACATATCCGTTGCCAGAAAACCGAGCACGCTAAGACCTGCCAGCCAGACTAAAAACCCTTTCCCAGGTTGCATCATCATTTCTCTTTTTTAGCAGTAGAACAATGCCGCTGAGTGTAGTGAGTGTAATTCTCGCTGTGAAACGCTAATATTTGCTTACTGATTTCAAATTTTTTGCAGGCAGAATATGTGGTCGGAATATTCACTTGAAGTGGTTGATGCGGTTGCGCGTAACGGCAGTTTTAGTTCGGCCGCGCAGGAGCTGCACCGTGTACCTTCGGCAGTAAGCTACACCGTACGCCAGCTGGAAGAATGGCTAGCGGTGCCACTTTTTGAGCGACGCCATCGGGATGTGGAATTAACGCCTGCCGGGGCATGGTTTTTAAAAGAAGGCCGCTCTGTTATCAAAAAAATGCAGATCACGCGCCAGCAATGTCAGCAAATTGCCAACGGCTGGCGCGGACAGCTGGCGATCGCCGTCGATAACATTGTCCGCCCGGATCGTACCCGACAGATGATCGTGGATTTCTACCGTCACTTTGATGATGTGGAGTTGTTAGTTTTTCAGGAAGTGTTTAACGGCGTGTGGGACGCACTGTCTGATGGGCGTGTGGAGCTGGCCATCGGGGCCACACAGGCCATTCCGGTCGGGGGGCGCTATACCTTCCGCGATATGGGAATGCTGAGCTGGAGCTGCGTGGTAGCCAGTCATCACCCACTGGCGTCAATGCCCGGACCGTTAAGTGATGACACGTTGCGCAACTGGCCGTCACTGGTGCGCGAAGATACCTCCCGAACATTGCCGAAGCGTATTACCTGGCTGCTGGACAACCAAAAGCGCGTCGTCGTGCCGGATTGGGAATCCTCTGCGACCTGTTTGTCCGCGGGATTGTGCGTGGGCATGGTACCGACGCATTTTGCCAAGCCGTGGATCGATAGTGGTAAATGGGTTGCACTGCAACTGGAGAACCCCTTTCCTGATGCCGCATGTTGTCTGACATGGCAGCAGAACGATACGTCACCAGCATTGAGTTGGCTGCTGGACTATTTAGGGGATAGTGAAACGTTGAACAAGGAATGGCTGCGGGAGCCAGATGAGACTCCCGCACAACAGGCTTAACGGCGGTAATCGCGGAACGGACCGTCGGCAACGGAGCGACGCTCAACCAGGCGCGGATGCACCTCGATAGACTGTGACTCTTCACGTTTATTCACGATACGGTCTAACAGCATGTTGAAGGCCGTTTCACCCAGTGAATCCTTCGGCTGGTGAATGGTCGTCAAGGCCGGCGTGAAGAAGCGGGCGTTGCGCACGTTGTCGTAGCCGATGAGTGAGACATCCTGCGGTACGCGCAGCCCCATTTCGTCAGCGGCGCACAGCGCACCCATTGCCATAATATCGCCACCGCAGAAGACAGCGGTCGGACGATGTGACTGCGACAGAATTTGCTGCATGGCACGATAGCCGGATTCAGGCTCAAAATCGCCCTGGACAATCCAGTTTTCAGGCACTTTAATCAGCGCTTCTTCCATCGCTTTCATAAAGCCAGCCAGACGCCCAGCCCCGGTGTTACGTTCCATTGGGCCAGGGATCACGCCAATCTCACGATGACCGCGTTCTACCAGATACCGACCCGCCATATAACCGCCTTCGAAGGCGTTATCAATGACCGTATCAGTAAAGTCGGCTTTTGCTTCGCCCCAGTCCATGACGACCATCGGGATATGGCGATACTCTTCGAGCATAGAAAGCAGCGACTCCGGATACTCAGAACACATCACCAGCAAACCATCAACGCGCTTTTGCGCCATCATCGACAGATAAGCCTGCTGTTTTTCGAGACTGTTCCATGCGTTACCCAAGATCAGGGTATAGCCTTTCTGGAAACAGTTTTTCTCAACGGCTTCGATAATTTCGGCGAAATAGGCCGCTTCGCTGCTGGTCGCCAGCAAGCCGATAGACTTGGTGTGATTTACCTTCAGGCTGCGGGCAACTGCGCTCGGAGAATAGTGCAGTTCTTTGATTGCTGCCCAGACAGCATTACGTGTTTCTTCCGCGACAAAGCGCGTCTTGTTAATTACGTGTGATACGGTTGTAGTGGAAACGTTTGCTCGCTTCGCTACATCTTTAATTGTTGCCATTACATCTCACTCCAGACCATATCCTAAGCTCCTGAGAATACTCCAGGTAAACGTTTGCCTTTACACACCCTTATCGCAACGTAAGGGTTGCGGCACGCCGGGAAAACGACACGGAACGTCAGGAAGGGGTCAATGGCCGGTACGCTAATCAAGTAAGCGTGGAATTTTGTCTGATCTTAACGAAAAGGGGAAGAGTTAAAAGCAGTTATCAATATAAATCGTGAGAGATTTTTGCTTTCAAGTGTGTAAAAATGCGCAATATCACTTTTTGTGTGGGAATAAAAAGGAGAAAACTTGATGAGCACCGATCTGAAATTTTCGTTAGTGACTACCATTATTGTTCTGGGATTGATCGTCGCGGGTGGTCTGACCGCAGCGCTGCATTGATTTCCCCGAGGGAGTTAGCTCTCCCTCATCCCTTCGACTCGTTTTTCCCCTCTATTGTTTGCGAATAAGCAAAAGTCTTTTGCAGTTTTGTTAACTTTATTAATTTTGCGATCAATGTCATGCTTTTGACTCTTATTTTATGTCGTGCCACGGCTCGACGATACGGAGTCGAAATATGAAAATCAATTACCCTTTACTGGCGCTGGCAATCGGGGCGTTTGGTATTGGCACCACCGAGTTTTCGCCAATGGGGTTGTTGCCCGTCATTGCCAAAGGTGTGGACGTCTCGATTCCGGCGGCTGGCATGCTGATCAGCGCTTATGCGGTAGGTGTGATGGTAGGTGCACCGCTGATGACATTACTGCTGTCTCATCGTGCGCGACGTAATGCTTTGATATTCCTGATGGCGATTTTCACGCTAGGTAATGTGCTTTCGGCTATCTCACCGGATTACACCACGCTGATGCTATCGCGTATTTTGACCAGTCTTAACCATGGAGCCTTTTTTGGTCTCGGTTCTGTGGTTGCAGCCAGTGTGGTACCCAAACATAAGCAGGCCAGCGCCGTGGCAACGATGTTTATGGGGTTAACCATCGCCAATATTGGCGGCGTTCCGGCGGCAACCTGGCTTGGTGAAACCATCGGCTGGCGTATGTCGTTTATGGCCACTGCAGGGCTGGGCGTCATTGCGATGGTCAGCCTGTTCTTCTCATTACCCAAGGGTGGAGCAGGAGAGCGCCCGGATGTCCGAAGCGAACTGGCGGTGTTGATGCGCCCACAGGTGTTGTCGGCGTTACTGACTACCGTACTGGGTGCAGGGGCGATGTTCACGCTGTATACCTACATCTCGCCGGTTCTGCATACTATCACTCATGCTACACCGGCATTTGTTACCGGGATGCTGGTGTTGATAGGCGTTGGCTTCTCGATCGGTAACTACTTTGGCGGCAAACTGGCTGACCGTTCAGTCAACGGTACGCTGAAAGGCTTTTTACTGCTGCTGATGGTTATTATGCTGGCCATTCCTTTCCTTGCGCGTAATGAGCTGGGAGCGGCGGTCAGTATGGTGGTCTGGGGCGCGGCGACGTTTGCGGTCGTTCCGCCGTTGCAGATGCGTGTGATGCGCGTTGCCAGCGAAGCGCCTGGATTATCATCGTCAGTCAATATTGGCGCGTTTAATCTGGGGAACGCTCTGGGGGCTGCGGCCGGTGGGGCGGTGATATCTGGCGGCCTGGGCTACAGTTTTGTACCGGTGATGGGGGCGATTGTGGCGGGTCTTGCGCTGCTACTGGTGTTCATTTCCGCAAGAAGACAGCCTGAAGAGGCTTTCACTACCGCGAATTAATGCAAAAACGCAGAAGGAAGTCCTTCTGCGTTATCTTTTTTATGCTGCGAAGTTCTTCGCAACAAATTCCCAGTTCACCAGTGCCCAGAAATGTTCCAGGTAGCCAGGACGGGCATTGCGATAATCGATGTAGTAGGCGTGTTCCCATACGTCAACGGTCATCAGCGGCGTCGCGTCGGTGGTCAGCGGAGTACCTGCGTTGGAGGTGGAGACGATAGCCAGTTTGCCATCCGTTCCTTTTACCAGCCAGGTCCAGCCAGAACCGAAGTTTTTGATAGCGGCATCGGTGAACTGCGCTTTGAAATCTGCAAAGCTGCCAAAGGAGGCGGCAATTGCATCAGCCAGTTTACCGGTTGGTTCGCCACCGGCGTTCGGTGCCAGGCAGTTCCAGTAGAACGTGTGGTTCCATACTTGTGCTGCGTTATTGAATACACCGCCTTCAGAGCTACGAACGATCTCTTCCAGTGATTTGCCTTCAAACGCCGTGCCTTTAATCAGATTGTTCAGATTGGTCACGTAGGTTTGATGGTGTTTGCCATAGTGATATTCCAGCGTTTCGGCAGAAATGTGCGGTGCCAGAGCATCTTTGGCATACGGTAATGCAGGTAATTCAAACGACATTGCTTCTCTCCTTATTATTTATATTGAGTACACACAATAGCCTCATTGTGAGTAAGGATAGGGTAGCAAATTGAAAGGTTATGCAAAAGAAGAACTTACCCTACAGCATGTTCTGTAGGGTAAGTTTTTAGCGAATTGTTTTTGGCGTCATTACCCGACGAGCGCCCACATAGTGGCGCTGCCAGTAATCTTCGCTCAGAGAGGTGATTTGAATTTCCTGCCCGCTGCGCGGTGACTGAATAAACTTACCGTTGCCGACGTAGACGCCGACGTGATCGGCTGTTCCGCGACCCTGGGTACGAAAGAATACCAGATCACCATTTTTCAGTTCGCCACGTTCAATTGGTGCGGCATCACGCAGATGGTACATTTCATTCGCGGTACGCGGAATGCGGAACTTCACCAGATCTTTATAGGCGTAATAAACCAGACCGCTGCAGTCAAACCCGGTTCTTGGCGAGGAGCCGCCCCAACGATAAGGTTTGCCGATTTGGTTCATCAAGGTGGACATAGCGGTTTTAGTCGCTTTCTGCACTTTCACTTTATGTGCGTCAGCAAGCGTAGTCGGTGCAGTGGTTTTCACCTTCACGCAGCGTGGTTTATGACCTTTGCGCGGTGTGCATTTTTCCGTCCAGGTAACGGCTGCGGTTTGTGCTGCGGCAGTTTTACCACGGCGATTTGCAGTTTTAGTCGACTTTGCCGGAGTGGCTGTGCGTTTTTTAGAAGAGGAAGCGGTTTTGGTGCTGGTTTTGCTGGTGGTCTTTGTCGCCGTTTTCTTGCTGGTCTTTGTTGTTTTTTGGCTGGTTGTTGCGCTTTTCTTTTTATCTACCGTTTTGATGGTGTGAGAATTGGTAGGTGTCGTCCTGGCCTGCTTGGAAGCATGAGCCATAGGCGTAAAGGGCAGTGTAGTAAAAAGTAAAGCACAGAGCGTGATCGAGATTCGGTTTATCCGCGCCACTGAGCAGTCCTCTGGTAAGGCAGGTCTATCGTGCCTGCGTGTGATTTTCAAAACTTGACGATTCTAATCTATAGAAAGAGGGAAAGTTAATAGCTTTTTTAGTTTAAAACTGCGTTTCGTAACCGACCGCAAAAAAAAACAGCAAATAGAGATAGAAATGGTGAACAGATAATCAAATCCACATGTTTGAAGGGGATAAGTGAGATTGTGAATGCAACTTTTAGCGTCAGGGGATAAAATAATAACGCGTAATGAAAATGTTATTTTCCGTTGCCTGTCTGACCCGTTACAATGTCAGACTACTGCCGTAAAAGAAGTTTAAGGAAGCAAGATAATGAGCACCACTATCGAAAAAATCCAGCGCCAGATCGCTGAAAACCCGATTCTCCTGTACATGAAAGGTTCCCCTAAACTGCCAAGCTGCGGTTTCTCCGCACAGGCTGTGCAGGCGCTGTCAGCCTGTGGTGAACGCTTTGCTTATGTTGATATTCTGCAGAACCCGGATATTCGCGCCGAACTGCCGAAATACGCAAACTGGCCAACTTTCCCGCAGCTGTGGGTTGATGGTGAGCTGGTTGGCGGTTGTGACATTCTTATCGAAATGTACCAGCGCGGTGAGTTGCAGCAGCTGATTAAAGAAACAGCAGCGAAATACAAAACCGAAGAGCCGGACGCTGAGTAATACCAGCAGAAGTAAAAAAGCGACCTGAAATGGTCGCTTTTTTTATGTCGCCGTTACGCTTCTTCAGGCACGGGAAGAGGCCAACCGCCGAGACGTTTCCAGCGGTTAACGATTTCGCAAAACAGCACGGCCGTGCGTTCGGTGTCATACAGCGCCGAGTGCGCCTGATTCCCGTCAAACTCCATTCCCGCCGCCAGGCACGCTTTTGACAACACCGTCTGCCCCAGAGACAGACCACTTAATGCCGCCGTATCAAAGGTTACAAATGGGTGGAACGGATTACGTTTGAGCGAGGCGCGTTCTGCTGCAGCCATCATGAAACTGTGGTCGAACGTAGCGTTATGCGCCACCATGATTGCCCGATTGCAGCCGCTGTCTTTAATGCCTTTACGCACCATTTTGAAGATGGCATGCAGAGCATCATATTCGCTGACCGCACCGCGTAGCGGATTGTTAGGGTCAATACCGTTAAAGGCGAGCGCTTCCGGTTGCAAATTGGCACCTTCAAACGGCTCTACGTGGAAATGTAACGTCGTGTCCGGCATCAGCCAGCCTTGTTCATCCATTTTCAGTGTGATGGCGGCAATCTCAAGCAGCGCATCGGTTTTGGCATTGAACCCTGCGGTTTCGACATCAATGACGACAGGATAAAAACCACGAAAACGGTCACACAGACCGGAAAGTTGAGCGTTATCGGACATCTGGGTCTCTTAATACGGGAAAATTGCAGCACGTATTATGGCAAAATGATGAGTATAAAACTATGGGCGCAGACGATCTGCGCCCGAGGGGGAGATTAATCGCCCAGGCCGCGCCCGGCGTCTTTCTCTTCGATCAGCTCAATTTTGTAGCCGTCCGGATCTTCAACGAACGCAATCACTGTGGTGCCGCCTTTTACTGGACCTGCTTCACGCGTTACGTTACCGCCATTCTGGCGAATACGTTCACAGGCTTCAGCCGCGTTGTCTACGCTCAGGGCGATATGGCCATAGGCAGTACCCAGATCATACTTGTCGACACCCCAGTTATAGGTCAGTTCGATTACTGCTTCACTGGTTTCAGGACCGTAGCCGACAAAAGCCAGAGAGTACTTGTATTCAGGGTTTTCGCTGGTACGCAGCAGCTTCATGCCCAGCACGTTGGTATAAAACTCGATGGAACGCTGCAGGTCACCCACGCGCAGCATGGTATGGAGTAAACGCATCTTTTTCCCCTTCGAAAATGGCTAATACATTCAAAATGTTGTTTTAGTATAGCGGCGTTGTTACGCCGCTATCAATGGCAGAACGGAGATTGTGACGTTAGAGGGTAGGATAGTCGGTGTAACCTTCCGCGCCGCCGCCGTAGAAGCTCTCGGCACGTTGCGGATTCAGTTCTGCTTTGCGTTGCAGACGCGCCACCAGATCCGGGTTAGCAATATAGGCGCGACCAAAAGCAACGGCGTCGATCAGACCTTTCTCGATCAGCGCTTCTGCTTTTTCTGGGGTGTAAGCACCAGCACCAATGATAGGGCCGTGGAAGCGCGCGCGCACTTTTTCGCGGAACGCATCGGAATACGGCTCGCCACCGGCCCAGTCCGGCTCAGACATGTGCAGGTAAGCGATTCCACGCTTGCCCAATTGTTCAATCAGATACAGCGCATCGGCTTCTTCGTTCGGACCATTGTCTACGTTCTGGAAAGTGCCAATCGGGGAGACGCGAATACCAATGCGATCGGCACCCCATTCTTTAATACCGGCATCAACCACTTCCAGCACCAGACGCGCACGATTTTCGACGCTGCCACCGTATTGATCGGTACGCTGGTTAGACGTTGGCGACAGGAACTGGTGCAGCAGGTAGCCGTGGGCAGAGTGCAGTTCAACCATATCGAAACCCGCTTCGCGCGCATTGGCTATCGCCAGACGGAAGTCATTAACGATGCCCGGAATCTCTTCAGTTTCCAGCGCACGTGGCATTGAGGTATCGGCACGCGTTGCCAGGCCGTTTTCATCGCGCAGCGAGGTGCGGGTTCCAGCGCTAATCGCGGAAGGTGCAACTGGAGCTTGACCGTTTGGCTGCAGACTGGCGTGAGAGATGCGTCCAGTGTGCCACAACTGGACAGCAATATGACCTTGCTCAGCGTGTACGGCAGCAGTGATTTTCTTCCATGCGGCAATTTGCGCTTCGCTATGTAAGCCGGGTGCTCCGGCATAGCCTTTCGCCTGTGCGGAAATCTGCGTCGCTTCGCTGATGATAAGCCCCGCGCTGGCGCGTTGACGGTAATACTCGGCCATCAGCGGAGTAGGGATGTCGCCAGGCTCAATACTGCGCAGACGCGTCAGTGGCGCCATAAATACGCGGTTTGCTGCCGTAATGGCACCCACTTTCAGTGGGGAAAACAGTTTTTCAGATGACATGTGCACTCCTGAATAGACCGGTCGTCTAGTAATAAAGAAAATAAAAACGCCTGTTAAACGGCAGGCGTTGTGATGATGTTTTTAACGTGCGCCAGCGCATTTTCCAGCGGAGTGGCGCTACGAGAAATCTTGGCCTGCAGGTTGGCGCCAAGCCACAGCGCATACAGTACCTGCGCCTGCTGTAACGGCTCGCCAACAAAAGACAGACAATGGCTGGCCTGACCTTTCTCCAGCGCCTGCGCTAACAGCACAATAATGTGCCGCGCGCCTTTATCCATCGCAGTGCGCATATCTTCTGACAGATCGCACACTTCGGCAGACAGTTTTACTGTTAAACAGCCGCTAATAATGCCGTGCTGACTAAACTGATTCAGGGTTTCCTGATAGTAGGCCAGAATGCGGTCGCGATAGTTTCCCGCTCCCGTATCAAAGTGCGTAGCCAGTCGCCGATGATAGGCCGCATAGTGGCGTTCCAGCATCGCGACACCGAACGCTTCTTTAGAGCGAAAATAATGATAAAACGAACCTTTGGGTACTTCAGCGGTTTTCAGTAGTTCGCTTAAACCCATGCCGGTGAAGCCGCGCTGCATACACAGCAGTTCGCCAGTCGCCAGCAGATGTTCGCGTGTATCGTGTTCAGTGATTTTGTTCATGAAAACGAGTGTAATAGACCAGTCGGTCTAATGCAATAGCGCTTGCGAGAAATTCAGTTAACGTCTTCAATAGGTATATCAATCTTATTAAAGGAGGGGATGTGGCCGAACAGCTGGAGTTTTTCCCCGTCCAGAGCCCATGCCGTGGAATATGTCAGTCTGACGAACGCGGCTTTTGCCGTGGCTGTTTTCGCAGTCGGGATGAGCGTTTTAACTGGCAAAAGATGAGCGATACCCAAAAGCAGGAAGTGCTGCGGCTTTGTCGTCAGCGCCTGATGCGTAAATTACGTGCAAACAAAGCCAACCCTTCGGAAGAACCGCAACAACCTTCACTCTTTTAAAAGCGTAATTGCGTATACTCGAGGCACATTCACTTAAAAGGAAGCTGCTATGGTTCAGCGTATTACTATTGCGCCGCAAGGCCCGGAATTTTCTCGCTTTGTGATGGGGTACTGGCGCCTGATGGACTGGAATATGTCCGCGCGCCAGCTAGTCAGCTTTATTGAAGAACATCTGGATCTTGGCGTGACCACCGTCGATCACGCCGATATTTACGGTGGCTACCAGTGTGAAGCGGCGTTTGGTGAGGCAATGAAACTGGCTCCGCATTTGCGTGAAAAAATGCAGATTGTGACTAAATGCGGGATCGCGACGACGGCGCGCGCGGAAAATGCGCTGGGGCACTACATCACCGACAGTGCACATATTATTGCCAGTGCGGAAGAGTCGCTGAAGCTGCTGGCGACCGATCATATTGATCTGCTGCTGATCCACCGTCCCGATCCACTAATGGATGCTGACGATGTCGCCGACGCTTTTAAAAAATTGCACCATAGTGGCAAAGTGCGTCACTTTGGCGTCTCCAACTTCACCCCGGCACAGTTCTCATTGCTGCAATCGCGTCTGCCGTTTACTCTGGCGACCAACCAGGTAGAAATTTCACCAGTACATCAGCCGCTCCTGTTGGATGGTACTTTAGATCAACTGCAACAGCTGCGCATTCGCCCGATGGCCTGGTCCTGTCTCGGCGGTGGTCGCCTGTTTAATGATGATGCTTTCCAGCCTTTACGTAATGAGCTTGCTGTGATCGCTGAAGAGTTGAATGCGCAATCTATTGAGCAGGTGGTATACGCCTGGATTTTACGTCTGCCGTCTCAGCCGCTGCCGATTATTGGCTCAGGAAAAATAGAGCGCGTACGTGCTGCCATTGAGTCTGAGTCGCTGAACATGTCTCGCCAGCAATGGTTCCGCATTCGTAAAGCGGCGCTGGGTTACGACGTACCCTAATCGCGTTTTTGGCGCATCTCCGTTCAAAATTGTGTCACTGGTTTACACTTAACAATCAGACACCTTTTGGACGGAGGTCTTATGAAGCGTTTGAGTTTGGCCATCATCACTCTACTCGCCTGTGCAGGTGCGCAGGCTGCCAGTGAAGAAAAAGTGACGATGAATCTGGTCACGTCGCAAGGCGTCGGCCAGGCGATTGGTACGGTCACTATTGCTGAAACCGCAAAGGGGCTGGAGTTTACGCCCGATCTGAAAGCGTTGCCGCCAGGTGAACATGGCTTCCATGTGCATATGAACGGCAGCTGCCAACCCGCGATTAAAGAAGGGAAAGCCTCAGCCGCAGAATCGGCTGGTGGCCATTATGATCCGCATCAAACCGGCAAACATGAAGGCCCGGAAGGCGCAGGTCATATGGGCGACCTGCCGCTATTGGTGGTGAATAACGACGGTAACGCCACAACGCCGGTCGTTGCGCCGCGGCTTAAAACGCTCGATGAGGTTAAAGGTAAGGCGCTGATGATCCATGTGGGCGGCGATAATATGTCCGATCAACCGAAACCGCTTGGCGGTGGCGGAGCGCGCTACGCCTGTGGTGTTATCAAATAATCAACGACTGAGAGTGCCCGGCGGCGGCGCCTGTTCGAGTTGTGAAAGCGAGCAGTGTAGCCGCCAGACCAGTGCCGACAGTTCCTGCGCAGCGGGTTGATGATGGTGGGCAAGCGTATCGCAGATGCGCTGTAGCTCATTCAGCGTGGCATTCAGTGGTCGTTGCTGGACGCCACGTTCGCTCATTACATCGCGTAGCAGTGAGATACACACGTCCCTGACGCGAGCCAGCGGATCGGAACGCGCCTCCCAGGTGCGCAGTTGCCACACCACGTGCGAGCAGTTCAGTAAAACGACCCCCCAACGTAATAACCAGCGTCGCGCCAGCGCATCCTGACTGTTGCTGAGCTGGCTGACGTGATGATAGGTCAGCGATTCAAATTCGTTTTCACTCAGTGATGGATGTCGGCTGAGCTGATCGACAAAATCCCGGCGCAGGGCGCGAATATGGCGGCGACTTTTCCGTGCATCCGATCCGGGGCGCAGAATGGCGAAGGCCAGCCATGACAGCGCCACGCCGGTGATTTTCGCCATATTGTCATTCAGGAAATCAGCAAAATCATATACCGGCGGATTGGTCACCGCGATAAACGAACCCATAAATACAATCAACTGCCCCCAAAGACCTGCCAGGGCAGGCATTTGTAGCTTCAACAGTTGCATGGTGGCGAGTAGCGGGAAGAGAAAGAGAATAAACTGCCAGAGGTCGGAAATTTGCACCATCAGGCCAAACTTAACCACAAAGCTAAATAGCGACAGTAGAACCAGCGTACGCATCAGCAAAGAAAGCGACTTGAACGGTGTGGCAACGGCGGAATACAGCACACTGCTGATCGCGGCGAGCGTGAGTGCGCCAGAGCCTGATTCCCATTGTGCACCAATGCTCCATGCGCCGATAAGCATCAAAGTGCAGAACGTACGCAACCCGCTCCAGATAGCTTCCGCATTATCGGTATGACGGGCAAGTCCAGGCGTGCGGGCGATATTAATACGCTCGGCGGTAACACCATTTTCCAGTAAATGCAGATAATGACTGCTGCGCAGGTAGAGCCGACAAAAATAACGCAGTCGTTGCCAGAAGGCGACGTGTCGATAGTCGCGGGCATCGACGGGCCGCAGTGGGGCAATTATACGTGCGACGGTGTAGCTATTCGCATTGGATTTTATTAGTTCGCTGAGCAACTGCTCGATGATTTCCCGGGTGTTGGACGGCGGATTAGGCCAGTTTAGCAGCATCCTGCGCAGACTGGAAATAACGCTGGTCATCCGTAACTGCTGGTGCAACAGCGAATTGAGCAAAGCATTCTGGCGACGAAAGCGGTAATGACTCCAGAAAGCCTGAATACGCAGCAGGTTCATGGTCAGAATCTGCCCGATAACACCTTCATGGGCTGTGCGAATGGCATCCGTGGTTTCTGGTTGCCAGAGTAGGCTGGCATGTTCCAGTAAACGTGAATGCATGTTTTTCAATGCAGTCAGTAACGTGGTGCCATCGGAGGTGCTGGGCAGGATCATCATCATCACGCCACCACACAGGATACCGACGATGACTTCACACACGCGTGCCTGCGCGATATCCCATAACTGCGTAATTTCCACGGTATTGACCATGGGAAACGCAATGATCGCCGCCGTATAACCCGCCAGTTGAAAGGCGTAGGCAACGTTATTGGTGAAGTGCGCGCATGCCCAGGTACAAAAACCGATCCACACTGACATGCTCAGCAAAAACAGCCACGGCTCATTGAGAGTATGACCGGCAATAATCAGTGCGGCGGTGGCTCCCAGTAGGCTACCCGCCACGCGACCCAGACTTTTACTGATAACTCCGCCAACGGTGGGAAAACTGACCACCGCCGCCGAGGTCATCGCCCAGTAGGGCTCGTCCAGATTCAGATAATAAGCAAAAGTTAACGCCAGGCACATCGCAATGGTGTTACGCAGCGCATAACGCCACTGTGCCGCCGTGGCTTTAAACCACGGCAAATTGCCTGGTGTCAGGCGGGGCAGTTTCATTTACGCTGGCCGATGGATACGCTGCAGGTTGTACCTGACACCAGCGTGACCTCCCGCGGCAGGGCGTCGAATTCGATGCGTACCGGGACACGCTGCGCCAGACGCACCCACGGCACGTTGGGTTTGATGTCGGGAATCAGGCCGGAATCACTTTCCACACTTTGATCGTAGATGGCACGGCCAATACTGGAAACGTGACCCTGTAACTTTACATTGCCGCTGTAGAGTGTAATCGTCGCAGGTGCGCCTTCTCGAATATGGCGCAATTTGGTTTCTTCAAAATATCCCATCACATAAAAAGAGTGACTGTCGACAAGGGCAAACAGGGGCTTACCGGTTGAGGCGTAATCACCGGTACGGGTAGACAGGTTTGTGACCCAACCCGCCACGGGGGCTTTGACCACAGTTTGCGTCAGTTGCCACTGGGCCTGGCGCAAACTGGCCTCAGCCGCTTCAACGCTTGCCTGCATGGCTTTCACGTTGAGATTTGCGGTATCCAGATCCTCGGCTGAGATGTAATTTTGCGATAAATGACGGCGGCGGTTGGCTTCGTTGTTGGCTTTCGCCAGGTCAGACTGCGCTTTTGCCAGTTGCGCTTGCGCATTCAGTTCAGCAATGTGAAATGGCGTCTTGTCGATAATAAAAAGGACATCGCCTTTATTCACAAACTGGTTATCTTTTATATAGAGTTCGCTAATGCTACCTGACACCTGCGGCGTGATGCTGACCTGCTCAGCACGTACTTTGCCATCACGTGTCCAGGGCGATTGCATATAGTAATTCCACATCCACCATCCGGCGAAAACTGCGATTGCAGCGACTATAATAGTGGAGAAGTATTTAACGGTTTTAAGCGACATAATCACCACGCTATCAGCATAACAAAGGCCAGACATACGCAAAGCGTAAAGAGTGACAGATCCATTAGCAGGGGATGCCAGATTTCGCCGGAGTAAATCCAGTCGCGCAGCAGGCGATGAACAACCAGCCAGAGAATAAATCCTGCTACAATCGCCTTGAAAACAGGAGGAAAGTAGACAGATGCGCCGATCATTAAATCTTGTAGGGGCAATCCTGTTGCATTAAACATAAACTTCACGGGCAAAATCCTTGACGGAAGAGAGCATTGCTATAGGTTTAGCAAAAAAGAGACAATGAGTCTCCGTAACGCATAATGTCTGAAAAAATGTCAGCCGGTAAGCAAATTTGGCAATACATTTGTTTTGGGAATACAAATGCTGCACACTATTCTAAAATCAGCACAATAACTTAGCAAGCTAATTATAAGGAGATGAAATTGGAATCGCCATTAGGTTCTGATCTGGCACGGTTGGTGCGCATTTGGCGTGCTCTGATTGACCATCGCCTGAAACCTCTGGAGTTGACGCAGACGCATTGGGTTACGCTGCACAACATTCATCAGTTGCCGCCGGATCAATCGCAGATTCAGTTGGCTAAAGCGATTGGCATCGAGCAGCCTTCGCTGGTACGTACGCTTGACCAGTTGGAAGAAAAGGGACTCATTTCACGACAGACTTGCGCCAGCGATCGTCGAGCTAAGAGAATTAAACTGACAGAGAAGGCTGAGCCGCTGATCGCTGATATGGAAGCGGTGATCAACAAAACACGTGGAGAAATTCTGGAAGGGATTTCAGCTGAGGAAATTGATCTGCTGATTAAGCTGGTTGCCAAACTCGAACACAATATTATTGAACTGCAGTCACAAGGTTGAAACAATAAGTTACGTGTGGCCAGAGCCTGACCACACGTGAATTCGATTAGCGTGGAGACACGGTAACCTGGCTGCCGTTGTTAGCCATAACAACGCGCTGGCCGGCTGAAAACTTGGTCGCACCCTGTTTCTGAACCACCATGATGGTATTACCATCATCCTTACGGATTTCCAGTTCCACACCCTGGGTTTTATTCATCGCACCTTGTACGCCTTGACCCGCTACGCCACCGGCAACTGCACCTGCAGCCGTCGCTAATGAACGACCCGTACCGCCGCCGACGGTGTTACCAAGGAACCCGCCGAGTACCGCACCACCAATAGCACCAATCACGTTTGCGTCATCGCCACCCTGGATTTGCACCGGACGAACATGAACAATCGTACCGTAGGTAACGTTCTGAACTTGTTTCGCTTCGGATGCGGTATATACGTCGCCTGAAAGGCTGTCATTGTTAACGCAACCCGCTAAAGATACGCCCATTAATGAAACAATCAGCACACGTTTAATCATTTACAAATCTCCTTTGTCACCACGAAACGCTAATAAAGCACCCTTCATGGCTAAATTATATGGCATTTGTGAGCCTAAGGTCACATGTTCTACTGGAACAATATGAAAATCTTAACCGAAATCGGATCAACCGAGTATAAACGAATCATTCATGTAATTGATGTAATTAAACGATCATTGTAATGATTAGCCACCAAAAATCATTAAGGAAGCATGGCATTAGTCGACACTTTATGGTTGAGTGTCAAGGCTAATTTGCTTAAAAGGATGACCTATGAAATCGGGCCGTTTTATCGGTGTAATGTCTGGAACCAGCCTTGATGGCGTCGATGTTGTGCTGGCGACAATAGATGAAACGATGGTTGCGCAGCAGGCGAGTCTGACCTGGCCCATCCCCATTCATGTTAAACAAGCGATTCTGGATATCTGCCAGGGGCAGCAGCTTACACTTTCTCAGTTTGGTCAGTTAGATGCACAGCTCGGTTATCTATTTGCTGAGGCGGTGAATGCGCTGTTGGCGCAAGAAAAATTGAAACCGCAGGATATCGTTGCGATTGGTTGCCACGGGCAAACCGTGTGGCATGAACCGAACGGTGCTGCGCCGCACACGCTGCAAATTGGTGATAACAACCAGATTGTCGCGCGTACCGGGATAACCGTAGTCGGCGATTTTCGTCGACGTGATATCGCCCTCGGCGGGCAGGGTGCACCGCTCGTTCCCGCGTTTCACCAGGCACTTCTGGCACATCCAACGGAACGGCGAATGGTGTTAAACATCGGCGGAATTGCCAATCTGTCTCTGCTTATTCCGCAACAACCCGTTCGCGGATACGACACCGGGCCGGGCAATATGCTGATGGATGCATGGATCTGGCGGCAATGTGGCCAGCCCTACGACAAAGATGCGCAGTGGGCCATTTCAGGAACGGTGATCCTGCCGTTGCTGCAGAATATGCTTAACGACCCTTATTTTTCCGCGCCTGCGCCGAAAAGCACCGGCCGTGAGTATTTTAATTACGGCTGGATAGAGCGTCATCTGGCGCAGTTTCCGGGAATTAGCCCACGAGATGTACAGGCGACGCTTGCCGAACTGACGGCAGTAACCATTTCAGAGCAGGTCTTGTTAAGCGGCGGCTGTGATCGACTCATGGTTTGCGGTGGAGGAAGCCGTAATCCACTGCTGATGATGCGTCTGGCGGCATTATTACCGGGTACAGAGGTTACCTCTACTGATGAAGCCGGGATCAGCGGTGATGATATGGAAGCGTTAGCCTTTGCCTGGCTTGCGTGGCGAACGCTGGCCGGATTACCGGGAAATTTACCTTCTGTGACGGGGGCGTCAGAGCCGAGTGTTTTAGGGGCAATTTATCCTGCCAATCCACGAACTCAGAGTTAACTGAAATTATTCAGCGCGGTGTGCCGGTAAACTAAGGAAATTAGGGAGGGTGCCATTACCCTCCAGGACCAGGAAAGTCTTCAGGATATGGCTATGAAAAAACTGTTGTTAGTGTGTCTGCCCGTACTGCTTAGCGGTTGTAGTGTGTACAACCAATTTGTCGAGCGTATGCAAACGGATACGCTTGAATACCGCTGCGACGAAAAACCGCTGACCGTGAAGCTGAACAATACCCGCCAGACGGCAAGCTTTGTTTATGATAATCAGCTATTGAACCTCAAACAGGGCGTGTCGGCATCAGGTGCTCGTTATACCGATGGTATCTACGTATTTTGGTCTAAAGGCGACGAGGCAACGGTCTATAAACGAGACAGAATTGTGCTAAATAACTGTCAGTTACAGAACCCGAAGCGTTGAGATTTTCACCTGGGCGGCGCACAATAGTGTCACCCACTGACAATCCGTAGCCCAACATCATGTCTGATAACGACGAATTGCAGCAAATCGCGCATCTGCGCCGTGAATACACGAAAGGCGGTCTTCGCCGCCGCGATCTTCCCGCCGAACCCCTTGCGCTGTTTGAGCGCTGGCTGGGGCAAGCCTGTGATGCCAAACTGGCCGATCCCACCGCAATGGTCGTTGCGACCGTCGATGAAAATGGTCAGCCGTATCAGCGCATCGTGTTACTCAAACATTATGATGACAAAGGGCTGGTGTTCTATACCAACCTTGGTAGCCGTAAGGCGCATCAGATCGAGAAAAATCCACGCATCAGCCTTTTATTTCCCTGGCATACGCTGGAACGGCAGGTGATGGTGATCGGCAAGGCAGAGCGTCTTTCCACACTCGAAGTGGTGAAATACTTCCACAGTCGCCCACGCGACAGTCAGATTGGCGCCTGGGTCTCAAAACAATCCAGTCGAATCTCCGCGCGCGGTATTCTCGAAAGCAAATTCCTCGAACTGAAGCAGAAGTTTCAGCAAGGGGAAGTTCCTCTGCCCAGTTTCTGGGGCGGCTTTCGCGTGAGTATTGAACAAATGGAGTTCTGGCAGGGCGGTGAAAACCGTCTGCACGATCGTTTTTTATACCAACGCGAAGATAACGCGTGGAAAATTGATCGTCTGGCCCCCTAAAGATGCAAATTTCTTGTTTTAAGCGCTGGTGCTGATCAATCCGGCGCTTTATTCTATGTTTCTTTCGCATCAGGCGAAAAGTCGTGTACCGGCAAAGGTGCAGTCGTTTTATACATGGAGATTTTGATGGCAAGCAGTAACTTGATTAAACAATTGCAAGAGCGGGGGCTGGTGGCCCAGGTGACGGACGAGGAAGCGTTAGCAGAGCGACTGGCGCAAGGCCCGATCGCGCTCTATTGCGGCTTCGATCCTACCGCTGACAGCTTGCATTTGGGGCATCTGGTTCCATTGTTATGCCTGAAACGCTTCCAGCAGGCAGGCCATAAGCCTGTTGCACTGGTAGGTGGCGCAACCGGTCTGATTGGTGACCCGAGCTTTAAAGCCGCCGAGCGTAAACTGAATACCGAAGACACCGTGCAGGAGTGGGTGGATAAAATCCGCAAACAGGTTGCACCGTTCCTCGATTTCGACTGTGGCGACAACTCGGCGATTGCTGCGAACAACTACGACTGGTTTGGCGGTATGAACGTACTGACTTTCCTGCGTGATATCGGCAAACACTTCTCCGTTAACCAGATGATCAACAAAGAAGCGGTTAAGCAGCGTCTGAACCGTGACGATCAGGGGATCTCCTTTACCGAGTTTTCTTACAACCTGCTGCAGGGTTATGACTTTGCCTGCCTGAACAAACTGCACGGCGTGGCACTGCAGATTGGTGGTTCTGACCAGTGGGGTAACATTACTTCGGGTATCGATTTAACCCGTCGTTTGCACCAGAATCAGGTGTTTGGTCTGACCGTTCCGCTGATCACTAAAGCTGATGGCACCAAATTCGGTAAGACGGAAGGCGGCGCAGTGTGGCTGGATCCGAAGAAAACCAGTCCGTACAAATTCTACCAGTTCTGGATCAACACCGCCGATGCGGACGTTTATCGCTTCCTGAAATTCTTCACTTTCATGGACATTGAAGAAATCAATGCGCTGGAAGAAGAAGATAAAAACAGCGGTAAAGCGCCGCGTGCCCAGTATGTTCTGGCCGAACAGGTTACGCGTCTGGTTCACGGTGAAGAAGGTCTGGTCGCGGCAAAACGCATTACCGAAAGCTTGTTCAACGGCAATCTCAGCGATTTGAGTGAAGCAGATTTCGAACAGCTGGCGCAGGATGGCGTGCCGATGATCGAGATGGACAAAGGTGCCGATTTGATGCAGGCGCTGGTGGACTCCGAGCTGCAACCTTCTCGCGGTCAGGCACGTAAGACCATTGCGTCAAACGCGGTAACCATCAACGGTGAGAAGCAGTCCGATCCGGAATATTTCTTCCAGGATAGTGATATCCTGTTCGGGCGCTATACCTTACTGCGCCGTGGCAAGAAGAACTATTGTCTGATTTGCTGGAAGTAAGATTGAGTTAGCAGGGGCGTGGGAAACTACGCCCCTTTATTTTTTCAGGGTTGTGGTAAGTAAAATGAAGAATATCCTCGCCATCCAGTCCCACGTTGTTTTTGGTTATGCGGGCAACAGTGCAGCAGAATTTCCGATGCGTCGTCTTGGCGCAAATGTCTGGCCGCTGAATACCGTTCAGTTTTCAAACCACACGCAGTATGGTAAATGGACCGGTTGCGTTATGCCGCCGAGCCACCTGACTGAAATTGTTCAGGGCATTGCTGATATTGATAAACTCCAGACCTGTGACGCAGTACTAAGCGGCTATCTTGGTTCAGCAGAACAGGGCGAGCATATTCTGGGTATTGTTCGCAAGGTAAAAGCGGCAAACCCGCAGGCAAAATACTTTTGCGATCCTGTGATGGGACACCCTGAAAAGGGGTGTATTGTCGCACCCGGAGTGGCGGAATTTCATGTACGCCATGCGCTCCCGGCCAGTGACATTATTGCCCCGAATCTGGTTGAGCTCGAAATTCTGTGCGAGCATGCGGTGAACAACGTCGATGAGGCCGTTGCAGCAGCGCGTGAACTGATCGCTCAGGGACCTGAAATTGTACTGGTGAAGCATCTGGCACGCGCAGGTATCAGCACCGACCGTTTCGAGATGCTGCTGGTCACCGCTGAACAGGCGTGGCATATCAGTCGTCCGTTAGTCGATTTTGGCACACGTCAACCGGTTGGTGTGGGTGATGTGACGAGTGGCTTGTTGCTGGTGAAACTACTGCAGGGCGCATCTTTACAGCAGGCGCTTGAGCATGTGACTGCGGCGGTGTACGAAGTGATGATTGCGACTAAAAATATGCACGAGTATGAGCTGCAGGTCGTGGCCGCGCAGGACCGTATCGCCAAGCCTGAACACTACTTTAGCGCAACGCAGCTGTAATCGATGCCCGATGGCGCTCACGCTTATCGGGCATATTTTTAGCTGTAGGCCGGGTATGTGCAAGTGCCACCCGGCAACAACAATTAATTTAACCCTTCTGCTTTCAGCGCAGCGGCAACCGCCGGGCGTTCAGCCATTCGCGCCATATAGGCATCAATATTACTTAATCCTGCCATATTCAGCTTAACCGCATAGGCCCAACGCAGTACGGTAAACAGATAGGCATCGGCGATGCTGAAGCGCGGGCCGCAGATCCATTGGTTATCTTTCAGCGAGTCGTTCACATACTGCATTTTTTTCTCCAGCAGCGCACGAACGGTTGGCTTAAAGTCTTCCGGCGTATCGGGACGGAACAGTGGCGTAAAGCCTTTATGCAGTTCAGTCGCAATGTAGTTAAGCCATTCGATGGTTTTGTAACGGGAGAGGCTGCTGGTAGGGGCAAGGAGCTGGCGGTCTGGCACGCTGTCCGCCAGGTATTGCATGATGGCGACACCTTCGGTAAGTAGCGTACCGTCATCCAGCAGCAGTGCAGGAACTTGCCCTTTTGGGTTTACCGCGAAAAAATCATCGCCATTTTCCAGACGTTTCTTCATCAGATCAACACCATCCAGCGTGAAATCTTTACCGCTCTCACGAAGTGTGATGTGGGAAGCGAGAGAACAAGCGCCCGGTTTGTAGAACAGTTTCATCGGTAACTCCTTTTGGCTGAGGTATATCGTATGGTAGTGCTACCTCAGGCAAAAAAAAAGCCGCTAACAACAGTTAGCGGCCTGAAAATGAGTTTCCCTGAGAATTACGCTGTCGCGGCCTTAGAGGCTTTCTCATTGACGTCATCGTCCTGAGTCATACGGTTCAGTTTCGGAGCCGTCAGCAGCATCAGAACAGCGATAACAGCCGTTGCGACACCAATCTGCAGGAACACACGACCGTAGACTTCAAGGGACATCAGCGGGTCAGTCACGTTCTCTGGTACAGCCATCATGTTAGCGACGTAGCCACCGATGATGTTTGCACCGGCAGTGGTCAGGAACCAGCTACCCATGATGAAGCCCATCAGGCGTTGCGGAACCAACTGTGCCACCATTGCCAGACCCAGACCGGAGATCATCAGCTCACCGATACTTTGCAGACCGTAGCAGATAATCAGCCAGTTAACGGAAACGATGCCTGCATCGGTAGCGAATTTCGCGCCCAGCGGCAGGATCAGGAATGCACCGGAACACAGCACCATACCAATCGCAAACTTGGTCGGCATTGGCAGGGTATCGCCCATCTTGTTATAGATAGCAGCGAGGATTGGGCTACCAATGATGATCCAGAACGGGTTCAGTGCCTGGTACTGTTCAGGTTCGAAAGCAATGCCAAGAATAGAGTGCTCAACGTTGCGAATCGCAAAGAAGTTCAGTGAGGTCGGCATCTGGCTGTACAGCACGAAGAAGATAATCGCTTCCAGCATCAGGATGAAGGCGACGATCATTTTGCGACGCGCAGCACCGTGCATGGTGAAGGCTTCTTTACCGAAGATGAACACGATACCCAGCGCAATGACACCCAGAACCATACGTGCGATCTGCTGGTTGTGCAGCAACCAGGTTGCAATCGCGATCAGTACCACAACGCCAGCAATGGTCAGCAGCAGGTTACGGAAGTTGATCGGTTCAAAGTCAGGTTTAGAACCGTACTGTTTAACCCAGCGCTGACAGAATGCGAAGTTAACAACGGTAATCAGCATACCCACGACGCTCAGAGCGAACGCGGTGCTCCAGCCGTAGCGCGCAGCCAACCACGGTGTTGCCAGCATAGAGAAGAATGAACCGATGTTGACGGACATGTAGTACATGGTAAATGCACCATCAAGACGCGGGTCATCTTTGGCATAGCAGGTAGAGAGCAGGGAGGATGGGTTTGCTTTAAACAGGCCGTTACCGACCGCGATGGCCGCCATGCCCATATAAACGATACCCGCATCGTGACCGGACCATGCTACCAACGCATAACCGATGGCCAGCACAACGGCACCCAGCATAATGACACGTTTTGTTCCCAGAACTTTGTCACCTAACCAGCCGCCAATGGCAACCAGACCGTACACCAGGGCGCTAAAGGACGAGAAAAGGGTGATGGAATCCGCTTCTGACATACCCAGCTGTTTAACCAGGTAGACGGCCATAATCCCTTGCAGGCCGTAATAACCAAAACGTTCCCACAGCTCAATAGAGAAAATGAGATAGAACGCTTTTGGTTGTTTGAAGGCGTTTAAACTTACGCTTTCTGTTGGTTTATTGTTTGCAGTAGACACTTTTACCTCTTTTTTTACATCCCATATCAACGGGGGTGTTCAGGTACGTGATGAGTCAAGTTCATCCGTCCGATTGTTATAGTGGGAGGGGAAACGGCAAGTAATGTTCACTATCTTGACCATTCAGACAAGTGGTTTGTAATAATCTGTTACATATATCATGACTGGTGAAATCGTCGGGGCTGTGAAATGTTATCTAGCGTTAAATTTCTTCATTTCTAAAATGGCAGATTTTTACACTGTTTAATCACCGCCATAACCGCAATGTGGCGATATGTTCTGCTATTTAAGGTTGAATCCAGTGATATAGGCCATTATCTGAAAAATAGGCAGTGTAATGTTTTGTTTAGAAACTGTGCAGTTAGGTCATCTAATTGTCACCTTAACTAAAAAATAAAAATTTATTAACATTGTGTTAGCTGGATGATCTGGATCACGTATAGATAGAAATTTCTTTTGCTAAAAAAACGATTAACCTGCTCAGGTGTTAATTAACAAGAATATTGCATTAGATATGAGCAATTGAATGGCATCATTGTCGGGAAAATAAACGCAGGGGAGTGCATAACTAATCGTTATGTATGTAAGGGGCTAGGAGGATGCCCCGGCAGCATTAGATATCGACTTTCTCTTTGAATTCGCAGAGATCTTCAATAATACAGGAACCACAGCGCGGCTTTCTGGCGATGCAGGTGTAGCGACCATGAAGAATTAACCAGTGATGGCAATCGACTTTAAATTCACTGGGTACGACTTTCAGCAGCTTCTCTTCAACCTGCTCGACGTTTTTACCCGGGGCGAATTGCGTGCGATTACAGACGCGAAAAATGTGGGTATCTACAGCGATAGTGGGCCAGCCAAAGGCGGTATTTAACACCACATTAGCCGTCTTTCGCCCAACGCCGGGGAGAGCTTCTAACGCCGCACGGTCTTCTGGCACTTCACCATTATGTTGTTCCAGCAGAATGCGGCAGGTTTTAATTACGTTTTCTGCTTTGCTGTTAAACAAACCGATTGTCTTGATGTAGGACTTAACACCTTCAACACCGAGCTCCAGCATCGCAGCCGGCGTATTGGCGACGGGGTATAGCTTAGCTGTCGCTTTATTGACGCTGACATCGGTCGCTTGTGCGGAGAGCAAGACCGAAATCAACAGTTCAAACGGCGATGTAAAATTGAGCTCGGTTGTCGGATGCGGGTTGTTATCCCGCAGACGCGTCAGTATTTCCAGACGTTTTGCTTTGTTCATTACGCATTCCCTGTTTCACCCGCGGGACTGTCCACGACAGCCGCCTCGGCACGACGTTTCTTCATTTTCTCATCAATCAGATACTTCACTGCCAGCATCAGACCCAGGCCAATAAACGCGCCCGGTGGCAGCATGGCCAGCAGAAACGGCGTATCAGTATGGAAGATCTCAATGCGCAAGACTTTGGCCCAGCTACCCAACAAACCGTCTGCACCATCAAACAGTGTACCGTTACCAATTATTTCACGCAGCGAGCCCAGAACAAACATGGCACCTGTTGCGCCCATGCCGATGGAGAAACCATCAAGTGCGGATAACGCAGGGCCCTTTTTGGCGGCGAAGGCTTCTGCACGGCCAACAACAATGCAGTTGGTTACAATCAGCGGGATGAAGATGCCCAGAGACTGATACAGGCCGAAGGCGTAGGCATTGATCAACATCTGTACCGCACTCACCACGGAGGCGATAATCATGACATAAATCGGAATACGAATTTCTGGCGGTGTCCAGCGGCGAAGGGCTGAAATCGTCAGGTTGGTCAGCGTCAGGACGAGCGTAGTCGCAAGTCCAAGACCCAGCGCGTTAGTTGCGGTAGAAGTGACGGCCAACAGCGGACACATCCCGAGTAGTTGCACAAGCGCGGAGTTATTTTTCCATAACCCCTGGACAATCACGTCTTTAATTTCGCTCATGGTTATTCTCCACAGGCGCTAAGTTGAGGGAGTTGCGCAGGCAGCGTCTGCGCATACAGGCCGGCACGTTTAACCGCGTTAACCACCGCACGTGGTGTAATGGTTGCGCCAGTAAACTGGTCAAAGTCGCCGCCATCTTTTTTCACTGCCCAGTGAGAGGTGTTATCCGCAGAAATTGTTTTACCGCTAAAATGGGTGATCCAGTCGGAAAGTCGCAGTTCGATTTTATCGCCCAGCCCAGGCGTTTCATGGTGTTCGGTAACCCGCGTACCCAACACGGTACCCGTGAAATCGACACCCACCAGCAGTTGAATCGCCCCGGAATAACCATCTGGCGCCGTAGCTTCAAGAATCGCAGCAACAGGACGATCGTCCTGACGGGCAATATATACACGGTGCGTACCTTTGCCTAACGCTGGCGCATTGACCAGATAACAACTTTCAGACAAGTTATTATTGTAGCGATCGCCAGGCAGAACCTGATCGAACAGCGTTTTTTGCTGTATCGCGGCCTGTTCATCAATGGTTGACTTGGTTAATTGATTGATTGCTGCGGTTAACCCCGTTGAGCCCGCAGCAAACAGCGCCAGTGTAATACCGTGTTTACGAATCGTTTTCAGCATATCTAGTCCTTAGCGATGTCCGTACACGCGAGGGCGGGTGTAATAATCAATCAGGGGAACCGTGATATTTGCCAGCAACACGGCAAAAGCCACGCCATCAGGATAACCACCAAAACTACGTATCAACCACACTAACAGGCCCGCAAGTGCGCCAAAAATAAGACGACCACGGTTGGTTGTTGATGCCGTAACGGGATCGGTAAGAATAAAGAACGCACCTAACATCGTCGCGCCGGAAAGCAAGTGCAACTGAGGCGATGCCAGTGAGTCTGGCGAAAAAATCCAACCTAAAGTGGCGCAAACAGCGAGCGACAGCAGGAAGCTAACCGGGATATGCCAGCGAATCGCTTTTTGCCATAACAGCACAATACCACCAACAAGCCACGCAAGGTTCACCCACTGCCAGCCAGCGCCTGCCAGCATGCCGCTGTAGATCGGGTATTGCATCACCTGCTCAACGGTACGTCCGGCATGCAGGGATGTCTTAAAGGTATCAAGAGGCGTTGCCTGACTGATACCATCGATACCCATACGCAGCGAATTCATATCCCCGCCGCTGGCGGTATGCCCGCTAAAGATAACGTTAAGGGCGTCAAAGAAACCAGGCACCGTGGCCGAAATTTCATGCGGCGGCAGCCAACTGGTCATCTGTACCGGAAATGAGATGAGCAGCACGACATAGCCAATCATGGCAGGGTTAAACGGGTTCTGCCCGAGCCCGCCATACAGCTGTTTCGCAATGATAACCGCAAATACCGTGCCTAATACCACCATCCACCAGGGGGCGAGGGGCGGAATACTGACGGCCAAAAGCAACCCAGTGAGTAACGCAGAGTTGTCTTTTAAAATTGCCACAATGGGTTGTTTACGCAGTTTAAGCACACCCGCTTCGGCAGCAATAGCGCTGATGGCAGCGAGAACGATCTGGAACAACGTGCCCCAGCCGAAGAACCACAGCTGAGCGGCGATCCCCGGCAATGCAGCAAGTAACACCAGCATCATGATACGCGATGTCTGGCGCTGGTTATGGGTATAAGGGGAGCTTGCTATTCTGAATACCATTTATTCCTCGTTTACAACCTGCTGCTGTGCGGCTTTCTTTGCCTGAGCGCGTGCGATGGCGGCCGCGACGGCGGCTTTACGTGGATCAACCGGCTCGGCTGTTTCGGCTACCGCCTGCTGCTCTAGCTTGCGGGCTTTGGCGCGGGCGATTGCCGCTTCCACGGCAGCTTTACGCGGATCAACCGGTTCGGTTGTTTCTGTTACCGCCTGCTGCTCGAGCTTGCGGGCTTTGGCGCGGGCGATTGCCGCTTCCACGGCAGCTTTGCGCGGATCAACTGGTTCGGCCGTTTCCGTTACCGCTTCTTGCTCAAGCTTGCGGGCCTTGGCGCGGGCGATTGCCGCTTCCACGGCAGCTTTACGCGGATCAACCGGTTCGGCCGTTTCCGTTACCGCTTCTTGCTCAAGCTTGCGGGCTTTGGCGCGGGCAATTGCCGCTTCCACGGCAGCTTTACGCGGGTCTGTACCCGTGCTGCTGCCTTCACTTTGCGGCGGATTTTCCTTACGGGAAGTACGAGCTTGCGCCTTACGCGCCTCGCGTGCGGCAATCACGGCGCTATTGTCAGGTTTTTCACCTGCCTGAATGACCACCGGTTGCAGCGCCTGAGCCTGCTTTTCTTTTACGCGAGCCAGTGCGGCGGCAATGGCATCATGATCTTTGGCCGCCGGCTGAGCAGCGGCGCTCTTATGGCGTTCAAGACGTGCTGCTTTTTCACGTTCAAGGCGCGCCTGTCGGGCTTCAAACCGAGCTTTTGCTTCTGCGGCGCGCTTTTCTTCCTGACTAATGGCGTAAATCTCGGCTTTTTCCTGACGGAAATACTGTACCAGTGGAATATTGCTTGGGCATACCCAGGCGCAGGCACCGCATTCAATACAGTCGGCGATATTGTGGGCCGTCGCTTTGTCGTGCTGTTGCCCTTTACTGAACCAGTAAAGCTGTTGTGGCAGGAGATCGGCCGGACAGGCATCGGCGCATGCGCTACAGCGAATGCAGCCTTTCTCTTCTGGCGTTTCACCCATTTCACTGGCAGAGGGGGCCAGAAGACAGTTGGTTATCTTCACCACCGGGACATCCAGCCACGGCAGCGTAAAGCCCATAAGCGGCCCGCCCATAATCACCATCTGGTCGGCGGAAGGGCAGAAACCCGCGTCGTTGAGCAGATGACGAACAGGCGTACCTAAACGCGCCCAAACGTTGCCCGGACGACTGACTGCTTCACCGGTTAGCGTCACGACACGTTCGGTGATCGGCTCTCCGTCGATTACTGCACGTTTAATTGCATAGGCGGTTCCGACGTTTTGCATCAATACGCCGATATCATAGGAGCGTCCGCCGTGGGGAACCTGCTTGCCGGTCAGGATTTGTGTTAACTGCTTGGCCCCGCCGGATGGGTACTTGGTGGGGATCACGCGTAGGCTAATGTCGTGTGAATCAGCCAGCACCGCGCGCAGCATAGATATTGCCTGCGGTTTGTTATCTTCGATACCCAGGAGGATCTCGCGTGGCTGAAGAATGTGCGCCAGGATGCGGATACCTTCGACGACCTGAGCGGCACAGTCCTGCATCAGGCGGTCATCTGCCGTAATGTACGGCTCGCATTCGGCGGCGTTAATGATCAGCGTTTCAATTTTATCTCCGCCGCCCTGTAGTTTAACGCCGGTGGGAAAACCTGCGCCACCCAGCCCGGCAACGCCGTACTGATGAATACGCGCAATCAGCTCTTCCCGGCTGTGGGAGCGATAATCGGTCCAGCCGTCTCGCTCAATCCAGCGATCTTCGCCATCGGCGTCTATGATGACGCTCAACTCAGCCAGTGCCGAAGGATGCGCGGTGGAGTGCGGGGCAATGGCAACAACGGTGCCTGATGTTGGCGCATGGACTGGAAGCATTCTGCCACGTCCGCGGGTTAAGGGCTGACCACGCAGCACGGTGTCACCCACGTTTACGCACAGTTCACCCTCCGCACCAATATGTTGTTTCAGCGGAATAACGAAACGCGGCGCCAGCGGAACCTGTCGCAACGGCGTTCCGTTTGACTGGGTTTTCATTTCTGGTGGATGAATGCCGCCATCAAAGTCCCAGATTTTATTTTTTCTGAATGCAGAGAATAACTTAAACATGTTGTTCCACGGGAATGATGCGCACAGGGATGGTGTTTAAATCCCATTTCCAGCTATCGGGTGTCTCGGCTACCGGGCGTAATTCAATACATTGCGTCGGGCACGGGTCAACGCACAGGTTGCACCCGGTGCAGAGATCGCTCATTACCGTGTGCATGGCGCGGGTCGCGCCCACGATGGCATCGACCGGGCAGGCCTGAATACACTTAGTGCACCCAATACAGTTATTTTCATCAATGACCGCCAGCATTCGCACCGGCGTAACGTCTTGTTCATCGCCATCAATAGGCTGCGGATCGACATTCAGCAGGGCGGCAATTTTTAACATCACCGCTTCGCCGCCGGGGGCGCAACGGTTAATTTTTTCACCCTGAGACCCGATCGCTTCAGCATAAGGATGACAGCCCGGATAGCCGCACTGGCCACACTGGCTTTGCGGGAGAATTTCATCAATTTTCTCCACGACCGGATCATCTTCAACGGCAAAACGTCGTGAGGCGTACCCCAAAATAGCGCCGAACGCCAGACCCAGTAGACTCACTGCGGCAACGGCAATCCAGATAGCATTCATTACAACTTCACCAAACCACTAAAGCCCATAAAGGCCAATGACATTAAACCAGCGGTAATCAGCGCAATCGCATTGCCGCGAAACGGCGCTGGGACGTCCGCCACGGCGAGGCGTTCGCGGATCGCGGCGAACAGTACCATCACCAGCGAGAAGCCGACGGCGGCGGAAAAACCGTATAGCGCCGACTGTAAAAAGTTATGGCCGAGGTTGATGTTCAGTAGCGCCACACCTAACACTGCGCAGTTAGTGGTGATCAGCGGTAAAAAGATCCCCAGCAGGCGGTACAGCGCAGGGCTGGTTTTGCGCACAACCATTTCGGTAAACTGCACGACGACGGCGATAACCAGAATAAAAGCCAGCGTGCGCAGATAGATGAGATTGAGCGGAATTAGGATCCAGGTATCAATCAGCCAAGCGCAGATGGATGCCAGTGTCATGACAAACGTCGTGGCAAGGCCCATACCCATTGCGGTTTCCAGTTTTTTGGAAACGCCCATAAACGGGCAAAGGCCCAGAAACTTCACCAGTACAAAGTTATTGACCAGTACAGTTCCGACAAACAGCAGCAGGTAATCAGTCATTTTTCGGCCTGAAATAAAAAGCCGCCTATTATCTGACAATCTTCAACAGGCGACAACAGGTTAACTGTAGGGTTATTACGGGTTCACAAACGTCGATTTAACGCGCTGCGATCGTTTGAAGTAGGGCACCAACAGTGCTGCAGCCAGTAATGGGAACAGCAGTTGGCGCACGGCAAAAGCGTCTGGGACGGGTGAAAACGCAAACGCTTTAATCGCCAGCAACACGGAGATCAGCAGCCACAGAATATAATGCTTAGGTACACAGGCTCTGCGTTTGAAAAACGCAATCGTCAGCCACAGTGTGTAATACCACATGGCGATCGCGGTAACAAAGGAGACACCCCATAACAGCAAATTGGCCGTACTTTGCTCACCCAGCGTTTTGAAGGTTTGCGGTGTAGCCAGCGCAGTGACATAAAGTAATAACGCCAGCGAAGCGCTCAACAACGCGACTAACAGCCAGGCCAGTGGCCCAAGTAGCCAGCCTCCGATACGTTGTGCCGGTGTCGTAGTCATCTCTTCTCCAGGTTTACGCGCGCAATCAATCATGCCATTCATTTTGGGGCAATTATTATAAAGCTTTTAACGTTGAGCGCTACTTTCTTCTTTATTGCACGTAATGCCAGACTGATTTAGGTACCTGACCAACATCAAACAGACGACCTCCGGAGATAAGCTCCGCACGGCGATGGTCTGCGGCACGGTACATATTGATAATGTCGTTATCATCGGTGAGCGTGTAGTTAAGATGGTCGAACAGTTTTTCCAGACTTTCGAGCGAACTGATTTTGCGGAATTTTAATAAGTAATCCTGAACGGTCATAAATGCAGATCCATATTAATAAAATAATACCAACGGAGTAGAAAATATAAAAATAAACAACGAGCACAGGTAAAAGCGCATTTACGTGCAAATGTAAGAAGAGTGTTCATACCTGTGAAAAATCAGGCGCTATGCGCGTCTTGAGCAAGGGTAACGCGCTTAGCGATCGCTGGCAATATGCAGCGGAGCGGGACGCGGCATAATTCGCTTTTTTTGACAGAAAGCGATCTTTTACCGGCAGACCCTGCAACTACCAATGTTAATTGCCGGGCAATAAAAGGCTGCGGATGCTTATTTCTTCTGCACTGCCGCAACGGGCTCTGGTGGCTGGTAATTGTCAATATGATTGGCAACACCCAGCAGGATCACGGAGACGGCGAGAACAATCCAACCTGTTAATTCAATAAGACGATTCATTACTGATGACATTTGCTTTGATTTATCCATAAACACAGGCTGCAAATGTTACTAATCTCTCATTAATACAGCAAGATGATTGGGAACGATTTCTACCTCTTTTTCGCTGCAAGTTAAGCATAAGTGGCATATGTTTGACTTAAGTTAAAAAACAACCTTTGTAGCGCAAAGGTTATTAAACTATTGAGACGTTGCAAGGTATGGTGTGAAATAGGTCAGTCCTGAATTGAGAGGCAATAACATGAGTGACAACATCCGCGTTGGGCTAATTGGCTACGGTTATGCCAGCAAAACCTTCCATGCCCCACTGATTGTGGGCACGCCGGGGCTGGAACTGGCTGCAGTGTCCAGTAGTGATGAAGCAAAAGTGAAAGCAGACTGGCCGACGGTGGCGGTTGTTGCTGAGCCTAAGCATCTTTTTAACGATCCAAATATCGACCTGATTGTGATCCCCACGCCAAACGACACGCACTTTCCGTTAGCGAAAGCAGCGTTGGAAGCGGGCAAACATGTGGTTGTTGATAAGCCCTTTACCGTGACACTGTCACAAGCGCGTGAGTTGGATGCGCTGGCACGTAGCCTGGGGCGTGTGTTGTCTGTATTCCATAACCGTCGCTGGGACAGTGATTTTCTGACGCTGAAAGCTCTGCTGGCGGATGGTGTTTTAGGTGAGGTAGCGTATTTCGAATCCCATTTCGATCGTTTCCGCCCACAGGTTCGTGACCGTTGGCGTGAACAGGGCGGTCCGGGAAGCGGTATCTGGTACGATTTAGCACCGCATCTTTTGGATCAGGCGATTAATCTGTTTGGTTTGCCCGTCAGCCTGACGGTAGACCTGGCCCAGTTGCGTCCGGGCGCGCAGGCGACGGATTACTTCCATGCCATCCTGACGTATCCGCAGCGTCGTGTGATCCTGCATGGCACCATGCTTGCTGCTGCAGAATCGGCCCGTTATATTGTGCACGGATCGCGTGGCAGCTATGTGAAGTATGGTCTTGACCCGCAGGAAGAGTGCCTGAAAAATGGCGAGCGACTGCCACAGGAAGACTGGGGTTATGATATGCGCGATGGCGTATTGACGCGAGTCGAAGGCGAAGAGCAGGTTGAAGAAACCTGGCTGACCGTACCGGGCAACTATCCGGCGTACTATGCTGGCATTCGGGATGCGCTAAACGGCAACGGTGAAAACCCGGTACCGGCGAGACAGGCTATCCAAATTATGGAGCTGATTGAGCTGGGTATAGAATCTGCGAAACATCGTTCGACGCTGTGCCTTGCCTGATTAGGTAAATGGCGCAAGGCGATACCTTCCTGGCATCGTATCCGGCCTACAATGAAAACCAACGTAGGCCGGATAAGCGTTAGCGCTATCCGGCACTTTACCTGTTACGCTGCGGCGACTTTCTCGCGCAAGGCTCGTTTTTCCTCGTTACTCAGGAATGCCATTTCCAGACCGTTGATTTGGGCCTGACGGATTTGTTCGCGCGTTAGGCCTGCAGCTGGTGCGGCAATGGTGTACTCGTGAATAATATCCACACCCTGAACAGCCGGGTCGTCCGTATTCAAACTGGCGATAACGCCATGCTCAAGGAACGTTTTCAGCGGATGGTTCGCTAGTGAGGCAACGGTGCTGGTCTGAATGTTTGATGTCAGGCAGGATTCGATGCCGATACGGTGCTCGGCGAGGTAATCCATCAACGCACGATCTTCAACGGCTTTAACGCCGTGACCAATACGCTCAGCGCCTAGCTCTTTAATGGCCTGCCAGATGCTTTCTGGTCCCGCGGCTTCGCCCGCATGTACGGTGATATGCCAGCCGGCATCGCGTGCCTGGTTGAAGTGAGACAGGAACAGGCTGCCCGGGAACCCCAGTTCGTCACCGGCCAGATCCAGTGCCGTAATATGGTTTCGGTGGGCTAACAGCGCATCCAGTTCCTGCAGACAGGCGGCTTCGCCGAAAGTACGGCTCATAATGCCAATTAAGCGAGCTTCGACGCCAAAGGTCTTGCAGCCCTCGCGTACGCCTGCGATGACGGCTTCAACCACACCTGCAACCGGGAGCTGATGCGCCATCGCCATGTAGCTTGGGGAAAAACGCAGTTCAACATAGTGCAGGCCGTTACGTGCTGCGTCCTCAATATTTTCAAATGCCACGCGACGACACGCATCCAGCGAGGCCAGTACCTTCACGCCCCAGTCGAGCTTGGATAAAAAACTCACTAAATCTGGCTCAGTTGATGTGACTTGCACATGAGGGATCAGCGTTTCCAACGTTTGTGCCGGAAGCGTTAAGTTGAACTGACGGCCCAGATCCAGGATCGTTTGTGCACGGATGTTACCATCAAGGTGGCGATGGACGTCGGTCAGGGGGAGGGAAGTATCAATCATGGTCGCACTCGTGTATTTAGGTAAAGTGCAGGCCATTATACAACAGAAAAATGTTCCTCTAAAAACTTTAAAAAAAGCAGTGCAGAGTTCGGGGTTATGGGGAAGCAAGCATCGCCAAATTGTTGACCATGCTGTTAGCGTACTAACAGAGTGGTGTTCCGACTCCCTGATCCTTGAGACCGTATCACGATGCTTTTGCCTTGCGGTGGTAAGACGGGCGTAAAGTAAGCAATAACGCATTTCCTGCAGCATGTGTGTAATAAAATGATTTTAATTTAAGATTATTTACCTCGTTTTTATTTAATTACTGTCTGTCAGTGTTATTTCATTCGGATATTTATTGAATAACATTGCTAATAGCGAAAAATGGACACTTTCCAGTTTATGAATGTGCTGCAAGGTATGTTATAAAAACACAATAACGACTGAGGGTATTAATAAAGTGAAAAGTGTAAAGCTAATTGTCAGTACAATGTTCTGTGGAAGTTTGCTGCTGGCAACTGTGCCTGCGCATGCGGCGTATAAAGCGGATGAAACGCATGTAATCCAGTTTAAGAAAGGCACCAGTGGCGCAGATATCAAGGGGACAATTACGGGTGATAAAACAAAAGATTATACGTTTGTCGCCAAAAAAGGGCAGACCATGCAAGCAGTTCTGAAAAGCGCCTGGCCTCATCCTTTCATGAGTATTATTGCACCGGGCGAACAATTCATTTTTGATGGCATGATGAGTGGTGATACTTATAAAAATACGCTGCCTGCCAGCGGTAAATATACCATCAGAATATATCAAAAAGGCGCGGCGAAGGATGAGGGGAAAACCAACGCATTCCAGCTGCACATGAAAATTACCAACTGATCATGAGGAAAAGATCGCCCAGGTGGTGATCTTTTCCTTTGCTATTAAACCTCTTCGCCAGAATAAGCCACAACGCAATTACGGCCTCGGTTTTTTGCCATATACAGGGCGCGGTCTGCGCAATCAGCTAGTTGTTCGGGGGCTGAACGGTTGTCAACCGAGGTTACGATACCCAGGCTGATGGTGATGATGCGTGGAAAATCACCTTTAGTCGTGGCCTGAGTTTGTTGTTCTACGTGTTTTCTGATTCGCTCTGCGATGTTAAATGCTGCATCAGCGTTAGTTTCAGGTAGCAAAATAGCAAACTCTTCTCCGCCAATACGCGCCACGATGTCGTTACGCCGACTCAGTCGCTGCATAATTTCTGACAGTTTAATTATCACTCTGTCACCCTGCAAATGTCCCCAGGTGTCATTGACCGACTTAAAGAAATCAATGTCGCAAAAGACAATGCTCAGGGGTTTATGGGTCGCTGTCATTTTAATCTCATTGCTGAGTGCGTTATAAAAATAGCCACGGTTGAAAAGTCGGGTCATCGGGTCGCGGACTGAATTTTCATAGGATAATTCATAGGCCTGACGTGAGGCTTTGTAGCGCTTGAAAATATCAGACATGAGCACGATCATCACGGCCATTGCGCTAAGGCACTCCAGGCCTCTGGCGAGATACCATCCAGCGGAGTCTATATGCGTGTACTTCAGCATAATGATGACACTTAACAGATTGCTCAGGGCAACCAGTGACATACTTACCCAAAACTGTGTTTTTAGCCGGGTTAATTTTGCCCCTAATAAAACGATACAGGTCCACAAGATAATGAGGACATAAATAAAACTCCCACGCCAGGGTCTAAGCCATTCAAACGTTTCTGTGTCGACCAACTGAAACGATATTGGCGTAATACGGATGGAGTAGAGGATAGCCATTACCAGATGCAACATGCACCATAAATAAGTGGCGTAAATAACTGTTTTACCATGTTTTTCTTTTTTATTTTTAAACGTATATAAATAGTATGTTGCAAAAAACAACCCCGTAATTAACATGTTCCTCATAAAGTATAAAACAGCAATGTCATTGTAGATGACACCAGGAAGGCCGTTTTTATAAAAATAAATATAGAGCGCAAGAAATAAGAAAACCCCCGAGAAATAAAACGCGCAGGCCAGGGGTAAAAGATATTTTTTGCGCCGATAACTCATGTAATTCATCGTCATAAAGCACCCAGTCTGAATGTGCAATACACCAGCAAAGGTTGCAATAACCGGATAAAAAGAGAGGCTATAACGCTGATTACTAAAAGGGATATACCAAAGAAAAATGGATGTCGTTAGGGACAGGAGTAAAAATAAAGTTAAATTCTTTTTGTGAATGTTTATTTGTGTTGTATTCATGATTTTTATGTATATAAAACAGCGCTATATTTTGGCTATCTTCTCAGCTTTGTATTTTGTCTTTTTGATTTTTATTGCTGTTGATTTTGACTGGCAGGAAAAGTCAGGGAGGAATTGGTATTAAAAAAAACGATAAAAAACAGATTTGTTTTTTTATATAAGGAGTTGCGCAATGAGTTCTTCATTGCGCAAGACTATTTAACGTATTGTGCGGATGGCGTTAATCAACCCCTTAACGCCTTTTTCAAGTTTGGAACGTGGACATCCGGCATTGAGGCGCACAAAACCGCGTCCTTCTTCTCCGTATGTGTATCCGGGCATGATGGCGACTTTCTGCTGATGGATGAGTGCTTCCTGCAGTGCGTGGTCATCAAGGTTGAGTGGACGCAAGTCAATCCATGCCAGATAGGTGGATTGCGGAACCTGCCAGTTCAGTTCGGGGAATGCGTCATTCAGCTCGTGCGCGATGTAATGCAGGTTACTGGCAAGATAATCCCGCAGCGCATCAAGCCAGCTAGCGCCCTGTTGGTAGGCTGCGATATGTGCGCTAAGCGCGAGCACTGCAGGTGAGGAAAGACCATCCCGACCCTTTAACGCACTGAGGTAATCGTTGCGACTCTGCTCATCCTCAATAATCCCGTAAGCCCCGGTTAATGCCGGAATATTGAAGCTCTTTGAACCGGAGGTGAACAGCGCCCAACTGTCGCGCGCGACGTTACTCCACGGGATGTGCGGCTGGTCTGCCCATACCATATCCATATGGATCTCATCAGAGATGACTTTTACACCGTGGCGCTGACACAGTTCCGCCATGGTTTCCAGTTCATCGCGCGTCCACACCTTACCGGTTGGGTTGTGCGGGCTGCAAAGCAGGAGAATTTTGCTTTCAGGCCGGGACAGGGCTTTCTCTAGTGCAACCATGTCGCAAAACCAGCCGTCAGCGCGTTTTTCAAGTCCGATAGCGCATACCTGGCGCTGATTACCTTCAATCGATTTGTAAAACGCGTCGTAAGCCGGCGTATGAATAACCACCGCATCACCCGCAGAAGACCACTGGCGGATCAGCTCCGATACCATATAGATGACCGAGGGGCCATAAACCAGCGACTGAGGATCGATTTGGGTATTATGACGCGATAGAAACCAGTGGCTAATCGCCGCCAGAAATTCATCATTTTTCCAGCGACTGTAACCCAACACGCCATGTGACAGGCGCTGAGTCAGCGCCTCCAGAATGCAGGGGGCGGTGGCAAAATCCATATCGGAGATGGTGAACGGCAGAAGGTCGGCTGAACCAAAACGGTCGGCAACGTAATCCCACTGAGTACACCAGGTACCATGCCTGTCCACAACCTTTGAAAAATCAAACATATTGTTGTCCTTAAGCCTGTACGGTGTTCATCAGAACTGCGATCTCGTCTTTCACTGACTGGACCTGCGGACCAATAACAACCTGAAGATTATGCTGATTGAGTTGCACTACGCCAATGGCGCGATTGTCCTTCAGTGCCTGTACGTTCACAAGCGACATATCCTTCACTGACAAGCGCAGACGGGTAATGCAGTTATCAAGGCTGACAATGTTTTCCGCACCGCCCAGCGCCGCCAGAATGGCAGGGACGTTGTAACCGGATTTACCCGGTGCTCCCGCCATGACTTTTTCGATATTGCTGGCAATTTCGACGTCCCGACCCGGGGTCTTGAGATTGAAGCGTGTGATGGCGAAACGGAAGATCACGTAGTACACAGCGAACCAGATTGCAGCCACGACAGGGACCAGATACCACTTGGTAGAGAGTCCGTGCAGAATGCCGAATACCACAAAGTCAATCAGGTTACCGTCCGTGTTACCGATGGTGACGCCTAACACAGCCATCACGGTGAAACCAAGACCGGTCAGCAGGGCGTGGATTACATACAAAACAGGGGCAACGAACAGGAATAAGAACTCGAGTGGTTCGGTTGTACCGCCGATCACGCAGGCAATGAGACCAGAAATTAACAGCCCTTTAATTTTATGACGATTTTCAGGGCGAGCACAGTGGTACATAGCGAGCGCTGCCCCCGGCAAACCACCGAGGAACGCCGGCATTTTACCCTGCGACAGGAAGCGGGTTGCGCTTTCAGAGAAACCTTGTGTTGTCGGGCAGCTCAGTTGAGCCTGGAAAATAGTCAGTGCGCCGCTCACGCTGTGACCGCAGACTTCCTGCGTGCCGCCAGCTTCGGTGAAGCGAATGAGCGCCACCAGAATATGATGCAGACCAAACGGCAGCAGCAGACGTTCACCGGTACCAAACAGCATTGGACCAAATTCGCCCGCGCTGTTGATGATGTGGCCGAGCCCGTTAATGCCCATGGCGAAAACCGGCCAAACCAGGGGAATGACCAGGCCGACCAGTCCCATCACCACCGAAGAGATAATTGGTACAAAGCGGGTACCGCCGAAGAACGCCAGTGCATCCGGCAGGCGAATGTTGTGGAAACGTTCATGCAGCATCCAGACGATGATCCCGGCAATAACAGCGCCGAGGATCCCGGTGTCGATCGACTGGATCCCCAGGATATTCTGCACGTTGTTGGCCTTCAGGATCGCGGCATCGGTGGTAGGCAAGATACCTTTCGCGGTTAACCAGAAGTTGACGGCAAGGTTCATCACCGCATAACCAACAAAACCGGCAAATGCCGCTACGCCTTTGTTCTCGCGGGCCAGGCCGAGAGGTATGGCAATACAGAACATCACCGGTAAGAAGCTAAACGCAAATGAGCCTACTTTGCTCATCCAGGTAAAAATAGCCTGCAGTACCGGATTACCCAATGCCGGAATCAGCGTTAAGACATCATGACTACTTAACGAGCTGCCGATCCCTAACATGATCCCGCAGAATGAGAGCAGAGCCACGGGCAGCATAAAGGTTTTGCCCAACTGCTGGAAAAATTCCCATAACGTAATTTTTGGTGTGGTTCTCGTCGTCATCAAACGACTCCTCGTAAAAGCTAGCTGACTAATGATGGCGAGAAGATAAAACGTTTTACCTAATTTTAGTGCGGTATAAATCACATTATCGAACGATAATAGGGCGTATAAATATAAGTGATTGATAAAACGTTTTATCCGTCACGTTATCAGGGAGTTTTCCGTTTTTATGGCTATAGCCAAAAAAATAACCATCCATGATGTTGCGCTGGCCGCGGGCGTTTCGGTTAGTACCGTCTCATTGGTGCTCAGTGGAAAAGGCCGTATTTCATCCGCGACCGGCGAACGGGTGAATGCCGCTATTGAGCAACTGGGGTTTGTGCGTAATCGCCAGGCATCAGCGCTGCGTGGCGGCCAGAGCGGAGTAATTGGTTTGATCGTGCGCGACCTTTCCACCCCGTTTTACGCCGAGTTGACAGCGGGTCTGACGGAAGCATTAGAAGCGCAGGGGCGCATGGTTTTTTTATTACATGGTGGCAGAGATGGCGAACAGCTGGCGCAGCGTTTCGCTATGCTGCTTAATCAAGGGGTTGATGGTGTGGTGATCGCCGGGGCAGCCGGCAGTAGCGACGACCTTCAACAACTGGCCGCCGATAAGGGGATTCCGGTAGTGTTTGCGTCTCGGGCCAGCTATCTGGATGACGTTGACACCGTCAGGCCTGACAACATGCAGGCAGCGCAATTGCTGGTTGAACATCTGATACGCCATGGGCATCAGCGCATCGCGTGGTTGGGGGGGCAGAGTTCTTCATTGACCCGCGCAGAGCGTGTCGGCGGCTATTGTACGACGTTGCTAAAGTATGGTTTACCGTTTCATAGCGACTGGGTGCTGGAGTGCTCATCCAGCCAAAAGCAGGCGGCAGAGGAGGTGACCGCGCTGTTACGTCGTAACCCAACGATCAGCGCAGTGGTGTGCTACAACGAAACCATAGCCGTTGGCGCCTGGTTTGGCCTGATGAGAGCAGGGCGTCAGAGTGGTGAAATTGGCGTAGATCGCTACTTCGAACAGCAGATCTCGTTAGCTGGATTTGCCGATGTAGCGGAAAATGCACTGGACGATATCCCCATTATTTGGGCCTGTACGCCCGCGCGTGAAATGGGATATACCCTTGCTGAGCGCATGCTACAGCGCATTGGGCACGATGATGGTCATTCGCGTAACTTAACGCTTTCCGCCCGTCTGGTGGTGGCAAAATAAAAAAGGCCCGATAAACACTCGGTTATCGGGCCTGTTGTCACGCGTATTTACTGTTGCGGAATAGCCGGGGCATCCGGCTCACCGAGAGAAGGCATACCGAACATGCCAACAAATTCATCCAGCGGCATTTTTTGTCCGTTTAACGTAACCTGGCCGTTTGCGTATTGTAGGCTGGAGCCGATGACGTTGTCCTGCATCGTTGTAATCCGGAACATCTGACCCATTGCCGCCAGGCCATTCACCTGTTGCTTCGCCAGATCGGCCGCTTGTTCCTGCTGATAGCCTTCAATTTTGGCAATCTGCGTCATGAACTCAGTCGCCATATCAACCGGAATCGTCAGCTTAGCATCCAGTGATTTGACCGAACGATCCACTTCCTGAGCCAGCGTTTGCGGTTCTTCAGTATTTGCTGTCGGATCTTTTAGCAGCAGTGACAGATTAAATGCAGTTTCACCTTTTGCATTTTTCCAGCTCAGCGGGGCAATGGTGATAACCGGCTCGCCTTTCATCAGAATCGGCAGCGCATTGAAGAAGGCTTCAGTGACTTTTTGCTGATAAAGCTCAGGATTTTGTACCACATCAATCTGCGCCATCAGCGCCTTGGTTTGGGCGCTATACTGCTGACTGAACTGGTGTAATGCTTCACCGTCAATCTGGCCAACTTTCAGCGTCAATTTACCGCTACCCATATCCTGACCCTGCAATTTCAGGCTGTTCAGCGTGTAATCCAGCTGGCTGTTGACAGTTTTACCCTCGTTGATCAGATCGGATTTGCCATCAATACCCATGCCTTCCAGTACCGCCAACTCTTTACCTTCGACGGAAATCGACAGTTTATCGAGTGACAATTTTTGGTCGCCGATGCGCTCACCAAAGCTGGCAATACTGCTGGAACCCTCAGTTTTCAGGTTATTGAAAGTCATTTGTACTTTCTGGTCATACTCGTTGACCGCATTGACCACGCCGCTTTGCGCATTGCCTGTCAGCGAGACAGCATTACCTTCTTTGTCTGCTGTAAACTGGAATTCCCCGCCACTGAAGGCTACTTTTTCGTCGCCTTTCTCATAGTTCAGTGGTTTGAGGGAGAGATCGGAACGGGTATCGCCGCTGTAGCTGATACGGGAGTTAATGACAAATGGCGACTCACCTTTGGCAATATCAAACAGCGGTTTGGTAACGTCGTTATTGACCAGCGTCGTTTTCACGGAGGCCATAGCCGGGACCATATTCAGTGATTTCAGTTGCGCCAGCGGGAATGGACCGTGATCGACGGTTTCATTCAGGACAATACTTTGCCCCGGTTTTAGCCAGGAATCTGCCTGCCCGGCGATTGGTTTCACCACCAATTGCAGTTGGCTATTGAACACCCCGCGCTGGTAGTTTTGATAACTCAGTTCAATGCCCGCCTCAGGGGAGAAACGTTTTAACTGATCGTTTGCCTGTGTCACCATCTCGGCGAGATGCGTTTCAAGTTTCTTACCTGTGTACCAGGCGCCGCCCGTCCAGACGATACCCAGCGCAACCACCACACCCGCAGCTACCAGCGATTTTTTCATTTCGATATCCATAAAATAAAACCAGGCGTTTGAAGACGCCTGGAGGAGTGACATGTCTTTAACTCACTACAGCTTAGCAAGAGTTGTTAAAAATATCAGTATCTTGCTATAGCTTGTTATAAACCCGGGCTAAACGACCTGCGCCACTGATGTTAACCGGCGATTCATTCGCACCAATAAAGGCCGATTCACCCGGTCGCAGAACCAGACGTTGCTCGCCTTTGCTCAGCACGGCTTCACCCTCTATGCAGAACAAAATAGCCGCACTTTGCTGGCTGATATCTGCGCCACTGGTAGTAAGCTCATGCAGGGAGAACGCAAAATCGTCAACCGGGATCGGGAAGTCCAGTTCACCATCAGATTCAACCGGCGTGGTCAGTAACTGGTTTGCTGGCTTGGCGACAAACTTCACGTTGGCGACCAGTTCCGGGATATCAATATATTTTGGTGTCAGTCCGGCACGCAGCACGTTGTCCGAGTTAGCCATCACCTCAAGCGCCACACCTTGCAGGTAAGCGTGCGGAGTTTCGGCAAATAAGAACATAGCCTCGCCTGGATTGAGTTTCACCACATTGAGCAGCAGCGGGGAGAAAAGCCCACTGTCGTTCGGGTAGACGTCGGCGATCAGACGGATGGTTTGCCAGGGTTCACCCTGCTGGCTGTTCAGCGCTGATTTCAGGATCGCCAACGCATGGGATTTCTCCTCATCCTGCATATTCAGCAAGCTGGCGAAAAGATAGCTCAGACGTTCCGCACTCGGTTCTTCCAGGAAATGTGCAATAGCTGGATGTGCGGCGGAAACGGGTTGTAACAATGCAACAATGTCAGAGAACTCGCGGAATGCGTTCATCGCCAGGAAAGGCGTCAAAGCAAATACCAGTTCTGGTTTGTGGTTAGGATCTTTGTAGTTGCGCTCGGCGGCATCCATCGGGATCCCCGCGGCGTTTTCTTTGGCAAATCCAATTTCAGAATTGTGCTTGTTAGGATGAACCTGAATCGAAAGTGGTTGAGCAGCGCAGAGTACTTTAAACAGGAAGGGCAGTTCACCAAAACGTTGCGCTACGGCTTCGCCTAGCAGTGCGGATTTATCGTGCTCGATAACGTCGCGCAGAGCAACCGTCTGACCGTCAGCGCCCAGAACCTGCGAACTGCTTTTCGGATGCGCGCCCATCCACAACTCAGCCATCGGTTGCTGAGTGGGGTTGGCAATGCCATAGAGTTCCGTTAACGCCGTTTTACTTCCCCAGGCGTAGTTCTGCACTGAGTTGATGAGTTTTTGCATTATCAAGCCCTGTTTCAATGTTGAATTTTCTACGGCTATTAAACCAAGAAACCCTGAGGGAAGTAACCTGCACATGTAAAAAGTCGTACTTGTCTCAGTTTTTGTTAAAAAAATGTGTAGGATATGGTGACTCGCTTTTAATACCCTGAGTAATTCCGGTTGCAGAAAGCTCTTCCTTCTACAACCGGATCTGCGGCAGGGAAGCAGGGCAATGGAACATCTGCCCAGAGAATAACCAGACCGAGCAGTAAGTGAGAGCACAATGTCAAACAAACCCTTTCATTATCAGCATCCTTTCCCCCTCAAAAAGGATGATACCGAATACTATCTGCTGACCAGCGACTATGTCTCTGTTGCCGAATTTGAAGGGCAGGAGATTGTTAAAGTTGCACCGCAAGCCTTAACCCTGCTGGCTCGTCAGGCCTTTCATGATGCGTCGTTTATGCTGCGTCCCGCACATCAACAGCAGGTAGCTGATATTCTGCGCGACCCGGAGGCCAGCGAAAACGACAAATATGTGGCCCTGCAATTCCTGCGTAACTCTGACATCGCGGCAAAAGGCATTTTGCCGACCTGTCAGGACACCGGAACTGCGATTATCGTGGGTAAAAAAGGTCAGCGTGTCTGGACCGGTGGGGGTGATGAGGAGGCGCTGGCACGAGGCGTCTATAACACCTACATCGAAGACAACCTGCGCTATTCACAAAACGCCGCGCTGAATATGTATAAAGAGGTGAACACCGGTACAAACCTGCCAGCCCAAATCGATTTGTATACCGTCGACGGAGATGAATACAAATTCCTGTGTATTGCCAAAGGTGGTGGTTCGGCGAACAAAACCTATCTGTACCAGGAAACCAAAGCGCTGCTAACGCCGGGCAAATTAAAAGATTACCTGGTTGAGAAAATGCGTACGTTGGGCACTGCGGCTTGTCCGCCGTATCACATCGCGTTCGTAATCGGTGGAACATCGGCAGAAGCCACGCTGAAAACGGTCAAACTGGCTTCTGCAAAATACTACGACGAATTGCCGACAGAAGGTAACGAACATGGTCAGGCATTCCGCGATGTTGAGCTGGAAAAAGAGCTGCTGATTGAGGCGCAGAATTTGGGGCTTGGCGCGCAGTTTGGCGGGAAGTACTTCGCGCATGATATCCGCGTGATCCGCCTGCCGCGTCACGGCGCGTCGTGTCCGGTTGGTATGGGCGTTTCTTGCTCAGCCGATCGAAATATCAAAGCCAAGATCAACCGCGAAGGTATCTGGATCGAAAAACTGGAGCATAATCCTGGGAAATTTATACCGGAAGAACTGCGCCAGGCGGGAGAGGGGGAAGCGGTGCGCGTTGACCTCAATCGTCCGATGAAAGAGATTCTGGCTCAGCTTTCCCAGTATCCGGTTTCCACGCGTCTGTCGCTCAACGGTACAATTATCGTTGGCCGTGATATTGCGCATGCGAAACTGAAAGAACGTCTGGATAACGGCGAAAGTTTGCCGCAGTATGTTAAAGATCACCCGATCTATTACGCAGGTCCGGCAAAAACGCCGGAAGGCTATGCCTCTGGTTCGCTGGGGCCAACTACTGCCGGACGTATGGACTCATATGTTGACCAGCTTCAGGCCGCTGGTGGGAGCATGATTATGCTGGCGAAAGGCAATCGCAGCCAGCAGGTGACCGATGCTTGCCATAAACATGGCGGCTTCTATTTGGGCAGTATTGGCGGCCCCGCAGCGGTACTGGCTCAGGGCAGTATTAAGAGCCTGGAGTGCGTGGAATACCCGGAACTCGGGATGGAAGCCATCTGGAAAATTGAAGTAGAAGATTTCCCGGCATTTATCCTGGTAGATGACAAAGGCAACGATTTCTTCAAGCAAATTCAGACGTCGCAGTGCGCACGCTGCGTTAAGTAACGTCAGCCGCCCTTCGGGGCGGTTTTTTTTACCGCACGAACCACCAAACGACAGCTTTATCCTCGTTAATACTCATAAGACCAATGCAAATGGGCAATGTCGAAACATAACCTAATCAACTGTTAATGTAAGGAGCAGGTAATGGTAACGGTACGCCGCGAGAATGATTCAATGGGGGCGATTGATGTTCCTGCCGATAAGCTTTGGGGCGCGCAAACCCAACGTTCGCTGGAGCATTTTCGTATCTCTACGGAGAAAATGCCGGTCTCGCTGATCCATGCGCTGGCGCTGACGAAACGCGCCGCGGCAAAGGTTAACCAGGATCTGGGGCTGCTGGCGGAGGATAAAGCCAGGGCTATTATGCAGGCTGCAGATGAGGTGTTGGCAGATAAACACCGCGATGAGTTTCCGCTGGCCATCTGGCAAACCGGCTCAGGCACGCAAAGCAATATGAACATGAACGAGGTGCTGGCAAACCGGGCCAGCGAATTGCTGGGCGGCGTGCGGGGGATGGAGCGAAAAGTACACCCCAACGATGATGTCAATAAAAGCCAAAGCTCGAACGATGTCTTCCCGACCGCAATGCACGTTGCCGCACTGCTGGCGCTGCGTAAATCTTTGATCCCACAATTAAATGTGTTGACCAAAACGCTCAGTGATAAGTCCCACGCTTTCGCCGATATCGTTAAAATTGGTCGTACACATCTGCAAGATGCAACTCCACTTACGCTTGGCCAGGAGATTTCCGGCTGGGTAGCAATGCTTGAACATAACCTCAGACACATTGAAAACAGTTTACCGCATGTGGCAGAACTGGCGTTGGGGGGAACCGCGGTAGGTACCGGACTGAACACTCATCCCGAATACGCCCGCCGGGTCGCGGACGAACTGCGGGTCATTACCTGCGCGCCGTTCGTTACCGCTCCGAATAAATTTGAAGCGCTGGCCACCTGCGATGCCCTGGTTCATGCCCACGGAGCGCTAAAAGGGCTGGCAGCGTCGCTGATGAAAATCGCCAACGATGTACGCTGGCTGGCATCTGGCCCGCGCTGTGGTATTGGCGAAATTTCAATTCCGGAAAACGAACCGGGCAGCTCGATCATGCCGGGTAAAGTCAATCCTACCCAGTGTGAAGCGCTGACCATGTTGTGCTGCCAGGTGATGGGTAACGATGTCGCCATCAATATGGGCGGGGCGTCAGGTAACTTTGAGCTCAACGTCTATCGACCGATGGTCATCCACAACTTCCTGCAGTCGGTACGCCTGCTGGCGGACGGTATGGAAAGCTTCAATGAACATTGCGCGACGGGAATCGAGCCCAACCGTGAACGAATAGATCAACTGCTCAATGAGTCGCTGATGCTGGTGACCGCGCTCAACACCCATATCGGTTACGATAAAGCGGCTGAAATTGCCAAAAAAGCGCATAAAGAAGGGCTGACGCTAAAAGCCTCCGCTCTGGCGCTGGGATATCTAACCGAAGCGGAGTTCGACAGCTGGGTACGTCCGGAGCTGATGGTTGGCAGCATGCGGCCAGGCAGTTAATCCGCAACGTACAGGTGCAGCCGGGGAATAATCAATCTCAACGGCTGCGCCTGAGGTTTAAAGCGATGCTGAACGTTATCGGCATCGTAATTCAGTAACTCGCCGATATCCGGTACGGTCATACCGTTGTCGTCATTAAGCAGTGCAATTAGTGGCGTCGGGCAGGCATATTGCACCTGTTTTTGCTCTCCTTTGTACCAGACTCGGGCAATAGGCTGCACTTTTACCGGCCTTTTAATTTTCAGGCGGGCCTGCTGCGGTAAGTCGGCGATATCCTGATATTCGCGTTCAAGCTTCGCCTGCCATTCTTCACGTGTCCAGGGATGTACGCTGCGCGGTGAGGTCAGGCTTTTTTCCAGTTGCTGCAGTACTTCATCACGTTTCAGGTTTTTAATAATGTGCTTGTTAGCCCAGCCGAATCGCAGGGTGGCAGGATCTCTGACAACGGTGAGCGTGCGATAGGCATTCAGTGTAATCAGCCCCGGCAGGTGGCGATGCACCCATTCGAAACGTGCTGCCGGCGCCAGCCCTGATTCTACTGTAACAATGCGCTCGAAGGTGGTTTTCAACTGGTTTATACGCTGGATTTGTTCTTCCAGAGCACATTGCCCCGCATTATCAACCTGGTAGCACAATACACCCGGCAGGCGGACGGCCGCTTTGCTGCTGCGGTTTTCGGACTGCTGCTGAATAAACAGGTGACGGTAATGGCGCAGTGCCAGAGCTTCAGCCTCTTTGCCTAAATGCTGCTTAACATCAATGTTTTGCAGAGGGGCATGCTCTGCCTCTTTGACCACTTCCGGTAACGAGAATACGCGGGCAATAAGCAGCGTTTGCTGCAACAGGTTTTCGTTCAGAAGCGCCAGTTCTTGTTCCATCTGGCGAAAGGTGCCGTTCAGGCGGTCAACGAGATCGTAACGGGCCATAGATTTACCATTTTAGTTACAACATACTTTTTTTATAGCACAACATCCACCGCCTGGCCACCGAGCAGAATAGGTCAGGCAGCCGAAATTTCAGGAATGTTATGCCAGACGGGCCAACGGAAAGTAAACCGGGCGCCGCCAAGTTCACTTTTATCACAGACGACCGTCCCTCCCATAGCCAACGCTATTGAGTGGACGATGGCTAACCCAAGCCCACAACCCCCGGTCGCCCGATCACGGCTGGGATCAAGGCGTACAAACGGTTCAAAAATCTGTTCGCGAGCGTCTGGTGCAATGCCGGGACCGTCGTCTTCCACTACCAGCGTGGCTTGATTGCCGTTCAGCAGCAGACTGGCTTGCACTGTAGACTGGCAATAGCGCAGGGCATTGTTCAGCAAATTATCCAGGACCCGCTCCATCAGGCGCATATCCAACGCGCCGTAGTCGCCAGTTTCGAGATGACGTAAGTGCACCTCACGGTCAGGATTCACGCTTTGCACATCCTCCAGATGGGTGGTTAACCAAGCAGGCAAGTCCGGTACACTGAGCTTCAGTTCATTTTGCGGGCGATCCAGGCGGGCGTAGGTCAGTAACTCTTCGATCAACGCTTCCAGTTGGCCAATATCACGATTCAGAGCCTGAGATTCCTGCTCGGTGAGGTTATCACTCATTTCCAGCCGGTAACGTAAACGTACCAGCGGGGTACGAAGCTCATGGGCAATACCATCGATGAGCTGTTTTTTACTGGCGATCAGCGCATTGATATTGTCGGCCATTTGGTTAAACGCTACGCCCAGGCGCTCAAAGCTGGAACCGCTGTCAAAATGAAGGCGTTCACTCAGATGACCTTCACCAAAACGTTGTGCGGCGGATTCGAGTCTGAGCATTTCCTGCCAGTGCGGGCGCATCCAGATCAGTACCGGGAAGGCCAGTGAGATAGCAATAAACGCCATCAGCGCGATGTCCAGCAAGCGCATTTGATGGAGAAAATAGAGGTAGGGAACCGGACCGACGGCCAGCACATAATGGCTGCGAGGAATGCGTTGAATGAAGGTGTATTGATCGTCAAGTGCCACAATATCGCCTTCGCGTAAACGCTGCATGGTTGGGGTATCCAGTGTGTACTTATTCAGCGGTTCAACGCGAAGGTCAAATGAGAGGTTTAAATCCATCTCCTTCAGCGTCTTACCCCAGTCACGTGGCGGGATTTCGCGTAGTTCACTGCGCATCAGGTACAACGAGCTTTTCATCAAATCGTCGAGCGACTGCCTGCCTGCGCGTTCTGCGGTGAATTTGTATACCAGACCGACCAACAGGGTCATCACCAAAAAGCAGACAAACAGCAGGAGGTAAAACTGCACAAACAGTTTCTTCATAAAAAATCACCGAACGCTCAATAAGTTAGCGAGTGCACGTGTCCCACAGGGGAAAAGTGAGCACAGCGGTATCCGCCGATGCGTGGGTTCAAAAAGGTTCTCCGATCACCATCCGGCGTGCTTGTCCACGCAGAGTACACTGTATATCTCTTTTCTGCATTCTTATGGCTCCTACGGGCGCGGAATGACCTTTCGCTGGATCACGCATTGCTTTCTACGCTGTAAGTTAATCAAAATCGGGATGGGGTTGTTCTGGCGTATGTCACGACCGCACCTAAAAGGTTACTTCGTTTCTCAACGTAGATGGTGTTGTTATATTCGTAGTTACCTTCGGGATAGCAAATTCTTATGTTAGTCCCGAGATCCGGATCGTCAACATCAGCCCCCGAACAGCTTTTAGAACTTCCTGTAGCATAGACGTATGTGGCGGTATAGGACGAGGGGACACCCGGAATGAACCAGGTTATCGCCATAACCATGATCACTGAAAACAGCACCATGGCAATGCTGATGCCACCAAATAATTTCAGATAGGTTTGGAAGGGACTTTTTTTCATTATCCCATTACCTACCAGAAATAAGGTAATTAACAATGACACTGCCAGAGAAATAAGCATGAGGTATTTGGATGTGAGCGGGTAGAGAAATGTCGCTCTGTATACCGTTACCTTCCACCAGTAAAAGAGAAAAATTGCGCCGAGAGATGAGACGGTAATAAAAAACAAATATGGATATGAGTATTTTCTCATCCTTGTGACTCCAGAACAATTTCTCCATTTGGGTTTAATAAATTATCATTTGTTTTGAATAATGAAAACGACTCTCTTGTTTGAATTGTTAGGTACCCCGCAGACCAGAGAATTTGCGCTATCTTTGGGGATATAGGCATAATAATAAAAGGGATATTCTCACCCGTGGCAGGGATGACTGACCTTGCGTATAATGCGTGCCGATACTTCCTGAAAAGTGCTGTGACTGAAAATATGAATCTCAATCGCTGTTGTTATTCGCTACTCATTTTCGCAGCGGTCGGCTGCATTTTCACCGCTTATCCTCTTGTTATATGGTTTCTACTCGCCAACGTTTTGACGCTGCTGTTATACGGCGTGGACAAAATGGCGGCACGCAAGGACTGGCGCAGAGTGCCGGAATCCACATTGCTGGTGTTTGGCGTTGTGGGCGGGTGGGGCGGCGCGATAGCGGGTCAACAAATCTTTCGCCATAAAACACAAAAGCAGCCTTTCAAAACCTACTTTATTATCAGTGTGATAGTGAGTGTTTCTGTGATGGGCATGATTTATAAGTTCTATCCATTTTTCCTTCCTGAGCATGGTTGGTGAATAAACTGCCGGTTTATTTGAGGCAGGAAATATATTTTTCACCTGAACGGCGCACAATTTCATCGGCATTTTGCGTAATATCTTTACCTTCAAATGCGCCGTAAAGTTGCTTAAATTTCACTGTTCTCAGGCGTTGGATGATGTCGCTGACGGTGGCGGCTGGCAACGGTAGCATATTGGGGTAGCTCCACATAAATGAGACTGCATGGGCACCTGGTGTAACTTGAACGATGTCGCCAGAAAGCACCACGCCTTCGTCACGCGCCCAGTGCAGGATGCAGCCGCCAGCAAAGTGCCCGCCGAGACGTATCATCGTGACGTCACGGGTTAACTCAATGGTGTCGCCATCCCAGAATCTAATCCACGGGCTGTCACGCATTACCCACCTTCTGTCGCTGGCATGAAGGTAAATCGGCGCGTTAAATTCCGCAGCCCAGTCCTGCATGGTGGTGTAGTAATGAGGATGCGAAATCGCGATAGCCTTAAGGCCGCCAAGGGACGTTATTAGCGTTTTTGTGGCATCGTCGAGCGTGGCAATGCAGTCCCACAGAATATTTCCTTCTGGGGTACGCACAAGAAACGCGCGCTGATCAATTGCAAAATCAGGAACGGTGCGGATGCTGAGGAGGGTACTGTCGTGTTGCTTCCACTTATTTGTATGCGATGCACACAGGGTGTCAAAATCGATCCATTTCTGCCCGCTTGTGGGGACATATTGACGTTCATCCAGGCAGATATCGCAATGTTCCGGATGGGCGCCAGTTCCCTCATAGGATGTTCCACAGGTTTTGCATAACGTGATCATCGTGTCCTCCTCATATACCGAACACAGTCAGCATGGCACACAGATACACAAGGATGTGCCTGTTAGTGCTCTACCCGATAAGTCAGTGATGATGGAAGTGGGGGTTGTGGCTCAACCAAAAGAAAACAGGAATAATGCCGACACGGATCTTTTTGATTACCATCTTCCAGAGAAAAATGAGGATATTGTTTGGAAAATCGTCTGTTCAACACCTGGCTTAACCGTTGGGGACTCACTCCAGATGGTGAACCGTTTGAAACGCACACATCGCAGCTTTTGCCTGTGGTGGTGGTCAAGGACGGGCAGAAAGCCATACTAAAGATCACCGATGATGACAGTGAACGGATCGGCTGTGAACTCATGGTCTGGTGGAACGGAAATGGCGCAGCGAAAGTACTTGCTCATGCAGCAGGGGCGATTCTGCTGGAACGTGCGACGGGGACAGAGTCTTTAGCGGACATGTCCTGGACTGGCAACGATGCGCAGGCCTGTCGCATTATTTGCCATGCTGCCAGTAGACTCCATCTCTCCCGAAATGCTTCTACGCCTGCGTTAACACCTCTGCACCATTGGTTTCGCGATCTGGCTCCAGCCGCGAAAAAGCATGGCGGTATCCTAACGCGTTGTGCTGCGGTGGCAAACGTACTGCTATCTTCACCCCATGATGAAGTCGTATTACATGGCGATCTACACCACGGCAATATTCTTGATTTCGGAACGAGAGGATGGCTGGCTATCGATCCCAAAGGGCTGGTGGGCGAGCGTGGCTTTGATTACGCCAATATCTTTACTAACCCCGATCTTGCCGAACCTACCAGACCTGTCGCCATTGAGCCGGAAATATTCACGCAACGAGTCAACATTGTGTCTGAAATCGCCAGAATTGAACGGCAGCGTTTACTGATGTGGATTGTTGCCTGGTGTGGGTTGTCGTCCGTCTGGTTTCTGCAAGAGGGTGACAGCGCAACGGTACCTCTGCGTATTGAGGAGCTAGCGATGGCAGAACTTGCTTCAGGTGGTAATCAATTTTGATCTACGACACTGGGTTAGTAATTCTTAAGAGTTATCATTAGCCTGGTAAACGTTGTATTAATCAATCAATGAACGGCGGTGTGGTGTGTTGTTGAGCGAAAATTTGACAGGCCGGAAACAATGAACGCATTGTTTTCATTATTAAAAAAACGCCCGAATATTCTTTTGTTGATGGTCTTACTCATCGGGGCAAACATCGTAGCGTGGCTGTGGGCTTTCACCGCGTTTAGCAACAATACTTCCTTACTGGCACTGAGTCTGATTGCGTGGTGCTATGGTTTGCGCCATGCCGTTGATGCCGATCATATCGCCGCGATAGACAGCGCGACGCGTAAACTCATGCAGCAGAAAAAACGTGCCCTGACAACGGGGGCCTGGTTTTCTCTGGGACACTCTACCATTGTGGTGCTGGCCAGCATTGGCATTGCGCTAACTACCAGCGTGTTTAAGCAACATATGGCATGGTTTCAGAATGTCGGTGGTCTGATAGGAACTACGGTCTCTGCCGTATTTTTGCTGATTCTGGCTACCATCAATCTCATTATTTTCTGCCAGGTCTGGAAGGCATTCCGCCATCTTAAACGCACCGGTACTTACGATGGCACCACGGAAGACATTACAGTTTCAGGCCCTCTGAACTGGCTTTTCCGCTCAGCGTTTCGGCTGGTAGGTAAAGACTGGCATATGTATTTTGTCGGCTTTCTGTTTGGTCTGGGTTTTGATACCGCCACTGAAATTTCTTTGCTGGGAATTTCTGCTTCAAGCGCGTCCAGCGGCATGTCAGTTTGGTCAATTCTCGTATTCCCGGCGCTGTTTACCTGCGGTATGGCGTTAATTGATTGTCTCGACAGTATTCTGATGGTTGAGGCCTACGGATGGGCGTTCAATAAGCCGCAACGTAAGCTCTATTACAATATGACCATTACCGGGACTTCCGTGATTGTTGCGCTATTTATTGGCGGGCTGGAGGCGCTGGGACTTCTCTCTGACGCGTTTTCGCTTCAGGGGGGGGGGTGGGATACCGTCAGCAATTTGAGTGACCATATGGGGAATGTCGGTTTTGCGATTATTGGCGTCTTTATCGGCTGCTGGATTATCTCCGCCGTAAACTATCGTTGGAAAAAATACGACGGACTGACGTTTAGTTAGCTATCAATGTGACAGTGTAACGCCAGATAATTAAGAGAGCCGATCAAAGTGATCGGCCCGGTTGGATTACTTATGAGGCTCGTCATCCCAGGCGTGCGGTGCGAACAGATAACCTTTGTTGCGTACCGTTTTGATTCGATAGGGTTCAGTCGCGTTATCGAGCAGTTTTTTGCGTAAGCGGGAAATCGCGACATCGACGCTGCGATCCATGCCGTCATAACTTACGCCACGCAGGTTTTTTAGCAACGCATCACGGTCCATAATCTGCCCGGCATGGGTTGCCAACTCCCACAGTAATTCAAAATCAGCGGTGGAAAGAGAGATTTGCTCGCCGCCGAGCAGCACGGATCGGTTGGTGGGATCGATAGTGAGTGTGCCAAAACGAAGCGTTGTGTGCGGTGTGATGGTTGCCGCCTGAATGCCTTTAGACTGTGCTGAGTGTTCATTCTGGCGCAGGTGCAGGCGCAGGCGAGCCAGCAGCACAGCTGGCGGCGTTGTTTTCAGGATGTAGTCACAGGCACCCATTTCCAGCGCCAGGATATGGTTCATGTCGCTGTCCAGCGAGGTGAGCAGAACAATCGGGCCTTGCCAGCGTCCGCGTAAATCGCGGCAGATAGTCATCCCGTCTTTGCCCGGCAGCATGATATCTAATAACACCAGATCGGGTTGAACGTGCAGGATTTTCTCCTCGGCCAAATCACCACGAGGTTCAAGGATAACCTCAATATCATGCCGGGCCAGATAGGCTGCAATCAGTGAGCCAACTTCGGGATCATCTTCAACAAATACGATGGTGTTCATATCATTCATTTTGAATATAAAACGCCAACATACACCGCCCCGGTTTTTCCTTCCATTAATCTTTTCTAAACAAGAACGCTTCCGTTATGCTAGAGGCTGATGTTATTGATGTGTTAAGGCAGAGTGATGGGACTCGTTATAAAAGCGGCGCTCGGTGCGCTGGTGGTGGTGTTGATAGGTTTGCTGGCGAAAACAAAGAATTACTATATTGCTGGATTAATTCCACTGTTCCCGACGTTTGCGTTGATTGCCCACTACATCGTGGCCAGTGAGCGTGGGATCGAGGCGTTACGTACAACCATTGTATTCAGTATGTGGTCGATTATTCCCTATTTTGTCTACCTTGTTTCACTGTGGTATTTCACCGGGTTTATGCGCTTACCCATCGCGCTCGGCGGTGCAGTAGTGTGCTGGAGCCTGAGCGCGTGGTTACTGATCTTTTGTTGGATCAAACTGCACTAACGTAGATGACGCCCGCCATCAAGGGCAAAACTACGTCCGGTGACAAAACAACTGGTTAGTAGGTAGTCAATTAAATCAATGACCTCTTTTTCACCAGGCGCGGTTTTCATCAGTGATTTGTTTAGTGCCTGCTGGCGATACTCTGCATCGTCACCCTCGTTAAACAGGATAAGTGAGGGGGCAATCGCGTTCACTTTCACTTCCGGTGCCAGTTTGCGCGCGAACGAGCGGGTCATATTATCCAGCGCCGCTTTGCTGGCAGCATAAGCAATGTGTTTGTCGCTGCCACGCTCCACAACATAATCCGTAAAATGGATGATGTCGCTGGCTGCGTGCCCATGACCGCGTAGCAATCCTTCCAGCGCGTGGTTGAGCAGGTAGGGCGTATTGACGTGGATCTGCATCATGCGTGAAAGTACTTCGCTAAGCGGTGTGCCGGGTTTTTCGGCGACCCAGGCGCTGGCATTGTGCACAATGGCGCGCAAGCCATCCGTCTGCGCTTTGACCTCATCAGCAAAGGCCAGTACGCCTTCATCCGTGGAAAAGTCAGCCGGGATACAAATCGCGCCCGCTTCTCGCAGGCCGTCAATGGCAGGATAGTGAGTTCGGTAGCTGACGATAACTGGCTGTTTTTGGTTCAGAAAGTGCCATGCGACGGCGAGGCCGATACGACGACCGCCTCCGGTGATAAGAATTGGCAAAGGGTTTTTTTTACCCATCGTAATCTCCATATGTCGCGAACGATGGGTATAACGTTATCCCATCAGCATCCAGGTAGCCGGCACAGCAGCAACAAGCAACAGGCCGATCAGCGCCATCTCCTGGCGTTTTAATACGTTTTCATGCGTGTGCGTTTTACGGGCATAAAGGAAAACCAACAGCCCTGGCGCATACAACACTACAGACAGCAGTAGGTGCATCGGACCTGACGCATACAATAACCATATGCCATAAATACTCGCGCCGATACCGACAGCCTTATGAATCGGACGGGTGGCAATTTTTAACAGAAATGCGCCGACCAGCAAATAGGGCACCAGAATCATCTCTGAGGCGATTGTCAGTAACGTATTGTAGTCGGAGCCTGTGAGCCAGATTAGCACAAGGCAGATTTGTACGCAGATGTTGGTTAGCCACAGCGATGCCGATGGCGCACCCTGTGCATTCTGTCGCGCAAAAATACGCGGAAACGCTTTGTGCGTGGAGGCGAGGAACGGCACTTCAGCCGCCATAATCGTCCAGCTTAAATAGGCACCACACACGGAAACAATCAGACCCGCGGCAATAATAATTTCGCCCCATGGCCCCATCATTTTAACCATCAGACCGGCCATTGATGGATTGCGGATCTCTGCCAGTTCTGGCCGCGCGACAACGCCTAGAGATAGCAGGGTGACTAGCAGGTAAACGCCCAGTGCGGCGAGTACAGCTAACAGCGTGGCGCGACCAACATCGCGTTTATTTCTGGCGCGGGCAGATACCACCACCGCGCCTTCCACACCAATGAAAACCCACAGGGTGATGAGCATGGTGTTTTTGACCTGCTCCCAGACAGGCACGCCCAACGCGACGCCGGTAAAATCGAGAGTAAAGGTGTCGAGCTTAAACAGCATGAATGCCAGCACGATAAAGAGGCCTAGCGGCAATAGTTTTGCCAGAGTAGCGGCCAGGTTAATGCTGGCCGCGGTTTGTACTCCCCGCAACACCAGAAAATGGACTATCCATAACAGTACCGATGCGCCGACAATCGACTGCCAGGTATTACCGTCGCCGAACAGACGTAATTCCGGTGTGTCGGTAAAGAAACTGAGCGCAGAGAAGACGATGACCAGATATGAAACGTTAGCGATAACAGCGCACAGCCAGTATCCCCACGCAGAGCAGAAGCCAATCAACTCGCCGAAACCTTCACGTGCATAGGTGAAGATACCGCCGTCCAGTTCAGGACGGATACGCGTCAGGATCAGCATGGCAAAGGCGAGCAAAAGAATACCCGCACCGGTAATCGCCCAACCAATCAATAATGCGGCCGGGCTGGCTACTGCTGCCATATTTTGTGGCAGGCTGAAAACGCCAGCGCCGAGCATTGAGCTTAAAACCAGCGCGGTCAGTGCGCTCAGACCCAATTTCTTTTCCATTTGTATCCAGTTACAAAAACGAGAGTGAGAGAATAATTATTTTGGCAAACCGCATAAAAATGGTGAAAGCCACTAAGGCGCGGGATTTTACGGAGAGAAGAGAACGCATGCAATGGGGATAGAGAGATTTGTGACTAATAGTGTGAAAAGTTGTCTTAATACTGCTGTTTTTGTTTTGTCTGGAAACAGAACTGCGCGAAATTATCAGGTCTACAAGGACTGTAGACCTGATAAGGCATTGGGTATTACTTATACAGATCGGCGCTGATCGTCACGTTGTTACCACGTTCTGACCACTGGCGGGTAATGTGATAGTACTTCGCGCCTTTCTTCGCTGCGCGTTTTGCTACCTGATAAGAGACTTCCGTCATGTTGCCGTAGTTACCGGTGAACTTGATGCTGTCGAACGGTACCATCATGGCGGCTGTCGCTTTGTTCAGTTCTTCAACTTTGGTTCCATCCGGTAGCGTGACAGTGTAACGTCCGCCTTTGGTCGATTGCGTTTCGAAGAAGCGGCCGACTTCAGCACTCGGAGAAGCGGTAGTTGCTACGCCCGGGATCTCAACTTTCTTCGCGGCTTCGCCACCTGCTGCTAATGCGGCACGACCAGCATCTGAATCTGCTGGGATCGCATCAGGGCTTTGTACAATGCGTTTTTTAGCATCAGCTTTATAGATGAATGCAGTAATACGCTGGTTGCCGCCCTGGTTGGCATCGACCTGACGCACGATATAGAAGGAGTAAGCACCTTTCTCTTTCGCTGCTTTGGTGATGGCATCGTTTACTTCAGGCTGGCTACGGTAGAAACCTTGCACTGTAACGGTGTCGTAAGGTTCTATCAGAACGGCCTGATCTTTTGGCAATTCCATAACGCCGTTAATGACACGGTTTTTTGACGCTTCCGCTTTTTCAGCGTCGGCTTTATAGACGTCGGCAACAACGCGCCAGTTACCGCCGCTGCCAAAATCTGAGGTATCAACAACATAAAAGGAGGCTGCACCGTCTTTATCTGCACGGCGCGAAACGGCAGCAACCGCATCACCGATAGCATTAAAACGACCGGTGACCACAATGCGGTCATAGGGTTTCAGGGCAGCCGCTTGCTCCGGCGTCAATTCTGTCGCTGCATTTACAGAAAAAGCAGTCGCAGAAATTAGTGCGGACGCCAGGAGAGTGTTCTTAAGCTTCATAAAAATAATCCTTCGCCTTGCGCAAACCAGGTACTGGTATTGTTATTGACTAGAAACGTCGCTGATTATTGCATTTAAATTGTGTCAGTGTCTGCGTCATTTTTCACTCATCGTGTCACGTTAGGTAACAACAGCGATAACATTTTGTGATATGCCGAAAATTTCGGCGTTTGGTGACCAAAACTGATAAAGCAGTTGAATTTCATAAGTTAATTTAATGTTAATTAATTGTTTTTGGCAGGTAGGTAATCATGTTTTGCCGCTTCGCTTGAGCGAATTATCAGCCTTTGTGGGCTATTTTTAGGGCATTTTATCTGTCTGAGGTTCGATTCATCTCTATTTCGCGAATTTCATAATAAATACTGTTTTTTGGCGCTAGATCACAGGCGTCATTTTCAGTAGGTTATACAGAGTTTGTTACTGTTTTATTTTATTGAGGTAACACTGACCTCTTTCGAGAGTGCGCGCATGCCTCGTGCGAACATTGATAAACCATCATCATAATTACAGATGGAAGGGAACATTATGCGAATTGGCATACCAAGAGAACGGTTAACCAATGAAACCCGCGTTGCAGCCACGCCGAAGACGGTTGAGCAGCTGCTTAAACTGGGTTTCAGCGTCGCGGTTGAAAGCGGTGCAGGTCAACTGGCGAGTTTTGACGATAAGGCGTTTGTACAAGCAGGCGCAGAAATTGTTGATGGAAATGCAGTCTGGCAGTCAGAGATCATCCTGAAGGTCAATGCGCCGGAGGAGGCGGAAATTCCGTTACTCAATCCGGGCACGACGCTGGTGAGTTTTCTTTGGCCCGCGCAAAACCCTGAGCTGCTGCAAAAACTTGCAGAGCGCAACGTGACGGTCATGGCGATGGACTCCGTGCCGCGTATTTCGCGCGCGCAGTCGCTGGATGCCTTAAGCTCGATGGCGAACATCGCCGGGTATCGCGCTATTGTTGAAGCTGCACATGAATTCGGTCGCTTCTTCACCGGCCAGATCACCGCCGCAGGCAAGGTTCCACCTGCCAAGGTCATGGTGATTGGTGCGGGTGTGGCAGGTCTTGCGGCGATCGGTGCGGCAAACAGCCTGGGCGCTATCGTGCGCGCTTTTGATACCCGTCCGGAAGTGAAGGAACAAGTGCAGAGTATGGGCGCAGAGTTCCTTGAACTGGACTTTAAAGAAGAAGCGGGCAGCGGCGATGGCTATGCCAAAGTGATGTCCGAAGCGTTCATCAAAGCTGAAATGGAACTCTTCGCTGCGCAGGCGAAAGACGTCGACATTATCGTTACCACAGCGCTGATTCCGGGCAAACCGGCCCCGAAACTGATCACCCGTGAAATGGTCGATTCGATGAAAGCGGGCAGCGTAATTGTCGATCTTGCCGCGCAAAACGGCGGTAACTGCGAATATACCGTGCCTAATCAGGTGACCACCACCGAGAACGGGGTGAAGGTTATCGGCTATACCGATCTGCCTGGCCGTTTGCCAACGCAATCTTCCCAGCTGTACGGCACGAACCTCGTCAACCTGCTCAAACTGTTGTGTAAAGAGAAAGACGGCAATATCACTGTCGATTTTGACGACGTGGTTGTGCGTGGTGTCACGGTGGTTCGTGATGGTGAAATCACCTGGCCTGCGCCACCGATCCAGGTTTCTGCTCAGCCGCAGGCAGCGCCAAAAGCCGCACCTGCGCCGAAAGAAGAGAAAAAACCTGTCTCTCCGTGGCGCAAATATGCGCTGATGGCGCTGGTAGTGATTTTGTTTGGCTGGCTCGCCGACGTCGCGCCGAAAGAGTTCCTTGGTCACTTTACGGTGTTCGCGCTTTCCTGCGTGGTGGGTTACTACGTGGTCTGGAATGTGTCACATGCGTTGCATACTCCGCTGATGTCTGTGACTAACGCCATCTCGGGGATTATCGTGGTTGGGGCGTTATTGCAAATTGGCCAGGGTGGCTGGGTGAGTTTCCTGAGCTTTATCGCGGTGCTTATTGCCAGCATTAATATTTTCGGTGGCTTCACCGTGACTCAGCGCATGCTGAAAATGTTCCGGAAAAACTAAGGGGTAACATATGTCTGGAGGATTAGTTACAGCTGCATACATTGTTGCCGCGATCCTGTTTATTTTTAGTCTGGCGGGGCTTTCGAAACACGAAACCTCTCAGCAGGGTAACAACTACGGCATCGCCGGGATGGCGATTGCGCTGATTGCTACGATTTTTGGCCCGGATACCGGCAACGTTGCGTGGATCCTGGTAGCGATGATCATCGGCGGCGCGATTGGTATTCGTCTGGCGAAGAAAGTCGAAATGACCGAGATGCCGGAGCTGGTGGCGATTCTGCACAGCTTCGTCGGTCTGGCTGCGGTACTGGTGGGGTTCAACAGCTACCTGTATCACGATACGGGCCTGGAGCCGATTCTGGTGAACATTCACCTGACGGAAGTGTTCCTGGGTATCTTCATCGGTGCGGTGACCTTTACCGGTTCTGTGGTGGCCTTTGGCAAACTGCGCGGCAAGATCTCCTCTAAACCGCTGATGCTGCCGAATCGTCACAAAATGAACCTGGCGGCGCTGGTTGTTTCTTTCCTGCTGCTGGTGGTGTTTGTTCGTACCGAAAGCGTGGGCCTGCAGGTTCTGGCGCTGCTGGTGATGACCATTATTGCACTGGCTTTTGGCTGGCATCTGGTGGCGTCCATTGGCGGTGCGGATATGCCGGTTGTTGTTTCAATGCTTAACTCCTATTCAGGATGGGCGGCGGCGGCGGCGGGCTTTATGCTGAGCAACGATCTGCTGATCGTTACCGGTGCGCTGGTCGGTTCTTCTGGTGCAATCCTGTCTTACATTATGTGTAAGGCGATGAACCGTTCATTTTTCAGCGTTATTGCGGGCGGCTTTGGTTCTGACGGTTCTTCTACCGGATCTGATGAAGAAGTTGGTGAACATCGTGAGATTACTGCGGAAGACACAGCAGAAATGCTGAAGAACTCGCACTCCGTGATCATCACCCCGGGCTACGGCATGGCAGTGGCTCAGGCACAGTATCCGGTCGCGGAAATTACTGAGAAACTTCGCGCGCGCGGCATCAAAGTGCGTTTTGGTATTCACCCGGTAGCAGGGCGCTTGCCAGGTCATATGAACGTGCTGCTGGCGGAAGCCAAAGTACCTTATGACATCGTGCTGGAAATGGATGAGATCAACGATGATTTCGCCGATACCGATACCGTGCTGGTCATTGGTGCCAACGACACGGTAAACCCGGCGGCGCAGGATGACCCGCGCAGCCCGATCGCCGGCATGCCGGTGCTGGAAGTGTGGAAAGCACAGAACGTAATTGTGTTCAAACGTTCAATGAACACCGGCTATGCAGGTGTGCAGAACCCGCTGTTCTTTAAAGATAACACCCATATGCTGTTTGGCGATGCCAAAGCCAGCGTGGATGCGATCCTGAAAGCGCTGTAATTGCCAGTAAAAGTAAGACGGCCTCTGCGGAGGCCGTTTTTTTAAACATCCAGTTTACGTTGGGTGATCCATTCCACACGAGCCGGATCGCGATGCGAGAAGAACGCGCTGGTTCCGCTGTCCATCGCGGCAATTTGCGTCATCTCTTCCGCCGTTAGGGCAAAGTCCAGCACCTGAATATTCTCGGCCATCCGCGTTTTACGCACGGTTTTCGCCAGCGAAATTATCCCACGTTGATAAATCCAACGCAGCACGACTTGACCAACGCTTTTGCCATATTTTTCACCAATAGCCGATAAGACCGGGTTCTGAAACAGGTCATTGCGTCCTTCAGCGAACGGCGCCCAGGCTTGTGGTTGAATATTCCGGCTCTGCATCCAGGCTACGGCATGCGGTTGCTGATGAAAAGGATTCACCTCAATCTGGTTAACGGCTGGAATAATGCGATTGAAAGCGATTAAATCCGCCAGACGATCCGGATGAAAGTTACTCACGCCAATCGCGCGGATTTTCCCTTCTTCATATAATTCTTCCATCGCGCGCCAGGCACCGTGCACATCGCCATAGGGCTGATGAATCAAATAAAGGTCAATATAATCCAGTTGAAGCCGTTGCAGAGAACGTGCGAATTGCGCCTTTGCGCCTGCATAGTTGGTATCCTGTAACCACAGTTTGGTAGTCATAAAAAGCGCCTCGCGGGGGACTCCGCTTTGCTTAAGTGCATTGCCGACCTGAGTTTCATTCTGGTAGGAGGCAGCGGTATCAATCAGGCGATATCCTGTATCAATGGCATCCCGTACGGCTTGCTCACATTCGCTGGCATCGGTCATTTGATAAACGCCAAATCCGAGCAGGGGCATCTCAACACCGTTATTCAGAACTGTTGTATTCATTGGGTTCTCCTGAGCATCATCGTTGCATTGGCTGCAGATTAGCAAATCTGTGTTGATACGATTAGTCTGTGAAATTCGCATGGACCTATGAGTAGAATTCATTTCTGAAAGGTAATTATTGGAAGTCAGTCACAAAATATGACGCATATGATTTCACCATTCATGATTTCAGTTCATAAACTCATGCGGTTTTAACCGTCTAATCACGGCAATACGTTGTCTATATACTGCGACCTGACTTTTTAGAACATGACAGGGCACTATGCGTACACGTGAACATGCCTCACCGGTAACTACCGCAAGCCAGACCGGTCTTACTTTTATTCTGATCCTCAGTGGCCTGATGGCCTTTACATCGCTTTCTACCGATATTTATCTTCCAGCAATGCCGACGATGGCCGAGGATTTACATGGCAATGTTGAGCTGACGATTACTGGTTTCTTAATTGGTTTTACTATCGCACAGTTGATTTGGGGGCCGATTAGCGATCATATGGGGCGGCGCAAGCCGCTGTTTATCGGCATGGTGCTATTTATCATTGGTTCCGCAGGGTGTGCGCTGTCTACAAGTATCACGCAAATTGTTTTCTGGCGGGTATTTCAGGCGCTTGGAGCCTGTACCGGACCTATGCTGGCGCGAGCGATGATCCGCGATCTCTTTGCACGTACTCGTGCGGCGCAAATGCTCTCGACCCTGGTGTTGGTGATGGCGATTGCGCCAATCGCCGGACCGTTGATTGTCGGGCAAATTATTCGCCTGAGCACCTGGCACTCAATTTTTTGGCTGCTGGTGGTGATTGGTGCGCTGATGTTTATCTCCCTAAACTGGCTGCCCGAAACATTGCCGGAAGATAAACGAGTGAAAGCCTCTTTGGCTGGCGCATTTCGTAATTACCGCTCGTTGTTAACGAATGGGCGTTTTATGCGCTATACCCTGAGCCTGACGTTTTATTACGTCGGTGCGTACGCGTTTATTACCGGGTCACCGTTTGTTTATATTAGCTATTACCATGTTGATCCACAGCATTACGGCTGGTTGTTTGCGCTAAACATTATCGGTGTTATGGCGATGAGCGTGGTTAACCGTCGTCTGGTTCAACGACATGCTCTGGAACAACTGCTGAAATATGCGACGATGCTGGCGGCGCTGGCCGCAGTGGCGCTTGCACTGCTGGTTAAGCTGGAGTCAGGCGGAATTGTTGCCATTATCGTTTCCATTTTTCTGCTGTTCTCGATGAATGGCATTATTGCCGCGACGTCGACTGCCGCGGCGTTGGACGCGGTACCGAACATTGCGGGTTCAGCTTCGGCGCTGATTGGCGCGTTGCAATATGGCAGCGGTATTATCTCATCGTTGCTGCTGGCCGCCTTCAGTGATGGCACGCCCTGGACCATGGCGTGGATAATAGCGCTATTTACGCTGTTAAGCGCCGTTTTGGCTTTCCGCGTGAAACGATAAAGGAAATGCCCCGCAATGGCGGGGCGAAAACTCATTCTTTGTTCAGATCGCTAAGTAGTACGGCAATACTTTGACCGCCGTTGGTTTGCTCAAGCGCGATTTTCACGATGATGGTCAGCGGCACAGAAAGCAGCATCCCCACGGGACCGAGCAACCAGCCCCAGAAGATTAACGACAGAAATACTACCAGCGTGGACAGCCCCAGCCCGCGGCCCATGATCCGCGGCTCGAGGATATTCCCGAATACCAGGTTGATGACCAGATAGCCTGCCAGAACCACCAGCGCATCGTAAAGACCGCTGAATGCCAGCACCTGAGCAATAGGGGGAATGGCCGCCAATACAGAACCGATATTAGGGATGTAGTTCAGGGCGAAGGCCAGTAATCCCCAGACAAAGGCAAAGCGCACATCCAATGCAGCAAGCATGCCCCAGGCGACCAACCCGGTCACAATGCTGATTGCCGTTTTAAGCACCAGATAGTGGGAGACGCTGTCGATGGCGCGTTGAATCGCCGCCATACCTTCAATGGGGCGACTCATCATTTGTTTGAGTTTGTTGGGCAGTTGCGGTACTTCCAGCAGCATAAAAACTACCGTCAGTAGCAGTAAAAATATCGATGACATAGCATTTGAAAGCTGCGCCAGTAAATTGGTCACCAGCGTCATTGCCGCGTTAGGATCGATATATTTGACGAGCTCGTCCACGGAAACGCCGATCCCTGCGCGTTGTAACCATGGTTCAAGATTTTTTAGTGGGATAACCAGTGAAGAGCGATATTGCGGTAGCGTTCGCGCAAGTTCATTTAAGGATGTACCTAAATACGCCAACAGCAGCACCATTAACATTACAATAATAACGATAAGCAATGACACCGCAATTACGCGCGGTATGCGAAGCTTGACCATCCGCTGCACCACGGGATTGAGCACAACGGCTATAAATAACGCCAGAATAAAGGGGACGATGATATCTGCGGCAAAGCGAATACCGCTCAGGATGATAACCAGCATGCCCAGCATAATGACTATTTTTAGACCGTTAAGCGTGATGATCGGTTTCGCCATGTGTATTCCCGCATTTTTCATTTTTGAATCTGCATAATAATGTGATTTGCGTCGAGCCGTTATAACAAAAATCAAACGGGGCAGGTAAAGAAGTGAAAAGACTTTGAGTTCGTCTTGAAGCTATGATACAAATCATCTGTGTTTAACTACCGAGGACAATTATCATCCGCGATGATGAGAAGCAACACTGCGGATAATTGTAATATTATGGACAATATGTTCAGGATGTTTTTGCGTTTACCTACACTTCTTCGTACCTCCTCTACTTTCTTGCTTGCGGGTGAGCAACACTGGCGCAACGCGCTTTAGTCCCTTCTTCTGCCTGAGCTGGCGCTGTGCGCTGAGCTAACTAATTTTATTTTTTGGTTTACTGCATGCAGTAGGCCTAAAGGACTATATTCTCAAGCAGGAGAAGCATCATGTTTTACTGGATATTATTAGGTCTGGCCATCGCGGCTGAAATTACTGGTACGCTGTCAATGAAATGGGCAAGCGTTGGCCATGGTAATTCAGGCTTTATTTTAATGCTGGTAATGATCGCCTTATCATATATTTTTCTTAGTTTCGCTGTTAAAAAAATTGCCCTTGGTGTGGCCTATGCCTTGTGGGAAGGTATCGGTATTTTATTTATTACGCTGTTTAGTGTGTTGTTATTTGACGAAACCTTGTCCACGATGAAAGTGGCTGGACTGGTCTCGCTGGTATTAGGCATTGTGCTGATCAAGTCTGGTACTCGAAAACCTGCCAAAACGAGCAAAGAGGTGACCCATGCAGCAGTTTGAGTGGGTTCATGGTGCCTGGCTTGGCATGGCCATCGTGCTGGAAATAGTCGCTAACGTCTTTTTGAAATTTTCTGATGGATTTCGCCGCAAGGTTTATGGCGTGCTGTCGCTGGCTGCCGTGTTAGCGGCCTTTAGCGCGCTGTCGCAGGCGGTAAAAGGTATTGACCTTTCTGTTGCCTACGCTTTGTGGGGCGGGTTTGGGATTGCCGCGACGTTAGCGGCTGGTTGGGTGTTGTTTGGTCAGCGCCTGAATAATAAAGGCTGGATCGGCGTGGCGCTGCTGCTGGCCGGAATGGTGATGATTAAACTTGCCTGATATCCGTGCTGCCCGTTAATGCGGGCAGCATATGTTACTCCTGCGCCAACTCTTCCAGCTTATCGCGAAAACCGGTCACGGATATGGCGCGATTATCGGCTCGCCAGCGATCTTTCGCCGCCGGAGCGGAGCTTTGTACGCCAATCAACTGCCAGCTTGAATCTGTCTTCAGCATCAACGGTGAACCGCTGTCGCCCGGGAGCGTGTCGCACTGGTGCGACAAGACGGTATTCTGCGCCCAGCCGGTCACCACGCAATCCTGATGGGTGTACAAATCGTCCAGATGATCTTCCGGATAGCCCGACTGTGTGACTTTGCGATCGGCGGTTTTCAACGCCGCGGTTAACGCCGCTTTATCACCTTCAAATAATGGTAGGGGCGTGATTCCGGAAGGCGGGTAACGCAGCACCACCAGACCAAAATCCCACGGGGCTGCTGATGGCGGCACAATCCAGCCATCGCCATCGGCTTTCAAACGCTTACCGAGTGAGGGATCAACCCGTCCTTCGATTCCATGGATTTCATAGCGCCAGACACCCTTTTTCGACACAAAGCGTAACGCGACGGCTTTATCCGGTTTGCCTTTCGGTGGAGCGAGCAAGCAGTGTCCGGCAGTCAGGGCCAGATGCGGTGAAATGAGCGTGGCGGTACACAGATTACCACTGGCGGTTTCCAGTTGTCCGATAGCGTCCCACGGTGATTGCGTTGGGTCCGTTACTTTCGTGCGATCGTCATGACCAAAAAACAGCGTTTTTATGCTTTCTGCTTCAGCGGTGGTCGTTGCTGGCTGATCCGCATGCGCAACAACAGGAAAAAAACAAATTGAGCCCAGTAATACAGCAATGGTTTTATGCATATCACACTCTGGTGGGGAATTATGATTATAAACAGCAAACCCTCAGTTAATACTATAGACGGGACGGCGAGAAAGTGGGAGTAAAATCAGATAACTACACTCAGGAAAGATAAAAATGCATGGCAATAAGGGCGCAAATTATCAGAGTAATAAGAATGAACTCAAAGCGGTAATGTGACACCATTTTACCCTCCGAAAGGCGGCGCTACATCAGGTCGATCTAGCGCCGTATGCTATGGCGTGGGGGACGCCATAGTAACTACAAATGCGTTATGCTGCAGGTTGAGCTGCTGGTTTAGCGGTGTCGTGTTTTACGGCTTTTTTGGTGTGTTTTTTAGCGGCCTGAGCTTTCTGCTCTGGTGCTTTTTGTTCTGCTGCTGGCTTGGTTGCTGCTTTTTTGGTGTGTTTTTTAGCAGCCTGAGCTTTCTGCTCTGGCGCTTTTTGTTCTACAGCCGGTTTAGTGGTGGATTTTTTAGCGTGTTTCTTGGCAGCCTGCGCTTTCTGCGGCGCTGCTTTGTGCTGTTTTTTATGATGCGTGGTTTTTGCCGGCGCTGCTTTGGTGGTTGCAGCAGCAGTCGGAGCGGTAGTAGCAGTTGTCTCAGCAGCAAACGCAGCAGAAGACAGACCCATAGCAGCGGCAACAACCAGAGCTAATACTTTTTTCATTCTCATACCCTCGATTTGGTTTTTCATTCAACCCCACTGCGGGGCCGTTGAAATAACTATATCGCTGTAAACACAGGGCTTCCGTGAGTCATTGGTTTCGGCGTGTAACGATATGTACAATGACTCACGGTATGAGATTACAAATAGCGGGCTTCCAGATGAGAACGGAAATAACGGCTGCTGAGCGGCTCCCCGGTCGCCTGGGTAATAAGCTGTTCAGTAGTAAAGCGGCTGCCATGCTGCCAGATGTTCTGACGTAACCAGTCAAACAGGGCACCAAACTCACCTTGGGCAATAGACTGATTCAAATCAGGCAATGCGCGGTTAGCGGCACTGAACAACTGCGCTGCATACATGGCGCCTAAGGTATAGGAAGGGAAGTAGCCAAAGCCGCCGTCAGTCCAGTGAATATCCTGCATACAACCGTTACGGTAGTTTCCGATCGTTGACAGCCCCAGCCAGGCCTGCATTTTCTCGTTCCACAATGCCGGGATATCATCCACTTCAATATCGCCATTAATAAGCGCACGTTCGATTTCATAACGCAGGATCACGTGAGCGGGATAGCTTACCTCGTCGGCATCAACACGGATAAACCCGGGTTTGACCTGCTGGTTCCAGGCGATGAAATTGCTTTCTTCAAACGCTGCCTGATCGCCAAAGTGGCGCGTTACAGCCGGAATCAACCGCATCAGAAAGGCTTTACTGCGTCCCAGTTGCATCTCAAAGAACAGACTCTGGGACTCATGAATGGCGGTTGAGCGTGCCAGAGCAATAGGTTGCCCAGACCAGCTGCGTGGCAGGTTTTGCTCATAGCGCGCATGACCGGTTTCATGGATCACGCCAAACAGTGCGCTGAGTAATTCGTTTTCATCATAGCGGGTGGTAATGCGAACATCTTCTGGTACGCCGCCACAGAAAGGATGTGCACTGATATCCAGCCGACCAGCGGTAAAGTCGAAACCTAGCTGTGCCATTGTTTCAAGACCCAGCTCTCGCTGTACAGCTGATGGGAAGGGACCTACTGGGGCGATGAGCGATTGTTGAGACTGCTTTGCCACCACCTTGTTTAGCAGATCGGGCAGCCAGCTTTTAACGTCTGCGAAAAGGACATCCAACTGAGCGCTGGTCATTCCTGGTTCAAAGATGTCCAGTAGCGCGTCATACGGCGAACAACCTTTAGCTTCTGCGCGCAGTCGGGCTTCTTCGCGGCTGTACTTCACAACTTCTTTCAGGTTATCGGAAAATCCTTCCCAGTCATTAGCTGGTCGCTGGCTACGCCAGGCATGCTCACAGCGGCTTCCCGCAAGAGATTTTGCTTCTACCAACGATTCGGGCAACAAGGATGCCTGGTGATGCAATCGCGACATTTCGCGCAGGTTCGCCTGTTCTACATCGTTGAGATCTTCCTGTTGCGCTGCGGCGATCCACATTGCCACTTTCGGATCGGTTAACAGTTGGTGCTCAAGCACGCTCAGCTCGGCCAGCGCTTCGCCTCGGGCTTTACTGCCTCCTGGCGGCATCATGGTAAACATGTCCCAACTGGCGATTGCCGAGAGGTGGGAGAAGCGAGAGAGCCGCTGGAACGTGCGGGTGAGCTGATGGTAATTATCATTGTTACTCATTTTTTGTTCTCGTTCTGTTTAGGTGTGGTTAAGAAGTTTACCGTGATTCACTCACTTTTCATAAACACACCTTTGTACCCGGTTTTCCGTAACAGCTTTTTATAGCGAAAAGCCAGCAGAACCACAAAACAGATGGCGTAGATAATAGGGAGCGGTGATAGCACTTTTACCGACCACAGATAATGCAGCGGTAGCAAAATGGCGGCCAGGTAGACGTAGTTGTGCAATGTTTGCCAGCGTTTGCCCATTTTACGCTGAGCGGCTTGTGTCGAGGTCAACGTCAACAGGAATAAGATAATCCAACCGGCCGTACCCAGCATTAGCCATGGGCGTGAAACCAGTTCACGACCCAACAATCCCAGGTTTTGTATACCCAGTTCCAGCAGAGCATAGCTGGTTATATGCAGTGTGGCCCATGCAAAGCACCATAAACCTAACAACCGCCGGGTACGAAACAACAAAGGCTGCTTTGCATAGCGCGCAAGCGGCGATACCAGCAGGGTAGCCAGCAAAAACTTCAGCGCGGTAATGCCCGTAAAGTGCTGGATATCTTTTCCCGGGTCGGCGCCTAACCCGCCATGCTGCGCGGCCCAGAAGAGCCATAGCAGGGGTAAAAAACCGGCGAGATGCAGCAGCACTTTCAGGCCGGTTATCTGTTTTGCAGTCAACCTCACTTAAAAATACTCCCGAAGATCCATGCCCTGATATAACGATGCCACCTCATCGGCATAACCATTAAAAGGTAACGTGGGCTGTCGCTGTACATCGAGAATGCCACCCGAACCGATAAAACGCTCAGTAGCCTGAGACCAGCGAGGGTGATCCACCTGAGGATTTACGTTGGCGTAAAATCCGTATTCATTCGGTGCTGACATATTCCAGGTCGTCGGTGGCTGTTCACGCGTCAGCTTGATACTGACTATCGATTTAATGCCCTTGAAGCCGTATTTCCAGGGTACGGTCAGGCGTATCGGCGCCCCGTTTTGCGGCGGCAATGCTTTGCCATATACGCCTACGGTGAGAAGTGTGAGCGGGTGCATAGCCTCATCCAAACGAAGACCTTCGACATAGGGATATTTCAACCCACCGCCAATAAAACGGTCTTTCTGACCCGGCATTTCATCAGGGGCGTAGCGTGTTTCAAAGGCAACATATTTGGCGTGACTGGTTGGCTCAACCAGCGCCAGTAATTTATGCAACGGAAAACCCACCCACGGCACAACCATTGACCAGGCCTCAACGCAACGCATCCGATAAATACGCTCTTCTAATGGAAAGCGTGTGGTCAGCGCATCATGATCTAAGGTTAAAGGTTTGTTGACCTCACCGCTGATGGTTAACGTCCAGGGATCGGTTTTCAGACTACCGGCCTTGGCGGCAGGATCGGCTTTATCCAGACCAAATTCATAGAAGTTGTTGTAGCCCGTCACCTTGTCTTCTGGCGTCAGAGACAGGCTGTTTTGCCAGCGTTCGGGCTTAGTAAATTCGAGCGCTTTGCCTGCGGGTGCGGGTGGACGATCGTTGCCTTTAAACCAATCCAACAAATTAGCCTGTGTTGGGTAAGGCAGCGTGGCCGCCGCCGCGCCTATCCCAAGTGCTTTGAGGATTTGTCGTCGTTGCATAAAAAAAACTGATTCGGCTGTAACATCAGCTTCCCGAAGTGGACGTTTTTTCTGCATAACTTTTCCTTTTTATTTTCATGTTAAGGAAAACAAAGCGACGTTTCCCTGTTTATGCCTGACGTGTCTATAACGACATACTGCGCGTATGCGTATCCCTGGATCCTCACGAAAAGTTAAAAATTTTGTGATAACTTCCGCCCCTTGCCTGAGGTAAGCTTTCAGCATGACGAGAGGGGGATGACACTGATGGCAGGCGCGAAAAAGATATTTTTGGTGGAAGATGACAGCGATATTGCCTCACTTTTGCAGCTTAGCCTGAAGGATGAGGGTTACGAGATTGTTCATGAGGCAGACGGAGCTCGTGCGCTTGAACAACTGGAGAAACACGTCTGGGATGCCGTTATCCTCGATCTGATGCTGCCGGGTGTCGACGGGCTGGAGATTTGTCGTCGCATTCGCCAAATGAGTTTTTATTTGCCCGTCATTATCATCAGCGCCCGCACCAGCGAAACGCACCGTGTATTGGGGCTGGAGATGGGTGCCGATGATTATCTGGCCAAACCTTTCTCGGTGCTGGAGTTGATGGCCCGGGTAAAGGCATTGTTTCGTCGTCAGGAAGCGATGAGTCAGAACCTACGTTTGGAGGCGGGGATTATCACCGTTCATGGCGTAGAGATTGACCCATTAGCACGGGAAGTCCGGCTGCATGGTAAATCCCTCGATTTAACGCCGCGCGAATTCGATCTGCTCTATTTTTTCGCCCGTCATCCAGGCGAGGTCTTTTCGCGTCAGGCGCTGTTAGATCAGGTGTGGGGCTACCAGCATGAAGGGTATGAGCATACGGTGAACAGTCATATTAATCGCCTGCGGACCAAAATTGAAAAGGATGCTGCCGAGCCGGAAATTATTCTCACGGTTTGGGGACGAGGCTATAAGCTTGCTGCGGTTAACGCGGAGCATCAGCCATGATTTATCGCCTGTCGCTGAGCCAGCGTCTGACCCTCGTCTTTACCGCCATTATGCTGATTTGTGCGGTTACCGTCAGTGTTGTCCAGATCCGCAGCAGTAAACAGTATGGCGACGCCATGGTGCAAAGGCTCTCGCTGGAGTTGGCGAGCAAGATTGTCAAAAGTGAGTCGCTTATTGATGCCAGCGGGCAGATTAATCGCCAGACCTTAAAAGGATTGTTTAATCACCTGATGACGCTCAACCCCAGCGTGGAGCTGTATCTGATTTCACCGTCAGGTGAAATACTTGCTGATGCCGCACCGCCGGGGCATATCCAGCGGCAGAAAATTAGCGTACAGCCGATACAGGATTTCCTTAACTCAGATGCGTTGCCTGTCTATGGCAACGATCCGCGTAGCAGCCAGCAAAAGGTATTCAGCGCCGCGCCAGTTTTATATAACGGTGAGCTACATGGCTATTTGTACATTATTCTGCAGGGCGAAGATCTGAATATGCTGGCGAATACCGCCTGGCAAAAAACACTCTGGAATACCGTGGCCTGGACGTTAATACTGGTTTTATTAGCCGGTGGAATTGCAGGTTTTCTGGTGTGGCGATGGGTGACGAATCCAGTGAAAAGGCTAACCGGTCAGGTGGTAAAACTGGAGAAGGACAGCATTACCGTCATCAAACAATTGGCACAAAAAAATCCCGAACCGGTACCGGAGAATGAAATAGCGCTGCTGAACAATGCGTTTATCGAGTTAGCGCAGAAAATTGCCCAGCAGTGGGATTTATTAGCAGACAGCGATCGTCAGCGCAGAGAGTTTATTGCCAATATTTCGCACGATTTACGCACGCCGTTGACTTCACTGTTGGGATATCTGGAAATGCTGTCGCTGAAAGCCGATACGATGACGCCGGAGGAAAACCGGCATTATCTTAGCATCGCGCTGCGCCAGGGGCATAAAGTTCGTCATCTGTCACAACAGCTGTTTGAGCTGGCAAGGCTGGAGCATGGCGGTATAAAACCGCAGCGTGAACGTTTTGCTATTGGTGAATTGATCCAGGATGTGGCACAGAAATTTGATCTCCCTGTTGCCACGCGTCATTTGCAGTTGCACCTTGACGTAACGGGGCCGTTACCGCTGGTGAATGCCGATTTATCGATGATAGAAAGAGTCGTGACGAATTTGCTGGATAACGCTATCCGTCATACGCCTGACGGAGGCGAAGTGCGGCTAAAAGTCTGGCGTGATGAAGACCGTTTGTTAGCCGAAGTGCAGGACAGCGGGCCAGGGGTAGAAGAAGCTGTGCGAGAAGTATTGTTTCAGCGCCCGACCGCGTTAATTCCCCGTGAGCAGCGGGCCGAGCGCGGCGGCCTGGGCTTACTGATCGTGCGTAGAATGCTCGAACTGCATGGAGGAGATATACATCTGGTTAGCTCAACGGCAGGGGCCTGCTTCCGTTTCTCGTTGCCGCTGGCGGATTCTCCTCTGAGTAGTTGACGGTGAAGTTCCGGAGTAAAGAGGGTTTTGGTATTGTACTCATGGGCATTGCGTAAAAGTTGGTAGGTTGTCAGTGATAATGAGAATTTTTATCATGCATAGGTAATTCATCAACTTATCTTCGATGAGCGCAAGGAGATCGTATGTCACAGGATGCCGACAACCTGTATATCGCCAGGACTAAAGCAGTTGCTGGCTGCTTTTCAATGTTTTTACTGATGTTTGGCCTCACGTTTACCCCGTTGTTTTTCCCCGCGAGTCAGGACCTGCTTGCCAAAGGGTTACTTTTTCCGCTGCTGTTTGCGCTGGAATTTATAGTGCTGGTTCCGCTGTATTACTTCTTCTTTAGAAAAAGAGAGGGACTGGGCAAAGGCATTTTCAACGCCAGGTGGTTTGCCATTTTGTTCGCGGGGCTGCTGTTTATTCAGCTTATCCTGCCATTGATTTTGGGGCTCAGACAAACCGAAGCGTGGGTGACCAGCCAAATATCCTTAAGTAGTTATGCGTTGTGGTTATCTACGTTGACCCTGATATTTATCGCGCCAGTTTATGAAGAAATTGTTTTCAGAGGCTGTTTATTCAACGCGTTCCAGTACTGGTTCAATAATAAAACCTGGCTGTCGTCAGTGGTGGTATCGGTCATTTTTGCCATCATGCATACGCAGTATGTGGATCTACGCACGTTGCTGATGTTGTTTCTTGTGTCGCAGGTGTTGATCCTGGCCAGACTGAAAAGCAACGGTCTGTTGATGCCAATTTTGCTGCATATAGTGATGAACGGGACGGTTATTGCTCTGCAGATCGCGGCTCAGACGTTACAGCCAGGGTGATGAAGGTGATGCCCGGAACCCGGGCATCGTGGATTATACGTGCAGTCGATGGTGCAAACGCGCACCGACCAGCAACGCCAACACCAGCATCAGGGCGATAAATCCGCCCACGCCGTTCCAGCCATAGCTGTGCCAGAACACACCGCCCAGCGTACCGGCAATACTGGATCCCAGATAATAGCTGAACAGATACAGGGAAGAAGCCTGGCCTTTAGCGCGTTTTGCTCGTGGTCCAATCCAACTGCTTGCTACGGAGTGCGCGGCAAAGAACCCGGCTGAAAAGAGCAGCATCCCGGCGAAGATCAGCCATAGCGATGTGAACAGGGTCATCAAAAGTCCAACCAGCATCACGCCTGTTGAAAAGAGCATTACCGGGCCACGGCCATAACGAGTGGTCATAGAACCCGCCTTTGGCGAACTCCAGGTCCCGGTCAGATACGCCACAGATAACAAACCTACCACCGCCTGGCTGAGCTCCCACGGGGAGAGCATCAGGCGGTAGCCGATGTAATTAAACAGCGTGACAAACGATCCCATCAGTAAAAAACCTTCCGCAAACAGCAGCGGCAAACCTTTGTCGCGCCAGTGCAAACGGAAGTTGATAAACAACGTTTTCGGGCGCAGCGACGTAGGTCTGAAATGACGGGATTCCGGTAAGATTTTCCAGAACATCAGCGCAGAGGCAAGGGCAAAACAGCCGATCGCCGCCAGCGCGATACGCCAGTTAAAAAAGTCGGTAAACACGCCGCTGATCAAGCGACCACTCATTCCGCCAATTGAGTTACCGCTGATATACAGGCCCATTGAGAAGGCGACGAAACTAGGATGAATTTCTTCACTCAGATAGGTCATCCCTACCGCCGCGACGCCGCTCAGTGAAAGTCCTATCAGAGCACGCATGATTAAAATACCGTGCCAGCTGGTCATCATCGTTGAAAGCAGCGTACAACAAGAGGCGAGCAGCAGCGCGGTAACCATCACCGGCTTGCGGCCAATAGCATCTGAAAGTGGGCCGGTAAACAGTAACCCTATCGCCAGCATCGCCGTCGAGATGGAAAGCGAGATACTGCTGCTGGCGGGAGAGACCCCAAACTCGTGCGAGAGCACTGGTAGTATGGGTTGTACGCAATAGAGGAGGGCAAAAGTCGCCAGTCCGGCGGAAAACAGCGCCAGCGTGACGCGCATAAATGGGGATGTTCCGCGTTTGATAAATCCATCCGGCGGGGTAACTATCTGTTCATCAACATCGCTTGTTGGCGCGGTATCGACAGTTGTTGTACGGCTCACTTGAAATCCTTGCTCATTCAATTACGTCTACAGGACCAGCCTTAAGAGTATGAAAATCACAATATTCTGTCTAATATATTAATAATCTCAAATAATATTTTAAAAATATGAATATCGAACTGCGTCATTTACGTTACTTTGTGGCCGTTGCCGAAGAGTTGCATTTTGGTCGGGCGGCGGCGCGGTTAAACATTTCGCAACCGCCGCTAAGTCAGCAGATCCAGATCCTTGAACAGCAGGTTGGCGCCCGGTTACTTGCCCGTACTAACCGTAGCGTGGCGCTGACCTCTGCCGGAAAGCAGTTTCTGGCAGACAGTCGGCAGATCTTAGGGCTGGTTAATGAAGCCGCCGCCAGGGCTGAGCGTTTGCATCTGGGAGAAGCAGGGGAATTGCGTATCGGCTTTACGTCGTCCGCGCCGTTTATCAAAGCGGTTTCAGATACGTTATCTCTGTTTCGCCAAAGCTACCCGGCAGTGCATATGCAAACCCGTGAAATGAACACACGTGAGCAAATAGCCCCGCTCAATGAAGGAACGCTGGATTTGGGACTTCTGCGTAATACGCAGCTTCCGGAAACGCTGGAGCGTGAAATCATTCTGCATGAACCACTGATGGCAATGATCCCACGTGCGCATCCGTTGGCGCAAAAACCCGTGGTCACGTTGGCCGAACTGGCGAATGAGCCATTTGTCTTTTTTGACCCCCATGTGGGGACAGGGTTGTATGACGATATTCTGGGCCTGATGCGTCGCTATGGACTGAAACCGACGATTGCGCAGGAGGTTGGCGAGGCGATGACTATCATTGGGCTGGTGGCCGCAGGATTAGGGGTTTCTATACTTCCTGCTTCTTTTAAACGGGTGCAGCTGTATGAAATGTGTTGGATCCCGATAGCGGAAGAAGATGCTGTCTCGGAAATGTGGTTAGTGTGGCCAAAGCATCATGAGCAAAGTCACGCCGCGCAACGCTTTCGCGAGCAGCTTCTGGCGGCCGTTCAGAGCGGTTAATTTAGTTTAAAAATGGGCGAAAATGTGCAGTAAATCACAAGGCTAAGTAAAAAGTTGACGGAAGCCATTGAAGTGCTTCACCATAGCCCGCAGATTATTTCGGAGCGCGAAAATAAAGGGAGTAAGTGGTGGTTGCTGATAGTCAGCCTGGGCATATCGATCAAATTAAGCAGACCAATGCGGGTGCGGTTTATCGCCTGATTGATCAGCTGGGTCCGGTATCGCGTATTGATCTCTCCCGCCTGGCACAATTGGCGCCTGCCAGCATTACCAAAATTGTCCGCGAAATGCTCGAAGCGCATCTGGTGCAAGAGCTGGAAATTAAGGAAGCGGGTAGCCGTGGTCGTCCGGCCGTTGGGCTGGTTGTCGAAACGGAGGCCTGGCACTACTTATCCATTCGTATCAGTCGTGGCGAGATTTTTCTGGCGCTACGCGATCTGAGCAGCAAGCTGGTGGTTGAAGATTGTCTTGAAATGGCGCTGGTCAGCGAAACACCGTTGCTGGATCGCGTGATAACCCAGGTCGATCAGTTTTTCATCCGCCACCAGCAAAAGCTGGAGCGCTTAACCTCCATCGCCATCACCTTACCCGGTATTATCGATACTGAAAACGGTATCGTTCATCGCATGCCATTTTACGAAGATGTCAAAGAGATGCCGTTGGGCGAAGCGCTTGAGAACCATACCGGCGTGCCGGTGTATATTCAGCACGATATCAGCGCCTGGACGATGGCCGAGGCGCTTTTTGGCGCATCGCGCGGTGCGCGCGACGTCATTCAGGTGGTGATCGATCATAACGTGGGTGCAGGGGTGATCACTGACGGCCATTTGCTGCATGCAGGCAGCAGTAGCCTGGTGGAGATTGGCCATACGCAGGTCGATCCCTACGGTAAACGCTGCTATTGCGGCAACCATGGTTGTCTGGAAACAATCGCCAGCGTAGATAGCGTGCTCGAATTGGCGCAGGTGCGCCTGAAGCAGTCAATGAGTTCTTCTCTACATGGGCAACCGTTAACGGTAGACGCGCTGTGTCTGGCGGCCATGCAGGGTGATTTATTGGCGAAAGATATCATTAGCGGCGTTGGGACCCACGTCGGTCGAATTCTTGCCATCATGGTGAATTTGTTCAACCCGCAAAAGATATTGATTGGCTCTCCGCTCAGTAAAGCGGCAGATATCTTGTTCCCAACCATCGCTGACAGCATTCGTCAGCAGGCGCTTCCGGCTTACAGTCAGCATATAGTCGTAGAAAGTACCCAGTTTACCAATCAGGGGACGATGGCGGGGGCGGCGCTCGTGAAGGACGCGATGTATAACGGTTCTTTGTTGATTCGTCTATTACAGGGTTAACATTTTTTAACTGTTGTACGAAAAATTGCGCTATCTCAAGCTGATCCTGGTCGTCATACCTTAGACTTTCTCCACTGTTTTATTTTCCTGACTTATATTTTCAAAGCATAACGGTGGAGTTAGTGATGCTGAAGCGTTTCTTTATTACAGGTACAGACACTTCTGTTGGGAAGACCGTGGTTTCCCGCGCATTACTACAAGCGTTAGCGTCAGGGGGTAAAAGCGTAGCAGGTTACAAACCAGTAGCCAAAGGCAGCAAAGAGACGCCCGAAGGTCTGCGCAACAAAGATGCACTGGTGCTGCAAAGTGTGTCATCTATCGAGCTGCCCTATGAGGCAATTAACCCAATTGCGTTAAGCGAAGATGAAAGTAGCGTGGCGCATAGTGGTCCGGTCAATTACACCCTGTTATCCAACGGTCTCGCAAGCCTTAGCGAAAAAGTCGATCACGTCGTCGTGGAAGGCACCGGAGGCTGGCGGAGCTTGATGAACGATCTGCGTCCGTTATCGGAGTGGGTGGTGCAGGAACAACTGCCGGTGCTGATGGTAGTGGGTATCCAGGAAGGCTGTATTAATCATGCGATCCTCACCGCGCAGGCGATAGCCAGCGACGGACTGCCGTTGATTGGCTGGGTTGCGAATCGCATTAACCCGGGGCTGGCGCATTATGCGGAAATCATTGATGTGCTGGGTAAAAAATTACCTGCACCGCTGATCGGTGAACTGCCTTATCTGCCTCGTGCAGAGCAGCGTGAGTTGTCGCAGTACATCCGCCTGTCAATGCTCGGCAGCGTGCTGTCGGTAGATAGAGTCGTGGCGTAACGTACGCGAGAGCACCGACGCCAGGACACAGGCAATCAGTAATCCGGGGAGCAGGCGATACTCCCCGGTCATTTCACAAACCATCAATGTAGACATAATTGGCGCATGCGTGGTTGCTGCCAGCAGCGTGGCCATCCCCGTTAATCCCAGCAAAATGGCAATTTCATCCGAGCCCGGAAGCCATAATCCCCATACCTGACCCAGCAGCATGCCCACAGACAGACCGACAAACAGCGTTGGCGTAAACACGCCACCCGGCGCACCGGAGCCACTGCTGGCAAGCACCGCCAGTAATTTGCAGATAAAAATCCCGGTAACCACGGCCAGCAGCGGTGGTGAAAGTAAATATGACTGCACCACGCTGTAGCCATTACCCCAGACCGTAGGCGTGAGCAATGAAAGCAGGCCAACGATCAACCCGCCAAGCGCCAGTTGCCACGGTGGCGAGAGTTTTAAGCGCAAAAATACATTATGGCTGGCGGTCATCAACCACATGAAGAGCGGTCCGCAGATGCCAGCAGCCAGACCGGTGCTGACAATCATAACGTATTCCAGAGCATGTAATTCCCGCGACAGGTGCACGGTATACAGCAGTGCATTGCTGTCGCTAAGCAGATTGGTGGTGAGTAATGCGACTACGGCGGATACCACTACCGGTCCCAGTGAGGCGAGGATCAGCGTGCCAAACAATACTTCGGCAATAAATAAACTGCCCGCCAGCGGGGCATGATAGGCTCCAGCCATACCTGCAGCGGCGCCACAGGCAATCCATAACTTCCATTCTGTACGCGGGGTAAAGCGTTGAGCAAAGCAGGAGGCCGCCAGCGCCGCCAGTAAAATCATGGCACCTTCACGTCCGATGGCGCTCCCGCTGGCGACGACCAGTAACGAGGCCAGCGATTTCACCAGGCTTGCACTGACGTCAAATTGTCCGTCGGTTTGCAGGGCTTCCATATAATCAGTGGGAGCCTGCGGACGTAAACGGTTAAATTTTTGCCAACCCCACAGTAGTAATCCAGCCGCCAGACCGCCGAGTGCAGGTGTCAGCATACGCCTTAAAGGCGATAGGTTTGTCGCTGCGTTGACCAGACTTCCCGTGTTGTTGCTCAGAAACAACCATTCGAGAAGCAGCATGGCATGACGAAATCCTGCGACGGCCAGCGCAGCAAGGACGCCAATCAACGCGGCGATCAGCAGGCGGCGGAACATGGCACGCAGGTCAGGGTAAGCATGTAAATGATGCATGAGTGGCCAGACTGGAAAATTCAGACGCTCTATTTTGCGGCTATTAGGCAACAGAAGCAAAAGCTCAGCGTGCGCAACAGGATGCATCACAGGCAGGACAATTCCTGCCTGTGACGAAATTAACGGAACAAAGGCTTATCGGCTACCGGGATCAGTAACTGCGATTGCCACTGTGCCAGCGTCAGGCGCGCCAGCTCACCAAGCGCCTGGTAGAACGGGTGATCGGCTTTTTCGATAAAAACATTCAGAAAGCGTGATGACCATGGGAACAGATGCCAGGCCAGCAGTTGCTCGCACTCGGTGTGGCGTTCGTTCTCGGCAAGCCAGGCCGTCAGCAGCAGCAGCGAACCAAAGTGATCTTCTGGCTCATTTTGCTGCATGGCAAACTGGATGCCGTTGTCCCGCATCCACTGACGTAATGCCAGCGTGGAGTCGCCAAACAACACGTTTTCACGATCCAGCCAGACGGATCCCCATGGCGGAGAAGGGAGCGCATAAGGCCCAACAAACAGACGTTGCCAGGCCTGCGGGAGAGACTCATCGGCCTCAGCCTGAAACTGAGCGACTAACGGCGAAAGCGTTGTCTTTTCAAGCGGCCACTGCGCCTGCCAGCCATCGGTTCTTAACGCACTGACCAGTGCCGAAGCTTCCGCACCGTCTGGGGCATAGTAAAACAGCGCGCCAAGCACGCGCGCTGCGGTAGAAAAGTTGTCACGTTGTGAAAAATGGGTCATGCAAACAATCCTGAACAGTGCGGGTTGCCCCGCACCCGAAAGTTAACCTGCGACAGCCATTCCGACTGTCATATGTAAACCGTAAAACAAACCGCGGCCAATGATTTCACCGACAAGCACCAGAATTAACCCGAGCGCCAACCCGCCAACGGACGGTCCTTTGCGACGGATCAACGGACATATCCAGCAACCCAGACCCGCGGCCAGCAGCAGCACACGCCAGACCTGTAAACTGCCGTAGTCGGGAACCAGCGCGCTGGCGGATTGTACCGAACTGTGGATCTCGCCGAGCGACAGTCCCTGCAGCACAATAACGGCCACCGTAACCAGCAGAGCCAATACGCTGATACCGGCGTATCTGGCGGCGTTAAAAGAAACACCTGCAGCACGCAGCAGCAGAGCGGCAAATAGCGGTCCACTGAGCAGCATCGTCATGAAAAACGCCAGTGTAGTATAGCCGTTATACCAGGTTGGGACGGTGTCTATCTGGTAGACGTTGGTCATCGCAAAGACAAATACCAGGCCCAGCAACATGCTCAACAGCATCCAGATTTTACCTAACGCTGCGGGCATTTTACCGAGAAACGCCACCAGCCACCACAGGCCACCGACGGCGAAAAACAGCGAACCGCTGGCGATTTCGTTACTTAGCGCCGATGCGCCAATTCTGTTCAGCGAGTTAAACGCGCGCAGCGGCGAACCTAAATGCATAACCGAGGCGAGAAAGGCGATGCCCATTACCAGCCAGAGAAAAAACATACTGCGAACGATACGTTGTTTTACCAGCTCGTCTTTAGCGGTCAGCCAGCCGTAACCACTGACGATCAGCGCCCCGGCTACGCACTGGCCCAGCACCGTGAACAGTACCAGCGGCCATTCATGCCATCCATTTCCCATTTTACACCTCCTTTGGATTAGCCAGAAAACCCGTGGTATCCCCGGTCGGGCGGCAATTGGCGTTTGGTTTGATCACAATATTTGGTTTGGTGAAGTGCGCACCCGGCAGCGGGGCGACGGCAGCCAGTTCACCATGTTTTTTGCGCAGTTCGTCGATGGGGCCAAAATCCAGCGCACGCAGCGGACAGGACTGGACGCAGATGGGCTTTTTGCCGTCTGCAACACGATCATGGCAGCCATCACACTTGGTCATATGTCCTTTTGCAGCATTGTACTGTGGCGCACCGTACGGGCAGGCCATATGACAGTAGCGACAGCCAATGCACACGTCTTCATCGACCACCACCAAACCATCCTCACGCTTATGCATCGCACCACTTGGACAAACCTTGGTGCAGGCCGGATCCTCGCAGTGGTTACAGGAGATGGAGAGATAGTAGGCAAAAACGTTCTGGTGCCAGACGCCGTTGTCTTCCTGCCAGTCACCACCTGCATATTCGTAAATCCGCCGGAAACTGACGTCAGGAGTGAGGTCTTTGTAGTCTTTGCAGGCCAGTTCGCAGGTTTTGCACCCGGTGCAACGACTGGAATCAATAAAAAATCCATACTGAGTTGTCATGGGTTAGTCCTTAAACCTTCTCGATCTCGACCAGATTAGTGTGCTGTGGGTTGCCTTTTGCCAGCGGTGAAGGGCGCTGTGTTGTCAGCGTATTGACGCAGGCGCCATGGTCAATTTTGTCGCCGGCCATATCGGCATCGTGCCATGCACCCTGGCCCATTGCGCTGACGCCAGGCAGGATCCGTGGCGTCACTTTGGCCGGAATACGAACTTCCCCGCGGTCGTTAAAGACCCGCACCATATCGCCATTTGCAATACCACGCTTTTGGGCATCGACGGGATTGATCCACACTTCCTGACGACAGGACGCCTGCAGAACATCGATATTGCCGTAGCTGGAGTGCGTACGGGATTTGTAATGGAAGCCAAACAACTGCAGCGGAAATGCGCTGCGTTTGGGATCGTCCCACCCTTCAAACGTGGAGGCGTAGACGGGAAGTGGGCTAATTACTTCATCCTTCTGCAACTCCCATGTGTTGGCAATTTTCGCCAGCCTGCTGGAGTAAATTTCAATCTTTCCAGACGGTGTTTTGAGCGGATTGGCCTGCGGATCGTCGCGGAATTTTTTATAAGCGACAAAATGCCCGTTAGGATCTTTGCGTTTATAGATCCCCATTTTTTTCAGCTCGTCATAAGAAGGGAGCGCGGGGTCCTTGGCCAGCATTTTTGCATACAGATACTGGAGCCACTGTTCCTGAGTACGGCCTTCCGTAAACCGTTGATAGATATCATTGCCAAGGCGTTTGGCGACTTCGCTCATTATCCAGTAGATCGGTTTGCGTTCGAACTTCGGTGACGTCGCGGGTTGAATAAAAATGAGGTATCCCATGTTGCCCGCATAGTCGTTAGGAATGATGTCTTCCTGTTCGACGGTCATTAGGTCCGGCAGCAGAATATCGGCATATTTCGCCGAGGATGTCATGAAGTTTTCGATGACCACTATCATTTCGCATTTCGTATCATCCTGAAGGATCTCATGCGTTTTATTGATATCTGAGTGCTGATTAGTAATGGTGTTACCCGCGTAGTTCCAGATAAATTTAATCGGTACATCGAGCTTATCTTTCCCGCGCACGCCATCGCGGGTTGCGGTCATTTCCGGACCCCGGGCGATGGCGTCGGTCCAGCTAAAGCATGATATCTGGGTCTTGATGGGATTATCCGGCAGCGGCATGCGTTCAATCGTGATGGTGTAGGTTGATTCTCGTGCACCGCTATTGCCGCCGTTGATGCCAACGTTGCCGGTCAGGATTGGCAGCATTGCGATCGCGCGCGAAGTCAGTTCGCCGTTAGCCTGACGTTGTGGACCCCAACCCTGACAAATATACGCCGGTTTTGTACTACCGATTTCTCGTGCCAGTTTGATGATGCGCTCGGCCGGGATCCCTGTGACATGCGAGGCCCATTGGGGCGTTTTAGCGACACCGTCATCGCCATTGCCAAGTATATAGGCCTTGTAATGTCCGTTAGCGGGGGCGTCAGCGGGTAGGGTTTTCTCGTCATAACCGACGCAATATGTGTCAAGGAATGCCTGGTCGACGAGATCTTCGTTAATCAGGACCCAGGCGATTCCCGCCACCAGTGCGGCATCGGTTCCCGGACGGATAGGGATCCACTCATCTTCACGACCCGCAGCGGTATCGGTATAACGCGGGTCGATGACGATCATGCGGGCGTTAGAACGCTCGCGGGCCTGCTCAAGGAAGTATGTTATGCCACCGCCGCTCATGCGCGTTTCGGCAGGGTTATTGCCGAACATCACCACCAGCTTCGTGTTTTCAATGTCGGAGGTACTGTTGCCGTCATTTGAGCCGTAGGTGTAAGGCATTGCCGCCGCGATTTGTGCGGTACTGTATGTGCCGTAATGGCTCAGAAATCCGCCATAGCAGTTCATCAATCGAGCGACCAGCGAGGCATAAGGGGAGGAGCGAGTAATATTGCCGCCGACAATGCCAGAGGTGTAGTTGATGTACACGGCCTCATTACCGTATTTTTGTACGGTATTTTTTAAACTGGTGCTGATGGTATCCAGCGCTTCCTGCCAGGTTATGCGTTCGAATTTACCCTCACCGCGTTTGCCCACGCGCTTCATAGGATAATTGAGACGATCCGGATGATTGATCCGTCGACGGATTGAGCGTCCACGTAAACAGGCACGCACCTGGTGCTGACCATAAATATCGTCTCCGGTCGTATCAGACTCCACCCATACGACCTCGTCATCTTTGACGTGGAGTTGCAGGGCACAACGACTGCCGCAGTTCACGGAACAAGCGCCCCAAACCACTTTCTCTTCAGCCGGTTGTATCGCCTGTTGTACCGCAGCAGCTGTGGTGCGCATCCCAAAAGGTAACGATAACCCGCCAGCGGCAAGCGCCAACGAACCTATAGCCGAGGATTTCACTAACATCCTGCGGCTAATGCCTCCATATTGCTCAGTATCAGACATAACTCACTCCATTATAGTTATCGCTATATATTAATCTCTACAGCGAAATTAATAGCATGCTAATAATAGAGTGAGTTTACCCATTTATGAGTATGGCATCTTAATGCATATCAAACTGGAGTAACCCTCCGCGTACGGAGGGTATGATTTATTGCGGTTCGGCGACGTGCCCGTCCTGTGCAGGCGAGCTGTTGGCAGGGGCGTTTCCACTGTTAGTCCGGGTGTAGAGAATTTTGTGCGTATCGTTTGCACAATGTCCTACCACCAGCGAATCAGGTTGATCGGCCTGATCGTTGGGGACAATGTTCAGCGTAAAGCTGGACTCTGCGACGCCATTATTGATGATGCGCTGCTCGATATCGCTTTTCACGCGTTCACATGACGCAGGTGCGGCCAGAACCTGTGGGGATGCAACTGCCAGTAAGATCGCGGCAATTCCTGTTACGTATTTCATCATCAGCTCCTTTATGATCGACATAGACTAAGATTAGCATTTCTGGTGTAAATAACTGTATTTGCTAATATGATTGAGAATTATCTTCTTATCCCGGTGAAAAATGTGAAGAAACAGACCCTGTTAGGTTTCCTGTGTGTCGTGCTGGTCGGGTGTGATAACGCCAAAGGGCTGGTTTCCTTTACGCCGGAAATGGCCAGTTTTTCCAATGAGTTTGATTTCGATCCGCTGCGCGGGCCGGTGAAAGATTTCAGTCAGACGCTGCTCAACGACAAAGGTGAGGTCACCAAGCGCGTCGCTGGTACCCTGTCACAGGAAGGGTGTTTCGATACACTTGAACTGCACGATATCGAAAACAATACCGGTATGGCGCTGGTCCTGGATGCTAACTACTATCGGGATGCCGAAACGCTGGAAAAACGGATCCGTTTACAGGGCAAATGCCAACTGGCGGAACTGCCTGCTGCAGGTGTGGTGTGGGATACCGACGATAACGGTTTTGTCGTTTCCGCCACGGGGAAAGAGATGAAGGTGCAGTATCGATATGATGCCGAAGGCTACCCGCTGGGCAAAACAACCGTCAGTAAGGACAGTACTTTGCAGGTTGATGCTAAACCGTCGGTTGACCCATTGAAGAAGTTAGATTACACCGCGGTGAGTCTGCTCAACAATCATCCGTTAGGCAATGTCAAACAAACGTGCAAATACGATGAATACGCAAATCCGATCAACTGCCAGCTTGTTATCGTTGATGAGAGCGTGAAGCCGGCAGTTGAACATCATTACAAGATTGAAAACACGATCGATTACTACTAATCGCTTTACTGAGCGGTAGGTTGCAGCAGGTTAGGGCCTGCCGTTTTGTGTTCTGCCAGATACTGCTGCTGGAAGATGCACATGCGGATAGTGTTGCGGTATTGGCCGTTGATAAAGAACTCATGGATCAGCTCGCCTTCCACCATAAAACCGAGTTTACGGTAAATGTGGATAGCCTTTTCATTCTCTTTATCGACGATCAGATACAGCTTATAGAGGTTGAGCACGGTAAAGCCATAGTCCATTGCCAGCTTTGCTGCCCGTGAGGCCAGACCCTTCCCCTGATATTCCGGCGAAATAATAATCTGGAATTCGGCCCGGCGGTGTACATGGTTAATTTCAACCAATTCCACCAGCCCGGCTTTTTCACCGTCGCACTCCACCACGAAGCGGCGTTCGCTTTGGTCGTGGATGTGTTTGTCATACAGGTCTGACAGCTCAACAAACGCTTCGTAAGGCTCTTCGAACCAGTAGCGCATTACGCTGGCATTATTATCAAGCTGATGGACGAATCGTAAATCTTCACGCTCCAGCGGGCGCAACTTAACACTGAGGGCGCTAGTCATATCGTATCCTTTCAATATCCTTCAAAGTGCAATGATTATGGGGCAACGGTGCGGCCAGTTCGGCGGTCGAGGCAGCGCAGGGTGTTAGGTTCCCAGTACGCATTAATATTAGCGCTTTGCTCGCACTTATCACGGCTATCAAAGGCCGTATCGGCTTTGTCCCACTCTTTCTCTGCACGTTTATTGACTTTCTGGCGAAGCTGACGCGTATCGTTCCATTGTTCCTTTTCCATTGCGGCTTGTTGACGACTTTGCGCACTGTCTCCGGATTCAATGACCAGTTTACTGGTTTCAGCAAATGCGGAAGAGGTGTACACAGCCGCAGCCAGCGTCAGCATAGCCGTCAGGCACAGGCGTTTGGTCAGTGTAATTTTCATGGTGAATTCCTTTTATGGGAAAGGGTAAAAACGATAAAACAGGGTTAAATTCTACACTATTCCAGTTTGCGGGCATACCCACCCGGTGGATATGGATACGCTAACGAGATTCTGTCGTATCATGGTTAAACCGAAGGTAACTGAAAAACATCAATGCTTAAGACCACATTTCTTTTTTTCATCACCGCGTTATGCGAAATCATTGGCTGCTTTTTACCCTGGCTTTGGCTTAAGCGAGGAGTTACAGCCTGGTTGCTGATACCCGCCGGGGTGTCATTGGCTTTATTCGTCTGGTTGCTGACACTGCATCCGGCAGCCAGCGGGCGTGTATACGCAGCCTATGGCGGTGTTTACGTGGTGACCGCGCTGCTATGGCTACGTATTGTCGATGGTGTAAAACTCAGTTTATATGACTGGTCTGGCGCGCTGGTGGCGTTGTGCGGCATGCTGATCATTGTCGCTGGATGGGGGCGCGCATAGCGCCTTTTTTGTGATCAAACAGCGCTTTTTTGATCTTCATACTTGTATGGTAGTAGCTCAGTTGAGTAAATTTCCTGCATCACAAGAACAGATGTAGGGAATAAGAAATGAAGATTGTTGGGGCTGAAGTGTTTGTCACCTGTCCTGGGCGTAATTTTGTAACGTTGAAAATTACGACAGAAGATGGGATCACCGGGCTGGGAGATGCCACGTTAAATGGACGCGAGCTGTCCGTGGCGTCCTATCTGAAAGATCACGTGTGTCCGCAGCTTATTGGTCGCGATGCGCATCGTATTGAGGACATCTGGCAGTTTTTCTACAAAGGCGCGTACTGGCGTCGTGGTCCGGTCACCATGTCGGCGATTTCTGCGGTGGATATGGCTCTCTGGGATATCAAAGCGAAAGCGGCGAATATGCCGTTGTACCAGTTGCTCGGCGGTGCTTCTCGTGAAGGGGTTATGGTCTACTGCCACACCACAGGCCATACCGTTGATGACGTACTCGAAGATTATGCGCGTCATAAAGAAATGGGCTTTAAAGCGATTCGCGTACAGTGCGGCGTGCCGGGTATGAAAACCACTTACGGTATGTCTAAAGGCAAAGGACTGGCCTACGAACCCGCCACCAAAGGGCAATGGCCGGAAGAGCAGTTGTGGTCAACGGAGAAATACCTGGATTTCACACCAAAATTGTTTGCTGCCGTGCGTGACAAGTTTGGTTTCAACGAACATCTCCTGCACGATATGCACCACCGTCTGACGCCAATTGAAGCGGCCCGTTTTGGCAAAAGCATTGAACAGTACCGTTTGTTCTGGATGGAAGACCCAACGCCAGCTGAAAACCAGGAGTGCTTCCGCCTGATCCGCCAGCATACGGTCACGCCGATTGCGGTAGGGGAAGTGTTCAACAGTATCTGGGACTGTAAACAGCTTATTGAAGAACAACTGATCGACTATATCCGCACCACCATCACCCATGCGGGTGGTATCACCGGTATGCGCCGGATTGCTGATTTCGCGTCGCTGTATCAGGTTCGTACCGGTTCACATGGACCTTCCGATCTGTCGCCTGTGTGCATGGCCGCCGCGCTGCATTTTGATCTGTGGGTGCCGAACTTCGGCGTACAGGAATATATGGGCTATTCCGAGCAAATGCTGGAAGTGTTCCCACATAACTGGACCTTTGATAACGGCTATATGCACCCAGGAGACAAACCTGGTCTTGGGATCGAGTTTGACGAAAAACTGGCAGCGAAATATCCGTATGACCCTGCATATCTGCCCGTTGCTCGCCTGGAAGATGGCACGCTGTGGAACTGGTAAATATAAATTTTACGTACGAAAGATGTTGATTAACCCAATACCCTACAGAAGGTTAAACTTATGGTTAGTTCAGTCGATATTAAAAATAACGTAGATAATAAGCCTATTATTCGTCGAGTGGCTTCAGCATCCGCAATTGGTACTGCTGCTGAGTATTATGATTTTTTTGCATACGGGACTGCAGCTGTACTCTTTTTTGGTCATCTATTTTTCCCGAGTGACGATCCGTTAATAAGTACTCTCGCTGCTTTTGCAACCTATGCTGTTGGTTTCCTCGCAAGACCATTAGGAGGAATCGTCTTTGGGCATATTGGCGATAAGGTTGGGCGTAAAAAAGCACTGGTTATTACTATATTAATTGTTGGTTTGGGGACGTTCTGTATAGGGTTATTACCTACATATGAGAAAATAGGTGTCTGGGCTCCAGCTTTACTTATTTTTATTCGTGTATTACAGGGATTTGGCGTTGGAGGTGAGCAAGCTGGTGCAGTACTGATGACGGCTGAATATTCTGAACCCAAACATCGTGGATTTTTTTCCAGTTGGGTTCAAATCGGTGCGCCGGTTGGTTTCCTCCTGCCGTTAGCGCTCTTTGCGCTGTTAAATGCCACACTTTCTCCAGAGGCAATGATGGATTACGGGTGGCGTATACCGTTTCTGTTGAGTCTGTTGCTGGTTATTGTTGGACTGTTTATCCGCTTAAAAATTGATGAATCACCTGTCTTTGCTCAGATTAGGGAGACAAAAGCAGAAGAATCACGTCCATTAGTTGAAGTTATCCGCGATTTTCCTGGCATTGTTGTCAAGGGGGTCTGCGCGAAACTGATTGAAGCTTGCACATTTGCAATGTTCACAGTGATTGTTTTGGCTTACGGCAAGGCAAACAATCTTGATGCTAATATTTTGATGGAGACAATGATCGTTGCGGTCATAATAGAAATAATTGCAATACCGTTGATGGGGTCGCTATGCGATAAAATTGGACGTAAACCAGTCTATATTATCGGTGCGCTGCTGCAGGTCGTTATGATTATTCCTTTCTTTCTTGCGATTAATCAGGATAGTTTTTGGCTTACACAAATAGTAATGATCCTGGTACTGAGTGTTGGGCATAGTATGTGTTATGCACCTCAGGCTTCTTATTTTCCGGAGCTTTTCCCAACTCATATTCGCTGTAGCGGAATAGCTTTAATTTGGCAACTGGGGTCGCTAATAGGCAGTGGCATTCTTGGACTGGTAGCAGTAAAAATTCTGCAAGTAACAGGTGGACATTACTATGGACTTGCAACCTATGTGATTGTACTTGGAGTTATCTCAATTATTGGTTTGTTGATGATGCCGGAAACCGCTCCGCAAAGACTTAAGCGTGAATATCAGCAGTGGCAGAAACATTAATATCCTTTGGCGGCAGTATGCCGCCAAATTCACTGACTTTGGTATATAACTCAACAAATGATGTCATACCAATCATAAAAAGCTTAATGCAAATCAAAACATACAACCATACAGGCGTTACTCTGGAACAGTCCTGATTTCATTTATAAGTAGGCCATACCATGCAAAACAAGCTCTTAGCGGCAAAGGCTGCACTTCCTGACTACGATCGTACAAAACTGGTTCCGCGTATTGTTCATCTGGGGTTTGGCGCGTTTCACCGCGCACATCAGGGTGTTTACGCTGACATTCTGGCCGCCGATCACGTCAGTGACTGGGGCTACTGCGAAGTGAACCTGATTGGCGGCGAGCAGCAGATTTTCGATCTGAAACAGCAAGATAATCTGTATACCGTTGCAGAGATGTCTGCTGATGCCTGGACTGCGAGAGTCGTGGGCGTGGTGAAAAATGCATTGCATGCGCAGGTTGATGGTCTGGAAAGCGTACTGGCAGCGATGTGTGAACCGCAGGTTGCGATCGTTTCCCTGACCATCACCGAGAAAGGATACTGCCATTCTCCGGCGACCGGCCAACTGATGTTAGACAACCCAATGATTGCAGCCGATCTGCAAAACCCCAAACAGCCTAAAACTGCGCCGGGCGTGGTGGTTGAAGCCCTGGCGCGTCGCAAAGCTGCGGGTTTAGCCGCCTTTACCGTGATGTCCTGCGATAACATGCCAGAAAACGGTCATGTGATGCGCAATGTTGTCACTGCATATGCCCGAGCGGTGGATATGGAACTGGCCGCGTGGATCGAACAACATGTGACCTTCCCATCAACAATGGTTGACCGCATTGTCCCGGCGGTTACGCAGGAGACACTAGACAAAATTGAACATATCACCGGTGTACGCGACCCGGCAGGCGTGGCATGCGAACCGTTCCGCCAGTGGGTAATTGAAGATAACTTTGTTGCCGGCCGTCCTGAATGGGAAAAGGCCGGGGCGGAACTGGTGGCTGATGTCATTCCGTTTGAAGAGATGAAACTGCGTATGCTCAACGGCAGCCACTCTTTCCTTGCGTATCTTGGGTATCTGGCAGGATATCAACATATTAACGATTGCATGGGCGATGAAAACTATCGTCTTGCTGCACGTGCGCTGATGTTGCAGGAACAAGCACCTACGCTGAAAGTAAAAGGTGTTGACCTACAGCGCTACGCCGATCTGTTAATTGAACGCTACAGCAATCCGGCGCTGCGTCATCGTACCTGGCAGATCGCCATGGACGGTAGCCAAAAACTGCCGCAGCGTATGCTTGATTCCATTCGTTGGCACATTGTGCACGGTAGTGACTTTGCGCTGCTGGCACTGGGTGTCGCTGGTTGGATGCGTTACGTCGGTGGTGTGGATGAACAGGGCCAGGCGATTGAAATTAGCGATCCACTGTTGCCGGTGATCCAGAATGCAGTGCGTAGCAGTAACGAGGGAGAAGAGCGCGTTCAGGCGCTGCTGGCAATCGATGCTATTTTTGGCCGTGAACTGCCACAGGTTGAACTGTTCAACCGTCAGGTCACACAAGCGTATCTTACTTTACTGGCTGAAGGGGCGAAGGCGACGGTTGCGAAGTATGCAGCAAAACTGAAGTAACAAAGATTATGCTTTATGCCGCCATCTGGCTTGCAACGGCCAGATGGCGCTGTGTTTTCTGGCATTCACACCAATTAGTTCATGCCTAAACGAATCAGCTCGAGGGGGGCGTATTTGCCTTCACATCCTTCGATTTCCACTGTTTTCCCACGGCGAATCTGCTCAGCGGTCAGGCCATCGGTATCTATCGCTGTAATGCGGCCTGTGAGTCCGGTGTCGCTGATCATGACGCGGCTGCCAGTGGTGATTGCGTTACGGTTACGATCGTATGTTTTCATGGTGTTTTCTCCTTTCCAACTTACCGTCAAAGCCCGTGGGCTTTTAGTCCCACGTAACGGGCGCAATATAAATACGCTTCTCGTTAATGATTTTTTTTGTTTTCGATCAAAATCACAGCTTTTTTTATGCAGTTATGCGGGAGAGGGGAAAACGCAGGAGAAACTCACCCCGGAGTGAGGTGAGCGTAGTATTAATCTTCGCTGAACCAGTCGCTATTTTCCTGACGAATAAGCTGAACGGACTCACCAATTTCCTGAAGATGGAGCATCATTGCGCGCTCGACCGCATCGCCATCATGCTTCTCAAGGGCGGCAAAGATATCGTGATGCTGGCGTAGCAGCATTTCAGGCGGGGAAATATGATCCAGGCTCATATAACGAACGCGGTCAATTGTAGCCTTTATATTCTCAACGGTATCCCAGGCGAGTTGGCACTCGGCGATTAAAGCCAGTTTCTGATGAAACTCATCATCAAGCTGGAAGAAATCATTAATCTGTTTTCGGTCAATTGCGATGCGCTGCTGATGCAAATTCTGTTCAAGCTGATAGCACTGTTGATCGTTGATCAGCGATGCGGCGCGGCGTACCACGGCACATTCAATTGCCTGGCGAACAAAACAGCCGTTTTGCACCTGCGACAGCGAAATTTTATTCACGTAGCTGCCACGCTGCGGGCGGATCTGAATCAGACCGTTCTCGGCCAGTTTGATGAATGCTTCTCGTACCGGCTGGCGTGACACATTAAAACGTACGGAAACCTCTTTCTCCGACAGCGGTGTACCGGGTGCAATCAGACAATGCACGATATCACGGCGAAGAATACGGTAAATCTGTTGATTTACTGGCTGTGTAGGGTTGAGCTGCGTTTCTACGGTCATTCATTCTTACTTTTTAGAGAGTTAACCCGGATATTTTATCACTTCTTTCAGGCTATCTATACCCGGCGCAAGGCCGGGCAGAGAAATTAGCTCCGGTGGATACTCAGCCCGGCAAAAGACTGTGTGACAGGCATCATTTCAAGGGTGTTGATATTGACATGAGCCGGTAAAGAAGCCACCCACCATACCGCTTCTGTAACATCTTGCGGAGTCAGCGCCGTGGTATTTTCGTAGGCTTTTTCAGCTTTGGCGTCATCACCTTTAAAACGGACATTAGAGAACTCCGTACCGCCAACCAGACCCGGCTCGATGTCGGTAACGCGAATTGCAGTGCCGTGTAAATCAGTACGTAAATTCAAGCTAAACTGGCGAACAAACGCTTTGGTCGCACCGTAGACGTTACCGCCAGCGTATGGCCAGCTGCCCGCGGTAGAACCGATATTGATAATATGACCGCGGTTGCGTTCAACCATGCCTGGCAGAACGGCACGGGTCATATAAACCAGCCCCTTGTTGTTGGTGTCGATCATATTTTCCCAGTCTTCAATGCTGGCCTTGTGAGCAGGCTCAAGGCCCAGCGCCAGACCCGCGTTGTTGACCAGAACATCAATATTGCGCCATTCAGCAGGCAGGGCATCCATCATCTCTTCAATCGATGCACGATTACGTACGTCCAGTTGCGCGGTATAGAGGCGGTCACCCAATTCCTCTTTCAGTTCCTGCAGGCGCTCCTGGCGGCGTCCGGTGGCAATAACTTTATGCCCATTCTCAATAAAACGACGCGTAATGCACTCACCAAAACCTGCGGTTGCTCCGGTTACTAAAACGATCATCTCACTGTTCCTCAACGCTTTTTATGTCGTACTACCATAGCACGTCATTTCCGTTCAGAGCTATTCCTGCGTAACGCGATTGCGGTTGATTCCTGGGAAGTCTACTCTGGTAAACAAATCGTTTTCAGGAGTGAAAGATGTCGTTAACGAATCCTTTTTTACGTCACAGCACGTTGCCGTACCAGGCACCGAAGTTTGATCAGATAGAGGTGCAGCACTATCGCCCAGCGTTCGATGAAGGCGTGCGGCAAAAACGTGCAGAGATCGAGGCGATTGTGCAAAACCCGCAGGCCCCTGATTTTGCCAATACGTTGCTGGCGCTTGAACAAAGCGGCGCTTTGCTGACACGCGTAACCAGCGTTTTCTTCGCGATGACGGCGGCGCACACAAACGATGAACTACAGCGCCTTGACGAAGAGTTTTCCGCAGAACTGGCGAACCTTGCCAATGATATTTATCTCAATGGCGCGCTTTTTTCGCGCGTTGAAGCGGTCTGGCAACAGCGAGGTTCGCTCGGGCTGGATAACGAATCATTACGCTTGCTGGAGGTCATCCACCAGCGTTTTGTATTAGCCGGCGCGCGTTTAAATGAGGTCGATAAAGCGAACCTTAAAGCGCTCAATACAGAGTCCGCCACGTTGACCAGCCAGTTTAATCAACGTCTGCTGGCGGCGAACAAGTCCGGTGCTCTGGTGGTGGATGATGCACGTTACCTGGACGGACTCAGCGCAGAGGAAATTGCTGTTGCCGCCGAAGCTGCAAAGGAGAAAGGGCTTGAAGCGCGTTGGGTTATCCCGCTATTGAACACGACTCAGCAACCGGCGCTTGCGGCGTTACGCGATCGCCAGACCCGTGAGAATCTGTTCAACCGCGCCTGGGCGAGAGCAGAAAACAATGACGCTAACGATACTCGGGCGATTATTCAGCGACTGGTCGAGATCCGGATGCAGCAGGCGAAACTACTCGGTTTTGCCAATTACGCCGCCTGGAAAATTGCCGATCAGATGGCAAAAACACCGAAAGCTGCACTCAATTTCATGCGGGCGATTGTTCCCGCTGCGCGAGCCAGGGCATTGGATGAACAGGCCGAAATCCAGAATGTTATCAATCAAGAACAGGGGAAATTTAACGTCGAGGCCTGGGACTGGGCATTTTATGCCGAGCAGGTTCGTCGTGAGAAATATGCACTTGATGAGGCGCAGCTCAAACCTTACTTTGCCCTTGATACGGTGCTGAACGAGGGCGTTTTCTGGACAGCTAATCAACTCTTTGGCATAAAATTTATAGAACGGTTCGACATTCCTGTTTATCACCCGGATGTTAGGGTATGGGAAATATTCGATCACGATGGCGTAGGGCTGGCGTTATTTTACGGCGATTTCTTTGCCCGGGAATCGAAAAGCGGTGGTGCCTGGATGGGCAATTTTGTTGAGCAATCGCAACTCAATGAAACCCGGCCGGTTATTTACAACGTGTGTAATTATCAAAAACCAGCAAAGGGTCAGCCTGCATTGTTATTGTGGGATGATGTTATTACGTTATTTCATGAGTTTGGGCACACGTTGCACGGCCTGTTCGCCACTCAGCGTTATGCCACGCTTTCAGGGACCAACACTCCGCGTGATTTTGTTGAGTTTCCTTCGCAGATCAACGAACACTGGGCGAGTCATCCGCAGGTCTTTGCTCGTTTTGCTCGTCATGTTGATACCGGGGAGCAAATGCCGCAGGCGTTGCGGAATAAGATGCAGCTGGCCAGCCTGTTTAACAAAGGTTACGACATGACCGAACTGCTCAGTGCCGCATTGTTGGATATGCGTTGGCACAGTCTGGAAAAGAGCGCGTTATCTCTTTCGGTCGATCAATTTGAACAGCAGGCGCTGGCGGCTGAAGGTTTGGATCTCAAGGCTGTGCCGCCTCGTTATCGCAGCAGCTATTTTGCCCATATCTTCGGCGGCGGCTATGCCGCAGGGTATTACGCCTATTTGTGGACGCAAATGTTGGCCGATGACGGCTATCAGTGGTTTGTAGAGCAGGGCGGATTAACTCGCGAAAACGGGCAGAAATTCCGCGAAGCGATTTTGTCCCGCGGTAACGGTACTGATTTAACTGAACTTTATCGCCAATGGAGCGGGCGCGATCCAAAAATGGAGCCGATGCTGGAACATCGTGGTTTGAGCGCGTAAGGTTTGTTCAGAGGGGGAAAGTCCTCAATTCAGCTTAGCTAAACATAATGACGCCGATAAATTCATCATTGTGCTGAAAAGGAAATTACGCTGTAGGCCGGATAAGCGAAGCGCCATCCGGCTGCTTGTAACAGATTGCCGGATGGCGGCGTAAACGCCTTATCCGGCCTACTGCTCACTATCTTTTCGTGCATCCCCAACCGGGTGTAACGCCCGGTTTTTATATTACCTAAGAAATAACCTTGCAATTTAGGTCTCTAACCGGAAAAGATAGCTATAAAAAGCTTAAAGCATACACATCAGCTTTCTTAGCGGTTTTTATCTATCCGCGAAAATAAAAAGCTCAATGGCCGTGTTCAATTTGAGTCTGGTATGAACTGAGTGATGTACGCTATGCGGCGACCAGTGGCATAGCGCAACGCTATTGTTAATCGCGGCTTATTAATTACTATTAAAAAATTTACATAAATTTTCTTTTTTATCGTTAAGATAATTCCATCAGAAACGCTCGAACAGGGAGGGAGAACGTGATGATGAGAAATACGAAGGAAATAGATGCAATTTTGATTGAGTTGAACAAGTCCATTGATGCCCACTACAAATGGTTAGTGACCATGTTCCGCTGCGTGGTGTCTTCAGATGTTACGCAGCCAGATATTATGGGTGAAAACTCGCATTTTGCTTGTCGATTTGGACAGTGGCTTAATAATCAATCACGGTACAATGAGGATGATTGTAGTTACGTAAGCAAGATAAGCGCCACCCACGAAAAGATGCATTTATCAGGCAAGAAATTGCTAATGGCTATCGTGGAGAATCGTAGCCATTCATGGCATTTCGACAGCTTCCAGGATGCGCTGCTGGCATTTACCTCATCTGTAATGGACTACAAAATATATTTATTGAGTATCCGCAGTAATATCGACGCATTAACAGGTTTACCTGGCAGAAGAATGCTCGATGAGTCTTTTGATCGGCAGTTGCTCGATGCCGAACCGCTTAATCTTTATATATTGTTGTTAGATATCGATCGTTTTAAATACGTTAACGATACCTACGGCCATTTGGTTGGTGACGTGGTATTGCGGGCTCTGGCATCAAATTTATTGTCATGGACGCGATATGATGAGGCGGCGTACCGCTACGGTGGAGAAGAGTTCATTATCATCATCAGAACAAAAACGGACGAGCAGGCATGCCAGGCGGGTTTGCGACTTTGTCGTCTGATTGGTCAGAAAAAAATTCCCTACGCTGAGGGAGAGATCGGTATCACGGTGACGGCAGGCATAACCCGGGTTCAACAGGGTGAAACGCTGGATACCGCGCTTGGTCGGGCCGACAGGGCGATGTATCAGGGGAAACAGACCGGCAGGAATCGCTGCATGTTTATGGATGAAAATGAGCAAATTGCGTTGGTGGACACCAATGACGGAACCTCGTATCCCCTCAGTGCGTGAGTTTTCGAAAAACGCTTTGAGGTAGTTGCGTTTCGTTTAACTTTCATTGGGGTTGTCGATGATAGGTTAGCTGACTATCCGTTATCTTCGCAGGGAATTGCCAGATAGCGTATAAAAGCAAAACACAAATCTATCCATGCAAGCATTTACCGCTGGTTTATCCGGCGGTTTTTTTTATCTGTAAATCAGGAAAAAGGCACAGCGAGTGCGATTCAGGTAAAAAAATGGCCCCTTGTGCAGTTACGCTACAAGGGGCCGGGTCGGTGCAGGACTATCTCCGTTCATCAATCATCCCATCTGTGGCTAAAATACGCGGCCAGGAAACCGGAAAATAAAATAATTCCCAGAACAGCCATAAAAATATTCATATTACCCAGCATAGTAAATGCTCCTTTATCTGTGAGTTTCCTCTCTTACCTTAAGTTCACCTCGCTTATGACTATAGTAGCAATTCAATCTTAAACAAAGGCTGAACTGTGTGATTATTTCGACTGAAAAGTAAATTTTTGACATGATCACGTCGAATAAAATAAATAATAGTGACGAGACACATTTATCTGCGTACAAATAACCCTGTTTTTAAACCCTGAGACGCTGTTATGACGGTGTGCTGCTGATACAGATTGTTGCACGTTTATAATGCAGAGTTGTCTCATGGTGGTTCAATTTTTCGTGTGATTAATCCTTTTGGCGGGAAAATGTAATACTGATCTATGTGCGCGAGATGCTAATTTGTTGATTTTATATGAGGTTTTAATATCTGGCATCGTTTTTGCCTTATCACTTCTGAACACCCTTAATTTGCACCGTTTTGTCTGCCCGGCTGCACCGGAGCTTTCAGCAAGTCTAATTTCAGGAGTGAAACTATGCAGCGTCGTACATTTTTAAAAGCTTTTGCACTTTCTGCCTCTGTTGTCGCAATGGGCGTGAGTTTTATCGTTCAGGCAGCCGACACCATTAAGGTTGGCATCATGCATTCGTTATCCGGCACGATGGCCATATCCGAAACGCCGCTAAAAGATGTGGCGTTGATGACCATCGATGAAATAAATGCTCAGGGCGGTGTGTTGGGTAAAAAGCTGGAACCGGTGGTGGTTGACCCGGCCTCGAACTGGCCGTTATTTGCTGAAAAAGCAAGACAACTGCTGAGTCAGGACAAGGTGGCGGCAGTTTTCGGCTGCTGGACATCGGTTTCGCGTAAATCGGTTCTACCGGTATTTGAAGAGTTGAACGGTCTGCTGTTTTACCCGGTGCAATATGAAGGTGAGGAGATGTCGCCTAACGTCTTCTATACTGGCGCAGCCCCCAATCAGCAGGCGATCCCTGCGGTTGAGTATCTGATGAGTGAGGACGGCGGTAGCGCGAAACGCTTCTTCCTGCTGGGCACAGATTATGTTTATCCGCGCACGACCAACAAAATTTTACGCGCCTTTTTGCACTCAAAAGGGGTCGCCGATAAAGACATCGAAGAGGTGTACACCCCATTCGGACACAGCGATTACCAGACCATTGTCGCCAGCATTAAAAAATTCGCCGCAGGGGGAAAAACGGCGGTGGTATCAACCATCAATGGGGATTCTAACGTACCGTTCTATAAAGAGTTAGCGAATCAGGGGCTGAAAGCCACCGATGTGCCGGTGGTGGCTTTTTCCGTGGGTGAGGAGGAGCTACGCGGTATTGATACCAAACCGCTGGTGGGTAACCTTGCCGCCTGGAACTACTTTGAGTCCGTCGATAATGCGGCCAACAAAAAGTTTGTCGCTGATTACCGGGCGTATGCCAAAGCGCACAAATTACCGAATGCTGATTCGGTGGTGACGAACGACCCAATGGAAGCCACATATGTTGGCCTGCATATGTGGGCGCAGGCGGTAGAAAAAGCCGGAACTACCGATGTGGATAAAGTTCGTGCTGCTATGGCGGGGCAATCCTTCGCTGCGCCATCAGGTTTTACCCTGACCATGGATGCGACCAACCATCACCTGCATAAACCCGTCATGATTGGCGAGATTGAAGGCAACGGCCAGTTTAACGTGGTGTGGCAAACCGATGAGCCGGTCCGCGCCCAGCCGTGGAGTCCGTACATCGCTGGTAATGATAAAAAATCTGAACAGCCTGTGAAAACCGCCAGCAACTGATCTAACGCCCTCCTGCGGGAGGGTAATGCTTTGGAGAACGCTCATGAAAGCTATGCGCTTTATTCGTGGTGTGTTGTTGCTGATGTGGTTTTTGCCGTGGATAGCCCAGGCCGCAGATGCTGATACCTTTACCGCCGCCAACCGTGCTCAGCAGGGCGCCTTGCTTGAACAATGGGCGGTGAATCCTGACGTTCAGCGCATCCCGCTGCTCAGCGCACTGCGAGATGAGAACCTGCTGACCGATAACACGAAAAATGCCTTTATCATGAACGGCTCGCACGTACAGCCGTTAGGAACAGCGACAGCCCCAAACGGCGAGCTAAAAAAAATTCGCCTGACTAACCGCCTGCGTAATCTGGTAGCCGGAGCGTTGGCTGTCCATCAGCTCTTAAGTGACAGTGTCACGGTAAGGGTAAAGGCAGCTCGTACATTACAGCGTGAGGCGCAGCCGGGCATGCTGCCGTTTTTACAGCAACGACTGGCTCAGGAGTCAGATGGTGATGTGAAATCCGTACTCGCTATTGCACTGGCAAATCTGCAACTGAGCAGCACCTCGCCGGAGGTCAGGCTTCAGGCTATCGAACTATTAGGGGCGTCAAATGATCCTGAAACTCAGGCGCGCCTGCAGCCATTCACCCGGGCTGAACATGAACCCGATGCCCGAGTGCGTGCTGCCGCTGACGAAAGTCTGAATTCCATCTCGCATCGCATGAAGGTTGGGGATCTTCTTGGGCAGGCTTTCATGGGACTGTCACTGGGTTCTATTTTGCTGCTTGCGGCATTGGGTCTGGCGATAACCTATGGATTACTCGGCGTCATCAATATGGCGCATGGCGAGATGTTAATGCTCGGGGCGTACTGTACCTGGATGGTGCAACAGTTGATGGGGCAGTTTTTCCCGCACGGGTTAGCCTGGTATCCGGTTATTGCACTTCCGGTCGCCTTTTTGCTGACTGCGGCAGTAGGAATGCTGCTCGAGCGTGGGGTGATACGCCATTTATATGGCCGTCCGCTTGAAACGCTACTGGCGACCTGGGGTATCAGCCTGATGCTCATCCAGTTGGTGCGTATGACTTTCGGCGCGCAAAACCTGGAAGTCGCCAATCCGGCATGGCTTTCCGGCGGCATTCAGGTTTATGCCAATCTGATATTGCCGTGGAACCGAATAGTTGTGCTTGGCTTTGCCATGCTGGTGCTGTTCTTCACCTGGCTGCTGTTGAATAAAACACGCCTCGGGCTGCGCGTGCGTGCCGTGACGCAAAATCGCAATATGGCGGCCTGCTGCGGCGTACCCACGGGACGAGTCGATATGCTGGCCTTTGGCCTTGGTTCAGGAATTGCCGGACTGGGAGGTGTGGCGCTCTCGCAACTAGGTAACGTAGGACCGGAGCTGGGGCAAAGCTACATTATCGATTCGTTTTTGGTGGTGGTACTGGGCGGCGTTGGACAGCTTGCCGGGAGCGTGGCTGCAGCTTTTGGGCTGGGGATCTTCAATAAAATTCTGGAGCCTCAGGTGGGGGCGGTTCTTGGCAAAATCATGATCCTGGTGTTGATCATTCTGTTTATTCAGAAACGACCTCAGGGACTGTTCGCGCTGAAAGGGAGGGTTATTGACTGATGACGATGCCAATGACAATAACGCTGGCGCGTAAAGCGCCGCGTACAACACGCGTGCTGGGTCTGGGCTTACTGCTGGCGTTGATTATTCTGCCGTTTCTTGCGCTGTTACCTGCGGAGCATCCGCTGGCCATATCAGTGTGGACGTTGACGCTGGCCGGGAAAATTCTCTGCTATGCCATTGTGGCCGTTGCGCTGGATCTGGTGTGGGGTTATGCCGGAATGCTCTCGCTGGGACACGGTATCTTCTTCGCGCTGGGGGGCTATGCGATGGGAATGTACCTGATGCGCCAGGCTTCCGGCGAAGGATTACCGGCCTTTATGTCGTTCCTGTCGTGGAGCGAGCTGCCCTGGTTTTGGTGGGGGACGCAACATTTTCTCTGGGCGATGCTGCTGGTTGTTCTGGTGCCGGGCCTGCTGGCGCTGGTATTTGGTTGGTTTGCCTTCCGTTCAAAAATCAAAGGTGTCTATTTCTCCATCATGACCCAGGCCCTGACTTTCGCCGGAATGCTGCTGTTTTTCCGCAATGAAACCGGCTTTGGTGGAAATAACGGTTTTACTGGTTTTACCACCATTCTGGGGTTTCCGGTGACCGCGACGTCCACCAGGATCGCGCTGTTTCTGGCGACGGTTATGCTGCTGGTGCTGGCAATATGGCTGGGACTTGCGCTGGCCCGCAGTAAGTTTGGTCGTATTCTGACCGCCGTGCGCGATGCCGAGAACCGTCTGATGTTCTGTGGTTACGATCCGAAAGGTTTCAAGTTACTGGTGTGGACGCTTTCCGCTGTACTGTGCGGCCTGGCCGGGGCGCTTTATGTCCCGCAGGTAGGGATTATCAACCCCAGCGAAATGTCGCCGACCAACTCGATTGAAGCGGCGATTTGGGTTGCTCTCGGCGGACGTGGAACCCTGATCGGCCCGGTATTTGGCGCTGTACTGGTGAACGGTGCTAAAAGCCTGTTTACCGTCATTATGCCGGAATACTGGCAGCTGTTTCTTGGCCTGATCTTTATTGGCGTTACGCTTTTTTTACCCCGTGGTGTGATTGGTCTGTTTCGCAAAGGAGACAAATAATGCAGCCGGATGAAGGACTTTTTACTCGCCAGATGCCTGGAGATCGGTTTCGCGAACAAACGGACCCGGTACTCCAACTGGAAAAAATTAACGTTAATTTCGACGGATTCCAGGCGTTAACGGATCTCTCGCTCAATATTGGCGTCGGGGAGCTGCGCTGTATTATTGGCCCCAACGGCGCCGGGAAGACGACGTTAATGGATGTCATAACCGGTAAAACCAGACCGCAAAGTGGTCGTGCGATATACGATCAGTCGACCGATTTAACAACGCTCGATCCCATTGCCATCGCGCGTCAGGGGATTGGACGGAAATTTCAAAAGCCCACGGTATTTGAAGCATTAACGGTGGAAGAGAACCTGGAGCTGGCGCTGAAAAATGATAAATCTGTCTGGGGGGCTCTACGGGCACGACTCTCAGGCGAACAAAGGGATCGTATTGATGAAGTATTGGCGCTGTTGCGGCTGGGTAATGAGCGGGTCCGCCGCGCCGGTCTGCTTTCGCATGGGCAAAAACAGTTTCTCGAAATTGGCATGCTGCTGGTGCAGGAGCCGCATTTACTGCTACTGGATGAACCCGCGGCGGGGATGACGGATGCGGAAACGGAATACACGGCGGAGCTGTTTCGCCAGCTTGCCGGTAAGCACTCTCTGATGGTTGTTGAGCACGATATGGGATTTGTTGAAACCATTGCCGATCGCGTCACAGTATTACATCAGGGACGTGTCCTCGCTCAGGGGAGTCTTCGCGATGTGCAGGCCAACGAGCAGGTTATTGAAGTTTATCTCGGGCGTTAAGGAGTTTACATGCTGCAGGTGAAAGAACTGAATCAATATTATGGTGGCAGCCATATTCTGCGCGGGGTGAGCTTTGAAGCGCGTATCGGTGAGGTGACATGCTTGCTGGGGCGTAACGGCGTGGGGAAAACAACACTACTAAAGTGTCTGATGGGGCTTATTCCGGCCCGTAGCGGAAGCGTACTCTGGCAGGATAAAAATGTCACTCACTGGAAGCCACACCAGCGGGTCAGAGCCGGTGTGGCGTATGTCCCACAGGGGCGTGATATTTTTCCGCGTTTGACGGTCGAAGAGAATCTGCTGCTCGGTCTTTCCCGTTTTTCAGCACCGGAGGCCCGACATGTGCCTGATGATATTTACGCGCTCTTTCCGGTTTTACAGGAGATGAAGCATCGGCGTGGCGGAGATTTGTCCGGCGGGCAACAGCAGCAACTGGCCATTGGACGAGCGCTGGCAAGTCGCCCACAGTTGTTGATTCTTGATGAGCCAACGGAAGGGATCCAGCCGTCGGTGATTAAAGAGATTGGTCAGGTGATTTCTCAACTGGCGCACCGGGGGGATATGGCTATATTGCTGGTGGAGCAATTCTACGATTTTGCGCAGCAGCTGGCCGACAAATACCTGCTCATGTCGCGGGGCAGCATTATTCAAAGCGGCGATGGTAAAAATATGGAGGCCGAGGGCGTTCGGGGACTGGTTGCAATCTGAGGTATGCGACAGAGCGGCTTCGGCTCTGTCGCTATACTCATCAGCAGACCACCGTCTGCCCCCAGGGCTTGGCGCGCATGCCTTTTATCATGAGCGCCCAGGCAAGAACGATCGCCACTATCAGCGCGACAAACAGCGACCATGGCGGCAATGTGGTTAAAATGACGCCGCTGACTAATGGGTTAACCGCTGCGCCAAGCCAGCCCAACGACTGGGCGGAAAAATAGCTGGCTTTCATGCCTGCTGGCGCGATGTTGTCGATAAGCATGTATTCACCCGGCGCGTAAATGACTTCGCCGATAGTGAAAAAGGCAGCAGAAATTCCCCATAACAACAGACTGTTGCCGGAGAAAGCGAAACCGACCAGGCCAACGACAAAGAAGACTGTACCCACTGTCATCAACGGGCGGATATTCGTGGCGGTGAGCCTACGACCAAGTGCGTATTGCAGTGATACTACGATGGCGGCGTTAACGGGCAGGACGACTGCTACCACTTTCTCGGCAAAATCGCCATCCGCTACCACCATAACGTATTGCGAAATACAGGACGCAAAAGCACCGCCAACAAACGATGCCAGAAAGGCCGATAACGTAAACCAAAATAATGCCCGGTCGCGCAGGAGTACCGAAGGGGACCACACCGCGGCGTTTAAACCTTCTGATGGTGCTGTCGAACGTTTTACCCAGGTCTGGATAAACACCAGTGGCAATGCTGAACAGGCGGCAGCCAGCCAGAATGGCAGGTTAATGCTTTGCATCACCAGTAGAGTGCCCAGCGGTGGACCAACGGTCCAGCCAATATTCAGCACGGTATAGTTAAGCGAGAAAATTTTAGTCTTGTTGGTGGCTGACAGATTATCGGCAAACCAGGCCTTCAGCACCGTGGCGAAGACGGAGTAGGCACAGTTGATCAGGGCAAAGAGTAAAACCACTACCACCACGTTATGCACCAGCGGGATTGCAATAAAGCCGGAAGCAAAGCCACAAATTGCCAGCAGCATATAGCGTTTTTTATCGAACTTGTCGGCCAGAATACCAAAGCCAAGGCTGAACACCACGCCAATGGTCAGCGCGACCGTCATCGCATAGCCGATCAGGTCAACGCTCAGATGATACTGCCGACTGAGGTAAATCGTCATAAATGGCAGAGTGGCGCCACGGCCAATTGTTAATAACAAAGATGACGCGAGTAACGCGAGAGTGGACCTTCTCAAGGAGATATTCATTTGCCTGCCCGACAATGCATGTTGTTATGTTTTTTTTAGATATAAGAAACAAATAGCATGTCAAAACTGTGATGTACACTCAATAAGTTGTCCGAAAATGCCTTGCGTGGCCTACCTGAAATAATGATCTGTTACGGCACAACGATTTCCGTTACTTTAACTTGTTTACAAAAATTTAATATTTGCAGGGGCGGTGGTATGTCGCGTAAAGACGGGTTGTTAGCGTTACTGGTTGTCGTGGTTTGGGGGCTGAACTTTGTCGTTATTAAAGTGGGTCTGCACAATATGCCACCGCTAATGTTGGCGGGATTACGTTTTTTACTGGTTGCGTTTCCGGCAATACTCTTTGTTGCCAGGCCGAAAATCCCACTTTCGCTGTTGCTCGGCTATGGCCTGACCATCAGTTTTGGGCAGTTCGCATTTCTCTTTAGCGCTATCAAATTCGGTATGCCTGCAGGGTTAGCTTCTCTGGTATTGCAGGCTCAGGCGTTTTTTACCATTGTTCTGGGCGCATTTGCTTTCGGTGAGCGCCTGCAGGGTAAACAATTGGTTGGGATTGCGCTGGCGGTATTTGGCGTGCTGGTGCTGATTGAGGCCAGTCTGAACGGTCAGCATGTTGGCATGCTCGGTTTTATGCTGACGCTGGCGGCGGCGCTAAGCTGGGCCTGCGGTAATATCTTTAACAAAAAAATCATGCAGCATACCTCGCGCCCAGCCGTTATGTCGTTGGTGGTATGGAGCGCGTTAATCCCTATTGCTCCGTTCTTCCTTGCTTCATTAATTCTCGATGGTCCAACGCAAATGATCCACAGTCTGGTGGAGATAGATATGACCACCATTCTTTCACTGGTTTATCTGGCGTTTGTGGCGACCATTGTGGGTTACGGTATCTGGGGTTCGTTACTCGGACGCTATGAAACCTGGCGTGTCGCGCCGTTGTCGCTGTTGGTGCCGGTCGTTGGACTGGCGAGTGCGGTCGTGCTGCTGGATGAAACGCTGACCGGATTGCAACTGCTCGGTGCGCTACTGATCATGGCAGGGTTGTATATCAATGTGTTTGGCTTTCGGTTGAGTAAGGTTGCGTCGGTGAGGGGCTAAAAAAAGCCCCGCAGTGGCGGGGCAATATAATTACAGGTTGCGCATATTGTAATAAGGCACACCTAATTCGTCGGACTTGTCGCTGCCTGCACCCATATGATTAAAATCGAACGGGGACTGATCGTGCGCAGGGGGCATAATCATCGCGTCGCGACTGTTCTGGGTGGCAGGTTGCGCGGTCTGTTCCGCCATGCTCTGGCCCGAAACAACAAACAGCAGGGCCAGCATTGCATAAGACAGAAGTTTCATGATTTCCTCGGTTACGTCGTTAACTGGCGATTAGCAATTACATTGATTGAGTGGAAGCAAATAGCGTGATTCGCCGTGCATATTCGTCATACGGTACTTATGCGGCGGAACATCAAAATAGTTTTTGAATGTCCGGGTCAGCGTCTGCTGAGACTCAAAACCGTAACGCTCTGCCAGATAAAGAATGGGCTCGTTACTCTCTTTTAATTTTTGCGCTATTTCAGTCATTTTACGGCTGCGAATGTATTGACCCAGTGAATGACCGGTTTCTTTTTTAAACATCCGTTGCAGGTGCCATTTGGAGTAACCTGAACGCTCAGACACTTTTTCCAGCGAGAGCGGCGATTCAAGGTTATTTTCGATCCAGTCCAAAATGCTATGAATAGTGATTGTGTCAGTATTGCGTCTGGACATCGTCATACCTCTTTCTGTTTACGGCAGGATTCTCTTAAGCAAGTGCTCAAGTGTGGCTACTTCATCCGCCGTTAAGTTTTTTGTTAGTTCCTGGTGCAGGTCTTGCCCTACTAATTGATGACACTGCTCGCAAATTGCTGCGCCATGCTCAGTGAGTTTCACCAGCACGCCACGCTTGTCATGTGGATTCGGAAGCCTTTCGATCCAGCCTTTACAGGCCAGTCTGTCCAGCATCCGCGTCAGGGCGCCAAGGTCGACAGACAGCACTTTTTTCAATTCGACAGGGGTGATGCACACCGCGCAACGGATGGAGCAGAGCACCTTGAACTGCGATGCCGTGATATCCAGCGGTGACAGATAGTCGTTTAACAAACGATCTTTTTTCTGATTAACCATATAGATCAAACGACCCAGTGGGATGATTTCGTTAAACAGATCACTGGTGTTTTTCACAATGGTTGCCCTGGCAAGTAGTTAGTCACGGCTGATATTATTGCTTAGGCAAATATAAGTCAAATGAATGAGTCAGCAAATGCCACGTTTTGTTAAATCATCGGACTCAACATCCGATGAGTGAAATTTTAACGATCTGATAATTATGGTTTATACGCGTGGATGAAAAATGAATCCTTACATCGCGAAAATGGCTTATCTCGCGGATTTCACCGTATACTTGCCGTTGACGATTAACGCACAGGAAAGATGACATTATGATGGACTTGTTTAAAGCGATAGGACTTGGGCTGGTAGTCCTGTTACCGTTGGCAAACCCGTTAACCACCGTAGCGTTGTTCCTTGGCCTTGCCGGCAATATGAACAGCGCAGAGCGTAACCGTCAGTCACTCATGGCGTCCGTTTACGTGTTTGCCATCATGATGGTGGCGTACTATGCCGGGCAACTTGTGATGAATACCTTCGGGATTTCGATTCCCGGACTACGTATTGCGGGTGGGTTAATCGTTGCGTTTATCGGCTTCCGGATGCTGTTTCCGCAGCAGAAGGCGCATGATTCTCCGGAAGCAAGAAGCAAGTCAGAAGAGCTGGAAGACGAGCCGACTGCCAATATCGCCTTTGTACCGCTGGCTATGCCAAGCACTGCCGGTCCGGGAACGATTGCGATGATCATCAGTTCCGCGTCAACCGTGCGTCATGGTTCCGAATTTCCGGACTGGGTGATCATGGTTGCACCGCCGATTATTTTTGCGGTTGTTGGGATTATCCTGTGGGGCTGTTTGCGCAGTTCCGGGGGGATCATGCGCCTCGTCGGCAAAGGTGGTATCGAAGCGATTTCTCGTTTGATGGGCTTCTTACTGGTGTGTATGGGCGTGCAGTTTATTATTAACGGCGTGCTGGAAATTATTAAAACCTACGCTTAGAACGCTGTGCCCGGTAATCGTTAATGTCTACCGGGCACATTTTTCACGAATGCTGAGGCTGTTCTTCCAACGATACCGGCCATTTACGAAAGATAATCACCGACCATATCAACGCGGCAACGGCAGGCACTGCGCCGACGTAACCAATCGTAGACATCGACCAGTGCAAACTCACCTGATTGCCTACCAGCGCACCAGCGCCAATACCGATATTAAAGATACCTGAGAACAGTGCCATTGCGACGTCAGTCGCATCCGGAGCAAGCGCCAGCACTTTCACCTGCATACCCAGACCTATCAGCATGATGGCGACGCCCCAGAAAATACTCAGGACAGCAAGGTGCATTTCGCTGTCAGCAGCGGGAAGTAACAGCACCAGGCATACCGTCAACAGGGCAATGGCACTGCTAATCAGCACTGACGCATGCAGATTCCCCAGCTTACCGAAAATGACGCTACCGACAATTCCCGCGCCACCCAGAACCAGCAACAGCACGGTAGCAAAGTTTGCGCTCAGACCCGCGACGGTCTGCACAAACGGCTCGATATAGCTGTAGGCCGTGTAATGTGCGGTGACCACAATCACCGTCAGTAGATACAGACTCATCAATGCCGGACGATGGAATAACACCGGCAGGCTTTTTAAAGAGCCGGAGTGCTCACTGGGTAGTTTGGGCAGGAGCTTTATCAGGCAAAGCAAGGTAACTAACGCCCCCATACCGATGGCGAAGAAGGTTGTGCGCCAGCCAAAATACTGACCGACGATACGCCCGATTGGCAGCCCAAGCACCATCGCCAGCGCGGTGCCAGTGGCAATCAGGCTGAGAGCCTGTGCACGTTTACCGGCAGGAGCCAGGCGGATCGCCAGCGATGCGGTAATCGACCAGAAAATAGCGTGCGCAAAAGCAATACCAATACGGCTAATTACCAGCACGGTAAAATTCCATGCCAGGAAAGAGAGCACATGGCTGGCGATAAACACAACAAACAGACAGATCAGCAGTTTTCGGCGCTCCACCTGACTGGTAAGTAACATAAAAGGGAGCGACATCAGGGCTACAACCCAGGCGTAGATCGTCAGCATGATCCCGACCTGAGCGGTCTGCATATTGAAGCTTTGTGCGATGTCGGACAGCAAGCCGACAGGGACAAACTCGGTGGTATTGAAAATAAAACCGGCAATGGCAAGCGTAACTACCCGTAGCCACGCGACCTTGCGGGAAACAGTGTCTGTTGTCATATCAAATAAGAGGATTAGCTGCGAAAAGGTAAGGCCACGATCTTAAAACGTTTGCTGGCGAAAATACAATCATTTTGTGATATGGATCTCATTTCATTGGTAGGGCGCTACAATTTGCTGCCGAACATTCCTCGTATTTTTAAGTATTTCAATAATAATGAAATTCCGGGCGTATGACTTCACCCGGATTTACAGGTATTCATGTTCTTTGAGGATCGCCAGTTACTCCGGGTCGTGTGATAACTGAGGGTTCAACACCTCAATAAACGCTTCCAGTTGACGTGTCATTGCACCTCTGCGCCAGACCAGCCATGTATTCAGCCAGCGCCAGTTCTCGCTTAGCGGCCAGGCGTTGACCTGATGATGCCCTGGCATGCTCTCCAGCATCGATCGCGGGATCAGTGCGATACCCGCGCCGGCAATGACGCAGGCCAGCATACCGTGATATGACTCCATTTCATGAATGGTGCCGGGCATGGCGCGATCGGCATGAAACCAGCTTTCAAAATGGCGGCGATAGGAACAGTTGGCGCGAAAGGCGTAAATACTGCAACCGTTGACGTCGCTGGCCCGCTGAATGGGGGGATGGCCGTGCGGCGTCACGATCATCATCTCTTCACGGTAGACCGGCATTCCTTCAAGTCCCGGATGGGTAATTGGACCATCGACAAAGGCCGCGTTCAATGTTCCGTCGAGTACGCCGTCCAGCATTGTGCCTGAAGGACCTGTCGCCAGCGCGAACTGAATTTTGGGGTAACGCTGATTATATTCAGCCAGCGTAGCGGGGATGCGAACTGCTGCTGTACTTTCAAGCGAGCCGAGAGAGAAGAGTCCTTGTGGCTCATCCCCGGCGACGACCATCATGGCTTCCTCAACCAGTGCCAGGATCCGCTGGCTGTAGCGCAAAAAGTTGTGCCCGGATGGGGAAAGCCGCAGGCGCTGGTTTTCACGAATAAACAGATCAACGCCCAGGTCGGCTTCAAGCTGACGTATACGGGTGGTGAGATTGGATGGCACGCGATGCACCTTCGCGGCGGCCTGCGTAATACTGCCAGTCTCCGCGACGGCATTGAACATTTCCAGCTGCGTCAGATCCATAATCTTCTCTATTCGTGAATGGTATGGTTAATATTATTCATTTTTCAGAAAGAGTAAATATGCTCATGATATAACCATACCCTGCGATAAAGAGAGGCACTTATGACTATCACAGCAGCAACACATGCGATTTCCATTGACCCTGCCAGCGGTGAAAGGCTGACGGCGACGCCGTGGGCCAGCGCGGAAGAGATTGATCATGCGCTGAACCTTGCCGCGAATGGCTATAGCGAATGGAAACATACTTCCGTTGAGCACCGTGCGCAAACGCTGCGCCAGATCGGGCAATCTCTGCGCCATCGTGCGGAAGAGATGGCGCAGTGTATCTCACGTGAAATGGGTAAACCCATTAAGCAGGCGCGTGCTGAAGTCGCCAAGTCAGCTGCATTGTGTGACTGGTACGCCGAGCATGGACCGGCGATGCTCAATCCGGAACCTACGCTGGTGGAGAATAATCAGGCGGTGATTGAATATCGTCCGGTAGGAACCATTCTGGCGATCATGCCGTGGAACTTCCCGCTCTGGCAGGTAATGCGAGGTGCCGTCCCGATACTGTTGGCTGGAAATGGCTACTTGTTAAAGCATGCGCCTAACGTAACCGGCTGTGCTGCAATTATTGCGCAGGTTTTCGCTGATGCTGGTGTACCCGCGGGGGTTTACGGTTGGGTTAATGCCGATAACGCTGGGGTCAGTCAGATGATCAATGACCCGCGTATTACGGCGGTAACGGTGACAGGCAGTGTACGTGCTGGGGCGGCGATTGGCGCCCAGGCGGGTGCCGCGCTGAAAAAATGTGTGCTTGAACTGGGCGGCTCCGATCCGTTTATTGTCCTCAATGATGCTGACCTCGATCTGGCCGTTAAGGCGGCAGTCGCTGGGCGTTATCAGAACACCGGGCAGGTTTGTGCGGCAGCCAAGCGCTTTATTATCGAAGAAGGGATTGCGGCAGAGTTTACTTCACGCTTTGTGACCGCTGCGAGCGCGCTCAAAATGGGTGATCCGCTGAACGAAGAAAACGATCTGGGGCCGATGGCGCGATTTGATCTGCGTGATGAGCTGCACCAGCAGGTAGAAGCCACCCTTGCCGAAGGGGCACGGTTACTTCTCGGCGGGGAAAAAATTGCTGGTCAGGGCAATTACTATGCCGTGACGGTACTGGGCGATGTCACTCCAGAGATGACGGCGTTCCGCCAGGAGCTGTTTGGTCCGGTTGCGGCAATTACCGTGGCGAAGAATGCTGAACATGCCTTAGCGCTGGCGAATGACAGTGATTTCGGCTTATCCGCCACGGTGTTCACTGCGGATGAAGCGCTGGCGCAGAAGATGGCGTCACGCCTGGAGTGTGGTGGCGTATTTATCAATGGTTACAGTGCCAGCGATGCCCGCGTTGCGTTTGGTGGTGTGAAGAAAAGTGGCTTTGGCCGCGAACTTTCTCACTTTGGCCTGCATGAGTTTTGTAACGTGCAGACCGTCTGGAAAAACCGCCTTTGATGGTGTGGGTGCCTCCGCTGGGGGCACCTGTCTTATTTCTGCAATTTTTCTGTCATTTACTCTCCGTACACTCGCGGCTAACGCTTTGATACAGAAGAGTAATATGAACATAACGCAAATTTTCCATCGTCTAATACCCCGTCAGTTCGGTCTGTTAACCGGCATTTTTTGCATTATTGCGCTGTTCTCTGTTTTGCAGGTCGTGTCCTCCTTGATGCTCTCGGCCTCAGTCAGCGACGCACAGCATAATGAAGGGCGTAATCAACTCGCGCTTTTGCAGCAGGCAAAGGTCGATGAAGCGCGGGTGGCGTTATTATCTGCCAGCGATTTACTCAACCGTGCGGGAATTTATTTTATGCAGGATGCCGCCACCGGTTCGGACGGGAGTTGGCGTCCGTTAATGGAAGAGGCGTATCGGGCGCTGGCGCAGTCAAAAAGTGCATGGGATGCCTGGCGGGATATGAAGCCGCAGTCGGACCCGGATCTAACGGAGAGCTATCAGCGTTTTTATAGCGGTATTCAGGAGCAGGCGGATGGGCTGATGCAGTCAGGTTCCATTGATGCGTTTTTTGCCGTACCCGTGCAGGCCTTTCAGACAGACTTTAACGGTAATTACGCGCGCTTTCAGCAGGACAGTGGGCGACATGCGGAAGCTGGGCGTCAGCAGCTGTTGACCAGTCTTGAGCGTTTACAGAATCTATTTTTGTTTATTCCTCTGGTGCTGGTGGTTATCGCCTTTCTGGTCTGGCGTAGTATGTTCCGTTGGGTGATTATGCCGCTGCGACGGCTGATCGATCATATCGATATTTTAGCGGCGGGTGATCTTTCTCGGCCAGCCCCGCAGGTGAGTCAGTTTAATCGGGAAGTGACGCAATTAAGTTCGCGTATTGCTGCAATGCAGCAGGGGCTCTGCGCGCTGGTGCGGCAGGTGAATGATGCCACCACCGCAATGGTAGGAAATATCAACGAACTTGCGCAGAACAATAAACAACTATACCAGCAGTCGGCAAAACAAAGTGAAGAGTTGAGCACTGTGACATCGCATATTTCGGTTCTGGAAACGCATGTTGAGGATAACAGTGGCTTTGCTGAACTGGCGAATCAACGCGCAGTGCAGGCGCGTGATATTGCGGCAGGTGGAGACCGAATGATGGCGACGGTAAATGCGTCAATGCAGGCGATTGTGACTCGCTCGTCTGAAATGCGAGGGATTACAACGCTTATCGACAACATTGCATTTCAGACAAATATCCTGGCTCTCAACGCCGCAATTGAGGCAGCACATGCCGGGGAGCAAGGGCGCGGGTTTGCCGTGGTTGCGAAAGAAGTTGGGCTGCTGGCGCGAAAAAGCGGTCAGTCTACGCAAAACATTCAGACACTGATTAAACACTCGTTACAGGGCATTGAAGAGGGCTTTCACGCGGTTAACGGACTGGATAAGAATTTGCAGCAGGTTATCGCACTGGTGGAAAACCTCGGCGCGTTACTGAACGATATTTCGACTGCAACGTTAAATCAGGGGAACAGTATTCACCAGTTAACCCGTCAGCTCCATGTCCTGAACGGCGAAGCCCGACAAACCAGTGATCTGGTGAATGCTGCATCTGATTCTTCCTTACAGCTTCACCATGAATCTAACCAGCTTATGCAGGCCGTGGCCAGATTCCGTCTTCCGGCCTGACGCTGCGTATTCAGCTCTGTTATACTCGCAGGCCTTTCATACCTGCGAGCAAGGAGCATGTTGTGGCCAGGGCCATGGACAATTCAATTTTAGAGACCATTGTGCAGCAGGTTCGTCCGCTGATTGGTCAGGGTAAAGTCGCTGATTACATTCCGGCATTAGCCTCCGTCGACGGTTCAAAACTGGGTATTGCTATCTGTACCGTTGATGGACAGCACTATCAGGCGGGAGATGCGCAAGAACGTTTTTCTATACAGTCGATTTCAAAGGTGCTCAGTCTGGTCGTGGCGATGCGTCACTATCAGGAAGAGGAGATCTGGCAGCGCGTCGGCAAAGATCCTTCCGGTCATCCTTTTAACTCCCTGGTACAGCTGGAAATGGAGCAGGGTATCCCTCGCAACCCCTTTATTAATGCCGGGGCGCTGGTGGTTTGCGATATGCTGCAAGGGCGTCTAAGCGCACCGCGTCAACGGATGCTGGAAGTGGTGCGGGCATTAAGCGGCGTGTCGGATATCGCCTATGATGCGACGGTCGCGCGATCGGAGTTTGAGCACTCGGCGCGTAACGCCGCTATTGCATGGTTGATGAAATCCTTCGGCAATTTTCACCATGACGTGCCCACCGTTTTGCAGAACTATTTTCACTACTGCGCGCTGAAAATGAGCTGTGTGGAACTGGCGCGGACTTTTGTCTTTTTGGCAAATCAAGGGCATGCCTTTCATCTTGCGGAGCCTGTGGTCACTCCGATGCAGGCCCGGCAGATCAATGCGCTGATGGCGACCAGTGGCATGTATCAGAACGCAGGGGAATTTGCCTGGCGGGTCGGGCTTCCGGCGAAATCTGGTGTGGGTGGCGGCATCGTGGCGATCGTGCCACACGAGATGGCGATTGCTGTCTGGAGTCCGGAACTGGATCCGGCGGGAAATTCACTGGCCGGTATCGCCGTGCTGGAGCAATTAACACAACAGCTGGGGCGCTCGGTTTACTGATGAAAACGCTCGATCCTCTTTTTGCCCGGCTGGCGAAATCAACGTTTCGCTCGCGGTTTCGTCTTGGTCAGAAAGAAAGGCAGTATTGTCTGGATAAAGGGGCGCCAGTTATCGAACAACATGCTGCGGATTTTATAGCTAAACGACTGGCACCTGCGTTTCCCGCCAATGATGGTAAACAGACCCCTATGCGTGGTCACCCGGTATTTATTGCTCAACATGCTACGGCGACGTGCTGTCGAGGGTGTCTGGCGAAATGGCATGATATACCTCAGGGTGTAGCGCTAAACGATGAACAGCAACGTTACGTTGTCACGGTTATTTACTACTGGTTAGTGCTCCAAATGAACAAGCCATAGATAACATTATCCTATGATATGCCCCCTTGAGTTGTGTAATTGTTAAAAGCAGTATGAAGGGGTCAATCTAAGGAGAAACCATGGCTTCCGGCAAACCCTGCTTTGTGCTGAGCGCGGCACAGATTCTGTCGAGAATCGACGAGCTCAGCGATGTTCTTGAACAGTGCGTCAATGACGGTGCCTCCGTCAGTTTTATGCTGCCCTTTAATCGCGAAAAATCAGAGCCTTTCTGGATGAAGGTCGCGCAAAGTGTTTCTCGCGGAGAACGGATCGTTCTTGCTACGCAGAATGCGCAGGGGGTGCTTGTCGGTACCGTCCAACTCATTATCGATCAACCCGAAAATCAACCTCATCGTGCTGATGTCGCCAAACTGCTGGTTCACCCCTCAGCGCGACGCGGTGGCCTGGCCCGTGAATTGATGAACGAACTGGAAAGTTGCGCGCGTCAACAAGGTAAAACGCTGCTGGTGCTTGATACGGCGACGGGCAGTGGTGCGGAGTTGTTCTACCACAATTGTGGGTGGAAAAAGGTAGGGGTGATACCTGACTATGCCCAAATGCCCAACGGGACGCTGACCGGAACCACACTTTTCTATAAAACGCTCTAATTTGTCGCCGGGGATTGATCAAAACAGGGTTTCAATGTATTAAAGTTTGCTAACCTATTGGACCAATTCAATCAGGTTGTATGACTAATCATAAAGGGAACCCATTGTGCAAACACTAAATCGTCGCGATTTCCCCGGTGCTCAGTATCCTGAACGCATTATTCAGTTTGGTGAAGGAAACTTCCTGCGCGCCTTTGTAGACTGGCAGGTAGATCTGCTCAACGAGCATACCGATCTGAACGCTGGTGTGGTCATTGTTCGTCCTATCGAAAGTTCCTTCCCGCCATCGCTGAGTACGCAGGATGGCCTCTATACCACTATCATTCGTGGTTTGAATGAGAAGGGCGAGGCCGTCAGTGATGCCCGTCTAATTCGTTCAGTTAACCGTGAAATCAGCGTCTATAGCGAATACGATGAGTTCCTGAAGCTGGCGCATAATCCTGATATGCGTTTTGTGTTCTCTAACACCACGGAAGCAGGTATCAGTTACCACGCAGGCGATAAGTTTGACGACGCGCCAGCGGTTAGTTATCCGGCTAAACTGACGCGTCTGCTGTTCGAACGCTTCAGCTATTTTAACGGCGCATTGGATAAAGGCTGGATTATCATCCCTTGCGAACTGATTGATTATAACGGTGATGCACTGCGTGAACTGGTTCTGCGCTACGCTCAGGAATGGGCGCTGCCGGAAGCGTTTATTCAGTGGCTGGATCAGGCCAATGCATTTTGCTCAACGCTGGTGGACCGTATTGTTACCGGCTATCCGCGTGATGAAGTAGCTAAGCTCGAAGCTGAACTGGGCTATCATGATGCTTTCCTCGATACCGCAGAACATTTCTATCTGTTTGTCATTCAGGGGCCGAAGTCATTAGCCGCAGAACTACGTCTGGATAAGTATCCGCTGAATGTCCTGATCGTGGATGACATCAAACCGTACAAAGAGCGCAAAGTGGCGATTCTCAACGGTGCTCACACCGCGCTGGTCCCTGTTGCCTGGCAGGCAGGGTTGGACACCGTGGGCGAGGCGATGAATGACGCTGAGATTTGTGCTTTCGTGGAGAAAGCGATCTATGAAGAGATCATTCCGGTACTGGATTTACCACGTGATGAGTTAGCTTCTTTCGCCAGCGCGGTAACCGGTCGATTCTGCAACCCGTATATAAAACATCAGCTGCTGTCGATTGCCCTGAATGGCATGACCAAGTTCCGCACCCGTATATTGCCGCAACTGCTGGCAGGGCAACAGGCCAGCGGTAAGCTGCCGGCGCGTTTGACGTTTGCGCTTGCCGCGTTAATTGCTTTTTATCGTGGAGAGCGCAACGGTGAGTCTTATCCGGTTCAGGATGATGCGCACTGGATAGAACGTTTTCAACAGCTGTGGTCCCAGCATCGCGATCGCCAGATAAGTACCGAAGCGTTGGTCAAATCTGTACTGGGTGTCAAAGAACACTGGGAACAAGATCTGACGCAGGTTTCTGGACTGGTGGAACAGGTCTCTGCCGATCTGGATACCATTCTGGCAAAAGGTATGCGTGAAGCCGTTAAGCCACTGTGCTAAGACGACTACCGACAACCCGGCTCAGGCCGGGTTTTTTCTGGATATACATTAGTTACAACATACTGTGTGGTTTATATCATAAACCCGGTCTGTGACTTAGGTGCGGCTTCATTTTAAGCAGGGACAAAGTTGTTGGGATAATGTTGCGATTAACTTGCAACATTGATCGCTATCGCGTCTAATGTGACGGATTTCACATTTTCCCGAAGATAACCATGATCGTTCGTCCCCAACAACACTGGCTGCGCCTGATATTCGTCTGGCATGGTTCCGTATTATCTAAAATATTTTCACGACTGCTGCTGAACTTCCTGCTCTCCATCGCCGTTATCATCATGTTGCCCTGGTATACGATGTTGGGTATCAAATTTACCCTGGCACCGTTCAGTATTCTGGGCGTGGCGATTGCTATCTTTTTAGGTTTTCGCAATAACGCCTGCTATTCACGTTATGTCGAAGCCCGACACCTGTGGGGGCAGTTGATGATTGCTTCCCGGTCACTACTTCGCGAGGTGAAAACCACCTTACCGGATGACGCCGAACTGGGGCAGTTTGTTCGTCTGCAAATCGCATTTGCCCACTGTTTACGCATGACATTACGTCGAAACCCACAGGCAGAGCCGTTGACGAAATATCTCAGCGAGAAAGATCTGCAGACGGTATTTGCCGCACAATCGCCAGCAAACCGCATTTTGTTGCTGATGGGGGAGTGGTTGGCCGTACGCAGACGTGATGGACAGCTGTCCGATATATTATTTCATAGTTTAAACAACAGATTAAATGATATGTCGGCAGTACTGGCAGGTTGTGAGCGAATCGCGAATACACCCGTTCCGTTTGCTTATACTTTGATCCTTCATCGCACTGTTTATCTGTTTTGTATCATGCTGCCATTCGCGTTGGTGGTGGATCTTCACTACATGACGCCGTTTATTTCAGTGCTTATTTCCTATACTTTTATCTCGCTCGATGCGCTTGCGGAAGAGCTTGAAGATCCGTTTGGTACTGAGAACAATGACCTGCCGCTGGATGCGATTTGCAATGCAATCGAAATCGATTTACTGCAAATGAACGATGAAACCAATGTGCCAGCAAAACATATGCCGGATAAACATTACCAACTAACTTAGTTTCGTTCAGTTTCCCACCATGCTGGCCGCATATCAGAAAACGAATGAAACTCCGGCGCCAGAGCTTCATCATTAGGATCGTCAAAAGCGCCGGCTAAAAGCGCAATGACCGGAGCGTCATCGATGGCGCCCACGGAACTACCGCACTGAGGGCAAAAAGCCCGACTGGTGGTTTCAGATGAGCGCCAGGTTGTCGGTTTTCCGGCTTTTCCTGTCCATTCTACATTTTCTGCATCAAACTCAATCCAGACGACGGTCGGGGCCCCCGTATGTTTCCGGCATATATCGCATGAGCAGGTATGGGAATTATTAGGACTGCTGGCAGTGAAGCGGATCGAGCCACACAGACACCCACCAATGTAGACTTTAGACATAACAACTCCCGTCAGAAACATGTGGCAAGACACTAGCAGATGCCAGACATAGTCACTAGATCCTTATGATAAAAAGGCGAGGGCGCGCATACTCGGTAGCCCAGTCCTGTGATCTGTCTGATGATAAACGCTTAACTATTGCGTCTGGCAACAATAAACAACCGCGGAAATGCCAGCAAAATATTGCCGTTTTCCTGCAACGGATATTGATCCTGAAGTAGTTCATGGTAGCGAGCCAGGTAATGACGCTGCTCGCTTTCGCTCAAATCCTGCAACCAGGGGCGTAGTCCCGTTGAGCTTACCCAGTCGATAATCGCCTGATGCGAATCCATAATGTGATAATACGTTGTACGCCAGATATCTACATCACAACCCGCTTCGGTCAAAATATCATAGTAGGCGTGAACACCAGGAAGCGGAGCACGCCCCCGGTCGGGGTAATCTTGTTCATAAGCCACTTCGCGCATCAGTACATGCGTGGGCTCCAGCCAGTTATCCGGCATTTGCACGGCCAGAACGCCGTTGTGACTCAGCTGTGAGACCAAATGTGGGAATAATTCATAGTGATCGGGCACCCACTGTAACGACGCATTTGCATAAAGCAGATCCACGGGATGCTCGGGCTTAAACTGGCTAATATCCGCTTCGATAAAATGGCAGTCAGGTAATGCGTTGCGTGCTTCATTCAGCATAGCAGGTGAAGAATCGACACCTGTTGTCTTTGCCGTGGGCCAGCGCTGATGCAGCAATGCCGTACTGTTTCCCGGACCACAACCAAGATCAACAACTGAGCGGACATTTTCTAACGCCACACGGCTGAGTAATTCTGCTGCGGGTCTTGAACGTTCAGTTGCATATTGCAGATAAAGCGAAGGGTTCCAGTCGGCCATGTATAAATCTCCAGTATGAGAGGAAAAGTCGGAAAAGGACGGTATAAGACCTTGCCGATGAGCCACTTATTTTAGAAGATTATATGAAAATGAATGATAAGGGCAGGAATATGCTGGAAACATCAAGGTTGATATTACGACAGTGGGAGGCTAAAGACCGAGCCCCTTTTGCTGCACTCAATGCCGATTCTGACGTGATGCGTTTTTTCCCCGCGCCGCTACAGAAAGCTGAAAGCGATAACCTGGCCGATAGATTTAGTGAAGGTATTGCAGAACGCGGCTGGGGATTTTGGGCCGTAGAGCTAAAAGAAACACACCAGTTTGTGGGCTGTGTGGGGTTGCATCCACAACCTGATAAATTTCATTTTTCACCCTGTACCGAAATTGGCTGGCGCCTTGCTAAAGCATACTGGCACCAGGGTCTGGCGTTAGAAGCCGCGCAAGCGAGTCTTGCATTTGCTTTTGACGTACTGGCACTAAATGAAGTCGTTTCATTTACTTCTGTGCTGAATAAACCGTCAGAGAATCTGATGATCCGACTTGGTATGAATAAAACAGAAGAGTTCACGCATCCCGCGTTGCCGCCAGATCATCGATTGGCACAACATGTTCTGTATCGTCTTTGCCGATAATTAATCAGTCTATTTTGCTCCTTTTCTCATATCAGAGAAAATAACTAAGCCAATTCCAGCCAAAATAATGACGCTTGCGAGAAGGATTCTGACGGTGAGCGTTTCGCCCAAAAATAGGATCCCACCGAGAGTGGCCAGACAAGGTACGCTGAGTTGAATAGTACTGGCCGTTGTGGACCTGAGTAAGGGGAGCAATGAATACCAGAGCAGATATGCACCTCCCGATGTAATTGCACCAGAAAGCACGCCCAGAACTAATCCATATATATCAATATGAAGATGAGAGCGGAAGAACAGAGGGATAATCAATGCGACCGGGATTGACAGGATGAAATTTCCCCCGGTAGAAGCAGCATCCGTGATTTTTTTCCCTGTGATACTGTAGAAAGCCCAGGCTAACCCAGCAATAACCATCATTAATGCAGCATACAAGGAAGGGCGTTCTGCACCAGGAAGCAGCAATATGGCTATTCCAGCCAATGCTCCGAGTATTCCTGTTATTTTTAAAATTACGAGCTTTTCTCCCTGAGCTATCCCCCATACTGTCATGACGAGCTGAACGGTACCAAAGAGCAGCAGGGCACCAGCGCCGGTGCTGAGAGAAACATAGGCAATGGAGAATGAAAAAACATAGATGCAAAGTAGCAGGGCATTTAACCACTTGAACTCAAATTTTCTGCTGTCAGATGTTATCGTAATAAATAAAAAAAGGGCAATTGCGCCACTTATCAACCGGAGACTGCTGAATGAAATAGCATCAGCATGCATCCCCTTCAACGCGAGTCGGCAAAGTACGGAGTTGCCGGCAAATGCGACCATTGCGATGATGATTCTGATGAGCAAGATAACGTCCTTTAGTCGATACGATTATTAGCGCAAGATGCAGGTGTTGTCTTTAAAAACAGGTGTGTTGATTAACATAATTGCCAACATCAACGACTCTATTCGTGTTGGGATCGACATTAAGAACGACAAAACGCATTTGCGGGCAGAACAGCTCTGCACTTTTCTTGCGGCACTCAGTTTGTAGCCATCGATGCTCACCCTGTTCGGTTACAACCGTGTTCACGTTTCCGTATTCGCTGCACACAAAACCTTTTTCAGTTGCTCTTTGCCTTGCTGCCTCCAGGCTCAGACCAATAACATTCAGCTCATCGACCTCTTTGGCATGTGTGCTGTCGGAAACACGGGTTAATGTGCAGCTCGACAGCGTAGAGGTAAATAGTAGCAAGAGCATGAAGCGTAGGATGGTTTTGCTTTTTTTGTTTCGCATTGTCCGATATGTACTCAATTTTATTATCGTATTTCTGAAAGTAAGTGAAGTCACCTGGTTCAGTATATAACGAACGATTACATACCATTGCTTAAAAATCAAAGATGTGCGGCTTTATATTTTTAAATGAAAGCTACCAAAGCCAGAATCTCATGACGTAATAATTGAGACTATGTACTTTTGGTCAGAGGTATGCGTTTCAAATTAGCGACGATAAAGATAAGAGCCTTCCCAGAGTTCACATCAAATGAAGATCTCATTCTGACTAACATTGCGTAAGTGAAAGGCTGGTCTATGCTAAAAAAAGCAATCAAATTTGCGTTGGCTTTTTGAATAATAACGATAATTCTCGTGTTTTCGGTGGCGAATATGAACAGGATTGTGATCGCTTTTTTAATGTGCTTCCTTTCCTCTTTGGTTGTTAACACATATGCGGCGGAACCTCGTCAGGAGCCCACCGAAAAGGAACGCGCGCGAACGGTTTATATTTTTCATCAACCGATTGTCATGCTCCAGGCGAAATTCGGCCTTACCACGCCAGAGGAGCGGGTGCTGCGCATCCGCAATACGCTACGAAATTTCACTGAAGCCGATGTTCGCGAACCGCTACAAGTTGTGTCGGTCACGCGTTATAACCAGCCGGGAAGGCTTATCGTGATGAACGGTAAACCGGTGATGTTGCTGACACAAGGCGATCTCGACGAAGGAGACGATCTTACGCTCGACCAGGCGGCGCAGCGCGTACTGGCGCGCATGGAGGCGCAGCGGTCTGCATTGAGCGATCAGTATAACAGCGCCTGGCTGGCGCTGTCGGCGGTGAAAACGGTGGCTGGTCTGGTGGGACTGGTGCTGTTTTGGTTCGGTGCATACCGTTCCTGGCGTTGGGTTAGACGCGTTTATCGTCGTCGCATTTTTGAGAACAAAAGCTGGATCCCCCAGAGTTGGCGGCGTTTTATCGGCGCTATCGAGACACGCCTGTACGCACTGTTGATGATCCTGCTTGGTATCGTTGCACTTTATGTTTGGCTGAGTTGGGTCTTTAGCCTGTTTCCCTGGACGCGCGTCTGGGGAGAGTCCCTTGGTGACTGGTCTGTACGCGTAGTGCGTGATATTGCATTGTCAATTGTCTCAGCGTTACCTGGCTTGATGATCGTCCTGATCATTTTTCTCATCACCGCGTTCATCCTGAAGCTGCTTAAGGTGGTTCTCAACCAGGTGGAGGCAGGGCGTTTGCAGTTGCCTGGAATTCACCCTGAAACCGTGGGCGCAACCAGGAAGTTGATCTCTGTGGTGGTGTGGCTCTTTGCGCTATCTGCAGCTTATCCCTTTTTGCCTGGAGCCAATTCACTGGCGTTTAAAGGCATCAGCGTTTTCTTTGGCCTGATGCTCACGCTGGGGTCGGCCGGGGTGATGAACCACGCAATGAGCGGACTGGTTTTGATCTATTCGCGCGCTCTGCGCAAAGGCGACATGATTCGGGTAGCGGACAACGAGGGATTGGTAAGCGAAATTGGTATGCTCGCGACCAAAATTATCACTCGTGAAAATTACGTGGTCACAGTGCCAAATGCGGTAGTGGTTAGTGGAAAAATTACTAACCTTAGCGCGCAAAGCACCAACGGCGGCGTTAACCTGACGGTCGGCGTTACCATTGGCTACGACACGCCCTGGCGCCAGGTTCACGCAATGCTGGAGTTGGCAGCCAAGCGTGCCAAAGGAATCGACCTTTCACAGCCGCCGTTGGTGCGTCAGCTGAGTCTGATGGACTGGTATATTTCCTATGAATTGCAGGTGCGCCTGCTGCCGGATGTATCTCTGGCAGATGCCCGCAATGAACTGCACAGCAATATCCAGGACGTATTCAACGAATTTAACGTGCAGATTATGTCTCCGAATTTTGTGCTACAGCCAGAAAACAGCGTGATGGTGGCCAAAGAGAATTGGTATACCGCACCCGCAACACCGCCAGAAGGCGGGAAATAATGCGTTGGCTTTTTCTGCTAATTCCTCTGCTGTGTTGGCGCGCTATGGCGACAGGGCTTATTGATCCTGAAGACGGCATGGTGGACATGAGCCGTTATTTACAAGAAAACCCGTACGGTTTTCTACCGATTCCGCTGGTTATTACCGAACCGGCCGTTGGTTATGGCGGCGGCCTGTTCGGTCTGTTTCTGCATGGCAAGGGACGACAGGTTGATGGGCAGTTTATTCCCCCGGCCATGAGCGCGTTTGGCGGTGGCGGAACGCAAAACGGTACCTGGTTTGTAGGAGGGGGGCATCGCCACACCTGGCAGGATGACCACATTCGCTATCTGGTTGCAGGAGGCTATGCCGATGTCAATCTGGATATATATTCCGGTGACGTATTGGGCTTTGGCAATAACCGGGCCGTGGAAACCGAAACTCGCGGTTATGGCGGTATGCAAAAGCTTCTCTTTCGCGCAGGGGATTCTCCCGTTTTTCTGGGAGCATCACAGTTCTGGGCAAAGATGGATATCTCTGCCCGCAATAATCCGCTCGTCAACCAGGTATGGCGGCAGCTATTGGGTGAAAGCAGCATCACCTCTGCATTGGGGCTGGTAGCAGAATACGACACAACTGATAACTTCTTTTGGCCCGGACGCGGGCTTTCTCTTAGCGGCGAGTATCAATTCTACGGCCACTATCTTGGGGGCGACTATCGCTACGACCTGCTGACACTCGAAGGCAAGTTTTTCCTGCCACTGAACGCCGACTGGACGCTTTCACTTGCAGGGGACTATCAAACGCTGTCGCAGCAGGATAAACATCTGCCACCAATGGCGCGCCCTTATATCGAACTTCGTGGTATCTCTCGCTATCGCTACCAGGGGGATGACGTGAGTACCGTTCAGACGCAGTTAGCCTGGCAAATGTCGTCGCGTTGGATTGTTTTGGGTTTTGTCGGTGCTGGAAGTGCGGCAGACAGTACATCAGAGCTTTACCGTAGCGCAGAAGTGACCTGGGGCAGCGGTATTCGATATTTGATTGCGCGCGAATACGGACTGCGTACCGGTGTAGATGTCGCTTTTAGCGATAACGAACAAGCAGTTTATTTTAATGTTGGCTCTGGCCTGTAGGGATGAGCGGAATGAATGAGGACAAATAATGAAATGGTTCCACGCGGTTGTTCCGTTGCTGTGGGTTTCCGGCGTGGCCAGCGCAGCTGAAACTGATGCCAGCACGTTTCCGATTTGGGGCGAGGAGGCCAGGGCGCGGGGATATGCCATTCCGCTACCGTTTGGCATAAACCTGAGCTATATGAACATGCGGCAAAATATTGATGTCGATAGCATCAGTTTTTCCGGACTGGCGCTTGGCAATCACCCGATTCCTGTCGATATGTTCAATATTGATGCCGGCCATACGCGTGAACAGAGCAAAACTGAAAACCTACGTCTGGACATGTGGGTCTTCCCGTTTTTGAACATTTACGGGCTGGTAGGGCACACACGCGGATCGTCGGTCTCGAATGTTTCAGTAGATGCAGACCCTTCGCGCTACACCGGTGTTGACCGCATTATCGCATCATCTGTGCATCAGCTTTATCAGAGCGGTGAGCTACAGGATATTGATTTTGTTCTCGATTTTAAAGGCACAACCTGGGGAACCGGTATTACTTTGGCAGGAGGATACGAAAACTGGTTTGCCCTGGTGGATACCAACTATACCCGTACTGATTTTGACATTCTGGATGGCAAAATTTCAGCCCTTACCGTGTCTCCCCGTGTTGGGTATCGCTTTAAATTTCAGGGGCCGGTGGGCGAATCGCATCTGAGCGTCTGGGTGGGGAGTATGTACCAGAACGTGCAGCAGGAGTTCAGGGGTAGCCTCTCCGATCTGCATATGCCCGCTGAGCTTCAGCCACTGATCCAGGCCGTAAACCAGGATGGCAACGGGCGATTTGATGTTAAACAGAATCTGACCTCTCCGTGGAACATGCTGCTGGGGACTCAGTTTGAAATGACGCCACAATTTAACGTCCTGACGGAGTTTGGATTTAACGAACGCAATAGCTTCTTTATTGCCGGTGAATATCGCTTCTGATGAACGGTTATCGCGTCATGTTGACATCGCTATTGGCTCTGACGACCTGGTCTGCGGAGGCGTTAACATTGGATCAACCCTCAATTGACGCTTTCCTCGGGAAGCTGGGTGCGGATAACCAGTACGATCCGGCAAAAGGGGTGAACTGGAGCGTGTTGCCGGGGCCATTTTACACTCCAGAGCTGAAGCTGGGTCTTGGCATGGCGGTGGCGGGGATCTACCGGGTGGATGCGGCAGATAAAACAACTCAGAACTCTTCTGTTTCCTTGACGGGTTATGTCAGCGCCAGCGGGGCGTTGGGAATGGGGATCAGCAGTTATACCTTTTTTACCGACGACCGTTGGCGATTGTTTGTGGACGGCTCAGTGAACAAAGTGCCAACGGGTTTTTGGGGCATTGGCTACGACGCAGCCCAGGGTAATGAACAGGATTACACCAACAACTCTGTGAGTTTGCATCCTGTATTGATGCGAGAAATCGCTGAACGCGTTTATCTCGGCGCGGGTTGGGATTTTTCTTCTATGCAGGCGGACGTTGACGATCCGCATCAGGGGGACGTGTTCAGCCTAAATAATGCGCAGACATCGCCGTTATCGTCTGGACCCAGTGTAAGTCTGAGTTACGACACGCGTGACGTTGTCACGCGGCCACAGCATGGACACTATTTTAAGCTGGAGTACACCTGGTTTGATCCGTCTTTTGGTTCAGATACTCATTTTACGGCAGCACAGGTTCAGTACGATCGTTACCTTTTACTTGATGACAGGACTGTGCTGGCGTTCGATTTATGGGGACGTTTCACTCGTGGAGACGTGCCGTGGGATCGTTTATCAATGGCCGGAGACGACCGCCGTCTGCGGGGGTATTACCAGGGGCGTTATCGGGATAAGGATGTGGTAAGTGGGCAGGTGGAATATCGAAAAAAACTCAACTGGCGACATGGTTACGTGTTGTGGTTGGGCGCAGGAGCTTTAGGCAGAAACATTGACGATATGGGACATCATCCGATCTTACCTAATGCGGGTGTCGGCTATCGCTTTGAAGTGAAGCCCGCCATGAATATCCGCCTGGATTTAGGATTTGGGAGAGAGAGTGCAGGATTCTATTTTCAAATTGCGGAGGCATTCTGAATGGCTAAAGGATTTCTGTTTTTACTGCTGGTAGCCGGATTCGCCTGCGCGGAAGTTCCTGGCCTCACTCTTAAACAAGCGCATAAGGCGTATCCCGTTGTCAGCCATTTAGCACCGCCGGAGTCACTACGCCCATGCTGCGCGTTTGGCTATGATCTTCATGTCAGGGCGATAGGTGTGCCGATCCCTGTCTACCAGATTGGCAATGTATTAACGTTAAATTCACTGGGGCGTCATCACTATAACGATAGTGCGTTGGGGGCCGTGAAAAATATCGTTGGACTGAGTGAGGAAAAAGACGGACTGCTTTATACCCACCGTGGGGGGTTTATCGACATAGCTCACGTTCGCGATACGGCGGATAACACCTTTTACCTCTTTTCTCGTATTTATCCAAAACTTGGTCAACAGTGGCGTTTTTTTTACAGCGAAGAATTGGGCGTCAGACGGATACAGCTACACGGTTTCACACCTCCTGCAGCAATGGCGCAGCGTTACACATTGGCCGCCTGGTTGGCGGGGAATCTGGCCTTTGAACTGGCTCAATGGCACGAAATTGCACAGTGGTATGGATTCGAGTCTGTTCCCGGTTTTTCTGAGCAGATTTCTGCATTTTCCCCGGAAGATCTCTATTCAAATCTACTGGGTGCTCGTATCGCCATCAACGTGATTTTACAGGGCAGGGTGGAATCCATTACGGAATACAACGCGGCGGTGGATCGCGAACTGCAGCGGGTTTTACTGCAACTTGGCGTCGCAACCCGGACTGAAACTGAGCGTAAGTTTCGCGAATTGGACGGTGACTGGTGGAACAGTAAACGTAGGGTTCCAGATAAATTTCTGGTGTTAAAGCGTAACTATAATCTTGAGCATAACCGGTTACCAACCCCAGTTTCGTACGAGAACGCCACGCCACTGCAACTGACTTTTCCCGCCGTGATCGAAGGATATCGGCTTGCGCGCCTGGGCGAGTTACAAATTTACCCGGGCACTTCCATGCAATCGCTTCCGCGACCGAAAACTTATTACGCACCAGATAGTTTTCAGTCCCTGGCTGACACAGCGAGTGAAGCAGACAAAATCCAGCTCGAACGTATGCACAAGTCGCGCTTTTAATCCGGTGATTTAGCCTGGCAACAGTCACCATCAATTTATCAGGGGAGTTACGATAATCCGTATCTGTGGTTTGCCAGTGTGAACTACAGTTATCAGTTTTAATGTTCAGTGAAGTGAGAGTCGCGGTGGAATTGTAGAAGACATAAACAGCTATTTGCATAACCAGCTGTAGTCGAGAGCCATCATCCAGAACTGTTAGCGCTGTTGAGGAAACTGTGCTTGAAAGGGTTTTGAGGCGTCATTATTGAGCAGCACAAGGATGACCATAAAACATCAGATTCAGCCTTTATCTACGTTAGTGCGCATAATGTATATTATGTTAAATGCAATTTGATACGTACTCAGTTAAGTCCCCATGTGGCCCACGTTTGGCCATTGACCTCCTCTGCTCATTACAATCATGAAAGCCTGAGAAACAGAGTTCGTTCCTGCAGTTGAGATGCTTTGAATCCGTGGTGAAGATAAAAACGTTTAGCTTCGTCTGTGAGCACATGCACCATAACGGCACGCACGCCAATATTTTCTGCCACTTTGTAACACCGCAGTACCGCATCGTGAAGCAGATCGGCCCCTAACCCTTTTCCACGAACAGAAAGATCTACGGCCAATCTGGCAAGGATAATTACGGGGATTGGATCTGGCATGTTACGCCGAAGATTGCCTGTTGCTTCTGTGTGGTTGACGCTGCCAGTGGCCAGTGAATAAAAGCCAGCGACTTGTCGCGTGTCTGTTTTGCAGACAACAAACGTCCTGGTTGCACCGAGAGCCTGATTTTTCAACCCTTTTTGCTTTAACCAATCATCGAGAACAATTTCTCCGCTGACAAATTCCGCCAATTGATGAATGTGAGTTAGCGGCTCAGGTGCGGTTACAAATCCCACTGTGGTTTCCTTGCCAGTAGCTTCCTGATAGCGGGATCTTCGGCAACCGGAGCATCAAGCATCTCGATAAACTCAGCGTATTGTTCATCATTAAAATTAAACACTCGGCGATCGAGAATGACGTTCTCTGCCGCCTGGCAGGCCATTTCCAGAATAAAGTCTGTACGCGATTTATGTAGAATCTCTGCGGCCGCATCAATAAGCGCGCGTTGGGATTCTTTAGCTCTAAGGTTGAGCTGGACATCTGATTTCATTATTAAGCCTCTTGTATAGCAATTGCTTTACAAGCATATCATAAAGCTTATGTATAGCAACTGCTATACAGTCTCGTACGACTCAATACTCTGATAAGCAACAATAAAAAACCCGCCAGTGCTGGCGGGTTATGGCATAGTTTGTCTCTGAAGTTAAGGCGTTACCATGTTAAACCAGAAATCAAAGCTATCTAAATACCCGAGGAACTCATCAAGCTTGGCATGATTGCCGGAAATTTGTACATCACCCTTCTCTTCTGCCTGTTTCAGCGATTCTTCCTTGAGAATGATTTTGTTCAATGTTGCACGGTTAAGTGTAATGGAGGCATCAGCGTTGCTGGCCTGTGCATCAGCGCTATGGTTAAGAACACCGTTTTCCAGTTCCAGTTTGTATTTACCGCCGTCAGCACCTAAATCGACGTTGAAGACTGCCTGCGCATTTGCCGCTTTTTCTCCGTTAATATGTACCGCGAGATAATCAAAGAACATCTCCGGCGACATGGCCTTAACGGTATCCGGGCTGGCGGTATTTGGCGTCGCGCCTTTTACCACACCGTTGCGTAATTCTTGTGCACCTGTCAGATAAAAATTACGCCATGGACCGGACTCAGCCTGGTAACCCATTTGTTCAAGGGCATCTGCTTCCAGATTACGGGCTTCTTTATTGCTCGGATCAGCAAAGACGATATTGTTAGTGACTTGCGCCACCCAACGGTAATTGCCCTGGGCGTAATCAGTTTTCGCTTTTTGCATGATTGCATCGGCGCCGCCCATATAATCGACATATTTCTTCGCGGCATCAACGGGCGGTAATTCATTCAGTGTTGCCGGATTACCATTGAACCAGCCGAGGTAAAAGACATACGTTGCTTTCACATCATGGCTGACAGAACCATAGTATCCACGGCTGGCCCATGATTTTTCCAGACCAGACGGCAGTTTGAAGTTAGCGGCGATTTCGTCACGGGTCAGCCCCTGGTTAGCCATGCGCAGCGTCTGATCGTTGATGTAACGGTACATATCACGCTGACTTTTCATTAACTTCACCACATTTTCATTACCCCAGGTCGGCCAGTGATGCTGAGCAATAATAATGTTTGCCTTTCCACCCCAGCGGCTAATAACGTCATTGATATATTTTGACCATGCCAGCGGATCGCGGATCTTCGCGCCACGTAATGAATAAGTGTTATGCAGCGTATGGGTGACATCCTCTGCAGCTTCGATCATTCCCTTCTCTTCTACATACCACAGCATTTCAGAAGGTGCTTCCGATCCCGGCGCCATCATGAAATCATAGGTAAGGCCGTCGATAACTTCTTTCTGTCCGGTGTGGGTAATATAGTTCGTGGGTTCAATCAGCGTCACCGTACCCGCGGAGGTTGTCGTTCCCAGACCCGCACCGACCTGACCTTTTGCATCCGGTTTCAACAGATTGCCGTACATGTAACTGGCTCGGCGACTCATGGCGTTACCTGCCATAATATTTTCAGATACAGCTTCCTTCATAAAACCAGCCGGTGCATATACCTTCACTTTACCGGATTTTACATCAGCTTCATCAATCACGCCGCGAACGCCACCGTAGTGGTCAACATGGCTGTGCGTATAAATGACGGCAACAACGGGTCTTTTACCGCGATTCTTATAATAAAGGTCCATTCCTACTTTCGCGGTTTCTGCCGATACCAGCGGATCAATGACCGTAATACCCTCTTTCCCTTCCATAATTGTCATATTCGAGAGATCAAGATTACGGATTTGATACACGCCATCGGTGACCTGGAACAAACCGCCAATATTGATCAACTGCGACTGCCGCCACAGGCTTGGATTAACCGTGTCGGGGGCTTTTTCGCCCTCTTTGATAAAGGCATATTGCTGAGGGTCCCAAACAACATTTCCCTGCTTACCTTTAATCAATTCACTGGGAAGTGGAGCAATAAAACCTTTATGAGCGTTCATAAAATCGGTTTTATCAGTGAATGGCAATTGACCATATAAGGCGTCATTCGCACTTTTGGTCTGAGCAGTCGCATCTTTTGCCCCTTCCTGTGCCAATACAGGTAGTGATATTAATGATGTTGAACACACGCCAGCTAATGCCAGATAACTCACTAGTTTATTAAGTTTCATAAATCCTCACTAATAATATATTAGAAACCCTGCTGCTCCGATTGTTGAGAAGCTTCCGTAATACTGTGTTTATCAGGTTTCTATGATCTAATGCTCGTAGGCTAACATGATCTTATGAAACAATATAATGCAATGACATTTAATTTTAAATTTCATTTTGTTTTTATTTAAACAAAATAGCTGTAGACACCTGACTGTATAAAAAGATAATGGCTGGCATCCATTGTCTTTAGAACACTATATATGCGCACTCTCTATCTACTTCTCATCACTGGGATACTTTCTGGCTGTAATACTTCTCCCCCAGAGAAAGTTGTTAAAATCAATAAAATGGTGATCCCTGTTGTTCAGGCACAACCCGAGTCAAAATCAAGTAGTGACTCGGCATCCCTGTCCTTATACCAGGATAATAAACAGCAAATTGAAAACGTCGTGAGTTCGTTAAAAAATGAATATCTTCATGAGGTTAAGCCAAGAGAGATGTTTGACGTTCATAGCCAGGCATACCAGGTTTATGCTTCTTTAACCAAGCTCGAACAAATGCAGCAAATGAACAATTTTTATTATAAGGAGCATAATCAAACAGGACTGTTAAGCATTAATCAGTCCGTGAACTATCTTATTGAATAACAATAAATCCTCCTCAGAGAATGATGAGGAGGATTTATTGCGATTGATATATAGCATGCCACTACAATAGAATATTAAATTTAGAAAATCGATTTGTAACTTGTTTGTGGGTTTATTTAAAAGCGCTCAGGTAATTTATTGATGGAAGTAAGATACCCTCCGCGCTCAAAATCAATATACCCTCCTTTTTTTAACGCAGATACAACATTTAAAACACTGCTGCGCGATAAGTGGGTCCGATCCTGAATATAATCCAAAATAGAAACTCGCTTGCGCGTCTCTTCCGGCAACAAAATCATCTCTTCGAGGTGGTTACGTATCACTGAATAAGTACGCTGCTGTACGACTAAATCATCACGATAAAAGAGATAACCCGTATGATATGAAAGCACTGCCGCCGCATCTTCCCACAAGCCTTGTTGATGAAAGAGTTCTCGTGCTTTATCGGCATCGACGCGTAATAAGGTTGATTCAGCTTCAGCGCGCAATAAATGGCCGTGTACCGGTTGGATCATTTCGGCAATACCGAACAGATGGGGTTCATAGACGGTCACGATTAACAGACCATCAGAAGAACGTAAAATGGACAGCTCCCCTTGCAAAAAAAGGTAGAGTTGAGGCTTATTCTTGTATTTCCACATGATACGCCGCCGCGGCACAACCTTCATCTTTTCTGCAATCGGTTCAAGTGCTTGCATTAAGCGTTGTATGCTTTGTTCTGGGCGTACCGGAGGTGAAATTTGCATAATCAAACCTGTATTATTTTGATCGAGAAAACAATATGCTTTTACCTATATTCCATGAAGGTAGTACAGATTCATATTAAAACCATAAATTGCTCAATAATAAAAGTACAAATTTATTTTTATTTAAACAAGCGTAAGTGATAAGACCACCAGCAGATGGTCACCAGACACCGCCGGATAGATAATCCGCTATGGTGACTATTAACAATTCGTGAGATATTTAATCGGGAATAACGGCGCTAGAATTGATAGCTGTAGTTGACACTGGCAAACCATAACCACGGGTTCTTATATTGGCCTGCAAAGATATCAGATTTGACGTTGGACGACTGCATGTGCAAATACTCAACGGCGACGCCAATATTGCTGGCTGGCGTAATCTGGTACTGTGCACCGGTGGCAAGTCGCCATTCATCGCCGGTTGGCATCGAAAGCGCTACATCACTTTGCGATTTGTACGGTGAACTGTCATATGCAATACCGGCATTAATGCGCCACTGCTCATCGGGATGATATTGCACGCCAAGCGCTGTATGCCATGTATCTTTCAGACGATTATCACGATCGCTTTGCTGACCATTCATTGTAATCTGCGGGCTGCCAAACTGGCTCCAGTCCTGCCAGCCTAGATCGCCCATTACTGACCACTGCCTGTTGATATCGTGAACCAGACTAAACATCACCTGCTGCGGAGCACGGACCTGTGTGGAGATCGGCAGATCATATCCAATATTAGGTATATTGGGAAAACGCGCTGTCCCGTCAATATTGAAATGATAATCAGTCTTGCTGGTCCAGGTTACACCCGCCCGAGTATTGTCAGTTATGTCCATTAATAACCCAAGGTGGTAATTCATCGCCCAGTCATGATCGCTTTGTTTCTCATCGTGGCCATCGACATCTCTGCTTAGCGACAGAAAACCATAGTTTAGCCCTGCAGCTGCGCCAACCGACACCTTATCACTTAGTTTCCATGCAACGGCGGGACTCAGCGTCATCGCAACCATGGTACTTTGTTTAATTAACCGAGCCCCTGCCCAGTTGCCGAAGTCGATACCTAACCCATAGTTGCCGTACAAACCCAAACCGGCAGAAACGGTATCACTCAGCCGTTGCGTATAAAACATGCTGGCATTGGGGAAAAGCGTCATTACATTACCGGGGCTTTGTCTGCCATCTGTCGTATTATTCAGCGTATAGGGAATATCTCCGCCCATCGCCTGTAATCCTCCGGTGACCATATGGTCAGGTAAACGAGTCATCCCCGCCGGGTTTGTTAACAGCGTAGAGGTATCCTGAGCACGAGCGGCCTGCCCTGCACCAGCCAGTGCGGTATCCTCCGTTCCGATTTCATAGAAATAGAGCGCACTGGCGTGACCGACCGATGAAAAGATCATCCCGGAGAGAAAAATTATATTTTTTTTCATTGTATTACCTGTTTGGAGAGGTCGTTCTTTACTAAATGTAGGGTCAGCTATCACATGGTATTGATTTATGCTAATAGCATAATCAGGCATCAGGAATGATGTCGTGTTAAATTTTATCCAATATTAAATTTTATAATTCAACACAACGACATCTTAAAAGCCGACTTAATGAGAACTCTTCTTAATAAGTGATTTGACATAAATTCTAATGTAAAGAAATGAAAATTTAATCTTTTCATAAAAAAGTATGAGTGAAGTCGCCAACGGAAAAACCATAGTTATGATCATCACATAACTGTAATATGCGTTTTAAAAAGTAAAACCTTTACAGCCTTGAGGAGACCTTGTCTTCTCAAAACTTCGTGTCTCAAATATGTCTTTGATTTCAATGGGACACGATGATCGTTAACCTCTAAAACCTAATATATAAGTGAGGTGAATATCTTATTGTGCTAACTAATCCTCAGGAGAATAACGCTAATCTGGTCATGGATACATCATATTTTAAAATATGGACTTTTAATCATGCAATAACAATCAGGTATCTGATACGACTCATTCTTCTGTCATTTTTTGTAAGCGGAAGAAAAGAGTGATGATAGCTAATACAGGTAAAGATAGGGGTAATGACTTATGGCCTCACAATATGACTTTACTGTCACCCTGCACGATCTTGCTTTTATTCTTAAGCAGATCAAAATATCCGAAGCGGCAACTAACCCAGATGGTAGCGTTAATGCTGAATTGCTTAGAGAATTAGTTTCCAGCCCGCTATTACCTTATGGACTTCGCACGGTAGATGGTTCATGGAATAATCTTCTACCGGGTCAGGAGTTATATGGCTCTGCCGACCAGACAATGCCGAGATTAACCGCGTTAAACTGGCAAGATGCGGACCAAATGACCAGTTATATCCAAATTGGTGGCACCGTTATTGATGCCGACCCACGTATTATTAGTAACTTAATTTCCGATCAAACGGCATCTAACCCAGCCGCACTGGAGGTATTTAACGCGTTAAAAGATGCCCCCGGCGGGGGGACTATTACAGGAGACGGAGAAACGTTATCCATTCCTAACCAGTCTCCCGATATCGGTCTCTCCCCTGCTTTTAACGGCTGGATGACCTTCTTTGGCCAGTTTTTTGACCACGGTCTGGATTTGATTCCCAAAGGAGGCAACGGTATCGTTTTCATTCCGCTACAGCCGGATGACCCTTTATATGTTGAAGGGTCGTCGACAAACTTTATGCTATTAACCCGGGCAACGGTGGATGAAAACCGAGAGACAGTAAACCTGACTACCCCCTTCATCGACCAAAACCAAACCTACACCTCCCATCCTTCACATCAGATTTTCATCCGCGAATACGTCATTATTGATGGGAAACCTGAGCCTACCGGGAATTTATTAGGCGGTGCGAACGGTGGACTGGCGACCTGGGCCGACGTTAAAAACCAGGCTGAAACTCTGCTTGGCATTAAACTCACCGATCAGGATGTGTTTAATGTTCCCCTGCTGGCTACGGATCGCTATGGTAATTTGATTTTAAGTGAAAATGGAAAGGTACAGATTGTTACCACCGGGGGACTGGTTGAAGCCAACGGCGGTCTGTTGCCTGAGGGAACATTCCGCACCGGACATGCGTTTCTTGATGATATTGCGCATACTGCCGCGCCAAAAGCGGGTCTGCTGGCAGATGATGACACTGCGATTGGGGGCGAAGGAGCGCAACCGGCAGGAACCTATGATAACGAACTGCTCGATCGTCACTTTATTACCGGTGACGGGCGTGGGAACGAAAATATAGGTTTAACCGCGGTGCACGCCGTTTTTCACAGCGAGCATAACCGTCTGGTTGAGCAATATAAAACAACACTGCTGGAAACCGGTGATATCGACCTCATTAATCAGTGGTTGATGCCCAATCATCAAATCACGGAATTACCTGCCGATACCAGTACGCTGGTATGGAATGGTGAGTACCTATTCCAGGCAGGTCGTTTCTCCACGGAAATGCAATATCAGCACCTCGTATTCGAGGAGTTTGCCCGTACCGTACAACCCGCCGTCGATCCGTTTGTTTTCTCCAACACGGCGGATATAAACCCGATGATCTTTGCCGAGTTTGCGCATGTGGTTTACCGTTTCGGGCATTCAATGCTGACAGAAACCGTGGCGCGCACCGACATTGATATGCAAAGCGGCGATATTGACCTGATTTCAGCATTCCTGAATCCGGTAGCATTTAATCAAATCAACGGGGCCACCGTCACGGACGATCAGGCTATTGGCGCAATTGTGCGTGGTATGACGCGTCAGGTGGGTAACGAAATTGATGAATTTATTACCGATGCTCTGCGTAATAATCTCATCGGCCTGCCCCTCGATTTAGGCGCGCTTAATATAGCCCGTGGCCGTGACACCGCAATGCCGACGCTGAACCAGGCCCGCGAGCAGTTTTTTGCATTAAGCGGTGATAGTCAACTGAAGCCTTATACCAGTTGGGCTGACTTCACTACCTACCTGAAAAATCCCGCTTCAATCATTAACTTTATGGCCGCCTATGGTCAGCATGAGCTGATCCTCAATGCCACCAGCCTTGAAGGTAAGCGTGCAGCGGTAAACTTCCTGTTGTTTGGTGATGCTAACAATGCCCCGCCTGCGGATGCGATGGATTTCTTTAACAGTACCGGAGCGTGGGCAACCAAAGAGACCGGCCTGAATATGGTCGATTTCTGGATTGGCGGGCTGGCAGAGCGCAAAAATGAATTTGGCGGCATGCTCGGCTCAACCTTCAACTTCGTCTTTGAAACACAAATGGAAATGCTTCAGGACGGCGATCGTTTCTACTATCTGAGCCGCGTTCAGGGATTAAACTTACTCAATGAACTGGAGGCCAACTCGTTTTCCGCACTAGTAATGCGTAACAGCGATCTTGGTGATGAGGGATCCTCCCACCTGCCCGCAAATCTGTTCCAGACACCGGACCATATTTTTGAAGTGAACCGCGTGCTGCAAACGGAAATCGACCCGAAATGGGGAAATCCACTGAAGGATCTGCTCTCGCCGTTGTTGGTGCGTCGCGACCCAGGTGTGGATGTTGACGGCGATAGTTTTGCCGATGGCGGGTATCTGAAATATACCGGCGATGGGCATGTGGTGCTTGGAGGGACGGCAGGCAATGATACGTTAATCGGCGGTAAAGGGATCGACAGTCTGTGGGGTGATAGCGGAGATGACCGACTGGACGGCGGCGACGAAGCAGACGTGGTCCATGGTGGTGACGGTGATGACATTATTACCGATACCGGTACGCCTGTTGGTGATGCGGACTTCCTGCACGGTGATGCCGGACATGACGTTATCTTCTCCGGTAACGGAAACGATCTGGTCTTTGGTGGCAGCGGTAGCGACTTCGTGGTGGTCGGCGAAGATGCGCAGGAGGTCTTCTCGGGTCAGGATAACGACTTTGCGCTTGGCGGCTCGGGTGGTGATTTCCTGATGGGCAACGAAGGCGATGACTGGCTGGAAGGCGGTGACGGGTTTGACACGCTGGCGGGTGACAACTCTGAGTTGTTCTTCAACAGTACCATTATCGGTCACGATGTCCTCAACGGCCAGGGTAACGACACCGACTACGATGGCGAAGCCGGTGACGACATCATGGTTCAGGGCGCGGGGATCCAGCGCAATAATGGCATGGCCGGTTTCGACTGGGCTATCCATAAAGGCGACCCAAATGGCGCTAACTCTGACCTTGGGATCCCTATTTTCGTCAACCAGCAGGAGTTTATTCTACGCGACCGTTTTGATCTTGTTGAAGGGCTGTCGGGCTGGAAATACGACGATATCCTGACCGGGACAGAACAGCCGATAGGTACTGCGCCTGTTCAGGGCGTTCCCCTCTCTAACAACCTGACCCAGGAAGGTGCGGATCGGATCACCGGTTTACAGGCTATTCTCGGCGTAGAGCGTTCTACAAATCCGGACGCGGTGCTCCTGAATCCTGATGATGGTAGCGATATTTTACTCGGCGGTGGCGGTAGCGACCGCATTATGGGTAAAGCCGGTAACGATATCATTGATGGTGATGCATGGCTCAACGTGCGTATTGCCGTTACGGGTATGGCAGGACTCACCAGCGCCGAAGGTATGGCTGAACTGAAATCGTACATGCTGGCCGGCACGCTGAAACCGAATCAGCTGTCGATTGTGCGAGAAATCCTGCATGAAGGTAACGGCACGGAAACTGACGTCGCGGTGTACCGTGATGTCAGCAGCAACTATGTCTTTACCCGTATGGCGGACGGTAGCCTGCGCGTCGATCACGCCACGCCGGATGCCGCGCTGAACCTGAATGATGGCATCGATCGTCTGTTGAACATCGAAAAACTGGAGTTTGGCGATGGGAAGCAGCTGTGGGTGACGGGGCAACAAGCGACGGGCGATCTGACCATCAGTAACCCTAACCCTTCGGTGGGCGACCTGCTGCGCGTCAACGTGGCGAACTTGCTGGATGGTAACGGGCTTGCGGCGGATGTGGCCATCACCATGACCTGGCAGGCATTCGTCAACGGCCAATGGCGAGATCAGGCAACCGGCGTTGAGTTCAGAGTGCCTGGTGCTATTCAGGGCGCACCGCTGCGTGTGGTAGCCAGCTTTAACGACCGCATGGGTGACGCTGAAACCCTGGTGTCGGCACAAACTCAGGCGATCCTACCGCGAAATCAGGCCACGACCGGTGTGCCGGTAATTAACGACCTCACCCCAACTGAAAGCCTGACGCTGACCGCAGTGGTTTCAGGCATTGCTGACGCCGATGGTCTGAGCGGCGGTAATTTCACTTATCAATGGAGAATGAGTTCGCCAACCGGATTCGTCAACATTAACGGTGCGACTTCCGCCACCTATACGCCGGGTCAGGCTATGGTTGGCAGAACGTTGCAGGTGGTCGTTACCGTCGTCGACGATGAAGGCAACCCCCCTGTTGTCCTGACGTCGACCACCACCCAGCCCGTGGGCGATCTGATTGTGGGTACCAACGGGGCTAACACCCTCGTCGGTACTGCCTGGAGCGATATCCTACGCGGTGAAGGCGGTAATGACACCTTACTCGGCGGTGCAGGTGACGATCTGCTCATTGGCGGTGCGGGAAACGACAACCTCTCTGGTCAGGCGGGGCAAGATATTCTGCAAGGTGATACCGGTAATGACACGCTTGATGGCGGGCTTGGTGCCGACAGTATGACCGGCGGCACGGGCGATGATACCTACATCGTTGATGATTTCGGTGATGTAGTTATCGAAGGTGTGAATGGCGGCACGGACGTTGTCCGAACCAACCTCAGCAGCTACGACCTCACCGATAACGTGGAAGAACTGGTATTTACCGGCAGCGGTAGTTTTATCGGTACTGGTAATGCCATTGCGAACACCATTACGGGAGGGACCGGTAACGACTATCTGTTCGGCATGGGCGGTAACGACCAGTTGTTTGGTGGTATCGGGAATGACTTCCTCGATGGCGGAGATGGCGCTGATAACCTGCAAGGCGGAGTTGGTAACGACGTCATGATTGGCGGTGCGGGCGCGGATACCCTTTCCGGCGGTAGCGGGGACGATATTCTTAATGGTCAGGAAGGTAACGACATTCTGGACGGTGGTGCCGGGAGCGATATCTTCGCCTTTGGCGCCAACTTTGGGCAGGACCGAATTACCGGTTTTGACAGTAACCCCAACGGCGGGCAGGACTTCCTTGATCTCGTCTTGTTAGGTATCAACGCGGGTAATTTTGCCAGCAGCGTGTCTATCACCGGAAACAATGGCAACACCATTGTGACTATCGGTACAGATACCATCACATTGGTGGGCGTCAATTCGACCACCGTGAATATTGGTGACTTTTATCTGGAAATGCCCACTACCCTTGCCAGTAACAATGGCAATAGTTCATTGATCGTATAAGGAGAAGACTATGTCGCGCCAGCATACGCCAACAGAACTGAATGATGCATTAAAAGGAACGAAACCCACTTTTCTGATGCTGCTGTTTTTTAGTTGTGTGATTAATATGCTTATGCTGGCGCCGGCAATTTATATGCTACAAGTATACGACCGCGTGCTGGTGAGTAAAAATACCACCACGCTGTTAATGTTGACCTTATTGATTGTCGGCTTGTACATCGTTATTGCCATGATTGAATCTGCCCGCGCGCAGGTTATGGTCAGGCTTGGCAACAGGCTTGATATAAAGCTAAGCCAGTTGGTCTTTAACGCAGCCTTTAAAAGAAAGATGGTTACCGGCGATAACAACCCGGCGCAATCTTTAGCCGAGCTGGATCAGGTTCGTCAGTTTCTTTCCGGGAATAGTCTATTCGCCTTACTGGATATTCCCTGGACGCCGATATATCTGTTCATCGCCTTTTTGGTCCATCCCCTGCTGGGATACCTTTCTCTCGGCGGAATAACGTTATTATTCATTCTGACGCTGGTATCTGAAATCTCTACCAAGCGCCCGATTCAGCAAGCGCACGCCTTAACCATTAACAATGCCAGCAAACTGAATAAACAGCTGCAAAACGCCGATGCCATTGAGGCGATGGGTATGCTCTCGACCCTGAAGTCCAACTGGCAGGAGCAACATAACAAAGTGCTGGCGCTACAAACGCAGATTGCCGACAAAACGGCCGGGTTAAGCAGCCTCAGCCGCTTTGTGCGGGTGTTGCTGCAATCTATTGCGCTGGGTGCCGGGGCTTTACTGGTGATCGGCGGCCATATTACTCCGGGCTTGATGATCGCCGCCTCGATCATTCTTGGCCGCGTCCTCAACCCGGTAGAACAAGTTATTGGCAGCTGGAAGCAGTTCGTGCAGTTTCGTAGCGCGTGGCATCAGCTCTCAACCTTGCTGAAGGAGTATCCGGCACCGAAAGAGGTACTGACCCTGCCGCGTCCGAACGGCAACATCAGCGTCGAAAGTGTCTTCGCTGCAGCCCCCGGCCAGCCTTCCCCGCTACTGCGTAATATCTCATTCCAGCTGGAGCAAGGTGAAGTTCTGGGGATTATCGGCCCCTCAGCCTCAGGGAAAACCTCGCTGGCAAAGGTTCTGGTTGGCGTCTGGAAACCGCTATCAGGGAAAGTCAGATTAGACGGCGCAGATATTTGTCAGTGGGATAAAGCGCTGCTGGGCCCGTCTATTGGCTATCTGCCGCAGGATGTGGAACTGTTTGACGGTACCATCGCGCAAAACATTGCCCGCTTCGCGCAGAATGACAGTGAGCTTATCGTCGCCGCCGCATTACTGGCAGGCGTTCATGAGATGATCCTGCGCTTGCCACAAGGTTATGACACGCTGTTGGGCGCAGGTGGATACCAGCTCTCCGGCGGGCAGCGGCAGCGCATCGGACTGGCACGCGCCGTGTATAACAATCCTGCGTTCATCGTGCTTGATGAACCGAATGCTAATCTTGACGACGCGGGCGAATTTGCACTCGTTAAAGCCATCAATACCCTGCGTACACAGGGACAAACTACCGTCATTATCTCACACCGCCCGACGCTGCTCGGCGTGGTCAATAAGGTTTTGCTGCTTAACGATGGCGCCATACAGGAGTTTGGTACCCGCGATCAGGTTTTTGCTCATTTGCGTCAGGCCAACGTACTGAAACCGGTGGCTACGCCTTCTCCATCCACGACTGAACAGCAACGTGAGGCCTGATGATGAAAAAGAATCCCCACAACACGGCATCTGCTGGCGTAGATACCAATATCTGGTCGCCGATTATCCGGGGCGTGATCGTCATTGTGCTTGGTGTCGGTAGTTTTATCCTCTGGGCAGTGCAAGCTCCATTAGATGCGGGCGTGGTCGCTGATGGTACGGTAACCGTATCGAGTAACCGCAAAACTATTCAGCATCTGAGCGGCGGTCGGGTAACGGATATCTTTATCAAAGAAGGCGACTTCGTGAAGAAAAATCAGGTTCTCGTCCGGTTGGATAAAATGCAGCTTGAAATGCGTTTCAGCGCGTTAAATGCCCAGTATATTTCTGCAAAAAGTATCGAAGATCGCCTGTTGGCAGAACGCGATGGCCTGGAAGCGATCGTCTTTAATACGACGCTGACGCAGCAATTCTCTGGCAATAAACGGCTGACAGAAGTCAGAAATCTGCAGGCCAAGCTTTTCGATACGCGTCGCAAAACGATTCAGGACGAACTGTCGATGATTGAGGAGACGCTCGATGGTCTGGTTGGGCAAACGGATAATCTCAATAAAATAAAAGGCTATCGCGACCACCAGTTTTCCCTGATTAACCGGGAGTTGGGGGCTATTCGCGCGTTGAGCGAAAAGAACTATTACCCCAAAGCGCAATTACTGGTGCTGGAGCGCGAAGCGGCTGAAATATCTGGCAGCGTTTCAGAAGATATTCTTAACATTGCCAAACTGAAATCGCAGCAAAACGAATTAAAAATTAAAGCCTACCAGGTGCGTCATCAATATTTACGTGAAGTTGAGTCTGAACTGACGGAAAACCAAAAAGAAGTGGCGATGCTGGAGGATGAACTGGTGTCCACACGTCACGAGCTGGATAACACCGAGATCCGCTCACCGATTAACGGTATCGTGCTGGATGTTAAAGTCAGTACCGTGGGCGGCGTCATTCAACCCGGCGAACATCTTATGGATATTGTCGCCGCCGGACAACCCATGCAAATTGATGCCAAAATACCCGTGCATGCCATTGATAAACTGGTCCCCGGCTTAACCGTTGATGTGCTTTTCCCTGCCCTTAACCATGCCCTGTTGCCGTCGGTTCCGGCCCGGGTTCTGACTATCTCGGCGGACCGCTTAATTGATGAAGCCACTCAGCAGCCATACTACCTTGCGGAAGTACAGGTTTCAGCAGAGGGCGCGCGTTTGCTGGGCGATTACAAAATTAAAGCGGGAATGCCCGCCAGCGTGACGATCAAGACCGGTGAACGAACCCTGATGAGTTACCTGTTTAAACCGTTGATTGCCCGTCTGGAACTGGCTTTTAAAGAGTATTGAGCCATCCATTGCCGGTATGGCGTACGGCTTGTCGCGCCATACCGCTTTCTGCCGTTGCTGGCAGCTTTGCTTTCTTGTAACCTTCTTCCCGTCACACTACTGACAAAATCTGGAACCACTGAACTGGACTTCATATGAATGCTCATATTTCTAAAGACCCTTTACATGGCGTAACGCTTGAAATGCAGGTCAATGCCCTGGTTGAACGTTATGGTTGGGCTGAACTGGCGCAACGCATTAATATCAACTGCTTTAAAAATGAACCGAGCGTTAAATCCAGTCTGAAGTTTCTGCGCCGTACGCCGTGGGCGCGGGCAGAAGTTGAAGCGCTGTACCTTGATTCGCTGCATGACCTGGCCTCAAACAACACCCCCGAACCGGCCTTCGATCCCTGGGCTAACAGCCGCAATAAAAAGAAATAAGAGCAAAATCAGATGGCAGCATCCGGTTTCTTTTCAGGAAATTATCAGAAAAAACTGGCGAAGATTCTCGCCCGTTCTCGTGCCAGACTACCGCTGACCAACATGAAATGGTTTGCTGTACTCGTAGGCAGTATGTTGTTACTTGGCAGCTGTTCTTCGCAACCGCCCGGCCCCAAAACCACTCCGCTACCTCCGGTGAGCAAACCACAGCAGAGCAAGGAGCCAGTGCGCGGGATCTGGCTGGCGACGGTTTCACGTCTTGACTGGCCGCCTATCTCATCCGTGAACATCAGTTCGCCTGCCGTACGCATCAGCCAGCAGCAAAAAGCGCTGACGGATAAGCTGGACAACCTGAAACGGCTTGGTATTAACACCGTTTTTTTCCAGGTTAAGCCCGATGGGACCGCATTGTGGAAGTCAAAGATTCTACCGTGGTCAGATACCCTGACCGGTACGATTGGCCAGGATCCGGGTTACGATCCGCTGCAGTTTATGCTCGATGAAGCGCATAAACGCGGAATGAAAGTTCATGCCTGGCTTAACCCCTACCGCGTGTCCGTAAACACCAAACCTTCGACGGTCTCTGAACTAAACAGCACGCTGTCACAGACGCCGTCCAGCGTATACGTCCTGCATCGGGACTGGATCCGCACTGCGGGCGAGCGTTTTGTGTTAGACCCCGGTATTCCCGACGTGCGCGACTGGATCACCAGCATCGTGGCGGAAGTGGTTGAGAATTACCCGGTTGATGGCGTGCAGTTTGATGATTACTTCTATACCGAATCTCCCGGCTCTGCGCTCAACGACAGCCAGACCTTCAGAAGATACGGCCAGGGATTCGCTTCCAAGGCAGACTGGCGTCGCGATAACACGCAACGGCTGATTGCCCAGGTTTCGCGGACCATCAAGAAACTCAAGCCTGAGGTTGAATTCGGCGTCAGTCCTGCGGGCGTGTGGCGCAACCGTTCGCACGATCCAGCGGGCTCCGACACGCGCGGCGCGGCAGCGTATGATGAGTCGTATGCAGACACCCGCCGTTGGGTGCAACTAGGTTTGCTGGATTACATTGCACCGCAACTCTACTGGCCTTTTGCCCGTGACGCAGCGCGTTACGATGTACTGACAAAATGGTGGGCAGATGTCGTGAAATCAACCAACACCCGCCTCTACATTGGTGTGGCACTGTATAAAGTCGGTGAACCATCGAGAAAAGAGCCGGACTGGACAGTAAAAGGCGGTGTGCCGGAACTGAAAAAGCAGCTCGATTTAAACGAATCCGAACCGTACATCAACGGCACGATCCTGTTTCGCGAAGATTATCTTAATCAACCTCAAACGCAGGAAGCCGTGACCTATATTCGTAATCGTTGGGGACGTTAATAGTTGTCCTCTGGTCAGTTTAGCGAGGAAATGTAGCGGGGAAACATTGCCCCGCTCAGCTTTAATTCTCCGGTAAGTGTAGCGGCCGTATCTGCGTCACCGGGACATTAACCGACGGACATTATCATCAATTTGTTTCTGTATCGTCTTCAGCGTGGATTGCGTTATCTGATCGGGGTATTTGTCCCTGGCGATAGCGCTCAATGCCGTGGCAAAGTGACAGACTTTTTCGATTATGCCGTTCACATGGTCAGCAGATAACTCAGCTTCCTGAACGCCAAGCGACTGAAGGTGCTTTCTTTCGATATCCAGCGCCTCTCCCAGCACGTCCATTTGGTGATACCCGCCAGGCCCTTCGCACCAGGTGACATCGTAAGCCGGAGCCAGAGTCCAGTTTCCATCGGCTGACATTAAATAGGCAAAATTCTTCGGATGATCGTCGCGGTTGTTAAAAGCCACGTTGAAAACCACGCGTTCGAACGCTTTTGCCTTTTCTCTGACATCATTGGTACAAATCTGCGTGGCGCGCAGAAAATCCCGGTAGTCTAAAGCACCGGGTATCTGGTAATTTGCCCCGGTAAGTGCAGCCAGGCTCTGCATAGGAATTCGTGTCGACTGGTCACGGTCGAAACGGCGAGTGGCAAATGCCGCCTGTCCGCCGGGCAGATTGAAATACGCCGTATCAGGCGTGGTTATCCCACATTGGCGCAAGCATTCAGCATAAACCGCTTCGATGGCACATACCTCAGCATGCTCATGCCTGGCGGGAAATTTAATCAGCCAGCTTTCGCTCCCGGGTAGCGGCACCGTGGTGAATTTAGACGTGACAGTGTCACGATAAAGTAACGCCTTAGGCCTTGCTCCCTGTGGCGAACCGCCCATCTGGAGTAGTTTTTGCAAGAATTCCCCGCCTTCGCCGCTCAGGACTTCCTGAACCTCAGCGGCCAGTTGTGCGAGAGGAACATTCTCTTTTGACAGCGTCTCGACATCTGACTGAACGGGCTGGAATGTCATGGCGCCCATCGCGTTGTTGCCGACCCAGGTTAAGCGCTCCAATGGACCTATGCGTGCTGCGTTGAGCCCGCGGCGTTTAAATAGTCGGTCCATCAACAGCATACCCCAGCCATCTGGAAGCGAATCATAGACTGGCCCAGGTAATCCCAGCTGATGAGCCGGGAAATCCCTGCGTAAACGGGGACCGTTCAGCGGTAACATCAGTCGGGACAGTTCCAGCCCCTTACGTAAGGCCTCTTCACTGTATTCAAAGGCGATCAACGGACGTCCGGTCAGGGCTGTGGAAGACACCAGTTTGCCCCACAGCCATTTCTCACCCCAGCCTTCATAGAAGACATCAACTTGCTCAGGCATCAGAATTTTTCCTTTTGATCCGCTGACGTGCCGCGCTCTTTTCGTAACGCAAAATATCATCCAGACTATCAATCCTGGGTTTGAATAACCCCTCCAGTGCATCGCCATAGCCTAACACCATCGCGACTTTGACCAGATTCTCAAATCCTACATTTTTCCCCGCTTCCAGATTCGACACGGTATTCACACCGACCCCTGAACGCGCGGCAACATCAGCCTGCGTCATTTGCCGGGCGAGTCGTTCTTTACGCAATCTGTCGCAAAGCAGTTTGACGATATCAGCTGCAGTATTTAGCGTTAAATCCATAATATTGGCTCTTATTGGGATAAAAACGACTTTACACCCAATATTATAGAGTTAAGTTGGGAATGATTCAAAATCTTATAAGACACAATAAAAGGGAGTTAAACCGGAAAATCTTGCTTAAGGGAGATTATACTGGAGTTATCCGGGCACATTGTCTGTACCCGGATATGGTGTGGTTATCCGGCAACGCCAGGCTCAGGTAATCTGAAGGAAGAGACCAGCAATGCCAGTTGTTCCGCCTCCTCTTTCAGCGCCTGCGTCCGTGCTGCGGCATCATCAATTAATGAGGCGTTTTGCTGAACGGTGCTGTCCATCTCGGTAACGGCCAGCGTAACTTCGGAAACGCCCTTACGTTGTTCTTCACCCGCAACGCGTATTTCCCCCATCAACTGGCGCACCTGACGCACATTGTTGACCAGTTCTCCCAGACGCTCACCGGCATTGTGAATTTGCTGACTTCCGCTACCAACATGAGAAACGGATTCATCAATCAACGTTTTAATTTCCTGGGCGGCGGTGGCACTGCGCTGAGCCAGCGTGCGCACTTCGGAGGCCACGACGGCAAATCCTCTGCCAGCATCGCCCGCTCTGGCGGCTTCAACCGCGGCATTCAGGGCGAGAATATTGGTCTGGAACGCAATGCTGTCGATGACCGCGACAATTTCCACCATTCTGCCGGATGAGGCGCTGACGTTATCCATTGTTGAGATCACGCCCTGCATCACATCGCCGCAGCGGTTGGCCGTTTGCGCGGTGCTATCGGATAGCTCATCCGCCAGTTGTGTATTACTGGCGTTTTGATGAACGGTCGCATTTAACTGCTCCATGGCCGCCGAACTCTCTTCCAGCGCAGCGGCCTGCTGCGTTACGCGAGATGAAAGCTCCATATTACTGTCAGCCAGGCTAACGGCGTTATTCGCTACCACTGTGCTACTGCTTCTGACGGTGATCAGGATGGCCGAGATTTTATCGACGAACAGGTTAAACGCCTCGGCGATAGCCGAAATCTCGTCTTTGCCACGAACATCCAGACGACGGGTAAGATCGCCTTCTCCCTGCGCGATGTCATCAAGTGCCTGACGGGTATCATCGAGACGTGAAATCAGTCGACGAACCACCAGCCATGATCCCACCAGCAATAGCGTCATGATAGGGATCAATACTTCCAGAACGTCCTGCATCATCACTTTGGCAAGACCGACAATACGAGATTCCGGAGTTGCAAGTCCTACGACCCAGCCGGTATCTGGCATCGGGAACAGCATTACCTGTGACGCGGTATTCAGGACGTTGTCGTTTGCCAGCGTGATAGTCTTCACCCCATCTGTCGGGCGCAAAGATTTCAGACCGTTTTGCACCGGGATAAGCCACTGCGCGCTTTGCGCCAAATCGTTAATGGTTTTATATTTTGCCAGGTCGGCCTGCGGGAAATAGAGAATTTGTCCCTGCTTGTCTACCACAAATGCGTAACCACCGGTGCTGTTTCCCTGCTGCTGCATGAAGGTAGCGACGTTATCCAGACGGATATCAGTGGTAGCGACACCGGCAAACTTGCCTGCCTGTTGATAAGGCACGCTGCATGTCACCATGTTGACGCCTGAACTGGCATCCTGGTAAACGTCAGACCATAAACAGCTGTTTTGTGAATGGCCTTTGGCCAGTTGATACCAGCTTTCATTGTGGTATCCACTCGATCCTTCGACGTTATAATCATTGGAATACACCAGCTTTCCTTCAGCATTACGCGCCCAGAAAAAGCTTCTTTTCTCCACACCTGCGGTGAAGGCGTCTGGTTCTGGCCAGATGCCGCCGCCGGTAATAATCGAGTCTTTACCTTCACCAATAAGATGCGGAATAACGCTTTGGTACAGAGATTCATCGTTAGGCAATACTTCAGCCAGTCGCGACAGGCTGACGGTCTCACCTTCAATTCGGGACAATACGGTACTCAACTGACGGGTTAAACCTTGCCCTGTTTCTTCGATCAGAGCGGTGTTGATTTCAACGACGCGCGGCTGACCGCGCCAGAGCATAATCACCACGATAACAAGGGTCGTTACTGCAAGCAGCAGAATGCCGCCGATGGTTAAACGCGTTGAAATACGAGTAGGATACCAGGCCATACAAACTCCTTCTGCAAAAGGCTAACTTTTATCCAGTATCGGCACAGGCGTTTATATCTTTATAAAGTTTTCTTAAGTATTGCAAAACAAATAAGTGACATCGTCACAAATAGCAAAACCCAGCACTTTGGCTGGGTTTTAATAACGTCTTAATCTTATTTAGATAATTCTTTTTTGATTTCGTCTTTTATTTTACTTAATTCACTCTGCGGATGTTTCTTACAAAGTTCAACGGTCAGAGGAACTGCAGTCGTAACGGTTTCGTTATAGTCGACGTAGTCACCACCTTTGAAGTCTTCGTCTTCATTGAGCACCCAGAAGGCCACCGGAGCCATAGTTTGTGGGTTCAAATCAATAAACTCCTGGCAGTTCATACCTTTCGGAGTCACTTCAGTTTTAGCGTTATCTGTTGCTGCATTGACGCTGACACTGGTTAACAGCGCTGCGACCAGAATACCTGCTGTAGAAAGGGAGAATTTATTCATTGTAGTACTCCATTTATAATATAAATAATATCTACACTTGCGCTTAACACCGTTAATGTAGCTCGCGAAAAATAATACCCCTACCGTCATAAGAATAAAGATTGCTGTTATTGATATGGCTGAAATTTATATTTCCTATTACTGATTCTTATGTCTGAGGGATAAATGTTGCCCACAATGTGATCGTTCCGACGAAATCAGCAGATTCATACCCATCTTCCTCTACCGTTGCACCAAAACTGAACTACGCTGCACAAATGTTGATCATTGGTTAATGAATATCGGTTGGTTTTTAACAAAAACAGCCGGCGTGCCGCTGTTACGCACATGGCACGCGTCCTGCATTGTTAATTCGCTAACAGAAATACGGTATCTGACAGGCAACTAACAGCGAGAAGGTAATGACAGCCAAACCAGAGTTATTTACCCGCATAGAGCAAACCTTTAGCCAGCTGACGCCCAGCGAAAAGCGCGTGGCCGGGTGGCTGTTAGCCCATGCTGTGCAGATCCCATTTGAAACCGCAGATGGCATCGCCAAAGCAACCGGAACCAGCGGCATTACCGTCGGACGTTATCTGCGTAAACTGGGTTTTCGTAACCTGGAGGATGCAAAAGCCAGTCTGCGTGAGCTGCCCGTTGTTCCGTATCAGCCCTGGGGAATGAATGAACGACTGGATTCCTGGCACCAGCAACAAAGCCTGCCGGATCGGGCACAGCAGTCGCTGTTACTGGAGATCGACGCCATTACCCACGTCTATCAACTTGCCCAGGGTGAGACGTTTCAACGCATTGCGCAGCAGCTGGCGCATGCGGAAGCCGTATACATCCTCGGGATCCAGTCCACCCGCGGGATCGCCAACGCCTTTTTTAGTCACCTGGAATACCTGCGACCTAAAGTCAGCTACTCCGAAGGCCTTTCCGGCAGTTGGGTAGAGTCGCTGAACTCGGGATTCAGCCAGCCTTACGTGGTTATTACCGATATGCGCGCCTACTCCGCTATTTCGCGACAATATTGCCGCGTCGCCACAGAACGCTGTATTCCGCTGGCGCTCATTACCGATGTGTGGTGCCCATGGGCCAGGGATTATTCCATTGATTTACTTCAGGTAAAAACTGACACCGGGCATTTCTGGGACTCACTGGCACCGGTGAGCTGTCTGTTCAACTTATTACTTTCTGCGGTGGTAGCGCAACTGGGTGACACCCTCGCAGGACGCCTGCAAACCAATCGCCAGTTACAACAACAATTTGGTCAATTCGAACAATAAACAGGAAACGTGCTATGTCAGAACTCCCAGAACTGGTCGATCTGTCGGTGATATTTCCGTCGCTGCATATCGATCTTAAATACGCTACTGCCGACAACATTACCGGCGCACCAATCTACCGGGAAGCGCGTTGTCTGTTGCACACTGAGGCGGTAACCGCGCTGGCTAAAAGCATCAGTATTGCGCAACTGGCCGGCCTGCAGCTTGTGGTGTACGACGCGTATCGCCCCCAGCAGGCGCAGGCGATACTGTGGAATGCCTGTCCCGACCCGCAGTATGTTGTCGATGTCGCGATTGGTTCCAATCACAGTCGGGGTACGGCCATTGACGTCACGTTGATGGACGATCGCGGCCATCTCCTTGATATGGGGGCCGGTTTTGATGAAATGCACGACCGTTCCCATGCATGGCATCCGTCTGTTCCTCCGGCAGCGCAGCGTAACCGCCTGCTGCTCAATGCCATTATGTTTGGCGGTGGTTTTGTCGGTATCAACAGCGAGTGGTGGCATTTTGAATTACCTGATGCCGCTCGCTATCCGCTGCTTGACGATCAAATAGATTGTTACACTGTCACGCCTATAACAACACAACATCCCCTTTAATTCTGGAGCCTGGTTATGAAGACTACCCCTGCGTTAAACGCGTTTTTCCGCCCCGCTCTGATAGCCGTTGCGTTAGCATTTGCCCTGCCCGCCGCACAGGCTGCCGTTCCCAAAGATATGTTGGTGATTGGTAAAGCCGCCGATCCGCAGACGCTCGACCCCGCCGTGACCATCGATAACAATGACTGGACGGTCACCTATCCTTCCTACCAGCGGTTGGTTCAATACAAAACCGACGGAGGTAAAGGCTCCACGGAAGTTGAAGGTGATTTAGCCAGCGGCTGGAAAGCCTCTGACGATCAGAAAGAGTGGACGTTTACCCTGAAAAACGATGCCAAATTCGCCGACGGAACGCCGGTAACGGCAGATGCGGTAAAGCAATCCTTTGAACGTTTGCTCAAGATTGGTCAGGGACCTGCGGAGGCTTTCCCAAAAGATCTGAAGGTCGACGTCATTGATAACAACACGGTGAAATTTACCCTCAGCCAGCCGTTTGCCCCGTTTCTGTATACGCTGGCAAATGACGGTGCCTCAATCATTAACCCGGCCATCTTAAAAGAGCATGCCGCAGACGATGCCCGCGGATTCCTGGCGCAGAACACGGCTGGATCTGGTCCCTTCATGCTGAAGAGCTGGCAAAAGGGACAACAACTGGTGCTGGTGCCTAACCCGCATTATCCCGGTACAAAACCGACATTTAAGCGTGTCTCAGTCAAAATCATTGGTGAAAGCGCCTCCCGTCGCCTGCAATTGTCGCGTGGCGATATCGACATTGCCGATGCGCTGCCTGTTGACCAGCTTGCCGCTTTGAAACAGGAAGGCAAAGTGAACGTGGCGGATTATCCCTCGCTGCGCGTGACCTATCTGTATCTCAACAACAGTAAAGCCCCGCTCAATCAGGTGGATTTACGCCGTGCCATCTCGTGGGCCACTGATTATAAAGGCATGGTTAACGGGATCCTGAGCGGCAATGGAAAGCAAATGCGTGGCCCGATCCCTGAAGGCATGTGGGGTTTTGACGATAAGGCCATGCAGTACAGCTTCGATGAAGCCAAAGCCAAAGCCGCGTGGGACAAAGTTGCTAGCAAACCTGAAAGCCTGAGCTTCCTGTACTCCGATAATGACCCTAACTGGGAACCTATCGCGCTCGCCACCCAGGCAAGCCTTGGCAAACTGGGTATTAAGGTGAAACTGGAAAAACTGGCAAACGCCACCATGCGCGACCGCGTGGGCAAAGGCGATTACGACATTGCCATTGGCAACTGGAGTCCGGATTTTGCCGACCCGTACATGTTTATGAACTACTGGTTTGAGTCAGATAAGAAAGGCTTGCCGGGTAACCGTTCGTTCTATGAAAACGGAGAGGTCGATAAACTGCTGCGCAGTGCGCTGGCCACAACCGATCAGGTGGCCAGAACCAATGACTACCAGCAGGCGCAAACCATCGTGATTGATGAAGCGGCCTACGTCTATTTATTCCAGAAAAACTATCAGCTGGCGATGAACAAAGACGTCAAAGGATTTGTGTTCAACCCCATGCTGGAACAGGTCTTCAATATCTCCACCATGAGTAAATAAGCCACGTTTATGCGGAGCCGCTCTGGCTCCGCAAGGGGAAGCTAATGACGTTCTGGAGTATTTTACGCCAGCGATGCTGGGGACTTATTCTGGTGGTTATCGGTGTTTGCGTAATCACCTTTATTATTTCACACCTGATACCTGGCGACCCCGCGCGGCTGCTGGCGGGCGATCGCGCCAGTGATGAAATTGTCGAAAATATTCGCCAACAGTTGGGGCTGAATCAGCCGCTGTATGTCCAGTTTTTTCGCTATGTCAGCGATATTTTTCACGGCGATTTAGGCATATCCATTCGCACCGGGCGTCCGGTACTGGATGAGCTGCGCATTTTCTTCCCCGCGACCCTTGAATTGGCTTTCTGCTCTTTGTTGCTGGCGCTGGTGATAGGTATCCCGCTGGGTATTTTGTCTGCGGTCTGGCGTAACCGCTGGCTTGATCACCTTGTTCGGCTAATGGCAATTACCGGTATCTCCACGCCTGCATTCTGGCTGGGGCTGGGGGTTATCGTGCTGTTTTACGGTCATCTGCAAATTTTACCCGGCGGTGGGCGTTTAGACGACTGGCTGGATCCACCTGCTCACGTCACCGGTTTCTACCTGATTGATGCTCTGCTGGAAGGCAACGGCGAAGTCTTTTTCAATGCGCTTCAGCACCTGATTTTGCCATCGCTGACATTGGCTTTTGTACATCTTGGGATCGTTGCCCGTCAGATTCGTTCCGCCATGCTGGAGCAACTGAGTGAAGATTACATTCGTACCGCGCGCGCCAGCGGGCTGCCGGGCTGGTACATCGTGTTGTGTTACGCGTTGCCGAATGCGCTTATCCCATCAATCACCGTCCTCGGCCTGGCGCTGGGCGATCTGCTCTACGGTGCGGTATTGACCGAAACGGTCTTTGCCTGGCCTGGCATGGGCGCCTGGGTGGTGACCTCAATTCAGGCTCTCGACTTCCCGGCGGTAATGGGATTTGCGGTGGTGGTCTCGTTCGCCTATGTGCTGGTCAACCTGGTGGTGGATTTACTCTATCTGTGGGTAGACCCTCGAATTGGACGTGGAGGTGCTGAATGATGCTCACACAAGAAACGCCGACCGCCCCTCAGACTGCACGCCGCCGCACGGACTGGGCCAAACTGTTCTGGATGATGAAAAGTAGCCCGCTGACGCTGGTTGGCGGGGTCATCATCGTATTGATACTGCTGCTGATGGTGCTGTCGCCGTGGATAACACCCCACGATCCGAATGCCATCAATTTGAGTGCGCGCCTGCTGCCCCCGTCAGCCGCTCACTGGTTTGGAACCGATGAAGTCGGTCGCGATCTGTTCAGCCGCGTTCTGGTAGGAAGTCAGCAATCTGTCGTTGCTGGTCTGGTGGTAGTGGGTATCGCCGGGGGATTGGGCTCACTGCTGGGTTGCTTGTCGGGTGTCATGGGTGGGCGTGCCGACGCGATAATTATGCGGATGATGGACATTATGCTGTCCATTCCTTCGCTGGTGTTGACGATGGCGTTAGCCGCCGCGCTGGGCCCCAGCCTGTTTAACGCCATGCTGGCGATTGCAATCGTCCGTATCCCTTTCTATGTACGCCTCGCCCGTGGTCAGACGTTAGTGGTACGCCAGTTTACTTTTGTACAGGCTGCCCGGACCTACGGCGCTTCACGCTGGCATCTGATTAGCTGGCACATTTTACGCAATTCTCTGCCGCCGCTCATTGTGCAGGCATCACTGGATATCGGCAGCGCGATCCTGATGGCCGCCACGCTCGGGTTTATCGGTCTGGGCGCCCAGCAGCCCAGCGCTGAATGGGGGGCGATGGTCGCAATTGGCCGCAATTACGTGCTTGATCAGTGGTGGTATTGTGCTTTTCCCGGCGCCGCCATTCTGATTACCGCCGTGGGCTTTAATCTCTTTGGCGATGGTATTCGCGATCTGCTGGATCCGAAAGCCGGAGGAAAACAATCATGACACAACCCGTACTGGAAATCGAAGATTTGCATCTGAGTTTCCCCGGCTATAAAGCTGACGTGCATGCGCTGAACCATGTATCACTGCACATCAACCGCGGAGAAATCGTTGGTGTGGTGGGTGAATCCGGTTCCGGTAAGTCCGTGACCGCCATGCTCACCATGCGTCTGCTACCGGAGGGGAGCTATCGTATTCACCAGGGACGCGTTTCGCTGCTGGGTGAAGATGTGCTCAACGCCAGTGAGAAACAAATGCGCCAATGGCGCGGCGCACGTGTCGCAATGATCTTTCAGGAGCCCATGACGGCACTGAATCCGACCCGCCGTATCGGCCAGCAAATGGTGGAGGTGATCCGCCATCATCAGGCGTTAAGCCGCACGGATGCCCGCCAGAAAGCCGTCGCTCTACTCGAAGAGATGCAAATCCCGGACGCGCCGGAGGTCATGAAACGATTTCCGTTTGAGCTTTCCGGCGGTATGCGCCAACGCGTGATGATTGCGCTGGCCTTTTCGTGCGAGCCGGAGCTTATCATTGCCGATGAACCGACCACTGCACTGGACGTCACGGTGCAACTGCAGGTGCTGCGTTTGCTGAAGTTAAAAGCACGCGCCAGCGGAACAGCCGTGTTATTTATCAGCCATGATATGGCGGTGGTTTCACAGTTATGTGACCGGTTGTATGTCATGTATGCCGGGAGTGTGATTGAGAGTGGCCCGACGCAAACCGTTATTCAACGCCCGACTCACCCCTATTCCATCGGCTTGCTGAAATGTGCACCGGAACACGGCGAACCGCGCGCATTGCTGCCCGCCATTCCCGGCACCGTGCCGAACCTAACCTGCTTACCTGCCGGATGCGCGTTTCGCGAGCGCTGCTTTGCAGCTGGTCCTCGTTGTGAAGAAACGCCGGTGTTAAGTAGTCAGGGAGGTGCAGATCAACAATCTGCCTGCTGGTATCCGCAGCTGGAGACAACACATGTCTGATTTTTTACTGGCGCTGCAGGATGTTCATGTCAACTTTCCTGCGCGTAAAAACTGGCTTGGCAAGGTTACGGAACGGGTGCATGCGCTCAACGGTCTGGATTTACAGATTCGCCAGGGTGAAACGCTGGGGATTGTTGGCGAATCCGGCTGTGGAAAAAGTACGCTGGCGCAACTGTTGATGGGCATGTTGAAACCCAGTCAGGGAAGCTATTCTCGCCGTGGTGATAAGCAGCATAACGGTATGCAAATGGTCTTTCAGGACCCGCTTTCATCACTGGATCCGCGCTTACCGGTGTGGCGGATAATTACCGAACCGGTGTGGATCCAAAAACGGAGCCCGGAGCGTGAACGACGCATGCTTGCCGAGGATTTGGCACGACAGGTGGGGATTCGTCCTGAATATCTCGACCGCTTGCCGCACGCGTTTTCCGGTGGACAGCGCCAACGTATTGCTATTGCCCGGGCGCTATCGTCAGAGCCGGATGTTATCGTCCTCGATGAGCCCACTTCAGCGCTGGATATCTCCGTGCAGGCGCAAATTCTCAACCTTCTGGTGTCACTACAGGCGCGCAGAAACCTGACCTACGTATTGATATCACATAACGTGTCGGTGGTCCGCCATATGAGCGACCGTGTGGCGGTGATGTATCTCGGGCAAATTGTTGAGCTGGGCGATGCCCAACAGGTTCTCACTCACCCCGCCCATCCGTACACACAATTATTGCTGGACTCGGTACCTAAAACGGGCGCACCGCTGGCGGAAGATTTGGTGTTACGTAAAACCGAGCTACCGGGAAACCGAACGTTGCCCCAGGGCTGCTTTTACCGTGACAGATGTCCATTGGCAACCCACGGTTGTGAGAAGAAACAGGCATTGCTGAAGAGTGATACCGGATGTGACGTTCGCTGCTGGCGGGCGGTTACATGACCTGAGCCGTTGAGAAAAGTCAGGTGCGATACGCCTTTTTCAGTGAATCCACCAGCACCTCGGAAGCGGTAGATAATTTATGATGCGCCGAACGCAAAACCCCGATCCGACGCTGGATCACCGGCGTATCCAGATCGATACAGGTTGCGCCTAACTCTGTCATTTGCGTGCGGCATAGTGCAGGTACGGCGCTACCGCCCAGACCGTTAGCCACCAGACGGCCAACGGTCACCAGTTGATGGCTCTCCAGCGCTACTTCCAGCGTATGTCCGCTTTGCACCAGTTGTTCTTCCAGCATCAGCCGCACGGCGGACGGGCGTTGCAGGGTGATAAAATCCAGCGTCAGCAGTTCGCGCCACGCTATACGATCCCTGTCTGCCAGTCGACAGGTTGGCGGCACAATCGCGATAAAACGATCCACGCCGAGCGGCGTGAAATGCAGATGTCCCGAATAGTCCGGCTCGAAGGCTATGCCCATCTCGACCCGGCCTTCACTGACCATTTCAATCACGTGTTCATTGATCACATCGTGAACCGTTACGTTGATACCGGAATAAGAATCACGAAATGTTTTCAGTACCGATGGCAGGACGTTAGCGGCAAATGAGGGCATGGCGGCGATCGATATTTTACCGCGCTGCAGCGTAAAGCGCTGGCGCATGGCTTCTTCCGTATTCTCCCAGTCCGCCAGCAGCTGTCGCCCCATATTCAGCAGCGTTTCTCCCTCCTGCGTCAGGGTCACTTTGCGAGTTGTTCTTAACAGTAACGCCCCGCCCAGCGAATCTTCCAGTCCTTTAATCGCCAGGCTTAACGCGGGTTGCGACATATTCAGTCTTTCGCTGGCATGAGCAAAATTCAGAGTGTGAGCTACCGCTAAAAACGCGCGTAACTGTTTGATGCTCATTCCCATTTCGCATTCCTTTAACTTGTTGAATACCTTTAATTAACATTAAATTGATAAAAAAACCCAATGAGTGAGTCACAAATTTAAAATTAACAAATCATTTTTCACCCCCAATGATGTCGGCAAGGACAACTGGGGAGGCAAGTGTATGGCTGGACTGGATAAACGTGTTGCCACTTATCAAGAGGCGCTGGAAGGACTGACCGACAACATGACGCTGCTGGCAGGTGGTTTTGGTCTATGTGGGATCCCTGAAAACCTGATTACCGAAGTACGCCGTCGGGAGGTTCAGGGACTTACCGTTGTATCAAACAACTGCGGCGTGGATGGCTTTGGCCTTGGCGTGCTGCTGGAAACGCGTCAGGTGCGCAAAGTGGTCGCGTCCTATGTGGGGGAAAACGCCCTGTTTGAGAAACAGGTGCTTAGCGGCGAACTGGAAGCCATCCTGACGCCACAGGGTACGCTGGCAGAGCAGTTGCGCGCGGGCGGCGCGGGGATCCCGGCATTTTTTACCGCGACCGGATATGGAACCCCCGTGGCGGAAGGGAAAGAGGTTCGCGAGTTTGCCGGACGCCCTTACATCCTTGAGCAGGCGATAACCGGTGATTTTGCGTTGGTTAAAGGCTGGAAAGCCGACTGGTACGGCAACGTCATCTATCGCCACACCGCACAGAATTTTAATCCGCTGATGGCCGCCGCCGGGCGCATTACCGTCGTGGAAGTTGAAGAAATTGTCCCTCCCGGAGAACTGGACCCTGCTGCGATTCACACTCCCGGAATTTTCGTTAACCGCATTATTCAGGGGCAGTTTGAAAAACGTATTGAACAACGCACCCTGCGCCAGAAAGGAGCCTGACATGTTAACGCGTGAACAAATGGCGATGCGCGTCGCCCGAGAGCTGCGAGACGGATATTACGTCAACCTTGGGATCGGCATTCCCACGCTGGTGGCAAATTACATCCCTGATGGCATGGATGTGATGCTGCAATCAGAAAACGGTTTGCTGGGTATGGGCCCGTTTCCCACAGAAGACGAAATTGATGCCGACATGATCAACGCCGGGAAACAGACAGTGACGGCGCGCAAAGGCGCGGCGATTTTCGACTCGGCGCAATCCTTCGCCATGATCCGCGGCGGCCACGTTGATCTGACGGTGCTCGGTGCGTTTGAAGTCGATGTTAACGGCAATATCGCCTCATGGATGATCCCCGGAAAAATGGTGAAAGGCATGGGCGGCGCGATGGACCTGGTTGCAGGAGCCGACAATATCATTGTGGTAATGACCCATGCTTCCAAAAGCGGTGAGTCCAAACTGCTTCCCGCCTGCACCCTGCCGCTGACCGGCGTGGCCTGCATCAAACGCGTGCTTACCGACCTGGCTCTACTGGAAATTGCCGACGGTGCGTTCATTCTGCGTGAGCGTGCACCGGGCATCAGCGTGGATGAAATTGTCGCCAGAACCGCCGGCAAGCTGATCGTTCCCGAAACTGTCCCCGAAATGCACTTTAGCTGAGGAGCTGACCATGCAGGATGTTGTAATTGTCGCGGCAACGCGCACCCCGATTGGCAGTTTTCATGGCGCACTGGCACCACTTTCCGCCGTGGAGTTAGGTACAGCGGTAGTCCGTTCGCTGCTGGAAAAAACGGCTGTGGCACCTGAGCAAATCGATGAGGTGATCTTAGGTCAGGTTTTGACTGCGGGCTGCGGCCAGAATCCAGCCAGACAAACGGCGTTACGGGCAGGACTGCCGGTCACCACGCCCGCGTTAACCATCAACCTGCTGTGTGGCTCAGGTTTGAAGGCGGTGCATCAGGCGGTACAGGCGATTCGCTGTGGCGATGCGCAAATCGTGATCGCCGGAGGCCAGGAGAGCATGAGCAATGCGCCCTATTTTCTCGACGGCGCGCGGGCCGGTTTGCGGTTGGGTCATGCCAGTATGAAAGACAGCGTGGTGCATGACGGCCTGTGGGATGCGTTCAACGACTATCACATGGGTATTACTGCCGAAAATCTGGCGGATAAGTTCGTAATCAGTCGTGAGCAGCAAGATACTTTTGCCCTGCACTCCCAGCAAAAAGCCGCCGCCGCCATTGAAGCGGGTCGTTTTAACGCGGAAATCACGCCGGTTAGCGTCCCGCAGGGCAAAAAGCTGTCACGTGTGGTGGATCGTGACGAACAACCTCGTCCGGATACTCAGGCCGAAAAGCTGGCGCAGCTCAAGCCCGCGTTTCGTCCTGGTAACGGCACGGTGACCGCTGGAAACGCATCATCCATCAATGATGGTGCCGCCGCGGTGATGTTGATGAGCGCCGCCAAAGCAGCAGAACTCAATTTGCCGGTGCTTGCCCGGGTGGCAGGCTACGCGGTTTCTGGCGTCGATCCCGCCATTATGGGGATTGGGCCGGTAGAAGCGTCACTCCAGTGCCTGAAGCGTGCTGGCTGGACGCTAAATGACGTGGATCTTATCGAAGCCAACGAAGCCTTTGCCGCGCAAGCGCTGGCGGTTGGTGAATCCCTGAACTGGGACAGCAACCGGGTAAACGTGAACGGCGGTGCGATTGCGCTTGGACACCCGATAGGCACATCAGGTTGCCGAATTCTGGTGACGCTGCTGCATGAAATGGCGCGTAGCAACGCAGCCAAAGGATTGGCCACGCTGTGCGTAGGTGGTGGTCATGGGGTGGCGCTGGCGGTAGAACGTCCGCAGGGGGTAGCTCATGCAAAGTAAGCCTATCTGCGTTCTGGGCGCGGGGTTAATGGGTGTCGGCATTGCTACCCACTTCGCCCGTTTTGGTTACGATGTCTGGTTATACGATACCGATAGCAGCCGAATTGCAGAAATAAGCGCCGTAGCCGGCGGTATTCTGGATGAGCTGATTGTCACCGATCAATTTGCAATTGGTGAAAAAACGTCGGTCGTGGCTCGCCTGCACGGCACAACCTCACTACAGGATATTGCCGCATGCCGGTTACTGATTGAAGCGATCCCGGAGCGGCTCGAACTCAAACACGCACTGTATGCGCAACTGGAAGAGCTGATCGCGCCGGAGGCCGTTATTGCCAGTAATACCAGCGGCCTGCCGCCGGATGCGCTGGCAGAAAAACTCGCCCATCCCGAACGGTTGCTGATCGCCCATTTCTGGCACCCGCCACATTTTATTCCGCTGGTCGAAATTGTACCTGGCACCGCAACAAAGCCAGAGTATCTCCATGAATTGCAACAACAACTGATCGCGATGCAACTTGAGGCCGTGGTGCTCGACCGCGCCGCCCCAGGGTTTGTTGGCAATCGACTGCAGTTTGCTCTGCTGCGTGAAGCGCTACATATCGTTAAAAGCGGCATCGCCAGCGCAGAAGTGGTTGATCAGGTGATGCGCGCCTCGCTCGGACGTCGCTATGCAATGGTCGGTCCGCTGGAGGCTGCTGATATGACCGGACTTTCTACGGTGCAGGACATTTGTCGGCATCTGCTCCCGGAACTGGCAACCGGCAGCGACATGATGACGCTGGTCGCTGACAAGGTCGCCAACGGTAATACCGGTGTACGCAGTGGTCAGGGTTTTTATCATTGGGATGATTCGCGCAAGGAATACATCCAGCAACGCAGGGAGCATCAGCTGCGATTTGCCCTGAAGCCATAACGTCTCTTTCTGTACCCCAATATAATAATAAGGAGTCATGATGAGTGTATTAATCGCCCTGGCAGCGCTGGGCCTGCTGATGCTCGCAGCCTATCGCGGATACAGCGTCATTCTGTTTGCCCCCATCGCAGCATTAGGTGCTGTATTGCTTACCGAACCCAGCGCCGTCGGCCCTGCCTTCACCGGCCTGTTTATGGAAAAAATGGTCGGTTTTGTGAAGCTGTACTTCCCGGTGTTCTTGCTGGGGGCAGTGTTTGGCAAGTTAATCGAGTTATCTGGATTTTCACGTTCCATTGTTGCCGCCGCTATCAACATCCTCGGTCGTCGTCATGCCATCCCGGTGATTGTGCTGGTATGTGCGTTGTTGACCTACGGCGGCGTATCGCTGTTTGTGGTGGCCTTTGCGGTGTATCCGTTCGCGGCTGAACTGTTCCGTCAGAGCAATATTCCTAAACGCCTGATCCCGGCAACCGTTGCGCTGGGTGCCTTCTCCTTCACCATGGATGCCCTGCCAGGCACACCGCAGATCCAGAACATTATTCCGACCAGTTTCTTCGGTACCAACGCCTGGGCCGCGCCGTGGCTGGGTTTGATAGGTTCCGTATTTATCATCGTTGTTGGTCTGGTTTATCTCGAACGTCAGCGTCGTAAAGCACAGGCTAAGAATGAGGGTTATGGGACTGAACTGTTAAACGAGCCGGAAACGCCGGATAACATTAATCTGCCGAACCCGATCATCGCGATCTCTCCGCTGATCCTGGTTGGGGTATTTAACCTGCTGTTTACCCGCTGGATCCCACAATGGTATGGCGCCACGCATCAGCTTGAACTTCCGGGCCTTGCCAAGCCGATTACCACCGAAGTCGGTAAAATCACCGCTATCTGGGCAGTGGAAGCAGCGCTGATTTCTGGGATCCTGCTGGTGGTGCTCTTCGGCTACCGCAACATAAAAGGTCGCCTGGCGGAAGGCAGCAGAACGGCGGTTGGCGGCGCGATCCTCGCGGCGATGAACACCGCGTCAGAGTATGGTTTTGGCGCAGTGATCGCCGCCCTGCCAGGTTTCCTTGTACTGTCAAAAGCACTGGCGGCTATTCCTGACCCGCTGCTCAATGAAGCTATCAGTATCACTACGCTTGCCGGGATCACCGGTTCGGCGTCTGGTGGGATGAGTATTGCCCTTGCCGCCATGTCTGACACCTTTATCGCGGCCGCTCACGCTGCCAATATCCCACTTGAAGTCTTCCACCGCGTGGCGTCTATGGCCAGCGGCGGTATGGACACCCTGCCGCATAACGGCGCAGTCATTACCTTATTAGCTATCACCGGTCTCAGCCATCGTCAGGCGTATGGCGGAATTTTTGCTATTACCGTCATTAAAAGTCTGGCCGTACTGTTTGTCATCGGCGTCTTCTACACCACCGGAATTGTTTAAGGAGAATCATCATGAACTTAACGGGAAAAACCGCCCTGGTTACCGGCTCGACCAGCGGTATCGGATTAGGTATCGCACAGGTGCTGGCGCAAGCGGGCGCCACCCTGATCCTCAACGGGTTTGGTGATGTGGATGCCGCCAAAGATGCTGTTGCCCAATATGGCAAAACGCCAGGCTATCATGGCGCGGATCTGAGCGATGAAGCGCAAATTGTCGACATGATGCGCTATGCCGAGAGCGAATTCGGCGGCGTTGATATTCTGGTCAACAATGCGGGGATCCAGTATGTATCCCCGGTGGAAACCTTCCCGGTTGATAAATGGAACGCGATTATCGCCATTAATCTCTCTTCCGTTTTTCACACCACGCGTCTGGCGCTTCCTGGTATGCGCGCGCGAAACTGGGGGCGCATCATTAATATCGCTTCTGTTCACGGTCTGGTGGCTTCAAAAGAGAAATCTGCCTACGTAGCGGCGAAGCACGGCGTGGTGGGATTCACCAAGACCATCGCACTGGAAACCGCGCAGACGGGTGTCACCAGCAATGCGCTGTGTCCCGGCTGGGTGCTCACGCCGCTGGTTCAGCAGCAGATCGATAAGCGCATTGCCGAAGGCGCAGAGCCTGAGGCTGCGCGTGACGCCCTGCTGGCGGAAAAGCAGCCGTCGCGCGAATTCGTCACGCCGGAACAGTTAGGTGAGCTGGCACTATTTCTGTGTTCAGACGGTGCGGCGCAGGTGCGTGGCGTGGCGTGGAATATGGATGGCGGTTGGGTAGCGCAATAACATCATCAGGTGCCGGATAAGACTGACTTACATCCGGCACAATCGTAGGTCGGATAAGACGCAGTCGCATCCGGCGCGCCATGATTAAGACTTCAGCTGATAATCCAGCGTAATTTCCGCGTTTAGTACCTGTGATACCGGGCATCCGGCTTTTGCTTTCTGGATGATGCCGTCAAACGTGGCGGCGTCTATCCCCGGCACGCTCACCTGGCTATGCAACGCGACTTTAGTGATCGCAAACCCGGCATCTACTTTATCCAGAGAAACATCGGCAGTGGTATCAATGGCATCTGGTGTAAACCCTGCTTCGCCCAGCATCAGCGAAAGTGCCATCGAGAAGCAGGCAGCATGGGCCGCGCCAATCAATTCTTCAGGATTGGTGCCTTTCACACCTTCAAATCGTGTATTAAACCCATACGGTTGCTGATTCAACACGCCACTTTCGGTCGACACAGTGCCTTTGCCGCGCTTAATGTCGCCTTCCCAGTGTGCCTGACCTTTCTTATGGATAGTCATTGCCGCTCTCCTGTGTTGTCGTCGGAGTTACTAGTATAGGACGGCTGAGAAAAAGCATGTTACATACGGGATAGTTCTCATTTGCCGCTTAAGCATTGACCTTTCAGATAAAATGACCGACCATCCAGAAAGCCGTTATGTTGAACATCGGCTTTATATCAGGTTGTATTTCGTCCGTTCTCATACGGGCTCGCCCTTGAAACCAGTAACAGGATTAAGGAGTTAGAATGAAATCGAACCGTCAGGCCCGTCATATTCTCGGACTGGACCACAAAATCTCAAATCAACGTAAAATCGTGACCGAAGGTGACAAAACCAACGTGGTCAATAATCCTACTGGAAGAAAGCGCCGCACTGACGGCAAGTAGCCTTTCGCACGTCTGACTGAGTAACGAGATAAACACCATTGCAACCGCAGTGGTGTTTTTGCTTATAAAACCCCTTAACCCATTCACAATGCTTTATACTTCGCCCGTTTCCCTGGCGGACAGGCCACATACGATCATAAAGAGCGCCAGGGACGGTTATTCAAAAAAGAGTGAGTGACATGGAAAACGAAACCAAAAAACTGCGTTCCCTTTACATCCCCTACGCTGGCCCGGTACTGCTGGAATTCCCTTTACTGAATAAAGGGAGCGCCTTCAGTGTGGAAGAACGCCGTAACTTCAACCTGCTGGGGTTACTGCCGGAAGTGGTCGAGACGATTGAGGAACAGGCTGAACGCGCCTGGATCCAATATCAGGGATTCAAAACCGAAATCGACAAACATATTTACCTGCGCAACATCCAGGACACCAACGAAACCCTGTTTTACCGACTGGTGCATAATCACCTGGATGAGATGATGCCAGTTATCTATACCCCAACGGTCGGCGCGGCCTGTGAGCGTTTCTCTGAGATTTATCGTCGTGCGCGCGGCGTGTTTATCTCTTATCAGAACCGCCACAATATGGACGATATCCTGCAAAACGTCCCTAACCACAATATCAAGGTCATCGTTGTCACCGATGGCGAACGTATTTTAGGTCTTGGCGATCAGGGGATCGGCGGGATGGGCATTCCAATCGGTAAACTGTCGCTGTATACCGCATGTGGCGGAATTAGCCCGGCCTATACTCTTCCGGTGGTACTGGACGTGGGGACCAACAACCAGCAACTGCTGAACGATCCGCTGTATATGGGCTGGCGCAATCCGCGTATCACTGATGATGAATACTACGAATTCGTTGATGAATTCATCCAGGCCGTGAAGCATCGCTGGCCGGACGTGCTGTTGCAGTTTGAAGATTTCGCCCAGAAAAACGCTATGCCACTGCTGACCCGTTATCGTGATGAAATTTGCTCGTTTAACGACGATATTCAGGGCACCGCGGCGGTTACTGTCGGTACGCTGATTGCGGCTAGCCGCGCGGCCGGTAGCCAGTTGAGCGAACAGAACATCGTCTTCCTCGGCGCAGGTTCCGCCGGTTGCGGGATCGCCGAGCAGATCATTGCGCAGATCCAGCGTGAAGGTTTAAGCGAAGAAGCGGCGCGTCAACGCGTATTCATGGTCGACCGCTTCGGCCTGTTAACAGACAAAATGCCGAACCTGCTCTCCTTCCAGACCAAACTGGTGCAAAAACGCGAAAATCTCCAGCATTGGGATACCCAAGAAGATGTGCTGTCGTTGCTCGATGTGGTCCGCAACGTTAAGCCGGATATCCTAATCGGCGTTTCCGGACAAACCGGCCTGTTTACCGAAGAGATCATCCGCGAAATGCACAAGCATTGTCCGCGTCCGATCGTCATGCCGTTGTCTAACCCCACTTCCCGTGTTGAAGCTACACCACAGGATATTATCGCCTGGACCGAAGGTAACGCGCTGGTTGCGACCGGTAGTCCATTCGCACCGGTACTGTGGAAAGATAAAATTTACCCAATCGCCCAGTGTAACAACGCCTATATCTTCCCGGGTATCGGCCTGGGTGTGATTGCGTCTGGCGCGTCGCGCATCACTGATGAAATGCTGATGTCGGCGAGTGAAACGCTGGCGCAGTATTCACCGCTGGTGCTCAACGGTGAAGGTCTGGTGCTACCGGAACTGAAAGATATTCAGACCGTTTCTCGCGCCATTGCTTTTGCCGTCGGTAAAATGGCTCAGCAGCAAGGTGTGGCAGTGAAAACCTCCGCCGAAGCGCTGCAACAGGCGATTGACGATAATTTCTGGCAGGCAGAATATCGCGACTACCGTCGTACCTCTATTTGACGGTTTGCCCGGCGGCACACTGCTGCCGGGCGTTCAACACTTGCGCTTTTGCGTAACTTACGATTACACTTTCACCACCGATTAACATTCTGAAAAACAAAAGGAGGATACTTATGCTGTACTGTGAACGTTTTATCGTTTCACATGCTTTTGGCGATCGCCAGTGCTCAAGCGTTATCGGTATCGTGCTGCGATAACTTCTGCTTGAGCGAAGCTAACTTCTAAATCCCCTTCTCTCGGGCTTACCGGGTTATCGTCAGCGATGTTTGACGAGGCGTTTTCACGCCTGTAACTCTTGAGTAAGCAACAATGAGCACATTACTAACCGCACAATCCTTACACGTTGATACGGCATTCGGCACGCTATTCGACGATCTTTCCTTTACCCTGAAAAAAGGCGACCGCATCGGGCTTATCGGTTACAACGGCTGCGGCAAAAGCACACTGTTAAAACTGCTCGATGGCACGATCTCGCCCACCAGTGGGGCAATCGCGCAGGCGAATCACTGCCATCTCGCGCGTGTAGAACAACATCTACCTGACGATATACTGCCTCTTACGCTGCAGGAAGCCGTTCTTGCTCAACTTCCCGAGCATGAACGCGCAGCTCAGCAGTGGCGGGTTGAAGCACTGCTTGCCGAAATGGGTTTTACGCCAGAGAATTTATCTCTTACAGCGCAAACGTTGAGCGGTGGCCAGCACACGCGCTTGCTATTAGCGCGGGCGCTGATGCGTAATCCTGACCTGCTGCTGCTGGATGAGCCGGGTAACCACCTGGATTTGCCTACATTACTGTGGCTTGAGCAGTTCTTACAGAACTGGTCTGGTAGTTTTGTGGTGGTTTCCCACGACCCGCAGCTGCTGGACGCGGTGACTCACGGAACCTGGATCTTGCGCGATCGCACCCTCCATGCGTTTGATCTACCCTGTAGTGCAGCGTGTCAGGCTCTGGCAGAAAGAGATGTCAGCGATGCTCTGCGCCACAAGGCTGAGCAAAAAGAGATAGACCGGGTGACTGCCAGCGCCAAACGGCTGGCAACCTGGGGGCGGGTCTACGACAACGAAGATCTCTCCCGCAAGGCCAAGCAGATGGAAAAACAGGTACAGCGCCTGAAAGAGGTGCAAACAGAAGTAACGTCAGGAAGTCAGTGGACACTAACATTGCAGGGTGATGCCCTGCGTGCAGATCGTTTGCTGGAGATGACCAATCTGTCTGTAGCCCCTGCTCCCGGTGCAGATACACTGTTTTCCATTGCCGGTATCCGGTTAAAAAGCGGCGATCGCGTGGCGATTGTCGGGCGTAACGGTTGCGGGAAATCATCGCTGTTAAGGCTTATCTGGCAACAGTTTCAGTCACAGCTGGCATCACCTTCACTGGTGTTACACCCGCGCGTTACCCTGGGTTATTACGACCAGACGCTGCATCAGCTTGCCGATAACGATTCATTGTTTGATGCGCTGGAAGCGTTTGCCCCGCAGCCAGAGATTCGCAAGATGGCGCTGATTAGCGCGGGATTTCCGTGGGTTCGTCATGCGCAGCGAGTCAGCACGTTAAGCGGCGGTGAGCGCTCCCGGTTACTGTTTGTTGGGCTGACGCTTGCGCGCTACAGTCTGCTGATGCTCGATGAACCGACCAACCATCTGGATATGGAAGGCAAAGAGGCGCTGGCAGAAACGCTACAAAGCTATAACGGCGGCGTGTTGCTGGTCAGTCACGACCGGCAGCTTATCAGCCAAAGCTGCAACCGGTTCTGGTTAATCGACAATGGCGAACTCAGTGAATGGCACGATCTGGAGGCGGTCAATGCGCGTATTCGGGAAACGTCCGCGGAGATAACCGTTCCCAAAACGGCGGTCGAAGCGAAAACTGAAATAAGCGGTGACAGCGATAGATTGCTGGAACAACTTCTCGATCTTGAGCAGCGTCTGGCCGACGATCTCGCCCGCAAGCCGAAACATCAAAAACCGTTGTTACAGGCGCAATGGCGCAAGGAGATTGAACGTCTGAACGCACAACTGGAGTAATCTTTATTGCCGGATGGCGCAAGCTTATCCGGCCTACATCAGCAAAATGCGCGTGTAGGCCAGCCATCCGGCAATTCTTGCGTGACGCTTTCCAGTTATTCCCCTTCTCCCTTTTTCTTTTTGCACATTCGCCGCACAATTTTAAATATCGCAATCTTGGTGTTGCGTTCAACGGAACATTGATGGTAGTGTTCCTCTTGAAGGAACAAGGATGATACGGATGATCATGAACTTCAGGCACAAGGGATTGCGCGATTTGTTTCTTCATGGACGAACATCAGGCGTTATGGCGAAACATGTCCGACGATTACGACACAGACTTGCCGTTATTGATGCGGCAAGCAAGGTTACAGATATCAATATGCCCGGTTATAAGCTACATCCTCTGGTGGGTGAACGCGACGGCATATGGGCAATTTCTGTTTCAGGTAACTGGCGTATTACGTTTGAATTCGTCAATGGCGACGCGTACATACTGGATTACGAGGACTATCATTGATGAAGATGGCAAATCATCCCCGTCCTGGGGATATCATTCAGGAAGCGCTGGAAGAACTCAATGTCAGCCTGCGCGAGTTTGCCAGAGCTATGGAGATTGCACCGTCAACGGCAAGTCGACTATTAACCGGGAAAGCGGCTCTGACGCCTGAGATGGCGATTAAACTCTCCGTAGTGATTGGCAGTTCACCCGAAATGTGGTTAAACCTGCAAAATACCTGGAGTCTGGCAGAGGCCCAAAAAAGCGTGGATATTTCACGTCTGCGTAAGCTGGCGGTACAGTGATATAAATGCCGGATAAACTTTTGTCATCCGGCATACCATTTATTGCTGCGGTTTTTTCTCTTTCCAGGCATCCCAGGCCTGTTTGATCTCTTGCTTTGCCGTAGCGGCGTCATTGAAACCGTTTAATTCGACCTTCTTGCGCCCTTCCGGCAGATCTTTGTACACGCGGAAGAAAGATTCCAGACGTTGAACTTCAATCTTGGGCAGATCGCTTAACTCTTTGATGTCGTCATAAGTGGGGTCAATTTTACTGGCCGGAACGGCGACAATTTTGTCGTCCTTTTCACCGCCGTCGATCATCTTCAGTACGCCAATAGCGCGCAGCTTAATCAACGTTCCCGGAGCAAGCGGCGCACGGGTATAAAAAATGACGTCCAGCGGGTCACCGTCACCGGCTAAAGACTGGGTGAGTGAACCGTAGTTGGCGGGATAGGCAACCGGCATTGACTGGAAGCGATCGGCAACGATAAAACCGGTTTTGGCGTCGGTTTCATATTTAATCATTCCACCTGCCGGAATTTCGGTTACGGCATAAAACTCTTCCGGGTTGTTCTCCGGCTGATGAAATTCGAGGATGTTTTGCGCCTGAGCTGAAGCACAAAGAAACACGCTGACTGCGAGTAATTTTTTCACCAGATGCATTGTCTTTTAACTCTTCTATTATCGGAAAGACAACACCTTACGTTCAGCAGATGACAGAAACATGACGTTTTTTTGGCAAAAAAATGGCGCTACTGATGTAGCGCCATTGCGTAGAGGGAACATCAGGGATTAGTTAACCCCCTCCTCGCTCTCTTTTTTCGCTTCTTGTCTTTCAACTTCGCGATACCAACGTGGGTGATGTTTCTTCGCCCAACGACGGCTCACTTTCCCTTCGACCATACCTTTAATCGATCCTTTCACCCAGAATGCCATATACATATGGATGAGGATGGCGTGCATCAGGATAATCCCCGCAGCCGCATGGATCAGCAGGCTATAGCGCACGACCTGCATCGGGAAGAACTGCGCAAAGTACGGACGCCAGATAATGATACCGGTAATCAGCAGCACGAAAATCATGCTCATAATCGACCAGAACATCATTTTCTGCCCGGCGTTGTATTTGCCCACATCCGCCACTTTGTGTTCATTGCCTTTCAGTACTTCCACAATGTTTTTCAGCCACGGAATATCTTTCTTATCCGGGATGTTGTGGTGCACAAAGCGTACAAACATGAACATCAGCGCCACGAAGATCAGTATGCCGAAGAACGGGTGCAAAATGCGTCCCATTTGCGGCGTACCGAAGGTTTGCGTCAGCCATTGCAGAGTCGGGAAGAAAAATGAAATCCCCGACAGCGCTACCAGGAAGAAGCAGATCACCACCGTCCAGTGACAGGCGCGGTCGATAAATTTCGTGCGCACAATCATTTTCGACTTACTCATGATGATCCTCCTCGTCGTCGTCCACTTCCTTATTCGGACCAATACCAATGTAGTGGTAAATCAGTCCGGCGAAGGTGGCGATAAATCCGGCAGCGGCCAGCGGCTTCAGCGCCCCTTTCCACAGATTGATAGAGGTATCTATCTGCGGGTCTTTTGGCAGACCGTGATACAGTTCAGGCTGGTTGGCATGATGCAGAACGTACATGACGTGCGTGCCGCCCACACCTTCCGGGTTGTAGAGACCGGCATGTTCAAAACCGCGAGCTTTCAGTTTTGCCACACGCTGTTCGCCCATTTCCAGCATTTCCTGCTTGGTGCCGAAATGTATTGCCCCGGTCGGACACGTTTTCACGCAGGCAGGTTCCTGCCCGACGCTGACGCGGTCCACACACAGCGTACATTTATACACGCGGTTATCCTCTTTATTGAGGCGCGGAATATTAAATGGACACCCGGCAATACAGTAGCCGCAGCCAATGCAGTGCTCTGACTGGAAATCGACAATCCCGTTGGCGTACTGGATGATGGCCCCGGCAGACGGGCACGCCTTCAGGCAGCCCGGATCTTCACAGTGCATACAGCCGTCTTTACGAATCAACCACTCCAGCTTGCCGTTCTGTTCGGTTTCGGTAAATCGCATCACCGTCCAGGACTTGGCACTGAGATCGGCGGGGTTGTCATAAACCCCGACGCAGTGGCCGACTTCATCGCGGATATCGTTCCACTCTGAACATGCCACCTGACAGGCCTTACAGCCTATGCAGGTGGAAACGTCGATCAGCTTCGCGACCTCTGCTTTGTAATCACGAGCCTGAGGTGGCGGCGTGATGGAGTTTGTTGCGGACCGTTTGATGATGTCCTGCGTTTCCATAGACATATGTTCGCCTCCCTTACGCCTTCTCGATGTTAACTAAAAACGCTTTGTATTCCGGCGTTTGCGAGTTTGCATCACCGACATTCGGCGTCAGGGTGTTGGCGATAAAGCCTTTACGCGCGACTCCTTCAAAGCCCCAGTGGATTGGGATCCCAACCGTTTCTACCTGCTGACCGTTGACGTTCAGGGTACGCAGACGACGAGTGACCACGGCAACTGCGCGAATAAATCCACGTTTGCTGCTGACTTTCACGTGATCGCCGTTGTTGATCCCCTTCGCTGCCGCCACCGTTTCGCTGATTTCCACAAACTGCTCTGGCTGGGCAATCGCATTCAACAATGCGTGCTTGGTCCAGGTATGGAAATGTTCGGTCAGACGATAGGTCGTCCCGACGTACGGGAAGTCCTGTTTCGTGCCCATACGAAGTTTATCCGCCTCGTACAGACGCGCTGCCGGGTTGGAGATCACATTCGGGTGCAGCGGGTTAGTGCCAAGCGGCGTTTCCATCGGCTCGTAGTGTTCCGGGAACGGACCTTCCGCCATCTTATCGATAGCAAACAGACGCCCCAGCCCTTCCGGCTGCATGATAAACGGATTGGTGCCACTGCCCGGTGCTGCGGTATTGAAGTCAGGGATATCGTTCCCCGTCCACTTCGTACCGTTCCACTGGATAAGCATGCGTTTTGGATCCCACGGTTTACCCTGCGGATCCGCCGAAGCGCGGTTATACAGCACGCGACGGTTCAGCGGCCATGCCCAGGCCCAGCCCAGCGTATTACCGAGGCCTGACGGGTCGGCGTTATCGCGATTGGCCATCTGGTTGCCCTGCTCGGTCCAGCTGCCGGTATAAATCCAGCAGGATGATGACGTAGAACCATCATCGCGCAGCAGCGCAAAGCTGTTGAGCAACTGACCTTTCTTCGCAACCAGCACGCCGTTGGCATCATAGAGATCTTCCAGCGCATAGCCGTTGTTCTCTTTCGCCACTTCTTCGGAGTGCGGTTCGTCCGGCTGCTTATAGTTCCAGCTCATTTTCAGAACGGGTTCTACAGCTTTACCGCCTTCAGTGCGATACATGTCGCGCAGACGGTGGTAAATACCGGCCAGGATTTCGCCGTCGTTGCGGGCTTCACCCGGTGCGTCCTGACCTTTCCAGTGCCACTGCAGCCAGCGGCCGGAGTTGGCGATGGAACCGTCTTCTTCTGCAAAGCAGGTAGAAGGCAAACGGAAAACTTCGGTTTGAATCGACGCCGGGTTAACGTCGTTTGATTCACCGTGGTTCTGCCAGAACGTTGAAGTTTCGGTCACCAGCGGATCGATAACCACCAGATACTTCAGTTTGCTGAGGCTCTGCACCACTTTGTTTTTGTCCGGGAAGGACGCAACAGGGTTAAAGCCCTGACAGATGTAGCCGGTGACTTTCCCGCTATCCATCATGTTGAAGTATTTAATGACGTCGTAGGACTGATCCCACTTCGGCAGCCACTCAAAGCCCCAGTCATTTTCTTTCTGCGCTGCATTGCCGTAGAAAGATTTCATCAGGCTGACGAAGAACTTCGGATAGTTGCCCCAGTAGTTAACCTGATCTGCCAATGTCGCTTTTGGCGTGTTTGCGGCCAGATAGGTTTGCAGGTCTGTCTGTTTCTCTGACGGCAGCGTCAGGTAGCCCGGCAGGCTGGTAGAGAGCAGACCTAAGTCGGTTAACCCTTGAATGTTGGAGTGGCCGCGCAAGGCGTTGACACCGCCACCTGCCATCCCCATGTTGCCGAGCAGCAACTGGATCATCGCCATGGTGCGGATGTTCTGTGCCCCGACGGTATGTTGAGTCCAACCCAGCGCGTACAGGAACGTGGTGGTGCGATCGGCTGCACTGGTGGAAGCCAGCACTTCGCAGACTTTCAGGAAGTCTTCTTTCGGCGTACCACAAATGTTTTCCACCACATCCGGCGTGTAGCGGGAAACGTGCTGTTTTAGCAGGTTCCAGACACAGCGAGGATGGCTTAACGTTTCATCGCGTTTCGCGTAGCCGTTTTCATCGAACTGGTAGTTCCAGGACGATTTATCGTATTGGCGTTTTTTCGCGTCATACCCGCTGAACAGACCGTCTTCAAAAGCATAGTCATCCCGCACCAGCAGGCTGGCGTTGGTGTAATGCTTAACGTATTCAGCGTTAATTTTGTTGTTTTCAATCAGGTACAGCAAGACGCCGGACAGGAACGTAATGTCCGTGCCGGAACGAATTGGCGCATAGATATCCGCCACCGAAGCTGTACGTGTAAAACGAGGGTCAACAACAATCAGCGTGGCATCATTGTTGTTTTTAGCTTCCATCGCCCAGCGGAATCCCACCGGATGTGCTTCAGCGGCGTTACCGCCCATCACCATCACGACGTTAGCGTTTTTAATATCAACCCAGTGGTTGGTCATCGCACCGCGACCAAATGTTGGAGCAAGACTTGCTACCGTTGGTCCGTGTCAGACGCGCGCCTGGTTGTCTACTGCCAGCATGCCGAGTGAGCGCACAAATTTTTGCGTCAGCATGCCGGTTTCATTACTTGCCGCAGATGCACACAGCATCCCGGTTGAAAGCCAGCGGTTTACCGTTACGCCCTGCTCATTCTTCTCAATAAAGTTGGCGTCACGGTCAGTTTTCATCAGCTTCGCGATACGGGTGAATGCTTCATCCCAGCTGATACGCTGCCATTTGTCGGAACCTGGTGCACGGTATTCCGGGTAACGCAGACGGTTTTCACTGTGCACGTAATCCAGTAATCCTGCGCCCTTAGGACATAATGCCCCACGGCTCACCGGATGATCCGGATCCCCTTCAATATGGTAAATCGACTCTTTGGCGTTTTTTGCTCCATCTCCCAGGCTATACATTAATAGCCCGCAACCTACGGAACAGTATGTGCAGGTGTTTCGGATCTCTTTGGCGCGTAAAAGCTTATAGTTTCGCGCCTGAGCCAGTGCCATTTTGGGTGCAAAACCCAGAGCAGCTACTGTTGTTCCCGCCATACCGCCCGCGCAGATTTTAAAAAATTGTCTGCGGCTGACGTCCATTGCTTTCCTCTTTTTTGCAGGGATTCGTACAGGACATCTCTCAAATCGCGCCAGCGCGGCATAATTGAAAGATGACATGTACAACTTCGCGACGAAACTATCAGCTATATCCATATTTTTTTTGCGTCAAATCAATAACGAAACGGTTCCGCTACTAAATAGTGCACTTTGTTTAACCTTTGTACCTATAAGGGGGTAGATAAAAGGTAATTAGTTAGCGCGCTACGGTGTAAAAGTGCTATAAATTTCAGCTTAAATTTTTACCAGCACTATGGACAGACAATCAGAATGACAAAACATAAAGCGACGTTAATTGGGCTCATTGCCATCGTGCTCTGGAGCACGATGGTCGGGCTAATGCGTGGGGTAAGTGAAGGACTGGGTCCTGCAGGTGGCGCAGCAATGATTTTTTCGTTAAGTGGCCTGTTGCTGATTTTTACCGTTGGCTTTCCGAATATCAGAAAAATTCCTGTGCGTTATTTAATCGCGGGTAGCGTGCTTTTTGTTACCTATGAAATATGTTTAGCGCTGGCTCTCGGTTATGCGGCTACTCGTCACCAGGCTATTGAAGTCGGTATGGTCAATTATCTCTGGCCGAGTCTGACGATATTGTTTGCTATTTTATTTAATGGTCAAAAAACAACCTGGCTGGTGATCCCTGGATTAATTATCGCACTGACCGGGGTTTGTTGGGTATTGGGTGGCGAAAATGGCCTTAATCCTGGTGAAATTATAAACAACGTTGCCAGCAGCCCGCTGAGCTATTTTCTCGCCTTTCTTGGCGCATTTATCTGGGCAACGTATTGCACGGTGACCAATAAATACGCAAAAGGCTTTAACGGTATTACCGTATTCGTTTTACTAACGGCTGCAAGTTTGTGGGTTTACTATTTTATGACTCCGCAACCAGAAATGATTTTCAGCACTTCGGTGAGTATTAAAATGTTCTCGGCGGCATTAACGTTAGGATTTGCCTATGCGGCGTGGAATATTGGCATTTTGCATGGCAACGTGACCATCATGGCCGTAGGTTCCTATTTTACCCCAGTGCTATCCTCCGCTCTGGCTGCTGTGTTACTCAGCGCCCCGTTGTCGCTATCTTTCTGGCAGGGTGCATTGATGCTTTGTGCGGGTTCGCTACTTTGCTGGTTGGCAACACGCCGCGCCTGAAAAAAATCCGGGTTTTATCGCGCAAATCTAAAACCCGGCTACACTGTAATCAAATTAATGAATAATAAATGTTCATTCCACTTGTGGCTTATGTTTATTTTTGTTTAATTTAATGTTAAGTAATTGGTAATTAATTAACTCCCGAAAATATTGCATGCTTATCTATATTCCTCAGTATGTATATATTATACCTGCGTGACTAACGCCATTTAAACCATAGACGGCACAATAGTCCCCTACGTAAATATACCCATTCAGATTTGTCACATATAAAGATTAATACAATCAGCTATATTATGTAGATCTGGATCACACAAATTCAAATATTTCGCAATATTATGAAACTTATTATTGAACTTATACCACTGCGTCATTTAAAAATAGTTTGCCATTGACGAACCCCTTCGTTTAGCAATGGTTTAGGAAACACACCAAGAAAAAATTATAAGGATTATTTAGAATGAAACTTAAATTAGTTGCAGTGGCAGTGACTAGCCTGTTGGCGGCAGGTGCGGTAAACGCAGCTGAGGTATATAACAAAGACGCAAACAAACTGGATATCTACGGTAAAGTTCACGCTCAGCATTACTTCTCTGACGACAACGGCAGCGATGGCGACAAAACCTACGCGCGCCTGGGCTTCAAAGGCGAAACTCAGATCAATGACCAACTGGTTGGTTTCGGTCAGTGGGAATATGAATTCAAAGGTAACCGTACTGAATCCACCGGTGGTTCCGACAAAGATAAAACTCGTCTGGCATTCGCTGGTCTGAAATTCGCTGAATACGGTTCTTTCGACTACGGTCGTAACTACGGCGTAGCATACGACATCGGCGCATGGACCGACGTTCTGCCAGAATTCGGTGGCGATACCTGGACCCAGACTGACGTATTCATGACTGGCCGTACTACTGGCGTTGCAACCTACCGTAACACCGACTTCTTCGGTCTGGTTGAAGGTCTGAACTTTGCTGCTCAGTACCAGGGCAAAAACGAAGACAGCCGTAAGCCAAATGAAGCTAATGGTGACGGCTTCGGTCTGTCTACCACTTATGAATACGAAGGCTTTGGCGTAGGTGCTACCTATGCGAAATCTGACCGTACTGATTCTCAGGTAAACCGTGTAGGTGATCTGAACGCTCGCGGTAAAAACGCTGAAGTATGGGCTGCTGGTCTGAAATATGATGCGAACAACATCTACCTGGCGACCACTTACTCCGAAACCCGCAACATGACCGTGTTTGGTGATGCTAATAACATCGCTAACAAAACTCAGAACTTTGAAGCTGTTGCTCAGTATCAGTTCGACTTCGGTCTGCGTCCGTCCATCGCTTACCTGAAATCCAAAGGTAAAGACATCAACGGTTACGGCGACCAGGATCTGGTTGAATACGTAGACCTGGGTGCTACTTACTACTTCAACAAAAACATGTCTACCTTCGTTGATTACAAAATCAACCTGCTGGATGACAATGAATTCACTAGCAAAGCTGGCGCGAACATCAGCACTGACAACATCGTGGCTGTTGGTCTGAACTACCAGTTCTAATTTTGTTGTAGTCTGAATACAAAGCCAGTCCTTCAAGGGCTGGCTTTTTCTCTTAATGTAGACTCGGTCATAAGGAGTATGCCGTGCAGACATTCACTGGTCGTTGTCTTTGCGGACAGAGTCATTTTACCGTTGACGTCGAAATGCTGGATGTCTATGCCTGCCACTGTACGCTGTGTCAGAAATGGTCAGGCGGCATCGCCATGTATCTGGAAGCCAGCACTCACCCGCTGATGTCGCCAGAATCGGCAGAACCTTCGCACTTTCCTTCTTCAAATCGTGGTGAACGGTTCTTCTGTTCCGGCTGCGGATGCCCACTGTGGTTTACGTTGACGGACAGCGATCGCTACTTTATTCCATGGACACTTCTGGAACTTAATGAGGTAGATCGCCGCCGCCTGATATTAGCGGCAGAGATCTATACGGAAACGCAACCTGCGTTCTGGAGACTGACGGGGCAATACGCTCGACTGAGTGGGAAAGAAGTCGAAGAGATGGATTACCCCTGTCATTTAGCTCACTAGTTATTAACGTTGTACCTTTGCCAGACTGAACCACATTCCTATCGCTAATATGATAAGCATGCTGCCGGCGCTGCTTAAGGCCACGCTATGTGACCAGGTGAACGCTTCTCTGGCAGCCGTCAGCAATGCCTCACTCAGTGACGACGGGAGCGAGTGCGCCAGTTGTACCGCCTCCCCCATTGACGATGTGGCTCGTTCTACTTCCTGCGGATTAAGTCCGGCTGGCGGCAGAATCGATGCAGAAAAGCTACGGCTCAGCAGTAAGCCAAAGATAGCGATCCCAAGTCCTGCCCCCAGTTCATAAGCCATTGTCTCGATGGCGCCAGCGGCCGCGGCTTTTTCCGCCGGCGCTGCTGCCATGATAGCCGCCGTTGAAGCCAGGAGCGCACTGGCGGCGCTGAAGCCAAGCAAAGCCATCAAAATCCAGGCTTGTATCTGTTGGCTACTGAAATCCGTCATCGCCAGGCCGTAAAAACTGACGGCGCTCAGCGCCATGCCCGCCGTTGCCACACAACGTAATCCAAGGCGTGAAACCAACATACCGGCAATCGGTCCGCTGAAACCACTTGCCAGCATCACAGGCAGCATGAACAATCCAGCCTGATATGGTGTTAAACCGTGAACAAACTGTAGTTCCTGAGCCATCAGCAACTCAAAACCCACCAGCGTTATCATCGCGGTCATCGCCATCACTACACCGCTCAAGATAATGCGATGCGTGAACAGACGCATATCAATCATCGGGCGAGCTGCCGCAAGCTGGATACGGACAAACTGCCACAACAGTAAAGCGCCGGTTAACAGCGTCAGGGCGATGGCAACGGTCGCCGTATGCCCTTTCAGCGCGGTTTTAGCGCTGTAAACCAACAGCAGAATGGCAACAATCAGCATTATCGCATGACCAAAATTTAACGATTGATCGCGACGTCCGGCCTGGCGTGGCACTAAGCGTGCGGTTAAGGCCATTACCACCAGGACAATTGGCACATTAATTAAGAATACGGACCCCCAGTAGAAGTGCTCCAGCAGCATCCCGCCAACCAATGGGCCAAACGCCGCACCGCCGGAACCGACCGCTGCCCAGACGCCGAGCGCCATATTTCGATGCCGTTGCTCAGAGAACGTGGCGCGAATACCCGCCAGCGTTGCCGGAACAATCATCGCCGCGCCAATCGCCAATACCGCCCGGGTGGCAATCAGCCAGCTTGCGCTATGAGCAAAAGCGGCCGCCAGCGATGCGAGACCAAATAATCCACCGCCTAACAGCAGCAGACGTTTAAAGCCGATGCGATCCCCCAACGCACCCATTGGCAATACCATTCCGGCCATTACCAGGGAATAAATATCAATGATCCACAGCAGCTCGTTACCACTGGCACCCAGCGTCATACTCAGCGTGGGCGCGGCAACGTGCAGCACCGTTGCATCAATCGCAACAGGGATGTAGACCAGCACAATAATGACTAACGTTAACCACTGACGAAACATAAAACTCCCTAACGAAACCAAAACTGGACACATGTCCAGCTTTAGCGATCCTACGGAAAATTGAACATATGTCCAACTTTTTGTTAGACTGCGATCTATACGGGTACAGGAGGAATGATGAGCTATCTAAATCGGGATGAACGTCGGGAAGTGATTCTGCAAGCAGCAATGCGTGTCGCACTTGAAGAAGGATTTTCCGCCATGACGGTTCGACGCATTGCTGCAGAAGCTCACGTCGCGACGGGCCAGGTACATCACCATTTCGCCTCTGCCGGCGAACTCAAATCCCAGGCATTTGTGCGCCTTATCCGCACCCTACTTGATGCCGAACTGGTCAGCGAAGACGCCAGTTTCCGTGAGCGACTGCATGCGATGCTAGGCAGTGAAGATGGTGGTCTGGAACCCTATATTAAGCTATGGCGTGAAGCACAGGTTGTTGCGGGTAAAGATCCGGAAATTAAAAGCGCCTACCTGTTGACCATGCGAATGTGGCACGAAGAAACCGCCAACATCATTACACAAGGACAGAAAGCCGGTGAGTTCTCATCCGCGCCTGATGCCGCCGACGTCGCATGGCGCTTAATCGCATTAGTCTGCGGCCTGGATGGTATGTACATATTAGGTATTGAGGAAATGGCCGATCCTGCATTCGATCGTCATCTTGATCGTATGATAACGCAGGAGTTATTTATTTAATGTAATAGATGGATTAACAATACATCTTTCATGTTTACAATTGGTAACACTTAAGCAACGTGTAATTCTCCCATCACGCCGCGTTATTGCGCTTTTTTATCTATTCTTTCAGTCAATATTCCTAAAACTTTTCAATAGTTTCTAAAAAGAAGCCGCGCAGCGCTGCATGCGTTTATTTCTTTTTCATGAACGGCATGTGCATGGAGAATAATATGTCATCATCAAATGAGAAAAATAATCGTTATCTTTTAACTGACTGGAAACCAGAGAACCCCGGCTTTTGGGAAAATAAAGGCAAGCACATTGCGCGCAGAAACCTCTGGATATCAGTAAGTTGCCTGCTTCTTGCGTTTTGCGTTTGGATGCTGTTCAGTGCCGTAGCCGTCAATCTGAATAAAATTGGTTTTAATTTCACCACCGACCAACTGTTTTTATTAACGGCATTGCCATCTCTTTCTGGTGCAATATTACGCGTACCCTACTCCTTTATGGTACCTATATTTGGTGGTCGTCGCTGGACCATTTTTAGCACGATTATTCTGGTTATTCCCTGCGTCTGGCTCGGATTTGCCGTGCAAAATACCGCTACTCCGTTTGGAGTATTTATAGTCATTGCGCTGATGTGCGGATTTGCAGGCGCTAACTTTGCCTCCAGCATGGGCAATATCAGCTTTTTCTTCCCCAAAGCGAAGCAAGGCAGCGCGTTAGGCGTTAACGGTGGTCTCGGCAACCTCGGCGTCAGCGTGATGCAGTTGATCGCGCCACTGGTGATCTTTCTGCCCATATTTACCTTTTTGGGCGTACAGGGCGTACCGCAAACTGACGGCTCGTTATTGTCGCTGGCCAATGCAGCATGGATATGGGTGCCGTTACTGCTGATAGCCACCGTGGCAGCGGGCATGGGAATGAACGACATTGCCAGCTCGAAGGCCTCAATTGCCTCTCAGTTACCGGTCCTCAAGCGTTTTCATCTGTGGTTATTAAGTCTGCTGTATCTCGCCACCTTCGGTTCATTTATCGGTTTTTCGGCAGGCTTTGCCATGCTGGCGAAAACCCAGTTCCCCGACGTGAATATCCTGCAACTGGCGTTCTTCGGCCCCTTCATCGGCGCGCTTGCACGATCGGCGGGTGGTGTTATCTCTGACAAGTTTGGTGGTGTGCGTGTCACCTTAATTAACTTCATCTTTATGGCACTGTTCAGCGCCCTGCTGTTTCTCACTTTGCCCGGCTCGGGCGAAGGTAGCTTTATCGCGTTTTACCTGGTGTTTATGGGCTTGTTCCTGACCGCGGGTCTGGGCAGCGGTTCAACCTTCCAGATGATTGCGGTGATCTTTCGCAAAATCACAATTTATCGGGTGAAGCTGCATGGTGGTACCGAAGAACAGGCTCAGCGGGAAGCGGTAACCGATACCGCCGCCGCCCTGGGATTTATTTCCGCTATTGGCGCAGTGGGGGGCTTCTTCATTCCTAAAGCGTTTGGCTCATCGCTGGCGTTGACCGGCTCTCCGGTGGGTGCCATGAAAATATTCCTCGTGTTTTACATCGTCTGCGTGCTGGTGACCTGGTTGGTCTATGGCCGTAAATCACAAAAAAAATAACAAAATGGATACCGCAGGATCGGACATTTAGGTAGGTCGGATCAGGCCTGGAGTTCGATTCACCGTCGGCAATATTATCGAAGCAGGAGTTATGTCATGAGTAAACTGTTAGACCGCTTTCGCTACTTTAAACAAAAGGGCGATACGTTTGCCGAGGGGCACGGGCAAGTGATGCACACCAACCGGGACTGGGAAGACAGCTATCGTCAGCGCTGGCAGTTCGACAAAATTGTGCGTTCTACCCACGGCGTTAACTGTACCGGCTCATGCAGCTGGAAGATCTACGTTAAAAACGGGCTGGTGACCTGGGAAACGCAGCAAACCGACTACCCGCGTACTCGTCCTGACCTGCCAAATCATGAGCCCCGTGGCTGTCCACGCGGCGCCAGCTACTCGTGGTATCTCTATAGCGCTAACCGCCTGAAATATCCCCTGGTGCGTAAACGCTTAATCGAATTGTGGCGCGACGCCCTCTTCCGCCAGCCCGATCCGGTGCTGGCCTGGGAATCCATTATGAACGACCCGCAAAAATGCCAGAGCTACAAGCAGGTACGCGGGCGCGGTGGATTTATCCGTTCGAACTGGAAAGAGCTTAATCAGCTGATTGCTGCCGCCAACGTCTGGACGGTGAAAACCTACGGCCCGGATCGCGTGGTCGGCTTCTCCCCGATCCCGGCGATGTCGATGGTTTCCTATGCCGCCGGCACTCGCTATCTCTCGCTAATCGGCGGAACATGTCTGAGTTTCTATGACTGGTACTGCGACTTACCGCCCGCGTCACCGATGACCTGGGGCGAGCAGACCGACGTTCCTGAATCCGCCGACTGGTATAACTCCAGCTATATCATCGCCTGGGGTTCTAACGTGCCGCAGACTCGTACCCCGGATGCGCATTTTTTCACAGAAGTACGCTACAAAGGCACCAAGACGATTGCCATTACGCCGGATTACTCGGAAGTCGCCAAACTGTGCGATCAATGGCTGGCACCCAAACAAGGAACAGACAGCGCGCTGGCAATGGCGATGGGCCACGTCATCCTGAAAGAGTTCCACCTCGACAATCCCAGCGATTATTTCCTCAATTACTGTCGTCGCTATACCGACATGCCGATGCTGGTTTTACTGGATGCCCGCGAAGATGGCAGCTACGTGCCTGGACGCATGATGCGTGCTTCAGACCTTGTCGATGGCCTGGGTGAAAGCAACAATCCGGAGTGGAAAACGGTAGCCTTTAACAGCGCTGGCGAACTGGTTGTCCCGAACGGATCTATCGGTTTTCGCTGGGGGGAAAAAGGCAAATGGAACCTGGAACCACTGGCGGCTGGCGCTGAAACTGAACTTTCTCTTTCGCTGCTTGGTCAGCATGATGAAGTGACCGGCGTGGCATTCCCCTATTTTGGCGGCAACGAAAACCCACATTTTCGCAGTGTAAAACAAGAACCGGTGCTGATCCGTCAACTACCGGTAAAACATCTTACCCTCGCTGACGGTAGCCGTTGCCCGGTGGTGAGCGTCTATGATCTGGTGCTGGCGAATTATGGCCTCGATCGTGGTCTGGATGACGTTCATAGCGCGCAAGATTACAGCGAAGTGAAAGCCTACACCCCGGCCTGGGGCGAGCAAATTACCGGTGTGCCACGCCGTCATATCGAACAGATCGCCCGTGAGTTTGCCGATACGGCGCACAAAACGCATGGCCGTTCGATGATCATTCTCGGGGCTGGCGTCAACCACTGGTATCACATGGATATGAACTACCGTGGCATGATTAATATCCTGGTGTTCTGTGGCTGTGTGGGACAAAGCGGCGGCGGCTGGGCGCACTATGTGGGTCAGGAGAAACTGCGTCCGCAAACCGGTTGGTTGCCGCTGGCCTTTGCGCTGGACTGGAACCGACCACCGCGTCAGATGAACAGCACTTCGTTTTTCTACAACCATTCCAGCCAGTGGCGTTATGAAAAACTTACCGCGCAGGAACTCCTCTCTCCACTGGCCGATGCGTCGAAGTTTAGCGGACATTTGATTGACTTTAACGTGCGGGCTGAAAGGATGGGCTGGCTGCCGTCTGCGCCGCAGCTTAACCTCAACCCTTTGACTGTTAAAGCAAAAGCCGAACAAGCAGGGCTATCTCCTGCGCAATACACCGCACAGGCGCTGAAGTCAGGTGATATTCGTTTTGCCTGCGAACAGCCAGATAACGGCAAAAACCATCCGCGCAACCTCTTCGTCTGGCGCTCTAACCTGCTCGGCTCCTCCGGTAAAGGGCATGAATACATGCTCAAATATTTGCTGGGTACCGAAAGCGGGATCCAGGGGGAAGCGCTCGGTTCAAGCGAGGGTATTAAACCTGAAGAGGTTGAATGGCAGTCGGCGGCGATAGAGGGCAAGCTCGATCTGCTGGTCACGCTCGATTTCCGTATGTCCAGTACCTGTTTGTTCTCCGATATCGTTCTGCCAACCGCTACCTGGTATGAAAAAGACGATATGAATACCTCGGATATGCATCCGTTTATTCACCCGTTATCTGCGGCGGTCGACCCGGCATGGGAATCGAAGAGCGACTGGGAAATTTATAAAGGCATCGCCAAAGTATTCTCTGAGGTATGTGTGGGACACCTTGGACAAGAAACGGATGTGGTGTTGCAACCGCTGCAACACGACTCTCCGGCAGAGCTGGCGCAGCCGTTTGGCATTCAGGACTGGCGCAAAGGCGAATGCGATCTCCTCCCGGGCAAAACGGCACCGAATATCGCCGTTGTGGAGCGTGACTACCCCGCCACCTACGAACGCTTTACTTCACTTGGCCCGCTCATGGACAAACTCGGTAACGGCGGGAAAGGCATTGCGTGGAATACCCAGGCGGAAGTCGATTTCCTCGGCAAGCTGAACTACACCAAGCGCGAAGGCCCGGCAAAAGGACGCCCGCTGATTGACACCGCGCTGGATGCCTCTGAGGTGATCCTCGCCCTGGCACCGGAAACAAACGGTCAGGTGGCGGTGAAAGCCTGGGAAGCGCTGGGGGCGATGACCGGACGCGACCATACGCACCTGGCGTTGAACAAAGAAGACGAGAAGATCCGTTTTCGCGATATCCAGGCGCAGCCGCGCAAAATCATCTCCAGCCCCACCTGGTCCGGGTTGGAAAGTGAACATGTTTCCTATAACGCAGGCTATACCAACGTCCACGAGCTGATCCCATGGCGTACTCTGTCCGGTCGCCAGCAGCTGTATCAGGATCATGCGTGGATGCGAGCGTTCGGTGAAAGTCTGGTGGCGTATCGTCCACCTATCGATACCCGCAGCGTCAGTGAAATGCGCGAGGTTCCGCCTAACGGCTTCCCGGAAAAAGCGCTCAACTTCCTGACGCCGCACCAAAAATGGGGGATCCACTCTACCTATAGCGAAAACCTGCTGATGCTGACGCTGTCGCGCGGCGGACCGATTGTCTGGATCAGTGAAACCGATGCCAAAGAGCTGGGCATTGAGGATAACGACTGGATTGAAGCCTTCAACGCCAACGGTGCGCTCACCGCGCGTGCAGTGGTGAGTCAACGCGTGCCACCGGGAATGACCATGATGTATCACGCTCAGGAGCGAATCATGAATATCCCTGGCTCAGAGGTGACCGGGATGCGCGGCGGGATCCATAACTCGGTGACCCGCGTCTGCCCGAAACCCACGCACATGATAGGTGGCTATGCGCAACTGGCATACAGCTTCAACTATTACGGTACGGTCGGCTCTAACCGCGATGAGTTCATCATGATTAGAAAAATGAAAAATATTAACTGGTTGGATGATGAAGGTCGCGATCAGGTACAGGAGGCGAAAAAATGAAAATACTCTCACAGGTAGGCATGGTTCTTAATCTGGATAAGTGCATCGGCTGCCACACCTGCTCCGTCACCTGTAAAAACGTCTGGACCGGGCGTGAAGGGATGGAATATGCGTGGTTTAACAACGTCGAGACTAAACCGGGGATTGGCTATCCAAAAAACTGGGAAGATCAGGAAGAGTGGCAAGGCGGCTGGGTTCGCGATGTTAACGGCAAGATAAGACCGCGTCTGGGCGGTAAGATGGGCGTCATCACCAAAATTTTCGCCAACCCGGTAATCCCGCAAATCGATGATTACTATGAGCCGTTTACGTACGATTATCAGCATCTGCATAGCGCGCCGGAAAGCAAGAATCAGCCCACCGCGCGTCCGCGTTCGCTGATCGATGGTAAGCGGATGGACAAGATTATCTGGGGTCCAAACTGGGAAGAACTGCTTGGCGGCGAATTTTCAAAACGTGCCCGCGACCGTAACTTCGAGAAGATGCAAAAGGAGATGTACGGCCAGTTCGAAAACACCTTCATGATGTATTTACCGCGCCTGTGCGAGCACTGCCTGAATCCAAGCTGTGTCGCCACCTGCCCAAGCGGTGCTATCTATAAGCGTGAAGAAGACGGCATTGTGCTGATCGACCAGGACAAATGTCGCGGCTGGCGCTTGTGCATCAGCGGCTGTCCGTACAAAAAAATCTACTTTAACTGGAAGAGCGGTAAGTCAGAGAAGTGCATTTTCTGCTACCCACGTATTGAGTCCGGCCAGCCGACGGTATGTTCGGAAACCTGCGTTGGACGTATTCGTTATCTCGGCGTATTGCTGTACGACGCCGACCGCATCGAAGAAGCGGCCAGCACCGAGCATGAGACCGATCTCTATGAGCGTCAGTGCGATGTATTCCTCAATCCGCACGATCCGGCGGTCATTGAAGAGGCGTTAAAACAAGGTATTCCGCACAACGTCATCGAAGCGGCCCAACGTTCGCCAGTCTACAAAATGGCGATGGACTGGAAACTGGCGCTGCCGCTGCACCCGGAATATCGCACCCTGCCGATGGTCTGGTATGTACCGCCATTGTCACCGATTCAGTCGGTCGCCGACGCGGGCGGACTGCCGCACAATGGCAACATTTTGCCTGCGGTTGAGTCGCTGCGAATTCCGGTTCAGTACCTCGCCAACATGCTCAGTGCGGGTGATACCGGTCCGGTGCTGCGCGCGCTGAAACGTATGATGGCCATGCGCCACTATATGCGTGCGCAAACAGTGGAAGGCGTGACGGACACCCGCGCGATTGAGGAAGTAGGTTTGACCGTTGAGCAGGTTGAAGAGATGTATCGCTATCTGGCCATCGCCAACTATGAGGACCGCTTTGTGATCCCGACCAGCCACCGTGAAATGGCGCGCGATGCCTTCCCGGAGAAAAACGGCTGCGGATTTACTTTCGGTGACGGCTGCCATGGCTCAGATACCAAATTCAACCTGTTTAACAGTAGCCGTATTGATGCCATCGACATCACCGAAGTGCGCGATAAAGCGGAGGGTGAATAATGCAAATCCTGAAGGTTATCGGCCTGCTGATGGAATATCCCGACGAGCTGCTGTGGGAGTATAAAGACGACGCGCTGGCGCTTGTGGCCAGCGATGCCCCCATGCTTACCGAATTTAGCCAGGGATTGCTCAATGCGCCACTGCTGGATAAACAAGCGGAATGGTGCGAAATCTTTGACCGGGGCCGGGCCACCTCTCTGCTGCTGTTTGAGCACGTGCACGCCGAGTCCCGTGACCGTGGTCAGGCGATGGTTGATCTGTTGGCGCAGTACGAAAAGGTCGGGCTACAGCTCGACTGCCGCGAACTGCCGGATCATCTGCCGCTGTATCTGGAGTATTTGAGCGTGTTGCCGGAGGACCAGGCCAAAGAAGGACTGCAGAACGTTGCACCGATTCTGGCTCTGTTGGGCGGGCGCTTAAAACAGCGCGATACGCCGTGGTATCAACTGTTTGACGCCCTGCTGCTGCTTGCCGGAAGCCCTCTTTCAAGTGACAGTGTCACTAAGCAGGTTGGTGCTGAAACCCGCGATGATACTCGTCAGGCGCTGGATGCGGTGTGGGAAGAGGAACAGGTGAAGTTTATCGAGGATAACGCCACCGCCTGCGACAGTTCACCGTTACAAAACTATCAACGACGCTTTAGCCAGGACGTGGCGCCGCAGTATGTCGACGTCAGCGCGGGAGGCCCGAAATGATACAGTACCTGAACGTCTTTTTTTACGATATCTACCCGTACCTGTGCGGTACGGTGTTTATCCTCGGCAGTTGGCTACGCTATGACTACGGGCAATACACCTGGCGCGCCTCTTCCAGCCAGATGCTGGACAAACGCGGCATGGTGCTGTGGTCAAACCTGTTCCACATCGGCATTCTGGGGATCTTTTTCGGTCACCTGTTCGGCATGCTAACGCCGCACTGGATGTATGCCTGGTTCCTGCCGATTGCGGTGAAACAACAGATGGCGATGATTGCCGGTGGGCTTTGTGGCGTACTGACGCTGGTTGGTGGCGCAGGTTTGCTGGTGCGGCGTCTGACCAACCCGCGCATTCGTGCAACGTCTTCCACCGCTGATATTCTGATCCTTTGCGTTCTGCTGATTCAGTGTATCCTCGGCTTAACCACCATCCCGTTCTCCGCACAGCATCCTGACGGCAGTGAAATGCTGAAACTGGTTGGTTGGGCGCAGTCAGTGGTGACCTTCCAGGGCGGCGCATCTGCACATCTGGATGGCGTGGCGTTGATTTTCCGTGTGCACCTGGTTCTGGGGATGACTATCTTCCTGCTATTCCCGTTCACCCGTCTGGTCCACGTATGGAGTGCGCCGTTTGAGTACTTCACTCGCCGCTATCAAATAGTTCGTTCCCGCCGATAATTGAACTCTGATGCCCGGTAGCGCTTGCGCTTACCGGGCCTGCATCGCTATCCCGCTTTTTGTACGTTATGATGCTTCTCCATTTCAGGGAGAACGCTAATGAAACCACAGGTTTACCACGTCGATGCCTTTACCCCGGTCCCTTTTCGCGGCAACTCAGCAGGTGTGGTTTTACATGCTGATGTGCTGAGTGACGCGCAGATGCAGCTCATCGCTCGCGAGCTGCGTCATTCAGAAACCGCATTTCTGCTGACCAGTGACGACAGCGATGTTCGCATCCGCTATTTCACCCCGACGGTCGAAGTTCCTATCTGTGGGCATGCTACCGTCGCCGCGCATTATGTGCGGGCTAAGGTGCTGGGTCTGGGCAACTGCACGGTCTGGCAAACCTCGCTGGCCGGACGTCATCGGGTGGATATTGACGCTACCGGGAATGACTATCGCATTAGCCTTGAGCAAGGTGAACCGGGTTTTGAACCTCCGCTGGAGGGCGCTGTTCGTACTGCGATTCTCGATGCGCTGCACCTGAGCGAAGACGATATGCTGGCAGGCTTACCCATTCAGGTTGCCACGACCGGACATTCGAAAGTGATGATTCCACTGAAACCCGAGGTGGACCTTGACGCCCTTTCCCCTGATTTACCGGCTTTGACCGCCATCAGCCAGCAAATTGGCTGTAACGGCTTTTTCCCTTTTCAAATCCGCGAGGGCGAAAATGCCACTGATGGCCGCATGTTTTCACCTGCTATTGGTATTGTGGAAGACCCGGTTACCGGCAATGCCAACGGTCCAATGGGCGCGTGGCTGGTCCACCATGGGCTGATGGCGCATGATGGGAAAACGTTACGTGTTCAGGGACATCAGGGCCGTGCGCTCGGGCGCGACGGGATTGTTGATGTGACGGTGACTATCCGTGAAAACCAGCCGGAAAAAGTCACCATTACCGGTTCGGCGGTGATCCTGTTTCACGCAGAATGGGCGATAGATTTTTAATTGTTCCAGTAGGCCGGATAAGGCGATGACGCCGCATCCGGCATTAATTCCGATGCCCCTATTTCCCCGCCTCCGGATGCGTATCAAACGCCGCCATGACCGTCGCCAGCTCATCTTCGGTAAATCCATGCTTCACGTCATCCACACCCAGTCCAAATCGTTCTTGCAACAACGCATACAAACTGGCGACGTCAGGCAAATTAATCTGCTCTACCGCATGTCCATCCTGATAATGGGTAAAGTGAAAATTGGTTAACGTTAATTTCCCGCCGTCGGGCAGATGACGGCACATCAGCAGATGATGGCGAAAATGTGATTGCGGCCAGTGTGCGGACCAGAAGTTGCCCATCAGATAATCGCTCTGATGCTGCACGACCAGATCGAAACGATACATTGACTGCCAGTGTTCGTGATGACGGAACTGGAGGATCCAATCTTCACCTTCCTGAATCAGCCGATATTCGCCGTGTGGCGTCTTCTGCTCAGTGTTGGCCTGCAGACGAATTGGTGCTGTCAGCGTTTGCCCGCCAAAGCCAACGTCGGCGATCCACTGTTCACCCTGTAATTCAATCAGCAACAAACGATGCGTGCGCGGCGGCAGACTTGACGGATTTGCCAGTACCACGCGGCCGAGAAGGCTACGTACGTTAAAACCGATTTCGCGTAACGCGCGCTCAAACACGCCGTTCTGTTCAAAGCAATAACCGCCACGACGCGCCGTTACCAGCTTCTCTTCCAGCGACAAATCGTCAAGCTGCATCTCTCTTGGCAGTAATACATCCAGGTTTTCAAAGGGAATTGCGCTGTTGTGCAGTAGATGTAGCGCTTGCAAGGTTTCAAGGTTGACGTTGGCCGAACCTGACCAGCCAATACGGGCAAAATAAGCGGTTAAAAAAGGCGTCATACGGAGTTCCTGTTCGATTAATGCAGTACTTATAACGTATTTTTCGTTTTACGCTGTCGATTTTGTGCGTTGTTAATTCCTGTGAGGCGACAAAATCGCTAATACCGTTAATATCTATGTTTATTGTGGTGTGTTATCTCTCAGCCAAGGAGCATCCATGAGCCATTTTCGTCCGATCGAATTAAAACATGCCAGTCGGCTACTCAATCATGGCCCAACGATATTGATAACCAGCCGGGATGAGCATACCGAGCGGCGAAATGTGATGGCTGCGGCGTGGTCAATGCCCGTGGAATTTGAGCCGCCGCGGGTAGCAATTGTTGTTGATAAGACCGCCTGGTCGCGGGATCTCATTGAACGTAGCGGTAAATTCGGCATCGTTATTCCGGGTATCGCCGCCGTCAACTGGACCTGGGCCGTAGGCAGCGTTTCCGGTCGCGTGGAAGATAAATTCAACTGTTACGGCATTCCCGTGGTGCAAGGACCCGTGCTAGGTTTACCGCTGATAGAAGCGAAATGTCTGGCCTGGATGGAGTGTCGCCTGTTGCCAGCCACGGCGGCACAGGAAAAATATGACACTCTGTTTGGGGAAGTGGTCTCCGCTGCCGCTGATGAGCGAGCCTTCGTGGAAGGACGCTGGCAGTTTGATGATGGCAAGCTCAATACTCTGCATCACCTTGGGGCAGGAACGTTTATCTCCAGCGGGAAACGCATTATCGCAGGTGAATGATAGTATGCTAACGGATGGCAGTTCTGCTCTGTCATCCGCAACTGTTTTCTTAAAACTTCTGAAAAACCAGTTAGATAAATTACTCTGCCTTCCTTGCCTAATCATTCATGTGAATTATAGTTAATCTTGCACTAACTCAAATACCTAATCAAAACGCTATCCGTCAAAGCAGCATCCCCAACTGTACTTTTGAAGTGTCAGAGAGGTTTTACGATGCAACTTAATAGAATCGCACAAAGTTTTATACTTGCTGGGTTACTCACATCGTTTTCTGTTCCCCTTATGGCCGCTGAAGCCCCCAAAGACGCTACAGCCGCCACGCAACAAGCCAACAACGCGCTTTACAATCAACTGCCCTTCTCCGATAACACCGACTTTACCGACGCCCATAAAGGCTTTATCGCCCCACTCCCGCAGGACGTGATCAAGGGCGAGCAGGGAAATGTTATCTGGAATCCGCAGCAGTACGCGTTCATCAAAGAAGGCGATAAAGCCCCGGATACGGTAAACCCGAGCCTGTGGCGTCAATCTCAGTTGATCAACATCAGCGGGCTGTTTGAAGTAACGGATGGCGTTTACCAGATTCGTAACCTCGATCTGTCAAACATGACCATTATTGAAGGTAAAGAAGGCATCACCGTTGTTGACCCGCTGGTCTCGGCAGAAACGGCCAAAGTCGGGATGGATCTTTACTTTAAAAACCGCGGTAAAAAACCGGTTGTTGCAGTGATTTATACCCACAGCCACGTTGACCATTACGGCGGCGTACGCGGCGTTGTCGATGAAGCCGACGTTAAAGCGGGCAAAGTGAAAGTTTATGCGCCAGCCGGCTTTATGGAAGCCGCGGTCGCTGAGAATATCATGGCCGGTAACGTCATGAGCCGCCGCGCGAGCTACATGTACGGCAACCTACTCAAACCTGATGCCAAAGGCCAGGTCGGCGCGGGACTGGGAACCACGACCTCCGCGGGAACCGTTACCCTGATTGCGCCAACAAATATCATTGAGAAAGATGGACAAAAAGAGGTCATCGATGGCCTGACCTATGACTTCATGCTGGCCCCGGGTTCCGAAGCACCGTCGGAAATGCTGTGGTACATCGAAGAGAAGAAACTGATTGAATCCGCAGAAGATGTTACCCACACCCTGCACAACACCTACTCCCTGCGCGGAGCCAAAATTCGTGAGCCGCTGCCGTGGTCCAAATACATCAACGAAGCGATTGTGCGCTGGGGTGATAAAGCCGAAGTGCTGATGGCGCAGCACCACTGGCCAACCTGGGGTAATGACAAGGTGGTCAGCCTGCTGAAAAGTCAGCGCGATCTGTATCGTTACATCAACGACCAGACGCTACGCATGGCTAACGAAGGTCTGACCCGCGATGAAATCGCTGCCAACTTTAAGTTGCCGGACTCACTGGCACATACCTGGGCTAACCGCGGTTACTATGGCTCCGTGAGCCATGACGTTAAAGCGACCTATGTGCTCTATCTCGGCTGGTTTGACGGCAACCCGGCAACGCTGGATGAGCTGCCGCCGGAAGAGTCTGCGAAGAAATTTGTCGACTACATGGGTGGTGCGGACGCCATTTTGCAGAAAGCAAAAGCCGACTATGACCAGGGCAACTACCGCTGGGTGGCACAGGTGGTAAGCAAAGTCGTGTTTGCCGATCCAAATAACCAGGCCGCACGTAATCTGGAAGCAGATGCGCTTGAGCAACTGGGTTATCAGGCTGAATCCGGCCCGTGGCGTAACTTCTACCTGACCGGCGCGCAAGAGCTGCGTAACGGCGTGGTCAAAGGCCCAACCCCGAATACCGCCAGCCCGGATACCGTTCGTGCTATGACGCCGGAAATGTTCTTCGATTATCTGGCAGTGCATATTAACGGACAAAAAGCGGGTGATGCGAAGTCGGTGTTTAACATCGATCTTGGCAGTGATGGCGGTAAATATAAGCTTGAGCTGGAGAATGGCGTCCTGAACCATACCGCCAATGCCGAAGCGAAAGATGCCGATGCTACGATCACGCTTAATCGCGATACGCTGAACAAAATCATCCTCAAGGAAGTGACGCTGAAACAGGCACAAGACAGCGGTGACGTGAAGATAACCGGTGACGGCGCCAAGCTTGATGCCATGCTCGGCTATATGGATAAATTCGAATTCTGGTTCAACATCGTTACGCCATAAGCACAACGAAAACGGGCGGAAATCCGCCCGTTTTTTCTTACATACTGTAGCCAGGTTTTTTAATTAATCTCGCCATCTGCGGCACAATTTCCTTATCCCACACGGCCTGCCACGCCTCTGGCTCAACTTCATTGAGCGCCACGCTGACTGAACTGTCTTTGCTTTGCAAATGACGAATAATAACCTCGGTAATATCCGCCGCCAGGGCGGTTTTCTGTTCGTCGGTAAGAGAGCGAGGAAAACATTTAATATCAACGTGCGGCATAGCAGATTCCTTATTGTTTTGGGTTGCAGGTAACTTATGCGGACTCTCGTTCTACCAGATGAAAACCGACATCAATAATATCGTCTTCACGCGGAATTTGTTCGATACGATCGGCAAGCAGTGAGGCAGCACGTTGCCCGATGGCCCGTCTGTCGACGCTGACGGTGGTGATGGCGGGCCGATTGCTGGCAGCAAAATCCAGATCGCCAAAACCGATTACCGCCAACTCTTGCGGCACGCGTATACCGCGACTTTCGGCCTCCATGATCGCCCCCTGGGCTAGCGTATCAGAGCTACAGACAATGACATCAAACTCGCGATCCGCCAATAGCTGCGTTAATCCAGAGCGTCCCAATGCCAGAGAGGCCGGAAGTGGGACGTCCACCTGTGCGTCAGCAGCAATACCATGACGACTCAACGCATCGCAAAGTCCTTGTTTACGCTGGCCTGCCCGGCGATCGGCAGTCCATAACAACCCCGGACGTCGATAGCCTTTATTCAGCAGATAGTCTGCCACCGCTTGCCCGACCTTTTCATGCGAAAAACCGACCAGCATATCGATGGGTGTTGGGGTTAAATCCCAGATTTCCACGACCGGGATGGCCGCATTAAGAATCACTTTTTTCAGCTCAGCGGTATGATGAATACCGGTGAGTACTACACCATCCGGGCGACGAGAAAGCAGCGTCGCCACCAGCTCCGCCTCTGTTTGCGGCGTATAACCCGACACGCAGAGCAAAATGTGGTATCCGCGTTCTGCCAGTTCATCACTTAATGACTGGATGGTATCGACAAACATATTGTTGTTAATTTGCGGAATAACCACGGCGATAAGCTTGCTGCGACGCGACGCCAGTCCCCCAGCCAGTGCGTTGGGAATATAGCCGGTGGCGCGCACCGCCTGCATCACTTTTTCAACCGTTTTCGGGCGCACCAGTTGCGGGGTATTCAACGCCCTGCTCACCGTCATGGGTGACAATCCCGCGGTACGGGCAACATCTTCCAGCGTGGGAGCGCGCGGTGGTTTGGGATTTTTCACTGTCGATGCCCTTGTCAAAAATCGCTGATTTATCCTGGCATTATTCATCATGATTTTGGCTATTGCCAGCGTTGCTCAGTGATAACGCAGGGAAAACAGCAGCTTAGTTAATTATCGCCACTCACAATGATAGCGCAATCACAATGATTTGTGCATTTCTCCATAAAGTACTGGAATGTGACGTCGTTTATAATTTACCACCCTTCTCTCTCTGAATTTGTGAGCAATTGTTCAAATCGCAGTCAATTCGCTGGCACAGTGATTGCGCTAACATTAAAAATGATAGCGCAATCATTTGTTATCACCAGGAGAGAACAATATGTCTTTAAGTGCCAATTCCGATGCCGTGACCTATGCCAAATCGGCTAACGCTAAAACCGCAGCAGAAACCGGTGACCGTATTGAATGGGTAAAACTGTCTCTGGCTTTCCTTCCTCTGGCAACCCCCGTGAGCGATGCCAAAGTGCTCACCGGTCGCCAGAAACCGCTAACTGAAGTCGCCATAATCATCGCCGAGATCCGCAGCCGCGACGGGTTTGAAGGTGTGGGATTTAGTTACTCCAAGCGGGCTGGCGGCCAGGGAATCTATGCGCATGCCAAAGAAATTGCCGATAACCTGTTAGGCGAAGATCCAAACGATATTGACAAGATCTACACCAAGCTGCTGTGGGCTGGCGCTTCCGTGGGGCGCAGCGGCATGGCGGTACAAGCCATCTCCCCTATCGATATCGCATTATGGGATATGAAAGCCAAGCGTGCAGGATTGCCGCTGGCAAAACTGCTTGGCGCGCATCGGGACTCCGTGCAGTGCTACAACACCTCCGGCGGATTCCTGCATACGCCGCTAGATCAGGTGCTAAAAAACGTGGTTATTTCCCGTGAAAACGGCATTGGTGGTATCAAACTCAAGGTTGGTCAGCCAAACTGCGCCGAGGATATTCGCCGCTTGACCGCGGTTCGTGAAGCGCTGGGGGATGACTTCCCGCTAATGGTCGATGCCAATCAGCAGTGGGATCGGGAAACCGCCATCCGTATGGGACGTAAAATGGAGCAGTTCAATCTAATCTGGATTGAAGAGCCGCTGGACGCCTACGATGTTGAAGGCCACGCCCAACTGGCCGCCGCGCTTGATACCCCGATTGCCACCGGTGAAATGCTGACCAGCTTCCGCGAACATGAACAGCTGATCCTCGGCAATGCCAGCGATTTTGTGCAGCCCGATGCACCGCGTGTGGGAGGGATTTCACCGTTCCTGAAAATTATGGACCTGGCAGCTAAACATGGTCGCAAGTTGGCTCCGCACTTCGCTATGGAAGTTCACCTGCATCTGTCCGCCGCTTATCCGCTCGAACCATGGCTGGAGCATTTCGAATGGCTGAACCCGTTATTTAACGAACAACTTGAGCTGCGCGATGGCCGGATGTGGGTTTCCGATCGTCACGGTCTGGGCTTCAGCATCAGCGAGCAGGCGCGCCGCTGGACGCAATTAACCTGCGAGTTTGGCAAACGTCCTTAATTAATTTGGCGGGTAAGCAATACCCGCCATCCTCCCCTACAAAAACGCTCTCAACCTTATGAAAGGAGTGGGTGATGAACACAATAATAAAGCGTACAAAAGTGCGTTACGGCATTCTGATATTTCTGTTTCTTGCGACCGTATTTAATTACGCCGATCGCGCGACGTTATCCGTCGTGGCGCCGATTATGAGCAAAGAATTAGGTTTTGATCCTGAAGCAATGGGGCTGGCCTTTTCTGCCTTCGGTATTTCTTATGTCATTATGCAACTACCCGGCGGCTGGCTGCTGGATCGCTATGGCTCACGTCTGGTATACGGCTGCGCACTGATTGGCTGGTCGCTGGTCACTATGTTTCAGGGCACCATTTATCTGTACGCCAGCCCGCTTGTCGTATTGATTATCTTACGATTACTGATGGGTGCGATTGAAGCTCCGGCCTTTCCGGCCAACAGCCGATTAAGCGTGCAGTGGTTTCCTAATAACGAACGGGGCTTTGTTACCTCTGTCTATCAGGCCGCGCAATATATCTCGTTAGGGATTATTACGCCGCTAATGACGATTATTTTGCATAATCTCAGTTGGCACTTTGTGTTTTATTACATTGGGGCAATAGGCGTTATTCTTGGCATCTTCTGGTTGGTCAAAGTCAGAGACCCTATGCATCATCCAAAGGTGAACCAGCAGGAAATTGACTATATTCGGGAAGGCGGTGGTGAACCGTCGCTGGGTAATAAAAAAGAACCACAGAAGATTACCTTTGCGCAAATTAAAAGCGTCTGCGTCAACCGCATGATGATTGGCGTATATATCGGACAGTTCTGCGTGACATCCATTACCTGGTTCTTCCTGACCTGGTTCCCTACTTATCTGTATCAGGCGAAAGGCATGTCGATCCTCAAAGTGGGGTTTGTCGCCAGTATCCCTGCCATTGCCGGTTTTATCGGTGGATTGTTGGGCGGCGTTTTCTCCGACTGGCTTTTAAAACGCGGCTACAGCCTGACAATTGCCCGTAAGCTGCCGGTTATCTGCGGAATGCTGCTTTCCTGCGTCATCGTTATCGCCAACTACACCTCGTCAGAATTTGTGGTGATCGCGGCGATGAGTCTGGCGTTTTTCGCCAAAGGTTTTGGCAATCTGGGATGGTGCGTACTTAGCGATACCTCGCCAAAAGAAGTGCTCGGTATTGCAGGTGGCGTTTTCAATATGTGCGGCAATATGGCCAGTATCATCACGCCACTGGTGATCGGCATCATTCTGGCGAATACCCAGTCTTTTGATTACGCCATTCTGTACGTCGGTTCGATGGGGCTGATTGGTCTGATTTCTTATCTGTTTATCGTGGGTCCATTGGATCGTATTACGCTGACCCCTTCTGTCGCGTAATTTAAAACTTATGGCGATAGTTCGCCCGCTGTTCCGGGATTTGCACTCCTACGGAACAGCGTTTTTTACTCAAATAATCTTATTGCTTTTCAGTACGGTACGCAGCCTCGGATGCTGACAAACCGCATCGGCGATGGCGCTAATATTCGGCGTGTTGTCCTGAAACCAGTCATGTCCTGGTCCCCAGGAGCGCATAACGGCAATGTAAATGTCCAGCAGTGTTAGCTGATCCCCAAATGCGTACGGCTCGGCGCTTAGCTGGTTGTTCAGCCACATATAGAGGGATTTACGGTACTCAATGCAGTTCTTTTTCAACTGCGCCGGGGCGTCCGGTACCCATCGGTCAGGATAATCGGCATAGGTAAACGTGGGATAGACATTTGCCACCAACCATATCAGCAGACGCTGAAACTGCTGGCGTTCGGCGTGTCCGACGGGTGGTGAAAGTTCAGAGCGACGATCGAGGATCATCAGCGCGATCGCCGCCGTTTCCGTCATCACGCTGCCATTTTCCAGTACCAGCGTGGGCACCTGGCATAGCGGATTCATTGTTTTAAGCAACTCCCGCGAAGGACCATCGCTGTCAAAACCTTCCACATCAATAAAGCTGTAAGGGATCTCCGCCAGTGTGAGCATCACTTCACTGATGGCCGATCCCCAGCCCGGTACCCCATAGACCTTAATCATGCTGCAACCCCCAACGTTAAAACCCTAAGTGTAGAGCAGCATTCGGCAACCTATGCAGGCATGATTATTACTTTCATAATAACAATGGTCGAATACCGGGGGAGAATAAGCAATGCGTTCCAGTATGTTTGAATACATGAACATTTTTGTACAGGTTGTTGAGCAAGGTGGATTTGCCAGAGCCGCAGATGTGTTACACCTGCACCGCCCTGCGGTCACCAAAGCTATCCAACATCTTGAAGACGATCTGGGGGCAAAGTTGCTTAACCGCACGACTCGTAAAGTGAGTCTGACAGAAGAAGGTGATGCCTTTTACCAACGCACAAAAATCCTGCTCAGTGACGTTGATGACATCATGGCTTCTTTTTCACCTGCCCGCCCGCCGCGCGGAAAACTCAGGGTTAATGCACCTCTGTCGCTGGCGCACTCCGTGTTAGTTCCTGCGCTGAAAGATTTCCAGTCGCGATATCCTGACATCGAGATGGTACTCACCTCCACCGACCGTAGAATCGATATGCTTGCCGAAGGCATCGACTGCATGATCCGTATTGGCGAGCTACAAGATTCGACCTTGATCTCCAGGCGGCTTGGTGAGGTCAAAATGGTGACCTGTGCTTCACCGGATTATCTGCAAAAACAGGGGGTGCCGCAGGTACCAGAGGATTTATCCCGACACCAGGCGCTTAACTTTTTTAGCGAGCGTCATCGCGAAGCGCTGGAATGGACCTTCGTCAATAGAGGTAAAACCGAATCGTTCACCCCCGCAGGGCGGATAAGCGTTGATAACTCCGATATTCTGTTGACCGGCTGCTTATCTGGACTCGGCATTATACGTGGCGTTCATGCTGTCCTTGCGCCCTATCTTCAGTCAGGCCAGCTTGTTGAGGTGCTGGCCGATTATACCGGAGAATCAAAACCAGTTTCGGTGCTTTACCCGGACAGACGTCATCTCGCCCCTCGGGTTCGGGTATTCATTGACTGGTTATGCGAACTTTTTAGCCAACAAAAACCGCGACTTCAGGGATTATTACAAAATAAGTAATAGTGAAGTTCCGCAACAACGGTTTTTCACTCTCATCTGAGTCGTTAAATTGTGCAGACCCAATACAGAACAATTTACTGAGGTCTGCTATGTCTAAGGTCGTAGTTTTTAATCAAATTGGTGGCGCTGAAGTCCTGAAGATTCAGGAGATGCAGGTTCCCGCGCCTGATGCAAATGAGGTTCAGATCCGCGTGCGGGCTATTGGTATCAACCGTGCGGAAGTTATGTACCGCACCGGACAGTATATTTACCAACCTAATTTCCCGGCGCGACTGGGTTATGAAGCTGCCGGAGTCATTGAATCAGTGGGAGACAACGTACGTGAGTTTGCACCTGGCGATTACGTTAGCGTCATCCCGGCATTCAGCTTTCATCAATATGGAATGTATGGTGAAGTCGTTAATGCCCCCGCTCACGCGGTCGTAAAGCATCCACAAAACCTGAGCTTTACCGAGGCTGCTGCCAGCTGGATGATGTATGTGACCGCTTTCGGTGCGCTGGTTGAATATGCGGATATTAAGCCCGGTGATAACGTGCTGATCAATGCTGCTTCCAGCAGCGTCGGACTGGCGGCAATTCAGATTGCTAACATGCGGGGAGCAAAACCGATTGCGATGACACGGACCAGTGAGAAACGTGATCAGTTGCTGCAACTGGGCGCGGCAGAGGTTATTGCAAGCCAGGAGCAGGATCTGGTGGCCGAGATTCAGCTGATTACTGAGGGTAAAGGAACCCGCGTGGTGTTCGATCCGGTCGGTGGCCCAGCGGTGGCAAAAATTGCCCAAGTGATGCCAGCCGGTGGGCTCTTTTTCCAGTATGGTTCGCTTGATTCACGTGACCTTTCTATCCCGGTCATTGAGATACTCGGTCGTCATCTGACCTTCCGCGGCTATGAGATTTTCGAAATCACCACGGACGCAGAAAAACTTGCGCGGGCGAAACGGTTTATCTTTGAAGGATTGCAGTCTGGCCAGCTCAAGCCGCTGATTGATAAAACCTTTGCCTTTGATGATATCGTCGAAGCACATCAATACATGGAAGCCAACGGCCAGGTAGGCAAAATCGTCGTCACTCTGTAACCTCTGAGCGGCACAGCCTTGTGCCGCAATGTGTCTCAAAGCACTTTCGACAAAAACTGCTGAGTGCGCGTGTGGCGTGGATGATTCAGCACTTGCTCGCTGCTGCCCTGCTCGATGATTTTGCCATCGACCATAAACACCACCTGATCCGCCACTTCCCGGGCGAAGCCAATCTCATGCGTTACCACAACCAGCGTGGTTCCCGACTTCGCCAGCGCTTTAATGACATCCAGTACTTCACCGACCAGTTCAGGATCCAGTGCAGATGTAGGCTCATCAAACAGCATGACGCGCGGATTTAACGCCAGCGCACGGGCAATAGCGATACGCTGCTGCTGACCTCCGGATAAGTGGCGCGACCAGGCATCGGCTTTATTCCGTAACCCTACCGCATCAAGCAGAGTTAATGCCCGCTCGGTGGCGGTTTTACGCGTTGCCAGTCCGTGCGCAATGGGCGCTTCAATCAGATTCTCCAGAACCGTTAAGTGCGGGAACAGATTAAAGTTCTGGAACACATAGCCGACGTTAACACGCTGGCGCAAAATTTCCGCCTCTTTCAGCTCATATAGCTTGTCTCCCTGCCGACGGTAGCCAATGTAATCGCCATCGATTTGAATAAACCCCTCATCGACGCGTTCCAGATGGTTGATGGTCCGCAAGAGTGTGGATTTCCCTGAACCGGACGGGCCAAGAATAACCGTTACCGTACCGGGAGGGATCTCCAGCGACACATTATCCAGCGCTTTGTGGCGACCAAAGTATTTGCTAACGCCGGTAATAGAAATATGGCCTTCAGGCGAGCGGGACATGGACGGCCTCCTGCTGTGGACGTTGACGACTGCGTTTTTCTGCACGACTCACCCGGGCTGTGTTGATCGCTGAACGTCGTTCGCTGCGTGCCAACGCACGTTCAACCAGGTGCTGAATTAACGACAGGACGCTGGTGATCACCAGATACCACACCGCACCCACCATCAGCAGCGGGATCACTTCCTGCGTGCGGTTATATATCATCTGGATGGTGTAGAACAGCTCCGGCATTGCCAGCACATATACCATCGCCGTCCCTTTCGCCAGGCTGATGATTTCATTGAATCCAGCAGGCAAAATGGTGCGCAGCGCCTGCGGCAGAATAATCCGCAGCGTACGTCGCCCTGCTGGTAAGCCCAGTGCTGCCGCTGCCTCGTACTGACCGTGATCGACCCCTAAAAATCCACCCCGAATAATTTCAGCGGTATAGGCGCTTTGCACCAGCGTCAGGCCAACCACCGCAGTGGAAAACTGACCGAGTACATTGATGGTCTCAAAACTTCCCCACTGAATGGGAGTGAACGGAATACCAATCGTCAACGTGTCGTACAGATAGGAGAAGTTGTACAAAACGATCAGCACCACAATCAGCGGTAACGAACGAAACAGCCAGATGTACCCCCATGCCAGACCGTTCAACAGCCAGGAAGATGAAAGCCGCGCCAACGCCAGCAGACCGCCGATGACAATACTCAACAGCGTCCCGATCAGCGTCAGTAACAGCGTTTGCCCGAGGCCGGACAAGATAACCGGATCAAAGAACCAGCGGGCAAACACGCTCCATTCCCAGCGCGGATTAAACGCCACGGACTGAAGAATTACCGCAAGGGCAAATAAGGCAATGACCGCGCCTACGGTACGCATGGAATAACGTGCCGGTACGACTCTAATGCTATCTGTCGTTTTCATTTTCTCTCCTCAGGCGATTCTGGCCTGACCGGCAATAGTCAGCAGTTTGGTAAAGCGCAGCCGTCCATCAAACGGCGGCAGGCTGTACTCTTCGGGATCGCGCGTCGTATCAAATTGCGGATCGTAGCCCTGGCTTAAATAAAGTCTGACGGCCTCCGGCTGGCGAAATCCCGTGGTTAGATAAATCCGGCTGTAGCCTGCGAGCAGCGCTCTACGTTCCAGTTCCTGCACCACCCGCGCCGCCAGCCCCTGCTGACGCAGGCTGCTTTTTGTCCAGATACGCTTAATCTCGGCGGTGTCCTTGTCGTAAGGTTTGTAAGCCCCGGTGGCGATAATTTCGCCGCGGCGCTCCAGTACCACAAAAAGTCCCTGCGGCGCCAGATACCATTCGGTCAGTTCCACTTCAGCGTCGCGAGAAAAGTAATCGCCATAGCGGGCGGCATATTCACCGAACAGACCGTTCAAAATGGGCTGCAGCTCGCTGGCTTCCGGTGAGAGCACGCGAAATTGATCGCTCACGATGACCTCCTTAGTCGCCTAAACCGGCCGGGTTGATTTCAGATTGTGGAATGCGTTCCACCCCTTCTCCCCAGCGATTCAGCACCTTGTCATAGTCGCCGTTGCCAATCACGCCGTTGAGGGCGGTTTGTACCGGCAGAACCAGACCGCTGTCTTTTTTCAGCGTCACAGCGATATGTGCCGCTTTTGGCCAACCGCCATCAACGCTACCCACTAATTGCGTTTTACCGTTGAGTGCAGCTTTCCACGCGCCGATTACATTAGGACCGAAGTAGGCATCGGCGCGGCCTGACTGTAGGGCCAGGGTTTGCGCGGCATCATCTTTGGTATATACCGGCGTAAACGGCTGTAACCCTTTCTTCACGTTCTCATCGTTCCAGGCCAACAGAATGGCTTCCTGATTAGTCCCCGAACCGACGATAATGCGTAGTCCTGCGATATCTTCCGCCTGCTCGATTTTCTTCAGCTTGCTACCGGTTTTGACATAAAAGCCAAGAGAGTCCTTCCGATACGTCGCGAAATCGAATTTTTCTTTGCGTGCTTTGGTGACGGTAATATTGCTGATCGCGGCATCGTATTTGCCGGAAGTGACGCCCAGCGGCCAGTCTTCCCATGACGTAGGTACAACGTTAAGTTCCAGCCCCAAACTGTCAGCCACCAGACGCGCGATATCCGCCTCGCTGCCGATCAGCGTTTTATTGTCATCGGCAAAGACGGTCAGCGGCGGCTGGCTGAGCCCGGCAATCGCCACGGTGAATTTACCCGGTACGGCCAGGTGCAGGTTTGCGGGCAACTGCGCAATCGCCTGCGGATTCTTTGCTGTATTGATCGGCGCTTTATTGGCTTCCAGGCTTACGCCGGTGCCGTTAATCGTCACCTCATTTGCCCAAACGGTCGCGCTGAAAGCCAGTGACAACGCGAGAAATACTGATTTTTTCTGCATAGCGTTTTTCTCTTATTGTGTGAATTGATTTGCAGGTGTCGCTAATCCCAGGCTTGCGCGCAGGGTCGTACCGGGATATTCATGGCGGAACAGGCCGCGCGCCTGAAGCACGGGGACAACCTGTTCGACAAAACGCGGGAAGGTATCCGGCGTTCCGCCCTGGATGATAAAACCGTCTGCGGCTTTTTCGTCGAACCACTGCTGCAAGCCGTCGGCAACCTGTTGTGGCGTGCCGCTGAAACGCGGACGTGGACTGGCCGCTTCCAGAGCAACCTGACGAAGTGTTAAACCACGCTCGCGTGCGTTGCGTTTGATCTCATCAGTCGTACTGCGAAAGCTGTTTTGTCCGAGAGATCCCAGATCCGGGAACGGTGCGTCCAGCGGATATTGGGCAAAATCATGATGTTCAAAGTAGCGGCCAAGATAGTTCAGCGCGTCAGTAACGGAGACCAGCGCAGCGGTAGTCTGATACTGCTGCTCAACGTCTTCTGCGCTGTCGCCAACAATAACGCTGACGCCCTGGAATATATGCATTTGTTCAGGATGTCGTCCGGCGACTTCCAGCTGGCTTTTTACATCCTGATAGAAAGCTTTAGCCTCTGCCAACGACTCCTGATGGGTAAAAATGGCATCAGCATGCTGCGCCGCTAATTTTTTACCATCTGCTGAAGCGCCCGCCTGAAATATAATCGGACGACCTTGTGGTGTACGCCCAATATTTAAGGGCCCGGCAACCTGGAAATAATCTCCATGATGATTAAGCGTATGCAGTTTTTGCGGATTAAAAAATTCTCCACTTGTTTTATTACGGGTAAAAGCATCATCTTCCCAGGAATCCCACAGCCCTTTCACTACCTGTAAATATTCATCGGCAATACGATAACGCTGGGCATGCTCTGGATGCTGAGCGCGAGAATAGTTTTTTGCCGATCCTTCCAGAGGCGACGTCACCACGTTCCAACCCGCACGCCCCTTGCTGAGATGGTCCAGGCTAGCGAACTGCCGTGCGGTCGTAAACGGCTCGCTGTATGATGTGGACACCGTGCCAACCAGCCCCAGATTCGTGGTGATACTGGCCAAAGCGGATAATACTGTCAGCGGCTCAAAACGATTTAAAAAGTGTGGGATTGATTTTTCATTAATATACAGACCATCGGCGACAAAAATAAAATCCAGCTTCCCTTTTTCCGCAATAAGCGCCGTCTCTTTGACAAAATCAAAATTAATACTGGCATCAGCCTGAGCCGCCGGATGGCGCCATGCGGACATATTTCCCGATGCGCCATGTAGAATAGTGCCGAGCCGTAGTTGCCGATTTTCAGCCATAATAACCCCTACCTAACAGGTAAACTTAAAGGTGTGCAAATGCCGTTTTTGCTAACTGTGCAAAGTAATGCGCGGCAGGTTCAATTAAACGCTCGTCCGGATTAAATCCCGGGTGATGTAATCCGTATTCACTGGCGCTGCCAATACTGACAAATGCGCCAGGTGTATTTTGCAGGTAGACGGCAAAATCCTCCCCGCCCATATGCAGGTCGGCATGGTGGGTGGTATAGCCTGACTGTTTCGCCACCGCGGTGGCAATATCGGCCCAACGATCATCATTTACCAATGCGGTTGGTCCCGCATGCCAGATTACGTCGATTTGTGCGCCAAAGGCGTGGGCAAATCCGGCGGCGATGTCATTAACGCGGGCCTTAACCTGCTGCTGCACCTGGGTTCGGTGCGTTCTGAGTGTCCCTTCCAGCTCAACGGACTCCGGCAGTACGTTCCATGTGTTTCCCCCCTGAATATGGGTCACGCTGAGCACCACCGAATCCAGCGTGTTTATGTCGCGGCTGGCAACGCTTTGCAGCACCGTTACCAACTGGCTGGCGAGCAGGATGGCATCTTTACCTTCATGCGGACGCGCCGCATGTGCGCCCTTGCCATTAATGCGCAGTACGAAGCGGTCGACATTGGCATAAAATGCGCCGCCGCGTGTGGCAAATTCGCCCACCGGCAAACCGGGCTCATTGTGCATACCGAAAATAGCCGCTACGTTTTGCAGCGCACCGGCGCGGATCAACGTTTTTGCGCCGCCGAAACTCTCTTCAGCTGGCTGGAACAAAATACGGACGCGCCCCGGTAAGGTTATTTCCTGCTGTTTTAGCAGCAGTGCTGCACCAAGCATGACGCTGGTATGGACGTCATGCCCGCAGGCATGCATCACGCCCGGCGTGAGTGAACGAAACGGAACGTCGGCGCTTTCTTCTATCGGTAGTGCGTCGATATCCGCCCGCAGCGCGATGACATCTTCTCCCTGACCAATTTCCGCGACCAGACCGGTTTTCAGCTCGAACGGCAGAATGTCGACGTCCGCAGCGTGCAACCAGGCGTGAATGCGCGCCGTGGTTGCTTCCTCCTGCAGGGAAAGCTCCGGATGCTGATGTAGTTCACGACGCCAGTCGATAAGCGTTGAGCCGAGAGTCATCAGAGCACCTCCACGGCGTTATGGGCTTGCGCCAACAAACGCAGCGATGTCAGACGCGCATGCCCTTGCGCCACTGGCGTGTCGATAATGAACTCGTCAATGCCAAATTGCGTATGCAGAGCATTCAGCGTTGCCATCACCTCCTGAGCGGTGCCATGTAGCAACGCCTGCTCACGACGTGCGATTTTGCGTGGTGGACTGCCAGACTGAGCGGCAAACGCCAGCGCCTGTTCTTCGCTGGCTACCGTGACACGTTGACCATCTTCCAGCTCCACGCCCCAGATTTGTACGTTTTCCGCCAGTTGCGCAGCGGTGTCGTAACTGTCAGCCACAATTACCTGCACGGCGACTATCGTCGGGCGTGCACTGTGGGTCTGCCAGAAGGACAAAACGTCATGCAATAACGCTTTGTCACCATTGAGGTGCGCTGCGAAGATGAAATCCCAGTCGGATTGCGCTGCTAACTGCGCGCTTTGCACACTGGCTCCCAGTACAAACTTTTCCGGTGAAATCGGTGGAATTGGCGTCGGGAATACCGTTTCCCCGCTTTCCGTTCCGCTCAGCGCCAGCCAATCGTTAAGCAAAGAAAGCTGGTCGGCAAAACTGCCTTTTTCTTCCTGATGCAGCCCATGCTGTAACGCCTGGGTCGACAGCGGTAAGCCGCCAGGGGCTTTCCCTACGCCGAGATCGACACGTCCAGGAGCCAGCGATGCCAGAAGATTGAAGTTTTCCGCCACTTTGTACGGGCTGTAATGTTGCAGCATTACGCCGCCGGAACCTACGCGGATATGCTGGGTTTGCCCGAGGATCCAGGCGATCACCAGCTCCGGCGATGGGCTGGCCAGCTGTGCCGTATTATGGTGTTCCGCGATCCAGAAACGATGGTACCCCCACTCTTCTGCCAGTTGCGCCAGGCGCAACGTACGGGAAAGCGCGGTCGCGGCAGTTTCACCTTCACCGATGGGGCTTTTATCCAGAATACTCAGGCGATATGACATGTTACGAGCCTATGTTTGTTAACATGTCTTTATTATTAATTTATCAAATAGCCATACTGAAACATTTAATTCACATTTGCTCAGCTAAAAAGTAGATAACAGCCCCTGTCGCTGCCAGGGTTAAAATTTGGATCGCCCAGTACTGGTTGTAACGCTAAACAGAAAAACACCCGCAATTAATAGCCTACAAAATATAATAGGGTCGTTGGCATCACGGTAATAGCATCAAAATCATTTCATGCCAGTTTTCTTTTTACGAAAAGGTTTTTTAACGCGATTTACGTTAAGTCAGTTTAAACGACTTGTCACGTTATGCGCTTGTATTAATTGTTTCACTTTTATGACACAGGATGAATGATTTACATAGGAATTTTTATTTTAACTACTTCCACAGAATTGATGATTAGTAGAGAATGCAACGTTCTTATTAAAACGGTTTAAAACAGATTTTAATATCCCCCGATTTTATTGCGGGGATTTTTGTATGGATTATACATAGCACCATGGGACCTCTATGAAAAGTAACATGCCCGTTACACAAATTGAGCACGCACTTAACGATAAAGCGACGCTGCTTTCTACGACAGATAAAGAAAGTCATATTACCTACGCCAACTCCGCGTTTATTGATGCCAGCGGATTTAACGAACACCAGTTAATGGGCGAACCACATAATATTATTCGCCATCCCGATATGCCTCCCGCGGCGTTCGCCGATATGTGGTACACGCTACAGCAGGGAGACAGCTGGACGGGGATGGTGAAAAACCGTCGACAGAATGGCGACCATTACTGGGTTCGCGCCAACGTTACGCCAGTCTGGCACAATGAAAAACTCACCGGCTACATCTCGGTGCGTACCGTTCCTTCGCGCGATGAAATAACTCAAAGCGAAAGCTTATATCAAAAAATTAATAATCAGCAGCTTAAAGGGTTTCGTCTTTTTAAAGGCATTATCATTCGTCGCGGAATATTGTCATGGGCATCAATGTTTAAATGGCTGAGCATTAGCCAGCGCGTCAATTATTCTTTAGGGGTAATCGCCCTGCTCGCTGTGCTATTTCTCTTCGCTCCTGTTAATCCATTTATTCAGGCGGGAGGGTTATTGTTCTTATTTCTGATGCTTGCTATTTACCTTAAGTATCAAATTTGTCAGCCAGTTAATACGCTACTGACGCAAATGAAGAAAGTGGTATCCGGGAGAAAACCTGATAGCTGTCATTTAAATCGAGTGGATGAGTTCGGAATGCTGATGCGTCTGGTTAATCAGTCCGGGCTTAATCTGAATTCCCTGGTCGATGATGTCAGTACGCAAATATCCGGTATTCGCGCCATCAGTCAGCGGGTATCAAAAGAAGGTACGGCGCTGCACAAGCGTTCAGAAGAAACCTCCGCCGACCTGCAACAAACCGCTGCCGCCATTGAAGAAATTGGTAGCGCGGTACAGCAAACTGCTGAGACTGCGGCTCATACTATGACCATGGCCGATAAAACCAGCGCCAATGCGGCAGAAGGCGGCGATATTATGAAACAAACTATCGCCATGATGCAGGCGATATCGCGTGACAACGGGCAGATAGTCGACATCATCGGCGTTATCGACAGTATTGCTTTCCAGACTAATATTCTGGCGCTCAATGCCGCGGTTGAAGCCGCGCGGGCCGGGGAGTCCGGGCGTGGTTTTGCCGTTGTGGCGGCAGAGGTCCGTAATCTGGCGCAGCATTCGGCGTCTGCAGCAAAAGAGATCAAACAGCTGATTGAGAAGAATGTCGCTAACGTTAACAGCGGTGTCAAAATGGTGGAGCAAACGGAAACGCATCTCACTGGGATGATTGGCGATGTCCTGCAGATGTCGATGATGATCAAAGATATTAGTCTGGCGACGCGTGAGCAAACCCAGGCGCTGGATCTGATTAACGATTCGATTTCACGCGTTGGCACCATGACACACAATAACGCCGAGATGGTGGAGCGTGTCACCGATGCTACCGCCGATCTGACTCAACGTTCATCGCGCTTACAGCAGGCCGTTCAGGTCTTTGGCGTATCAGCATAACCTTACGGCGCTTATCGGGTGAATGTCTCGATAAGCGCACACCTCTCCACGTATTTACGCCCTTCTCTTTTATTGGCTGAATCGAGGCCACACCGCGCCAGTGCTGGCTGTACAAAAATGCTGAATTCTTGTTATCGGGGCTTTGCGGAACCGAACAATTGAATGTAGGATGCTCGGCCGGCAGTTTTCCCCCATAACTCAATGAAGGGTAAGGCTGTTTTCGCCGCAGCAGGTGCGGCAAAAAGGATTTTGTATTTTTGTCAGGTCAACAGGAAAAGTAATGAACACAAACAACACGCAAGCCGCGGAACAACATGCGGCGAAACGACGCTGGTTGAATGCCCACGAAGAGGGGTATCACAAAGCGATGGGTAATCGACAGGTACAAATGATCGCCATTGGCGGCGCAATTGGTACCGGGTTGTTTTTAGGGGCTGGCGCACGCTTGCAAATGGCGGGTCCTGCTTTGGCGCTGGTTTATCTGGTGTGCGGTATTTTTTCGTTCTTTATACTGCGTGCGCTTGGTGAACTGGTTTTACATCGCCCTTCCAGCGGCAGCTTTGTCTCCTATGCTCGCGAATTTTTAGGTGAGAAAGCCGCCTATGTGGCTGGCTGGATGTACTTCATCAACTGGGCGATGACCGGCATTGTCGATATCACCGCGGTGGCGTTGTATATGCATTACTGGGGCGCATTTGGTGATGTACCGCAGTGGGTGTTCGCCCTCGGCGCGCTGGCCATTGTCGGCACCATGAACATGATCGGCGTGAAGTGGTTCGCGGAGATGGAGTTTTGGTTTGCGCTGGTCAAAGTGCTGGCGATTGTGATTTTCCTGGTGGTGGGTACCGTCTTTTTAGGCACTGGAAAGCCGCTGGATGGTAACTCCACCGGTTTTCACCTGATCACCGACAACGGTGGATTCTTCCCACATGGCCTGCTGCCGGCGCTGGTACTGGTCCAGGGGGTGGTTTTCGCGTTTGCCTCCATTGAACTGGTGGGAACCGCTGCTGGAGAATGCAAAGATCCGCAAACCATGGTGCCAAAAGCGATCAATAGCGTTATCTGGCGTATTGGTCTGTTCTATGTGGGTTCTGTCGTGCTGCTGGTTCTGTTACTGCCGTGGAATGCCTATCAGGCGGGGCAAAGCCCGTTTGTTACCTTCTTCTCCAAACTGGGCGTGCCGTATATCGGCAGTATCATGAATATTGTGGTGCTCACCGCGGCGCTTTCCAGCCTTAACTCTGGGCTGTACTGCACCGGGCGTATTTTACGTTCCATGTCGATGGGCGGATCGGCACCTAAATTCATGGCTAAAATGAGCCGTCAACAAGTACCCTGGGCTGGGATCCTCGCCACGTTGGTCGTCTATGTCGTCGGGGTATTTCTGAACTATCTGGTACCGTCGCAGGTGTTTGAGATCGTGTTGAACTTCGCGTCGTTGGGCATTATTGCGTCGTGGGGCTTTATCATGGTCTGTCAGATGCGTCTGCGCCGGGCCATAAAAGAAGGTAAAACGGCAGACGTCAGCTTTAAACTGCCGGGCGCTCCGTTTACCTCGTGGCTAACCCTACTGTTCCTGCTGAGCGTGCTGGTGCTGATGGCGTTTGACTATCCAAACGGCACCTACACCATCGCGTCATTACCATTGATTGCCATCCTGCTGGTTGCAGGCTGGTACGGCGTACGTAAACGCGTCGCGGAAATCCACCGCACCGCGCCGTAATGGCTGAAGGCCTGACTGGTTAACCCTTCAGGCCTTCATTTTTAGTTCGCTTCAATCAACTGCGCTACATCGTTGCTGTTAATTTCCCGCGCATTTCCATCCTGATCGGTATAGCTGGTCATTCCCGTATCTTTATCCAGTTTTGGCTTACCCTGGGTGGTGATGGTTTGTCCGCTTTTGGTCGTCATGACGTAATCGGTGGTACATCCTGCAAGGGTAAACAGCATTACGCCTGCACAAAGACAGATAAATGGCTTTTTCATGGTATTCCCGTGTTATTCAGTTAGCCGTTGAGGGCGTAGTGTAAGTCCCTGAAGTGGCTCGGGCTACTGGCGGGGTGTAACGAGGCGTATCGTGGGGTTTAGAGAAATGACAGGAGGGGTTTCCCCCTCCGGATGTTTTATAGCGCAATACGAATAACATCGTCCGGCTGAGTGGCTTCCTGCTCGCGGGTAGATTTCTGTTTCACGCTGACGTACAGGGTTTTACCATCGGCGGAGAGCGCCAGGCTATTCGGGAACGTTGGGGTCTCGAATGTTTTGACGACTTTATAGCTTTTCGCGTCGATCACACTCACTTTACCGGCCTGGCGATGAGTCACGTAGGCTTCATTACGCGTTGGGTTGAACAACACGGCCAGGGATTCCGGCGCGGCGACTTTTGCCAGTACATTGCCATTACGGGTGTCGATTACCAACACTTCCGCCGCTTTAGAGTCGGTGACAAATGCGCGGTTGCCCGCTGTGTCCAGGCTCAGGTTGATAAAGAAATGCTCTTTCCCATCATCCAGCAGTTTTTTGCGGCTGAGAATTTTGTTAGTGGCGGTGTCAATGGTAATGAATTCACCGTCGGCATTGGCGGTGTACAGGCGTTTAGCTTTGCTGTCGACAGCCAGAGCGGTGCTCATTTTGCCGGTATTCTGGATGGTGTCCTTCAGCTTGATCGTCTCACCGTCCACCACCCAAATCACGCTCTCTTTACCAATACCGCTAATGTATACCGTGTTGGTGGCATCATCGGCGACCAGCTCACGCGGCTGCAGCGGGCGAACGTCTTCAGAACGCTTACGCGCATCCAGCACCAGACGTCCTTTCACCGCACCGGTTTTGGCATCCATCGCCGTAACCGCGCTGTTTACCGTGTTGCCGAACCACAGCGTTTGCGTGGCGTTGTTGATGGTGGCACCAAATGGTTTGAGATCGTTATGAATCACCTGGGTCACTTCGAGGGTGACCGGGTCAAGACGATAAACCACCCCGCCGGTATCCAGTTTGCGGCTCTGTGAGGTCGCCAGCCACAACGCGTTCTCTTGCTGGCTGTACGCCATTTCATAGGCGCCTTTGCCGACGGCTTTGCGCAGCAGTTCTTCTGCAGCCTGCGTAGTAAAAGATGATGCAACGAGCAGTGAACCTAACAGTAAAGAACCACGCAGACGCGGCGAAAACAGATGACGTAAAGACATGACGACTCCCTTTGATAAATTCGTTTGTTACTGCTTCACATAGCTTCAATAAGCAAAATCATGGTTTTGCCTTTTTAAGAATGAGAATAGTAATCATTATTTATCTCAATGTGGAGTGTTTATTCGCTTTAGGGTAGTAACCTTCTTATTTTCTCCATGAATACCAGATAACGACATTGGCATTTTACCAGGCCTACATTTTGTACGAAGCAGGCCTGGTTACAGGCATTCACCGTCTTCCACCTTTACGCATCAATCCTCAGCAAGACGAATAACTACCTTGCCGAAGTTTTTGCCAGTCAGCAGACCGATAAAGGTTTGTGGCGCATTTTCCAGACCGTCGGTCACCTGCTCGCGGTAGTGGATTTTGCCCTCTTTAACCCAGCGCCCCATCTCCCGCTGAAACTCATGAATACGGTGTCCATAATCCTGACCAATGATAAAACCCTGCATGCGGATACGCTTTTTCAGCAGCGTTGCCATTAACAGCGGTAATCTGTCAGGTCCGGCCGGAAGCGACGTTGCATTATAACCGCTGACCAGGCCACAAAGCGGAATCCGCGCTGAGGTATTGAGCAATGGCAGAACGGCATCAAATACTTTTCCACCGACGTTTTCGTAATAAATATCAATACCCTGCTGGCAGGCTTTTGCCAGTTGTTGCGCAAAATCTTGTGCGTGGTGATCGAGACAAACATCAAAACCCAATACCTCGGTGGCATGTCGGCATTTCTCTGCCCCACCCGCCACACCGATCACCCGACAACCCTTAAGCTTACCGATCTGCCCGACCGTTGCGCCAACCGGCCCGGTTGCGGCAGCTACCACCAGCGTTTCCCCCGCTTTTGGCTGACCGATATCCAGCAGGCCCATATAAGCGGTAAACCCCGGCATACCCATAACACCCAGCGCCCAGGAGGGATGCTCGGGATGATCGCCAAGCTTCACCAGCCCGTTACCGTCGGAGATGTCATAGTCCTGCCAACCGCTGTAGCTCAATACCCATTCGCCTGGCTGGTAGTCCGGATGGTGGGATGACACCACGCGACTTACGGTACCCCCAACCATGACACCACCAATATCTACTGGTGGTGAGTAAGATGGCTCATCGCTCATGCGGCCACGCATGTAGGGATCGAGGGAAAGATAAACTGTGCGCAACAACATCTGGCCTTCGCCCGGTGTTGCGACTTCATCTTCTTCAAGACGGAAGTTCTCTGGGACTGGCGCGCCATGTGGACGGGAAGCCAGTACCCAACGACGGTTACGATTAGTCTGTTGACCCATGATGTGCTCCTCTGCTTTTGGCATGAATCCATCAATAGTAGCAGCCCGTTCCTGCTATTTAGCTGACGACGTGATTTAACCGCACAACCAGGTAAACGCAAGGTTGCGCGGTTTCATTGATAAACCGACAGTCATTCGGCGGGCCAAGTTCCAGGCAATCACCTGCCTGCATTTCATGGCGTACGTCCCCTTCCACAAAGACTAATTCCCCCTGCTGTAACCAGATAAGTTGTCTGGCCTGCACATAGGAAGAGGCTGGCATCGGGATATCACTTCCGGCGGGTAATTCGATCTGCACCAGATCGATAGGCAGATCGCTGCGCGGTGAAACATGGCGGCGCAGATAGTGACTTTGTGGATCGTGCCAAACAGGCTGATCGACGAAGCGCAGGAGCTTGCCCTCCTGCATTTCAGCTCGTGCAATCAGGGTAGACATGCTGATGCCAAACGCGCCGGAAAGCCTGCCCAGCAACGTAGCCGTTGGACTACTCTCGCCGCGCTCTATTTTATGGATCATGGCCCGCGACACACCCGCGCGCTCGGCAAGCTCCGTGAGTGACCAACCGCGAGATTCCCGCTCAATGCGAATTCTTGCACTGATCCGTTGATTTATGCTGTCTTCAATAGTATTCATATTGTAATACTATAGTGAACAAGCCCTGAGGTTCAACATGTCAATTCGATTTGCCAGCAAAGAAGACTGCGCCGCCATTGCAGAAATCTACAACCATGCGGTACTGCATACGGCGGCTATCTGGAACGATCAAACGATCGATGCCGAAAACCGTATTTCCTGGTATGAAGCCCGCCAATTGATGGGGTATCCGGTGCTGGTGAGTGAAGAGAATGGCGTGGTTACGGGATACGCCTCCTTTGGCGACTGGCGTAACTTTGATGGCTTCCGTCATACCGTTGAACATTCGGTGTATGTTCATCCTGAACATCAGGGAAAAGGGCTAGGACGGGCACTGCTCAGCAGACTGATAGACGAAGCCCGCGCATGCGGCAAGCATGTGATGGTGGCAGGTATTGAGTCTCAAAATCAGGCATCACTGCATCTGCACAGCTTGCTGGGCTTTAAAACCACCGCGCAAATGCCGCAGGTTGGCACTAAATTTGGGCGGTGGCTGGATCTGACCTTCATGCAATTACAGTTAGACGATCGCCGCGAACCGGATGCCCTTAGATGAACCAGACGCTGACCCTCTCCTTTCTGATTGCCGCGGGTATTGGTCTGGTGGTGCAAAATACCTTGATGGTACGCATCACCCAGACATCCTCGACGATCCTCATCGCCATGTTGCTTAACTCGCTGGTTGGGATCGTGCTGTTTGTCAGCATATTGTGGTTTAAGCAAGGTTTGGCAGGGTTTGGTGAACTGGTATCCAGCGTGCGCTGGTGGACGCTCATCCCCGGCTTGTTGGGATCGTTCTTTGTTTTCGCCAGTATTAGTGGATACCAAAATGTAGGCGCCGCCACGACGATTGCGGTACTGGTGGCTAGCCAGTTAATCGGCGGGCTGGTGCTGGATATTCTACGTAGTCACGGCGTGCCGCTGCGGGCGCTGGTAGGCCCGGTCTGTGGCGCGGTGCTGTTGGTCATCGGGGCGTGGCTGGTGGCGAGACGTTCATTTTAATTGCCTGATGGCGCTTCGCTTATCAGACCTACAGAACGTGCCTGTAGGTCGGATAAGGGAAATATCAGAGGATTGTGCCGCCTTTGGTCAACTGTTCGCGACGGGCTTCCATATCTTCTTTATGCTGACGGCCATGATGTGCGATAGCCGTACGCAAACGCTGTTGCTGGGTATAGCGGTCTTCCCGGCTCAACGCGACATCATCGCTGAGTTCAATCAGCAATTCATTCATATGCGTAATGACGCTCTCTTCAATGGCGGCATCAACACGTGCGCTGACCTCATCCAGATGCGACATAACCTCTCCTTAACTCATTAATTTAATTTTGCTTTTGAAAAATCACTGCCCATCAGGCTGACGCTGTATCCGCTAACGTTGCTGCGCGTAGCATAGAACGTTTTACCGTTTGCCAGGGCTATCCACGGAGCCTGCTGGTAGAAAATCTCTTGCGATTGCTGGTAAAGCGCGGCGCGCTCTTCCGGTTTACTCACCAGCTTCGCCTTTTGAACCAGCGAATTATACTCTTTATCGCACCAGCGCGCGGCGTTAGATCCGGTTTTTATGCTGTCGCAGTCCAGCAGCACATCGGCGAAGTTATCCGGATCGCCGTTGTCTGACATCCAGCCAAACAACGCGGTGTCATGCTCACCTTTACGCATTCCGGAGAGATATTCCCCCCACTCGTACGACACAATTTTCGCCTTCACGCCCACCTTTGCCCAGTCGCTCTGGATCATCTCAGCAATCCGTCGGGAGTTCGGGTTGTAAGGGCGCTGAACCGGCATTGACCACAGCGTCGCTTCAAAGCCGTTTTCCAGCCCCGCCTGCTTCAGCAGATCTTTTGCCTTTTGCGGGTCGTAAGCGTAATCCTGCAGATCTTTATTGAAGCCCATCATATTCGGCGGAATCGGTGATTTTGCCACCGTACCGGAACCTAAAAAGACGGCGTTAATAATGGCCTTTTTATCGGTCGCGTAGTTTAGCGCCTGACGCACCAGTACGTTATCAAACGGTTTTTTCTCGGTATTAAACGCCAGATACCCGACGTTTAGCGCTTCAACCGCATGCAGCGTCAAATCTTTATTCTTTTTAATCTCGTCAAACTGTACGGGGGCTGGCGCCGGGATTATCTGGCACTCATTGGTTTGCAGTTTTGCCAATCGCGTCTGGACGTTTGGCGTGATTGAGAAGATCAGGTGCTTCGTTGGAACGGCGCCATCCCAGTAGTTAGGGTTGGCAAGATAGCGGATTTGCGAGTCCTGCTTGTACTGTTGCAACACGTAAGGCCCGGTGCCAATCGGCCAGTTATCGACGTTTTCCGGGGTGCCTTTTTTCAGCATCGCGTCGGCATATTCCGCAGAAAGGATAGAGGCAAAATCCATACCCCAGTCGGCAAGAAACGCAGCATTAGGTTCATTGAGGACAAACTGAACGTGATAATCATCGACCTTCTTCACTTCTTTAATCAGTTTATCCAGACCAACATCGTTAAAGTATTCGTAGCTTCCCTGAGAAACCTTGTGATACGGATGATCGGCATCTTTCTGCCGTAATACCGAGAAAATCACGTCATCTGCGTTGAAGTCGCGGGTCGGTTTAAAGAATTTATTACTGTTGAATTTCACGCCCTGACGCAGGGTAAACGTATAAGTCTTACCATCCGGGGAAATCGTCCAGTCCGTTGCCAGAGACGGTATCGGGGTATTCTTTACCGGATCAAAGTTGATGAGTCGGTTGTAGAGCACTTGTGAACTGGCCACAAATGAGGGACCGGAACTGGCAATTTGCGGGTTAAATGACTCCGGCGATGCTTCAGAGCAGTAGATGATGGTGTCAGTATTGGCCGCGAACGCAGCGCCTGACGGTAAGATGGTGCTGAGAGCCAGCGCGAGTAACGTTTTCCTTGCAATCATGGTTATAAGCCTTCTTATTTTATTATTAACCGAGATATCAGAGCATAGCTGACAAAAACTGACCAATAACAAATCACTATCAGGTTATTCTAATCCGGTGTATTTCGCTGAATAATTCATCACCCTAAGCGAATTAATTTCCCTTAAGTCTTTTTCAAAACGTCAAGATTTTTCCCGGCACTCTATGCCATGAAAATTAGCCCCTTTTTGCCTCTCTTTCGCCGTTTGCTCGCTTTTATAAAACGTAAAGTAGATACGTGAAGAAGTCTAAGGGGTAACAACGTGGCAAAAACTCTCTTGCGCAGCGGCAATTTGGATGACTATCAGGCCGTGGGCGGCGGTGGTCAGGCCGTGTTTGATTCAGCATTGCAAATTCGTGAAACGCTTCGTCTGCGTAAACAGCAGGCGATGGTGGATTGTCTGGCGATCCCACAAATTAACGACAACGGCGATCGGGTTGACTGGTATTCCCCGATAGAAGGGAAAGCCGTGGCGTGGAAAGCCGCTGATGAAGAAGCACGTTTTCGTGCGCTGCGCTATCTGGGGAGCACGCTGGAAAATGCGGCGACCCTGAGCCGTAAAAGCCTGCAATCGGGGAAAACTTCCCTACAGCTGTTTGGCTCACTGCTCGAAAAAGCCATCCAATTTCCCGGTGAAAATCACGTGTTTCTGGTTGATGGCAAACCCGTTATTACGTTCTGGGGCTTCGTAAATCTGAATGAAAATCCTCGCGACGATGTGCTCGACTGCCTGCGCATTGCCGATGTTCCTCCTGTGGTTACCGTAGCAGAGCCAGAACAGGAAAAAGAAATCGCACCGGAAATTACCTTTGCCGAGGCCGATGTCCCCTTACTGACGCCGGTCGTTGATCTGCCAAAACCGGTTGAACCTGAACCTCACCCCCCGGTTATTGTTAGCGAACCTGAAGTCACTGCCCCGCCGGTACATGAAAAGCCCATACGCCGCCTGCCGCTGTGGAGCCTCCCCGTTGCCGCAGTGATTATTGCAGCCATCGTTGGGCCGCTGCTGTGGAAGCAACAGACCACCCAGCCCGTACCCGCAGTAGCCGCTATTGAAGTCGCTAAGGTTGATATGGCACCGCTGCCAGCACTGACATCTGCACTGCCCCTGCATCGTGCTGAAGTGACTCCAGCTGCGAAGAAAGAGAAACCTGTCGAAGGACCGGTGGTGATTGCCGCAATTCCAAAAGATGCGCTGGTGATGGATGCCAACCAGATGAAGGCAGGAACGACGCGTTTTCTCAACGGTAACTGGCGCGTCATGGTCGATGTTAAAGATCCGGTGAGCGGCAAAGCGCCGTCGCTGCGCTATCAGATCCAGGCCAATAAAGGCACTGCGCGCGTGGTTCATGGTGACAACATTGTTTGTCGTGCCGAGATTTTCTCTGGTTTGCACCAGTCGGGTGAATTAATGATTAAGAGTCGCGGCAATGCCCGTTGTACCGACGGTTCACGTTATCCGATGCCTGAAATTACCTGCAAAGCGGGAACCAATGACGTCGCCGCCTGTACCGCGCGTTATGACGATCACGCGGAAATCCCTCTGACGATCAAAAAGATAGGTGCCTGATTTTATGTTGGTGAATCTGTGTGATTACAAACAGAGCGTGACGCTCATCGCCAATAGCGGTGTGCAATTTCTGGATTTCGGCCTCACGCCGCAGGAATCTGCGCACCATGGACGCTTTGTGCGCAAAACGGCAAACGGTCCGCTACTGAGACTAGACTTCGATCTGACGTCAGGACGCTATACCCTACCGGGCAGCACCGGCGCGCAACCCGAAGTGGTGAAGCCGGAAAGTACTCAGACGCTGCACTATTCGCTGGACGTGCTCGACGGCGTCTGGCTGCCGCTGCCGTTTTTGCGCTTTAACCCGCCGCGTACGTTTGTTGAAGGCCCGGATAACTGGGCACGCGTGCAGGTGCGAAAGCTGCCGCAGCCGGACAGCGCGGGCAACACCCACCGTGTTACCGTAGCGCTGGACAGCCAGCTTACTGAAAATGCCCCTGCGGCGTTAACCCCCAACGAAAATGATCTGCTTAACGGTACACGGTTTGCGCTGGCCTGGCATGACAACGAAATTGCTGATTTCCTTGACCAGACCTGGATTGACGGCTGGTTGCGCGAATCTTTTATGCACCATGTCACCCAACATGAGAACCGCTCAGAACAAGAGATCCAGCAGGCGCTGCGTAACTTTGAATACCAGGCGCACTGGCTGAATGTGCTGACCCTGTTAGGTGAGCAGCTTTCCGTCCCGGAAGTGAAACTGGTTACGCACACCCTTAGCACACCCGCCATTCCCGTCGATCTTATTTTGGATATCGGTAATACCCATACCTGTGGTGTCCTGATTGAAGATCACGGGGATGCCAATGACGGGCTGCGTCAGACCGCTGAATTGCAGGTCCGTTCGTTAAGCGAGCCGCAGCTCCTCAACGATCCGCTATTCACCAGTCGGCTGGAGTTTTCCGAAGCACGCTTTGGTAAGCAGCACTTTTCCGTTGAGAGCGGACGTGATGACGCCTTTATCTGGCCGTCGATTGTGCGTGTGGGTGATGAAGCCCGTAAGCTGGCGATGCAGCGTATGGGCACCGAGGGCAACAGTGGGATCTCAAGCCCGCGCCGCTATCTGTGGGATGAAACGCCGGTGCTGCATGACTGGCGCTTTAGCCAGATGAATGGCAAAACCCAGCGCGAACCGCTGGCTACCGCCTTCCCGCTGATGAACCTGATGAACGATGACGGGCAACCGCTGTTCAGCCTGCCGCAGGACGATCGTCTGCCAGTGTTCTCACCACAATACAGCCGCAGCACGCTGATGACGCATATGCTGTGCGAAATACTGGCCCAGGCGCTGGGGCAAATTAACAGCGTAGCGACGCGTTTGCGCCTCGGATTCCCGGCGTCTCCTCGTCAGTTGCGGACGCTGATCCTGACCCTACCGTCGGCGATGCCCAAACAGGAGCGCGAGATTTTCCGCCTGCGCATGTTTGAAGCTATTGCCCTGGTCTGGAAAGCAATGGGCTGGCACCCGCAGGATGAAGACTTCACCACCCGTAAGCAGCAGGAAAAGAGTGTGGTTCCCGTACCTGAAATTCAGATGGAATGGGATGAAGCCAGTTGCGGGCAACTGGTGTGGCTGTATAACGAGGCTATCTCACACTACGATGGCCACACCGAATCGTTCTTTAACGCCCTTGCCCGCCCGGACCGTTTGCCGGAGCCTGGTGAGACTAAAGGCCGTGCACTGCGCGTGGCATCGATCGACATTGGCGGCGGGACAACGGATATGGCCGTCGTTCATTACCAGCTTGATGACGGCGTTGGCGCGAACGTCAAAATTACCCCGCATCTGCTGTTCCGTGAAGGTTTTAAAGTTGCGGGCGATGACATGCTGCTGGACGTGATTCAGCGCTGCGTGTTGCCTGCACTGCAAACCCGCTTACAACAGGCTGGCGTGACCGACGCCGCCGCATTGCTGGCCACGCTGTTTGGCGATTCCGGGCGCATCGATACTCAAGCAATTCTGCGTCAACAAACGGCATTGCAGCTCTTTATGCCGCTTGGTCATGCGGTCCTCTCTGCCTGGGAACAAAGCGATATTAACGATCCGGTCGCCGGACTACATGCCACCTTTGGGGAACTCCTGAGTCAACAACCCACGCGCAACGTGATGAACTACATCCAACAGGCTATCGATCATGCGTTGCCAGCAGGGTCGCCAGCGTTTGATGTTCTGAGCGTGCCGTTACAGGTACAGTTCAGGCAGTTACAAGAAGCACTATTGGCGGGGCAATTTACCCTGACTTCCCCACTGCACGCGGTTTGTGAGGCCATTTCACACTATCGCTGCGATATCTTATTAGTGACCGGCAGACCCGCCTGTTTACCCGGTGTACAGGCGTTGATCCGCCATCTGCAACCTGTTCCGGTTAACCGTATGATCTGGATGGATAACTACCGCGTGCATGAGTGGTATCCGTTCAGCCAACAGGGGCGGATTGGTAACCCTAAATCCACCGCTGCTGTAGGCGCTATGCTGTGCAGCCTGGCGCTGGATTTGCGTTTGCCACGTTTTAACTTTAAAGCTGCTGATATCGGCGCTTACTCGACCGTACGCTTTCTCGGTGTGCTGGATAATACGGTCAATACCCTGCGCGATGAGAACATCTGGTATCACGATATTGATCTGGATAAACCTGGGGCGAAGCTGGATGCCCGGTTGCATTTCCCGTTACGTGGCAACGTGACGTTAGGATTCCGGCAACTGGCAAACAGCCGCTGGCCTGCCACGCCGCTGTATACGCTCAGCATAAACTCTGCCGAACTGGCAAAAACTATCGCCGGAGATGGCGTGTTGAATGTTCGGCTGCAGCTACGCGGCGGCAGCAAAGAAAGTGGCCCGGAATTCTTCATCCTGAGTGATGCCTGGTTACAGGATGGCACCCCCGTTGCCGCCAATGCCTTAACGTTAAAACTGAATACACTGGCAGACCGTCGCCATAGCGGAAGCCATTACTGGATTGATAGCGGGAGCGTGTACCTGAAATGAGTAAGATGTTAAATACCGCGCAGGCCGCCATCGAGTGGGTGGTAGATACCCGTCAACGTGCGGCGCGTCTTGATGATGAAGCGGATGCCCTGCTGGCACAGCTTACGCTAGCCGCAGTGAGTGAATCTGCGTTGAAGGAGACCTTTTCATCGCAAGGATGTATAGGGTTATACGGACACTCACAATCGGCAAAAGCACATCTGCTGGCGGCATTGTGCTGCAATGCCACTGGCAAAGTGAATATTGTTACCCCGGATCGCAGCTTTGATTATTTCTCGCATATTAATCCGGGCCATGCACCAACCAATATGGCGATCCGCTTTACGCGCGATGAAAATCCGCATGATAGCGAATGGCCGTTGCGTCTGCGATTACTCAGTGAAGCCGAACTGGTACAGCTATTTATCGCCCAGTTCAGCGCGCTCCCGGGCAACCGACAGGTCGAGAAATCGATTATTGAGGCGCGCCTGGAAAAATGGCAAACGCTGCGTCAGCGTCACCCGATGCCGGGCATTACCGCACATGATGTTGCGGCAATTGGTCGTTTCTGGCGCTCCTGCGTACCGGCAAACCAGCAGCAAATTGACGATGCACTATGGTATCAGTTTGCCACGTTGCTGCCCGCACTGGACCTGACTACCCGGGCAAACGCCTGGGCGTTACTGTGGGGAGAACAACCAGAGCTGACGCAGCAGTGGCTGGCGCTGGCGCACACGTTGCAACAAACCGGACACGCGCAAGAATTAGCGGCCCCGCTGAGTCTGCTGGTTGATCATTTTGGTTTACCGGCCGAAAGTTTCCTGATCCAGGTGGCATTGACCAGCAATAATGAGACGCAAAGCGATGTGGTGGTTCATCCGATTGAAAATCATCAGTTGCTCAATGCGGTCAGTCTTTCTTTGTCGTCACTGGCGCTGCTCACGCGCGAGCTGGTCCTGACGGTCGAAGACTCGGTGCTGGAGAATGTCGATCTGCTCGATATTCCCCTCGCCCCGGATGCTCATCCTAACCCACTGTGGCAGGCAAAATTAGGCTGGATGCTGGAACATTATCGCCAGCACCTGCAACCGGATGTGCTCTTAATCTGCAACGCGGTCTCTGCCCGCTCCCAGACGCCCGCCATCACCCGCAAGCTGTTGGGCTGGGTCAATGATACCCAACCTGTTCATGATGCCGCATTACCGGGCGTGGTTTGGGCCATTACCCCGCAGGATGCGCGTTTTAGTACCCAGCAAAACCTTGATGAATCCGTGCAGCAATTAATGGGCAAGCCCGGGCTGCATTGGGGCACGTTGCAGGCACTGGATAAACATAGCTTACAACGTCTTGTCGAATGGCTGACTCAGGCAACCTCACCACAGCAGCGCCAGGCCAGGTTGACTTCTCTACGCGAGCAGCATCAACAGCGCATCCGCGAAACTCTGAAAAGCTGGATTAATCCCGCTCAAGCTGAATCGGATAGCCACGAGTCGGTGATCCGCCAGTTACAGGCGCAAGCGGCAAAACATGGCGAACTGCTGGATGGTTTGCTCCCGCCGATGCGCATTTTTGAGTCGCTGCTGCGTATTCAGCAACCTCGCGAGGAGCAGGTAAGCGGTTTATTTAATGAAGAGATTGACCTGTTTGCCGAGGTGCGTGACACACTACACTCGCCGGAAAGTCAGGAGACCGGATATCAGGCACACAAAATGTGGATTAACCACGTGCGCCAGTGGTGTCGCGATGAAAATAATGCCCGCCGTTTACGACTCGATCCCCGTACGTTAAGGCAGGTTGCCGACATTCTCGTCACCACCAGCTATCGCCTGGAGATGCCACAACGCTTACAGCGCATTATGCAGCGCGAAAATGTCTGTGCCGCGCAGTTACACGCCGATATTGGTGATTTTATTACCTGGCTTGGATTTGCCGACGTTGCTGAGGAACAGCGCCCTGCCAGCAGGATCCAAAAAGGATCGGCTATTTTTAGCGCGCCGAAGCAATCGCCGATGTTACGCCTGACGAAGCTGGATGAACAACCCTCGCATGGTGCAAGCCGTTACGTTTACGACTGGCTAGTTGCCTTGTACACCCGTGCGAATGAGAATGCGGGATATCAGCACCCACAGGATGTCTCTGAAACCGACAAAAAACGATTAGATGCCCTGCTTTTCTCCTGAAACGGCGTATACGCCGTCATCAGAAAAGAGAAAACATCAGCGCAACGGGAAAACTCATCGGCCAGGTCGCCCCGACTAATACCGCGCTAAGAAAGCGGATCCGCTTTTTATCGCGGGAAAGAAACCAGGTGATGATTGCCGTGATGACGGCCATCACCGCATAAAAAACCAACATTTTTTGGTATAGGGACATTTAAGGCATCCTGGCCAGAAGAGAAAATCGCGCGCAATATGCTATTTTTCATGACTCACATCAAGTTTTATTAATTAATTTAAGAAAAACGGCTGTAAAACAACCCATTTTCATTATGTTCAGAATTCGTACTATTGCGGATAGTTATAAGCCGTACTATACCCATAAGGGTTAAAACGAAAGGTGGCAAAAATGAATGTTTCCAGTAAAACTGTGGTGCTGATAAATATATTTGCTGCTGTAGGACTTTTCAGTCTGATATCCGCAAGGTTCGGCTGGTTTGCTTGATGTAACGCTTCTTGATTAATTGCAGCGTCCGCTGGCAGAGAGGATCTTCTCTCTGCCATCAGTAAACAATCTTCCCACTCTGCTATCACTGGGTAAATTATCCTTAATATGTAATACCCCTAATCCTTCTGCGGCATTATATTGTCCGAATAACGGCCAGGTGTTGTGCCGGTATGTTGATGGAAGAAAGCAATAAAAGCACTGTCGCTGACAAACTCCAGATATTGCGCGACCTGGCTGATATGGCATCCATCAGCCAACATTTCCATGGCTTTTAACAACCTAAATTGCTGCCGCCAGTCCTGATAATTCATCCCGGTATCCCTGATAAATATTCGGCTGATCGTCCTCTCGCATGCCCCAACCTGTCGGGACAATTGATTCAGTCGTGGTGGCAATTCACCCATGTGTAATCCCTTGAGCCACACGTTGAGCCGTGGATCTGAGGGGTACTGCAATGTCCAGTTTTCACTGCGGGCGGCACGCATTTCCTCACAAAAAACGGCAATGAGGCTGGACTGCTGTGCGGCAGGCATTTCCCATGGCCAGAAGGCCATACGTTCTATCACTTCAAAAAACAGCGGATTAACTTCGACTATCTGCAGCGGTAACTCAGATAACGGCAATGTGGTTGAAAAGTACAAAGAGCGATAAGCCATCACACCACGCATTATGGCGCGATGTACCGTGCCTGCCGGGATCCAAACCGCACGACGTGGCGGTAGCAGACACAGGGCCTGCTTCAGTTCAATCGTAATACTTCCCGCTGCCGAAAAAAGTAGCTGATGACGAAGATGACTGTGCCGCCCGGAATCATGTACGCCCATATCGGCAGCAATACCGATTACCGGTTTATCAAAGCTATCCGCATCAAAAGCATCATCAGGGGCAATTTTCATTATCTGTCTGATATTTGATATTTAAAGTCCTGATAATGGTAATACGACATATTCCTTTCAGCAATAATGCCCGCCTGTTTTCTGTCTCTCTGGATATTGCTATGAACACACTTCGTCGCCCACCGCTGTGGCTTCTTACACTACTGATTATGTTCCCACAACTGGTGGAAACCATTTACAGCCCGGCATTGCCGGGTATCGCTACCTCTTTTCACGTAAGCAGTGAGCGCGCGGCTCAAACACTCTCCGTTTATTTTGTTGCCTTTGCCGTCGGCGTAGCGATGTGGGGTTGGCTAAGTGACTGCATCGGACGACGTTGGGCGATGCTGGCAGGGCTTATCTGCTATGGAACAGGTTGCGCATTGGCCGTTGTTGCCACCGACTTCAGCGTTTTGCTGCTGGCACGGATGATCTCCGCTATCGGTGCGGCTGCGGGGTCGGTCGTGGTACAGACCATGCTAAGGGACAGTTATGAATCAACGGCGCTATCCCGCGTCTTTTCCGTGATGGGGGCCGCGCTGGCATTGAGTCCAGTTTTTGGCCTGCTAAGCGGAGGTTGGTTAGTGAGTCTGTATGGCCATACCGGTGTTTTTGTTGCCCTTGTGCTGTTGGCGTTGTTACTGCTAATACTGACAGTGATCATGCTGCCAGAAACCCGGCCCGAACATACGCTCAGCCCGAAGCTTGCCGCGCTGTTTTCCCGCATGATGCGGGACAGTGAGTTGCGGAAAAACGCCTTGCTGGTTGCCCTACTGAACACCATGCTGTTTAGCTATTACAGCCTGGCACCGTTTCTTTTTGGGCAATTAGGATGGAGCTCCAGAGCCTTTGGCTGGACGGGGTTGCTACTTGCGTTTGCTTCTCTGTCAGGTAGCCTGCTGAACCGAAGACTGTTAACGACAGGTCTGACGCCGGAACAACTGGTACGTTATGCCTGTGTGCTGGCAGCGTTGTCAGGTCTCGTCGCGTGGTGTTTGCAGCACTCCGCGTGGATCCTGATTCCGGTGTTCGGCGTGGTGATTGCCTATGGTATCGCCATTCCCAATGTGCTGAGTCAGGCGCTGCGTCACTACCGTGAACAGGCCGGTGCCGCAGGAGCTTTGTTCGGATTAAGCTATTACCTGTTACTTGGGATGATGCTGGGTTTAGCAGGCATGGTGCAGCAACTGGGGCTGGTTCTGAGCGTCTGTGCCCTACTCGCCTGGCTTTGCAGCCTGGGCCGCAGATAAACCCGATGGCGATCCTGAAAGCACAAAGCCCCGGCTATATGCTGGGGCTTTGTTGTATCAATTAGCCTGACCTCGCGGATATTTCCAACTTACCGCCGTCCGATGGCGACGAGGCCAGTGGCGCGAATAGTATAGACACACGTATGCCAATATTTAGCTATCCGTGCCCCATTCGCCGATCGCGCTTAAGATATTACTCATGCTTGATCATAACATGGCGAATAACCGTGTAATCCTCCAGCCCATAAACCGACATATCCTTTCCATAGCCGGACTGTTTTTGCCCACCGTGCGGCATCTCGCTAACCAGCGTGAAATGGGTATTGACCCAGGTGCAACCATATTGCAGGCGAGCGCTAAAGCGATGCGCTCGCCCAACATCCCGGGTCCAGACGGAGGATGCCAGGCCGTATTTCGAATCGTTGGCCCATGCCAGCACCTGATCTTCATCATCAAATACGGTCACGCTGACCACCGGACCGAAAACTTCCCGCTGTACGATGGCATCGTCCTGCTTCGCCCCAGCAAGCAGCGTCGGGGCAAAATAGTAGCCTGAACCATCCACTTTTTTACCGCCGGTGATGACCTTAATATGGCCCAACGCTTTAGCCTCATCGACCGCTTTAGTCACGCGATCGAGATGTGCCTGCGAGCTCACTGGTCCCAGCTCGGTCGATTCATCATTCGGCGGACCGATTTTCAGGCTGGCAACGGCGGCGCCAAGTTTCTCGACCAGTGCATCATAAATGCCTTTCTGGGCATAAATTCGGCAAGCGGCGGTACAGTCTTGCCCGGCGTTGTAATAACCAAAGGTCCGCACGCCACTCACCACTGCATCCAGATCGGCATCATCAAAAATGATCACCGGAGCTTTTCCGCCCAGTTCCATATGCGTACGCTTAATTGACGGCGCGGTGTGCTGAATAATGTGTTCACCGGTTGCAATGGAGCCGGTCAGCGAAACCATGCGCACTTTTTCATGACCGGTCAGCGGATCGCCCACCGTTTTACCGCGGCCAAACAGCACGTTAATCACGCCAGCCGGATAAATGTCTTTGGCGAATTCGGCTAATTTAAGCGCCGTCAGCGGGGTAATTTCTGACGGTTTAATCACCACGCAGTTCCCCGCCGCCAACGCTGGAGCCAGCTTCCACGCCGCCATCATCAGCGGATAGTTCCACGGCGCAATAGAAGCCACCACGCCCAGCGGATCACGGCGAATCATCGAGGTATGCCCTTCCAGATATTCACCGGCCGCCTGTCCTTGCAGGGTACGCGCCGCACCGGCGAAGAAACGGAAAACATCGACAATAGCGGGAATTTCATCGTTGAGAACACAGTGCAGCGGTTTACCGCAGTTAAGTGATTCCAGCTCAGCGAAGGTTTGCGCGTTATCAGCAATAGCATCCGCCAGTTTCAGCAGCAGTTCAGAGCGGACTTTCGGCGTGGTTTGCCCCCAGGTGGCAAACGCGGCGTCTGCCGCTCGTACAGCGGCATCAACCTGCATGGCTGACGCCTCAGCAATCTCCAGAATGAGTTCACCAGTGGCAGGGTTATAGACTGGCTGCTTTTCACCTTCACCGTTGACCAGCTCGCCATTAATCAGTAATTGATGTTGCATAGCAATTTCCCATATCGTCGTTTATTTACCGTTTCCGGCGAGAGTGTCGCCTTCACGCGTTAGCCACCAGGCCCCTAAAATTGGCAGTGTTGTCACCAGCATTACCAGCAATGCCACAACGTTGGTGACCGGCACATCCCGTGGACGGCCCAATTGATTGAGCAGCCACAGAGGAAGTGTTCTTTCATGTCCGGCGGTGAACGTTGTCACGATGATTTCATCAAACGACAAGGCAAACGCCAGCATCCCCCCCGCCAGAAGTGCCGATGCCAGGTTTGGCAGCACGACATAACGAAAGGTTTGCCAGCCATTGGCGCCAAGATCCATAGACGCTTCGACCAGACTCCATGAGGTACGGCGAAAACGCGCCACAACGTTGTTAAACACCACCACCACGCAAAACGTCGCATGGCCCACTACGATCGTGAGAAAACCCGGTTCCAGGTTGATGGTTTTAAACGCGGTCAACAGCGCAAGGCCGGTAATAATGCCCGGCAGCGCGATCGGCAACAGTAGCAACAGCGATATTGCACTTTTGCCAAAAAAGTCCCTACGCCACAGCGCGGCCGCGGCCAGCGTCCCCAGAACAAGGGCAATAGCTGTCGACAACGCAGCGATCTTAAGTGACAACGTCACAGATTCCAGGATATCGCTACGCTGCGCAGCAACGCTAAACCACTTCAGCGTTAATCCCTGGGGTGGAAAACTAAAAGCAGCCTCCTCAGTATTAAAAGCATAGGTGGCGATGATGAGGATGGGAAAGTGCAGGAAAATAACCCCGCCCCATGCCGCCAGTTTGAGTAGCCAGGGTGCGCGTTCAGAGTGCATCGAAAGCTCCCAGACGCTTCACGAACGCCAGATACAGTGCGATTAACACAATCGGCACCAGAGTAAATGCCGCCGCCATCGGCATATTGCCGATCGCCCCTTGTTGCGAATACACCATGTTGCCGATGAAATAGCCCGGCGGTCCCACCAGTTGCGGCACAATAAAGTCACCCAACGTCAGAGAGAAGGTAAAGATCGAACCCGCTGCAATACCCGGTATCGCCAATGGAAGCACCACATAGCGGAAGGTTTGACGCGGACGCGCGCCCAAATCAGCAGAAGCCTGTAACAGCGACGGCGGAAGTCTCTCCAGGGCGGCCTGTACCGGCAGGATCATAAACGGCAGCCAGATATAGACGAACACCAGGAAACGCCCTAACCCTGAAGTTGACAGCGTATTGCCGCCTACCGCAGGCAATGTCAGGAACGAAAGCAGCAACGGCTCCAGCCCAAGGTGGGTTAAAAACCACTGCGCCACGCCGTCTTTAGCCAACAGCAGCGTCCACGCATAGGCTTTAACGATGTAGCTGGCCCACATTGGCAACATTACGGCAATGTAAAAAAAAGCCTTCATTTTGCCGCTGGTATAGCGAGCCATATACCACGCCATCGGAAACGCCAGAATCGCGCTGGCGATGGTGACCGCTACCGCCATCGTCAGAGTGCGCAAAATGATGTCGTAGTTAGCGGGATTAAACAGCGCCTGCAAATTCGCCAGCGTCAGGTCTGGTGTGACCGACATGGTGAAATCGTCGAAGGTATAAAAACCTTGCCACAACAGCGTCAGTAATGAGCCAAAGTAGACGATGCCAAACCACATCAGCGGTCCGAGGAGCAGCAAAAATAACCCCAGCCCCGGATTACGCCAGAAGTAACCTGAGATCCGGTTCAGGTTGGTCGACTGTGGAGGCGAATGTAAGACGTTCATAGCCATTCACCTCTCCTCAACCAGCGGTACCATCACGTCGCGTGACCAGGATGCCATCACCTGCTGACCTGGCGACAACGTTAACGGTAGCATTTCTCCCGTCAGGTTCGCCTGGCTAACCAGCAATTTTTCCCCTCCGGCGAGTTTTAGCTCAAACCGCGTCGCCGCCCCCTGATACTGCACCGCCTGAATAACCCCCCGGGCCTGAACTTCTCCTCCGGTATCATTCAAGCGAATGTGTTCCGGACGCAGGGAGAACATCCCCTGTAGCCCACAAACGTTCGCCGACATCGTCGCATCGAAGACATTGGACGTCCCGACGAAACTTGCCACAAACGGCGTACGTGGACGCATATACAGTTCACGCGGAGAATCTACCTGTTCAATGCGACCGTTATTAAACACCGCCACACGATCGGACATCGACAGGGCTTCCCCCTGATCGTGGGTAACAAAAATGAACGTGATGCCAAGAGATTGCTGTAATTTTTTCAGTTCCAGCTGCATCTGTTCACGCAATTTAAGATCCAATGCCCCGAGCGGCTCATCCAACAGCAGGACGCGCGGCTCATTGACCAGCGCCCGGGCAATCGCCACGCGCTGACGTTGCCCACCGGAAAGCTGCGACGGTTTACGCTCATGCACAAAACCGAGTGCGACCTTATCCAGCGCTTCACGTGCTTTCGCGTGGCGCTGTTTTTTATCGATGCCTTTGACCATCAGCCCGTAGGCGACGTTGTCGAGAATCGACATGTGCGGGAACAACGCGTAATCCTGAAATACCGTATTGACGTCCCGTTCCCAGGGCGGCAATTCGCTGGCCTGCTTACCAAAAATGGTAATTGCGCCGCCTGACAGCTGCTCAAACCCGGCAATCAGGCGCAGACAAGTGGTCTTGCCGGAGCCGGATGGCCCCAGCATAGAGAAAAACTCACCGTCGTTAATCGCAATACTTACCCCATCAACTGCACGAACATCCCCATACAAACGCGAGACGCTATGAAACTCCACTGCGTACGTCATAAAACCCCCAGCGGAATTAACGACCGCCCATAATGGCGATGTAATCCTGCGTCCAGCGACTGTAAGGAACGAATTTTCCACCTTCGGCAATCGGCGTTTTCCAGAAGGCAATTTTGTCAAAGTAGCTATAGCCGTTGGTTTCACAACCCTTTTCACCCAACAGAGGGCTGGCTTTACAACCTTCAGGTACCACTGGCAGAGAACCAAACCAGGCCGCTACGTCGCCCTGTACTTTCGGGGTTAATGACCAGTTCATCCATTTGTAAGCACAAACCGGGTGTTTCGCTTCACTGTGCAGCATAGTGGTATCAGCCCATCCGGTAACCCCTTCTTTTGGGAAAACCGTGGCAATTGGCTGACCTTCGCCTTTCAAGGCGTTAGCCTGATAAGGCCAGGCGCTTGACGCCACCACGCCTTCGTTTTTGAAATCGCTCATTTGCACGGTGGTATCGTGCCAATAGCGATGGATCAACGCGTGCTGATCGCTCAGGACTTTGATCACCGCCTGATACTGTTTTTCAGTGAGCTGATAGGGATCGGTAATACCCAACTGCGGCTGAGTGGCTTTAACGAATAACGCGGCATCGGCAATATAGATCGGGCCATCGTAGGCCTGAACGCGCCCTTTATTGCTTTTCCCATCCTCAAGTTTTTGCTCAACAAACACCACGCTCCAGCTATCCGGCGGCGTTGGAAAAATTTTGGTGTTATACATCAGCAGGTTTGGTCCCCACTGGTACGGTGTGCCGTAAACTTTTCCGCCAACGTTAAACCATTCGCCTTTTACCACGCGTGGATCGATTGTTTTCCAGTTAGGGATCAGCGCGGTATTAATTGGCTGAACGCGTTTTCCCATAATCAGACGCAGTGAGGCATCACCAGAAGCGGTAACCAGGTCGTAGCCGCCTTTTGCCATCAGGCTGACCATTTCATCAGATGTGGCTGCCGTTTTTACATTAACCGCGCAGCCGGTATCTTTCTCAAACTGTGAGACCCAGTCATATTGCTTATCGGTTTGCCCACGTTCGATATAACCCGGCCAGGCAATAATATCCAGGCGGCCTTCCGGTTTATCTAATGATGTGGGGGGTTCGGCTGCCTGCGCAGTCATCAGCGTCATACTGAGTGCGCACAGGCTACTGAGGGCAAACTGCTTGCTCATAACGTCTTACTCCTGTCTAAAAAATATTGAGCGGCAGCCTTGCCGTAAATATATGTCCTTTTCTAAAAATAGTCGGGGTGTTGTAAGCGTTCCTGCTGGCGCAAGGAAATTTAATCAGGTTGTGAGCTAACGCTCATTACGCTACAGACTCTGACCTGGGGGTAATCTTCTGGAGTATAGACAAGGAGTTAGACGCAGAGGTGGCAATAGTATTAACTATTGATATTTTGTATGGACGCACCCGATATAAATAATACCGTGGTTCAGCATTCACTATTTCGAAAATAAGAACGCGCTATTCATTTATATTGAATAGCACGTTATGGTTTATTTCATCATTTCACGAATTAATTTACCAAGCTGTTTTACGGCCTGCTCTTCGCGATCTCCCCAGTGCCATGCAGTATTAAAACGAAAAAAACGAGTCCAGCTTCCCGAGGTCGAGAACATTTTCCCCGGCGCAATGCTGATGTGGTGTGCCAGCGCATGGGTACTGAGCACACCGGCATCAAGCGGTTCCGGCAGCTCCAGCCACAGAAAATAACCACTGTCGTTGTGGTGAATTTTGACCTCCGCCGGAAGATGACGCAGCAGCGTTTGCCAGGCCTGTTGTTTACGTTCCGCCAGTTGCCGACGCAAGCGCCGTAAATGCGCGTCATAGCGCCGGGTTGAAAGATAATCAACAAGGGCAAGCTGCATGGGCGAACTGGTAGATAAGGTGCTCATTAGCTGGAGTCGCTGAATACGCCGGGCATGTTTCCCTGCTGCCACCCAGCCAATACGAAATCCTGGTACCAGACACTTCGAGAAGGACGAACAATGCAGAACGCTGTCGGCGCGATCCCAGGCTTTGGCGGGCAACGGTTTTTCGCGGCCAAAGTACAGTTCGCTGTAAACATCATCTTCAATCAGTATTACGTGGTATTTTTCCAGCAAGGCAACCAGACGCGCCTTTTTCTCTGCGCTGAGCGTAAAACCCAGTGGATTTTGGCTGTTTGTCATTAGCCAGCAAGCTTTTACCGGGTACTCCTGCAACGCCTGCTCCAGCGCGGTGAGATCGATCCCCTCTTTTACGTCGGTGGCAATCGAAAGCGCCTTCAGACGTAATCGCTCCAGGGCCTGCAACGCCCCGTAAAAACAGGGGTTTTCGACAATAACCCAATCACCCGGTTCGGTGACTGCTTGCAGGCTCAGGTTGAGGGCTTCCATCGCGCCGGTGGTGATGACGATTTCGTCCGGTGAAATGGTCATCCCCTGTTGAGCATAGCGACGGGCAATGGCATGACGCAGCTCAGCATTCCCCGGCGGCAGATTTTCAATCACGCTCATGGCGGTGGCAGTTTTACTCACCTGCGCCAACGAGCGGTTCAACTGCTGAAGTGGAAACAGACGCGGGTCGGGGAATGCGGAGGCAAAGGGCATCACTGACGCATCCCGGCTGGCCTGCAACATATCAAAAATGTAGGTATTGATATCCACCGCTTCATCGCGCATGACCTGCACCTGCGGCGCAGCAAATTCATGTTCGGGGCGCGCGGCGACATAATAGCCAGACTGCGGTCGGGCAATAATCCGCCCCTGGCTTTCCAGCAACTGGTATGCGTGTCCGACGGTCATAAAACTCATTCCGCTGCTGACCACCTGCTCACGCAAGGATGGCAAGCGATCGCCTGGCTGCCATACGCCAGACGCAATTTGATCGCGAATTTGCTCTGCCAGTCGCTGGTACTTTTTCATTTTTCGTCCTGATTACCGGTGTCGGTGACAACCACTGTGTATATCAGTTTACATAATCAGGGTATTTTATTTAACTGTTATAGTTAACAGTTTTACAACATCGGTAATGACAGTTCTTTGCCTACGGCGCGTATTTCAAGAAGAGAACGCTATTCAATAACAGGAATCAAGCTTCCGGATTTCATATCAGCGAGTGCAACTTATAACAGCGCTGCAACTGTTATGGTTAAAAAGAACTGTTCTGTTTCTGCCTTCCATTGCTCCTCAGACTTAGAATTGCGCCAAATCAATTTTGCCTGCGGAGTTAAGCATGTTCGGTCTTGACGCGTTTCACCTGGCAAGGATCCAGTTCGCGTTTACGGTATCCTTTCACATCATTTTTCCGGCTATTACTATCGGGCTCGCCAGTTATCTGGCTGTGCTGGAAGGGCTATGGCTAAAAACGAAAAATCCCATTTGGCGATCGCTGTACCATTTCTGGTCGAAAATATTCGCCGTAAATTTTGGTATGGGTGTAGTTTCCGGGCTGGTGATGGCTTATCAGTTCGGCACCAACTGGAGTGGTTTTTCCGAGTTCGCCGGGAGTATCACTGGGCCGTTACTGACCTATGAAGTATTAACCGCCTTCTTCCTCGAAGCTGGTTTCCTTGGGGTGATGTTGTTTGGCTGGAATCGGGTTGGTCCAGGACTTCATTTCTTTGCCACCTGCATGGTCGCACTGGGTACCATTATTTCAACCTTCTGGATCCTCGCCTCCAACAGCTGGATGCAGACACCGCAAGGCTATGAAATAGTTAACGGCCAGGTCGTTCCCGTCGACTGGTTCGCCGTTATTTTCAATCCTTCGTTCCCCTATCGTCTGCTGCATATGTCGGTTGCCGCCTTCCTGAGTAGCGCGTTGTTTGTTGCTGCCTCTGGGGCATGGCATTTGCTGCGCGGGAATAACACACCAGCAATTCGAGCGATGTTTTCGATGGCGCTGTGGATGACATTAATCGTCGCTCCACTGCAGGCCTTGATTGGCGATATGCACGGTTTGAATACGCTGAAGCATCAGCCGGCAAAAATTGCTGCGATTGAAGGACACTGGGAAAATCGCCCCGGTGAACCGACTCCGCTGCTGCTGTTCGGCTGGCCGGATATGGAGCAGGAACGCACCCGCTATGGGCTGGAAATCCCGGCGCTGGGCAGTCTGATCCTGACCCATAGTCTGGACAAACAGGTCCCGGCCCTAAAAGAGTTTCCTAAAGAAGACAGGCCCAACTCCACCATGGTGTTCTGGTCATTTCGCATAATGGCCGGGCTAGGCATGCTGATGATCCTGTTGGGCGCGTTTGCCCTGTGGCTGCGCTATAAGCAGCGTTTATACACCACGCGCCCTTTTCTGCGCTTTGCCTTATGGATGGGCCCCTCCGGTCTGATTGCCATCCTTGCCGGTTGGGTGACCACTGAAGTTGGCCGTCAGCCGTGGGTGGTTTATGGTCTGCAACGTACGGCGGATGCGGTTTCTGCACATGGCGATTTACATATGAGCATCAGCCTGCTGTCCTTCTTTGTGGTGTACAGCTCAGTGTTTGGCGTGGGTTACAGCTACATGATCCGCCTGATCCGTAAAGGGCCACAGGAAGATGACCCGACCATTCCGCCAACAGGCACGCCTGCCCGGCCGCTTTCAGCCGCCGTCCTCGATTCTCAACCGGAGGCACATCGCTAATGGGTATCGATTTATCAGTTATCTGGTTTGTGATTATCGTCTTCGCCACGCTGATGTATATCGTGATGGACGGTTTTGATCTCGGGATTGGCATTTTATTCCCAGCGATTCAGGACGCTGACGACCGCGATGTTATGGTCAACAGCGTCGCCCCGGTATGGGACGGCAATGAAACCTGGCTGGTGTTGGGCGGAGCCGGATTATTCGGCGCTTTCCCCCTGGCCTATGCGGTGATTGTCGATGCGCTGACGATCCCGTTGACCCTGATGCTAATCGGCCTGATTTTTCGCGGCGTCGCGTTCGAGTTTCGCTTCAAAGCCACACCGGCTCACCGACCATTCTGGGATAAAGCCTTTCTCGGCGGTTCAATCCTCGCGACATTCACGCAAGGTGTCGTGGTGGGTGCCGTACTCAACGGATTTTCCGTTACCGGACGCAGCTACAGCGGCGGTCCTTTCGACTGGTTGACCCCGTTCACGTTGTTCTGCGGTGTTGGTCTGGTCGTGGCTTACGCCCTGCTGGGGGCGACATGGCTGGTGATGAAAAGCGAAAATCCGTTGCAGGATAAAATGCGCAGTGTGGCCAAACAACTGCTGCTGGCAATGTTGGTTGTGATTGCCATTATCAGCCTGTGGACACCACTGGCACATAGCGCGATTGCCGAGCGTTGGTTTAGCCTGCCCAACCTGTGGTTCCTGATGCCTGTTCCGCTGCTGGTTGCGCTTATCAGTCTCTGGCTGTGGCGTTCGCTGGGGCAACATAACTGCCATACACTGCCTTTTGTATTAACGCTGGGGCTGATTTTTCTCGGGTTTAGCGGGCTGGGGATCAGTATCTGGCCACATATCATTCCACCGTCTATTACGCTATGGCAGGCGGCGGCTCCGGCACAAAGTCAGGGCTTTATGTTGGTTGGCGCACTGCTGATTATCCCGATAATCCTGGTGTACACCTTCTGGAGCTACTACGTTTTCCGCGGCAAAGTTCAACATGGTGAGGGGTATCATTGATGCAACAAACAATCTGGAAACGCCTGATGTGGCTGGTGCTCCTCTGGGGCGGCAGCGTGCTGGCCCTGGCCGCCGTTGGTATGTTCTTTCGTCTCCTGATGACAGCCGCCGGATTTAAGTCCTGATACTATCCTTGCAAACAACCGGGCAGCACTGTATTGCCCGGTTGTGACAAATCCCAACACTGGCTAAACAAATATGTAAAAAACATCGAAATGGCAAAACAGAGATTGTCATTAACCCGATTAAAATATTGAATAGTCACCAGGCGAAATTATCGCCAATTCCGCAGCTAACGTACCAGAGGGTGCATGATGTTTAAGAAAGGGTTAACGGTGTTATTGCTGGCCAGCGCGCTTTTTTCCGGTCAACTTTTCGCTACTAATCAGGGACATGAATATCTTCAGGTGCAGGATGCCGATCATTTACTACGACACACGGCCGACAGCGATGAACTTCGAATGACGGCGGAAGAATCCGCCGCCGATCTTCGTGAGCACCATCACTGGCAAAAATCACGCAAACCCGATACACATCTGAGCTAACGATTAACATTTGCGCTTCGGCAGTGTCTTCATCAGTTCTTCTGGACTGACCGAAGCCACGACGCTGCCCGGCAACGGCATCTTCAGAATGTGGTGCTTCATCTTGCCGATTACGTGCATTTCGCACGGTCGGCAATCAAATTTCAGCGTCAGGACTTCATCGCCGTTAACCAGTTGCATCGGTGTTGCTTTCCAGCTTTTGATGTTACCTTTCGCCTGTTTCGGACACAGGTTAAAGGCGAAACGCAGGCAATGTTTGGTGATCATCACCGGCACTTCGCCCTTTTCTTCATGTGCTTCATAGGCTGCATCAATCAACTGAACGCCATAACGGTGATAAAACTCACGCGCTTTTTGGTTGTAGACGTTAGCCAGGAAACTCAAGTGCGTTTGTGGATAAACCGGCGCTGGCTGAGATACCGGTTTGCGGCTACCGCGCTGATAGCTTTGCAAGCGCGCTGCATCCAGCATATCAACGGCTTCACGCCGGAACTGATTTAGTTGACCGTTTGGCACAAACAGCGCGCCCGGCAGATTCACCTGAATATTACGGGCGTAGTACATCGTCTGACCAAGTTTTGCCAGTCCATCCTGTAGGTTACTCAACGCTTTTTCCGCATTGTTCGCTTCCTCAAACTGGCCGTCCAACGTATGGGTGATACTCACGCCCTCTTCACTGGTGAGCGTCAGAATCAACTGCTCCTGCCAGCCGCCGAGCTCAATATCGATCGCAACACGGCGTTCGCTGGAAGTTTTTGTTAACGCTTGCTGCCAGTTATGATCGAGGTTGCGATTCAGCGGATGATGCGGACGCACTTTGTGCAGGTCGGCGGGCATTTCATTCGGCCATACCCGATAACGATTGTTCCCCGTTTTTTCCACGGTGTTGGCGCGAAATCCAACAACCTCACGTTTGATTAACACGTTCAGGCCATCCCCGTTTGCCAGCGGTTCAGTCACCTCAACATCGAGATGATCTTTCGCCACCTTCAGGACTTCGCCGACCGGCAAACCGATAAACTTTGGTGAGTCGAATGCGCCGATATCCCCTTTACGGGCATTCACAAAATAATCGGTGCTGCCGCGATGGAAGGTTTTCTCTGTGGATGGGGTAAAGAAATGTTCGGTACGTCCTGCTGATGAACGGGCCAGATCGCCGCGTTCTTCAATGATGGCGTCGAGCATCTGGCGATAATGCGCGGTAATATTCTTCACATAACTCATGTCCTTATAGCGCCCTTCAATTTTGAAGGAACGCACACCTGCGTCAATCAACGCACCCAGGTTGGCGGTCTGATCGTTATCTTTCATCGACAGCAGATGTTTTTCATAGGATACCACGCGCCCCTGATCGTCTTTCAGGGTATACGGCAGACGGCAAGCCTGGGAACAGTCGCCGCGGTTAGCGCTGCGTCCTGTTTGTGCATGTGAAATATAACACTGCCCTGAATAGGCAACGCACAGCGCACCGTGAATGAAAAACTCAATGGTCGCATCGGTAGCCTGATGGATAGCATTAATCTGCTCAAGGCTCAGTTCGCGCGCCAGCACAATCTGGGTGAATCCCACATCGGATAGAAATTTCGCCTTCTCAACGCTGCGAATATCGCACTGGGTGCTGGCGTGCAGTTCAATCGGGGGAATATCCAGTTCAAGAATCCCCATATCCTGCACGATCAGGGCATCAACGCCGGTCTGATACAGATCGGTAATTAACCGTTGTGCGGGCTCCAGCTCATCATCATGCAAGATCGTATTTAGCGTCACAAAGATTTTTGCCCCGTAACGGTGGGCAAAAGGCACTAATTCGGCAATATCTTTCAGGCTATTACTGGCGTTATGACGCGCGCCAAAACCTGGTCCACCAATGTAAACGGCGTCTGCGCCGTGCAAAATGGCTTCGCGCGCAATGGCGGTATCCCGAGCCGGGCTTAACAATTCAAGGTGATGAGGCTGCTGGCGCATACAGTTGTTACCATCCACAAGCGGTAAAAATGGCGGTTATTGTAGTCACAAGCGCGGCGTTTCGAAATAGTTTTCCCGATTAACCGCGTGGGTAATGGATCAGCGAGTGAAAATGAACCGTTTGCTCGCTACTGTTACGGTAGCTATGTGCCGTATCTCCGGCGAAACGGACACCTTCACCGGATTTAAGGGTGCGCCACTGCCCCTCAATACACATATCCAGCAGACCACTAATCACCACCACGTGCTCAATTACGCCGGTTTCATGCGGAGTAGATTCACTGAGCGCGCCGGGTGCCAGCAGTATCGAAAAATGATCGAAGCACAGTTGCGGATCCCACGGGAACAACGGCGTGACGACCATCGCCTGCTGCTGGGGATCGAATGTTAGCGTGCCTTCTGACTCTGGTGGTGAAATAAACGTTGAAAACGGGACGTTCAGTCCAGTGGCAATTTTCCACAATGTCGCCACCGTTGGACTGGATTCGTTGCGCTCAATCTGCCCCAGCATCGCTTTTGAGACGCCAGTTTCCTCCGCCAGACGCGAAAGGCTCCATTCACGCTGGTGACGTAGCGTCTTGAGCGTTGTGGCCAGATAGTGGGTTAAGTTGTCCATTTTTCTCCTTCGTCGCTCTCCTTTCTCGGGGCTACAGCTTAGCACTTGTACGCTATAACGCACAGTGCTACAGTAACTGACCGTTATAACGCACGCGGAGTTGCTATGCGCACATTTTCCATCCCCTTGCCTACAGTTTTGTCGGGTTTTGTGGCTGTCCTGGTCGGCTACGCCAGTTCAGCGGCCATTATCTGGCAAGCGGCGCTCGCCGCAGGTGCGACGACCGGACAAATCGCAGGCTGGATGACCGCACTGGGGCTAGCAATGGGGGTCAGTACGCTGGCGCTGACATTGTGGTATCGCGCCCCTGTTCTCACCGCATGGTCAACGCCCGGTGCCGCGCTGCTGGTGACGGGCCTGCACGGGGTATCGATTCAGGATGCTATCGGTGTTTTTATCGTAGCTAATGCATTGATTGTGCTGTGCGGTATAACCGGGCTGTTTGCCCGCCTGATGAAAATTATTCCCCACTCGCTGGCATCGGCCATGCTGGCCGGGATCTTGCTGCGTTTTGGTTTGCAGGCGTTCAATAGCCGGAACAGTGAGCTTATCTTGTGCGGCAGCATGCTGCTGGCGTGGTTAGTACTAAAAGTGATTGCCCCAAGGTATGCCGTAATCGCCGCAATGTTGGTAGGTATAGCCATCGCCCTGGTTAAAGGTGACATTGTCACCGATAGTGTTAATCTGTCACCGGTATTGCCAGCGTTTATTGCACCACACTTTTCATTAGCCCACTGTATCAGCATTGCGCTACCGCTGTTTCTGGTTACTATGGCTTCGCAAAATGCCCCCGGTATTGCGACCATGAAAGCATCGGGATATTCGTTACCCGTTTCACCCTTGATTGTTTTTACGGGTCTGCTGGCACTGCTATTTTCGCCGTTTGGCGTCTATTCCATCTGCATCGCCGCCATAACCGCAGCAATTTGCCAAAGCCCCGAAGCCCATCCAGATGCAAATCGACGCTGGCTCGCCGCAGCGGCAGCGGGTGTCTTTTACATTCTGGCTGGGGTGTTTGGCGGTTCGGTCACAGGACTGATGGCAGCCCTGCCCGTAAGCTGGATCCAGATGCTTGCTGGTCTGGCATTGCTTGGCACGATTAGCGGTAGTTTATATCAAGCCTTACATAATGAAGCAGAACGCGATGCGGCCATCGTGACTTTTCTGGTTACGGCCAGTGGTCTGACGGTATTTGGTGTTGGGTCTGCATTCTGGGGGCTGATCGTCGGCGGTATCTGCTACTCAGTGTTGACGTTATTTCGCCGCGCGTAACTGCGTTGGCGTTTTACCCGTCACTTGTTTAAACCGGTTACTGAAATGGCTCGCCGAACTGAACCCGCAGGCCATTGCAATATCCGACAGGCTGCGTGATGAATAACAGACCAGTTGCTGCGCCAGCGCCATACGGCGTTGCATGACGTACTGATGAGGCGCCATATTCATCGACTGGCGAAACATTCTGGCAAAATGGAATTCACTTAGCGCTGCTTCACCTGCCAGATCGCTCAACGTTATGGGATACGCCAGATGTGCTTCAATATAGGCCAGCACGTTGCGCAATGTGGCAGGCGCAAGCCCTCCGGTGACAACGGGAAGTCGCCATTGCACATTGCTGTAATGCTGGATCAGATGCGTTAACAGTAGTGAAGATGCTGCGCTAAGCGTGAGGTGATTGGCCGGTTGCTGCCAGTCATTACCAAGCAAAAACTGACGGTAAACCGCCGTGATCCCCGGGTCACTGCCAAACGTATGCTCGTCCAGCGTGAAACTATAGGGGCTTTTGTCCCAGACTTTTTCACCCACTTCGCGCAAATGGGCGTCTGTACAATAGAGATGAACAAAGGAAAGATCGTCACGAATATCCCAACTGGACTCACTCTCCTTCGGCATCAGGCAAAAGCGGTCTGGTCCCCCGCCATTCTTCCAGCCTCCCGCCGTCTTGTGGTAACTCTCGTAACCATCTGCGATGTATAAACTGAGCGTATGATGATCGCAATACTGGGTGATGGTATCGCGTTTGTTCGACCAGGCCGCCAGTTGGATCCCTGAATGTAACGCAACCGATTCATGCAGCACGGCATTATGTTTGCGCAAGTTTTCAAAGGCACCGTAGGGCTGAGACATACCATCACATTCAAAATAAGTTAGCAGGCTTTCAGTCTATATCAGCTACATATCGTTAACAGCTGCCTTTTCACTATTACGCTAAAAAAAGCGCAAGATTTTGCAAGTCCACCGCAAGTCGATGAAAGTCTCCTGCATTCCGTCGTGACACAGTGTAAGTCTGAATGAATAAAGAGAGAGTCGTATGAACGCACTGTTGTACTGCCTGGTGGTGGTTATTTGGGGAACGACATGGATTGCGATTTATTTGCAGCAAGGTCCGGTTTCTGCACCGGTTTCTATCTTTTGGCGCTTCGCCGTTGCCAGCTCGGTGATGATAGTGATCCTGTTGCTAAGCGGTAAATTACGCAAACTGTCTGGTCGCGATCATCTGTTTTGTCTGTTACAGGGCGGATGCGTTTTTTGCTTTAACTTCTGGTGTTTTTATACGGCTGCGGCGTGGATTAATACCGGCCTGGAGTCGGTGATTTTCTCAATGGCCGTCCTGTTCAATGCAGTCAATAGCTTCATCTTTTTTGGTCAAAAACCACCGCTGCGCTTCTATATTGCAGCGGGTCTGGGACTGACGGGCATCGTGACTCTGTTCTGGCAGGATTTGCTCAACAGCGGGTTTAATCATTCACTGTTACTGGGCATCGGTTTGAGCGCTCTGGGAACCTTCGGCTTCTCACTGGGTAATATGATCAGTCTGCGTCACCAGAAAAAAGGGTTGGAAGTACTGACCACCAACAGTTGGGCCATGCTGTACGGCACATTGCTGATCGCGGCCATTGCTCTGGTGCGCGGCGACAACTTCACGCCACAGTGGACATTCAGCTATCTTAGCGCGCTGTTATATCTTGCTATTTTCGGCTCAGTGATTGCCTTTGGCGCTTATTTCACGCTGGTAGGTCGCATTGGTCCCAGTAAGGCGGCATACAGCACGCTGCTGTTCCCGCTGGTGGCGCTGACGCTGTCAACATTGTATGAAGGATACATCTGGCAAGTAAATGCAATTGCCGGATTGGTGTTGATCTTACTGGGAAATCTGGTGATGTTTGCCCGACCGGAAGCGCTGATGGGTAAACTACTCTATCGTCGTCGTGTGGCATAAAATAACGCACCATCCTGAGATGGTGCGTTCATCATTTTTATTGTGGTTTTTGGTTCACATCAAACATGGAGGCATCGGTCGCCATGTCATCAACAACTTTCTTCAACGTTTCGAACGCCATCGGCGTGCTTTCGTTGTTCAGGTCTTTACCTTCACCCTTACGTACAACTTTAATCACCGGTTTATTGGTCGCTGCATCAATCAACTCACCCTCGAAATAGAGGTTGGTATCCATGGTACGGTGACCCGTCGCCATTTGCGTTCCCGCAACCAGCAGTGCAACCGGGACCACTTCATAGAACTGCAGTCCTTCTTTGCTGGTCGCTACACCGGTAATCGCCCCGCGGAAAATCAGGCTACGCGGTCCAGGGGTCGTAACCAGAGGCTTACGCTTGCTGATGGCGGATTTCAACTGTGTATTGGTATAGGTCAGTAATTGATCAAGAACCTGCTGCCCTACCTGCGTAGTAGGTTTCGGAACCGGATAATACGTTACCGGGTTATACACGATGTTGTCATATTTGGATTCGTTGTAGCTCGGGTCAACCCAACGGAGTACCGTTTGTCCCGAGGCTGATTTTGTTTCCTTCAGATCAGAGTAATTTTTTAAAAACCCAGAATATTTATCCGGCTCGGTCACTTTTGACGCACAGCCGGATAATGCCAACAAGCCAGTAAGCGCTGCAACTTTAAATAAAGTTTGAGTACGCATGAAACGATCCCTTTAGTTTTCGCAATGATGCCTAAAAAGGATAGCAAAACAGTTTCATTTTGGATGTACTAAAAATGGTAAGCACCGCACAATTTTATCTCTGCGCTCAGCACAAAAAATGCTGAACGCAGAAAGAGTTAACCCAAACGGGAGGTTCAGGAAGTTTTGCGTGCCAGCATGGTGGCAAAGCGCAGTTTAATTCGATTACCGTTTTCATCTGTACGATGAAGTTCACCTACGTCTTCGTTATATTTCAGCAGATCCCACCCACTGTAATAGTTACGTAATTCTCCGGTTTTAAACGCGAACGGAAAACCAACTGTGCACGGAAAATCATCAGTATCCATCGCCGCGACGATTAAGTTGTATCCACCCGGTTTAGTACAACGTTGCATATTCTCAATAAGGCCAGGGATTGTTTTGGCTTCAAGGAACATCAACACAACGGTAGATAGAATAAAATCGTATTCCCCCTCAAAACGTAACGCATTAAGGTCAGCGACCTTCGCGTTCAGGTTGGTCAGCCCCTCAGCCGCTTTGATGCGCTCAAGGTTAGCGATGCTCATGGGGTTTTTATCCCATGCAGTAACGTCATAGCCGTTTGCCGCCAGGTACAGGCTGTTTCGGCCGTTACCGCAGCCCAGATCTAACGTTTTACCTGGTGCAACCACTTTTGCCGCTTCAACGACATCGGAATGCGTACGGGTTAAATCATATTTTTCAGTAAAGTAGTTTTCGTCGCAAAGGGTCATTATTTATCCTCAGATTTCAGTAATGCAGCACGCTCCGTGCGGATGAGCAGTTTCCCCTGCATCAGCAATGCAAACGTACGTATCAGTAATAATGCAATGATAAAATTGGTAAAAATAAACAGTGGGATAGACAGAGTATGAAAAAATCCTGATTCACTGCCGTGCCCAAGATGCAATCCCGTTGTCGCCAACGCAGACACGCCAAACGAGAAGCTCCAGAATGACGCATTAAATGGCTGTGACAAATACCACGGCATAAGGCGTAGCATGAACAGAAGTTGCAGCAAACCATAGCCGAACAACATTTTGGCTAACGTATCCCCCTCGCCACCGTTGACGCTAAGCCAGGCGCTACAGGCGACCAGCGCGGGTGCCAACTGAATACCAAGTGAAGTCCGTAAAACCGTCGGCAGCTCGCCGCAGCTTCGTAAACGTTGCAGAATCACTGGCTCCAGGCTGAGCCATGAAAATACCCCGGCGCCCAAAAACACCAATCCGGCATCGTTGAACCCAAGTGCACCACAGGCCATGGCACTGATAAAGTTATTGGCAACGGTTGGCAGATACAGACCCGGCGTGGTGGCCTCTTCCGGATGCTCCCCACGCCACAGCCCTGCCGTTTGCCAGGCTGCGTATGCCAGCTGTATGACCACGCCAATACTGAATAACCCAATCGCCAGCGGTCGATACCACGGAACAAATCCAATCGCGACCAGCATCGTGGTGGCCGGAAACAGACTGACAAAGCTACTCATCACCGGATGACGAATTTCCGCCAGTACGCTATGCGGAAAACGCAGTAAACGGCTCAGAAAGGCCAGCGTCAGCAATCCCCAGATGACCATTGCAAGGATGACTAAGCCATCACCAATCCAGTGGCTCACCGGCCACACCTGGCTGGCGTAACGCCACGCAAATCCCATCCCAATTGTACCCAGTACCATGCCAAAATAACCGGCCGGAAGATTGAGGACCCGTTCACTCTGTTTGTTCTTACTCATTTTGTTTATTTTTTAAAGTATATTTGAAATGCATTTTATGGAATATCTGCCGGTTTAGCCAGTACAGAAAACTTTGCTACGTTTAACTAAGGTGCGCAACATGGAAATGAGCTATGACCAAATACCGTCTAAGCGATGAATCTCGCTCCTTTAGTTACCAGGATAATGGCAATAAAAAAAGTGTATTACTACGCCAAATCATCGCACTCATTGATTTTAATGATGTTAGATCCGGTACGCTCGGTGGCTGGATTGATGATGAAAGCGTTCTGTCGCAAAGCGGTAATTGCTGGATATACGATGAGAATGCGCTCGCTTTTTCCGGCGCGACGATAACCGGAGACGCCCGTATTACACAGGCAAGCGTGGTTAGAGACGGTGCGCAGATTGGTGATGCCGTCTGGATTGACCGAGCAGAAATCAGCCATAACGCGCAAATACGTGACAACGTCACTATTCAGGATTCTGTTGTTCGCGGTGAGTGCCTCATCTGCGGTGATGCACGCATTGTGTGTGACTCTGAAATCATTGCAGCCAGGGGGTTAACCCGTGAAAGCGACCAGCTCCTGCAAATTTACGAGCGGGCGGCAGTCAGCAATTCACGCGTGGTGCATCAGGCGCAAATCTATGGCGATGCGATGATCAATTATGCCTTTATAGAACATCGGGCTGAAGTTTTTGATTTTGCACGGATAGAAGGCAACGAAGAGAATAATGTCTGGATCTGCGATTGCGCCAAAGTCTATGGGCATGCACGCGTCATCGCCGGAACGGATGAAGACGCCATTCCTACCCTGCGCTACAGCTCGCAGGTGGCGGGACACGCGGTGGTCGAAGGTAACTGCGTGCTGAAACACCACGTGCTGGTTGGGGGGCATGCGCAATTACGTGGCGGACCGCTCCAGCTTGACGGTCACATCCTGATTGAAGGCTATGCCTGTATTCTGGGTGAAGTGCTGATCGAGCATCATATTGAGATAACCGATCAGGCCCAAGTTGAAGCCTTTGATGGCGATGCAATCCATCTGCGCGGGCCAAAAGTGATCAACGGCGAACAACGTATCACGCGCACCCCTATCGCCGGTTTATTCTGAAGAGCCATCAATGATGCGGGCGTAGAGATTCACGTCATGGTAATCGTCATTAAGGAACTCCGCCTGTTGCATACATCCTTCCAGTCGGAAGCCATTGCGCAGCGCCACCTGGTTGCTCTCAACGTTATCTACACGACATTTAATCACGAAGCGGCGAATCTCCTGGCGCTGCGCATAATGATGAATCATTGCCTGTAGCGCCTGAGACAGAATGCCTTTGCCCTGGTGCTCTTCATCCAGCCAATAACCAATATAAGCGGCTTTGTTCAGCGGCTCTATCTGGTTAAACGAGATAACGCCAGCCACCTCCCCTTGTTCGAAAATAAGGAACATTTTGGCGTAGCCGCGCTGGTGCAACATCATATTCCCCTGCACGTTCTTACGCGTGTCGTCCTCAGATTCGACAAACTGCGGCCAGTTCAGTGACTGCTGGAGCCAGATTTTATTCTTGAGCACCAACTGATGCAGAGGGGTGACGTGTTGTTCTTCTACCGCCCGCAGTTCCAGCGCGTCACTAACGATAATTATTTCTGACATGTTTATCTCCTTTGCGATCGTAAACGGGGCATTTCTGACTGGCAGTAGCCGATATTACTCTGTTTAGCACCGAGGATGTCTTATTTTTATGCTGTAACAGCAATCACTTAGAAAGAATCTCTGGCGTGGAACCCGTTACTCTGGTGATCCGGGTATCCCCTCATGGATAGACCGTAATGATGACAATAACACTTTCATTCTATTGCTAAGGAGCAAGCATGGCAGCACCTTTGGGTCGTTTAGCACTTATTCCGCTTTTACTGATTACCGCCTGTCACCAACCTGTTTCCACCACGCAAGCGGGCCCCGTTCCCTTTGCCGTCAATAAGCAACAGGTCGTGGATAATACCACGCTGGAAATTTCCCGTAGCGCGCTGGAATATAACATTCATAAAGTTCAGCAACTGCTGGGAGATAAAACCCGGATGTGCGCCATTCTTAAAGGCGACGCGTATGGGCACGATCTCTCACTGGTAACACCGGTGATGATGCAAAACGGCGTGCAATGTATTGGCATCGCCAGCAACGAGGAGATTAGTACCGTTCGCCAGTCAGGCTATACATCGCAGCTCATGCGCGTGCGTAACGCGACGGAAAAAGAGATGCGCCAGGCGGCGGATTTCGATACCGAAGAGCTTATCGGTAATCTGGATATGGCTAAGCGTTTAAGTGCAATCGCTCAGGAGAAAGGTAAAACTATTCGTATCCATCTGGCGCTGAACTCTGGCGGTATGTCGCGTAACGGTCTGGAAGTCAGTACCGCTGCAGGTCTGGAAGAAGCACGCGCTATTTCCGCATTACCCGGCCTGAAAATTGTCGGCATCATGTCGCATTTCCCGGAAGAAGATGCGGCAGTGGTAAAACGCGATCTGGCCCGTTTCAATACGCAATCAGCCCAGGTACTGAAAATTACCGGTCTTAAGCGCGAAGATGTCACCCTGCATGTCGCGAATACGTTCGCTACCCTGACCGTTCCAGAATCCTGGCTCGACATGGTGCGTGTTGGCGGTATTTTCTATGGCGATACCATCGCCAGCACCGAATACAAACGCGTCATGACGTTTAAATCTGCCATCGCGTCGGTAAACCATTACCCCAAAGGAAACACCGTCGGGTATGACAGAACCTATACCCTTAAACGTGATTCCGTTCTGGCCAATATCCCGACAGGTTATGCCGATGGTTATCGCCGTGTGTTCAGTAATGCGGGGCACGTGCTGATCCGCGGCCAGCGGGTTCCGGTACTGGGTAAAACATCCATGAATACCGTGATCGTCGATGTAACCGATTTGCCGCAGGTTGCATCCGGTGATGAAGTGGTGCTGTTCGGTAAACAGGGAAATGCGCAGGTTAGTGCAGAAGAAGTCGAAGAAATTAGCGGCGCGTTGTTCACTGAAATGTCGATCCTCTGGGGGGCGACGAACAAACGCGTGATGGTCGATTAACACCTAAAACAGGAAGGGCTTCCGTTTCTCGCAGGAAGCCCTTTTACACAGCAAGCGCCGTTCTACTTAGCTCTCACTGACACTCTCTTTTTGCAATATTTTGAGCAGATCTTCCTTCAGGTGGAGTTTCTGTTTCTTAAGACGAACAATGTCCAAACTATACCCCCGACCATCCGAACCTTCCAGTCTGGAGATCTCATGATCAAGGCTGTTGTGTTTTTCGAATAAGGACAGAAAGCGAGGGTTCTCGGATTTCAGTCGGGAAATAAGGTCTCTGTATTCTGGAAACATACTTTCTCCCTGTTAGTGGACAAGAACGTGTATAAGAAATACACACCCACAGAGTACCCATTTGCCATACAGAAAAATGCGAACAGGATCGAGTAAATAGTGTACAGAGTCGTTATGAGGATGAATGCAGATACGGCTCCCCATCAGGAGAGCCGTAAAGGGCGTGATTAACGCATCTCGCGGTCGTCAACGTACTGACGTTTATCCGGCGCTGGCGGGAAGTACTGATACAGCCAGGTTTCGCTGATGGCGTCACCCTGACAACGCAGGAACATACGCATATCTACCGGATCGGTCGAGTCAGAGGTTGGATACCAGTCAAACTGAATGCGATAACCGTCGATAGGCTCCACGTAGAGGATCTCAATCTGTTTCGCTTCACCGCTGGAGAGCGTAATCACCGGTTCAATGCCTTTCGGCGCAGCCGCTTTTAGATCGCCACCAACGAAGTCAACGGCAAAACGACGCGCCCATTTTTCCGGGTAATGCTCGCCCGGTGCCCATCCTTCCGGGAAACCGCCCATGCCTGTCCGGGTCGCCATCACGCGAGCCAGCGGTGAACGCACCGGCGGCTGAGCGCTCCAGTACAGGCGATATTTGAATTCCAGCTCATCGCCGGCTTTGATCTTCTTGTCCGGCTGCCAGAAGCAGACAACGTTATCCAGCGTTTCGCCGGTCGTCGGGATCTCCATCAGACCGATGGTCCCCTTGCCCCACTGGTTGCGCGGTTCGACCCACAGGCTTGGGCGCTTGTTATACCAGCCCATGATGTCCTGATAATGGGAGAAGTCGCGATCGAGTTGCAGCAAGCCAAACCCTTTCGGGTTGTTATCGGTATAGGCGTTGAACTGCAGCTTTTGCGGGTTATTCAGCGGACGGCAGATCCACTCGCCATTGCCCCGCCACATCGCCAGACGATCGGAGTCATGGATTTGCGGGTGAATAGTGTCGCACATCCGACGCTCGTTGTTGCCGCAGCTGAACATGCTGGTCATCGGCGCAATGCCGAGCTGCTTGATGTCTTTGCGCGCATAGATGTGGTTTTGTACATCCATAATCACCTGCGTTTTCTCGCAGTGGATCACGAACTTGAATGCGCCGGTTACGCTTGGGCTGTCGAGAAGCGCATACACGGTAAAGGAGGTTGCGCCCGGTTTAACCGTTTCGAACCAGAAAGAGGTGAAATCAGGAAATTCTTCTTTACTGTCGGTGTAGGTATCTATCGCCAGACCACGGGCCGATAAACCGTACTGATAGGTGTCATCCACGGCGCGGAAATAGCTGGCGCCCAGGAAAGAAACGACATCGCGCCGGGCCAGTTCTGGCGCTTTAAACACGCGGAATCCAGCGAATCCGAGGTCAGTCTGCCCTTCCAATTGTTTGGTATCCACACCCGCGTCGTTGTATTTAAACAGTTCCGGACGGAAGTGAATTTCACGCGCCATATGCGTACTACCATCAACCGAGAACATGCGTACACGACGACGGAAGCCCATTCCCACGTGGAAGAACTGCGCATCAAGCTGACGATTTTCAACATTGTTCCACAGAGACTGCTCTGCATCATATTGAATGCTGTTGTAGGCCTGCGGCGTCAGTTTCGCCAGCGTGTCCGGTAACGCGCGTGGTGCACCGCCCCAGGGTTTCTGTGCTAAGTCATGGGCCATCGATTGCAGAACGGAAAAATCAAAACGTACGGTTTTTCCGTCTGCAATGTCAGACTCTGCCGCAAAGGCGGCGCGGGAAAAGAGTGATGCAATACCACTGGTTCCGCACACGGCGGCCATTGCCATTGAACCTTTAATAAATCGTCTGCGATTCATGCCTGAAAGTGAGTCCTTCTGGTCGTGTAAACGGTCCCGCGCCGGTCAAAATCAGCGGCAAGAGAGTGCACATTTCTGACCGCTCACTCTAGACAAAATTCATTAATAATCCAATTGTTGGTCGCCGATTATCTGTACAAAATCGAAAATATTTTATGTCGATGGGAACAGACCGAATCCCATGTAAATTCCGTTAAAGTAAACCACACCGACGTTTACTTCGTTCTTGAGCCTCCTGATACAGCGCAAACTCATCATAAACCGCGCAACCCAGCGCCTGTTCAAACGCGTCGCGGCTGGAATTTCCGTGGCTGCGAGCCTGTGTTTCATTACCCAAATTGGACTGGAAAATTCCTGCGGCGCTCACCGGTAAAAAATCTTCGTAGGTGATGGGTTGCGCAACCAGCCAGCCCCGTTCAATAAGCGGCTGCGGATCGTCATCCGGGCGAATCGCCTGCCGATGCGCTTCACCCGATGGCGTCAGACGATAGCGGAACCAGGCTAGCCCCTGCTGGCGCAGCAGGAATTCGCTGTCCGGGAAGGCTTTAAACACCTCCTGAAGATGTAGCTGGTGCGTCAGATTGTCTTTCCCCGTTCCCGCTTTATTCAGCAATTCGTCGTACAACGCTCTGCCTTTCGGTGTCAGGGCCACGCCGCGCTGTTCGATTTCACCAAAACGCGCCGTGTGAGTGCCACGCATTTCACCGGCAAACAACACCGGCTCTTCCAGCGCTTTGAAACTGGTCTGACGTAATAAAATCGGCACCTCGCGGCGCGGCGGCCCTTCAATCAGTATTTTGGGCTCAATGCCGCATTCCGGCATCATCGACTGCACCCGGTCAATATCCAGCGTTCGCGGTGTCAGATGGTTGATATGACAACCGGGGAAGCACACTACATCAGCAATCAGCCGGTGTTCGTTATGTAATGCGTGATAGGTCTCTTCATCGACCGTGGCGTGCTGATGCCAGCGGAATGTTTCCAGCGCTTCATGCACAAATTCTTGCGCCTGTTCAGATGTAAAACTGCCCTGCGCATCAAATTCATCCAGTAGTTCGTGGCAACGGCGAGTGAAAATATCGCGTTTCGCGAGGATCTCAGCGGCTTTTTGCCGCAGCGCGGCGTTTTCGATTAGTTCGAGCCGTAATAACGAGGTGAATACCCGAAACGGGTTGCGCGATAGCGAGGCATCGTCGATGGGACGAAAGGCTGTAGAATGTACGGGGACGCCCGCCTGGGAGAGATCGTAATAACTCACCGGATACATGCCCATAACGGCAAACATCCGGCGCAGCGTAGAAAGCTCCTGCGCGGTACCCACTCGAATGGCACCATGACGCTCAACGTTTAGCCGGGCCAGTTCATCCGCATTCGCCAGTTTTTCATGCAGCGTCGGATTATTTTCCAGTACCGCCAGATTCACATCAGCGACAAGTTCCAGCAACGTGCCGTACTGCGGGACTTCCTGCTGGTACATTGCTGACATTGCCTGCGAAAATTGTTCCCGAATCTCATCTGCCGTGATGGTGTTCGCCATAATGTCATGCCTCCAGTGAATATTACCTGGAGTGTAGAAAACGCCGCTGACTCCGGTGGGAAGAATTTACAAAGTGTGACCCCGCGTAAACTTCCCACCCATACAAAAGATGAACAGTACCTACTGGCGTGGTTTCAAATGACTTTCCAGCCAGGGCAGCATCTGTTTTTTACGGCTAAGCATGCCTTCGACCTTGCAAGGCTGCGGGATGTCTGAAAGTTCTGATCCAGCAAACCATAGGCTGGTGTCACCCAGATTGATGTCAGTGAGCATCAGCACGACTAACGCAGCGTTCTTTTCTTCTGCATAGCGCGCCATTTCCTGACGGAGATCGTCCAGCACCGCATCCACCTGTTGCAGCGCATAGAGTTCGAGCTGCGCTACACAGACTGAATGTCCATGGATGGTGAAGGTTTTAATGTCTTTCTGCAAAAGTTCCCGGGCGCTCATCCCTTCCACACTTGTTTTAGCTGACAGCAGGTCGCGACTGAAAGCGTCAAGATCCACTCCGGTTTTTTGAGCCAGCGCATCAACCGCCAGGCGATCGTCAGAGGTGGTCGTTGGTGAACGAAGCGTGACAGTGTCACTCAATACGGCGCCGAGCAGTAAAACAGCCTCAGCGGAAGATAACTGGTTGCGTTGATCCTCCGTCATCAGTTGCCACAGCAGGGTTGCGCTACTGCCGACGGGCTTCACCCACACTTCCGGTGGCAGACGGGTGACTAACCCACCAAGTCGGTGATGATCGATAATTCCCACCACGTTACTTTCTGTTAACGATTCCGGTCCCTGGGCCGGCTCGGTGAAATCGACCAGCCAGACATCACGATCGGTCAGTTCAAACGTCAACCGTTCAGGCATCATCAGCCCCGCATGCTCAAAGATAAACTGCGTTTCGCGGTTAGGCTCGCCCAAACGCCATGCCGTCGCCTGCTGGCCACGTAAACTAAGCCAACGCGCCGTCATTGCGGCGGTGCAGATGGCATCGCTATCGGGATTAAGGTGCCCTATTACATGTATCATTCATCAGTGCCTTGTGAAGAGAAATCGTTCAAAAGTAAACAATCACCAAAGTATAACGACTGGCCACACTCCCTTCCATGATCCCACCACCCAGCAATGCTGTACAAAACATAAGCAAAATAAATCAGTTGTAAGTAAAACATGATAAATGTTAATAATATTTTGCTATCAGGTTATCAAAAACAAACAACTTTACTTGTCACCGATACGGCTCTGTTTTTAACATCGCTTATGGAAAAAAATGTTCTGTTCAATCAGCGCATTCGCTTGCGCCACCTTCATACTTTTGTCGCCGTTGCACAGCAGGGAACGTTGGGGCGCGCGGCTGAGACCCTTAACCTGAGCCAACCGGCTCTCTCCAAAACGCTAAATGAACTGGAGCAACTGACCGGTACCCGTCTCTTTGAGCGTGGCCGCCTTGGCGCGCAGTTAACGCTGCCCGGAGAACAGTTTCTTACCCACGCGGTAAGAGTGCTGGATGCGCTCAACACCGCCGGACAAGCGTTAAATCAGCGCGAAGAGTCGCAGACTGACGTCGTACGGATCGGGGCCTTACCCACCGCGGCACTGGGCATTCTGCCTGCGGTAATTGGTCCTTTCCACAAGCAGCAAATGGAGACCACGCTACAGGTCGCCACCATGAGCAATCCGATGATTCTGGCAGGTTTAAAATCCGGGGAAATCGATCTTGGCATTGGTCGCATGGCCGATCCGGAATTAATGGTCGGTCTGAACTATGAATTGTTGTTTCTGGAATCACTTAAACTGGTCGTGCGCCCTAACCATCCGCTGTTGCAGGAAACCATCACGTTAAGTCGGGTAATGGAGTGGCCGGTGGTGGTTTCGCCAAAAGGAACCGCGCCTCGCCAGCACGCAGAAGCATTGTTGCAAAGTCAGGGTTGTAAAATGCCGCCAGGCTGCATTGAAACGCTGTCAGCATCGCTTTCCCGCCAGCTGACGGTTGATTACGACTATGTGTGGTTTGTCCCTTCAGGCGCGGTTAGAGAGGATTTACGCCAGGCGACGCTGGTGTCGTTGCCGATACCTACCCATGGTGCGGGTGAACCCATCGGTATTCTTACCCGTGTCGATGTGCAACTCTCTCAGGCCGCGCAGATCCTCATCGCCGCAATACGCAAAACCGTACCGTTTTGATACCAAAAATTAAGGGACCATCAGGTCCCTTAATTTATTGTTAAAACGTTTCCCAGTTATCGCCACTGGCCGTTGCCGTCTGCGGACGCGAATGGTCAGGCGTAGTGGTTACGGGAGGGCGTTTAATTGCACTCGTTCCCGTTAAGCGAAATGTACCTACGGCTTCCGTTAAGCGCGCCGCCTGCTCTTCGAGAGAGGCCGCCGCAGCCGATGCTTCTTCAACCAGCGAGGCATTTTGCTGCGTCACCTTATCCATTTCTGATATCGCCTGGCTCACCTGTACGATACCCCGGCTCTGCTCATCAGAGGCCGCCGCGATTTCCAGCATGATATCGGTGACGCGTTTTACCGCATCGACAATATCCGTCATCGTATTGCCCGCCGCGACGACTTCTCCGGAGCCCTGGTCAATCAGTCGGACCGATTCGCTGATCAATCCTTCAATCTCTTTTGCCGCCTGAGCGCTGCGGCTTGCCAACGTACGGACTTCACTGGCGACCACGGCAAATCCACGCCCCTGCTCTCCTGCCCGCGCCGCCTCAACCGCAGCGTTCAGTGCCAGGATATTGGTCTGGAAAGCAATGCTATTAATCACGGCTGTGATTTCGGAGATTTTCTTCGAACTCGTTGAGATATTACCCATGGTTTTCACCACGCCAGAAACCATCTGACCGCCCCGACTGGCCTTACCGGACGCATCTTCCGCCAGTTTGCTTGCGTGATGCGCATTGTCGGCGTTTTGCTTCACCGTGGCGGTCAGCTCTTCCATGCTGGCTGCCGTTTGTTCAATCGCTGCGGCCTGTTGTTCAGTACGTGAAGACAGATCGGTATTACCCGCCGAAATCTCGCTGGTACCGCGGTAGATTTCTTCCGCGCCCTGACGTACCGTGCCCACCGTTTTCCCCAACGATCGTTGCATTGTCTGTAGGTGACGGCTCAGACGGCCAATTTCGCTACGCCCGGTCGGTTCATCGTGCATCGTCAGATCGCCTGATGAAATTCGCTCAATACGCTGGGCCGCGCGTAGCAGAGGGTGAATGACGGTACGACGCAGAACAATGAACGTCATCACGGTTAGCACCAGCGCAAGAACGAATGCACCCAGCATAAAAGCCATGCCGAGTTGTGTACGCTGATGCGCCTGTTCGCTTAACTGGTTCGCCCTTGCGGTACGAATGTCGATCGCTTTTAACAATACCTTATTGTAAGCAGAGTCCAGCGGTCGGGCCTGTTCATTTTCATGGTTGATGATCGCTTCAAACATGCCGTTTTTAGCGTACTTCAGCATGGGCTGTAAACCGTCGGTATAGGCTTTGAAGCTGGCGCTCAGTTCAGCATCTAGCGCTTCATCAGCAGACGTTTTTACCGCACGCGACATATAAGCGTTAAAACCGTCCTGCGACTGCTTGATGCGTTTTTCTGCCTCGGCAATATTGGCCTTCATGTCATCCATTTCGGCAATACGGCTCGCCGCGCCGGCGTGGATCATATTGATACGCGCGGTGCGTAAGTGGTTAGAGCTGTTAGATAACCCCATCCTGACCTGAATCTCATCGGTCACGTCGCGCTGATCGCGATCGGCCTGCATAAGAAAATAGCTTGCCAGTCCGGAACTTAAGGCGAACAGCAGAAGGATGCCACCGAGAATGGAGGAAAACAGCGGAACCAGCCGGATTTGATGCAGAAAGCCCAGTTTATGCTGGGCTTGCATCGATGTAGTGTTGTCCATGACCGTCGACTCTCTTGTAGGGTTTATGCGTGAAAACACGCCCGTTAGATAGTCATCGGCAATCCGGGAAGTTTACTTACCGTGAAAAGCGCCGGATTCGTCACACTTTCACAACATAATTCTAAAAAATTCAGGAAAGTGCCAGCGGTTAAATCCGCTGGCCAATGAATCAGTTATCGCCAAAGTGGATAACGGTACGGATGGACTTACCCTGATGCATTAAATCGAACGCTTCGTTAATCTGCCCCAGCGGTAAACGGTGGGTAATAAAGGGATCCAACTGAATTTTCCCACTCATTGCTTCTTCAACCATGCCAGGAAGTTGAGTACGCCCTTTCACGCCGCCAAACGCGGAACCGCGCCAGACGCGCCCGGTAACCAGCTGGAACGGACGCGTTTTGATCTCTTGCCCTGCTCCTGCCACGCCAATGATGATGCTTTCGCCCCATCCTTTATGGCAACATTCCAGTGCCGCGCGCATCACGTTAACGTTGCCGATACATTCAAAGCTAAAATCCACGCCGCCGTCGGTCAGTTCAACGATCACATCCTGAATCGGTTTGTCGTAATCCTTCGGGTTGATGAAATCAGTCGCGCCCATTTCACCTGCCAGCTTAAATTTTTCCGGATTGGTATCAACGGCCAGAATACGCCCGGCTTTCGCCTGCACCGCGCCCTGAATTACCGCCAGACCAATACCGCCCAGACCAAATACGGCGACGGTGTCGCCTTCTTTCACTTTTGCGGTGTTATGGACTGCTCCGATACCGGTGGTCACGCCACAACCCAGCAGACACACTTTGTCCAGCGGGGCCTGCGGGTTAACCTTCGCCAGAGAGATCTCCGCGCAAACGGTGTATTCGCTGAAGGTGCTGGTGCCCATATAGTGATAAATCGGCTCACCGTTATACGAGAAGCGCGTTGTGCCATCCGGCATCAAACCTTTGCCCTGGGTCGCACGTACGGCCTGGCACAGGTTGGTTTTACCCGATTTACAGAACTTACACTCGCCGCACTCTGCGGTGTACAGCGGGATCACATGGTCACCCGGTTTCAGACTAGTGACGCCTTCGCCGATTTCAACCACAATGCCGCCACCTTCGTGCCCAAGTACCGCCGGGAATACGCCTTCCGGATCGTCGCCAGAGAGCGTAAAGGCGTCGGTGTGGCACACGCCGGTATGGGTAATTTTAACCAGCACTTCACCTTTCTTTGGCGGTGCGACGTCGATTTCGACAATTTTTAACGGTTGGCCGGGGCCGAATGCAACTGCTGCACGTGATTTCATTTGTCTCTTCCCATTATTGCGAGGTGATGATGTTATTTTAGATAAGCACGCAGAAGATGGCCGATTTCAGCCATGCGCACGGCACGCTGGTCTGGCGTAGTTTCCCCACTGACCAGCTCGTCTTTCAGATGGATCTCAACCATTTCGCCCATCAGGCCATTGGATGCGCCGCGCACAGCGGCAATTTGCTGCAGGATTGCCAGACACGGTTCGCCAGATTCCAGTGCACGCTCAAGCGCATCAACTTGACCGCGAATACGGCGTACACGGGTGAGAATGCGTTTCTTGTCTTCAGGTGAATGCGGCATACGCTCTCCAGATACTATAGGGGGGTATACTATCAGATTTGTTATTTGGCTGTAAAATATATGATTTATTTAATATCAGTAGCTTAGGTTAAGCTGTTATCGGATATATGCGGACACCCGTTTACTATCGCCTGCGCAGGCAAACGGAACCCCGGTTTATATCCACAGCGCTATGTGGGTATGAATGACTGTCGCCATTTCCCGCTGGCGGCGGTCAACCACCTTCTAATAGTCACTACGCTGCGATGGAGCTGGGTGCTGATTACTGGCAATAAAAAACCGCCCAAGGCCGGCTGATTTTGATGTGTAACGGTTTAGCTAATTGGTTGATGATTAGTGTCTAATATCATTTCCCAAATATTGAAATTCTCTTCAGTACATCTGCCATAAGGTAAAGCTGTCGCCCTGGCTGTACGAAATTACCAATACGATACTCAATCTGTTCACCACCCGATTAGACACAAAAATTTCTTTCATCCGAAGGTTGTGCTGCGCCCCTTTTATTTCACGCTCGCTAATTTAACGACGGACCTTCGTTAACCACTTCGACTCCGCCCCCCCCCCTTTTTTCATTACCTAAATATATAATCCCATGTTTTATGACTTAATTAACTTCATATTTATTCTTGATGATGATTAACATCACTTAATGATAATTTACAAAAACAATTAAATTTAAAGCGTAATGTTTTATTGTGTTTTTTTATTAATACAAGGAAACGTTATGAGCTGGAATAAAGATGCTGCCGTTAATTACGCACGAAATCGCGCAGGAAGTGCCAGTCAACATAGATGCGCTCATTTTGTTTCTAATGCCGTACGCGCTGGCGGCGCTAGACTCATTAATACAAACTATGCATAAGATATGGCGTTTAACCTACGTGCAGCAGGCTTTCGAGCTGTGTATGGCGCCCCAATGAAAGGCGATGTTGCTGTAATACAACCGATCGCTGGCCATCCGGCGGGACATGCTTGCATTTACGGCGGTGATGGCACCTGGTATTCAGATTATAAACAAAACAGCATGTGCCCTGGCAATAATTGGGCATCTGCGGCACCGTCTTATCAATTATTCAGGCACAATTGATATGAAATTATTAATATTTACCAGCCTACTAATCTGCACTTCCGCGTTCGCGACTGTTTCCCCTACTGGCCCAGAGGCAGCAGCATTGAAATTTAATCACTGGTATATTGCACAATTGTTAAAAGAGAAAAACCCTTTAACGGATTACGCTGGACTTAAACCTTACGTCACTACCAGCACGATTGCCGCATTGAAAAAATCTAATGCGGCCGACCCCAATACCGAAGACGTACCGGACTCTGATATGTTTATCAAAGCCCAAGATTATAGTGAAGACTGGCGGCAGATCAAGATTGTGTCGTCAGATTATGATCCCGTGTGTATGCAAGTTTATGTGTCGTTTGGAACGAATAAAGCACATACCGTTATCGACTGTATGGTGCAGGAAGGCGGGGCCTGGAAAGTTCAATCTGTAGCCAGACAGGATATCTTGCCGAACATCAGTCTAAAGTAATCTATGTAAAGCCCGTTAATTCGTACGGGCTTCATTCCCCTTAATTATTTTTTCGTTGCGCTATAAGCTTGCGCAAATCGATACCAAACCGTTTTTTAATACCCCGAAGATAACTTCCTTCAACCCCTTATAACCGAGCATACCCAACACAAACACGATCTCATTGTGTGTAAATGTGACCTCGCCAACTTGCGGGATAGTGAACGTTACGTTTGGGAGGTGAGCTGCTGCAAACATCATGATCACTGCCCCGATCAGGACGTCACCGCAACATTCACGGAACTTTCCACCCCAATGAAAAAACCGAACGATAACGCCCAGGGCAACCAGGATTACTAATTTATGGTTCACCGCAGCAGATTTATCAATACCTCATCACAGGCCATCGCGAGGGAACGGATATTATTCAGCATTTCAAGGAGTACGGCAGTAGCGAAACGCAACATCTCTAGTTTGTATTCCTGCCAGGACTAAAACAAAACTGTGTTTTATCATATTAATTTGAACAACACCCTGATTGGCTTTAACTGTGTCAGATGCACCCAAAGATTATGTAGATTAATAAGACCTGCCTGAGCCAGTATTGCCAGGGTGATCATCAATGTGGACGCGGTAATCACAAGCATCAAACGACTAATATTTTTCTGGATCCTGATCTGCTGCTTTTCCCGTTTATCTTCAGATTCCCATGAAACAATTGTTGAAATAGCCTTGCCTTGTATATAATATTTTTTATCACTAAATCTGACATCTTCTGTAATTACAAGTGACTGGAGCAGCAGAAAGACCTTCCTCCTGAAATCTTCATTCTTGATATGTTTATACCAAAGCGTCCCGTACAATAGATCAATAACCTCATCACATGTCGCTCCAGTGTGAGTTTTCTCTGGCGATTGATGTACATATTCGTTCACCAGCATCTGTAGCAACATTATACGATCAAGTCCATTCAACGCCTTGTTACTGGCGAATGAAGAAAAGAGATTGCTTTTTGCTCTCGTCAGAGCATTTTTTGCATAAGCAATACGCGTAAAATAATTTATTGCAAAAAGAAAAATCGAATCAAACCTTAACGGACCTTGCTTTCTCCAATGAATAATCTCAACATTCATTTTTTCAATATCATTGAGTGGAAGGTTTATTTTCTCCATATAGGCGTGCTGCTCAGCATGCCATTTTTCAAGCACAACATTTTTGCCTCTTAGGCTCACAAGCTGATATTTTTCTTGTTTTACATCCGAAAAATAAACACCATAGTAATTATATACTTGATCATCCACATGATTTTTCAGAGTAAACCGTGGCAGAAAATAACGCCATAATCTACCTTTAGCTCTCGAAACTAAGGATTCTATGAACATAATTACGCTCTAACATCTTTAATTTGTCACAGTTAATGATAGTCCACTGTGCGAATAAAAAAGCCCTCCCCATTCGATAATGTGGAGGGCTTTTGTACACCGATTTAGTACTTATCAGTGATCTCAACAACGACATGGCGATCTGGAGCAAGGCAATTAATCAGCTGCTGTCCGGTCTGCCCATCACAACTGGATCCCGTGACAGAATCACTCGAACCATGTCCTTGTGCAGTAATATTTGCAGCTGGCATGCCTAACGCGACTAATTCATCGGCAACAGCCTGCGCGCGCTGGGCTGACAGTTGCTGGTTATAATCTGCGGCTCCGGTGCGATCGCTATAGCCAATAACAACGGTCGCTTTGTCTTTGGCCGGTTGCAGACCGGGATTTCGGTATAACTGCGCAATCGCCGCTTTCCCTTCTGGGGTTAATGCTGCTGAATCATAACCAAACATCACATCAGATTTTAAGTTAAAACGCTGAGGTTCAGGCGCAGGAGTTGCGGCAACTGCCGGTGCAGGCGTAACCTCCGCGTCATCATGCTGGCCAAAACGATATGACAACCCAGCGGTAACGGAACTAACATCACTTGATACGCCAATCTGGTTTTCATTACCCACATTGCTCACCCATTGATATTCCACGCGACCAGCCCAGTTCTTGTTAAAGGCATATTCCGTACCAACAGCCACAACCGGACGCACACCAGTATCAAAGCGGTTATTGCCTTTAATATCTGACTCCGCGCGATATCCCATTGCCCCTGCACGACCGTAGAGATCCCAATCATCAGTCAAACCATAACTTGCTTTCAGCGATAATTGCAGACCCTGGCTTTTCATTTGAGAACCAGAAGAACCATTTTTACCGTTGAATTGCATATTACCTAAATAATCATAGCCGCCTTCAACTGCCAGCCATGGAGTAATCTGGTAGCCTGTAAATACCCCGCCACCGACGTTATCGCTATCAAAACCAACATCACCATATTTATTACCATTAGCCCCCGTTTGCTGGCTTGCGCTGGTATCAAAGTAATGCGACCAACCAAATTTCCCACCAGCATACCAGGTTCCCGCATCCGCTGCGGCAAATGCCGTAGTCGCGGTCAGTGCATTTGCAATAATGAGTGTAATAAGCGTCTTTTTCATAAATTTCCTATTATAGACTTGCCGTTTGTCAGTTAGTTATCTGTTAGTCGGCGCTACAATAAGATTTTTAATGAAGGCTGATAATCGTTTTTTTATTTATTTCTGGACAGTTTTAGAATCGCTCTTAAGACTTATTTACGATAACCACCCTACCCAACCCGCAGTAAATCACTGTATCTCGTTGTATAACGCGGTGAGAGCATATCTCGCTTCATCGCCCACGGTTGTTGTATACCTTGTCCGGCAAAATAGAGCGTTCCTTTACCTTTTTCAGCATTGAGCGTATCCAGAACGGCCATCAGCTTATCGCTGTTATGCCGTGGGGCGTTGTCATCAAACAGATTCAACTGCGCAACGCCAGAACTAAAAAAATCGCCCAGCATGACCCCTGCTTTTTGATAACGCAGCCCCTCCCGCCATATTGCGTCCAGGCTACGTGTGGCCGCCCTTATAATTTCCCGACTATCCTGGGTTGGTGTCAGCAGTTTTATCGATGCGCTGTTACCGTAATACGGTTCATTCAGGGAAAATGGGCTGGTTTTGATAAACGTAGAGATAAACCGGCAGAACTGGTGCTCTCTGCGTAATTTTTCCGCAGCACGTGCAGCATAGGTACAAATAGCCTCTCTCATCGCATTGTAATCCGTGAGTTTTTCACCAAACGATCTTGAACAAATGATCTCCTGCTTAACTGGCGCAAACTCTTCCAACGCCAGGCACGGTTCACCGCGCAATTCCCGCACAGTGCGCTCAAGCACAACGTTGAAATGTTTGCGGATAAAGCGAATATCGGTATCCGCTAGATCGCAGACCGTTTTAATGCCCATAGCGTCCAGTTTTTTACTGATACGGCGTCCGACACCCCAGACTTCATCAACCGGGAGCGCAGCCATCAGCTTACGCTGACGCTCAATATTCGAGAGATCCACCACCCCGTCAGTCTGTTCCTGCCACTTTTTGGCAGCATGGTTCGCCAGCTTGGCCAGGGTTTTGGTCTGGGCGATACCGACCCCAACCGTGAGGCGCGTTTTCTGTAAAATGGTTTCTCTGATTTCACGACCAAAATCTGTAAGATCCCTGCAGTTTCGCACGCCAGTTAAATCACAAAAGGCTTCATCGATACTGTACATTTCCACGCGCGGAGACAGCTCCTCCAGAATCGACATTACCCTGCTGCTCATATCCGCATACAGCTCGTAGTTCGAACTAAAGCAGAACACGCCGCAGCGCCTGAACAGATCTTTCTGTTTGAAGTATGGTGCTCCCATATTGACGCCAAGCGCCTTCGCTTCCGCGCTGCTGGCAATGACGCAGCCATCATTATTTGAAAGAACAACAACGGGTTTACCTTTCAGGTCCGGTCGGAATGCCGATTCACAACTGGCATAAAACGAATTAACATCCACCAGCGCAAACATAATCAGCCCGCGGATTTAATGATAAATGTCACCACGCCAAATATATCCAGCGTGTCCTCGCTGCCGATCATGATCGGCGCGTAGGCGCTGTTCTCTGGCTTCAGCATCACCACCGGATGCAATTGCAGGCGCTTAACGGTGAATTCGCCTTCAATAGCAGCAATCACAATGTCTCCGTGGGCCGCTTTTCTGGCACTGTCGACTACCAGCAAGTCACCAGCACCGATCCCTGCCCCCATCATGGAGTCGCCAGACGATTTAACAAAATAGGTTGCGCTGGGATGCTGCACCAACAGGTCGTTAAGATCGATACGTTTCTCAACGTAATCCTGCGCAGGAGAAGGAAAACCGCAGGGCACGAGATCGCTAAATAGCGGGAAGTGTTTGATTTCGGGGTGTTCTACTGGCTGGAAAAACAACATAATAATCTGCCTCTCATATGACTGTATTTATATACAGTAGTTTTAATGAGGACAGTGATCAAGTGACAGACGTGGCGAACTGAGCGTTGTTTAACCATCTTGCCGGTAAGCGTTTATGCTATCTGGAAAAATAATTTTCGGTTTTATTCCACAGAGGAAAGTACAAATTTTCGCGACATGTACTCAGCCGGAATGATAACGACTACGGCGCCCTGAAAGCGCGTATAGTGGCGTACTAAAATCATTAAAACGGACACATTATGACCACCGCAGGGAAAAGCCATCCGCTGGCCATTGGCGGCCTCATCACCTTAACGCTCATCTGGAGCTACAGCTGGATCGCGATGAAACAGGTCACGCACTACATCGGCGCGTTCGACTTTACCGCACTACGCTGTTCTTTTGGCGCATTATTGTTATTCATCGTTCTGTTACTGCGTGGCCGAGGAATGCGCCCGACACCTTTCGGCTATACGTTAGCGATCGCCTTACTACAAACATGCGGCATGGTTGGATTATCACAATGGGCGCTAGTCAGCGGCGGCGCAGGTAAAGTAGCCATACTGAGTTATACCATGCCATTCTGGGTGGTGATTATGGCCGCCATTTTCCTCGGTGAACGCATGCGGCGTTTACAGTATTTCGCCATTGCCGTGGCAGCTGCGGGATTATTGCTGGTTTTACAGCCATGGCAACTGAACTTTGCCTCAATGCAGAGCGCGCTACTGGCGATCCTTTCTGGGATCAGTTGGGGGGCCAGCGCGATTGTCGCCAAGCGAATGTATACCCGCCATCCGAATATCGATCTGTTAGCGTTGACCGCATGGCAGATGCTGTATGCCGCGCTGGTGATGAGCCTGGTGGCCTGGCTGGTTCCACAGCGAGATCCAGACTGGCAACCTGTCGTTTTCTGGGCATTAGCTTATAGCGCCGTGCTGGCGACGGCGCTGGCATGGAGTTTATGGCTGTTTGTGTTGCGTAACTTACCAGCCAGTATTGCCAGCTTAAGTACGCTGGCGGTACCTGTCTGTGGCGTTCTGTTTTCCTGGTGGTTGCTGGGTGAAGAGCCTGGCGTTGTTGAAGGCTGCGGTATTATGCTGATTGTTGTTGCGCTGGCTATCGTCAGCCTGAAAAAACGCGTCTCCCAGGTTCAAAGCGTACGAAAAGCACCACCCTGCGAAAATTAATCGGCTAAAAAAATGCCCCGCATTTGCGGGGCATTACCTCAGGAGCGTTTACGCGGCATCATGCGCAACAGCGTATTATCCTTCCAGAAATAGTGATGCATCAGGGCGGCAACGGCATGCAGACCAATAACAAAATAACCCAGGTTTGCCAGCGTCACGTGCCAGGACTTCAGCATATCCACTAAATCAAAGTTAGCCTCTGCCGCATGCGGCATAACTATGCCGAATGCAATCCACGGATTACCCCGGTTGTACATCATCACCAGCCCAATAATAGGCAGCACAATAAACAACAGATAGATAACCAGATGCCCCAGATGCGCCATGCCGGTCATCATTGGCTTTGGTTTTGGCACAATCGGCGGTGCCGGATATTTCAGCCTGACCAGCAGACGCGCCACCATCAGCGTTAATATCGTGATACCACAGGATACGTGCACCATGTTGAATAAGGGACGATAGCTGCGCGGGAAAAATCCGCGAAACTCCATGGCGCTATAGGCCACAATAACTAACAAAAAGACCAGCCAGTGAATACCGATTTGCAGGCCAGAATACTTATTCCCCATAACACTTCCTGAATAAAAACAATAATGCGTCAACATAACGGGCTTTTGTTAAAAATTCATTAACTTTTGTTCACCCATTTTCAGTCGCTTACGCTTAACCGCAAGAACCGCTATTGCCGAGGATGCCTGTCTGGACTAAGCCTGGTAAGGAAAATATGTCGTACCGCCTCATCCTGACAGGAGAAAACCATGAGTAAAATTGGCATTAACGGTTTTGGTCGTATCGGCCGTCTGGTATTGCGTCGGCTACTGGAAGTCAAAAGCAACGTGGAGGTTGTGGCCATTAATGACCTCACCTCGCCCAAAATTCTCGCCTATCTGTTAAAGCACGATTCAAACTACGGCCCGTTTCCCTGGAGCATCGACTTTACCGAAGACGCGCTGATTGTCGACGGTAAAAAAATCGCGGTTTACGCAGAAAAAGAGGCCAAAAATATCCCGTGGAAAACCACTGGCGCTGAGATAATCATCGAATGCACCGGTTTTTATACCTCGACAGAAAAAGCCAACGCGCACCTGGATGCAGGTGCCAAAAAAGTGCTGATATCCGCCCCGGCTGGCGACATGAAGACCATTGTCTTTAACGTCAACGACGACACAATGGATGCGAACGATCGGATTATCTCGGTCGCATCGTGCACCACCAACTGCCTGGCACCGATGGCGAAAGCGCTGCACGATAGCTTCGGTATTCAGCTTGGCACTATGACCACCATCCACGCCTACACGGGAACGCAGTCGCTGGTTGATGGTCCACGCGGGAAAGATCTGCGCGCCTCGCGGGCAGCAGCAGAGAACATCATTCCCCATACCACTGGTGCCGCCAAGGCCATTGGTCTGGTTATTCCGGCGTTGAGCGGAAAATTAAAAGGCCATGCCCAGCGTGTTCCGGTGAAAACAGGATCTGTCACGGAACTGGTATCGATATTGGGGAAAAAAGTCACTGCTGAAGAGGTCAACAACGCGCTGAAAAAAGCCACGCAAAATAATGAGTCGTTTGGTTATACCGACGAGGAAATCGTCTCGTCAGATGTCATTGGCTCGCATTTCGGTTCGGTATTTGATGCAACACAAACCGAGATTACCGAAGTGGGCGATCTGCAACTGGTAAAAACCGTCGCCTGGTACGATAACGAATACGGTTTTGTCACCCAGCTTATTCGTACGCTGGATAAATTTATCAAGCTCTAATGTTCTGGCGGAGGCCAGCCTCCGCCCTCTTTCATTTCCCGCGAATTCAATACGTTGTGAGTCTCTCCCCGTTTTCAATTCACTGACTGTGCTATAGCTAACCTTTGCCACTGAGGGAGCATAGTAATGGAAGCACTGAGTCGTGAAACGTTAGAAAACATGATGGAGCAAGCCGTTGCCCACGCAACCACCGTCTCATTCTGGCCGCAGAGTGAAGCCCCCGGAGCAAAAAACAGCGATGCGGTCTTTACGCCAGAACCCCGACATACAGGAACATCTCAGTATGATCGTGCTGTCACCGGTATTCGCGCCCCGGAAATTACCGTTTATGCCCCCGAAAAACCTAACGGCGTAGGGATCCTTGTTACACCGGGAGGTTATTACCGTCGCGTGGTGATGGATAAAGAAGGCAGCGTACTGGCACCATTCTTTAACGCCCGCGGTTATACCCTGTTTGTGATGACCTACCGCATGCCAGGTGATGGCCATGAGGAAGGTGCAAACGCGCCGCTGGCCGATGCCCAGCGCGCCATGCGCTACATTCGCGCCAACGCCCATGAATGGAAAATTAACCCTGATCGTATCGGTGTGTTGGGCTTCTCTTCCGGTGGTCACGTAGCCGCCAGTCTGGGAACCCGGTTTGCCGAACCGGTTTATACACCGATTGATAGCATAGACGAGCAACCAACGCGTCCTGCGTTCATGGCGTTGGTCTACCCGGTGATTACTCTGCGCGAAGACATCGGTCACCCGGGCTCTCGTCTTGAGCTGGTTGGCGCTACGCCCGAAAAGGAAGATCTGCGCCACTATTCTCTGGAAGAGCGAGTGGATAACACGACACCGCCGACATTCCTGCTACACGCCATCGACGATCCGGCGGTGAAAGTAGAAAACAGCCTGGTTTTCTTTAATTCGCTACGTGGGCTGGGCGTTCCGGTCGAAATGCATCTGTTTGAACGCGGTAAGCACGGATTTGGTATTCGCGATGCGCAAGGGTTACCGCTGGCCATCTGGCCGGAAATGATGATGAACTGGATCGCCACCAAAGTGTGAGAATTGCGCCAGGTGGCGTACAGGCTCACCCGGCGAAAAACTTAAGACTGCAAATACACTACCTGTGTTTGCAGGTATTCATTCAGACCGTGTTTACCATCTGCCCCGCCAATCCCGGACTTGCGCCAGCCAGCGTGGAAGCCCTGCATCGCCTCGAAGTTTTCGCGATTAATATAGGTTTCGCCAAACTTCAGCCCCTTAATCGCCTTCATTGCCGTATTCAGATTCTGCGTATAGATCGATGAGGTCAGTCCGTAGTCGCTGTCATTGGCCATCGTCAGTGCCTGTTCCAGCGTATCAAATTCCACCACCGGCAGCACCGGACCAAACGTCTCCTCGTGCATAATCGCCATATCCTGGCGCACGTCTAACAGTAACGTCGGCGGATAGTAATAACCTTTACCAGCAACGGCTTTACCACCCAGCACCACACGGGCGCCTTCCTGCACCGCTCGCTCGACTTTTTGCTCTACACGCGCCAGCGCAGCGGCATTAATCAGCGGCCCCATCGCAATGTCATTGCGTTCGGCCGGATTGCCAAACTGCACGGCTTTCATCGCCTCACCCAGACGATTAACGAACTGGTCATAGATACCTTTCTGAACGTATACGCGCTCGGCACAGTTGCATACCTGTCCGGTATTGATCACCCGCGAGTCAACAATAGCCTTCACCGCCAGCTCAAGGTCAGCATCGTCCATCACAATAGCCGGGGCCTTGCCACCCAACTCCAGACAAACTTTGGTGATGTTTTTGGCCGCTGCGGCCATAATTTTCTCACCCGCACCGACGCTACCGGTCATGCTCACCATGGCGACCTTCGGGTTTCCGGCCAGCTCCTGCCCGGCCGTTTCACCGCGTCCCAGCACCAGGTTAAAGACTCCGCGCGGTAAACCAATGTCATCAACAATTTTGGCAAAGGCGATGGCGTTATTCGGTGTGAATTCACTCGGCTTAATGACGATGGTATTTCCCGTCAGCAAGGCGGGAGCCAGTTTGCGGGCAATCAGGAAAAACGGGAAGTTCCACGGCAGAATGCCCGTCGTCACGCCCAGTGCACGCTTAAACAGCAATATATTCTCACCTGGGCGATCGCTTTGCAGGATCTCGCCTTCATAGCGACGCGCCCACTCCGCCATGTAATCGATATAGTCAGCGGTAAACGCGACTTCAACGTCAGCCAGTTGTTGAATTTTTCCACCTTCCGCCACAATCAACGCGCTGATTTCATCGGCTCGCTGGCGGATACCTGTAGAAATTTTGCGTAACCAGTTTGCCCGTTCAATGGCAGGCAACGCTTCCCATTGCGGCTGAGCGCGATCCGCGGCATCGATCGCTTTACGCGCATCTTCGGCACGCCCATCGGGAATACGCGAGATAATCTCTTCCGTGGCCGGATTGACGACATCAATCCAGGCGTCATCGTGCCAGGTCACAAACTGCCCATCGATATACATAGGATGTTGTACGGGTACTGACATACGGCTCTCCTGTGATTGATTTGTTTTTAACAAGTAAAACTATTGTTAATTAATATCAATCATGCATGACACATTATCGCTGGAGTGGCGGTTCTGTGAACTGCTTCATAAAAGCGTCTGGAAAAGTAAGAATAAAGAGAAAAACCAGGTGGGATTTCTGCCCGTTTGCCGTAAAACGCCGACAAACGGGCAGCAAGAATTACAGAGAACGGCTCTCCAGTAAGTCGGTCAGCGCGGTATCATTTTTTAGCTGCTGCCAGGCTTGCTCGACGTCCTGGGGTATATCAACATGTACGATAAAATCGTGTCCACAGGGCCCGTAGCCAGTTGCATCATCACGCAGACGCGGAAGTTCACCGGTAATGAGAGAAAGGTAGCGTTCTACCGACCACAGACCTTCTGCGGCAGGCACAAAATCCACGCCGTTGTGCTGTTGAGACAGTTCAGGGATGAAACCAGGGAAACTCAACCAGCGCGGCGCATGCGGCTCATCGCGGGTGACGCGCTGAAACGTGGCCATTGTGCGGCGTTGCATAGTGGGATCCTGCACCACTATGACGGTATGAATACTTTCTGCCGCCTGATTCAGTAATGCACAGCTAAACCGGGTATTCTCACCGCAGTTTGTCGACTGATCTTCCACCCAAATTTTCTCACCCGGAATTTGCCAGAACTGGTGAGCAATATCGGCAAGGATCGCCGCTTCCGCGCGTCCGGTAGTACGAATGATGTTATAACGCGGATGCTGGGCAATCGCATCATACAGAAAGCGCGTGGAATGACCGATGCCACCGCTAATCAGCAAGGGAACCTGTTGCTCTTTCGCGATCCGACAGGCGGCGTCGATGGTCGGAATAACCGCGTTTCCTGCCAGAATCACGCAATCTGACTGAACGGTGATATTCCCCGTAAAATCATTCTGCGCCAGCCATCGCCCTACGGTATTGATAGCCGCAAGGGTGGTTGCGGAAAGTGTCGGAAACTGACTCATATTGATGACTCCTGGTGTTTATTCGTCGCAGAATACGGCACTCTATCACAATGGCCAGGTGAGAGCGCTGAAAGACGAAAAGGGAGCCAAGTAGGGCAAGATTACGAAACCCCGCGCCCCGCAAGGACTGACGCGAGGTACTCTCTGTCCATCGTCGCTCTTCTCAGCCCTGCTTTGAATTCCTTATTTTCTGTCAAAATATTTACCGCAATATGTCTTATACCAGAAAATATGACCACATATTACTCACAGCATCCCAGCCTGCACCTCAAGGGCGACTGGCTGAAAGAGGCAGGATTTGAGACCGGACGCGGCGTGACGGTGAAGATTTCAGACGGGTGCATTGTGCTGATGGCGGACTGTAACGAGGTGCAGGAGCTCCGCGAGCAGCTTTATCTGGCGAAGCAGGTGGTTAAGGGAATTAAAGACGGGATGTTTAGTATGCTGAACGGGGATTAAATAATAAAAAACCGGAAGTTTTTTCTTCCGGCTTTTACATTGCTCAATAGAATATTGAGACTTATCTACTACCGTAAACCGCAATAACTTCACAGGTTTTTATATCAAGATCCACATTTGTATCAAAAACCTCGATTCCACCGCATCCTATATCCATCCAGTTTTCATCTGTTATTTCTACTGAATAAAATCTGATAGAATATATTTCCTTACCAATATCTTTTCGCATATGTTGTTTAAATGAAATATAGAAATTGCTTATATCATATATTCCATTATCTTGAGCCGCGACTATAGCCTTTAATAAATACGGAGTGTATTTCTTATCAATAGTAAAAATAAATTCATTTTGGTTCATACATTCCCCCGTTATAAAGGTGTTGCATCACTATGGTTGCTGACTCTACCAAAAATCTTCCAGAACCCGCCACTTGGTGTTCCTAAAGCATCAGTATAATCAGGGAATGTACTATTCGCACGGTTATGAATATTTATATCAGTTGACGAGAATACATCACTATTGTGATAGTCACCAGCTTTATTCGTCCGGTTAAAACCTCTGTCCGAATAATCGCCGTGCGTATGATATTGCCCGACTGGCGTCGAACCTTTGGGTAAACCTCCTGCAGAGTCTTTAAATGTCGGTGCTGTTCTGCCAGTTCCTAAACGACCACGTGTATATCCATAAGAACCGTCTTTAGCTCTGTATATAATCCCGCCGTATTCTCTGTTTTTAAATATAGACATCGGATTATATTTATTTAAAGCAGCTCTTGCTGCATCGTCTGCACTTGAAAAACCGCTGGTACATTTTCTTAATCCAAGCGGATCGATCCACGTCAGTGGATTCGGCGCATATGCATACTGATTCAGTCCCCCCGCCAGCCCTATCGGGTCCGGCGTAATAAACCGCCCCATATCCGGCGCATAATACCTGAATGTATTGTAGTGAAGCCCCGTTTCCCTGTCCAGATACTGACCCGCGAACCGCAGGTTCTCTTCCGGCGCACCACCCCATATCTTCCGCCACCTGCTTCCCTCTTCATCCGCGTATTCCGACCGCGTTTCTCCCCACGTATCCACATCCTGACGCCAGTGCAGTTTCCCGTCCTCATCCGTCAGCGCCTGCGGCATACCGTTATGGCTGCAGCGGTAGTAGTCCACACGCTGTTTGTCGCCGGTGCCGTAAACCCTCGCCAGCGGCGTGTAACTCCCCGCCCCTTCGTACACGTACACCAGCGACTGTCCGTTGCGGGTCTCCGCCAGTAGCCGGAACCCTTCCCACACAAAGGTCGTCACCTCCTGCGTCCCGGTGACACGCCCGTCATCCGGCGCAGATACCGTCACCTCGCTGCGCTTTTCTGTTCGCCGCCCAAACGGATCGTAGGTAAAAATCACCCGGTGTCGCGTATTTCCGGCCCCGGTTGCGTCCGGTGTGTCCAGCACCGCTTCCGTCATCCGGTGTTCACTGTCATAACCGTAGCGCCACAGGCCACCCGGGCCCGGTTTCTGCACCATCCGGCCGTAAACATCATACCTGCACGCACCATTACCGCACTGAGGCTGCCGGTTATACTTCAGCGACAGCCCTGCCTGCGACGCCGTCAGCAGGTTACCCGCCACATCGTACGTATGATGCGTCACCCCACGAAAACTGGTGTCGTGGCGACAGACGTGGTCACCGTCATCGTAATGGTAGCCCTGATAGCGGTAGTCGCTGATTTGCGTTTCACTCAGCAGGTTGTGGCGGCTGTCGTACTGCCAGTGCCACGCCTCCACCGGCCGCATCCCGTTCTCTTTGCGGTAGATTTCCCGGCGCGCCTGCCGCCCCAGTCGGTCATAACGCGTGCGTGTCGTCAGGCCGCCCTGCGTTCGACTGATTTCCCGGTGCAGGTTGTCACGGGTAAATTCCGTAATCAGCCGCTCATCCAGGCTGATACTCAGCGCATGACCGCTGCCGTAGTACAGCGTTTTCAGGCTGCGGCCATCCGGTAGCCGGACGGATGTCCGGTTACCCAGTTCATCCAGGCTGTAGCTCACCCGGCCTGAGTTATTCTCTTCCGACGTCAGCCGCCCCAGCCGGTCGTGCTCCAGCAGCACGCGTTGCGCAGGGCTCTCCGCTCCCGGTGGATAAAACAACGCCATCTGCAGGAGCCCTCCCGCCGTGTACCGGTAGACCGTGTGCCCGTCCGGCGTTTGCTTACCGGTCACTTCCCCGGCTGCGTTATACTGCCAGCGGTGCGTCAGCGCATCCGGCGTGCCGGCCGCCCAGGTTTTACTGACCACCCGGTCACAGACATCGTATTCGTAGTGGGTGATAACACCATCCAGACCCCGCTCTTCCGTCAGATGCCCATTTATGCCGTGGATAAACCGGTACAGCTCACCACTTTCGTTATACAAACGCGTCAGCCGGTTGCGCGCGTCATATTCACGCCGCACGGTATGGCCCAGCGGGTCGGTCACCACGCTCACCCGCCCACAGGCATCATACTGCCAGCGCACCGGATTATTGTGTCCCACCCGGTAGCTTTCCGGCAGCCCCTGTGCCGTCCAGGACAGGCTGGCCGTCCAGTCCTCCGCACCGGAAACCATTTTTAGCCTGCCTGCCGGGCTGTAAACATAGCGGGTACTCTCCCCGGCCGCATCCACCTCCTCGGCCAGCCTGTAAGCCGCATCGTACCGGTACTGCGTTGCTTTCCCGGAACAGTCCTGAACGCTGATAAGCTGCCCACGCTCATTACAGCTAAAGCGTTGTACGCCGCCCTTTTCATCTGTGAATTCGACGACCTGGCCCCATTCATCACGACGGTAATAGCAGCACAGCCCGAGTGCATTGATTTCTGCACGCAGACCAAAGTTCGCATCATAAAAATACTGGTGTACGCTTCCCTCCGGCCCGCTGACCTGAACAGGCAGCGCCCGGTCTTCAAGCCAGCGTGTACAGACGGCCCGGCCCAGCGGGCCGGTCTCCAGAATCATGTTTCCCGCATTATCATAGTGATATGCTCTGCTGGCACCCAACGGGTCGACGGTACGCGAAAGCTGCCCGTCCTCGTTCCACTCATAGCCCCATACCTGCCCGGATTCATCGGTGTACTTCTCCACCAGATAGCGATGATCCCATTCATGCCGGTGCGTTTCGCCACCGCCATGGGTGACGGTGGTCACGCCCTGTGTCAGGTCATAACCAATCGTGGCGCTGTCACCTCCGCGGGACTCATAGGCCACCACCCGCCAGCCGTCGCTGAACTTTTTCCACTGATAGCGGTGACGGGCCCCGCCGGGCATCCGGTGCCCTGCCATCAGGGCGTCCGGGGTGTAATCAAATTCACGCAGGCAGACATCATCCGCATCGGTCACACGGCACAGTTCCCCCTGCGGGGTGTAGTCGTAGGACATCAGTAGCCGATGAACCGGCTCGCCACCGGGGGTGTCCGGGGTGAGCATATGCTCAGTGATCCGGGTCGGACGCTGCGGGGAGTGTAAGTCCTGATAATGCAGCACCACCCGCAGGCTTTCCTGGGTATCGGTAATCGCCTGCAGGCGATCCTGTTCGTCATAATGGAGCCGCAAGCCATTGCCATAATTATCCGACAGCAGGTGCAGGCGCAGCTGCGAGGGCGCTAGCGGGTGCGGAAGATAGAGCCGCCAGGTGGCGCCGTCCAGATCACCAATCACCACCATGCCCTGTTCGCTCTGCGCAAATAACAGTCCTTCATCGGGACTGAATCCTGCCTCACCCGGCGGGGGACAGACAAAACGGAGTTCGCGTCCCCCTTCATCATGGAAGCAGGTGTATTCCTCCTCCCTGACCACGCGGGTTTCAAATGCGGTGCGCCAGCCGCGACCAAAGAGCCCTTCATGCGGGTTACGGCTGTTGTAGATGCGCTGCCAGATGAGAGGGAAACGGGCCGGGAGCTCAAAATCACAGTCCTCTTCCCCGCTCAGAACCTTCGCGCCCGTCGCGGCATGTACCGGATTCCACAGTGCCCGCACAGATTCGCCAATCTTACTGGCAAGCATTGCCGCCGCCATCCCCATTATCATGCAGGGAAGCTGTTTCAGTAGCTTAGTGGGGCGGCACGTCAGGACGGAAAGCGCGAGCAGCGCGGTTTCCACGCCGGGTGATTTGCCGCTATGAATAGGGCGAACCACAACCGGTTTCCCCCCGATGATGACGTTGGGAGAGACCACCGTAGAAACGGTGCCGCCGCAGGTTGTCCGGTCTCCGGTGCGGACAGCAGGCAGACCATTGATACTGACCTGAGAAGAGCCTTCGGCCATAAACTGTATGGGATTCGGTGGGTGTTTTTCGCATAGCACCACATCGTGCTCAGCTTCCACCACTCCGCCTGACGGCCCGGCCACGACAGGGTTAATCAACTCTCCCAGCAGTTCGCTGCCATAGCTGAACAGTGCAGACACCCCGTTCAGCACTTTCATCCCGGTGGACATCCGGGCGTCCTCTTCTTCCCGCCGTTTCTTCTCTTCCGCCTCCATTTTTTCCCGCGTGGCGTTTTCGGCAGCAGTCATCAGACGCCCCGCAGCTCTGACGGCAGGCAGACTATTGGTCTGCACATTTAAAGAGCCCGTCACAATTTTCCCCTGCGGTGACGGGGGGGAGATAAAGTTTGCCGCGCCCTGAGCAATATCGCCGACAACCTCAGAAGCACCCGATAACGAAACGGTCAGCCCTCCGACAATGCCCGCGGCTGTACAGGTTGTTGCGGCGGCTGACGCTGCCGCAACCGTCGCAGCTGACACGCCTGCAGCAGTTGCCGCCGCGGCGGCAAGAGGGGCTGCAGCAGCAACCACGACGACCCCAACAGCAACGCAAATAGCCGCTTCAAAAGCTCCCTCCAGTATATCGGCCAGAATACTGGTATGAATGATGTCGTCGCCCAGACGGGCGGCGTTCGGATTGCTCATGGCAAAACGTCCTCTGTCTGATCTCAGTCCCTGTCCAGCGTATTTTTAACCTGCAGCCAGAACCGTTCGTCCTCTTCGCTAAAGGTATTCAGTGCGGTGCAGGTCAGCATCAGCAGCCGCCGTTCTGGCATCAGTACGGCCAGCTGGCGCTGGCAACAAAAATAAGGTTCACGAAGATATGTAGCCGTCGTTTCCCGGGCGGGACAGTCAGGCAATAAAGGCAACGTTAATGTGACGGGTGGCGTCTGTTGATAGTTATCGATCTGTGCAGCCACCTGTGCCCACTGGAATACCAGTTCGTCATCAAACGACCTGTCCCCGGCAATAACTGCGCGGGTGATCACCAGTGAGGTGTGGGTGCGGGTATTGCGGATAACCTGCATCGTGCAGTCAAGCCAGTCTTCTCCGGTCAGCGCCAGATGGCCTTCATTCATGCGGTAAATGGCGTTCATTTTCCGCCCCCCGTCTCTTCGGGGAATAATCCCTGTATAATGCTGGTTAAGTCTTTTTTATGGTTTTTACCGACAACGCCAATAGCCGGGGCGGGCTCTTCCGGATTCAGGCCCAGCATAGCTGTGCCTGTCGTAATGAGACTGTTACCCTCAGCCACGATGTTAAACGCCTTGCCCTTAAGGTTAATCACGCCCCCGGCATGCAACTCCAGTGCACTCTCCCCACATTCCAGCCGGATCATGGAACCTGATCCGATGACCACGTTTCCCGCGCTTTGCATTATCCTGTCGCCGCCGTTAAAACAGGTCACATCGGTTTTGACATTCACTTCCTGAAACTGCCGAATATTGAGCAACTGGTGCCCGTCAATTTTGACATCTTCGTTGGCGGTCACGACTTTCAGCCGGTTATTGCCCACTACCAGACTCTGGTTACGAATGATCGCCGTATCCTGATCGTTGAGTACCGTCGTCTTCATGTCCTTCTGCGCATGCATCGACAACAGTTCCTGACCTGTTTTATCCTCGAACATCAGCTCGTTATACCCGCTGCCCTTGTACGTCTTCGACCGTATCGTCATCTGCGTCTTCGTCCCCGGCAGACCGCCAGGCGGCGGGTTATCCGCATGGTACGTCCGCCCCATGATGATTGGCTGGTCAGGGTCCCCGTTCAGGAAGTCCACTATCACCTCCTGTCCCACCCGCGGTATCGCCAGGTTGCCGAACCCCGGTCCCGCCCACGCCTGCACCACCCGTATCCAGCACGAGCTGTCCTGGTTCGCCGGGTTATACCGGTCCCAGTTAAACTTCACCCGCACCCGGCCATGTTCGTCACAGAAGATTTCCTCCCCCTCCGGGCCGGTAACAGTGGCTGACTGCGGGCCGTCCACTGACGGCTTTTCCATTGGCCGGGGCCGCCACGTCCTGTCCGCCGGTATCACCGTAAAATCATTCTCAAGGGTGGTCCCTGAACCGGAACGCCCCGCCACCGCCTGCGGCTGTTTCCCCTGCAAATCGCTGCTCACCACCTGCCATTCACGGTTCAGGCCCGCCTGCGGATGTTCCGTCAGCTGAATACGCCGCCCCGGCCATATTGCCGGAGAACGACTTTTTCCCTGCGCCTCTTCGGCATTATTGCGCCAGCCCTCCACCTGCCAGCGGGCGAAGTTCTGCCCGTGGTCGTCCTTGAAGCGCCCCGGATAATCAAACACTTCATACTGTGTACGCTGATAATCCTGGTTCTGCCCCTGCTGCTCAAAGCGGCCCGCCCAGCCGGGGCGTTTAAAGGTGTAGTCCTTGCCAATGACAGAAGAGGGGCGTATCTGTGCGCTGTGGCGGAACTGGCTGATGCACGGCGTGCTCACTTCGGTCCGGGTATTCGGGTTCCACGGGATGTCAAACGCCTCCGGCAGAAAGCGCACCGTGTCACACAGCACCAGACTCTGGTCGTCGCTGTCAGGCGAGTGCTCTTCGTAAAAGAACAGTCCTTCCTCCGCCGCCATCCGCGCCAGAAAGTCATAATCCGTTTCACCGTACTGCACGCAGAATTCCCGCGCCGGATGCGCCTCACTGAACAGCGGACTCCAGTCCGTCACCCCGTTTTCCTGCAATATCGTCCCCAGAATGCTTTTAATGTCCTCATTCTGAAAAATACGGGAGTTCTGCCGCAGGGAGGCACGCCACACCGGTGGCCGGACAATCATGCTGTACAGCATCTGGTGTCCGTCGTTTTCCCCCTGCTCAAACCAGGTCACAATACCGTTCACCCGGCGCTGTATCTCCGTGCCCTGCCAGATTTTAAGATGGGCTGTTTTTTCCAGTACCTGAGAGAAATCAATGCTGAGAAGCTGCTGGCTGACCAGCGAAATATTGAGGGTGAACAACGAGGAAAGGGACTGCTCCAGGTGAAAGGACGCCACGGCCAGCGCATCCGGTGGCAGGTCGTCCACCTCCAGTGTGAAACGTAATCCTGTAGACATAAAAAAACTCCTGGGATAAAGCAGTAAACACACTCATATCGAAAGCTATTGTGAGTGATTTTTATTTACTATTTCGAGTGTTAACCTTTTTATATGCAAGCCGAATAAATTCATCATGAGAATATTTAAAAAACAACTTAATGAATCATTAAAAAACATATAGATTACGTTATATAATGACATTGAGCATAATTATAAAAACACAATCTTTTCATTCACTAAATCAATGGAATCATTGCAATACAGACTTTTAAAAATCGGATTCACAGAACAAAAGGAAACAATATTAAGTATATGAATAAATGCCATCTATATATACAATGCTACCGCCACACCATGATTATCTATCTGCACCCTGGCAGCATACTCTTATTATATTTTATTCAACATACTTCGTATTATTTTCAGAATTCATAAATAAACCCGGCGCTTATGCTAACCGGGTTTATTAAAGAGCAAGAAAATGTATAACGTAGTCAGCCGCTAATCTGCTCCATCGCCTGCAGAATACGTTTATCGGAGATCGGATACGGCGTACCAAGCTGCTGGGCAAAATAGCTGACGCGCAGCTCTTCTATCATCCAGCGGATCTCTTTGACATCGGCATCTTGACGGCGTGCGGGAGGCAGTTTATTGAACCACTGCTGCCAGGCCTGCTGCACACTGTCCACTTTCAGCATCTGTGCACGGTCACGGTGCGGGTCGATAGCCAGTTTTTCCAGACGTTTTTCAATAGCCTGCAAATAACGCAACGTATCACCCAGACGTTTGAAACCATTGCCGGTAACAAAGCCACGATACACCATTCCGCCCATTTGCGATTTGATATCCGCGAGACCCAGCGCCATGGTCATATCCACACGCCCTTTCAGACGTTTATTGATATTAAACACTGCGGTCAGGATCTGTTCGACCTGCTTCGCAATCTCCACCACCGTATCGTTCAGTTCAGCCCGCACTTTTTCATGCAGCGCGGTAAAGCCTTCTTCAGTCCACACCGGGCCACCGTTGGCGTCAATTAACTGATCCACACCGCAGGAGATACAGTCGTCAATCAAATCCAGAACTTTACCGTATGGGTTAAAGTACAGCCCCAGCTTGGCTTTATTGGGCAGCTTCTCGTGCAAGTATTTGATTGGCGAAGGAATATTCAGCAGCAACAGGCGGCGTAAACCGCACCACATCGCCTGCTGTTGTTCCAACGGATTATCAAACAGTTTGATGGCAACGCTGTCACGCTCATCGACCAGCGCCGGCCACGCTTTCACCTTATAGTTACCGCGTTTTTGTTCGTAACTTTCCGGAAGTTGACCGAAGCTCCAGATGTGCAACCCACTCTGTTCGATGCCGTCATCGGCCACCGCAGACAATGTTTCCTGAACTTTACCCTTCAGCGCATCCTTCAAATCTTGCAGCGAACGCCCTTCCTGTAGCGTCTTATTTTTATCATCCACCACCCGGAAGGTGATTTTTAGGTGATCGGGCACCTGATCCCAGTGCCAGTCTTCACGGTCAACGGTAACGCCGGTCATGCGGCGCAGTTCACGCTCCAGCGAGTCCAGCAGCGGCAGTTCCAGCGGTGTGACGCGGCCTAAAAACGCTTCCGCATAGTTCGGCGCGGGCACAAAGTTGCGTCGTACCGGTTTTGGCAACGACTTAATCAGGGCGATCACCAGTTCGCGGCGCAGCCCCGGGATTTGCCATTCAAAACCGCTCTCTTCGATCTGATTAAGCAGCGGGAGTGGAATATGTACGGTCACACCGTCCGCATCTGCTCCAGGTTCGAACTGGTAGCTCAGGCGCAGCTTAAGGTTACCCTGATGCCAGAAGTTCGGATAATCCAGCTTACTGATTTTCTCCGCACCCTCTTTGATGAGCATGCTCTTTTCAAAGTTGAGCAGATCCGGTGTTTCACGGCTGACCTTTTTCCACCAGCTATCAAAGTGACGAGCAGAAACCACGTCATGGCTGATGCGTTGGTCGTAAAACTCAAACAGCGTCTCATCATCGACCAGAATGTCGCGACGGCGTGATTTGTGTTCTAACTCTTCCACTTCAGCCCGTAACTTCAGATTGTCACGGAAAAACGCATGGCGCGTTTGCCAGTCGCCTTCCACCAGCGCATGACGAATGAACAGTTCACGCGACAACGCGGGATCGATCTGGCTGTAATTTACCTTACGGGCCGCAACAATCGGTAAGCCGTAGACAGTGACTTTTTCTGTCGCCATCACAGCACCCTGCGCGCGTTCCCAGTGCGGTTCACTGTATGAACGTTTGATCAGATGCTGGGCTACCGGTTCCACCCATTCGGGATCGATACGCGCGGCAATACGTCCCCACAGTCGGCTGGTTTCCACCAGCTCGGCGACCATCGTCCACTTCGGCGGTTTTTTGAATAAACCTGAACCCGGGAAGATCGAGAAGCGAGCGTTACGCGCCCCGGTAAACTCCTGTTTATCGGTATCTTTCATCCCGATGTGCGACAGTAAACCGGTCAGCAACGCGACGTGGATCTCCCGATATTCAGCGGGTTCGCTGTTGACCGGAATACCCAACTCTTTCACCACCTGGCGCAGTTGCGTGTAGATATCCTGCCACTCACGCACGCGCAGGTAGTTCAGAAAATCAAGTTTGCACTGGCGACGGAACTGGTTTGACGACAGCGCTTTTTGCTGCTCGCCGAGATAGTTCCACAGGTTCACAAATGCAAGAAAATCAGACTCTTTGTCATGGAAGCGGCGGTGCTTCTCGTCGGAAGCCTGCTGCTTGTCCATCGGGCGCTCGCGCGGATCCTGAATGGACAGCGCTGAGGTAATGATCATCGCTTCGCGCACACAACCATGTTTTTGCGCTTCCAGCACCATTCGCGCCAGCCGTGGGTCCACCGGAAGTTGCGACAGCTGACGGCCCAACGGCGTTAACTTGTATGCGGTTGCCTGTTCGTCGGTGGTTATCGCCCCCAGCTCTTCGAGCAGGCGTACACCGTCCTGAATATTGCGCTTATCCGGCGCTTCAACAAACGGGAACGCCGCGATATCGCCCAGCCCCAACGCGGTCATCTGCAAAATAACGGATGCCAGGTTGGTACGCAGGATCTCCGGGTCGGTAAACTCCGGGCGCGACAGGAAATCGTCTTCGGAATACAGACGAATACAGATCCCTTCCGAAACACGACCGCAGCGACCTTTACGCTGGTTAGCAGAGGCCTGCGACACCGGTTCAATCGGCAAGCGCTGAACTTTGGTGCGGTAACTGTAACGGCTGATACGCGCGGTGCCCGGGTCAATTACGTATTTGATTCCCGGAACGGTCAGCGACGTTTCCGCAACGTTGGTCGCCAGCACGATACGGCGACCGCTGTGCGACTGGAACACGCGGTTCTGTTCGCTGTTTGAAAGACGCGCATACAGCGGTAGCACTTCGGTATGGCGCAAATCCAGCTTATTCAGCGCATCGGCGGTATCGCGAATTTCACGTTCGCCGCTCATGAAGATCAGAATGTCGCCAGGCCCTTCACGCCCCAGTTCATCTACGGCATCAAAAATTGCCTGCAGTTGGTCACGCTCAGTGTCATCTGCATCTTCAACAATTGGACGATAGCGCACTTCCACCGGATACGTTCGGCCGGAGACTTCGATAATCGGCGCGTTATTGAAATGCTTTGAAAAACGTTCAGGATCGATGGTCGCCGAAGTGATGATAATTTTTAGATCCGGGCGACGCGGTAGAAGTTCTTTCAGATAGCCGAGTAGAAAATCGATATTCAGACTGCGTTCATGCGCTTCATCGATGATGATGGTGTCGTACTGCATTAGCAGCCGATCCTGTTGGATTTCTGCCAGCAGGATACCGTCCGTCATCAGCTTGACCATGGTGTTATCACTGACATGATCGCTGAAACGTACCTTATAACCGATACAGCCGCCCGGCTCGGTCTGCAGCTCTTCCGCAATACGGTTCGCCACGGTGCGCGCCGCCAGACGACGCGGCTGGGTATGGCCTATCAGCCCTTTTACCCCGCGCCCCAGTTCCATACATATTTTGGGTAACTGGGTGGTTTTCCCCGAACCGGTCTCACCGGCGACAATCACCACCTGATGGTCGCGAATAGCCTCCAGAATATCCTGTTTTTTCTGGCTGACGGGCAGGTTTTCCGGGTAGCTAATTTCCGGACGAGCCGCTTCACGCAGCACAACTTTACCGGCTGCCAGCTCAATCTCTTTCGCCATCTCCTGGTAAATGGCCTGTTGTGCATCAGGATTTTTAACCTTCTTCACACCGTGCAGGCGGCGGGCAAAACGCTGTCTGTCACGCAGCATCAGTGAGTCCAGCTGTTGCTGCAACATGTTGAAGGTTAATTTTTGTTGTTCTGTCATAGCGTTAAAAGGCAGTGCTCTGCCGGGTTAAATCTCTTTTAGATGATGGGTATAGAGTACCACATCGGCGCTTTTCATGTGTTGTTCAATAATTTCGAACATAGGATTCGATATATTGCGCTATCACTGCGACAGGATTGTGAATAAAGTGTCAACAAGCAACGGGGCACTACCCCTTCAAACACATAAAAGGAAACACCCATGAGCAAGGTATTAGTTCTTAAATCCAGTATTCTGGCAGGGTACTCTCAGTCTGGTCAGTTGTCTGATTATTTTGTTGAACAGTGGCGTGAAAAGCACTCTGCTGATGAAATCACTGTCCGCGACCTGGCTGCAAATCCTGTACCGGTACTGGATGGCGAACTGGTGGGTGCGATGCGCCCGAGCGATACACCGCTGACGCCGCGTCAGCAAGAAGCGCTGGCGCTGTCCGATGAGCTGATTGCTGAGCTGAAAGCGCATGATGTGATTGTTATCGCCGCGCCGATGTACAACTTCAACATCCCAACGCAGCTGAAAAACTACTTTGACCTGATTGCCCGTGCAGGTGTGACTTTCCGTTATACCGAGAAAGGCCCGGAAGGTCTGGTGACAGGTAAACGCGCGGTGGTGCTGACCAGCCGTGGTGGTATCCATAAAGATACCCCGACCGACCTGATCACGCCGTATCTGAACGTATTCCTGGGCTTTATCGGCATCACCGACGTGAACGTCGTCTTTGCGGAAGGCATTGCGTACGGCCCGGAAGTGGCGTCTAAAGCACAGTCCGACGCGAAAGCCGCTATCGACAGCGTGGTAGCTGCCTGATAATTCCCCCTCTCACCATCCGGTGGGAGGGTTTCTCCGACACTTACTTCTTTCCCTGCATCTGTATCTGTTTGCCGTGAATGCGATTAATATCACGCCAGATGGTTGCATAATCCCTGCATTTCGCCAGATTCTCTTCCCAGCAATGAAGCAAAAATTGTTCAGGCTCCGCGACATCCCGGCTTAACAGCTTGAATACCCAACGATTCCAGACATACCACTTGAGAAGCCACATGATTTCACCCTACGACGCGACCGGTGTTGGACTATATCAGCATCCATTTTATGCCGTGTGGCAACTATTGCGATGTCGATGAATAATCCAGCGTCGTGTCCCTCTGGCTGTGTGAAAAAGCGATTTACTCTTTTCTCAACCACTTACCATTAATACCCTGCACATACTCTCCCGGTTTAGCACGAGCAACCAGCTTTTGCCCGGCCATTTTTGCCACTTCATCTGGCGGAATATTATTGCTCTCAGCCAGTTGCTGATAGCTGGCGTTGCGCGCTTTATTAATCTCACTCACCAGCGCCTGCGTTTCGGCATCGGTTTTCAATGCCACCAGATAGCCATTGCGCGTTTCCCCTACTCGCCCCTGAGTTCTGGCTTCATTCAGGGTCAATGCCCACGTATTGCTGCTGAGTAAACTTAGGACGACCAGCGCCACTGCAAACTGTTTTCTCATCATGACCTCAGAACAAATCGCTGCGCGATTTCAATAAACTTTCGACGTCTTTATCAACTTTGATATGGATCTCATGCTCAATTTTGACGTTCATATTAATGGTAATGGGCTCTTTTGGCGCAGCCACTTCGATTCTGGGAGTACATCCTACCAGCAGAGATGAAGTCAGCAGACCCAGCATGGCAGCTATCGTTTTCATTGTTGTTCCTCACATTCCTTGCCTTCCGGGCAATGGGTTTCCGGCAGCGCTGCATTTTGTTCAAGCCATGCCTGTAAATTGTCGCCAAAACGCAAACTGCGCCATAGCGTAAAGACGTTTTCCTCGTGGGTATAATTCAAATTAACCGTACCTACTTTGCCATCTACCCGACTATTGCCAGTCACGGTTGACTGCATGGTTAAGACACCGAGGTTATCCAGATTTATTTTCGTCCACGAATGGCTTATTTCCATATAACGCAGCCAGTTAATGGCCGCCCCCGCCGCCATGTTATCTTTGACGACCGCATCCGCTGTGTCCTTATCAATACGCAACGTCATCGGCCCTGGATTAGTCAACCAGCCGTCTTTAATGATCCATTTTTCGTTGTCCAGCCATAATGGCAACGCACCACTGACCGGGCCAGACATGGCGAACTGTTTGGGGTTAACCGCACTGATAAGCTCGCTGGAAGAGATATTCTGCACCCGCAATAAGGCCGGGTCGTGCTGCGGCATCCGCAGTTGCTGCATGATGATTTTGCCACCCAGCAGGTCGGCACTGACATCGCTCAACAGTAACGGGTTGTTTTCACTCCAGGGGTACGCCCCCTGCAGATCGGCGGCGATATTCTTCACCGTCACCTGATTCACCACTTCCGCAATACGCAGTGAAATAGGTCCACGCGTACCCAGTTGCCATGCGCCTTCACTGAACCGGAAAGGCAATACAAAATCGACACCGTTGATTTGGTTATCGGGCATCCAGGCGCTACCGCCTTTTAACACCCCATGACCGCCTGCTTCAAAGCCCTGCTCCGGGGCTGCCGAAAACGCGACTTGCGCATACAGATCACCTTCACGTAGCTTCATTTTCCAGTCAGGTGGAACCAGAGGTTGGAATACGGTGAGCGATTGTTTTGGCCACCATGCCTGTCCGCGCAGACGGATACCGTCCCAACGACCATTCAGCTGTACGGGCCCAATCGCCCCCGCGTGAAGCTGGCCTTTGAACTGGAAAATTGTCGGATCGCTACCTTCCACGCTGAACTTCAGCGTCGATGGTGGTAACACGCTTCCCCCGGTGAAGGTGGTGTTCCCTGCGTCCAGCGACAGCGCGCCGCTAAATGTCGGTTTGGTTGCATCCCGTACCCAAACTATCGGTTCGTCCATCACCAGACGCGGATTTTCCACCTTCATCGTGCCGTATTGCAGATGATCAAATCCGGTAGAAAGATCAAATAGCTTCAGGGTGTTGTCATGCCATTCTCCCTTACCCGCTACGTCCCAACGGGCATGCATCGGCGTAAAGCTGCCTTCCCCCCAATATCGCCACTGCCAACGACCGGCATCAGGAAGAAAATCATTTGCCAGGCCATCCAGATGCAGTTCAAAGCCCCCCATCTGGTTTTCATGCGCACGTAAAATAGCCTGCAGACGCCCATCCACACCACGTTGCGTGACTTTTACGCCTGCCAGCGGCCAGCGAATCTCGTCAATATCCAGCGAATCAATCACCCTCCCACGTGAGCGCAGCAGCGCTCCTGGCTCAAAAGCCAATTGCGGATCGTTCAGACTTCCAGTGAGTCTGGCGGGTAATTTCGCGTAGAAGATCAGATCGCCCTGTTTCGCTTCACCGGTCAACTGTAGCGGCATATCGCTACTATCCATGCCAAGCTTACCCGGCCCCAGCGTTAATACGGCATTTCCTTTACCGGCGTCGCCATGCGTCAGAACGTTCAGACGCCCGCTCACCACCGCGTTTTCCAGTCCGGCCTGCCAGTTTTCAACTTTTATGCCCAACCGCCCGCTTAACGGGAATCCCTGATAAGGCCAGTTCCAGCGTCCGTCGCTGATGGTCAGTTGCTGGCGTGTTATTTCCCACGGAAGGTCCAGCAGCGGATCGGCATTATCACGCGCCATGACAATCAGTTGTCCGCTGTTTTCTTGCCACTCCAGTTCGGCGTCCACAAGCGTAGGCTCTTGCGGCAGACTTAACGTCGCAACCGCATGACCGCTTACCGGTAGCCCATCGGGAACCAGTGGCATAGTAAATTCACCGACCAATTTTACCGGCGGCTGGCCTTCAAATGCCGCAACATCCAGCTCAGTTACCGTGAGGTTTTGTCCGTGCAAACGCCCCTGGAATTTAACTTTTTCACCCTGGTAACGCAGCTGTTGAGTGGTGGGAGTGAGCGAGAGTGACAGTTTTCCCTGCCATTCCTGCCATGGAGAAAGAATAAGTTTGTCGATGTTAATCCAGGTATTGGGCAGCATTGACTGCCATTCAGCCAGCGTTTTAGGCGCTGCCGGCGATGGCTCTGCCTGCGGCAATTTGGCCAGGCAAGCTGAATCCAACTCAATGGTCCCGACATTCAGCGACCAGCGGCTGGGGTGAGACAGATCCGCCTGAGTGATGCGTGCTAGCGGGCAATCTTCAACCAGATAGCGGAGTTCAGGTATATGCAACCCATGCCGTGTCAGCCGCGGGCTCTCATCCAGCGCGATGCGTGTTCCAACGGGTAACCAGATACCTACCAACGTAGGCACCCACAGGCCAAGCGTCATCACTAGCGTCAGCGGCACGAGAATCAATAATAAGAGGAGTGCCAGAACGGCTTTATATTTACCCTTCATGGGTAGTTAATATCCTGATTTAGCAAAAATTTAAGCCGGTTTAGGCCTGTATTGTGGCATGTTTAACTGGATATGCCCACATTAAGGATAGATAACCGATTTCCAGGCACGCTGTTACACGTGCCGTCTGGGATATTAAGATTCAGACTCAATGAGGCCTAAGTTGTCCATCGCTATGTTTAGGTCCGATACGACCTGCTTCTATCAGAATTTCCTCAATGAGTTCTTCGAGGCACTCCCTACCATGATGATCGCAGACCAGATGTACCTGCCGGGAAATCTCATCAGGTTTCATACCATCGCATAATGCCGCCTTGAGCATTAGGGTGGCCCATCGTTTTGCTTCAGAGTGAGTCAGCATAACCCCTCCCGATAATTGCTACCTGTATAAGCGTAGCTGTCCGGATGTGATTCGGCTGGCTTTTTACCTGCCGCGATATTCGGGGGGTGAGTTGGATAGAAAAATATCCAGTTGTTGAAATTGTGTAACCTGCCCACACTAACAACAGATGCGCTGACATTATTCATTACGCCTATGACTATCAATAACTTTTTAGATTTTGTAAAATAATTTGAATTGGATTAATGTGACGTCAAAATCACTGGAGAAAGTCTTATGAAACTCGCCATCTATAGTACAAAACAGTACGACAAGAAGTATCTGCAGCAGGTTAACGAGGCTTTTGGTTTTGAACTTGAATTCTTTGACTTTCTGTTGACGGAAAAAACAGCGAAAACCGCCCATGGCTGTGAAGCTGTGTGCATTTTCGTCAACGACGATGGCAGCCGCCCCGTTCTGGAAGAACTGAAAAAGCATGGCGTGAAATACATTGCGCTGCGTTGTGCCGGGTTCAATAACGTCGATCTCGACGCAGCAAAAGAGCTGGGTCTGCAGGTGGTGCGTGTTCCAGCTTATTCACCAGAGGCCGTCGCTGAGCATGCGATTGGCATGATGATGACGCTGAATCGCCGAATTCACCGCGCCTACCAGCGTACCCGTGATGCCAATTTCTCTCTTGAGGGGCTGACCGGTTTTACTATGTATGGCAAAACCGCTGGGGTGATCGGTACCGGTAAAATCGGTATTGCTGCACTGCGGATCCTGAAAGGTTTTGGTATGCGTCTGCTGGCGTTCGATCCTTACCCGAGCGCTGCTGCGCTGGAGCTAGGCGTTGAATATGTCGATCTTAAAACGCTGTTTGCCGAGTCAGATGTCATCTCTCTGCACTGCCCGTTAACACCGGAGAATTATCATCTGCTCAATCACGAAGCCTTTGAACAGATGAAAAACGGCGTGATGGTCATTAACACCAGTCGTGGTGCATTGATCGACTCACAAGCCGCTATCGATGCGCTGAAAAACCAGAAAATTGGTTCTCTGGGTATGGACGTGTATGAGAACGAACGCGATCTGTTCTTTGAAGATAAATCCAATGACGTCATTCAGGATGATGTGTTCCGTCGTCTGTCAGCCTGTCATAACGTGTTGTTCACCGGACATCAGGCGTTCCTGACAGCTGAAGCGTTGACCAGTATTTCTGAGACTACGCTACAGAATCTGGCCCAAATCTCCAAAGGCGAGACCTGTCCAAACGCCCTCTTCTAATTCCTGTGCTCCCCTGGCGTCAGGGGAGCATTTTCAGATAATCACCGATGATAAAACAGTCAGTATCATTATTATATTGAATGTATTCCCGTCACAAACGTAGAGAAATTTAATGAAGAAAGTTGTCACGTTGATTGCGCTCAGCATGCTGATGGCTGGCTGTGTGAGCAATGGAAAAGTTTCCGTCAATCGCGAACAGTTGCAGCATCACCGCTTCGTTTTGCAAAGCGTGAATGGTAAAGCCGTCACCACCACCAACAACCCACCTGAGTTAAGTTTTGGCGAAAACATGACGGTATCAGGAAAGATGTGTAATCAATTCCGCGGTCAGGGCAAGCTGTCCGACGGTGAGTTGAAGGTAAAAGATATGGCGATGACGCGTATGATGTGCGCCGATCCACAGCTTAACGCGCTCGACGGGATCGTCAGCGAAATGTTTAAGCAAGGCGCACAGGTCGATCTAACTGCTGACCAGTTAACGCTGGCGACAGCAGAACAAACACTGACGTATAAACTCGCGGATTTAATGTAGGAAACGTGGTGGCTTAATAGCTCCCACAACTTCCGGCGGCAAGCGACTGCTCACTACAGCGTTTGCCGTTGGGTAGCGCACACATCCCGATAGCAGAACCATCCAGTTGACGAGCAACAGAGAGCGAACCGCCAATCATGGCGCAATTAGCTTCTCCTGAACTGGACATTGCTGCCTTCATGCCCGGTGCGACATGCGCGGCGGTTGCCTGCTGAACAGGTTCGCTGCTACAAGCCGATAATAATAACGCGGCACATCCTACCCAAAACGCTGCGCGCATCTTACTCCCCTCTGAATATTAACCAAACGACACAGCCATAAATAATAGGCAGCGGAAACACCGCCGTCGAGAGGCAAAATACGCATTTATGCGTACTGTTTACATTTTCTGGCAATTTTTTGCCTGCTCCTTTGATCAAACCATTCATTCTGTTTATTCCAGGGACACAAAAGCGAAAATCTGTCTTTAGCGCTTTTGCTAAAATAGAAAGATAACTACAGGATTCGCCGCTGTTACGCGTGTCCCTCTTTTTGCGCAATGTAAGGGTGTCAGTATGATCACAATTGACGGTAATGGTGCGGTTGCTTCAGTCGCATTTCGTACCAGCGAGGTTATCGCCATCTACCCGATTACGCCCAGTTCGACGATGGCTGAACAGGCAGATGCCTGGGCCGGGAACGGGCTTAAGAACGTGTGGGGGGATACCCCTCGCGTCGTAGAAATGCAGTCAGAAGGCGGTGCGATCGCAACCGTTCATGGCGCGTTGCAGACCGGTGCGCTCTCTACGTCGTTTACCTCATCGCAGGGCCTGTTGCTGATGATCCCAACGCTGTACAAACTGGCCGGTCAGTTGACCCCGTTTGTACTGCACGTTGCGGCTCGCACAATTGCTACTCACGCATTATCAATCTTTGGCGATCATTCCGACGTGATGGCGGTGCGCCAGACAGGATGTGCAATGCTGTGTGCCAGCAGCGTTCAGGAGGCACAGGACTTTGCGCTGATTTCGCAAATAGCCACCCTGAAAAGCCGGGTTCCGTTTATTCATTTCTTTGATGGTTTCCGTACATCCCATGAAATCAATAAAATTGTGCCACTGGCCGACGACACGATCCTCGGACTGATGCCGCAGGCGGAAATCGATGCTCATCGCGCTCGGGCGCTTAATCCTGAGCATCCGGTTATTCGCGGTACATCTGCGAACCCGGACACCTATTTTCAGTCACGCGAGGCAACAAACCCGTGGTACAACGCGGTTTACGATCATGTAGAACAGGCGATGAACGATTTCGCCGCAGCGACAGGTCGCCAGTACCAGCCATTTGAATATTACGGCCATCCTCAGGCTGAGCGCGTCATTATCTTAATGGGATCGGCGATTGGAACCTGCGAAGAAGTCGTTGAAGAACTGCTGGCGCATGGCGAGAAAGTCGGCGTTCTGAAAGTGCGTCTGTTCCGTCCATTCTCTGCCAGACATTTACTGCGCACGCTTCCGGAAACCGTACGCAGCATCGCCGTCCTGGATCGCACCAAAGAGCCCGGCGCACAGGCCGAACCATTGTATCTGGACGTGATGACCGCGTTAGCAGAAGCCTTCAACTGTGGCGAGCGAGAAACGCTGCCGCGCGTGATTGGCGGACGTTATGGCCTTTCTTCCAAAGAGTTTGGTCCAGACTGCGTGATGGCGGTCTTTAATGAGCTGAGCAGCGCGAAGCCGAAACCTCGCTTTACGGTCGGCATCTATGATGATGTCACCAACTTGTCGCTACCGTTACCGGAAAACACCCTGCCCGGTACGGCTAAGCTCGAAGCGCTGTTTTACGGGCTGGGCAGCGACGGTAGCGTGTCAGCCACCAAAAACAATATCAAAATTATTGGTAACTCGACGCCATGGTATGCGCAGGGTTATTTCGTCTACGACTCGAAAAAAGCAGGCGGTCTGACGGTTTCCCACCTGCGCGTTAGCGAGCAGCCTATTCGATCAGCGTATCTGGTTTCACAAGCCGATTTTGTTGGCTGTCACCAGCTGCAATTTATCGATAAGTATCAGATGGCCGAGCGCCTGAAACCAGGCGGTATCTTCCTGCTTAATACGCCATACAGTGTGGATGAAGTCTGGGGTCGTCTACCACAGGAAGTTCAGGCGGTACTGAATCAGAAGAAAGCCCGATTCTACGTGATTAATGCGGCCAAAATCGCCCGCGAATGCGGTCTGGCAGCGCGTATTAACACCGTTATGCAAATGGCCTTCTTCCATTTGACGCAAATCTTACCCGGCGACAGCGCGTTGGCTGAATTGCAGGGGGCGATTGCGAAAAGTTACAGCAGTAAAGGACAGGACCTTGTTGAACGTAACTGGCAGGCTCTGGCCCTGGCGCGCGAATCCGTCGCCGAAGTAGCACTCCAGCCGGTTGATCCGCACAGCGCAAACCGACCACCGGTGGTTTCTGATGCCGCACCTGATTTCGTGAAAACCGTCACCGCGGCAATGCTCGCCGGTCTGGGTGATGCCCTCCCCGTATCAGCGTTGCCGCCAGACGGCACCTGGCCAATGGGCACCACGCGTTGGGAAAAACGCAACATCGCCGAAGAGATCCCCATCTGGAAGGAAGAGCTGTGTACCCAGTGTAACCACTGCGTTGCCGCTTGCCCGCACTCGGCAATCCGCGCCAAAGTGGTTTCACCTGAAGCGATGGAAAACGCCCCTGCCAGTCTGCATTCTTTGGATGTGAAATCACGCGATATGCGCGGTCAGAAGTATGTCCTGCAGGTTGCACCAGAGGATTGCACTGGCTGTAATCTGTGTGTCGAAGTTTGCCCGGCAAAAGATCGCCAAAACCCGGAAATCAAGGCCATCAATATGATGTCGCGCCTTGAGCATGTTGAAGAAGAAAAAGTTAACTATGACTTCTTCCTCAATCTGCCGGAGATCGACCGCAGCAAGCTTGAACGCATTGATATCCGTACCTCGCAGTTAATCACTCCGCTGTTTGAATATTCCGGCGCCTGTTCTGGTTGTGGTGAAACGCCGTATATCAAACTGCTTACGCAGCTGTATGGCGACCGCATGCTGATCGCTAACGCGACCGGCTGTTCATCGATTTATGGCGGTAACCTCCCCTCAACGCCGTATACGACCGATGCCAATGGTCGTGGACCTGCGTGGGCAAACTCTCTGTTCGAAGATAACGCTGAGTTTGGTCTGGGCTTCCGCCTGACGGTGGATCAACACCGTGTGCGCGTCATGCGTTTGCTGGAGCAGTTTGCGGATAATATTCCGGCTGAACTGAATGACGCCCTGCATGCAGAAGCGACGCCAGAAGTACGCCGTGAGCAAGTTGCTGCGCTGCGCCAGCATCTGAAAGATGTCGAAGGTGCACAGCAACTGTTAACCGATGCCGACGCGCTGGTCGAGAAGTCCATCTGGCTGATTGGCGGCGACGGCTGGGCTTACGATATTGGTTTTGGCGGGTTGGATCACGTCCTGAGCCTGACCGAGAACGTCAATATTCTGGTGCTGGATACCCAGTGTTACTCCAACACGGGTGGACAAGCGTCGAAAGCCACGCCGCTTGGGGCGGTTACCAAGTTTGGTGAGCACGGCAAGCGCAAGGCTCGCAAAGATCTTGGCGTCAGCATGATGATGTACGGGCATGTTTATGTCGCACAGATTTCTCTGGGCGCCCAGTTGAATCAGACGGTCAAAGCTATCCAGGAAGCTGAATCCTACCCCGGCCCGTCGCTGATTATCGCGTATAGCCCATGTGAGGAGCATGGCTATGACCTCGCGCTAAGCCACGATCAGATGCGTCAACTCACGGCTACCGGATTCTGGCCGCTGTACCGCTTTGACCCACGCCGAGCAGACGAAGGTAAGCTGCCGCTGGCGCTCGACTCGCGCCCACCGTCAGATGCGCTGGCCGAAACATTGCTTAACGAGCAGCGTTTCCGCCGCCTGAACGCCCAACAGCCAGAAGTTGCAGAACAGCTGTGGAAGGATGCAACGGCTGATTTGCAAAAACGCTACGACTTCCTGGCCCAACTGGCAGGCAAAGCGGAAAAGAGCGGTACCGAATAATACGTTTTTCTCAGTATTAGCCCGGAACCAAAAAAAAAGCCCGAACAGTTGTTCGGGCTTGTCAATTTATTCGCTGGCTAATTAATAAGTGTCATCAATATACCAACGAAAAATAAAACGTGACAATAAAGGCATATAACACGCGCAGAATAGCCCAACAAAATTCAATTGTATAATTTTTATTTTATATATATTTTACAAACTCATTCACGGCAATTATCACTATTTCCGTAGAATTATTTGTTTAAGGTTTTACTTAAGACGTAACAATTCATATTTATCTCTTTACGGAACTTCTCCTTTAGCATGCTTTTACTCCCTACATGGGTGGTCACAGGTTAATAAAAAAACTAAAGGATTATTTCAATGAACAGAAAAGTACTGGCTCTCGTAATTCCTGCCCTGCTGGCTGCAGGCGCAGCTCACGCTGCTGAAGTTTATAATAAAGACGGCAACAAATTAGATCTCTATGGCAAAGTAGACGGCCTGCATTATTTCTCTGACGACGCTAACAGCGATGGCGATCAGACTTATATGCGTATGGGCTTCAAAGGCGAAACACAGGTTAATGATATGATCACCGGTTATGGCCAGTGGGAATATCAGGTTCAGGCCAACGGCACCGAAGGTGATAAAGGCGACTCCTGGACTCGTCTGGCATTCGCAGGTATTAAAGTCGGCGACTACGGTTCATTCGACTACGGCCGTAACTACGGCGTAATGTACGACGTTGAAGGCTGGACCGATATGCTGCCAGAATTCGGTGGCGACTCTTACACCAAAGCTGACAACTTCATGACCGGTCGTGCAAACGGTGTTGCAACCTACCGTAATACTGACTTCTTTGGTTTGGTTGACGGTCTGAACGTTGCGCTGCAGTACCAGGGCGCGAACGAAAATCAGTCACCAGAGCAGGAAGGCACCAATAACGGTGGCGCCGATCGTAACATGAAGAACTCCAACGGTGACGGCTTCGGTATCTCCTCTACCTATGATTTGGGTATGGGCGTAAGCTTCGGTGCAGCGTACACCTCTTCTGACCGTACTAATGAGCAGGTTAACGATTCTACCGCTGGTGGCGATAAGGCTGACGCATGGACTGCCGGCCTGAAATACGACGCCAACAATATCTACCTGGCAACCATGTACTCCGAAACCCGCAATATGACCCCGTATGGTGGTTCAGACGGTAGCGATAATACTATTGCCAACAAAACGCAGAACTTTGAAGTGACTGCACAATACCAGTTCGACTTCGGTCTGCGTCCGGAAGTTTCTTTCCTGATGTCTAAAGGTAAGGATTTGACTATGCCTGGTACTGCTGCAAGCCCAGCAGGAACAAGCGGCGACAAAGATCTGGTTAAATATGCTTCCGTAGGCGCTACTTACTACTTCAACAAAAACTTCTCCACCTATGTTGATTACAAAATCAACCTGCTGGACGAAGACGACAGCTTCTACACTCGCAATGACATCTCTACCGATGACACTGTAGCACTGGGTATGGTTTACCAGTTCTAAATTCGTAAGCCCGCTGGCAACGGCGGGCTATCCTTATTTTCTGTGTAACTCTGTTTTATCTCATTCGAAATATTATATCTGTTGCGTTAAAACACATCTCTGATAGATGATATCTTGCATTAAGGTCTGTAGTAGAGGATACCTGCAATGAATCATCATCCTGTAAAATCATCCCGTATTGCATCCGTCGGCTATGACGAATCCTCTTGCACGCTAGAAATTCGCTTTCACCAGTTGGCTACCCTGCAATATCAGCAGGTCCCTGCCCGTATTTTTCGTGATTTCCTGATCGTGGTCTCTAAAGGCCGATTTTACGATGGGGTAATAAAAGGAAAATTTCCTGAAATCAAAATAAAGTGATGCCAAAATGTGATCGTTGTCATTGTACATAAAGTGCCATTACGCGGTAAGCTTTACGTGGATACTTAAACAGGAGGTTTTATGAACAGAACGATTCTTGTACCCATCGATATTTCAGACTCAGAATTAACTCAACGCGTTATTGCCCATGTTGAAGCAGAAGCAAAGATCGACGATGCGCAGGTTCATTTTTTGACCGTTATTCCGTCCTTGCCCTATTACGCTTCCCTGGGACTGGCCTACTCGGCAGAGTTACCGGCCATGGACGATCTGAAAGCCGAAGCGAAATCTCAACTGGAAGAGATTATCAAGAAGTTCAATATCCCAACGGACAGAGTGCACGTTCATGTCGCAGAAGGTGCGCCGAAAGATAAGATTCTGGAGATCGCCAAAAAATTACCGGCCGATATGGTCATTATTGCCTCACACCGACCTGACATCACCACCTACCTGCTGGGCTCTAACGCCGCGGCTGTAGTGCGTCACGCGGAGTGTTCGGTACTGGTAGTCCGCTAAGCTGTCTGGCCCGCACATCGCTGCGGGCTTTTTGTTTCTCCCTCATTTTCCCCACGATTCCTGATCGAAGCATACAAGGCCATTTCAGTATCGCTATGTCGTGACATCATTACGCCCTCTCTTGAAACCCGGATAAAAACAGAGTATAAATACTGTATATACATCCAGCAAAAAGAGCGATAAGCAATGTTCGTGGAACTCGTTTATGACAAAAGGAATTTTGATGGTCTGCCCGGTGCAAAAGATATCATTCTGGGCGAGTTAACTAAGAGGGTTCACCGGATCTTCCCCGATGCTGATGTTCGGGTTAAACCGATGATGACACTGCCGGCGATCAATACTGACGCCAGCAAGCATGAGAAAGAACAGATAAGCCGAACTGTGCAGGAAATGTTTGAAGAGGCTGATATGTGGCTGGTTTCAGATTAAACGCCTTGAACCGTCATATTGCTTAAGTACCATCCGCTGTGACTGGCAATCATTCAATACTCGCACTATCGGATGTTTGCCGGTTGGCCGCAGCCATGCTCTTGCATACGGCATGGTTGCGGCAGTTCGCCACACCCTGCGTTTTTCGCTCCCTGACATTGCTCGTTGATAGTTCAGAACTGAATTATCTGGCGGTGAACTGCTCCACAATTTTCTTCAGCGCTTCAATATCTGCTTTCAGCTGATTAATTGCTTCCTGTCCGGGACCATGTACCTTTATTCAATCGTTCGGTTCACAGTTTATTCTGGTCTGGTCACGGAGAGCAAAAATCTTACTACTCTATGAGTAGCATCGGTGCCAGATAGAACGCAGCTGTAAAACGTGCTGGTATTCGTCGCCGTAATCCGTACCATACGCGGCATACTTTTGCCTGCTGGCTGTAATCGGCTGGAGCGAACCCATCATTTATAGCTAATCAGATGGGGCATGAAAACGCGCAAATAGTGTACGACGTCTACAGTACATGGATTGAAGAAATGAATGACGATCGGGTTGCAATGTTGAATAACCAACTAGCCCTGTGATTGAAGTTTGCCCATTACATGCCCCTTTTGGTTTTTGAGAACGGTAAGAATGCAAGATAATCAACAAGTTACAAAGAAAGAACAATACAACCTGAACAAACTGCAAAAACGTCTGCGTCGTAACGTGGGCGAAGCCATTGCCGATTTCAATATGATCGAAGACGGCGATCGCATTATGGTGTGCCTTTCCGGCGGGAAAGACAGCTATACCATGCTGGAGATCCTGCGTAATTTGCAACAAAGCGCCCCGATCAGTTTTTCCTTAGTTGCGGTTAACCTCGATCAAAAACAACCCGGTTTCCCGGAGCACATTCTGCCAGAGTATCTGGAACAGCTGGGCGTTGAGTACAAGATTGTCGAAGAAAACACTTACGGGATCGTCAAAGACAAAATCCCTGAAGGCAAAACGACCTGCTCGCTCTGCTCTCGCCTGCGTCGCGGCATTCTGTACCGTACGGCAACCGAATTAGGAGCCACCAAGATTGCGCTCGGCCACCATCGCGACGACATCCTGCAAACGCTGTTTTTAAACATGTTCTACGGTGGGAAAATGAAAGGCATGCCGCCGAAGCTGATGAGTGATGACGGTAAGCACATCGTGATCCGCCCGCTGGCTTACTGCCGTGAGAAAGATATCGAGCGTTTCTCCGAAGCGAAAGGTTTCCCGATTATTCCGTGCAATCTGTGCGGCTCACAGCCTAACCTACAGCGTCAGGTCATTGCTGATATGTTGCGTGACTGGGACAAACGCTATCCAGGCCGCATTGAAACCATGTTCAGTGCGATGCAAAACGTTGTACCTTCACATCTGAGCGATATCAATCTGTTCGATTTTAAAGGCATTAAGCACGGTTCAGAGGTTGTGGACGGCGGGGATTTAGCGTTCGATCGTGAAGAGATCCCGCTGCAGCCTGCGGGCTGGCAGCCAGAAGAAGATGATGCTCAACTGGATGAGTTACGCCTGAACGTGGTGGAAGTGAAGTAAGCGTCTGTCAGGCCTACAACGTGCATAAGCGCCTGTAGGCCTGATAAGCGGAGCGCCATCAGGCGCCCCAACGGGTAGTTATTTCAATAACCGGACCCGGCAAGTCTTGCCTTTAATCTTACCGTTTTGTAATTGCTTCCACGCCTTATGCGCTATGTTCTGGCGAACGGCGACATAGACGTGTGCCGGATGAACGGCAATTTTGCCGATATCAGCACCATCCAGACCAATATCACCGGTCAGAGCCCCCAGAACATCACCAGGGCGCATTTTCGCTTTTTTACCACCATCAATGCATAATGTCGCCATCTCTGCTTCCAGCGGCAGGATTGAGCCGTTAGCTGGCGCAGTTAGCCAGGTCAGCTTCAGTTGCAGCATTTCAGAAAGAATGTTGGCACGCTGCGCTTCTTCCGGCGCACAGAAGCTAATCGCCAGACCGCTGTTGCCGGCACGCGCGGTACGTCCGATACGATGGACGTGTACTTCCGGATCCCACGCCAGTTCGAAGTTAACTACCAGCTCAAGTGATTTGATATCCAGGCCACGTGCGGCCACATCGGTTGCGACCAGGACGCGCGCGCTACCGTTGGCAAAACGAACCAGCGTCTGATCGCGATCGCGCTGTTCCAGGTCGCCATGTAATGACAGTGCGCTTTGCCCTGCCGCATTCAGTGCATCACAAACTGCCTGACAATCTTTTTTGGTGTTACAAAAAACCACGCACGATGCGGGTTGATGCTGGCTGAGTAGCTTTTGCAGCAGCGGAATTTTTCCGTGGCTGGAGGTTTCGAAAAACTGCTGTTCAATCGCCGGTAACGCATCGACCGTATCAATTTCAATCGTTAATGGATTTTGCTGTACCCGGCCACTGATAGCAGCAATGGCTTCCGGCCAGGTTGCGGAAAACAGCAAAGTCTGACGTGACGCAGGCGCAAAGCGAATGACATCATCAATCGCATCGCTAAAGCCCATATCCAGCATGCGGTCGGCTTCATCCATAACCAGCGTATTCAGGGCATCCAGAGAAACGGTGCCTTTTTGCAGGTGGTCAAGTAAACGACCCGGTGTGGCAACAATAATATGTGGTGCATGTTGCAGGGAGTCACGCTGTGCGCCAAAGGGTTGCCCACCGCACAGCGTTAAGATCTTGGTGTTTGGCAGGAAGCGCGCTAAACGACGCAGTTCACCCGCCACCTGGTCGGCAAGCTCGCGCGTTGGGCACAGCACCAGAGACTGCGTCTGAAACAGCGCGGCATCAATATGCTGTAATAACCCAAGACCAAAAGCAGCCGTTTTGCCACTGCCGGTTTTAGCCTGCACGCGAACATCTTTACCCGCCAGGATTGCCGGTAACGCAGCAGCCTGAACAGGCGTCATTTCAAGATAGCCCAGCTCGTTAAGATTCTCGAGTTGAGCAGCAGGTAAAACATTCAGGGTTGAAAAAGCGGTCACAATTTAATCTCGCGGTAAAAACTCACATTCAGCAGGCGCGTATCCTCGCAGATCTGTGCCCGTGATGCGACAATTTAATCGGTTCTTCATCCGGCGGCGGATCCGGCATGGGCTGCGGACGAGGTATAGGGTCGGGAATGGGAACCGGATCGGTCGGTAGCGAATCAGTGTTCGCAGTGGCAATCAGACAGGTCATATACCCCTCCAGTCATTCAGGTTGACTCTTTTAGGGTAGACGCTGATTTCCTGCAGGCAAAAAAAAGCCGACTAATCTAAGTCGGCGTCGTACGAATCAATTGTGCTATGCAGTAATTCAAAAAAGGAAGTAAGACAATATGGAGCGCAACGCCCATCGCTTGACGTTGCATTCACCTGCGAGAGAGATATTGCCCCGAATAGGTAGATGGTTTATTGACTTCGCTCAAAAATCAGGACGTTTTCATGCGCAAAAGCCACTAAAAAACGTTGTTGTTACAACCATTTACTACGGTGCAACCATAAAGTAACACCACCAATCAGGACCACTAACAGAATACAAAAAAGTGAGAAACCAAACTGCCAACCACCGCCGGGGATACCGCCAAGGTTAACGCCGAAAAGCCCAGTTAAAAATGTGCTGGGAAGAAAAACCATTGCCATCAATGACATTGTATACGTTCGGCGAGCCAGAGACTCCTGCATCACCTGCGCAATTTCATCCGCCATAATACCGGTCCGGGCAATACAGGCGTCTATTTCATCCAGCCCTCTCCCCAGCCTGTCAGCGATATCCTGCATCCGTCTCCGATGGTCGTCGGTCATCCAGGGTAAACGTTCACTCGCCAGACGGGCATAGACATCACGCTGTGGTGCCATATAACGGCGCATCACAATTAGCTGCTTACGCAGTAAAGCCAAAAAACCACGCGGTGGGATCTGCTGATCGAGCAGGTTATCTTCCAGATCAATAATCTTGTCGTGCAGCTGTTCGATAAATTCGCTGGCATGGTCGGTTAGCGCATCACAAACATCCACCAGCCAACTGCCACAATCAGCCGGTCCTGTCCCTTCCTGGAGATCGCTGACCACATCATCCAGTGCCAGCACTTTGCGCTGACGGGTTGAGACAATCAGACGTTCATCCATATATAAACGCATCGCCACAAGTTGGTCAGGACGCTCGTCGGTGCTGCCGTTAATACAGCGCAACGTGATCAAGGTACCTTCCCCTACTTTGCTTACGCGTGGTCGGGTGCTTTCGCCCGCCAGCGCATCACGCACATTGTTGGGAAGAAGAGGTGTTGTCGCCAACCATTGGGCGCTTTCAGGATGAGTGTAATTAAGGTGTAGCCAGCAGGGATGCTGACTATCAATTACATCATTATCGCTCAGCGGTTTTACGCCACCTCGACCATCCAGCAGCCAGGCAAACACGGCATCCGGCACATTAACATCCGTTCCCTTAATGGCTTCCACAGCGCCTCCACAAACATTCAGCTTTTTTCGTTAGTCTAGCTGTCAGAATATGTTAAGCAATATCTCATTGTCCCATTGTGCTGAAATGATTCATGAAAATATCTGATAATACAAAAAGCGCCGACGATTGCGACGCTTGCATCGAGATGTCCGGTTAAGCCCGCTGCCATCTCGCTGACTCAAGAGCGTTACTTAAGCGAAATTTATGTGTTCGCGACTGGAGATCAATCACCTGGTTTTTCAGGATACCTGAGGAATCAGAAAGCTCATCAACCATAATGGCATTACTTTGGGTTACATTCTCCAGTTCGGCCAGTGCATGAGTAATTCTGATAATTCCTTTCTCCTGCTCCTGTGTAGTGGTTAATATCTCGCCCATCAGTTGGTTTAATTGACCGGCACCACCGACAATATCATGCATATTTTTTTCTGCTTCACGCACAATAGCTGCACCTTGCTGAACATTTTGATGGGTTTGCGCAATCAGCTGCTTAATATTCTTAGCGGCATCCGCACTTCGGTGTGCAAGCATTCTGACCTCACCGGCCACCACGGAAAAACCTTTGCCATGTTCACCGGCCCTCGCCGCTTCCACGGCAGCATTCAATGCCAGAATATTTGTCTGGAATGCGATACCATCAATTAGCGTAATAATTTCCGTCATCTGCTGTGCACATTCGGTGATTGAACGCATATTTGTCGCAACCTGCACCATTAATTCGCCACCCTGAATGGCGCATTGCGTGGCAACTGTTGCCTGGACGCTGGCGATTTGCGTGTTGTCAGCATTATTTCGCGTATTAACGGCTATCTCATCCATATTAGCAGCCGTCTGCATCAATGCTCCGGATTGTTGTTCCGTTTTCACTGAAAGCTCGGCGCTGCGTTCCGCAAGCTGTTCAGAGAGCGCCATCGCCGTTTGCGAGGATGTTCTGATCTCATTAACGAGTGTTGAAATATTACTCGATAAACTATTGATGCCCGGTATTAGTCTACCTGCACAATTATTACCAAACTCTGGAATACTGATCGCCAGATTCCCAGACGTCACTTCCTCAATGCTCCTTTTTACCGTATTGATCGGCATAACCAGATATTTCGTCATATACCACCATAAGCATAATATAGAAATAACGCTTACCACATTTGTACCAATTATAATTTCCGGCGCGGCCGAGAAAATCATCTCAACAATATTGAGAGCAACTGCCGAAATGAGCAGAAATAAAATAATAAAGGTTCTGACGCTAATATCATTTAACATTTTAGTCCTGTGCACTAAGAAATTATGTAGATATTATTTTTTATAGCACCTGCAATGCAGAATGCCATTGCTCTGCGACGAAAGCTGAACTTTCAATGAGAGCCTGCAATCCTTTTACTTAAGGCAATAAATTACACCTTTTATTCCTGTTAGTTCAGTGTTTTATTCCATCAAATGGCTGTGATGGTGCCAGTCATCAGGTTATTGTGATGACAAGCACATGGAGAGCATAAAACACACAGAACTATAAATTTGGTGAATGTTTATATAAGTAATGGCTCGTTATTTTCACTATCTTCCTGTTTCCTCTAATACCAGTGTAAAAACATAAGAACATTCCCGGTTTTATCATGTTAACTGGACAAAACCTGCTAGATTTATTACCACGGCTTTTTTTCGATAGGTAGTATGATGTTGAACGTGTCGTGGGACCCTGTATTGATTGGGATTTCCTTTGTTGTCGCGTTTATTGCCTCTTTTATTGCTCTCGATAGTGCGGGCAAGGTGGCAATCTCCAATCGACGTGAATCAACCTTCTGGCGCCTGTCTGGCGGGGCTACGCTAGGGATGGGTATTTGGTCAATGCATTTTATAGGTATGCTGGCCATTAAAATGAGTATGCCGATCAATTACCATTTTTCGCTCACGGCATTTTCTTTCTTTATTGCGCTCATTTCTGCAACTCTCGCTATTAATATCGCCATTTCCGGTAATACGCTTTCAACAAAACGATTAGTCGTAGCCACAGGAATATTAAGCGCCGGCGTCGTCACCATGCACTACGTTGGCATGTATGCCATTATTGAGCATGTTGCCATCCTATGGAATCATTCGCTGATACTGCTCTCAGTGATGATTGCCATCGTTGCATCTGGTGTGGGTCTGTGGCTGGCGTTTCATTTGCGCCAAAATACCCGTCGAGCCCTGATCAATCGGCTTGTCGCCGCCCTTATTATGGCGCTGGCGATTGCCTCTATGCATTACACCGGGATGGGAGCGGCAACATTCACCCATTTTGGACACACAGTACACAATGGGCTCAGCACACTGGAACTCTCTGTCTGGGTCTGCGCCGTCACGCTGGTTATTTTGGGTATCATGCTGGTGGTGTCGATGGTGGATTCGCAATTGCGTACCTCCCGACTGGCTGACAACTTACATCAACTTAACTGCCAGCTTGAGCATCAGGTCCACTTCGACGCACTTACCGGACTTGCCAATCGCACACAGATAGATGCCTGCTTACAGGCCTGTTTGCAGCATTCCAAACTGCATCAGCATCAATTTGCTCTGGTATTCATCGACCTCGATCGCTTCAAAGTCGTTAACGATACCTGGGGACATCACATCGGCGATCAGTTGCTCATCGCCAGTACGCAGCGAATATACAGCTGCCTTGATGACACCATGACGCTGGCGAGGCTGGGGGGAGATGAGTTTATTCTTCTGGTTCCTGACTGCAATAAAAAGGATATCACCGCTCTGCTGACCCGGATTGCCGCTGCGATTGGCGATCCTTTCACGCTGTTTGGGTACACCATTCGGGTTTCGTTAAGTGCGGGAAGCAGTATTTATCCTGAGCATGGTTCCACGTTGCATGAGTTAAAAGTAAAGGCTGATATGGCGATGTATCATGTCAAACAGGCTGGCAGAAACGGTTGGGCTATTTATAGCCCGGAAATGGAAGCTATCGCCGATAAACCGCCGACATTTTTACAGGAACTGTCACAAGCACTGGAACACGATCAATTTGAGCTTTGGTATCAACCCAAATACACCGCCGGAGATCATTCCCTGACCGGTTTTGAAGCGTTATTACGCTGGCATCACCCGGAACGCGGCATGCTGTTACCCGCAGAGTTTCTGCCTGCGCTGGAAGAAACAGGCCTTATCATTCCGGTCGGGAAATGGGTTATCCAGCAGGCATGCCAGCAGTTACATCAATGGAAGTTACAGGGCCATGCGGAATGGACCCTCGCCGTTAATCTTTCCCCTTCCCAGTTTGAACAACATGACATCGTTGATGTGGTTTGCAGCGCCCTTGCACAATATCAACTATCACCTGCATATCTCACGCTGGAATTGACTGAAAGTACAGCACTTAAAAATTTAAAACGTAGCGCTGAAGTCTTAAATGCATTTTCAGCTTTAGGGATCACCGTTTCAATTGATGATTTCGGTACCGGTTATTCAAATATATTGATGTTGAAGTCTCTTCCGGCACAGGAATTAAAAATTGACAGAGTATTTGTTAAAGATATCAGCGAGAACAGCAAAAATACAAAGATTGTGTCTACTATTATTGACATAGCCCACTCCATGAATATGCAAGTAGTGGCTGAAGGAATAGAGACCCAGGAGCAGGAAATGCTCCTGACCCAGATGGGATGTGGCGTGCTGCAAGGTTTCTTGTTTGCAAAACCGTTGCCTGCGCATCAGATCCATGAATTGATTCCAACGGAAAGTAACATTAAGCAGCAGCGAATCGTACAGTCTTTGTCTCCTCAACAATCAATAACATTATGAGACTGTAATATAAAAAACAGATGCCATTAAACGGGCTACACAGCAGATAAAGATAACGGGATTATCGATGAGCACAACCGAGCTGCATTCACTGGATTTATTAACCCTGCCGGTGTGGATTGTTTCGCCGCATACCGAAGAACTGGTGTTCGCTAATACCGTTGCACGGGAACTGATGCAAGCCCCCTGCTTTTCTCTACTCCGCAAGGGCATATTTTCAACTCATGCCCAAAATGATTTAACCATGTATCTCAGCGATTTGAGAAATCATCACGACATTGTAGAAATCCTTACGGTTTGCCGCGAAGGTGAAGACGTCGCGATGGCCAGCCGCCTGTCCATCCGCTCTCTGCCGGAATCAGGTGACGTTATTCTTTTCGAAGGCATTGAAACACCGACTTCACAAGGTCTGAAAGCGAGCCGTTCAGCGAATTATCAGCGAAAAAAACAGGGATTTTACGCGCGTTTTTTCCAGACTAACTCGGCCCCAATGTTGCTTATCGATCCGTCCCGTGATGGGCTTATCGTTGATGCAAATCTCAGTGCACTAAATTTTTATGGCTATAGCCATGATACGATGTGTCAGAAACATACATGGGAAATCAATACGCTGGGCCGTCATATACTCCCGGTGATGCATGAAATCGCCCATCTTCCCGGTGGCCATAAACCTTTGCATTTTGTGCATAAACTGGCAGACGGCACATCCCGTCACGTACAAACCTACGCCGGGCCAATTGAAATCTACGGTAATAAGCTCATGCTGTGCATTATTCATGATATTACCGAGCAAAAACGGCTGGAACAGGAGCTTGAGCGTGCGGCCCTGCGTGACGCCTTAACGGGATTGCTTAACCGCCGACATTTTTATCAGGTAACCGAGCCGGAACAGACCCACGCGATGTCATTGACACAGGATTACAGCCTGCTGTTGATCGACACCGATCGCTTTAAAAGCATTAACGATCTTTTTGGTCATTTAAAAGGTGATGAGGTACTTTGCGCTCTGGCACGCACACTGGAATCCTGTGCAAGAAAGGATGATCTGATTTTTCGCTGGGGAGGTGAAGAATTTGTGCTGCTGCTGCCGCGAACCTCGTTAGATATTGCCCTCAATCTCGCAGAAGTGATACGGGCGACGGTGGCCAAAGTGACTCTCCCGGGCCTTCCCCGCTTTACCGTCAGCATTGGCGTAGCTCGGCACGAAACAAATGAAAGCATCGATGAGCTATTCAAACGCGTTGACGACGCGTTGTACAAAGCCAAGAACGAAGGCAGGAACAGAGTGCTGGCCGCCTGATGTTTACGTCGTTCAGCGACTGCGTTTAGCGTGACGCTCCCAGTTGTCCTGTTTTGCCTGTGCGGTTTTACGCAATGCCACATAACATGCCCCGCTGCCGCCATGATGCGGCAGTGCGGCGCAGTATGCTTGCACGTCGTCAAATTCCGTCAACCAGCGCGCCACGTAGCTGCGAACAATATTGGCATGGGAGTTATCGTCACGTCCCTTGCCGTGTATCACCAGCACGTTACGCAACCCTTCCTGCTGCGCCTGCAGAATAAAGCTAAAGAGCATCTGGCGACATGTTTCAACAGGTTGGCGAATAAGATTAAGGCTCGCCTGCTGCGGGTATTTTCCGTTTCGCAGCTTGTCGGTCACGCCGTTCTGTAAACCTTCGCGACGAAACTCGAGCGGCACATTCAACGGGACAATATCGAGAAATCCCGTCGAGAGAAAATTATCCAGTTGTAGCGTATCGATACGCGCCGGAGTGCGAAGATTACGCATGGGCTGCCAGTGCACATCGGCATGGTTTTTCAGCGGTTGAACATCCCCCATTGCGTCAAGAAACAGCGATGCATCATCAAGGTTCATGTTTCATCCTCCAGCGTATTGCGACGGGCATTATCATAACCGCGCACTATTATACCGACAACTGTACTGGTAACGGTTTACGATTATTTCCAATAATTAACCGGATCCTCCGCGCTGAACCGATCTACCCACGACAAGTTGATATCCGTTTTTAGGGGTATAGCTGCGACGGTCACTGGCGTGATAATGTGTAGCCTCGCCTGAATGCTGTAATGAGAGAAACGGATGCTTAACTTACTGGAAGACACCATCGACACGCCGCTGGGCCCGCTGTGGGTTATTTGTGATGAGCAATTTCGCCTGCGCGCAGTGGAATGGGATCAGCACAGCGATCGCATGGAACAATTGCTTGATATTCATTACCGTACAGAAGGTTATCAGCGCATTGCCGCCAAAAATCCTGGTGGATTAAGCGACAAACTCTCTGAGTATTTTGCCGGAAACCTCAGCATCATTGACACGCTGGAAACGGCAACCGCTGGGACGCCTTTCCAGCGTGAAGTCTGGCAAGCATTACGCACTATCCCCTGCGGGCAGGTCATGCATTATGGTCAGTTGGCCGAACAGTTGGGGCGCCCCGGCGCTGCAAGAGCCGTCGGCGCTGCTAATGGCTCCAATCCAGTAAGCATTGTGGTTCCCTGTCATCGCGTCATTGGACGTAACGGCACCATGACCGGATATGCCGGCGGTGTACAACGAAAAGAGTGGTTATTGCGCCACGAAGGTTATTTGCTACTCTAGATTCCAGGCAATTAATGCCTTATTGATCACACTTCCGCATAATGCGACCCTAAATTAAGTGTGGTTAATCAAGCAGATACAAACATTCGCTCCAGTTATGCCTGAATTATTCTCTATTGGGAGTAGCTCAGGCTTACGTGCTCACCAAAAAGATGTTAAAATTGACAAATATCAATTACGGCTTGAGCAGACCTATGATCCCGGAAAAGCGAATTATACGGCGCATTCAGTCTGGCGGTTGTGCTATCCATTGCCAGGATTGCAGCATCAGCCAGCTTTGCATCCCGTTCACACTTAACGAGCATGAGCTTGACCAGCTCGATAACATCATCGAGCGCAAAAAGCCTATCCAAAAAGGGCAGACGCTCTTTAAAGCAGGTGATGAGCTTAAATCACTCTACGCTATCCGCTCCGGAACGATAAAAAGCTATACCATTACCGAACAAGGCGATGAGCAAATTACCGGTTTCCATCTGGCGGGTGACCTGGTAGGTTTTGACGCCATTGGCAGCGGCCATCACCCGAGCTTTGCTCAGGCGTTGGAAACCTCAATGGTATGCGAAATTCCTTTCGAAACCCTTGATGACCTGTCCGGTAAGATGCCGAACCTGCGTCAGCAGATGATGCGTCTGATGAGTGGCGAAATCAAAGGCGACCAGGATATGATTCTGTTGCTGTCGAAGAAAAACGCTGAAGAGCGCCTGGCGGCCTTTATCTACAATCTGTCTCGTCGCTTCGCCCAGCGTGGGTTCTCGCCTCGTGAATTCCGCCTGACCATGACCCGTGGCGACATCGGTAACTACCTCGGTCTGACGGTTGAAACCATCAGCCGCCTGCTGGGTCGTTTCCAGAAAAGCGGCATGCTGGCGGTGAAAGGCAAATATATCACTATTGAGAACAGCGACGCGCTGGCAGTTCTTGCCGGCCACACGCGTAACGTTGCGTAATCTTTCCGCAAGCCTCTCTGTTATCCTTCTGTCAAATCGCTAAATTTTCCCGATTTATTGATCTGGCAGGAGGTTATTCCCTGTTTTAATAATCAACTTGTAATGTGTGCACCCGCCGTTTATCCATACTCAGACAAAGGAATGTTATGAATCATATTCACAGGGAAAGCACCTGCGCGCGTTTGCAATTAAACTCAAGCCTGGACCATGAGCTTGATGGCTATAAATGGGCACGTGACCATGTCGGTCAATCTGGTGCTGCCATCTACCGACTTTACGACAAAGTGGATGCCCCTGAATTATATCTGAAGCAAGGTAACGGTAGCGTTGCCAATGATATTACGGATGAAATGGTCAGGCTCATCTGGTTGAAAGATTACATCCCGCTGCCAAACGTTAAGCATTTTTCCCGAACGCCTGACGTAGCATTGCTACTCACCACGGCAATACCAGGGAAAACTGCCTTCCAGATGTTAGAAGAGCACCCTGATATGAGTAATGATATTGTTGATACTATGGCGACATTTTTGCGTCGGTTACATGCCATTCCAGTAAATAGCTGCCCCTTTAACAGCAATCACCAATTTCGTCTCACACTGGCACAAAACCGGATGAAAAATAATCTTGTTGATGCCGAGGATTTTGATGATGAACGCAATGGCTGTTCTGTTGAACAGGTCTGGGAAAAGATGCACACTCTTTTGCCCTTCTCATCTGTTCCTGTTGTTACTCATGGTGACTTTTCACTGGATAACATTATTTTTTGTAATGATGAAATAGTGGGGTGTCTTGATGTGGGACGAGTTGGCATCGCCGATCAATACCAGGATCTCGCTATTCTCTGGAACTGCCTCGGTGAATTTTCACATTCACTGCAAAACAGGCTTTTTCAACAATATGGCATTCCTCAACCCGACGAGAAAAAATTGCAGTTTCACTTGATGCTTGATGAGTTTTTTTAAATTTACAGCGATTACTGCCAAAGCGAGCGGAAGAGTCGGTGCACTACAGGCTGAGAAAAATTGTTTAAATTGAGCGGGATGTAGATAAAAGCTGGAGATTTCCCCAATTTATTGATCTGGCTAGAGGTTCTCCCCTGTTTCAAACCACATTATTGGGTTACTCTTTTAGTTACAAACTGCGATGACAGTTGTAAGGAGACCCTGTATGGCTATGTATAAAAATATGCTGGTCGTCATCGACCCTAACCAGGACGATCAACCAGCATTACGGCGAGCTGTTTATTTGCATCAACGGATTGGTGGAAAAATTAAAGCCTTTTTGCCAATCTATGACTTTTCCTATGAGATGACTACCCTGCTGTCGCCTGATGAGCGTACGGCAATGCGTCAGGGAGTCATCAGCCAGCGAACTGCATGGATACGTGAACAAGCGAAATACTATATCGAAGCAGGGATCCCTCTGGAGATTAAAGTGGTCTGGCATAACCGACCCTTTGAAGCCATCATCCAGGAAGTCATCAGCGCCAGGCATGACCTGGTCCTCAAGATGGCGCACCAACACGACCGCCTCGAAGCCGTAATATTTACGCCAACCGACTGGCATTTATTGCGTAAATGTCCAAGTCCGGTATGGATGGTGAAAGACCAGCCATGGCCTGAAGGGGGTAAAGCACTGGTTGCCGTAAACCTCGCCAGTGAAGAGGCTTATCACAACGCGCTCAATGAAAAACTGGTCAAAGAGACGCTACAGCTTGCAGAACAGGTTAACCATACCGAAGTGCATCTGGTAGGCGCCTACCCTGTCACACCAATCAACATCGCGATTGAACTGCCTGAATTTGATCCCAGCGTTTATAACGACGCAATCCGTGGACAGCATCTGCTGGCCATGAAGGCACTACGCCAGAAATTCAGTATTGATGAGAAAGTGACGCACGTTGAAAAAGGCTTACCTGAAGAGGTCATTCCTGATTTAGCCGAGCACTTGCAGGCGGGTATTGTGGTATTGGGGACCGTCGGACGTACCGGTATTTCTGCTGCGTTTCTTGGTAATACCGCGGAACAGGTTATCGATCATCTACGCTGTGACCTGCTGGTCATCAAGCCGGATGAATATCAGACGCCAGTTGAACTGGACGACGAAGAAGACGATTAACCACACAATGAAATGCCGGATGGCGATATCATCCGGCATTTTAAACGCCTAGTGTTGCTCCTCACCGCCGAGGAAATAGATACCAAGCGGGATAGCCAACAGAATCGTAAACACCATGCTGTAGACACAAATCATTGCAGATTGAATGGCGTACATTGAAGCGGTCCAGTCGGATAGCGGAATGTCATATTGTTCAATAACGCCACCGATCGTCGCTCGCGTCACGACCGACGCTGCGATAATAAACACTCCAAGCAGGCACAACAGAAACTTCCGTCCCTTCGCTGTTTTCAGCTTAGCCATGATCATAGTACTGTCCTTTTGCAAATGAAAAACCTTGTTACTTTGCGCTAACAATACCATGACATCAACTGACTGTCTGCTACATAAACCGCATACAGGGTTGACGTCAACGTTATTTCGCTGAAAATAGCGCTGATTGCATTATTTATCTCTCCTTTTGATTAATGATCTGACCGCCTTAACTGAGTAAAATATCTGGGGATTAGGATGTCAGATGATATTTAGCTAACACGGAGTTGCCAGGAAGAATCATGATCGCTGAACTATTTATGAATAATGCGTTTAATTTGACGGTAATTCTTAGCTGCTGTGCCGCGCTGGTCCTGATGAGCGTCTGGTATCATCGTGGAGAGCGTCGCTGCAAAGGATTCATATTTCATGCCGCACAATTTTTTGTCTATGCCATTATCATTGGGACGTTTGGCAGCATTGCTAATAACGTTATCGAAAGTTACAGCCTGAAATTTATCTCCCCCAGCGTGGTCGACTTTATCTGCACCTCGTTGATTGCGTTGATCCTGACCATCAAACTTTTTCTGGTGATTAATCAGTTTGAAAAGACGCAGATTAATAAAGGCAGAGATATCACCAGCGCGAGGATCCTGTCGCGTATCATCAAGATTACCATCGTGGTTGCCATCATTTTACTGTATGGCGAACACTTCGGTATGAGCTTATCCGGCCTGTTAACCTTTGGCGGTATTGGCGGTATCGCAGTGGGTATGGCGGGGAAAGATATTCTGAGCAACTTTTTCTCAGGCATTATGCTCTATTTCGACAGACCGTTTAGCATAGGCGATTGGATCCGCTCCCCGGACCGCAATATTGAAGGCACGGTAGCAGAAATTGGCTGGCGAATGACTAAAATAAACACCTTCGACCATCGTCCGTTGTATGTGCCAAACTCGATTTTCTCCTCCATCAGCGTAGAAAACCCAGGGCGCATGACCAACCGGCGAATTAAAACGGTGATCGGGTTACGATATGAGGATGCCGATAAAGTCGGTGCCGTTGTCGAGTCGGTCAGAGAAATGCTGCAAAACCATCCTGGAATAGACCAGAAACAAACTCTGTTGGTCTATTTTAATGAATTTGCCGATTCATCGTTGAATATCATGGTGTATTGCTTCACGAAAACCACCGTCTGGAAGGAATGGCTCGCGGTACAGCAAGACGTTTATTTAAAGATTATCACGATAGTCCAGGCAAACGGCGCCGACTTTGCATTCCCCAGCCAGACGCTGTATATGGATAATCCTGAAGCATCGCCATTGACACACTAACAAAAGAAAAGACGCGGAAATCCGCGTCTTTTTTGTACTTATTTCAATGAGGCAATATCAATTACAAAGCGGTATTTCACATCGCTTTTCAACATCCGCTGCCAGGCACGATTAATATCCTGAATATCGATCACTTCGACATCGGCGGTAATACCATGCTGACCGCAAAAATCCATCATCTCCTGCGTTTCAGCAATGCCGCCGATAACTGAACCCGCCACAGACCTACGCCCAAGGATCAGGGGAACCGTATTCAGAAACGGATCCAACGCACCAAGATAACCGACCAGCACCAGCGTACCGCTTAGCGCCAGGGTTGGGATATAAGGGTTCAGGTCATGAACGTAGGGCACAGTATCGATAATCAGATCAAACTGATTCGCTGTCGCTTTCATCTGTTCACTGTCAGTGGAAAGCACAACGTGACTGGCACCCAAACGTCTGGCATCAGCTTCTTTGCCCGGTGAATGCGTAAACAGCGTAACTTCCGCGCCCAGCGCATTTGCAAGTTTGATTGCCATATGCCCGAGTCCACCCAGACCGACAACCGCGACTTTACTGCCCTCGCCTACCTGCCAGTGGCGCAGAGGCGACCATGTTGTGATCCCGGCGCAAAGCAGCGGCGCCGCACCGCGTAAATCGATCCCTTCAGGGACCTTCACCACAAACTTTTCGGTAACGACAATTTTGTCAGAATAGCCGCCGAAAGTAGGCAGACCGTCATGACGGTCGATATCGTTATACGTTAGCGTGTTACCTTCTTCGCAATACTGCTCTAGCCCCTGCTCGCAGGCGCTACAGTGTTGACACGAATCAACCATGCAGCCGACCCCTGCGAGATCGCCCACTTTGAATTTTGTTACCGACTTACCAACATGCACCACGCGGCCAATGATCTCATGCCCTGGTACCATCGGATATTTAGCGCCGCCCCAATCGTTGTAGGCGTTGTGAATATCCGAGTGGCATACACCGCTGTATAAAATATCGATAACCACATCATCTTCACGCGGATCGCGACGAACAAAATTATGGGGGACTAAATCTTCTTTCACCGCCAGAGCAGCATAACCCTTCACATTCATGACCATTGAGATCTCCTCAGGGATTAGGTGTTACCAGAACCAGCATAGTTCAGGGCAGCAGGTTGTACTCAGCGTCGCTAACCGGTTCCAGCCATTCGTTCGACGCGCCAGGGGCCGGGATTTCCACGGCGATATGGGCAAACCAACTATCACGCGCGGCGCCGTGCCAGTGTTTCATTCCAGCCGGAATGTGCACGACATCGCCGGTTTTCAGCTCACGTGCCGGTTTATTCCACTCCTGATACCAACCTCTGCCACCGGTCACCAGCAATATTTGTCCACCCTCATGATGAACATGCCAGAAGTTACGACAACCCGGTTCAAATGCGACATTGCCAATTACCACGCCTTCCATGGAGAGCATGGTCAGATAGCTGTCGCCAGTGAAATACTTCGCATACGCTTCATTTTTCTCTCCACGTGGAAAGACGCTGTTACCATCAAATTGTTCGTTCATAGTGACTCCAGTATGGATAATGTCCGCGGTGTTCATACCAGACATTCATCAAGAACCGTACAGGCATTTTCCCCAATCCCGGCTCCACAGTGCTGTTCGAGTATCGTAATAAACTCACTGAGTTGCTCAGGGAGGATCCCGATGTTAAGGCATATCGCAAAATGGCTTTTCAGTTGGCTGTTAACGCCGCCCAGAACGGCCAGCGCCGAAACGGTCGCCCATTCACGGTCCTGCCAGTCAAGTACATCTCGCTGAAAAATATCGCCAAACAGATGTGCTTTAAGCCAGACATCAATAGCGGGTGCAAAGTCAAACAGCGGACCGCTTACAGGCTGTCCAACCAGTTGCGTCTGAGTTAGGCTCCCAGCCTGAACACTGTTCCAGTCTGCAGGTGGCGGCGTGGCCGTTCTACCTTCGTCGTCTGAAAGCCCTTTCTCGCTTCGACTTTTCACCACCGACATAAAGCAGGACAGGCCGTTCAGGCTGCGAGGGAAACCGCAGTATGCGTAGAGTTGTAGCAGGATCTCTTTTACTTCACTGAACGTGAGTCCCGCATCCAGTCCGGCGTTGAGCGCGACGTCCAACTTTTCCATCTGTCCTGTGGCAGTGAATGCCGCAATGGGGATGATTGCCTGTTGTCTGGCATCCAGTTGGTATTGCATATTCGACTCTCCAAAACGGTGGCAACATTGCACCACCGGGGGCTGAAAACAGTAAAATTATAGAGACTAGACGTGTCGGTGATTAGAGAGGAAAAGAAGGACAAACTTATGAGCTGTGCTCATCAATAATGAGCAGCAGGTACTCTTTATTTGCAGGTAACTGATTGAAGACTTACGCCACAATCTCGATTAAATTGCCGTCAGGATCTTTTATCACCGCTTCGTAATAACCATCGCCAGTAGTGCGCGGACCTGAGACTAATATCCCCTGTCCCTGCGCTTGCATTGCAATGGCATCAACACTTTCATTGCCGCCAACAGAAATGGCGAGGTGTACCCATCCGCAACGATTATTGTCAGGTTGCTGCCCAATAAGACCCGGTTTGGTCATTAACTCAATCGCAATTTCCTCGCCAATTTTGACAAAATAAGATTCAAACCCAGGATTGGTTTTACTGCGGTATTTCTCGTTGATCTTGCCGTCAAAAAACGAGACCCAGAAGCGAGCTTGCTGCTCGAGATCCTGTGTCCATAACGCCATATGCGCAATCTTCATAGCGAACCTCTTCCTGTTGTATCCAGAATAGTACGGCCCCTGTAAGGGATGTTGACATAGTTAATCATAATGCACGATCATGCACTTTATTGCTCGATGTTTATTTCACCTGGAGTATCTATGCTCGATTACGCCGCATTCCCGGAACAGCGCCAGGCGCTTATCTTTCAGATCCTGCAAGAAAACGGCAGGGTCATTTGTTCTGAACTTGCTAACCGATTAGGTGTTTCTGAACACACAATTCGTCGTGATTTGCATGAATTGAGCAAAGATGGCGTGTGTAAAAAAGTTTATGGTGGTGCGGTCATTACACTCCCTGAATCCGAAGACATCGACGTGCGCAAGAGTATTAATGTAGCCAAAAAGAGCAACATCGCGCAGAGATGTGCCCGACTGGTCAAATCCGGAAGCTGTATTTTTATCGACACGGGTAGCACCAATCTGGCGATGGCAGAAGCTCTGCCCGCCGAACTGGCGTTAACCGTGGTGACAAATTCACCGGAGATTGCCGCTGTTTTGCTAAAAAAACCGCTGTTTGAAGTCATTATGCTGGGTGGCGTGGTGCAGAGATCTTCAGGTGGGTGCGTGGGAGCTTCCGCCATCGCACAAGTGCAGGACATTTTATTCGATCAGGGGTTTATTGGCGGCTGCGCGATGTCGCCTGAATCCGGCTTAACGGGATTTGATTATGCGGATTGTGAATTCAAAAAAGCGGTGATTAAACAATGTAATGAAACTATCGTCGCGCTAACGGCTGAAAAAATCCCAGCCGTCGCCCGATATGTCGTTACCGAAAGCAGCAATATCGATGTGATTGTTGTAGAGGACAACATCAGCAAAGAGTACGCCACAGCGTTCCAGGCGCACGACATTCGAATTTATACCGTCTAACCGCGGTAGGCCCGCTGAAAATTTACTGTGCTAAACGTCGCTCCTGGTGTCAGCGCGGTGATCGCTGACAGATAATCCAGACGGATTTTTTGCTGGTTTTCAGATTGATCCACTACCAGAAATTCTTCTTTTTCCACGGTGGTACACGTCGTCAGCGCTTTAGCATCAAAACATGTGCCATCCGTTAGTTCAATGTGCAACCAATAGTGGTACATGCAGGCGATTTCCAGATAATCATGAAGATCGCAATCTATCGGGTGATACTCTTCGGTCGTTTTCATCACGCTACCTTCTCCAACGTCTTGTATATTCGGGAAATCGCCAACGCAACTTCCCGAACTTTCCAGCTATTTCAACGCTTCAATGGGAGCGCCGAAATTAATATGCAGCACATTGCCGTCAATCACCAGCGCCGGAACAGATTTCACGCCAGCCACTTCAGCCTCAGCAACCCGATCAGGTTGCTCTCCCAGATGAACCACATCGATTTCAACATCCGCAGACAAATGCTGCAAAAGTGTCTGTTCTGCGGAAACACAAACCGGGCAACCTGCATGATAGAAACGAGCTTTAGTCATGATACATCTCCTTTAAATTATAGTATCGATTCGATACTATAATTCATGCTACGCTGCTTTTACCCTTTGTCAATATAGTTTTTAATCGATACTATATGCCGAGGAGGATTTGTTATGCCCGACATGTCACTTTTCGACGTACTTGACCGGCTTTCCAGCCTGACAAGGATGTGGTTTCGCCAGCATCCTTTACTGGCGGATCTCCAGCCAGTACAACTTAGCGCGTTAATGTATCTGGCCCGTTGCAACCGTTATTCCAATACGCCGCTTGGCGTGACAGACTACCTCGGTCTCACCAAAGGTACCGTGTCACAATCGCTGAAGCTTTTGGAAAACAAAGGGTTGATTGTTCGTAAGCCGGATCACCGTGATAAACGTAGCGTCCATCTACACTTAAGTGAGTCGGCCAATAACTTACTGGAAGCCCTGCTGCCCCCCACGTTTTTAGTGGAGAGTGAATCGGCAATGGGTGAACGGGCGATCGTGCTCAGAGAGCTGCTGTTAGAACTGTTACGCGGGATCCAGAGGACCAACAATGTGCCTGGCTTTGGTCTTTGCCATAGCTGTCGGTTCCACCAAAAAATTGATGGTCAGGGATTTTGTAATCTGACGAAAGAGAGATTGAGTGAAGAAGATTCATTGCTGATTTGCCGGGAGCATCAGCCGCCGGAAACATAAAATGGTTGGTGCAAAATCACACCAGCCATTATCTCTGTTAGTGTTTGATTATAAATGAACATGGTATTTCATTGTTCTAAATGGATAAAATTACGAATACAGACAACCAATATCGTCAATTAATGTTGTTGTTTGCCGCGACGACTGTCCTTGCTGGCTATGGCTCTCACTACGATGAAGAGAAAGCGCTGGCCCGCAGTGCTCAAACTCAAGCGGCTAAAGAACAACATAACATCATCGCATAAGGCTTCAATTCTGTACTGAATGCCTGGAATTGTACTAACGCCAACGGGAGTGGTGAATCAATACTGGCTGTGCGAGGTATGATGAACGTGGTCAGGATATGCCTCTGATGATCACCCGTGCTGGCGTTAAAAACGCTATACAAGTACGACGCAGGAATGGTGGATGGTGGATGGTGTCCTATATTTAACCGACCCTAATGGTGAGTCTAAACATTTAGCCCGTTTTAAATGGGGGGCTTACGCTGATAGCTACGACATACTGGTCCTGCGAGATACAGACTTCGAGTCTGAGTTACATTGCAATCAGATTAAGGATCAATCCCTTAAATCCAAGAACTAGTGGCGAAAGTGATCCCTACCGTAGCGGAGGTCACCCCACTGGCAATTATGATTGGCTCAGACATAGTTATTCTGTGTGTAGAGGATCAGGCTTCACCGGCTGGATTTATCAACAAAGCACGTAGTGGTTGATTCCCGTGAGTCTGAAGTAGAAAAGGCCGACATATGGCGACCGCTAAACTTTGAATAGGATTTTCTCAATGAACTGCTTCGTGATAAATAATCTGTGCGCCCATACCTGAAATCAGCTTATCTACGCGAATATAATCCGTATAGAAAAAAGATGGAGCATCATCCCAGTGACAGAGTGCGATTTCACGCTTCAGATATGTGTCATAGTAGATAACATGAGCCTTACATGACCTGGTTTTTCCTCCAGATTGTGTTGGGTATCTCATCTTGAATCGGTAATTGTCACTCACATGCTTATTAGCTGATGAGATCATTAGTAACTCTGGAACGTTCCAAAAGATAAAAGTCAGGTACATCATAACGGTGAGGCAAACGCCAAAAAGCCTCTTAACCATACCTGCAGCGAACTTATTCTTTAGGTACACACGCCAAGCAATGAACATTCCTATTAGGAAGGAAGTCCCAACAATTACTGACTTATAAAGCCCCTCATCAAAAAGGTACGTGTCGTGAGTGATTTTGTCTGCCCATGCACACCAAATAACCCAAATGACTGCACAGCAGAATGAAATCAACTCTATCTTTGTTGGCAACCTTATTATCATTAATATTTTTCTCATCTTCCTTGCGAATACGCCCATAGAGTAATCTTCACCTGATTATCCCAGTCCAGCTGCGGTGCTGCTGGTAGTGGCATCCAATGACCCTCTTCCCGTCGCTCTGTTTCAAAGAAGCCATCATCCACTACGATTATACGAGAGGTGCTGGCGCTGAAATCCGCGCCAGCTCTGGTTTTAGATGAGGTTAACGAAGGTTATCAGGAGGGTGTATTCAACTAGTGCTTAACGATATACATTGTGCGGCTATAGGCCACATCTTCAGGGTTAGTAATCGGATACCCTTTCAGCCACGGTTTAATTAAACGCCCGTTGGTATACTGATAAATCGGTGCAATAGGTGCCTGTTCCATCAGAATTTTCTCCGCGGCGTTATAATCGGCATTGCGCGCTTTCTCTGTATTCTCCAGAGTTGCCTGGGTCAACACTTTGTCGTAAGCCGGATCATTAAAGCGGGAGATATTGCCCGTATGGGTCGATGTTAATAGCGACAAGAACGTAGAAGGCTCATTGTAGTCACCCACCCATGAGGCGCGGATCACATCAAAATTACCGGTATTACGGCTGTCGATATACGTTTTCCATTCCTGGTTCTGCAGTTTGACGTCAACACCGAGGTTCTTCTTCCACATAGAAGCCACTGCGATAGCAATCTTCTGATGATTTTCTGAGGTGTTGTACAGCAGCGTCAGTTTAAGCGGTTTCTGTGGGCCATAGCCCGCCGCACGCAGCAGCGTTTTTGCCTGCGCGTTCAGTTCTTCCTGACTCATTTGCTCAAACGGTGAAGGTTCCGGCACAAATCCTGCCGTTACATCCGGTGTAAAATGCCATGCCGGTTTCTCACCTGTACCCAATACCTTCTCCGCCATCAGACGACGATCGATAGTCATGCTGAGTGCCAGCCGCACGCGTGAATCGGCGGTCGGTCCCTTCTGGGTATTGAAAGCATAATAATAAGTACCAAGCTGCGGCGGGGTGTAAACCTGACCCGGGATATCCTTCAACAGTTTCTGATACATATTTTTCGGGAAGGATTCCGTGATATCAATATCACCAGCAAGATAGCGCTTGGTCGCAGCTGATTCCTGGTTGATCGGCAGGAAGGTGACTTTTTGCAGCACCGTTTTGGCGTTGTCCCAATAATGTGTGTTTGGTACCACTTCCAGTTTTTCGTTCACGACGCGATCTTTGAGCACATAGGCGCCGTTACCAATAAGATTGCCTGGTTTGGTCCACTCTTTGCCGCTCTCAACGTTAGCTTTTTGTACCGGATAGAATGCAAAACTCGCTGTCAGATTGGCAAACCAGGGCAGCGGTTTATCCAGTTGAACTTTCAATGTCCGTGCATCGACAGCACTAACGCCAAGTTTATCAGGCGTGGCTTTGCCATCGATAATAGCCTGAGCATTATTAATTCCCGCCAGCGCCGCAAACCAGGCAAACGGCGACAGCGTTTTTGGATCAACCAGACGCTGCCAGCTATAGACAAAATCCTGCGCCGTTACCGGCGTACCATCCGCCCATTGCGCATTGTCACGCAGCGTAAACGTCCAGATGCGGTTATCGTTACTCTTCCACTGGGTAGCGACGCCAGGTACGATCTCACCCTTCTCATTCTGGTTGACCAGCCCTTCAAATAGATCACGAATAACCTGTATTTCAGGCAACCCTACGGCTTTTGCCGGATCAAGCGACGCCGGTTCGTCTTTTATATGACGCACCAGTTCTTGTTTCTCTGCCAGTACCGTTCCGCTGGGAACATCAGCAGCCCAGGATAAAGAAATGCTGCTAACCAACAACGCACAACAGGTTACTGAAACAGAATGCTGCATAAGATACCCTCAATTCCGGCTACTAAGTGAATGTGTAATTATTTGTATCGCCAGCAGGAAATGCAATTAACTTCCGACAAGAAAGTGATATTACACCTGAAAAGATAAGTGTGTGAAAACGATTTGATTATCCATACATTTTGCACAACACTGCGAGTAACAATCCAAGCATTCAGAGATGACTATGACCGTTACCCGTCCCCGTGCCGAGCGCGGCGCATTCCCACCTGGAACCGAACATTACGGACGTTCATTGTTAGGCGCACCGCTAATCTGGTTTCCTGCACTGGCAGCCGATCGTGAAAGCGGCCTGATACTGGCGGGAACGCACGGCGACGAAAACTCCTCGATCGTTACCCTTTCTTGCGCATTGCGTACGCTTAACCCTTCCCTGCGTCGCCACCATGTGGTGCTGGCCGTAAACCCTGACGGTTGCCAGCTTGGGCTGCGCGCAAATGCGAACGGCGTCGATCTGAACCGTAATTTTCCCGCCGCAAACTGGAGAGCGGGCGAAACGGTGTATCGCTGGAACAGTAGCGCAGAAGAGCGTGATGTGGTGTTGTTGACCGGAGAAAGTCCGGGTTCGGAACCAGAAACCCAGGCGTTGTGTCAGCTTATTCACCGAATTCATCCCGCCTGGGTAGTCTCTTTTCACGATCCACTGGCCTGTATTGAAGATCCCAGAAGCAGCGAGCTGGGTGCGTGGCTGGCACAGTCGTTTGAATTGCCTCTGGTCACCAGCGTAGGTTATGAAACGCCCGGCTCTTTTGGTAGCTGGTGCGCAGACCTGAATTTACACTGCATAACCGCCGAATTTCCGCCCCTTTCATCGGATGAAGCGAGCGAAAAATACCTGCTGGCCATGTCCAATCTGCTGCGCTGGCACCCTAGAGATGGAGCTGCCCGGTCGTAAAATGCAGGGCTGGCTCCGCATCGCTGGCAAGCCAGGTAGGGCCATCAAGATCGGCAAAGTTAACCTGCGGCGTAAGCGGTAACGCCGCACCGATAGCCCGGGAGGTACACAGCATGCAGCCCAGCATCAGCGCAAATCCCTGCTCGCGGGCTTCCGTTGCCAGCGCCAGTGCTTCCGTCAGACCGCCTGTTTTGTCCAGTTTGATATTGACCATTTCATAGCGTCCGTGCAGCGCTTTCAGGCTGCTGCGAGTGTGGCAACTTTCATCTGCGCAGATGGGCAGCGGATGCACAAAATTCTCCAGCGCGGCATCATCCTGAGCCGGCAGCGGCTGCTCCAGCATTGCCACCCCTAAATCAGCCAACAGCTGACAGCGTGCCGCAAGGCCTTCTGCCCGCCAGGATTCATTGGCGTCGACAATAATCGTGGCGTCAGGAACAGCCGCACGAATGGCAACCATCCGCTCACTAATCAAGCGAGCATCCAGTTTAACTTTCAGCAGTTTTGCGCCATTTCCCCACAGCGCAGCCGCGCTCGCAGCCATTTGTTCCGGCGAGCCAATCACTACGGTTTGCGCCGTCGTCACCACTTCCGCCAGTTCACTTCCCACCAATTCCGCCAGCGACTTCTGCTGTTGACGCGCACTTAGATCCCACAACGCGCAGTCTACGGCATTTCGTGCAGCCCCTGCTGGCAGCAGCTTTTGCAGCTCTTCACGCGTCAGTCCGTTTTCCAGTTGTGGTGCAATGCTCATAATTTGCGCCAGGACAGAGGCATCGCTTTCACCGTAGCGTGGGTACGGTGTGCACTCGCCAATACCTGTGACGCCATTTTCTGTCAATTCGACGACAACCACATGCGCTTCGGTCCTGCTCCCACGGGCTATGACAAAGGGAGTGTGCAGCGGCCAGGCTTCCTCATATACCTTAACTGTTCTCATTTGTTTTCCTTAATGCAGTCCCTGAAGCGGATATCCGCAAATAGCGTTTGCCGTGTTAACTGTTGATGGCATAAACTAGCCTCGACGTTAACTATATGTAAACAGGAAGATAACCATGTCACAAACCGTTCATTTCCAGGGCAACCCGGTTGCAGTTGCCGGCTCCATTCCTCAGGCTGGAAGCAAAGCTCAGGCTTTTACCCTTGTGGCTAAAGACCTGTCTGACGTTACGCTGGGCCAGTTTGCAGGCAAGCGCAAAGTGCTGAATATTTTCCCAAGCATCGATACTGGCGTTTGCGCGGCATCGGTACGTAAGTTTAACCAACTGGCGACAGAAATCGACAATACCGTCGTACTGTGTATTTCGGCCGACCTGCCATTCGCCCACTCTCGTTTTTGCGGCGCGGAAGGTCTGAGCAACGTTATCACGCTGTCCACCCTGCGCAACGCAGAATTCCTGAAAAACTACGGTGTTGAAATCGCTGAAGGCCCGCTGAAAGGTCTGGCCGCACGTGCCGTAGTTGTTATCGATGAAAATGACAATGTTGTTTTCAGCCAACTGGTCAATGAAATCACCAACGAACCAGACTACACAGCAGCGCTGGACGTTCTGAAAGCGTAAGCTGCGTTTGCATACAAAAATGCCTCCGGATGGAGGCATTTTCATTTACGGCATTACTCTTCGCTTTTTTTCTGTTGGCTCAGGCCGTACTCGCGCAATTTATTGGCAATCGCGGTATGCGAAACGCCGAGGCGCTTGGCCAGCTTGCGCGTGCTGGGATAATTCATATACAGCTGCGTCAGCACGGAGCGTTCAAAGCGGCTGGTAATTTCATCCAGCGACCCTTCCATCACCTCTTCTCCGACCGCAACCGTTGCCGCATCATAATCCGGCAGCAAAATATCCTGTGGCCGCAGCTCATAGCCTTCAAGCTGGGTCAGCGCCCGGTAGATAGCGTTTTTAAGCTGACGCACGTTGCCTGGCCAACCGTAACGGGTTAACACCGTGCTGAGATCGGCGGACAGCTTCGGACGCGGCACGCCCTGCTCATCGGCAAAACGCGCCACAAACAGTTCGGTAAGCGGCATAATATCTTGTGGGCAATCGCGCAGCGGCGGCAGGTTTAACGTCAGTACATTCAGACGATAATAGAGGTCTTCACGGAAAAGTCCTTTCTGCACCAGCTCCACAAGGTTCTTTTGCGTCGCGCAAATCACACGGACATCAACATGAACTTCGTGATCTTCTCCCACGCGACGGAACGTACCGTCATTGAGAAAACGCAGCAATTTGGTCTGCATACGCGGCGACATTTCGCCAATTTCATCTAACAGAACCGAACCGCCATTCGCCTGCTCAAAGAACCCTTTTTTGCCTTCCGGCGCATGGCCAAACAGCTCGCTTTCAACCGCATCTTCAGGGATTGACGCGCAGTTCAGCGCCAGATACGGTTTCGACGCACGCGGGCTTGCCAGATGACATGCATGAGCAAAAAGATCTTTGCCGGTGCCGGTATTACCAGTAATCAGCAGCGGTGCGCTCAGCGTCGCCAGCTTGCGCGCTTGTTCTACGACGTGTTTCATTTTGGCGCTGACGGCAATAATCTGGCTAAACGCGCTGAGATCCTGCGTTGTCATATTTTGCAGCTGACGTCCCATTCGGATGGTGGAGCGCAACATCACCACCGCGCCGGTCAGCATCTGCTCCTGATTTTCGCCCTGCAAATGGACAGGCGTAATTTCCATCAGGAAATTCTGCCCGTTAATCACGACATGTTCGCTATGGGAATCCTGCGGATTGCTTTCCAGCCAGCGCTGAAAGTTAAACCCATTGATTAACTGGGCTGCGGTATGGTTGCGCATCCGCTCCTGGGTGTGCGCAAAAAGTTGACAGCTCGCAGGGTTCGCCATCTCAACTTTGCTTTTCATATCAAGAGAAAGGACCGGTTCTGGCAACGCTTCAAGCAGAGCACTCAGCGCCAGATGTTCACGTTCGGAAGGCATCCAGGGTACGGTACGCACATCCGTAACCCCTGAAATACGGCGGATTTCAGCCATCAGACTGCTGAAGTTGGTGAACTCCAGCTCCGCAAAATTAAGGTAAATTCGCCCGATGGGGTCAATCTCGATACCGCGTAAATCAATGCTTCTCAGCACCAGTAAATCGAGCAATTCGCGGGTCAGACCAAGACGGTCTTCACAAAAGACTTCCAAACGCATAGGAACCTTCACCTGGACAAGGGATTATGTGTTAAATGATAAGACAGTATTTGGTTTGCAGGAAGAACTCTGTCAACAAATATTGACAGCGCGCTGGAAAATTAGGCGCCGGGGCGTAAAGTTATACGATCGGCGCCTGTTTTATAGCTAACTTTCGCGCGGAGATTTGTTCTTTTGTAAGGTCTCTTTCACCTGACCAATCAGTTGACGGCGAAAATCGCCCAGTCGTGGCTTATCATCATCGATCCACGGCAGCGGTCGGCAAAGCTCCATAGCTTTAATGCCCAGACGCGCCGTTAATAACCCCGCGCCAATGCCCTGTGCGGCACGCGTTGATAAGCGGGCGGCTAAATCCTGCGACATCCAGTCCATCCCTACTTCCCGCACCAGCTCACTGGCCCCGGCAAAAGCGATATTCAACAACACCAGGCGGAACAGGCGCAGACGGCTGTAATAACCAAGTTCAATACCATACAGCGATGCAATGCGATTAATCAGCCGCAGATTTCGCCAGGCGATAAACGCCATATCCACCAGCGCCAACGGACTGACGGCAATCATCAGCGTGGACTCTGCTGCTGAACGACTGATCTCACGCCGGGCTTGCGCATCCAGCACCGGCTGCACCAGATGGGCATACAGGCTGACCACTTCGCGATCGTTCTGTGTTTCATGAATTGAGGCATACCAACGCTGCAATGCTGGATGAGACTGATCGATACCCGCCTGCTGCGCCAGTTTTTCACAAAATGCACGACCTTTTCCGGTTCCATGGCTGTGGAGCAAGTCTCGCGCTTCATCACGTTCGTGCGCGCGCTGACGCAATCGCCACAATCTGCGCCACTCGGTCGCCACCGATCCGACACCTGCGCCGATAATCAATGCGCCTGCGGCACATCCTCCCAGCGCGACCCAGTCCTGAGTCTGCCAGGCGTTCATGGTCCACTGCACACCCTGAGCAACAACGCTTACGCCAAACAGCGCCAGCCCGCCCATCACCATCTTGCGCCACAGACTGCGTTTGGGGCGTAAGGCCGCATCAATGACGGCCTCCGCCTGACCTTCGTCTTCCAGGGGTTCATCCACTTTCGCCGGAGAAAAAGTCTGCGCCTCCGTTTCGTTGAACATTTGCTGCGCTTTAAACGCCGTGTTTTGTTCCACGTCCAGCGGACCTGAGAAATCGATACGCGGTTTTAACGGCTCGCTCATCGCAATTTATCTCCTATTAAAAACTCCAGCGCGGCATCAAGGCGGATATGCGGTAAGGGTTTATCGACATCCATAACCTGCGGGCGAAACGCCTCAAACTGAAAGCCCTGGCGGTCCCAAAATGCCTGTCCGGGCAGTCGCGCGGGAACCTCGCCCGGATAAACTGTCAGCGGTTCGCCATCGCTCAGACGATTACCTCGCAGCGCCGGGATCTTTTCACCTTTCACATCGATCAAGCCGCTGGTGGTTGCCTGCACCGATGCCAGCCCCAGACAATCCATGCTGATACCTTCGAACGCCGCGTTTTGCCATGCGTCCTGGATCAGCTGCTGCAATAACGACACCATATTGGCGTGCTGATCGACCGTGACGTGGTCGGCTTTGGTGGCGGCAAACAGCAGCTTGTCGATCACTGGAGAAAATAGCCGACGAAACAGCGTACGCTGCCCGTAATGGAAGCTTTGCATCAACTGGGTAAGCGCCAGGCGCATGTCGTTGAACGCCTGTGGCCCGCTGTTGAGCGGCTGCAGGCAATCGACCAGCACAATCTGGCGGTCAAAGCGCAGGAAGTGATTCTTATAAAACCCTTTGACGACCTTTTCGCAGTAATAATTGAATCTTTCGCGCAACATGCCCGCGTTGGTGTGTTTGTCTGCCTGCGCCAGCTTTGATTCCCCCCAGGCATCGACATCCGGCCACGGGAAGAATTGCAGCGCAGGCGCGCCCGCCATATCCCCGGGCAGGACAAAACGGCCCGGTTGAATAAAATGCAGGCCCTGCTGTTTACACTGATGCAGATACTCCGTCCAGGCGGCAGCAATTTCCGCCAGACGGTTTTCATCAGCAGGCGCCAACGGATCCAGCCCCTGGCATAACTGCCGCCATTTTGCCGACCATTCGCCCCGCTGCCCCTGCAATAATCCGGTCATTTGCCGCGACCAGCTCAGATAATCCTGGGCAAGCATCGGTAAATCGAGCAGCCACTCCCCCGGATAATCGACGATCTCCAGGTACAGCGTGGAGGTGTCTTTAAAGTGGCGCAGTAAAGAGTCATTGGATTTATAGCGCAACGCCAGACGTATTTCACTCACGCCGCGCGTAGGGGTCGGCCAGGTTGGCGGAGAGCCGTACAGTTGCGCCAGTCCCTCATCATAGGTAAAGCGCGGAATGCCAAAATCGCGTTGAGGAACCCGTTTCACGCCGAGCAAACGCTCTTCGCGCACGCAGCTGAGCAACGGCAGACGCGCACCGGCATGAATATTGAGTAACTGGTTTACCATCGCAGTGATAAACGCCGTCTTACCGCTGCGGCTAAGTCCGGTGACAGCCAGGCGTAAATGCCGGTCTACGCCGCGATTAACCAGCGAATTGAGTTCATTTTTAAGTCGCTTCATCGCCATCCCGTTTTGCTGAAGGAACCGAAGAAATTATAACAAACAGGAAGTAAAGATAGGGGTCAATTCTTACTTATCAACTACCTGGGCGGTACCTGGCGGCATTATTCTTACCGCCAGGAGCAGAAGAACTGCGTACGGCTTATTTATTCTCTACTTTAGGAAGCGAGATCTGGTTGATGCCACCTTCATTCGTCACCTGCGTATAGCCCATTTCAGTCAACATATCCTTCGCTTGTCCCGATTGACGCCCGGAGTTGCAGTACAGCTTCACAGTGTCGTTCTTATCAGGAACTTCAGCTGCAATACGTGCCTTCATTTCTTTTAACGGAATATTGACGGCACCCTGAATATGCTGCTGTTGGTATTGCTCAGGAACACGAACATCAATCCAGTGTTCGGCAGCGTAAACCGGCATACCAATGACCAGTGCCAACGCTAATACGCCTTTTTTAAACATAATATCTTCCTGATCGAGAGTTGGATTTCACTACAACACTATACGCCAGTTCTTAAGAAAATATTGCGACTGCATTATCACCGTCTGCAGGCGCGGACGATTGTTCCTCAGGTTACCCATGCTGCAGTTAGCCTGTTGATTTTTGTACCCACATTTGATGTTCCTACCCAACAATTAGGTGAGCAAAGCTGTAATTTATTATTTAATCTGATTGCAGGTGAGAAAGGATTACAGAATATCACGATAGGAACACAAATATTGCTGACCGACTTCCTGATATAAAACCTAGGTATTAATGCTCTGCGAAATAGATTTTTTAGTTCACCCTCAATACCCGTGGTAACGACCCAAAAGAATTCTGACAGCCCACAAATTATATTTGTAAGCTGCCGCAAATTAACTGAGGGAATGTTGATTAATTGTTGCTTTCTTTTGCTGATTCAAATATCAGGGTTGATTACCTGAATAGCGTTTCGACAATTTTGCCGCAGCCCGACTCAACACCGGTTCCAGAACCAACGCCAGCAGCATTTTTAGCGGGCGTCGGGCGACGGACTCCACCGCCCACCCTGCTACACCCGCCGGGCCGTAGCGCAGCGCGGTCAGGAGCACCAGCTTACCTGCTATTTTAAAGCCCGGCTTAACCCTTTGCCCGGCACGTTGCCAGCGATTGTTCATTTCTGTCCTCACAATTGACGGAAGCGACTACGTAAGGAAAAAGTATCGGACGTCACATAACGTTCCATTTCACGTAAACGCTTTTCACTAGCAGCCAGCTCGCGATCGACGGCATCCAACAGCTCACCGCTTGATGGCTGCTGCTCGCCGGAAACCACATTGTCCGGCATCGGGTCCAACACAAAGGTCAGCACGATGTAGGCGACGAAGGTGAAAAAGGCCAGGCCAAAAAAGACTGACAACACCACCAGGATCCGTACCAGTTTCACAGGCACATCGAGATAATGCGCAATACCTGCGCAAACCCCCTTCACCATGCCCTGCTGCGGAATACGCCACAGTTTTTTGTTCAGATTAACGCCTCCCATTAGCGGTCCCTCCAGTTTGGATGTTCAGCATCAAGAATGTCTTCCAGCGCCTGAATGCGCTCGCGCATCCGCTGTGCGTCATCGTTGAGTTCAACCAGGCGTTGCTGTTCACTTTGCGACAGTTCGCCACGGCTGGAACGGTTGCTGTAATGCAGCCAGAGCCAAATCGGTAAAACGAACAACACAAAGATGGTTAACGGGATGGCCAGAAATAGCGCGCTCATGAGTACTCCTTACAGGTGATGAGCGGCGGCGCGTTCGGGCGCCGCCAGATGTTATTATTGCTTGTCTTGCTGCATTTTGGCTTTAAGTTGCGCCAGCTGCTCGCTGATTTCATCATCTGCTTTCAGGTCAGCAAATTGCTGATCCAGAGACTTCTGTTTACCGAAGTTATGGCTTTCAGCCTCAGCTTCCATCTGATCGATACGACGCTCGAAAGATTCAAAGCGCGCCATCGCTTCATCGAGTTTACCGCGGTCCAGTTGACGACGAACATCACGCGAAGAACTCGCTGCCTGATGACGCAACATCAACGCCTGCTGACGAGCACGGGTTTCACTGAGTTTATTTTCCAGCTCACCGATCTCTTTTTTCATACGCGCCAGCGTATCGTCAACCAACGTCACCTCATGCTCCAGAGAGGCAATTAAATCGGTCAGTTTCTGCTTTTCAATTAACGCAGAACGCGCCAGATCTTCTTTCTCTTTACGCAGCGCAAGTTCTGCTTTTTCCTGCCACTCTGCCTGTTGGGCACTGGCCTGTTCGATACGGCGAGATAATTGTTTCTTTTCTGCCAGCGCACGCGCTGAGTTAGAACGTACCTCAACCAGCGTGTCTTCCATTTCCTGGATCATCAACCGCACCAGTTTCTGCGGATCTTCAGCCTTTTCCAGCAACGCATTAATGTTGGCGTTCACGATGTCGGCAAAACGAGAAAAAATACCCATAATGTAATCCTCACTTACTGTTCTGATATCGGGCTATGCCCTGCTGTTTTCGTAATGCACTTGGCGTGCCAACTTTTTATGTAATTGATTTTATTGCAATTATATAAATTTACCTGCCAGGCTAATTAGCGTAAATTGGTGAATAACACTAACAAATGGTGAATTTCATCATGGCTGGATACAAAGATAATCTTCTGGGTGAAGCGAACAGCTTTATTGAAGTGCTGGAGCAGGTTTCTCATCTGGCACCGCTGGATAAACCTGTACTGGTTATAGGTGAGCGCGGGACCGGGAAAGAACTTATTGCCAACCGCCTGCACTACCTCTCCACCCGCTGGCAAGGCCCGTTTATTTCGCTTAACTGCGCGGCGCTAAACGAAAATTTGCTTGATTCCGAACTGTTTGGTCACGAAGCGGGTGCCTTTACCGGCGCGCAAAAACGCCATCCGGGACGTTTCGAACGCGCCGACGGCGGTACGCTGTTTCTCGATGAACTGGCAACCGCCCCGATGTTGGTACAGGAAAAATTGCTGCGCGTTATTGAATATGGCGAGCTGGAGCGCGTTGGTGGCAGCCAGCCATTACAGGTTAACGTACGACTTGTTTGCGCGACCAATGCCGACTTACCTCGCATGGTTAGCGAAGGCACTTTCCGCGCGGACCTGCTGGATCGCCTGGCCTTTGACGTGGTGCAACTCCCACCGTTACGCGAGCGTCAAAGTGACATTATGTTAATGGCCGAACATTTTGCCATTCAGATGTGCCGCGAGATCGGATTACCTCTGTTTCCGGGTTTTAGTGCCGAGGCCAGAGAAACGCTCCTCCACTACCGTTGGCCGGGCAATATTCGTGAACTGAAAAACGTCGTGGAGCGATCCGTTTACCGGCATGGAACCAGTGATTACCCGCTGAATGAGATAATCATTGACCCCTTCCGCCGCCACACTACGCAGCCGCAGGCGCCGGAAACTAAACCGATGTCTGTAGGGTTACCGCTGGATCTGCGTGAATTCCAGCAGCAGCAAGAGAAAGACTTTCTACAAACCAGCTTACAGCAGGCAAAATTTAACCAGAAAAAAGCCGCTGAATTACTGGGTCTGACTTACCATCAGCTTCGCGCTTTGCTGAAAAAACACCAGATTTAACGCACATTTGCAGATGTTATATTGGCGGATTTGACGCATAACCTCATCAGGGTTTACCATGACGCCATTACTGTATAAAAAAACAGGCACAAAATATGGCTCTGGCACTCGTTGGCGAAAAAATTAACAGAAACCGCTTCACCGGTGAGAAAATTGAAAATAGTACATTTTTTAACTGTGATTTTTCAGGTGCCGACCTGAGCGGCACTGAATTTATCGGCTGTCAGTTCTATGATCGTGAAAGCCAGAAAGGGTGCAATTTTAGTCGTGCGATGCTGAAAGATGCCATTTTTAAAAGCTGTGATTTATCCATGGCGGATTTTCGCAATGCCAGTGCGCTTGGCATTGAAATTCGCCACTGTCGTGCGCAAGGCGCAGATTTTCGCGGCGCAAGTTTTATGAATATGATCACTACTCGCACCTGGTTTTGCAGTGCATATATCACTAACACAAATCTAAGCTACGCCAATTTTTCGAAAGTCGTGTTGGAAAAGTGTGAGCTGTGGGAAAACCGTTGGATGGGGGCCCAGGTACTGGGCGCGACGTTCAGTGGTTCAGATCTCTCCGGCGGCGAGTTTTCGACTTTCGACTGGCGAGCAGCAAACTTCACACATTGCGATCTGACCAATTCGGAGTTGGGTGACTTAGATATTCGGCGCGTTGATTTACAAGGCGTTAAGTTGGACAACTACCAGGCATCGTTGCTCATGGAACGTCTTGGCATCGCGATTATTGGCTAGTCTTCAGGGAGCGGTGAATATTCCGCCCCCTGCACAGCTTTTTACCCTTCAGGCATCGCTGAAGAGTGGTGTGTGGAAATTTTCCACTCTTTACCGTCCCATGCATAAGTGAATGTGTAGCGGGCTGAAACCGTTGATTTGTCCGCGAAGGTAAATGTGTAGGTACCGGTGTCTATCGCCTTATTACACCCCAGGCGAATGGTACGCATGTCAATTTTCCCGGTCGGCTTTTTCGCAAGAAAATGCTCGAAATAATCAACACGTTCAGCGTCCGTTAAACGCGCTTTATTGGATACAGTAGGCAACAATACCGCATCGCTAAGATAATTTTCAGATACCGTCTGCGCGTTACCTGTTTTCAATGACTCGTTCCACTTATCAAATAGCGCTTCGATTTGCGCTTTATTCACCTTCACACAGTCTGGAGTCGACGCTGCAAAAACGGCTCCAGGCAATAGGGCAAGTGAAACAACAAGGCTCAGTAATTTATTCATACAATTCATTCCATTAGAAGTTAAATGGCAACAGAAAACCGTTCATAACCAGGATCAAAGCCAAAATGCATTTAATAACCAATGGAAATCATCACCATAAATGGGTGAGAAGATTAAGATGCCATGAAGAAAAAATGGAATTAACATATTGAAATAATTATAGATACTTTAGCTATTACAACTCACATAACGTGTACTGCTTCCTGAATGATTATAGTTCAGCATTGATAGTGACACTCTAAATGCTCGCTCCACACTTCGTTATCGATGCCATACTCCATCTTCCGAGCACACACTGATATCAATCAGTAAACAACGACAGGTACGCCCCCACGTTTATAGCAAGTCAGATGGGCCATGAAAATGCTAAGATAGTTAACAGAGTAGATTCAAAGTGGATAGCAGGTATGAATTTTGACCATGTCGCGGTGTTGAACTCGCGCTTATCGAGCCTGTTACTCCCAAAAACAAACGGTAATGGCAAATGTCATTAAGTATTAGTAAGATAGCCTCTTTATATAATCCATTAAAATTATGCGCCTGGTTTTATCATCTCTGATCGTGATGGCTGGATTTCTGAGTGGTCAGGCTGCTGCTGCGCCTGAGCAAGCTCCGCACGCTGATATCCGTGACAGTGGGTTTGTCTATTGCGTCAGCGGGCAAGTCAATACGTTCAACCCACAAAAAACGAGCAGCGGTCTCATCGTCGATACGTTAGCGGCCCAATTGTATGACCGACTGCTTGATGTAGATCCCTACACCTATCGGCTGGTGCCTGAGCTTGCTGAAAGCTGGGAGGTGCTGGATAACGGCGCAACCTACCGCTTCCATCTGCGTCGTGACGTTCAGTTTCAGAAGACGGCCTGGTTCACCCCCACCCGCAAACTGAATGCAGACGATGTGGTGTTTACCTTCGAGCGCATCTTTGATCGCCACCATCCGTGGCACAATGTGAACGGCAGCAGTTTCCCCTACTTCGACAGCCTGCAGTTTGCCGATAACGTCCAAAGCGTGCGCAAACTGGACAACAACACCGTTGAATTCCGCTTAACGCAACCGGATGCCTCCTTTATGTGGCACCTTGCCACACACTATGCCTCCGTAATGTCGGCGGAATATGCCGCTAATCTGGCAAAACAGGATCGCCAGGAGTTGCTCGACAGACAACCCGTCGGCACAGGCCCGTATCAGCTTTCGGAGAATCGTGCCGGCCAATATATTCGGTTGCAGCGACATGAAAAATTCTGGCGTGGCACTCCTCTGATGCCGCAGGTCGTAGTGGATCTCGGTTCTGGTGGAACCGGACGCTTATCGAAATTACTCACTGGCGAATGTGACGTCCTTGCCTGGCCTGCCGCCAGCCAGCTCAGCATATTGCGTGATGACCCTCGCCTGCGTTTGACGCTGCGCCCGGGGATGAACATTGCCTATCTGGCGTTCAACACCAATAAACCGCCGTTGAATAACCCTGCCGTGCGGCATGCGCTGGCGCTAGCGATCAACAACCAGCGCTTAATGCAGTCTATCTACTACGGGACGGCAGAAACCGCGGCATCTATTTTGCCTCGCGCCTCGTGGGCTTATGATAACGAAGCTAAAATTACAGAATACAACCCGGCAAAATCGCGCGAGCAGCTAAAAGCGCTGGGGCTGGAGAATCTGACGTTACAACTTTGGGTCCCTACCAGCTCTCAGGCCTGGAACCCCAGTCCGCTGAAAACCGCCGAGCTGATTCAGGCAGATATGGCTCAGGTGGGTGTGAAAGTGAAGATCATCCCTGTAGAAGGTCGTTTTCAGGAGGCGAGATTAATGGATATGAACCATGATCTGACGTTATCCGGCTGGGCGACGGACAGTAACGATCCTGACAGTTTTTTCCGGCCGTTGCTCAGCTGTGCCGCCATCAATTCACAGACCAACTTTGCCCACTGGTGTAATCCGCAGTTTGACAGCATTCTGCGCAAGGCTCTTTCTTCGCAGCAGCTTTCATCGCGAATTGATGCCTATGACGAAGCGCAAAATATTCTTGCCCAAGAGTTACCGATCCTGCCACTGGCCTCTTCACTGCGTCTACAGGCTTACCGCTACGACATCAAAGGGTTGGTACTCAGTCCATTCGGTAATGCCTCTTTTGCCGGCGTGTCCAGGGAAAAGAAAGATGAGGTGAAAAAACCATGATTATCTTCACCTTGCGTCGATTTTTATTGCTACTGGTAACCCTGTTCTTCCTGACCTTTATTGGCTTCAGCCTGAGCTACTTCACGCCTCATGCGCCGTTACAGGGTGCATCGCTGTGGAACGCATGGGTATTCTGGTTCAATGGTCTCATTCACTGGGATTTCGGCGTATCCAGTATCAACGGCCAGTTGATCTCAGAGCAGCTGAAAGAGGTGTTCCCGGCCACAATGGAGCTGTGCATTCTTGCCTTTGGTTTTGCACTAATGGTTGGGATCCCCGTTGGTATGCTGGCCGGTATCACGCGGAACAAATGGCAGGACCGCTGCATCAGCGCATTGGCTCTGATGGGGTTTTCTATCCCCGTTTTTTGGCTGGCGCTGCTGCTGACATTGCTCTTCTCGCTGACCCTCGGCTGGTTACCCGTTTCCGGGCGTTTTGATCTTCTCTACGAGGTGAAACCTGTTACCGGTTTTGCCATTATTGATGCGTGGATCTCCGACTCGCCCTGGCGCGATGAAATGCTGGTCAGCGCTATCCGTCATATGGTGCTCCCGGTGCTGACGCTCTCCGTTGCGCCCACCACAGAAGTTATCCGCCTGATGCGTATCAGCACCATTGAGGTCTTTGACCAGAACTACGTCAAAGCGGCGGCCACGCGCGGTCTGTCACGATTAACGATTCTGCGTCGTCACGTCCTGCACAATGCCCTTCCGCCAGTGATCCCGCGTCTGGGATTACAGTTTTCCACCATGCTGACGCTGGCGATGATCACCGAGATGGTCTTTAGCTGGCCCGGTCTTGGTCGTTGGCTGATTAACGCGATTCGCCAGCAGGATTACGCGGCGATTTCAGCGGGCGTGATGGTGATTGGCTCACTGGTTATTATCGTTAACGTCATCTCTGATATTTTGGGTGCTATGGCTAACCCTCTGAAACATAAGGAATGGTATGCCTTACGATAGCGTCTACAGCGAAAAACGCCCGCCAGGTACGTTGCGCACCGCATGGCGCAATTTCTATGGCGATGCGACTGCGATGATCGGCCTGTACGGCTGTGCGGGACTGGCTATTCTGTGTATTTTTGGTGGTTGGTTTGCCCCTTACGGCATCGATCAGCAATTTCTCGGCTATCAGCTTTTACCGCCGTCATGGTCGCGCTATGGCGAAGTCTCATTCTTCCTCGGGACTGACGATCTGGGACGTGACGTTTTAAGTCGTCTGCTCAGCGGTGCGGCCCCGACCGTTGGCGGCGCGTTTGTCGTCACTCTTGCCGCCACGCTGTGTGGCCTGGTATTGGGCGTAGTTGCCGGTGCGACGCACGGCTTGCGCTCTGCGGTGCTGAACCACATTCTGGACACCCTGCTGTCGATCCCTTCTCTGCTGCTGGCGATTATTGTGGTGGCCTTTGCCGGGCCGCATCTGACACACGCCATGTTTGCCGTCTGGCTGGCGCTGCTGCCGCGCATGGTGCGCTCCGTTTACAGCATGGTGCATGACGAGCTGGAGAAAGAGTACGTCATTGCCGCTCGCCTGGACGGTGCAACCACACTGAATATTCTGTGGTTCGCCGTTCTGCCCAATATTACCGCTGGCCTTATTACTGAAATCACCCGCGCACTGTCGATGGCGATTCTGGATATCGCCGCGCTGGGTTTTCTCGATCTTGGCGCACAGCTGCCGTCCCCGGAATGGGGAGCCATGCTCGGCGACGCGCTGGAGCTGATTTATGTCGCACCGTGGACGGTGATGCTGCCAGGCGCGGCAATTATGATAAGCGTGTTGCTGGTTAACCTACTGGGTGACGGCGTGCGCCGCGCAATTATTGCGGGGGTGGAGTAATGCCATTACTGGATATCCGCAACCTGACCATTGAATTCAGGACCGGTGACGACTGGGTAAAGGCTGTTGATCGTGTCAGCATGACCTTGAATGAGGGTGAAATCCGCGGGCTGGTCGGCGAATCTGGCTCCGGCAAAAGTCTGATCGCTAAGGCCATTTGCGGCGTCGCTAAAGATAACTGGCGCGTAACCGCAGACCGTATGCGTTTTGATGATATCGATCTGCTACGCCTTTCCGCGCGTGAACGACGCAAACTGGTCGGTCATAACGTCTCCATGATCTTTCAGGAGCCGCAGTCATGTCTCGATCCGTCCGAGCGTATCGGACGTCAACTGATGCAAAATATTCCGGCATGGACCTACAAAGGTCGCTGGTGGCAGCGCATCGGTTGGCGCAAACGCCGTGCGATTGAACTCTTGCACCGCGTCGGGATAAAAGACCATAAAGACGCCATGCGCAGCTTTCCATATGAGCTGACCGATGGCGAATGCCAGAAGGTCATGATCGCTATCGCATTAGCGAATCAGCCGCGTTTGCTGATTGCCGATGAACCAACGAACGCGATGGAGCCAACCACCCAGGCGCAAATTTTCCGTCTGCTAACCCGTCTGAATCAAAACAGCAATACCACCATTTTGTTGATAAGCCATGACCTGCAAATGCTCAGCCAGTGGGCTGACAAAATCAACGTGATGTACTGCGGGCAAACGGTCGAAACCGCGCCAAGTAAAGATTTGGTGACCATTCCTCATCATCCTTATACTCAAGCGTTGATTCGCGCTATTCCGGATTTTGGTAGCGCAATGCCGCACAAAAGCCGCCTGAATACCATGCCAGGAGCTATTCCATTGCTGGAACAATTACCCATCGGCTGCCGTCTGGGGCCACGCTGTCCTTATGCACAACGCGAATGTATTGAAACCCCAAGACTGACCGGAGCAAAAAATCATCTCTACGCCTGTCATTTCCCGCTGAACATGGAGAGAGAGTGAGATGGTAGAAACCCTGCTCGAAGTTCGTAATCTGAGCAAAACCTTTCGCTACCGGACAGGTTTATTTCGCCGCCAGACCGTTGAGGCCGTTAAGCCCCTGAGTTTCACCCTGCGTGAACGTCAGACGCTCGCCGTCATTGGTGAAAACGGTTCGGGGAAATCTACGCTGGCAAAAATGTTGGCGGGTATGATTGAACCCACCAGCGGTGAGCTGCTGATTGACGATCATCCGTTAAAATATGGCGATTATTCATTTCGTAGTCAGCGGATCCGTATGATTTTCCAGGATCCGTCAACATCGCTTAATCCGCGGCAACGTATCTCGCAGATCCTTGATTTTCCGCTACGTCTGAATACCGACCTCGAGCCTGAGCAGCGTCGTAAACAGATCGTGGAGACCATGCGCATGGTCGGGCTGCTGCCCGATCACGTAAGCTATTACCCACATATGTTGGCCCCAGGGCAAAAACAGCGTCTGGGCCTTGCCCGTGCGCTCATTTTACGCCCCAAAGTCATTATCGCCGACGAAGCCCTGGCCTCTCTGGACATGTCGATGCGTTCACAGCTCATCAATCTGATGCTGGAATTGCAGGAAAAACAGGGGATTTCGTATATCTATGTGACCCAACATATTGGCATGATGAAGCACATCAGCGATCAGGTATTAGTCATGCATCAGGGCGAAGTGGTAGAACGCGGCAGTACAGCGGATGTTCTGGCATCCCCGCTTCATGAGCTTACCCGCCGCCTGATTGCAGGTCATTTCGGCGAAGCGCTCACCGCTGATGCCTGGCGAAAAGATCGTTAGCAAACGGCTGCCCTCCTCAACCGGGGGGCAATCTGTCATCAGTGACACAACGTGGGTAAGAGCAGCGTATCAACTTCGGTAAACGCGACTGACGGGTAAAGGGCACCACCTTGCATTGCCCAGACACCTGCGGTACTGGCCTCGTCGATAAGTCGTACTGTTTCTACTCCCTTCACCACAACACGGTCGCAATATTCCCTGATATTTTTGATAAGCACCGGGAACATCGGTTTTTCTACCTGTTCCAGGAAGAAACCGCGATCCAGTTTCACAACGTCAAAATGACCGCAAACCAGCGGACTGGCCCCTACGCTGCCGGAGCCAAGATCGCCCAACCACAATGCGTTTGGGCCGTCGCGAAGTGAATTAATCAACAGATTATTCAGGCACACGGTATTCGACAGAAAACGTTCTGAAAGTTCCAGTGCAATAAATGGTAGAGCATGTAAGGCCGACTTGATGGCTGGATCACCAATCGCCAGCAGTGCCATTTCGTCAATGAGGTTCAGGGTGCAAATAAGGCTGTTGCGCTCAAACCAGTCACGCTTTTCGGCAATTAGTCGAATTTGCTCGAGCATGAAATTACGCTTTTGTTCGCTATCCCACGCTGAAATGATGAAATCTGGATGCAACGGGTGAACCGTATCTGAAGTAAACCGGGCGTTAATCTCTACACCCAGTAATTTATCTGTTGTGTCTCTCATCGGTTCCGCGATGAAATGATAGTGCATAAGACCACTCCAATTGATCATAACATCCTGATAATGCACTTCTAATCACAATCAATCAATAATATCGATCAATGAATCAATATTGATCGATAAAAACAATATATCATAACAAGCTGAATATTGTCATGTTTTATGTTTTAAGAAAGTTCCTACCTTGCTATGTTTATTAACATCAGCTAGCAATGAAATAATACCATTTCAATGCCTTTGAAACCTCGTATTTTCTCTGATTCACCGACGTTAGATGCCTGAACGAAGCATAAGCGGAGGGGGATGATATACTCCTCACTTGTAATGACGTGACAGGTCACGTGAGGCGGATAACCATTCTCCAGGGAAAAAGCGTGGGATATAATTTCAGGCCAATTTCGAGTGTGTTTGATGCGTCAATCATAACTCATTGATTGATAAAAGATAAGTGTTAACCAAAAGGATTAAAGCCATGGGTTTTTTATCAGGTAAGCGCATTCTGGTGACAGGCCTTGCCAGTAAATTGTCTATCGCATGGGGAATCGCTCAGGCGATGCATCGCGAAGGTGCCGAACTGGCGTTCACCTACCAGAACGACAAGCTGAAAGGTCGTGTGGAAGAATTTGCAGCGCAATTAGGCTCCAACATTGTTTTGCAGTGTGATGTAGCTGAAGATGCCAGCATTGACGCCATGTTTGCTGAACTGAGCAAAGCCTGGCCGAAATTCGACGGTTTCGTACACTCCATCGGCTTCGCACCTGCTGACCAACTGGATGGTGATTATGTGAATGCAGTTACCCGCGAAGGATTTAAAATTGCGCATGACATTAGCGCTTATAGCTTTGTTGCGATGGCAAAAGCATGTCGTTCCATGCTAAACCCTGGCTCTGCGCTATTGACGTTGTCCTATCTGGGCGCAGAGCGTGCAATCCCGAACTATAACGTGATGGGCCTGGCGAAAGCCTCATTGGAAGCAAACGTCCGTTATATGGCTAACGCAATGGGGCCTGAAGGCGTACGCGTAAACGCAATTTCCGCAGGTCCAATCCGCACCCTCGCCGCTTCCGGTATCAAAGATTTCCGTAAAATGCTGGCCCATTGCGAAGCTGTTACGCCGATTCGCCGCACTGTTACCATTGAAGATGTGGGCAACTCTGCGGCATTCCTGTGTTCCGATCTTTCTGCCGGTATCTCAGGTGAAGTTGTACACGTTGACGGTGGTTTCAGCATAGCTGCAATGAATGAACTAGAACTGAAATAATCATCCACTCTTCTCTGGGCGGCCCACTGTCGCCCGTGATGCTCGTTTTTAATTCCCCTCTACCCTGTCCCATATATGCTTTTCTGATATTTATTATCACGTAACAATCTTTCATCCCCTCTTCTGCTTACGTCAGGATATTGCAGCGCAAACGATCCGGCGTAGTGGTATGACGACGTGTCCGGGTCGCCACTTTTTAGACCAAGGACCGCCCATGGAACAACGCCGAATTGAAGGCAAAAGCCACTGGTATCATGAGACGCAATCCAGCATGTATCCACAAGATGTTCTGCCGCTGGTGCCGGAAGCCGCTCATGTCGACGACTGCTTTTTACTGGATCTGGCGATATCTGATGACGCCCTTTTACCTTTTCAATCCTGGTTAATCCCTGCCCGTAAACTTGCACAGATCCTCTTCCCGACCCACGTAAACCTGAGTCAGATGCACACATTCAGCGCCTATGAACGGATGAGTACGGCGTTAACCGTCGCTCAGGTATATGGCGTCCAGCGATTATGTAATCACTATGCCGCGCGTCTAACACCGCTTCCTGGGCCGGACTCCTCGCGGGAAAGTAACCATCGACTGGCGCAAATCACCCAATATGCTCGTCAACTTGCCAGCTCTCCTGCCGTGATAGGCGCGCGCGATCGCCAGCATCTGGATGCAGTCGGGCTGACCACCAGCGATAGCATTCTGATGAATCAAATTATCGGATTCGTCGGTTTTCAGGCCCGTATCGTGGCCCTGTTTCAGGCCTGGTGTGGACATCCGGTGCGCCGAATTCCGGGTCTCGATATACAACAATTCGCTCACGCTTCACCATTTAGTGCAGCAAACGCTACCTGGCACGCTTCGCCATTCCCGATTGAAAAACATCTTAATCATGATGAGTCGATAGACAGACGTTATCCCGAGGAACTGCAAGCGTTACTGCCATTACTGATACATTCCCCCGTCATTTTGGATTTACTCGGGTCGCTCATTTCCAGCACGCAACGTAGCGGGATACCGGTACAGGCATTTTCATTGGCGGCGCTGATGACTTCGCGGATTAATGGCAGCGTGGCCTGTTTTAATGAACATGCGTATTCAGCTCATGAATTAACCGAGGCCATTACCGTTCTTCGTCAGGATGAACGTGAATTACAACGTTGGGAACAACGACATCCGGTTGAGCGCGTCACCCTACAGGCGGTACAATGGCTGACCCGGGCGCCCGACCGCTTTAGCACCGCACTGTTAACGCCTTTGTTCGATCAGGGAATCTCTTCAGAGCAGGCCATTAACCTGCTAGCCTGGAGTGGATTGTGCGGATGGTTGAATCGCTTGAAAATCGCGCTGGGCGACACTGATTAACCGATCCACTTACTGAAAGAGCGCTTGCTGCAACTGGCAGAATCGCGTAAAACTGTCAGCCGCTCTTTTAGCCACGAAAATAGACAATTATGCTTCAGGACAACCCGCTGCTAGCGCAGCTTAAACAGCAACTACATTCCCAGACGCCACGTGCTGAAGGGGTGGTAAAAGCCACGGAAAAAGGCTTTGGCTTCCTGGAAGTCGATGCACAAAAAAGCTATTTCATTCCACCGCCGCAGATGAAAAAAGTGATGCATGGCGACCGTATTGTTGCGGTTATCCATACAGAAAAAGACCGTGAGTCTGCTGAGCCGGAAGAACTGATCGAACCCTTCCTGACGCGCTTCGTGGGTAAAGTTCAGGGCAAAAATGACCGTCTGTCCATTGTGCCGGATCATCCGTTACTGAAAGATGCTATTCCTTGTCGTGCAGCCCGCGGCGTTGAACATGAATTTAAAGAAGGCGACTGGGCTGTTGCAGAAATGCGCCGCCATCCGCTGAAAGGCGATCGCACCTTCTACGCCGAGTTAACCCAATTTATCACTTTTGCTGATGACCACTTTGTCCCGTGGTGGGTCACACTGGCACGCCATAATCTGGAAAAAGAAGCACCAGACGGTGTAGCAACCGAAATGCTGGACGAAGGCCTTGTTCGTGAAGATTTAACCGCCCTCAATTTCGTCACCATCGACAGCGCCAGCACCGAAGATATGGACGATGCGCTGTATGCTGAAGAACAAGCTGACGGCACGCTACAATTAACCGTCGCCATTGCCGACCCAACAGCCTGGATTGCAGAAGGCAGCAAGCTGGATAAAACGGCTAAAATTCGCGCGTTCACCAATTATTTACCGGGGTTCAATATCCCGATGTTACCACGTGAATTGTCTGACGATCTCTGCTCTCTGCGCGCGAACGAAGTGCGCCCGGTTTTAGCTTGTCGTATGAGCATTACCGCCGATGGCACGATTGAAGACAACATCACCTTCTTCGCCGCAACCATCGAGTCTAAAGCGAAGCTGGCCTATGACAATGTTTCCGACTGGCTGGAAGGTACTGGCGAGTGGCAACCAGAAAACGACGCGATTGCGGAACAAATCCGTCTGCTGCATCGTATTTGCCTGAGCCGAGGAGAGTGGCGTCATAACCACGCGCTGGTCTTTAAAGATCGCCCGGATTACCGTTTCGTTCTCGGTGAAAAAGGTGAAGTACTGGACATCGTCGCTGAGCCACGCCGCATCGCAAACCGTATCGTGGAAGAATCCATGATTGCGGCAAATATTTGCGCCGCCCGTGTGCTTCGCGACAAGCTGGGCTTCGGTATTTATAACGTCCATATGGGATTCGACCCGGCCAACGCCGACGCTCTGGCCGCGCTGCTGAAAACCCACGGTATGCACGTCGATGCCGAAGAAGTACTGACACTGGAAGGTTTCTGCAAACTGCGCCGCGAACTGGATGCACAGCCATCCGGCTTCCTCGACAGCCGAATTCGCCGCTTCCAGTCTTACGCTGAAATTAGTATTGAGCCAGGTCCACACTTTGGGCTGGGTCTGGAGGCATATGCCACCTGGACTTCCCCAATCCGTAAGTACGGCGATATGATCAACCACCGTCTGCTTAAGGCTGTTATCAAAGGCGAAACCGTCGCCCGCCCTCAGGATGATACCACCGTGCAAATGGCAGAACGCCGTCGCCTGAACCGGATGGCTGAGCGTGATGTGGGTGACTGGCTATACGCCCGTTTCCTGAGTGATAAAGCCGGAACTGACACCCGCTTTGCGGCCGAGATCATCGACGTCAGCCGCGGCGGCATGCGCGTACGTTTGGTTGATAATGGCGCTGTTGCCTTTATTCCTGCACCCTTCCTGCACGCCGTGCGTGATGAACTGGTCTGCAGCCAGGAAAGTGGTACCGTACAAATCAAAGGTGAAGTGGTTTACAAAGTCACTGATGTGATTGACGTAACTATCGCCGAAGTTCGCATGGAAACCCGTAGCGTTATCGCGCGTCCAGCAGCGTAAACTGACAAATCCAACGACCTTTCTCTTTTTTGAAAGGTCGTTTTCTTTTTTTAGCGGCCAAATTTCAACCACACACTACACTTCTCTTATCCAGTCAAAATTTTTTTTTACTATTTTTCAGTTCCGCTGGCTTTGCTTTTTATGGATTCTGGATTACATATAAATATATAAATAAAACAATACGTTCAGCCATAATCACCCTGAATGAATCATGGCTACCCTTACTTTTGAGGCTTTATGCGCTTTAAACGGGATAGTACACATCATGAAAGACGTCCGGGAGCTGGTTACGTTGTATAGCTATGTGGGCACTCATAACCCCTACTGGCGTTTGTCAGAGGATTGCAACATCCTGCATTTCTCTATTGACGAAACAGCAGACGCTGAGCAGACCATCGAATTATCACCCGAGCAGGCCGACCGCATTCGCGAGATGACGGTAATTACGTCAAGCCTGTTGATGACATTACCTATTGAAGATGACGATATTCCGGTACATTTGGTCGGGCGGAAAATCAATAAGCGCGAATGGGCCGGCAGCGCATCAGCCTGGGATGACACCCCTTCCGTCGCACGCGATCTGGCTCAAGGTCTCTCTTTTGCCGAGCAGGTGGTTTCAGAAGCCAACTCCGTTATTGTCATTCTTGACCGCATGGGCAACATTCAGCGTTTTAACCGTCTGTGCGAAGAGTACACCGGACTCAGAGAACGTGAAGTCATTGGCCAAAGCGTATTCACACTGTTTATGAGTCGACGTGAAGCCGCAGCCTCCAGACGCAACATCGAGGTCTTTTTTCGCGAAGGCAACTCATATGAAGTCGAACGTTGGGTGAAGACCTGCAAAGGTCAGCGCCTGTTTCTTTTTCGCAATAAGTTTGTACATAACGGTAGCGGCAAGAACGAAATATTTCTGATCTGTTCCGGCACCGATATCACTGAAGAACGCCGCGCGCAGGAACGCCTGCGTATGTTGGCTAATACCGACTCCATCACCGGATTACCGAACCGTAACGCCATTCATGAGCTGATAAGCGACGCGATTGAGAACGCAGGTGATACTCAGGTTGGGATTGTATATCTCGATCTGGATAACTTCAAAAAGGTGAACGATGCCTACGGGCATATGTTTGGCGATCAGCTATTACAGAGTGTGTCGCTTGCAATCCTCAGTTGTCTTGACGACAACCAGCTATTGGCTCGGTTTGGCGGTGATGAATTTATCGTCCTTGCCACCGAAACGTCCCAGAGCACTCTGGAAGCTACCGCATCGCGCATTCTGACACGCCTGCGTCAGCCCTTTCGCATTGGCCTGATTGAAGTCTATACAGGCTGCTCTATTGGTATTTCCCTTGCTCCACAGCATGGTCAGGACTGCGAGAGCGTCATTCGTAACGCCGATACGGCCATGTACACCGCGAAAGAAGGCGGCCGCGGACAGTTTTGTGTTTTCTCTCCGGAAATGAATCAGCGGGTATTTGAATACCTGTGGCTGGATACTAACCTGCGCAAGGCGCTGGAAAACGATCAACTGGTTATCCATTATCAGCCAAAGATAACCTGGCGAGGCGAAGTGCGCAGCCTGGAGGCGCTGGTACGCTGGCAGTCTCCGGAACGCGGCCTCATTCCACCACTGGAATTTATCTCCTACGCCGAAGAGTCAGGGCTTATCGTTCCGCTGGGTCGCTGGGTTATTCTGGACGTTGTGCGTCAGGTCGCAAAATGGCGCGCCAAGGGAATCAATCTGCGCGTGGCGGTAAACGTTTCTGCCCGCCAGCTCGCCGATCAGACGCTATTTACCGATCTCAAACAGGTGCTTCATGAACTCGACTTTGAATATTGCCCCATCGATGTCGAGTTAACGGAAAGCAGTTTGATTGAAAATGAGCAGTTGGCACTGTCCGTCATTCAGCAGTTTAGCCAGTTGGGGGCGCAAATCCATTTGGATGATTTTGGTACTGGATATTCGTCACTGTCTCAACTGGCCCGCTTCCCGCTTGATGCAATTAAACTGGATCAGACCTTTGTCAGGGATGTACACAAACAACCTATTTCGCAGTCGCTGGTACGTGCCATTGTTGCGGTCGCACAGGCACTCAATCTGCAGGTCATCGCCGAAGGTGTTGAAAGCGCGAAAGAGGATGCGTTTTTAACCAAAAATGGTGTCAACGAGCGTCAGGGTTTTTTGTTTGCCAAACCAATGCCAGCGGCTGCATTTGAACGTTGGTATCGACGACATCTGAATAAAAAAACGCGCTAATGCTGTGGGATCAAACGTCATTAATAGCCATAAATGGACATTACGTAACGATCCTATCTGCATGTAATCACAGAATATATAATATTCTTCTATCATTGATAGTTAATACTATTTTTCCCTTCTCTTTTGCCATGAAATTCTGCATCATGAAATTCAAACTCTATTGCTATTAGGATGATAACCATGTCTGATATCGACGCTCAGCGTCTGGCCGAACGCATTGATACCGTGCTGGATATCCTCGTTGCAGGTGATTACCACTCAGCCATCCACAATCTCGAAATTCTGAAGGCTGAGCTGCTAGACACGGCCAAAGAAGATGCCGAGTCTTTGCCCAAAAAGCACAAGGCTCCCTGGGAGATTTGATGACATTAACCCTTTAATGTCGCTGCTATAAGCAAACTGCACGTGAGGCAGTTTCCGTTTAATTTCCGATACGATATCGCAATAAAATTAATATTATGAATTCCCGACAACAATCTATTTTGCAGATGGTGACTGATAAAGGTCAGATGAGCGTCGCCGAACTGGCAAAAATCACCGGTGTCTCAGAAGTGACGATTCGACAGGATCTGAACACACTGGAGAAACAGAGCTATTTACGCCGTGCGCACGGTTTTGCCGTTTCATTGAACAGTGATGATGTGGAAACGCGCATGATGACTAATTTTACTCTGAAGCGTGAACTGGCCGAATTTGCCGCATCTTTGGTAAGCCCTGGCGAGTCCGTATTCATTGAAAACGGCAGCAGCAATGCGCTCTTGGCCAGAACGCTGGCGGAGCAAAAAGATGTCACCATCATTACCGTCAGCAGTTATATAGCCCATCTGCTGAAAGAAACCCCCTGCGAAGTGATTCTCCTTGGCGGCATCTATCAGAAAAAAAGCGAAAGCATGGTGGGGCCCTTAACTCGCCAGTTTATCCAGCAGGTACACTTCAGCAAGGCCTTTATCGGCATTGATGGCTGGCAGGCTGACACCGGCTTCACCGGACGCGACATGATGCGTTCTGATGTGGTTAACGCGGTGCTGGAAAAAGGTGCAGAAGTTATTGTACTTACTGACAGCTCAAAATTCGAAGCCATTCACCCTTACACGCTGGGTCCATTAGAGCGATTCAGCCGCGTAGTCACGGATTCCAGACTCAGCGCCAGCGTACAAATGCAGCTCGAGCATTCAGGATTAACCGTCAATATCATTGATGCGCACGCATAAAATCTTCAGCAGATGATTTGTCAGTCGGCAAATCATCCCCTCTCTGAGAGTTATCTGACAGTCCAATTAAGACTTTTTACCTGTCGTTAACAGGATTAAGTCGTAAAATTAATGTTAGCGATATAACAGGAACGAACCTCCAATCTCAGGATAGTGTTTGTCATGCCTTCGCTAAACGGTTTCACGGAAATATCTTCGTTAGCCTAAATTTAGCGCTACTCTTAAAGAACACTGGATTCCGTGAATCAATAATTCAGGAGAAAGTATTATGTTAGTAACGAGCAAAAAAATGACCGCTGCCATTTTGGCAATTACTCTGGCAATGTCGCTGAGTGCCTGCTCTAACTGGTCCAAACGTGACCGTAACACCGCAATTGGTGCTGGTGCTGGTGCAATCGGTGGTGCAGTCCTGACTGACGGCAGCACGCTGGGCACGCTGGGTGGTGCTGCAGTAGGTGGTATTATTGGCCACCAGGTGGGTAAATAATTTACGGTTAAACGGCTCGATATAATAATACGTTTACTTTTTCAGGTCTGTATTATTAAAAAGCCACGGAATAATTCCGTGGCTTTTTTTATTAACCGCCAGCCAATTTAACTTTCATTCCTTTGGCTTCCAGCAGCGATTTAATCAGGTCGCGTTTATCACCCTGTATCTCAATCACGCCATCCTTCACTGCCCCGCCGCAACCACATTTTTTCTTCAGTTCCGCAGCTAATTTGGTCAGTTCAGCATCGTCCTGATCTATTCCAGTAATCAGGCACACGCCCTTACCTTTGCGGCCACTGGTCTGTCGCTGGATACGGACAATGCCATCGCCTTTGGGACGCTCTGGGACGGCTTTCGGTTCATCAATACGCCCGGTGTCAGTTGAGTAGACCAGACGAGAATTTGAGTCGTTCATTTACGCACCTCGTTTCAGGGAGGCATTGATCATCTTCAGCGTCTGAGCCGGATCTGCCGACTGTGTGACCGGACGACCAATAACCATATAATCCACGCCAGCTGACTGTGCCTGTTCAGGCGTCATAATGCGACGCTGGTCGCCTGCCTCGCTACCTTCAGGGCGAATACCCGGCGTAACCAGTTTAAATGCCTGGCCAAATGCCTGCTTGAATCGCACTGCTTCCTGCGCGGAGCATACGACGCCATCCAAACCACAATGTTGGGTTAAACGCGCCAGCCTTTCCGCATGCTCGGCAGGTGACAACGTCACGCCAAGGTCGGCAAGATCGCTGGCTTCCATACTGGTCAGAACTGTTACTGCAATCAGCAGCGGCGCATCCTTGCCAAAAGGCACCAGGGCTTCACGTGCGGCGGTCATCATACGCGCCCCACCTGAAGCATGAACGTTAACCATCCACACGCCAAGCTCGGCAGCTGCCGCAACGGCATGCGCGGTAGTATTGGGAATATCATGAAATTTCAAATCAAGAAAAACGTCAAAGCCACGCTGTTGTAAATCGCGAACCAACTGAGGTCCAAAAAGCGTGAACATCTCTTTGCCCACTTTCAAACGGCAATCACGAGGATCAATTCTGTCGACAAAAGCTAATGCTTTATCACGATTGGAATAATCGAGAGCGACAACGACAGGAGAATCAGTAACAGCACGAGAAAAAGATGAAGCAGTAAACGTCATGACCAGACCTTCCTGAGGATGGGCGCCATCGGCGGCGCAAAATGGGTAAACGGCGTGCATTCTACCTGCGGCAATGGAAAATTAACAGGCGCGATTACATTTCTGCCAGGCGAATTTGGCAACGGGGTTGAGGATGGATTGGTTACACATCATTAGTATGTTGTAACTAAAGTGAAGTTTTTTTAAAAATTACAGCCCATCAAGTCCGCGAATAGGCTTAATGGTTGACCATGAGCGACAGGATGGGCAGTGCCAGTACAGTGTATATGCGGTAAATCCGCACTTCTGGCAACGATACCGAGGCTTGCTGCGCACCTGCTCCCCGACCATATCGCGCAGAACCATCAGGCTCTCTTTCGCGCGCCCTTCTTCTGCTTCGTTAAGATGGTAATCCATCAACTTGTGGAACACGCGCATCGTAGGATGGCGTTGTAGCTGGCGGGTAATATAAACCTGAGCGGTATCAGTCCCCTCACGCGCTTCAAGAATATCGGCCAGCATCAGCTCTGCGGCGGCGCCAGTATTCTCCTCAACGGCCCGACGTAAAAACTCGGCCCACTCATCGTTTTTCCCCAGATGCTGGTAGCAGCTTTGCAGCATTTCCAGCGTTTCGCTGACCAGTTCTTTATCCTGAGAAATCACGCGTTGCAGACTTTCAACGGCCTTCGCGTAATCGCCTTTCACCATGTACACACGGCCCATCATGATGGAAACACGTGCACTGTTTTTGTCTGCCGCAGCCCCTTTTTTCAACAGCGTCATGGCGCGATCCATATCGTCGCTGCCCATCTGCTGTAAGGCCAGTTCGCAGTAGAAGTGAGCTATCTCGATACGTTGTTTATCTTTACCGAGCTTCACCAGGCGTTCTGCAACATCAATCGCTTTCTGCCATTCGCTGGTCGCCTGATAAATTTGCAGCAGTTGCTGTAATGCACCGACGCGAAAATCTGTTTCATCGGTAAGCTGATTAAACATGTCTTCCGCGCGGTCGTACAGACCTGCGGCCATGTAGTCGCGCCCCAGCTGTTGTACGGCCAACAAACGCTGCTCGTAGGTTAGCGAAGCACTTTCCATTAACGTTTGATGGATGCGGATTGCGCGGTCGACTTCACCGCGCGAGCGAAACAGGTTTCCGAGGGTGAGATGAGCCTCAACGGTGCCCGTATCCTCTTTTAGCATATCGAGGAACAGATCCACCGCTTTGTCTTGTTGGTTGCTCAGGAGGAAGTTAACCCCGGCGACATAGTCACGGGAAAGACGGTTAGCTTCATCCTGCTTGGTTTGTTGCGCACTTCTGCGACCCATATACCACCCATAGGCAGCGGCTACAGGCAAAAGCAGAAACAACAACTCCAACATAAATAATTATTCCTTCACAACCGACGAATCGGCAGAAACCGCAACGTCGGTCGCAGGCGTAAGCTGGTTTTCCAGTCGTTTGATTTTACGTTCGGCGCGCGCAAGAGACACACGAACCTTCAGCCAGAAAAGGCCGCAAATTAACCAACCAATCGCGAAACCTGCGGCAAACAATACAGCAAGCAGCGTAGAGATACGATACTCACCCTGAGCCAGCAGGTAATTAAACGTAACCTGTTGATCGTTTTGCGCACCTAATGTCACCGAAATAACAAAAATCGCCAACACCAGTAAGAAAATGAGTAAATATTTCACATTACTTCCCGTTATGTGGTTTGAGCGAATAAATCGTGTACAACTTACCGCGTTGAGCCCTTTAAATTACCATTTTCACAACGAGTGCGAAACGGAAAAGCGCTTTCCCCTTTCTGATTTAAGGGCAAAATTCGAAAAATCAATCATGGCTAACTTTCTTGTTCACGCTGAGCGATTTCTTTTTCCTCCTGCACAGGCGGCGTTAATGGTCCGCATACCCGCTGCGCAAGCCATGTCGCCAGTGTTACCAGCAACCATGAAATCAGCGTTGCAACGACCAAATCACGGGGCCAGTGCATGCCTAATAGCAAGCGACTCCCCATAACACCCGTAGCCCAGATAAGTAAAAACACAATCGTCAGCGTACGTCGGCGTGGCCATAACAGCCCTACTGCCAGTAAAGCCCAACTGGCGGCAAACATCGTATGCCCTGACGGAAAGGCAAAACCCGTTTCTTTTTGCCAGTGCTTACGTAGAAACGTCGGAATATCCTGTTGTTCTGCCAATTGCTCTTTAACTAAGTGACCACGATCTTTACGTTTTAAAGTGTAGAACTCATCAACCGGAATATGGTGCGTTTTTTCCAGCCACACGACAAAGGGCCGAGGTTCCTGCACCCTGTCTTTAACCCAGGACTTCACGCCCTGACCGACTAAAATTGCCGCAGCCAGGATCGCAAACAGCATTACCGCAGCTTTCAGACGAAAACGCAGACACCACAGAAACCATGCACAGAGAACAACGTGAGTGATAATACCCCACGGCTGGGTCACCGTTTCCGTTATCCAGTACAGAGATTTTAGCCACCAAACGTTATGTCCCGGCTGCCAGCTCCAGCCCGATACCCATACGGCAACCGGCATAATAAGTAGCAGCCCGGCCCCGACCGCAGTGCGCTTTGCAATTGACAGCATTGCCTCTCCTTTCGTCGATAAGTCTCACAATCATAACTGAAAAAAGCGCATGCCGGGGAAATTGACAATTTTGTGCCATTCCAAAAGCGAATCCGTTGTCGCGATTAGGTGAACATCGTTGCCTTATGGCAAAATAGTGCAATATAGAACAGAAGCCAACAGGCGACGGCACGACAGTGCCAGCATAATCTGGAGAATTACATGCAGCTTAAACGTGTGGCAGAAGCCAAACTGCCAACCCCCTGGGGTGATTTCCTGATGGTGGGATTTGAAGAACTGGCAACCGGACACGATCACGTCGCACTGGTCTTTGGCGATATCACAGGCCAAACGCCTGTCCTGGCGCGTGTCCACTCCGAATGTCTGACTGGCGATGCATTGTTTAGCCTGCGTTGCGATTGCGGTTTCCAGCTCGAAGCGGCTCTCACCCATATTGCTGAAGAAGGGCGCGGTATCCTGCTTTATCATCGTCAGGAAGGACGCAATATCGGCCTGCTCAATAAAATCCGCGCCTACGCGTTGCAGGACCAGGGTTATGATACCGTTGAAGCTAACCATCAGTTGGGCTTTGCGGCAGATGAGCGTGATTTCACGCTGTGTGCGGATATGTTCAAGCTGCTTGGTGTGGACGAAGTTCGTTTGCTGACCAATAACCCGAAAAAAGTGGAAATTCTGACCGAAGCGGGAATCAACATTGTTGAACGCGTGCCGCTGATTGTGGGTCGTAACCCGAACAATGAACATTACCTGGACACCAAAGCCGCCAAGATGGGACATTTACTGGGCAAGTAATAGTTGTTACCGCCGATAAAAAAGCCTGCTCTCGCAGGCTTTTTACTTCTAGCTCAACATATTACGAATCACGTAGTGCAGAATGCCATCGTTTTGGTAGTACGTTAGCTCCGTCGCGGTATCGATACGGCAGCGGCATAAAACCACCTCTTTACGTCCATCCGAGCGAACCATACTCACCGGCACTGTTGCTCCCGGTTTGATGTTTTGCAGATCCGTAATATCGATCGCTTCCTCACCGGTGAGTCCCAGCGTTTTACGCGTGACGCCCTGCGGGAATTCCAGCGGCAAAATCCCCATACCAATCAGGTTAGAACGGTGAATTCGCTCAAAGGATTCAGCGATAACCACGCGAACCCCCAGCAAACGCGGGCCTTTTGCCGCCCAGTCGCGACTGGAGCCAGAGCCATACTCTTTCCCGGCAATAACCGCCAGGGGAATATTCTCTTGTTGATATTGCATAGCCGCATCATAGATAGCCACTACCTCAGTTCCCGGCAAATGACGCGTCATCCCACCTTCCACGCCAGGTACCATCTCATTGCGAATACGAATATTGGCAAAGGTACCACGCATCATCACTTCATGATTCCCGCGTCGTGAACCGTAGGAGTTAAAATCTTTACGCTCCACGCCGTGGCTTTGCAGATAACGACCTGCCGGGCTATCCGGCTTAATACTACCTGCAGGAGAAATATGGTCGGTGGTGACGGAATCTCCAAGCATTGCAAGGATACGCGCACCATGAATGTCCTGGACCGGATCCGGCGTCGCCTGCATACCATCGAAGAACGGCGACAAGCGGATATAGGTTGAGTCAGACTGCCAGCCATAAGTATCAGCCCGATCAACCTGGATTGCTTTCCATTCCGGCGTGCCTTCAAACACTTCAGCATACTCTTTATGGAACATGGCGGTAGAAACCTGCTCCACGGCACGGGCAATTTCCTGAGCCGTCGGCCAGATATCTTTCAGATATACGGGATCGCCCTTTCTGTCATGCCCTAACGGATCTTTCGTCAGATTGATATTCATATTCCCCGCCAGAGCATAGGCCACCACCAGCGGCGGAGACGCCAACCAGTTGGTCTTCACGAGCGGATGGATACGCCCCTCAAAGTTTCGGTTGCCGGAAAGCACAGCACCAACGGTGAGGTCGCCTTTTTTGATAGCTGTCTCGATAGGATCGGGTAACGGACCCGAGTTACCGATACAGGTGGTACAGCCATAACCTACAAGGTTAAATCCCAGCTCATCAAGGTATGGCGTGAACCCAGCCTGCGCCAGATAATCAGACACCACCTTCGATCCTGGAGCCAGCGAGGCTTTCACCCACGGCTGAGGTTTCAGACCAAGCGTCACTGCTTTTTTCGCCAGCAGCCCCGCCGCCATCAATACGCTTGGGTTAGAGGTGTTGGTACAGGAAGTGATCGCTGCAATAACCACAGCACCATCCGGCAGCTGGTACTGGTGACCGTTCATTGTATAATCCACTGGCTGGCGATCTTTCAGCGAGCTATTCACTTCGAGTTCATTACTCGCCGAAAACGCTTTCGGGACATCAGCCAGTGCCACCCGATCCTGCGGACGCTTCGGTCCGGCAAGACTAGCTTCCACACTGCCCATATCCAGCTCCAGTGAACTGGTAAATACGGGTTCATCCCCCGGATTACGCCACATTCCCTGCGCTTTGGCATAGGCGCTGACCAGCTCAACCTGCTCCTCACTGCGCCCACTCAGACGCATATATTCAAGAGTGATGCTATCTATCGGGAAGAAACCGCAGGTTGCGCCGTATTCCGGTGACATGTTCGCAATGGTTGCCCGATCGGCCAGCGGTAAGGTGTCCAGCCCATCACCGTAGAATTCAACGAATTTACCGACCACGCCGTGCTTACGTAGCATCTGGGTGACGGTTAAAACCAGGTCAGTAGCGGTGATGCCTTCCCGCAGTTTGCCCACCAGTTTGAAGCCCACAACATCCGGGATAAGCATAGAGACCGGTTGACCCAGCATTGCTGCTTCAGCTTCAATGCCTCCAACGCCCCATCCCAGCACACCGAGACCATTAATCATTGTCGTATGGGAATCGGTTCCGACCAACGTGTCAGGGTAAGCCACCCACTCACCGTCCTGTAACTCGCTCCAGACGGCTTTGCCGAGGTATTCAAGGTTAACCTGGTGGCAAATCCCCGTTCCTGGTGGTACAACGCTGAAGCGACTAAATGCCTGCTGTCCCCATTTCAGGAACACGTAACGCTCATGGTTACGTTCCATTTCCAGGCGAACGTTTTCTTCGAAAGCATCATCATCACCAAAACGGTCCACCGTTACCGAGTGGTCAATGACAAGATCCACTGGCGAAAGCGGATTCACTTTTGCCGTATCCCCACCCAGACGTTTCACCGTTTCGCGCATGGCGGCCAGATCGACCACCGCCGGCACGCCGGTAAAATCCTGCATCAGAACACGAGCGGGTCGATAGGCAATTTCACGATCGGCATGGGCAGTCTTCAGCCAATGCGCGAGCGCATGAATATCATCTTCGGTTACGGAATTACCATCCTGCCAACGAAGCAGGTTTTCCAGTAACACTTTCAGCGATTTGGGTAGTCGGGTGATATCACCCAGTGATTTAGCGGCCAGAGGTAAACTGTAGTAGCGGTAGGTTTTATCTTTAACCTGCAATGTGTCCTTACTGGCTTCTCGTAGGGTCGACGACATAGCTCCTCCTTAAATGACAGGGTTGGATCCCCTGATTTCCTCAGGGTTAGTATTAAAGATAACACAAACAAAATGTAACGCTTTGATAACAACTCAAATTGATAAAAGTAGCGCGCGATACAAAAGCGCGAAGTGAGGTCAATGGTAGGGAAGAAGGTCTAGCCGTGTAGATTAATAGGATGAATATTCAGCAGGCAATAGCGCAATCGATAATACGTTGATTAGGTGGCTGATGGTGAATACATGGGATAAACAATTCGATATTTAAGGCCACGAGGTAATCGTTATTATTATAAAATACGTACGAATTATTGTTTCTGTTCATCATCACCGGTTAACAGATCAATAAACGCCCGTTGTTCAGGAGAAAGATTCCAGGATTCGGGTATCTTTGGCTCCTTCTCGGCGACGGTTTTGCTCTCTTGCTCATGGTCATGAGACGCTGGCGTCACGGTAGAGTGCTGCTCCGGTGCGGACATACTTACCCCCACACGTTCCAGGCCACGAGTGCGACAATAATCCAGAATATCGCAGAGCCAAGAAACACGGCGAACCAGGCTTTACGTTTCATCGCGGGATCCCGGCGTGCAGGCTGGTTTCCTGAAGGCATCGCTAACCTCATACTATCGAAATCACTTATCATTTAGGCACCAAACAATTGGTACAATTAATCATCAGATAGGAGGAATCCTAATAAAAAAGGCAAAAAAAAGCCAGTTAATTTTCGGACTCGATCTGATAAATAAATCAATTGTTTGATCAATTATGAATATTTGAGCGTGATTTTTGGCAAGCTGACTAATTTGAAACTACTTTAGAGAACTTTTTCCATAAATAATATATGGTTAATATATAGGAGGAGAAATAATGAATTCAGACTCCCCCGTCGGTATCACTTTATGCTTACAGATACCGACGAGGTAACAACCGTTATTATTTCTCAGGCAATTTAATATCTTTAAACATGGCTTCAATATCATCGTTGGAACGCAGCGCCACCGCCGTGTCCACCACATCACGCGTCAGATGCGGCGCGAAACGTTGAATGAAATCATACATGTAACTACGTAAGAAGGTGCTGCGACGAAAACCAATTTTGGTGGTGCTATGGCTGAAGATATCGTGCGCATCCACACGTACCAGGTCAGGATCGGAAACAGGATCAACCGCCATACTGGCAATTACACCCACGCCGAGACCCAGACGGACATAGGTTTTAATAACATCGGCATCGGTCGCGGTAAAAACAATACGCGGCTCCAGACCCGCACGGTTAAACGCGGTGTCCAGCTCCGAACGCCCGGTAAATCCAAAGGTGTAGGTCACCAGTGGATACTGTGCCAGTTCCTCAATAGAAACCGAGGATTTTCCCGCCAGCGGATGATCCGGCGTGACGACAATCGAACGGTTCCAGTGGTAGCAAGGTAACATCACCAGATCGTCATACAGATGCAGGGCTTCCGTCGCGATGGCAAAATCCGCATTCCCTTTCGAGACGGCTTCGGCAATTTGCGTCGGCGATCCCTGATGCATATGCAATGAAACACGAGGATATCGCTCAATAAAACCCTTAATCACGTTCGGCAAAGCGTAACGTGCCTGGGTGTGCGTGGTGGCGATATACAGCGAGCCTTTATCCGGCCAGGTATGTTCGCCAGCAACGGACTTAATAGCATCTACCTTAGACAGTACTTCACGCGCAATACGGATGACTTCCTGCCCCGCTGGCGTAACCTGGGTCAGATGCTTACCACTACGGGCGAAAATCTGGATGCCAAGTTCATCTTCCAGCATACGAACTTGCTTACTGATACCGGGCTGAGAGGTATAAAGCCCTTCCGCCGTTGAGGAGACATTAAGGTTGTGGTTCACCACCTCAACAATGTAGCGAAGCTGCTGTAATTTCATGTTATGCCATCCCGATTCGCGCCATCAAATCATCGTTTCAGTGCAGGCTCGTGGGCGCTGCTAATACGATTTAATAATAAAAAGTCTGTTAACTATAACCACTATATCATTTATATGTACGCTGTATAGGTATGACAAAAAATAATATGCCAGAAACAAAAAGGGCCGCTTACGCGACCCTTTGAGGAGAAATTCAGCCGTAACGCTGTTATTTCTTCCCTTCTACCCATTTACCGTCAACGAAGAACGCGGACCAGCCAGTCGCCTTACCGTCTTTCTCAGCGGCAACGTATTGCTGCTTGGTTTTACGGCTGAAACGAACCATAGACTTGTTACCATCCGGGTCTGTTTGCGGCGCATCTGCCAGATAACGCAGTTTTTCCGGCAGGCGATCGCGGAAGCGGTACAACTCTTCCACCAACGGCGCACGAGTCTCACGTGATTTCGGGAACGTATTGGCCGCCAGGAAGATACCTGCAGCACCATCACGTAACACGAAATACGCGTCAGATTTTTCACACGGCAGTTCCGGCAGCGGAACCGGATCTTCTTTCGGCGGAGCAACTTCACCGTTACGCAGGATCTTACGGGTGTTTTTACACTCGTCGTTAGTACACGCCATGTACTTGCCGAAACGTCCCATTTTCAGGTGCATTTCAGAACCACATTTTTCGCACTCTACGATAGGACCGTCATAACCCTTGATACGGAATTCACCCTCTTCGATCTCGTAGCCGTCGCAGGTTGGGTTATTACCACACACATGCAATTTACGCTTAGGATCGATGAGATAACTATCCATTGCCGTACCGCACTTCTGGCAGCGGCGTTTGGCGCGCAATGCGTTCGTTTCCGCGTCATCGCCTTCCAGCACGTTCAATACTTCGTTTTCCGGCACCAGGTTAATGGTGGTTTTGCAACGCTCTTTCGGGGAAAGTGCGTAGCCGGAGCAACCAAGGAAAACGCCGGTACTGGCGGTACGAATACCCATCTTGCGTCCGCAGGTCGGGCAATCAATGCTGGTCAGCACCATCTGGTTCGGACGCATACCGCCTTCTTCAGGATCTTTCTCGGCTTTATCTAACTGCTGAGTAAAATCAGTGAAGAAGTTGTCGAGTACGCCCTTCCATTCGGCTTCGTGATTCGCCACCTGGTCGAGGCTGTCTTCCATCTGCGCGGTAAAATCGTAGTTCATCAGCTCGCGGAAGTTTTCTTCCAGACGATCGGTGACGATTTCACCCATTTTTTCAGCGTAGAAGCGACGGTTTTCAACGCGAACATAACCGCGATCCTGAATCGTAGAAATGATCGACGCATAGGTGGATGGACGACCAATGCCACGCTTTTCAAGTTCTTTAACCAGCGAAGCTTCACTGAAGCGTGCAGGCGGCTTGGTGAAGTGCTGCGCAGGTGTCAGCTCGATAAGCGTCAAGGTATCGCCTTTGTCCACCGCCGGTAAGATGCGATCTTCATCGCCCTTACGCAGCGCTGGCATCACTTTGGTCCAACCATCGAAGCGCAGAATACGACCACGCGCTTTCAGACGGAAATCACCCGCACCCACGGTCAGGGTGGTAGAGTCATATTTCGCTGGCGTCATCTGACAAGCTACAAACTGGCGCCAGATCAGCTGATACAGTTTTTGCGCATCGGCTTCCATATCTTTCAGCGACTCCGCCAGTACGGCGACATCGGAAGGACGGATAGCTTCGTGTGCTTCCTGCGAGTTCTCTTTGCTGGCGTACTGGTTCGCGCTCTCCGGCAAATATTTTTTGCCAAAATTATCACTGATGTAATCGCGAACCATGGTGACAGCATCCTGGCTCAGATTGGTTGAGTCAGTACGCATGTAAGTGATGTAACCCGCTTCATACAAGCGCTGCGCCATCATCATGGTTTTCTTCACACCAAAGCCCAGACGCGTGCTCGCAGCCTGCTGTAGCGTGGAGGTAATGAACGGAGCACTCGGCTTGCTGCTGGTCGGTTTATCTTCACGTTCCAGGACGCTATAGCGCGCTTTTTCCAACAGGCTAACCGCGGCAAGCGTTTGTTCCCGATTTACAGGACGGAACGGTTTATCATTTTGATGCGTCACCTCAAGCGGCAACGCGTCACCGCCCGGCGTGGTCGTGTTAGCATCAATTTCCCAGAACTCTTCTGGAACAAATGCTTTGATTTCGCGTTCACGCTCAACCACCAGACGCACAGCCACAGACTGTACGCGACCGGCAGACAGACCACGCGCAATTTTTTTCCACAGCAGTGGCGACACCATATAGCCCACCACACGGTCCATAAAGCGGCGCGCCTGTTGCGCATTAACACGATCGATGTTCAACTCGCCCGGTTTTTCAAACGCCTGGCGAATAGCATTTTTGGTAATTTCGTTAAACACCACGCGGCTGTAGCGGGTGTCGTCGCCACCGATGACTTCCCGCAGGTGCCATGCAATGGCTTCCCCTTCGCGGTCAAGGTCGGTTGCGAGATAGATGTGGTCGGCTTTTTCAGCCAGTTGCTTCAGTTCAGAAACAACTTTCTCTTTACCAGGCAGCACTTCATAGCGCGCATCCCAGTTGTGCCACGGGTCAACACCCATACGGTTGACGAGAGCGCCACGTTCATCCTTTTTGGGCTTTTTAGCCGTTTTGGTGGAGGTTGAGTCGGCGCTCTTTTTAGTTGCTGAGCCACTGGTCGGCAAATCACGGATATGACCGACGCTGGATTTCACCACGTAGTCATTACCCAGATACTTGTTGATCGTTTTGGCTTTTGCCGGGGACTCAACGATGACAAGAGCTTTACCCATATTCACCTTTACCTAATTTGATTCTTCCAGAATGCGTCGCACGTTGATTCACCTTCCACTGGCGACGAGACATCGATATGGTCTCTGCGTCGGCGGATATCAACCCCTTAAACTGTTTCGCGCTTGTAATGTAACTCTCATGTAACTGAGTTAACAGGCTTTTTTTCTCACAAACGCTCTAGCACGACGAAGTATTGGTCGAATGTCAAGCAAATCTGTTGCCAGATTGACGAAAGCGTCACACTGTACCTGATAAAATGCGTTACGCAACTTTATTAGCATGCAAAAACAAATCTCGCCAGTTGTAACACTGTCGTAAAACCTTCATTTATGTCAGGGAATATTTGCCCATAAGGCGGGCTCAGCGTAGACTAATGTCCTTGTTTAAGGAGTAAATCATGCATAAAGACACTCAACCCATCGATCGCGAAACACTGCTGATTGAAGCCAACAAAATCATTCGTGAGCATGAGGACACGCTGGCGGGGATTGTCGCCACCGGCGTTACGCAGCGAAACGGCGTGCTGGTTTTCAGCGGAGATTACTTTTTAGACGAGCAAGGGCTACCAACGCCCAAAAGTACGGCTGTGTTTAATATGTTTAAACACCTGGCGCACGTACTTTCTGAAAAGTATCACTTGATCGATTAACTCGAGAAATAATTTGCCGGATGGCGGCAACGCCTTATCCAGCCTACATTGATGCCTATTTGTAGGCCGGATAGGATATGTGAGCATCGCTATCCGGCAATGACAATTTTACATCAGTGGCTTCTGCCCCCGCTGCCACCAGCGCATCAGCAAACGATCGGCGCTCTCCGCCGCACTACCGGTAAAACGATCCATCAGCTTTTTACGCTGCAGATAGCGAACGTTCAACACTTCACGACCTTCCATCAGCCCGAGGATCACCTCATCGCTGGTATTGATCTCATCCACCAGCCCATTTGCCAGCGCCTGTTGACCAAACCAGTGTTCACCCGTGGCAACCTGCTCAATGTCCAGGGTCGGGCGCATACGATGCACAAAATCTTTAAACAGATGATGCGTTTCGTTCAGGTCTTCACGGAATTTCTGCCGTCCTTCTTCCGTGTTCTCGCCAAGCAGCGTCAACGTACGCTTGTACTGTCCGGCGGTGTGCAGTTCGATATCAATATCTTTCCCTTTCAGGAAGCGGTTAAAGTTCGGGATCTGCGCCACCACGCCAATTGAGCCGACGATAGCAAACGGCGCCGAAACAATTTTATCTGCCACGCAGGCCATCATATATCCGCCGCTCGCAGCGACTTTATCTACCGTGACGGTCAGCGGGATCTGCTTATCGCGCAGGCGTTGTAACTGGGACGCAGCCAGGCCATAACCATGTACCACACCGCCCGGGCTTTCCAGACGAACCACCACCTGATCCTGAGGTTTAACAACCGCCAGCACCGCCGTCACCTCTTCGCGTAATGCGCTGACCTCATGGGCATCCATACTGCCTTTAAAATCAAGCACCCATACACGAGGTTTATCTGATGACGTACTGTCACCCAGTTTTGCTTTTGCCTTGGCGGCCTTCGCCTCCAGCTTCTGTTTCTTTTTCTGCGCCTTATGCCAGAATTTTTGCTGATGCCCATCCAATAAGGCCAGCGACAGGTCTTCCTTCATCTCTTTATATTGATCGCTGAGGTTAATAACCCGCAATTCCCCACGCTGACGTTTGCGTTGTGTCGCGTTTACGATCAGCATCACCACCACTGCAATAGCCACCACGACAGTGACAATTTTTGCCAAAAACAGCCCATATTCAGACAACAATTCCACGAGACCCACCTTGGTTAAACAACGCGACTTCCGCTCAGTGTACAACAGGCGTGTCACCTCGTCTTGCTTCATACATCCAGTGCTGAATCAGTAAAAAGCATGACAAAGCGTTCATTTTGCGGTGTTATTGCCTTTGGCTGATTGAAAAAGAACAGGGTTTAAGGCATAAAGCCCAAAAGTTATTGCGAACGAGATGGCCAGGGCGTCGCCGAGGAGTAGCCGTGCATTACCAACCTAAACAAGACCTTTTACAGGGCCGCATTATTCTTGTCACCGGTGCCAGCGATGGTATCGGACGCGAAGCCGCGCAGACCTATGCACGCTATGGCGCGACCGTTATCCTGCTTGGGCGTAACGAAGAAAAACTGCGTCAGGTTGCCCGCACTATCGCCGATGAAAACGGAACACAACCACAGTGGTTTACGCTGGATTTACTGACCTGTACCTCTGAAGAATGTCACCAGCTTGCACAGCGCATTGCCGCACATTTCCCACGTCTGGATGGCGTACTGCATAACGCCGGATTACTCGGCGATATTTGCCCAATGAGTGAACAAAACCCGCAGGTCTGGCAGGATGTGATGCAGGTAAATGTGAATGCCACTTTTATGCTGACTCAGGCATTGCTGCCGTTGTTACTCAAATCCGATGCCGGATCGCTGGTCTTTACCTCTTCCAGCGTCGGCCGCCAGGGACGCGCCAATTGGGGGGCGTATGCCACATCAAAATTTGCTACCGAAGGGATGATGCAGGTTCTGGCTGATGAGTATCAAAACCGTCATCTGCGCGTAAACTGTATCAATCCTGGTGGAACACGAACTGGCATGCGAGCCAGCGCATTCCCCACGGAAGATCCACAAAAATTGAAAACTCCCGCCGATATTATGCCGCTCTACCTGTGGCTGATGGGCGATGACAGCCGCCGTAAAACCGGTATGACTTTTGACGCCCAGCCGGGCCGTAAACCAGGAATTGCCCAATGAGTGAAGAACGCTATCAGCAACGTCAACAGCGCGTAAAAGATCGGGTTGACGCACGCGTTGCCGCCGCTACGGACGAGCGCGGGATCATCATCGTATTCACCGGAAATGGTAAGGGTAAAACCACCGCCGCATTCGGTACCGCCACGCGCGCGGTGGGCCACGGTAAAAAAGTCGGCGTCGTACAATTTATTAAAGGTACGTGGCCAAACGGAGAACGTAACTTACTTGAACCCCACGGCGTAGAGTTTCAGGTTATGGCAACAGGATTTACCTGGGAAACGCAAAACCGTGAGTCCGACACCGCGGCCTGTATGGCCGTGTGGGAACACGGTAAGCGGATGCTGGCCGACGATGAACTGGATATGGTGGTGCTGGACGAGCTGACCTACATGGTGGCATACGACTATCTGCCGCTTGAAGAGGTCATCACTGCCCTAAACGCGCGCCCTGCCCATCAAACGGTGATTATCACCGGCCGTGGATGTCATCGCGATATTCTGGAGTTAGCGGATACGGTCAGCGAGTTGCGCCCGGTCAAGCATGCGTTTGAAGCGGGCGTGAAGGCCCAGATAGGGATTGATTACTGACAGTAGGCCGGATAAGGCGCTTGCGCCGCATCCGGCTCCATGCTAACGCCTGATGGCGCTTTGCTCATCAGGCCTACTCATGATTAACCGTTGTTGCTACGACCACCCGGACGACGGCTGCTACCGACCTGTGAGTGACGCTTCACCGCACGACGGATCTGATTTGCCTTCATGCGACGACGATCTTTCTCGACGGCAACTTTAGATGTCGTTTCCGGCTTCAGCTCCACCAGTTCACGCAGATAGTTGGTCTGCGCGAGGTCAAGCTCGGTCCAGCCACCACGCGGCAGGCCTTTCGGCAGCGGGATATCACCGTAACGAACACGAATAAGACGGCTTACCTGTACACCTACAGCTTCCCACAGGCGACGGACTTCACGGTTACGCCCTTCGGTCAGCGTGACGTTATACCACTGGTTGATCCCTTCACCACCGCTGAATTTGATCGTTTTAAATGCCGCCGGACCATCTTCCAGCTGTACGCCACGACTCAGATCGCGCAGTTTGGCATCATCAACCTGACCAAACACACGTACCGCATATTCACGTTCAACTTCACGGCTTGGGTGCATCAGACGGTTAGCCAGTTCACCATCGGTGGTAAACAGCAGTAAACCGCAGGTATTCACGTCCAGACGCCCTACGGCAATCCAGCGCGCATCACGCAGTTTTGGCAAACGATCGAACACGGTCGGACGACCTTCCGGGTCGTTACGGGTACACAGTTCACCTTCTGGCTTGTAATAGGCCAGAACGCGGCAGATTTGCTCCGCAGACTCTTTAACCGAAATCAGATGACCGTCGATACGGATTTTCAGACCCGGAGTGACTTCAACGCGATCGCCGAGCGTGGCAATTTTGCCATCAACGCTCACGCGACCCGCGGCAATAATAGATTCGATTTCACGGCGAGAACCGTGGCCAGCGCGCGCCAGCACTTTTTGTAACTTTTCGCTCATAGAGCTTCCTTTAGATGTCGCCTTCACAGGCGTCGAACAGGAGAATCAACGGCGCCAGTCAGCGCCATTTTAAGGCCGCGTAGTATAGCGGTTCGCGCCCTTATAAGAAAGGTTTAACGTCGCCGACGCCTTCACGCAACACCACCGGAGAATCGTCGGTTAAATCGATGACCGTGGTCGGCCGCTGACCGAGATAGCCACCGTGAATAATCAAATCCACCAGTTTTTCCAGACGGTCTTTAATCTCTTCCGGGTCTGACTCAGTAAATTCACTGCCCGGCAGCATCAGCGATGTAGATAGCATCGGCTCGCCCAGTGCTTCCAGCAGCGCCAGCGCAATCGGATTCGATGGCACACGCAGGCCGATGGTCTTACGTTTTTCCTGCAACAAACGGCGCGGAACTTCTTTCGTCCCTTTCAGGATGAAGGTGTAGTTACCCGGCGTGTTGTTTTTAATTAAACGGAATGCCACGTTGTCGACAAACGAATAGGTCGACAGTTCGGACAGGTCACGACACATCAGCGTAAAGTTGTGTCCGTCCGGCAGGTGACGGATGCGGCAAATGCGCTCCATGGCGCCTTTATCTTCAATTTTGCAGCCCAACGCATAACCGGAATCGGTTGGATAGACGATCACCCCACCTTTACGCACGATTTCAACGGCCTGATTGATCAGTCGCTGCTGCGGGTTTTCGGGATGAATATAAAAAAACTGACTCATACTTTCCTCTCTGTGATCGCGGGCTGCTCCCAAAGTTGCCAGACGCCTTCTACGCCTGCGGGCAACCAAAGTTTACGGCCCAACTCAATCCATGGGCAGGGTAGATGAAAATCAGACCCTTGCGATGCCCACAGTTGATGCGAACGCGCAAGCGTCGCCAGATGGGTGCGTTCATTGGGAGACTGCTGGCACTGTGCTACTTCCATCGCGTCGCCGCGATGTTCAGCAAAATGTGCAACCAGTCTTTTCAGCCACTTAGCGCTAAGATCGTACCGCCCAGGATGAGCCAGAACAGCCTTACCGCCAGAATGATGAATGACATCAATAGCTTGTTCTATTGTACACCACTGTGGCGGAACGTAACCGGTTTTCCCACGGGCAAGATACTTTTTAAAGACATCCGCCATGGTTGTGGCTTTTCCACATTCCATCAGGAAACGTGCAAAATGGCCCCGCGTAACCGCCCCGCCATCAGCCAGGCGTAACGCCCCTTCCCACGCGCCGGGGATATGCGCTTTGTCGAGTCGTTCAGCAATCAGGCGTGCACGCTGCTGACGACGTTCCGTTTGTTGCGCCAGAAACTCACATATCATGGGATGGGCGATATCAATGTTCAGACCCACTATATGGATCTCATGGTTTTCCCAGACCGTTGATATCTCGACGCCAGGGATCAAATTTAAGGCTAAACCTGAACGTGAAATTTCTTCTCTTGCCGCCGCAATGCCGGCCGTGGTGTCATGATCGGTGATCGCCAGTGTACCGACTCGCATCTCTACCGCACGGTGTACTAAGGCTTCTGGCGTTAATCGCCCATCGGAGGCTGTAGTATGACTGTGCAGGTCATAAATCACTGCGTAATTCGTGTCGCTCAAGGCGGCTCCCGTTTCAATAAATGTCGTATCACGCCCATCATAGCGGTTTCGACAAATATACTGAAATCAGGTGTTGACTTTATTCCATCGAACTAGTTAACTAGTACGCAAGTTCACATGAAGAAGGTATCTGAGATGAAAGCAACATTTGTTCTGCACGGTTGGTGGCGCACTTCCTGATTTCGGGCAGTGTCTTACGTCTGCAATATGCAACCAGATACCCGGCCCGCCAAATGAGCGGGCTTTTTTTTGAACAAAATTAATGAGAATAACGATGCAAACTCAAAAACCGACACTCGAACTGCTTGCCTGCGATGCCGCCTACCGTGAGAATCCGACGGCGCTGTTTCATCAAGTGTGTGGCGCACGTCCAGCAACACTGCTGCTGGAATCTGCAGATATCGACAGCAAAGACGATCTGAAAAGCCTGCTGCTGGTCGACAGCGCATTACGCATTACCGCTCTCGGTGACACTGTCACTATTCAGGCATTGTCCGCAAACGGCGCATCGCTGCTGTCGCTGCTGGATGTTGCCCTGCCCGCTGGCGTTGAGAACGAACAACAGCCGAATGGTCGTCATCTGCGATTCCCTGCCGTCAGCCCACTGCTCGATGAAGACGCCCGCTTATGCTCCCTGTCCGTATTTGATGCATTCCGTTTATTGCAGGAGCTGGTTAATGTTCCAGCGCAAGAACGTGAAGCAATGTTCTTCGGCGGTCTGTTTTCTTACGATCTGGTTGCGGGTTTTGAAGAGTTGCCACAGCTTGAAGCGGGCAACCGTTGCCCTGACTACTGCTTCTATCTGGCAGAAACGCTGATGGTTATCGATCACCAGAAAAAAAGCACCCGTATTCAGGCCAGTATTTTTATCCCCAATGATGCGGAAAAACAGCGTCTTAATGCTCGTCTGGCGCAATTGAGCCAGCAGCTTACCGAGCCTGCGCCGCCGTTGCCGGTCACTGAAGTCCCGCAGATGCGCTGCGAGTGCAATCAGAGCGATGAAGAGTTTGGCGCCGTAGTTCGTGGCATGCAAAAAGCGATTCGCGCGGGCGAAATTTTCCAGGTGGTGCCATCCCGCCGTTTCTCGCTGCCCTGCCCATCTCCGCTGGCGGCCTACTATGTGCTGAAGAAAAGTAACCCCAGCCCATACATGTTTTTCATGCAAGACAACGAGTTCACGCTGTTTGGCGCCTCCCCGGAAAGCTCGCTGAAATACGATGCCACCAGCCGCCAGATTGAGATCTACCCGATTGCTGGTACTCGCCCGCGCGGTCGTCGTGCGGACGGTTCGCTTGATCGCGATCTCGACAGCCGTATCGAGCTGGAGATGCGTACCGACCATAAAGAGCTTTCTGAGCACCTGATGCTGGTTGACCTTGCGCGTAACGACCTGGCGCGCATCTGTACGCCTGGCAGCCGCTATGTTGCTGACCTCACCAAGGTCGATCGTTACTCCTTCGTTATGCACCTGGTTTCGCGCGTGGTCGGCGAACTGCGTAGCGATCTGGATGTGCTGCACGCTTACCGCGCCTGTATGAATATGGGCACGTTAAGCGGAGCGCCAAAAGTTCGCGCCATGCAGCTTATCGCCGAGGCAGAGGGTCGCCGCCGTGGCAGCTACGGCGGTGCGGTAGGTTACTTCACGGCGCATGGTGATCTGGATACCTGTATTGTCATTCGCTCCGCCCTCGTGGAAGACGGTATTGCCACCGTACAAGCCGGTGCCGGGATTGTTCTGGATTCTGTACCGCAGTCTGAAGCCGATGAAACCCGTAATAAAGCGCGCGCGGTTCTGCGTGCTATCGCTACCGCGCACCACGCACAGGAGACCTTCTAATGGCTGACATTCTGCTGCTTGATAACATCGATTCTTTTACCTATAACCTGGCGGATCAGCTGCGTACTAATGGTCACAACGTGGTGATTTACCGCAACCATATTCCGGCCCAGACGTTGATTGACCGCTTAGCAACCATGAAAAATCCGGTGCTGATGCTTTCTCCAGGACCAGGCGCGCCAAGCGAAGCGGGTTGCATGCCGGAGCTGTTAACCCGTTTGCGCGGCAAGCTGCCAATCATCGGTATTTGTCTGGGACACCAGGCCATTGTTGAAGCCTATGGTGGATATGTGGGCCAGGCCGGAGAGATCCTTCACGGCAAAGCGTCCAGCATTGAACACGACGGTCAGGCGATGTTTTCTGGTCTGGCGAATCCGCTGCCGGTGGCACGCTATCATTCGCTGGTTGGCAGCAACGTACCTGCTGGATTGACCATTAACGCCCACTTTAACGGCATGGTGATGGCGGTACGTCACGATACCGATCGCGTCTGCGGCTTCCAGTTCCATCCAGAATCAATTCTGACCACCCAGGGCGCGCGTTTGCTGGAACAAACGCTGGCCTGGGCGCAACAGAAGCTTGAACAAACCAATACGCTGCAACCCATTCTGGAGAAACTGTATCAGGCCCAGACGCTGTCCCAGCAGGAAAGTCACCAGCTGTTTTCCGCAGTCGTTCGCGGTGAACTGAAGCCGGAACAACTGGCTGCGGCGCTGGTGAGCATGAAAATTCGTGGCGAACACCCGAATGAAATTGCCGGTGCGGCAACCGCGCTGCTGGAAAACGCCGCACCGTTCCCGCGCCCTGATTATCTGTTTGCCGATATTGTCGGTACCGGCGGCGACGGCAGCAACAGCATCAATATTTCTACCGCCAGCGCCTTTGTTGCGGCGGCTTGCGGGCTGAAAGTTGCCAAACACGGCAACCGCAGCGTCTCCAGCAAGTCTGGCTCTTCGGATCTGTTAGCGGCATTTGGCATCAATCTGGATATGAACGCTGATAAATCCCGTCAGGCTCTAGATGACCTCGGGGTGTGCTTCCTGTTTGCGCCGAAATATCACACCGGTTTTCGCCATGCCATGCCAGTACGCCAGCAGTTAAAAACCCGCACGCTGTTTAACGTGCTCGGCCCGTTGATTAACCCGGCGCATCCGCCGCTGGCGTTGATCGGCGTTTACAGCCCGGAACTGGTGCTACCGATTGCTGAAACGCTGCGTGTGCTGGGATATCAACGAGCAGCCGTGGTGCACAGTGGTGGCATGGACGAAGTTTCGCTGCATGCGCCGACCATTGTGGCAGAGCTGCACGATGGGGAAATCAAGAGTTATCAACTGACGGCAGAAGACTTTGGTTTGACGCCTTACCACCAGGAACAGCTGGCTGGCGGCACGCCGGAAGAAAACCGTGACATTCTTAGTCGCTTGTTACAAGGTAAAGGTGAAGCCGCTCATGAAGCTGCTGTTGCCGCGAATGTCGCCATGTTAATGCGCCTGCACGGTGAAGAAGATTTAAAAGCCAATGCGCAAACCGTGATTAATGTACTGCGTAGCGGTGCGGCCTATGACCGCGTCACTGCACTGGCAGCAAGAGGGTAAATGATGCAAACCGTTTTAGCGAAAATTGTCGCAGACAAGGCGATTTGGGTAGAAGCCCGCAAACAGCAACAACCGCTGGCCAGCTTTCAAAATGATGTTCAGCCTGGCTCACGTGATTTCTACGATGCGCTGCAAGGTGCACGCACCGCCTTTATTCTGGAGTGCAAAAAAGCATCTCCATCAAAAGGCGTGATCCGTGATGACTTCGATCCGGCACAGATTGCGAGCATCTATAAACATTATGCTTCCGCGATCTCCGTACTGACCGATGAGAAGTATTTCCAGGGGAGCTTTGATTTCCTGCCTATCGTCAGCCGCATCGCACCGCAGCCGATTCTGTGCAAGGACTTTATTATCGATCCTTACCAGATTTACCTGGCGCGTTTCTACCAGGCGGACGCCTGTTTGCTGATGCTGTCGGTGCTCGATGATGAGCAATATCGTCAACTCGCCGCCGTCGCCCACAGCCTGAAAATGGGCGTACTGACCGAAGTCAGTAACGAAGAAGAGCTGGAGCGTGCTATCGCACTGGGCGCCAAAGTCGTTGGTATCAACAACCGTGACTTACGCGATCTGTCGATTGATCTGAATCGCACCCGTCAACTGGCGCCGCGACTAGGGCACGGTGTGACCGTCATCAGCGAGTCCGGCATCAATACTTACGGTCAGGTGCGCGAGCTCAGCCACTTCGCCAACGGTTTTCTGATTGGCTCCGCGCTGATGTCGCATGATGATCTGCACGCCGCCGTGCGTCGTGTACTGCTCGGCGAGAATAAAGTCTGCGGTTTAACCCGGGCTCAGGATGCAAATGCGGCATACGAAGCGGGTGCCATTTACGGCGGCTTGATTTTTGTCCCCACATCCCCGCGCGCGGTCAACGTAGCACAGGCGCGAGAGGTCATGACCGGCGCGCCGCTGCAATACGTCGGGGTGTTTCGCAACTCAGATATTACCGACGTGAGCGCAACAGCGGCGGAGCTGGGACTAACTGCCGTGCAACTGCACGGTAACGAAGACCAGTCCTATGTTGACGCCCTGCGCGACTTACTGCCCGCACAGGTGCAAATCTGGAAGGCACTCAGCGTCAGCGAGACGTTGCCAGCCCGTGATTATCAGCATGTCGATAAATACGTCTTCGACAACGGCCAGGGCGGCAGCGGTCAACGCTTCGACTGGTCACTTTTAGGCGGACAATCGCTGGATAACGTTTTACTGGCTGGCGGACTCGGCGCAGATAACTGCGTTGACGCGGCAAAAACCGGCTGTGCCGGTCTCGATTTCAATTCTGGCGTAGAGTCACAGCCGGGCATCAAAGATGCACGTCTTCTGGCTTCGGTCTTTCAGACGCTGCGCGCATATTAAGGAAAAGGACATGACAACATTACTCAATCCGTACTTTGGTGAATTTGGCGGTATGTATGTGCCACAGATTCTGATGCCTGCCCTGCGCCAGCTGGAAGAAGCTTTTGTCAGCGCACAAAAGGATCCTGAATTTCAGGCGCAGTTTACAGATCTGCTGAAAAACTATGCGGGTCGCCCAACCGCACTGACCAAGTGCCAGAACATTACTCAAGGCACCAACACGACGCTGTATCTCAAGCGTGAAGACTTACTGCACGGCGGCGCGCACAAAACCAACCAGGTGCTGGGTCAGGCGTTACTGGCGAAGCGCATGGGTAAAACGGAAATCATCGCCGAAACAGGCGCGGGTCAGCACGGTGTTGCATCTGCTCTCGCCAGCGCGCTGCTGGGGTTGAAATGCCGTATTTATATGGGCGCGAAAGATGTTGAACGTCAGTCGCCTAACGTTTTCCGTATGCGTTTGATGGGCGCTGAAGTTATCCCCGTTCACAGCGGTTCCGCAACGCTGAAAGATGCCTGTAACGAAGCGCTTCGCGACTGGTCTGGCAGCTACGATACCGCGCACTACATGCTCGGTACGGCGGCTGGTCCGCACCCCTTCCCGACCATTGTGCGTGAGTTCCAGCGCATGATCGGTGAAGAAACCAAGGCGCAGATTCTGGAAAAAGAAGGTCGTCTGCCGGACGCCGTTATCGCCTGCGTAGGCGGCGGTTCTAACGCCATCGGGATGTTCGCCGATTTTATTAATGAAACCAGCGTAGGTCTGATTGGCGTAGAGCCAGGCGGTCACGGGATTGAGTCTGGAGAACACGGCGCACCGTTGAAGCATGGTCGTGTCGGGATTTACTTCGGCATGAAGTCCCCAATGATGCAGACTGAAGAAGGACAGATTGAAGAGTCTTACTCTATTTCTGCAGGGCTGGACTTCCCATCGGTCGGGCCACAGCATGCGTACCTGAACAGCATTGGTCGCGCCGATTATGTTTCAATCACCGATGATGAAGCACTGGAAGCCTTCAAAACGCTGTGTCTGCACGAGGGAATTATTCCGGCACTGGAGTCCTCCCATGCCCTGGCACACGCGTTGAAAATGATGCGTGAGAATCCGGAAAAAGAGCAGTTACTGGTGGTTAATCTCTCCGGTCGCGGCGACAAAGACATTTTCACCGTACACGATATTCTGAAAGCGCGAGGGGAAATCTGATGGAACGTTACGAAAACCTGTTTGCACAGCTGAAGGACCGCAAAGAAGGCGCTTTTGTCCCCTTCGTAACCCTGGGCGATCCGTCTGTTGAGCAGTCACTGAAAATCATTGATACGCTGATTGAAGCCGGTGCCGACGCTCTTGAGCTCGGCATTCCGTTCTCCGATCCGCTGGCAGATGGCCCAACTATTCAGGAAGCCACCCTGCGTGCGTTTGCCGCCGGCGTTACACCGTCGCAATGCTTTGAAATGCTGGCGCTGATTCGCCAGAAGCATCCGACGATTCCCATTGGGTTGCTGATGTATGCCAACCTGGTCTTCAGCAAGGGCATTGACGAGTTTTACGCCCAGTGCGAAAAAGTGGGTGTGGATTCTGTGTTAGTGGCCGATGTTCCCGTTGAAGAGTCTGCACCATTCAGAACTGCAGCGCTCCGTCACAATATTGCACCAATTTTCATCTGCCCGCCGAACGCTGATGAAGAACTGCTACGCCAGATTGCCTCTTATGGTCGTGGCTACACTTATCTGCTTTCACGTGCAGGCGTGACCGGTGCCGAAAATCGTGCGGCATTACCGCTGCATCATCTGGTTGAAAAGCTGAAACAATATGGTGCGCCACCTTCTTTACAGGGCTTTGGTATTTCTGCGCCTGAACAGGTCGCTGGTGCTATTGAAGCCGGTGCTGCCGGTGCAATTTCCGGCTCGGCAATTGTGAAAATCATTGAGAAAAATGTTGCGGCACCGGAACAGATGCTGGCTGAGCTGAAAGCGTTTGTCAGCGCGATGAAAGCCGCCACCCACCAATAAGCTAAATCAACCGCCAGAAATTTCTGGCGGTTTTATCCTTCTTTCGTGTGCTTCATTCTATACATAGCGCTATCCGCATTCTGAATGGCCACATCAAGTTCACCATTCACCTCTGCAATCCCCCACGATACTGACAATGGCACGGTATGTCCATCCACCACAAACACATGGCTGGTCACCTGCCCACTAATACGTTGCGCGATTGCTATAGCGTCAGTTGCCTGCGATCGAAACAGCAGGATCATAAATTCATCCCCGCCGGTACGAATCACAATATCGTGACTGGTGCGGGTGTTTGACAGCATTCTGTTGGCGATAATTTGCAGCGCACGATCGCCTGCCGCGTGGCCCCAGGTGTCATTGACGGCCTTGAACTTATTACAGTCAAGTAGCACCACCGAGCAGTGTGATAAATCCCGACGCTTGATGATGTCGAGAATTCGACGGTTAAAACAGCCGGTCAGAGTATCGATATAAACTTTGAGGTCACTTTCGTTCAGCCATGACTTTAACGAGAAGCTAATGATGATGAAAAAGAACGGCGCCAGCAGGATAACAATCCCGGCATGTGCGTCACGCGCCATAAAACGGCCTAATGAAAGCGAATAGTGCAGCGCATATTTCTCCGAAAAATTGCGCACCATAAAGCGGGATTGACCGGTACATTTACCGGATAAACAGAGACTCTCATGGTTTGTTAAATTCACCAACTCCACATTCAGCTCCGGTGGAATTTGGTTGTCAAATGCCTGGGCTAACGCTTCCTGCAATTCGGGCTTTGAATGGTCATAGACCAGATAGGCTACGATTTGGTCTGATATCTCTTTGCCAGACAGATCGTAGATATAACTCACCACGCTATAAGCTTTTTCACCGGTAATTTTATCGGTATAAAAATTCGTCGAACTAAGGGCTTTGTTTTTGACGTTTTTTTGCAGTAATCGAGTATAGAAATCGACCGGAGGATAGAAAAAGTTGGTGATATCCCGTGCCATTTCAGAATTAGAGAAACTGAAATTGCGGGAATCGGAAGCCATAAACCAGTAAAAATAATCTGAGTTTTTGGCGATAATATAACGATGTGCATCAAAACTGCCCGGGTTTAGCTCATTGACCATACCACGAATAAATTCAGCCGCTGTATACATACACAGCGCATTGTGGCTGGTTTGCTGGGCAACCATTGTCCCGGTCGCCGAATGCAGCCGCTTTGGGTCGGCGTTAATTCCCCATTCCTGATCATTCCGAGGAACAAATCGAGACATATCGCCACATTGCTCGCCATTTTTGATGTGGTGATAGCGCTCACCAATCGCATCAGCGATCAGCTCATTATCGTTAAAAATGTCCATCATGCGCGCTTGCAGGCGGTTGACACCTTCGCTGGCAGCGGACATTCGCTGTTCATAAATAATAAACAGAAACAACGACGTAAATACCAACGTAATGAGCCCTGATACCAGCAGTGCCTGCCTGTTTCTGAGCTTATCCTGCACAATCTTCACGAGTCCACCCTGATAGTTAACAGTATTGCCAAATCGGTTACCCGTTTATGTTGTTGCATAACAGCGTTGTACGTTGATAGAGAATGTTCGCCACCCCGAAGCAGGTAAGTTGATGCAGCCCGCAGTCGCGCGCTTAGGTTACAGTTTTATACAACAAAAGCACATATTTGTTAACATAAGCGCAAACTAATCATCACCTTCAATAGGATACCCTGCCCGTCGAATGGCCTCGCGGCAGTCGTTTACGCCTGCGGCATAGCCCGCCTCAATCTCACAAACCGGACTGGCGCTGCAATAAGGTAGTCTAACCGGAGTCGCAATAAGTTTCTCCAGCGCCTCAATTTTATCCATGCAAAGCAATAACTCACGTGCAGCACTCACGGCAAACGCTGCCGTTTGATCTTCGGAGAACGGTTCCAGAAGTGCGATTTCTTGCTGTAGCAGATGGCGGGTCAACATCATCAGCAATACCCTCAAAGTTGTTTTGCTTAAAGAGTAGCACTACATCAAAAGGAGAAAGGTAGGATGGGATTGTTTAAACGATGGGTCGAGGTAAGGATATTGTCTGAAAACGGTAACAGACAGCTCCGTGCGAATCTCTGGCGAAGATCAGAAAATTTAGTTGATGACGATGGAAAATATCCGAGTTTGTAATAATGGTGCACTCATTTTTTCCATACTGTCTGAGACTGTCAATCATTGGACTATTCTGTGCAAGAAGCGGACCACATAATCTGATGTAAAGCTTCACTGATAATGTCGGGACAGTGATGAGTGAGAAACTCACGTTGTGCTTACACCAGGATTATCTGGAATGATGGAGTTAACATCTCAATTGTTCATAGCGGCGCTGAGTGGATGCAGGATATCGCGGGGCATATTGGACGTATAACGTTTATCGCGTACCTAAGAAGTTAAGACCATAGGTTTTAATTATTTCATTTTTAAGATAGTGGTTTTTATCTGTTTTTTAGAATTGCCATACCTGGCTAGATATTCTTATTCATAACAACTTTATGAGTTAAAAAAATCTGCCATAATGACAGATTCTTTTAATCTATCATTAGAGATTAGCAACGTTATGATATACTTTTTGAACATCATCGTCATCTTCAAGGGCATCAACAAGCCCTGCAAAGACTTCTAAATCTTCTGGTGAAAGTTCAATTTCTGATTGAGCAATCATCTCTAATTCTGTGGTAGAGAATTCAGTAATCCCTGCGGCTTTTAAAGCTGCAATGCCTTTGTGAAGATCTGTAGATTCTGTATAAATAACGATGTTTCCTTCTTCTTCGGTTACATCACGAACATCTACTTCAGCATTAAGCAAAATTTCAAAGATGTGGTCAGGATCTGTCCCTTCAAATACAATCACTCCGGTATTATCAAACATATAGCTGACAGAACCAGCCGCTCCGATATTCCCGCCTTTTTTATTAAAAATTGAGCGGACATTAGCAATCGTACGGTTAACATTTGAAGTCAATGTTTCAGCGATAATCAGTGAGCCACTGGGACCAAAGCCTTCATAACGCCCTTGCACGAACGTTTCATCGCTGCCGCCTTTGGCTTTATCAATGGCTTTATCAATAACGTGTTTTGGAACCTGCGCTTGTTTAGCACGTTCAATAACGAATTTTAAAGATGTATTTAATTCTGGGTCTGGTTCGCCTTGTTTAGCAGCAGCATAAATTTCGACACCAAATTTTGCATATACATTAGACGTTGCACCGTCTTTAGCTGTTTTTTTAGCAACAATATTTGCCCACTTACGTCCCACTGGAATGATCTCCTCAAAAATTCATTTACATAGCCGACAGGTAAATAACCTAGCATTACATTATATCATGACGTATAAATCCTCGTCTATTAAAAATATTATAATTTTACGACATGTTACTTTAATTTTATCAATAGTTAACATTATTGATAAATTATCCTCTGGTTCTTTTTTGTTCTTAATAAATGGTCCGCAGCAATAATGCATAAGTGAAGAGAAACAAAAGTGATATTCCAGACAAACACTTCTACTATTAAAGTTGCTGCTGCACTGCTTATAGCGAGGTTTCGACACACAAATTTTGTCAGGCCAGAGGAGCAAAATAATGGCCGTTCAAGACAACGACACGCGTGGAAAAGAATAAAAAAAAACTGGTCACTTGATGACCAGTTTTGCAGGGGTTTTGCAGAAGAACTTAAAAACGATAACCCGCAGAGAACATAAACACCCACGGATCGAGGCGTACACTGTCTCGCTGCTGGACGCCACCCATTTTATAGCTTGCGGTGGTATCGATATCCATGTACCAGACCGACATGTTAATCAGCCAGTCGCGGTTAATCAGATAGTCCATACCGACTTGCCCTGCTGCCCCCCAGGAATCTTTCAGACTCAGGTCCGATAACCCTGTTTCTTTACCGTTATCGTTAAAGCCTTCATCGAAGAAGGTCGTGTAGTTCACCCCAACACCTACGTACGGACGCAGTTTACTGCTGGAGTCACCGAAGTACCACTGCGCCATTAACGTCGGCGGTAAATGATGTACGGTGGCAATATCCCCCGTTGCAGCAGTACCGATTTTATGGCGGAACGGCGTAGCTGCCAGTAATTCAACACCGATATTGTCGGTTGCCATGTAGGTAAATGTCAGACCCAACTGCGTGTTATTGCTGGCATCAAAGCCACCTAAGCTGCCCAGCGTACCACCTGCACCTTCCGTCGGCCTGACGGTGGCTGAACCTGCACGAATAAAGAACTCTCCAGCTTCATGCGCAAATGCGTTACCAGAGAGAAGAGTTGTTAAAGCCAATGCTGCAACTGTTAATTTTTTCATGTCCGCTCCATCGTTATGGTTATAAAAGCGGAACGAATATACCCACATTGGAGTAATAAGTGATCTAACATGGATCACATTGACTTTGATAATTTAACATTTATTGATCCAGATTAAGTTAGAACTTGCATTCAAAATCCTGGTTAAATTAATTCAGATCAATTTTGATATATTTTCAATGTGCAAGTACCTCCAGCTCATTGCTGATGGGTGATGGATATCTGCGCGTGATGCGCAGATAACAAACAGCGTTCATGCACGACGCTGAAGTCATAGCCAAAAATTACTGCAGCTTTACAAAGATATGCTTTTCCATACATCGCGCGATGCTGCCACTGTAGAGTTATCCAGGGTACAATTGCCCGCAAATGAACACCTGCAAAACTCAAGGAGAGTGCATGTCTATCACGGCGAAATCCGTTTACCGTGACACGGGAAACTTTTTCCGTAATCAATTCATTACCATCTTGCTGGTATCGTTGTTGTGCGCGTTTATCACAGTGGTGTTAGGGCATGCCTTTTCCCCCACTGACGCACAAATTGCGCAACTCAGTGAAGGCGATCAGTTAACCAGCAGCGTGGGGCTGTTCGATCTGGTGCAAAACATGACCCCGGAGCAACAGCAAATTTTGCTACGCGCATCCGCAGCGTCGACGTTTTCCGGTCTGATTGGTAATGCCATCCTCGCCGGGGGAGTCATCCTGATGATTCAGCTGATTTCAGCGGGTCATCGCGTCAGCGCATTACGTGCTATCGGCGCCAGTGCGCCAGTGTTACCGAAGCTGTTTATTCTGATCTTTTTGACTACTCTGCTAGTGCAAATCGGTATTATGCTGGTTGTTGTTCCCGGTATTCTGCTGGCGATCCTGCTGGCACTCGCACCGGTGATGTTGGTACAGGACAAAATGGGTGTCTTTGCCGCGATGCGCAACAGTATGCGTCTGGCGTGGTCGAATATGCGACTAGTTGCGCCGGCAGTGATCGGTTGGTTGCTGGCAAAAACGCTGCTGTTGCTTTTTGCGCCAAGTTTTGCAGTACTTACGCCGAATGTAGGCGCGGTATTGGCGAATACGCTGAGCAATATGATCTCCGCCGTGTTGCTGATCTATTTGTTCCGCCTGTACATGCTGATTCGCCAATAAACCCTGAACGCATTCCGGGCTTGTACCCGGTGCTTTTGATTACGGAATCGAAGAATGAAGCAGTTTCTTGATTTTTTACCGCTGGTTGTCTTTTTTGCTTTTTATAAGCTTTACGACATCTATGCGGCGACCTCGGCGCTGATTGTCGCGACGGCTGTGGTGTTGATTTACAGCTGGGTTCGCTATCGCAAGGTCGAGAAGATGGCGTTAATCACCTTTGTCCTGGTGGCCGTATTTGGTGGTTTGACTATTTTTTTCCACAACGATGAATTCATTAAGTGGAAAGTAACGGTGATTTACGGGCTGTTTGCTGGTGCTCTGCTGGTTAGCCAGTGGGTGATGAAAAAGCCGCTGATTCAACGCATGTTAGGTAAAGAGCTGACCCTGCCGCAGCCGGTGTGGTCGAAACTTAATCTAGCCTGGGCCGTATTTTTCATCCTGTGTGGCCTGGCGAATATCTATATTGCATTTTGGCTACCGCAGAACATTTGGGTCAACTTCAAAGTGTTCGGCCTGACCGCCCTGACTTTATTCTTTACGCTGCTGAGTGGGGTCTATATTTACCGTCATCTGCCGCAAGAAGATAAATCGTAATACATGCTCGCCAGATCTGCGGATCTGGCGAATTTTTATCCCTTCGCGTTCCATAGAGCTGACAACCTGACTTACATCTGCTCCGCACGCCGCATCCCCTCTGTTCTCAACGCATAAATTCTAGTAGCATCGCGCCTGTAATCTTTCTCTATAGTCGGTTCTACAATGACAACAACGAATAACACTCCCCAGGGTGAACTGGTTTTACGTACTCTGGCCATGCCTGCCGATACCAACGCGAACGGTGATATTTTTGGCGGCTGGCTGATGTCACAAATGGATATAGGTGGCGCGATTCAGGCCAAAGAGATCGCACATGGTCGTGTGGTAACGGTGCGAGTGGAAGGGATGAGCTTTTTGCGCCCGGTCGCCGTAGGTGATGTGGTGTGTTGCTATGCACGCTGTGTGAAACGCGGGACAACCTCGATCAGCATCAATATTGAAGTTTGGGTGAAGAAAGTTGCTTCTGAACCAATTGGACAGCGCTATAAGGCTACCGAAGCTCTGTTTATCTACGTTGCTGTTGATAAAGACGGGAAACCACGTCCAATTCCCACGTTGGTCTGATAGCACACGTCAGTACTGCTATCCGGCAATCATCACTCTTGATCATTGCCGGACGGCCTGATGCTTACTCGATCTGCGTTGTGCCGTTTAATTTGAAAACAATATTCACCACAAGTCCGGAACCGGGTTTACCTGCTTCATAACGCCATCTACGCATCGCGTTTTTCACTTCACGTTCAAACATATTGGCAGGCTGTGCCGACAGGATCTCCACATTTTCAACCCGGCCATCCGGCGTTACGTTAAATTTGACCTTTACCCGGCCTTCAATGCGCAGCGCCTGAGCTCGCGCCGGATACTGAGGCTGATTACGGCTTAAAGCGCGTGGACCCGATGGCGCACTGACCACCGGTTTGCTGGTAGTTGCCGGCGCGGTATTGGTCATTGTGCGAGTAGGTGCCGTATTTTCCAGTGGGGAGGCCGGGCGCGGTTCTGCTGGTTTAACATCGCGTTTCGGTTGCTCTTCCACCTTTTTCACCGGTTTTGGCTTCGGTTTAGGCTTGGGCTTCGGTTTTTCAATCACCACCGGCGCCTCTTTTGGTGGCTCTGGAATCGGTTCAGGTTCCGGTTCAGGCTCGACAACGGGTTCCGGCGGCGGCTGAACGGCCTGAGGCGGTTCGAGATCGGCAGGCGCGACCATCGTGACAGAGATCGGCTGCGCTGGCGCAGGTAGTTCAATAACCTGATGTACCGAGGTATACAGCAAACCAGCCACTACGGCACCATGAATGCCGACAGACAGTAACGTTGGCCAGGGAAAGCGACGAGGTAAATCAAGGGTCATTGAAGTCATAATCGTTTCAGTAAAAAAACCAGGCCCTGATTTTAAATGCAAATAGCAATCATATTCAATAAGCCCGTGGTGCTAACTGACATTTAAAACGCGATTTTATGATAAAAAACCACTTTCAGAGTATGGCCTTAACATATCAGTTATCTTTCCGTTGCAGTTGTTAGGCCTTTCCAATAACGTTATTAACGACTTTTACCGTTCAAGGAGCTCTACCCGTGCTGTATGTTATTTACGCTCAAGATATCGCAGACTCTCTCGAAAAACGTCTTTCCGTGCGCCCTGCTCATCTGGCTCGCCTGCAACTCCTTCATGACGAAGGTCGTTTGCTCACGGCGGGCCCCATGCCAGCGGTCGACAGTAACGATCCCGGTGCGGCGGGTTTTACCGGCTCGACGGTGATTGCCGAATTTGAATCTTTGGAGGCGGCACAGGCGTGGGCAGATGCCGATCCGTATGTTGCGGCGGGCGTTTATGCGCAGGTTTCAGTAAAACCTTACAAGAAAGTATTTTAAAAAACAGAACAAACGCAGACATTGGGCACCGCCAGCGGTGCCCTTTTAGATCAGATACTGTGGATTGCAAACAGCAACGAGTTGCGTTGATGGTTGAGAATGCACTTTCTGATAGTGTGGATACGCATATTACGACGCGATTGTCCTTCAAGCCAACGTGCTTTACGGCGGCTAGCCTGACGCAGCATCCGCCAGCGTCCCACTTCCGTTCTACTACGCTTCATGTTAACTACTCTTCCAGTCACTGAGCGGCCATTATAACGCCAGACCGAATGCAGGCCAGTGGTTTTCCCGTGTTTTTATTTGCCAGATTAATCCTTATGCGTAAACTCTTAACAATACGCTTTCAAAAGGATTTTTAAATTTATGACAACCTTCTACACCGTGGTGAGTTGGCTGGTCATTCTGGGTTACTGGGTACTCATTGCTGGCGTAACGTTACGCATTCTGATGAAGCGACGCGCAGTGCCCTCCGCAATGGCCTGGCTGTTGATCATCTACATTCTGCCATTGGTAGGAATCATTGCTTATCTGTCTTTTGGTGAACTTCACCTGGGCAAGCGACGTGCCGAACGCGCCCGGGCGATGTGGCCTTCAACCGCCAAATGGCTGAACGACCTCAAGGCCTGCAAGCATATTTTTGCCCAGGAAAATAGCAGCGTCGCCTCTTCGTTATTTAAACTGTGCGAGCGTCGTCAGGGAATAGCCGGCGTAAAGGGAAACCAGCTGCAGTTGCTCACCAGTTCAGATGACGTGATGCAGGCGCTGATCCGTGATATTCAGCTGGCGCGCCACAACATCGAAATGGTGTTCTACATATGGCAGCCAGGCGGTATGGCCGATCAGGTAGCCGAGTCGTTAATGGCTGCTGCGAGACGTGGCATTCACTGTCGCCTAATGCTGGACTCCGCCGGCAGCGTAGCGTTCTTCCGCAGTCCTTGGGCGGCGATGATGCGTAACGCAGGTATCGAGGTTGTAGAAGCGCTGAAGGTGAACCTGATGCGTGTATTTTTACGCCGTATGGACCTGCGTCAGCACCGCAAAATGATCATGATCGATAACTACATTGCTTATACCGGCAGCATGAACATGGTCGACCCGCGTTTCTTCAAACAAGATGCGGGTGTCGGGCAATGGGTTGATTTAATGGCCAGAATGGAAGGTCCTGTCGCCACTGCTATGGGCATTGTCTATTCCTGCGACTGGGAAATTGAGACCGGGAAGCGCATTTTGCCCCCGCCACCAGACGTCAATATCATGCCGTTTGAGCAAGCCAGCGGCCACACCATTCACACTATCGCCTCGGGTCCTGGTTTCCCTGAAGATTTGATTCATCAGGCGCTACTAACCGCTGCTTATTCAGCACGTGAATATTTAATAATGACCACACCCTACTTCGTCCCCAGCGACGATCTGTTGCACGCGATCTGCACAGCAGCGCAGCGTGGGGTTGACGTCAGTATCATTCTTCCACGTAAAAATGACTCCCTGCTGGTTGGCTGGGCAAGCCGGGCCTTTTTCACCGAGCTGCTGGCGGCTGGCGTTAAAATTTATCAGTTCGAAGGTGGCTTGCTGCACACCAAGAGCGTACTGGTCGATGGCGAGCTGAGCCTGGTCGGTACGGTTAACCTGGATATGCGCAGTCTGTGGCTCAATTTTGAAATCACGCTGGTCATTGATGATGCCGGATTCGGTGGCGATCTCGCGGCAGTACAGGATGATTATATTTCGCGTTCCCGCCTGCTTGATGCCCGTTTGTGGGTAAAACGACCACTCTGGCAGCGGATAGCAGAGCGACTGTTTTACTTCTTTAGTCCGTTGCTGTAAAACGTGCCCATTAGACAGTAAACAGGTAGTCATTATGGATATGGATTTGAACAATCGCCTGACCGAAGACGAAACGCTTGAGCAGGCTTATGACATTTTTCTCGAACTGGCTGCGGACAATCTGGATCCAGCCGACATCATTCTGTTCAATTTGCAGTTTGAAGAGCGTGGCGGTGCCGAGTTGTTCGATCCGGCAGAAGACTGGCAGGAGCATGTTGATTTTGACCTGAACCCTGACTTCTTTGCCGAGGTGGTGATTGGTCTGGCAGATACAGAAGACGGCGAGATTAACGATATTTTCGCGCGCGTTTTATTATGTCGCGAAAAAGATCATAAGCTCTGCCATATTCTCTGGCGCGAATAATCAAACAAAAAAGCTGCTCTCGCAGCTTTTTTCATTTTTAACCCGGCAGTTTACTTCCACAGCGGTTACAAAATTGCGCACTATGTTCGTGCTGCGCCTGCTGGCACTGCGGACATTTTCGTTGGTGCCCGCGCTGCTGGAACGCACTGCTCATGTGCGTGGTAATCAATCCCGTCGGTATTGCAATCACCGAGTAACCAATCAGGATAAGCACAGACGCCACCATGCGCCCCAACGGTGTGTGCGGCGTGATATCGCCATAACCGACGGTGGTTACAGTAACAATCGCCCAATACACCGACGCATTCAGCGTAGTAAACCCATATTTTGGCCCTTCAATCAGATACATCATCGCGCCAAAAACCACCATCAGGATGGCGATAAAGGAATAGAACAGCATCAGCTGATGTCGGGCGCTTTTTAACGCATTCCAGAACACCCGTAGAGAAGGCATAAAGCGCAGCAGCTTGAGAATACGCAGGACGCGCAGGACACGCATCGCTCGCCAGGCGAAAACATAGCTCAGACTGATTTCCGGCCATAGCCACATCACATACAGCGGCAGAATGGTGGCAAGGTCAATTATCCCCCAGAAGCTGAACACATATTTAGCGGGGTTGGCCCAGCAACATAAGCGCAGAAGATATTCGAGGGTGAAGACCAGAGTAATAAAGATCTCCAGCCAGACAAAAACGCGCCATTCCTCAAAGGTTAAATGGTATTGCGTCCCTACTCCGGACTCAATGAAGATAACGATAACGCTGAGCAAGGCAAATAGCGCACACATACCTTCAAAGCGACGCCCTGAACGGGTATTTAAATCAAATAATTTGCGATAGAGCGCACGGCGGACAGAAGAGACTAAACCTGGCACAGATACCTCACCAAAAAAAGGGCTGACCTTTGTCAGCCCTCAGGATTATAGCGGGTCTACTTTCAGGCAGGAAACTGCATGTCGGAAACTTCCTTCCAGAACCGGGCGCGTTTTTGCGCATTCCGGTCCAGCAATCGGACAGCGCGTACGGAACACGCAACCGGAAGGAGGATTAATCGGGGACGGTAACTCGCCTTCCAGCAACTGGATAACCTTGTTCCTTTCCTGATCCGGATCGGGGATCGGCACCGCAGACATCAGCGCTTTGGTATAAGGATGCAGCGGGTTATGGTACACCTCGTCATAAGTCCCTAATTCCACCGCATGTCCGAGATACATAACCAGCACACGGTCGGAGATATGTTTAACCACCGCGAGGTCGTGGGCAATGAAGATTAGCGATAATCCCATTTCGCGCTGAAGCTGTTGCAGCAGGTTAACCACCTGGGCCTGGATTGACACGTCCAGCGCCGAAACTGGTTCATCACAGATAATTAACTTCGGTTCGAGGATCAGCGCGCGGGCAATACCGATACGCTGACACTGGCCACCGGAAAACTCATGTGGGTAGCGGTTAATCAGGTTGGGCAGTAATCCTACCTTCATCATCATCGCCTTCACACGGTCGCGGACTTCCTGACCAGGAAGATTCGGATGATAAGTTCGCAGCGGTTCGGCAATGATTTCACCAATGGTCATGCGCGGGTTTAACGATGCCAGCGGATCCTGGAAAATCATCTGGATATCGCTGCGCACTTCCCGCCACTCATCGGGTTTCATGCCCAGTAAATCTTTACCCAGCCAGGCAACCTTTCCATCGGTGGCCTTCACCAGGCCGATAATCGCACGGGCAAAGGTCGATTTCCCGCAGCCTGATTCACCGACCACGCCCAGGGTTTCGCCCTCATACAGTCGCAGGGTTACGCCATCAACCGCCTTCAGGGTTTTAGACGGTTGCCAGAACCACTGTTTGCCATCTTTAATATCGAAATGGACTTTAAGGTCGGCAATCTCAAGGAGCACTTTACGTTGTTCGGTCACCGTATTCATACCAGTTCCTCCACCGGCTTAAAGCAGGCACGTAGACGGCCTGGGCTAAATTCCTCCAGTGGCGGAGCACTGCTACAGATTTCCATCGCATGCGGGCAACGCGGCTGGAATGGACAACCTTTTGGTAGACGCAGTAAGTTCGGTGGGTTGCCAGGGATAGTGAGCATCTCTTCCCCTTCGGCATCCAGACGAGGTACGGCATTTAGCAAACCAATCGAATACGGATGAACGGGTTTATAAAAAACATCCCGCGCACTGCCGTATTCCATAGTACGTCCGGCGTACATCACCAGGACTTTATCGCAAATACCGGCAACAACCCCCAGATCGTGGGTGATCATGATAATCGCGGTGTTGAATTCACTTTTCAGTTCATTCAGCAGCGTCATAATTTGCGCCTGTACCGTCACATCGAGCGCAGTGGTTGGTTCATCGGCAATCAGTAATTTGGGCCTGCACAGCAGCGCCATGGCGATCATTACGCGCTGACGCATACCACCGGAGAATTCATGCGGATACATTTTCATACGCTTACGCGCTTCCGGCATCTTCACCGCATCCAGCATTCTGACCGACTCTTCAAAAGCTTCCGCTTTGCTCATGCCTTTATGCAGCATCAGAACTTCCATCAACTGCTCCCCGACCCGCATGTATGGATTGAGGGACGTCATCGGGTCCTGGAAAATCATCGAGATTTGCTCGGCGCGCAGTTTGTTCAGTTCACGTTCCGGTAAATTCAGAATTTCACGCCCGTTGAACGTTGCGGAGCCCCCGATACGACCATTCGCCGCCAGCAGCCCCATCAGGGCAAAGGCCGTTTGCGATTTACCCGAACCGGATTCACCGACAATACCCAACGTTTCTCCGGCTCGCAGAGAAAAGTTTAAATCGTTGACCGCAGTTACATCGCCGTCAGGGGTCGCAAACGTCACACGCAAATCTTTTACGTTTAGCAGTGCGTTAGCCTGTTGTTGCGCGAGCGGCGCGGTTGAGGTTTCAATTACGCTCATGGCTGCACTCCTTAACGGTCTTTCGGGTCGAGGGCATCACGCAGGCCATCGCCAATAAAGTTAAAACAGAACAAAGTGACCACCAGGAAACCTGCCGGGAACAGCAGCAGCCATGGTGAGACTTCCATCGAGTTGGCACCATCACTGAGCAGCGCACCCCAACTACTTAACGGTTCTTGCGTACCTAATCCCAAAAAGCTCAGGAAGGATTCAAACAGAATCATGCTCGGCACCAGCAATGAAGCGTATACCACCACTACGCCCAGCACGTTCGGCACGATATGACGGATAACGATACGTACGGTAGATACCCCACCCACTTGTGCTGCTTCAATGAACTCTTTGCGCTTGAGACTCAGCGTTTGTCCACGCACGATACGCGCCATATCGAGCCAGGAGACCATTCCGATAGCGACAAAAATCAGCAGGATATTTTGCCCAAAGAAGGTGACCAGCAGGATCACGAAGAACATGAACGGGAAGGAGTTGAGGATTTCCAGCAGACGCATCATCACCGAGTCAATTTTTCCGCCAAGGTAGCCCGACAGAGAACCGTACAGCGTACCGACAACTACCGCCACCAGCGCCGCCGCAATGCCGACCATCAGCGAAATGCGCCCGCCAATCGCCACGCGCACCAACAGGTCGCGTCCCGACGAGTCAGTACCGAAATAGTGCCCGGACTCCATATCCGGCGCGCTGGACATCATTCCCCAGTCGGTATCAAAGTAGGTAAACTGCGACAGCATCGGTGCCAGCGTCACGAACAGCGCAATAATTACCAGCACCACCAGGCTTGCTACCGCCGCGCGGTTATGCATAAAGCGTCGACGCGCGTCCTGCCACAGGCTGCGGCCTTCGACCTCCAGCTTTTCACTGAAATTCTCCAGTGCCTCGCTGTTTTTCTTACTTAACATCATAGCGAGCTCCAGTATCAGTAACGAATTTTCGGGTCGATAACGGCATACAGCACATCGACAATCGCGTTAAACACGATGGTCAGCGTACCCACCAGTATGGTCAGGCTAAGAACCAGCGAATAGTCGCGGTTTAACGCCCCATTGACGAACAACTGGCCAATACCCGGCAAACCATAAATGGTTTCAATAACCATCGAACCGGTGATAATGCCGACAAATGCCGGTCCCATATAGGACAACACTGGCAACAGCGCAGGTTTCAACGCATGGCGGAAAATAATCCGCCTCATCGGCAGCCCTTTAGCGCGCGCGGTACGAATAAAGTTAGAGTGCAGTACTTCAATCATCGAACCGCGAGTAATACGGGCGATACTGGCGATGTAGGCCAGTGACAAGGCCACCATCGGCAGGATCATAAATTTCAGCGCCCCGCCGTTCCAGCCCCCGCCGGGTAGCCATTTCAAGGTTATGGCAAATATCATGACCAATAAGGGAGCGACCACGAAACTGGGGATAACCACCCCGGTCATTGCCACCCCCATCACCGTATAGTCCCAACGTGTATTTTGCTTCAACGCGGCTATCACTCCGGCGCTAACACCGACGAGCACCGCCAGAATAAAGGCTGCCGCACCCAGCTTCGCAGAAACCGGGAAGCTCGAGGCAACGAGGTCGTTAACCGTGTAGTCTTTATATTTAAAGGATGGTCCAAAATCGCCGTGCGCCAGCTGTTTCAGATAGCTGAAATACTGTGTCGAGATGGGATCGTTAAGGTGATATTTCGCTTCAATATTCGCCAGCACCTCTGGCGGTAACGCGCGTTCCCCGGTGAATGGGCTTCCGGGCGCAAGGCGCATCATAAAGAATGAAATCGTAATAAGAATAAACAGCGTCGGAATCGCTTCCAGACAGCGACGTAATATAAATTTTAACATTGCCCGTACCTTCTGGCGTGTGCCTTTATACCCGTCATACTTCAAGCTGCAAGTGCGTTGGCTTTGCTCGCTCACGCCAGTCACTTACTTAAGTAAGCTCCTGGTGATTCGCTGCGTTGCCGCCTTCCTGCAACGTGAATTATTTAGGGTATACCTCTCTTTGTCTAAAGAGGTATTTATAGTTCGAAGAAAAAGACACTGTGGGGCAATATGATTGCCCCACGTCTTGCCATTAATGCTTGATAATATACAAGTCTTTAACGTGGATATTATCCATCGGGTCTTTACCGGAGTATCCGCCAACCCATGGTTTCACCAGGCGGGCGTTAACGTAGTAATAAACCGGTACAATCGCAGAATCTTTATCCAGCTGCTGTTCCGCTTTCGAATACAGTTCGCTGCGCTGCGCTTCATCCGTCACTTTCAGCGTATCCGCAATCAGCTTATCAAATGCCGGGCTCTTATAGTGGACGGTATTATTGGAGCTGTCGGACAGCACCATATTCAGGAAGGAGGTAGGTTCGTTATAGTCCGCACACCAGCCCGCACGTGAAACATCATAGTTGCCCTGATGGCGCGTATCGAGGAACGTTTTCCATTCCTGATTTTCCAGCTTCACATTAGCACCCAGATTTTTCTTCCAGATAGATGCCGCGGCAATAGCCAGCTTCTTATGCAGGTCTGAGGTGTTATACAGCAGATCAAAGGTCAGCGGTTTCTCAGCGGTATATCCGGCCTCAGCCAGCAGTTTCTTCGCTTCTTCATTACGTTTTTCCTGAGACCACTTGAACCACTCTGGCTCAACCAGTTTCGCACCATCGGTGTATGGAGGAGTAAAGCTATATGCTGGCAGGTCACCCTGGTTTTTCACTTTATTGACGATTATGTCACGATCCAACGCCAGCTTTAGGGCGGTACGAACACGAACATCGTTGAATGGTGCTTTCTGGTTGTTGATTTCGTAATAATAGGTGCACAGATACGGGTCAACGTGGACTTCGTTCGGGATCTCTTTTTTCAGTTTCTGGAATAACTCAATCGGCATGTTGTTATAGGTCATGTCAATTTCACCGCTGCGATAGCGGTTAACGTCAGTCACTTCAGAAGAAATAGGCAGGTAAGTTACCTGGTTAATAACCGTTTTGGCGTTGTCCCAATAGTTGGTATTACGCTCAAGCACAATGCGCTCGTTCACAACCCAGTCTTTCAGTTTATACGCACCGTTAGTAACGATGTTAGCGGGCTGGGTCCACTTCTCGCCGAATTTTTCAACAGCCGCTCTGGGAACCGGTGAAACGGAAGAGTGCACTAGCAGTTTGTAGAAATAAGGAACTGGTTCGCTGAGGGTAACTTCAAAAGTATGATCGTCGAGAGCTTTTACGCCCAGATCGGTGACCGGCTTTTTACCGGCGATAATATCATCAATGTTGACAATATGACCGTACTGCAAATAACTGGCATACGGTGATGCAGTATTTGGATTAGCCAAACGTTGCCAGCTATACACGAAATCTTGCGCGGTAACAGGCGTGCCGTCAGACCACTTAGCATCTTTACGCAGATGGAATGTCCAGACTTTAAAATCTTTATTTTCCCATTTTTCAGCCACGCCAGGCGATGGTTTGCCATCGACATCACTGATTAATAAACCTTCAAACAGGTCACGGTTAATGTTGGATTCAGGTACACCTTCGATTTTGTGGGGATCGAGTGATTGCACTTCCGAACCGTTATTACGCACCAGAGTCTGCTTTTCAGCAAGCTGCACACCCGCGGGCACTACTGCCGCCGTGGCAACATTTCCAGCGACTAGCGCAGTTAAGATCCCCGCAGCTACTAAACTTTTTTTAGTGATGTTAGTCATTGTGTTGTACTCCCTCATTATTATGGCTGGTTTTTTAACCAGACTGTTAATCCTGTCAGGATCCCTGTACGGCACCGGAGATTTTCTGCCGTCAGGTGGTTTATTGTTTTACTGCTTGCTATCACCGACTTTATTTATTCTGGCGATTCGTATGACCGCCTTGCGTCGATTCTCTACGTGCCTCCCCTGCCGGAAACACGCTATTACCCTGTTGAGAGAAACTAACTGCAAATGATTCTCATCAACGTGAATTCTTCTGCATAATACTTGGCCGGAAAGTATCAAATGCGTTTCTTAACCGCCAATACATTTTACAAATTTGTTAACCAATTCTCTTTTATTGGAAATAAATCTCACTTAAAAAGTCTTACGAATGAAGATTTATTATGGAAAGCTCACAAAAATCAATGCATTATGTCGACTATGGTGTTAACCATCCTGTCCGAAGTCAACGCCATGTCAAAATGCACATAAATTTAACAATTGGTTATTAATTAGCACATTCATCTGAAATAAAGGCTGAAATAACTAATAACATTTCGATAATCCTTCAGCAAGCCCCAGAGTATGATGTTAATAAAATAACAGCAGTATCGGTCTTCGCCGGGCGTACTGGGACGTGTTATATCTTTAGAATCAATGGCTAACAGGAGAGTTAATCATCAGCATTTTTTATTATTGCTCTGCTGATTTTCAACTTTAGTGAGAAGTTTTACTGATAATGAAAGGAAACGGAGCCGGACACGACTCCGTTTGCACAGAAGAGAGGTTTCAGGCCAGCAAACCAGGGAAAATGGATTTGATGCCTGTAACGATAAATTCGATACCCAAAGCCATTAACAGCAGCCCCATAATACGCGTAATGACGTTGATACCGGTTTGGCCCAACAGGCGCACTAACCATGGTGCCATGCGGAACAGCCCCCAGCAGCACAGGGCAAACAACGCAATCGCTACAAAAAAGCCAAACAGGTTAATCGCGCTATGATATCGCGTACCCCAAACAATAGTTGAGCTTATCGCCCCCGGCCCCGCCATCAACGGCAATGCCAACGGCACAACGCCGATACTTTCACGGATTGCGGTTTCTGATTTTTCCTGTTTGTTTTGTTTATCTTCCCCTAGTTTTCCACTAATCATTGACATCGCGATAGTCACAACCAGAATGCCGCCAGCGATCCTGAACGAGTCAATTGAGATGCCGAAGAGTTGCAGAATACCATCACCAAGAAACAACGAAGTCCACAGGATGATTGCGACCGATAGGTTTGCCGTGAGGTTGGTTTTGTTTCGTGCTGCGGCAGTTTGATAGCTGGTCATACTGATAAAGACGGGGATGATCCCTACCGGGTTGACCAACGCAAATAACCCAATGAAAAATTTAAAATAGACAGGAAAATCAAATAGCGTTTGGATCACGGTTAGCTCCGAAGCGTTAGCCGGATAAAATGAGTCATAAAAATTGATAAAATCCGCGCTGAAGATACGCCTTTTGTCAGCATACTTCACCTTCTATCTGCGTATATCAATGTAAATACGCTACCAATACTCAGTGTTATTAATATGTATTAAATATGCTAATGTTATTAGCATTCATTACGCCAATTTATTAACACTTAACGAGAAACGCTAAAAGGGCCTGCTGAAAGGTGTCAGCTTTGCGAATTTTTGATCCAGATCACGCAATTACTACTCAGAAGTGAGTAATCTTGCTTACGCCACCTGGAGGTAACGCGTTAGAGTTAACAGGCGCTAGCGTATAAGCTCTTTTAGTAAATCAAAGTAAAGTGGACGTTAATTAACCGTTTGATTTTCAAACCATTACACAAATTTTCGTCGGTCTGTCTATACTCTCGTATCGAGCAGATGATTTACTAAAAAAGTTTAACATTATCAGGAGAGCATCATGGCTGTTACTAATGTCGCTGAACTTAACGCACTTGTAGAGCGCGTAAAAAAAGCCCAGCGTGAATATGCCAGTTTCACTCAAGAACAGGTTGACAAAATCTTCCGTGCCGCCGCTCTGGCTGCCGCAGACGCTCGAATTCCTCTCGCGAAAATGGCCGTTGCCGAATCCGGCATGGGTATTGTCGAAGATAAAGTGATTAAAAACCACTTCGCTTCTGAATACATTTACAACGCTTACAAAGATGAAAAAACCTGTGGTGTGCTGTCTGAAGACGACACTTTTGGTACCATTACCATTGCTGAACCGATTGGTATCATCTGCGGTATCGTTCCAACCACTAACCCGACTTCGACTGCAATCTTCAAATCACTGATCAGCCTGAAGACCCGTAACGCCATCATCTTCTCTCCGCATCCGCGCGCAAAAGATGCAACTAACAAAGCAGCTGACATCGTTCTGCAAGCAGCAATCGCTGCTGGCGCACCGAAAGATCTGATCGGCTGGATCGATCAACCTTCCGTTGAACTGTCTAACGCGTTGATGCACCACCCGGACATCAACCTGATCCTTGCGACCGGTGGTCCAGGCATGGTTAAAGCGGCATACAGCTCCGGTAAACCGGCTATCGGCGTAGGCGCAGGTAACACCCCTGTTGTTATCGACGAAACCGCTGATATCAAACGTGCTGTTGCATCTGTTCTGATGTCTAAAACCTTCGATAACGGCGTAATCTGTGCTTCTGAGCAGTCTGTCGTCGTGGTTGACTCTGTATATGATGCTGTACGTGAGCGTTTTGCGACTCACGGCGGCTACATACTGCAGGGCAAAGAGCTGAAAGCAGTCCAGGACGTTATCCTGAAAAATGGCGCGCTGAACGCAGCTATCGTTGGTCAGCCGGCATACAAGATTGCTGAACTGGCAGGCTTCTCCGTACCAGAAACCACTAAGATTCTGATCGGTGAAGTGAAGGTTGTTGACGAAAGCGAACCGTTTGCTCACGAGAAACTGTCTCCGACGCTGGCAATGTACCGTGCGAAGGACTTCGAAGACGCAGTCATCAAAGCTGAAAAACTGGTTGCGATGGGCGGTATCGGTCATACCTCTTGCCTGTACACTGACCAGGACAACCAGCCAGAGCGTGTTGCTTACTTCGGCCAGATGATGAAAACCGCACGTATCCTGATCAACACCCCGGCTTCTCAGGGTGGTATCGGTGACCTGTACAACTTCAAACTCGCACCTTCCCTGACACTGGGTTGTGGTTCCTGGGGTGGTAACTCCATCTCTGAAAACGTTGGTCCTAAGCACCTGATCAACAAGAAAACCGTTGCTAAGCGAGCTGAAAACATGTTGTGGCACAAACTTCCGAAATCTATCTACTTCCGTCGTGGCTCTCTGCCAATCGCACTGGATGAAGTGATTACCGATGGTCACAAACGTGCGCTGATCGTGACCGACCGCTTCCTGTTCAACAACGGTTATGCAGACCAGATCACCTCCGTTCTGAAAGCTGCTGGCGTTGAAACCGAAGTGTTCTTTGAAGTTGAAGCTGACCCGACTCTGACCGTTGTTCGCAAAGGTGCTGAGCTGGCTAACTCCTTCAAACCAGACGTAATCATCGCACTGGGTGGTGGTTCCCCGATGGACGCCGCGAAAATCATGTGGGTTATGTACGAGCACCCGGAAACTCACTTCGAAGAACTGGCACTGCGCTTTATGGACATCCGTAAACGTATCTACAAGTTCCCGAAAATGGGCGTAAAAGCGAAGATGGTTGCAGTTACCACCACTTCCGGTACCGGTTCTGAAGTGACTCCGTTTGCGGTCGTTACCGACGATGCAACTGGGCAGAAATACCCGCTGGCAGACTACGCGCTGACTCCGGATATGGCGATTGTTGACGCCAACCTGGTTATGGATATGCCGAAGTCACTGTGTGCGTTCGGTGGTCTGGATGCCGTCACTCACGCTCTGGAAGCTTACGTTTCAGTACTGGCTTCTGAGTTCTCTGACGGTCAGGCTCTGCAAGCGCTGAAATTGCTGAAAGAAAACCTGCCAGCGTCTTACCATGAAGGTTCTAAGAACCCGGTAGCGCGTGAGCGTGTACACAGTGCAGCAACTATCGCCGGTATCGCGTTTGCTAACGCCTTCCTGGGTGTATGTCACTCAATGGCGCACAAACTGGGTTCTCAGTTCCACATTCCTCACGGTCTGGCGAACGCCCTGCTGATCAGCAACGTTATTCGTTATAACGCGAACGACAACCCGACTAAACAGACTGCATTCAGCCAGTACGACCGTCCGCAGGCACGCCGTCGCTACGCTGAAATCGCAGACCATCTGGGTCTGAGCGCACCGGGTGACCGTACTGCCGCGAAAATCCAGAAACTGCTGGGCTGGTTGGAAGAAATCAAAGCTGAACTAGGTATTCCTAAGTCTATCCGTGAAGCTGGCGTTCAGGAAGCTGACTTCCTGGCACACGTGGACAAACTGTCTGAAGATGCGTTTGACGACCAGTGTACTGGTGCTAACCCACGTTACCCGCTGATTTCTGAACTGAAACAGATCCTGCTGGATACCTACTACGGTCGTGAGTATAGCGAAGGTCAGACCGCCGCTAAGACTGAAGCAGTAGCTGCACCGAAAGCAGAAAAGAAAGCGAAGAAATCCGCTTAATTTGCTCAGATAAGTTTTAGCTTCATCATAAACGGTCCCAATTGGGGCCGTTTTTTTCGTCTTGTGTTATGAAAATCGGGGAATACACAATTTAACCATGTGAATAGAATGGCAGTGTAAGAGATGTATTCAGGAAGATGTGAGACCAGCCGTCAGAAAAGAGTCTGACAGGGTAGAGAACATTGACGAAGGTTCCGGCCTACCCTGTGTTTATAAGCGCTCAGAAGCGTACAGGGTTAATCGTGGCTGTGTCGTTCTTGTATCGCCGTCAGAGAGCCCTCAGACTGCGCTTGTTTGTAGTGTTTACGACATACCGACACATAGCGTTCATTCCCGCCGATAACCACCTGCTCGCCCTCGTTATAAGGTCTTCCAGCCTGATCAAGGCGTAATACCATGCTGGCCTTACGGCCACAGAAACAAATGGTCTTTAATTCAACCAGTTTATCTGACCAGGCAAGCAGGTATTCGCTGCCACCAAATAACTCACCACGAAAATCAGTGCGTAAGCCGTAACACAAAACAGGAATATCCAGTTGATCGACAACTTCAGATAATTCATAAACCTGTTGTCGGGTCAGAAACTGAGACTCATCGACCAGTACACAGTGAATTCTTTGCTGCGCATTCTCGGCGCGAATCTCTTCGAACAATGATGAATTTTGGTTAAACAATTTTGCAGGTGACGACAGACCTATACGTGAACTTACTTTTCCAGCACCAAAACGGTCATCAATTTCCGCTGTATATACAACGGCACGCATCCCACGTTCCTGATAATTGTACGAAGATTGCAACAATGCAGTCGACTTACCTGCGTTCATTGCAGAATAGTAAAAATATAGTTGTGCCATTGACCGAAGGCCCTCACCAGGGGAAATAAATATGGGCTGGATTGTATCATATTTCACAAACATGTCGGTGTAGCGTTGGCCACAAAGGCGTATAAATGAGCGGGCAAGCTCGCACAGTGCCGCCTGAATTTAAGTAACGGATAGTGAGAGAGCATACAACCATCGACCAAACAGCCTGAACTCGGACGCGTATATACACACTCTTTCACAAATAGTGCTCATGAAATTTATCAATGTCACTTATCATCATACGGCAATAAAGAAACCCTTCCCATATTGTTATTGAATCTACCCACTGTCGCCGTGTATTAGCGAATTCACGTAAGCAAAACTAATACAAAAGGTTGAAATCACTGCAAAGAGATACTATTTGTACACCATAAAATGTGACCTGAATCTTGAATTTTTACTCTCAGCCGCTGAGAAGCCCCCTCGTCAATAAGCCTTTTTTATGCCCAACATCATGGGGAATTTAAGACAGGAGAATTAATTCTGATACTAAATAAAGCGCAATTTTGAATTCCTTACATTCCTGGCTATTGCACAACTGAATTTATCGCTCTATTATTAGCTCAACAAACCACCCCAATATAAGTTTGAGATTACTACAATGAGCGAAGCACTTAAAATTCTGAACAACATCCGTACTCTTCGTGCGCAGGCAAGAGAATGCACTCTGGAAACGCTTGAAGAAATGCTGGAAAAATTAGAAGTTGTAGTTAGCGAGCGTCGCGAAGAAGAAAGCGCTGCTGCTGCTGAAGTTGAAGAACGTACTCGTAAACTGCAACAATATCGTGAAATGCTGATCGCTGACGGCATTGATCCGAACGAATTGCTGAATAGCATGGCTGCTGTTAAATCTGGCACCAAAGCTAAACGCGCTGCACGTCCGGCTAAATATAGCTATGTTGACGAAAACGGTGAAACTAAAACCTGGACTGGCCAGGGCCGTACACCGGCAGTGATCAAAAAAGCGATGGAAGAACAAGGTAAACAACTGGACGATTTCCTGATCAAGGAATAATTCAGAAATAGTTTGCTTAAAATCCCGCCACTGGCGGGATTTTTTTTACCGGTACTTCGCTCAACCCTACCCGGATTAGGTATAAAAAAAACGGCGCTGTTAATACAGCGCCGTTCTGACCAGATAATACCAGAAGGTTACTTCTTAATACCCATCTCGTCTTCCAGCCAGGCTTTAAATTCGGCGCCGAGAGTATTATGGCGAATACCATATTCAACGAACGCCTGCATATAGCCCAGTTTATTACCACAGTCATGGCTTTTGCCCTTCATGTGATAAGCTTCAACCGTCTCTTTTTCAATCAGCATATCGATAGCATCTGTCAGCTGAATTTCATCACCCGCTCCCGGAGGGGTTTTAGCCAGCAGAGGCCAGATATCGGCACTAAGAACGTAACGACCCACAACGGCCAGATTAGAAGGCGCAACATCAGCTTTTGGTTTTTCAACCACGCCAACCATCGGGACGCTTTCGCCCGGGGATAATTCAACGCCTTTACAATCCACAACACCATAAGCCGTAACATCTTCTACCGGTTCAACCATAATCTGGCTGCTACCTGTTTCATCAAAACGATGAATCATTTCGGCAAGGTTGTCGCGGGATAAATCAGATTCGTATTCGTCAAGAATTACGTCCGGCAGGATTACAGCTACCGGTTCATCGCCAACCACAGGGTGCGCGCACAATACCGCGTGGCCCAGACCTTTAGCCAGCCCCTGACGCACCTGCATAATAGTCACATGTGGCGGGCAAATAGATTGCACTTCTTCCAGCAGCTGGCGTTTTACACGTTTTTCCAGCATCGCTTCAAGTTCAAAGCTGGTATCAAAGTGGTTTTCAATGGAATTTTTAGACGAGTGAGTTACAAGTACAATTTCAGTGATGCCCGCAGCAATACATTCGTTTACGACGTACTGAATTAATGGCTTATCAACCAACGGTAGCATCTCTTTCGGGATTGCTTTCGTAGCCGGTAACATCCTGGTTCCTAATCCCGCAACCGGGATAACGGCTTTTTTGACTTTTGAATTAAGGGCAGCCATTTAAAACTCTCCTGGACTGTTCATGTATTGAACGTGTTCATCATTCTGTATCGCATCCGAGTATATCAGTACAGCGACAAGCTTCTGGTCTGAAAAGGACGCGCGTCGGTATAATTAAGATAAATACGAATAAATCTGGCGTTGATAGTAGCACTCGCAACATGGGGAGGGTGAACCAATTTCATTTGCACGCCTCTCAATTGTTCATTCCGCAGACAACATCAAGCGCAGGCGACCTCCCGCCCCCCAAATTTGGCATTGCCATGACTCACAATGTTGGCTCAGCTGATTAAGATACGTATTACCTAAGGTACCCAGCGGAACGCCATTGCTGATTTGCACTTGGTGGGAACCTGTATTTAATGTCGCATTCAGCCCTGCCGATACCAGAATCAGATTTTTTAATCCGCTGTGGTAATACCCCACCAGCAAGGGAAACTGCCCTGGTAAATTGGCTTGCCGCAACAAATGATTTACCTGTTTCAATAACGTACCCAACTCCGGCAACCGTTGATTTTGTTGTGTCAGTTGCTCCTGCAGTAAACCATTAAATAGCGCCCGCAGTAATAATGCAGCCAGCACGCCATTATCCCCTGCACGCGTCACATCAAGGCAATAGAATGCAAGGTCATGATCCGACAGCGGCGCAATATCCAGCACTAGCCCCGGTTGGTCGGCTGCCACCAATTGTCGATAGTTAATGCGACAGTGCGAAATCACTTGCGACACTGGAGGCTGTAATTCTTTTAGCAGCTTCGCGGCGGCGGCAGGATCGTCCACCATCGCATCCCAGTCGCGAAATAGCCGCTCTTCTTCTTCCACGCGTGAATTAAACATGTTGGGATAAAGACATGCAAAGACGGTTTCTCGCAAGCGATTAAGGTCTTTCACCGGCTTCAACAGGACGTCATCCACACCGAGTCGTAGCGCTTTGGCTATGTCGGACATGTTTTCCGTCGCAGAAATCACCAGTATCGGGGTCTGATCGCCACGATTACGTAAATACTCAACCAGTTTGAGACCGTTCATTCTTGGCATAGCCAGGTCGCAAATCATCAGGTCGGGTTTAAAATGCCCAAGCAAGTCCAGTGCTTCAAGTCCGTCACCAGCTACCGCCGTTGTCGCTCCCAAAGAGGAAAACCATGAGTCCATGAGTGAGCGAAATACCGGCTCATCCTCAACGATAAGAATCTGTTTTCCGACCAATGGCTGCGTCATATTCTCCCCCCTGACTGGCTTTAATAAATAGTGGCATGCTATTGCCACTCACGCCTGTCAGAATTAGCTTAAGTGTTGATAAAAAATGCGTTAGACGTTGGTTTTCACCAGGGGTAGAAGCTCATCCATTTTCTTCTCGACCGCTAACTGCCCGGCAGCAATTGCCGCACTGGCGCGGTGAAAATCCAGCGTGGATATTTGTGGACAAAACGGCTGAATCAGAATGTCTGGAGGGTCACCGGCCATGCGGTTACGTTTCAGTCGGTTTTCCAGAACCTGAATAGACGTCGTCATAATCTCCATCGCCGTGGGTGCAGTTACTGCACGCCTGGCCGTAATGTTGCTCAAGCGTTCTTTCAGACGGGCATGCCATGAGAGTTCGTCAGCATCATCACCCGATTCGGCATCGCTATTGACGTTGAAGGAGAGTAAATCTTGTTGCATGAGATGCGCATCGTGTTGCAGGTCGACCGCTATAACAATATCGGCCCCCAACGCGCGAGTCAGGGAGACAGGGACAGGATTCACCACCGCACCATCGACCAGCCAGTAACCATTGTGCGCCACAGGTGACATCAGGCCAGGAATACTGCAGGAGGCCCGGACAGCCAGATGTAAATCACCTTCGGTGAACCAAAGTTCCCGACCCGTACTCAGATTGGTGGCCACTGTTGCGAAACGGCGAGTACATTGCTCAATTGCTTCTACCGGCATCACATTACGGTACTGATTGAATACCCGTTCACCGCGCAGTAAACCTCCCCTGCGCCACGAGAGATCCATCAACCGTAAAACATCCCAATAGCTGAAAGAACAGACCCACTTTTCGAGAGCAGGCAGCTTATTGCAGGCGTAGGCAGCGCCAACCAACGAACCGATGGAGCACCCTGCCACGATATCAACATCAATGCCCATATGCTTAAGGGCTTTAATAACGCCAATATGCGACCAACCTCGCGCCGCGCCGGAACCTAGCGCCAGCCCAATTTTTATTTTTCTCATTATACGTACAAACTTCCCCTGGCTTGCAGACGTAGCAACATCGCTACCGCTCAGTTAACATAGTGCCACTCTGGCGTTTTTACGCCGTTTTTATATTCCAGGGAGTACTTTGTGTCTCAGCTTTGTCCCTGTGGTAGCGCTGTCGAGTATAGCCTATGTTGCTACCGTTATGTGTCCGGCGCGCAAGTAGCACCTACGCCGTCACACCTCATGCGTTCTCGTTACTGTGCTTTCGTGATGAAAGACGCAGATTACCTTATCAGAACCTGGCATCCGGATTGCCATGCGGCCGAGTTTCGCGACGACATTATCGCAGGATTTACTCATACCGAATGGCTTGGACTGACCGTTTTTGAACAAGAGACGGCAGACACAGAAAATATCGGCTACGTCAGTTTTGTCGCACGGTTTTCTGAACAAGGTAAAACAGGTGCAATTATCGAGCGCTCTCGTTTTTTAAAAGAAAACGGTCAGTGGTACTATATAGACGGTACACGCCCTCAAATTGGACGAAACGATACCTGCCCTTGTGGCTCAGGTAAAAAATTTAAAAAGTGCTGCGGCTAATCAACGCCCGACAGTATCAATTTTGCAAACATTCTCAACAGGATCACCGCTGCAAATGCATTCATTACAACGAAAAGTGCTGCGTACTATTTGCCCGGACCAAAAAGGTCTGATCGCGCGCATTACGAATATCTGTTACAAGCATGAACTGAACATCGTGCAGAACAATGAGTTTGTGGACCACCGTACCGGACGCTTTTTTATGCGCACCGAACTGGAGGGCATTTTTAACGACGTCACGCTGCTTGCCGATCTGGACAGCGCCTTACCTGAAGGCTCGATTCGTGAATTAACCCCAGCAGGCCGCCGCCGCATCGTCATTTTGGTCACCAAGGAAGCGCATTGCCTGGGCGATTTATTAATGAAGGCCAATTATGGCGGGCTGGATGTTGAAATCGCCGCGGTGATCGGCAATCACGAGACCTTGCGTCCTCTGGTTGAACGGTTTGATATTCCGTTTGAGCTGGTGAGCCATGAAGGTTTAACACGTGACGAACATGATGAGAAAATGGCTGATGCTATCGACGCCCACCAGCCGGACTATGTCGTGCTGGCTAAATACATGCGCGTTCTGACCCCGACATTTGTTTCACGCTTCCCGAATAAGATTATCAATATTCACCATTCATTCCTGCCAGCATTCATTGGTGCTCGTCCGTACCATCAGGCTTATGAACGCGGCGTGAAGATCATCGGTGCGACGGCCCACTACGTGAATGATAACCTCGATGAAGGCCCAATCATTATGCAGGACGTGATCCATGTTGATCACACCTACACCGCCGAAGATATGATGCGCGCGGGTCGCGACGTTGAAAAAAATGTATTAAGCCGTGCGCTGTATCAGGTTCTGGCTCAACGCGTCTTTGTTTACGGTAACCGAACGATTATTCTGTAATCGATTGATAAGTTAATTGGTTACCTTTACATCTTTACGTGTAAAAATCAGGCAACCAGTTCTTTTTTATCAACGGAATGCTTTACAGGGGCGCATCATTTGATATGATGCGCCCCGCTTCCAACGGAAGCAGGCCAGTAATTAGCATTACCCCGTGGTGGGGTTCCCGAGCGGCCAAAGGGAGCAGACTGTAAATCTGCCGTCATCGACTTCGAAGGTTCGAATCCTTCCCCCACCACCATCTTCTAGCACTGCCTACAATTTGAATTACCCCTGGTGGGGTTCCCGAGCGGCCAAAGGGAGCAGACTGTAAATCTGCCGTCATCGACTTCGAAGGTTCGAATCCTTCCCCCACCACCATCACTTCATAAAGCACCAACAGCAAATCAATCTCTAATGCCCCATATTCTGCCCATGCGGGAAGGATGAGAAGCTTTGACTAAGGTTCGATTCGAGCGTAGCGAGAAAGCGTTGCCACAGGCAACGACCCGAAGGGCGAAGCGCGTAGCGCTGAGTAATCCTTCCCCCACCACCATCACTTCATAAAGCAACACACTCAATTCCTCTGCAATGCCCTTTATTTGCCTGATGCGCTGCGCTTATCAGGCCTACGAACTCAACACGTGCCCGCAATTTGCCTGATGCGCTGCGCTTATCAGGCCTACGAACTCGTCACGTGCCCGCAATTTGCCTGATGCGCTGCGCTTATCAGGTCTACAAACTCAACACGTGCCCGCAATTTGCCTGGTGCGCTGCGCTTATCAGGCCTACGAACTCGATACGTGCCCGCTATTCGTCTGATGCGCTGCGCTTATCTGGCCTACGAACTCGTCACGTGCCCGCAATTTGCCTGATGCGCTGCGCTTATCAGGTCTACAAACTCAACACGTGCCCGCAATTTGCCTGATGCGCTGCGCTTATCAGGCCTACGAACTCGATACGTGCCCGCTATTCGTCTGATGCGCTGCACTTATCTGGCCTACGAACTCGATACGTGCCCGCTATTTGTCTGATGCGCTGCACTTATCAGGCCTACAGCGCTCGCTGATACCTTCGTAGGCCGGATAAGGCGCTTGCGCCGCCATCCGGCAAACAGGCATAAAAAAACCCCGCCGAAGCAGGGTTTTGTCATTCTCAAATATACGATTAGTGACGCGCGCGAACAATCTGGTATTTGCGTGTCAGATATTCGACCGGGACGCTCCAGATGTGTACCAGACGAGAGAATGGGAACAACAGGAACAGCGTCATACCCAGCACCAGGTGCATACGGAAAATGAACGCAACACCATCGAGATACTGAGACGCTCCGCCCTGGAAGGTCACCACTGTCTGCGCCCAGTTCACCAGCTTCATCATCTCGCTACCGTCCATATGCTGAGCGGAAAACGGAATGGTCAGCAGGCCCAGCGCACACTGGATCACCAGCAGTGAGAGGATCAGAATATCCGCTCCGGTGGTGGTGGCCCGCACGCGTGGGCTGAACAGACGACGTTTCAGCAGCAGTACACCACCAATCAGACACATCAGGCCACTGGCACCGCCCGCAAACATTGCCATCTTTTGTTTCACTTCAAGCGGTAGCCAGGCTTCATACATCCAGTGCGGCGTCAACATGCCAAGGAAGTGCCCAGCAAAGATTCCCAGGATCCCGATGTGAAACAGGTTTGACGCCAGGTTCATCCCTTTGCGATCCAGCATCTGACTGGAAGCCGCACGCCATGTATATTGCCCATAGTCATAACGCAGCCAGCTGCCGATCAGAAAGACAGAACCCGCGATGTACGGATAGATGTCAAAGAAGAACGTATTCAGGAAGTGCATTAGTGCTGTCCTCCGGTGGTGATATTCAGATACTGCGGCGCAACGGCCCCGGCAAAACGACGCTGGTGAGCGGAGATTTCCGACTCGCCACACCCCTGATCGGCGAAGAATTTTACCTGCTCTTCTTCCCAGACCGCATCCAGCGCTTGTGGAGTATCGTCACGGGCTTCATCCGCAATTTTTTCAGCCACTTTATCGCTGTCGATAACGGTATTCGCCAGTTTTAACAGCAGATCGAACAGCACCGCATAACGGCTTTCACGCTGTTGCAAACGAGCGCTAAGCAGTGCCAGAATCGGCGCAATATCCTGTAAGCCACCTAGCGCTTCGCTTTTCGGCAGTTGCGCAAGGTATTCCAGATACAGCGGCAGATGATCGGGAAGTTCGCGGCTGTCGAGCTGCAAACCGTGCTGCTCATACTGTGCCATCAGGTCAACCATAGCCTGACCGCGATCGCGGGATTCACCGTGAACATGTTCAAACAGCAGCAGCGATGTCGCGCGGCCACGGTCAAACAGTTCGCTGTAGGCTGCCTGCACATCCAGCATGTCCTGCGCGGTTAGATCGCGCAGGAAAACGCCCAGAGTCTGGGCATCCTCTTTATCCAGGTTCTCAGATGACGCGAGTGCATCGAAAAGTTCCTGCTGATGCTGCCACAAGGCAGCATCCGGGTACTCGAGCAGACGCGAAACAATGACGAGTTCAATCATTGGTGCGGCTCCGTTTTGCTGGTCACATCGACAGCGTCGATGCGGCGGCTGTTGAACAGATTGAATTTAGTATCAGAACCGTGGCAACCGTCGCCGAAGGTAAAGCCACAACCGCTTTTCTCCGGGAACGCGTCACGTGCCAGTTCACGATGGCTGCTCGGTACCACGAAACGATCTTCGTAGTTCGCGATTGCCAGGTAACGATACATTTCCTGAGCCTGTGCTTCGCTTAAGCCCACCTCTTCCAGCGCACGGGTATCAACCTTGCCGTCAACAGTTTCCGCACGTTTGTAGTGACGCATCGCCAGCATACGTTTCAGCGCCAACAGTACCGGCTGGGTGTCACCTGCAGTCAGCAGGTTCGCCAGGTACTGAACCGGAATACGCAGGCTGTCAACATCCGGCAGAATACCGTTGCTGCCCAGCTCGCCCGCATCAGCAGCTGACTGAATCGGTGACAATGGCGGCACGTACCAGACCATCGGCAGTGTGCGGTATTCCGGATGCAGCGGCAGCGCCAGCTTCCAGTCCATCGCCATTTTGTAAACCGGAGACTGCTGTGCGGCATCAATGACGCTCAGCGGAATACCATCTTTCAGCGCCTGTTCAATAACAGCCGGATCGTTCGGATCGAGGAACACGTCCAGCTGACGCTGGTACAGATCTTTCTCGTGCTCGGTGCTTGCTGCACTTTCGATCGCATCTGCGTCATACAGCAGTACGCCGAGGTAACGGATACGACCTACACAGGTTTCGGAGCAAACGGTCGGCTGACCAGCTTCGATACGCGGGTAGCAGAAAATGCACTTCTCAGATTTCCCGCTCTTCCAGTTGAAGTAGATCTTCTTGTACGGGCAGCCGGTGATGCACATACGCCAGCCGCGGCACTTGTCCTGGTCGATCAGCACGATGCCATCTTCTTCACGCTTGTAGATAGCGCCGCTCGGACAGGTCGCCACACACGCCGGATTAAGGCAGTGCTCACACAGACGCGGCAGGTACATCATGAAGGTGTTTTCGAACTGACCGTACATCGCCTTCTGCATGTTTTCGAAGTTCTGGTCTTTGGCGCGTTTTTCGAACTCGCCGCCCAGAATTTCTTCCCAGTTCGGACCACTGGTGATTTTATCCATTCGCTGACCGGTGATCAGCGAGCGCGGACGAGCAATCGGCTGCGCTTTGCTGTCTGCCGGGGCGTTATGCAACGTCTGGTAGTCAAAATCAAACGGCTCGTAGTAATCATCCATGCCTGGCAGATGCGGGTTAGCAAATATTTTACCCAACAGCAGCGCTTTGTTACCCATGCGCGGCTGCAGTTTGCCGTTGATTTTACGGATCCAACCGCCCTTCCATTTTTCCTGGTTTTCCCAGTCGTTCGGGAAGCCAACGCCAGGCTTACTTTCGACGTTGTTGAACCAGGCGTACTCCATACCTTCACGGCTGGTCCAGACGTTTTTACAGGTCACTGAACAGGTGTGGCAGCCGATGCACTTATCGAGATTCAGCACCATGCCGACTTGTGAACGAATTTTCATTTTACGCTCTCCTGTACCTGGTCATTGCCTTCGCCATCCAACCAGTTAATGTTCTTCATCTTACGTACAACTACGAACTCATCACGGTTTGAACCGACGGTGCCGTAGTAGTTAAAGCCGTAGGCCAGCTGCGCATAGCCGCCGATCATATGGGTCGGTTTCGGCGTAATACGGGTCACCGAGTTGTGGATCCCACCGCGCTGCTGGGTGATTTCTGAACCCGGCAGGTTAACGATACGTTCCTGCGCGTGGTACATCATGGTCATCCCGGCCGGTACACGCTGGCTGACAACTGCACGTGCCGTCAGCGCACCGTTGCTGTTGAAGACTTCGATCCAGTCGTTATCTTCGATTCCCAGATCCTTCGCATCGACTTCGCTCATCCACACAATCGGGCCACCGCGTGACAGCGTCAGCATCAGCAAGTTGTCGCTGTAAGTGGAGTGGATACCCCATTTCTGGTGCGGCGTCAGGAAGTTGAGCGCTTTTTCCGGGTTACCGTTAGATTTCTCCCCAATCACCGCTTTCACCGAACGGGTGTCGATTGGCGGACGGTAAACCAGCAGACTTTCACCAAAGTCACGCATCCACTGATGATCCTGATACAACTGCTGGCGACCAGACAGCGTACGCCATGGGATCAGCTCGTGAACGTTGGTATAGCCGGCGTTATAAGACACGTGTTCATCTTCCAGTCCTGACCAGGTCGGGCTGGAGATAATTTTGCGCGGCTGCGCCTGAATATCGCGGAAGCGAATTTTTTCGTCTTCTTTATTCAGCGCCAGATGCGTATGGTCACGACCGGTAAATTCACTCAGCGCAGCCCAGGCTTTAACGGCTACCTGACCGTTAGTTTCCGGCGCCAGCGTCAGGATCATCTCGGCTGCATCAATTGCGGTATTAAGCCAAGGCTGGCCTTTTGCCGGACCTTCAGCCTTGGTGTAATTGAGCTTACGCAGCAGATCCATTTCGCTCTGGGTATTCCAGGCAATCCCTTTACCGCCGTTACCGATTTCTTCCATCAGCGGGCCGATGGAGGTGAAACGCTCGTATGTTGCCGGATAATCACGCTCAACGGTCATGATGTGCGGTGCGGTAACACCAGGAATCAGGTCACATTCACCTTTTTTCCAGTCCTTCACGTCCAGCGGTTGTGCCAGTTCTGCGGCAGAGTCGTGCTGAATAGGCAGCGTAACGACGTCAGTTTCTTTACCGAGATGGCCCACGCAAACTTCAGAGAATTTCTTGGCGATGGCTTTGTAGATTTCCCAGTCGCTCTTCGATTCCCAGGCCGGGTCAACGGCCGCAGACAGAGGATGAATAAACGGATGCATGTCCGAGGTATTCATATCGTCTTTTTCATACCAGGTTGCGGTCGGCAGCACGATGTCGGAATACAGACAGGTGCTCGACAGACGGAAGTCCAGCGTGACAACCAGATCCAGTTTGCCGTCCAGGCCGTTATCCTGCCATTCCACTTCTTCAGGCTTCACGCCGCTCTGCTGGCCGAGATCTTTGCCCTGAATACCATGTTCAGTACCCAGCAGATACTTGAGCATGTACTCGTGGCCTTTACCGGAAGAACCGAGCAGGTTAGAACGCCAGATAAACAGGTTGCGCGGATGGTTTTTACCGTTTTCCGGCTGCTCTGCCGCAAAACGAATAGAACCTTCTTTCAGGGATTTAACGGTGTAATCCACCGGCGTCATACCTGCTTTCTGCGCTTCTTCGGCGATACGCAGTGGGTTAGTCCCTAACTGCGGCGCAGATGGCAACCAGCCCATACGTTCAGCGCGAACGTTAAAATCAATCAAATGACCGCTGTAGCGGGATTTGTCTGCCATCGGGGACAGCAGCTCCTGCGCAGTAACCGTCTCATAGCGCCATTGGCTGGAGTGGTTATAGAAGTAGGAAGTGCTGTTCATATGACGAGGCGGACGCTGCCAGTCAAGAGCAAACGCCAGCGGCTGCCAGCCGGTTTGCGGACGCAGTTTTTCCTGACCCACATAGTGGGCCCAACCGCCGCCGCTCTGACCGATACAACCGCAGAACACCAGCATATTGATCAGGCCACGATAGTTCATATCGAGGTGGTACCAGTGGTTCAGGCCCGCACCAACGATGATCATCGAACGACCGTGTGTTTTATCGGCGTTATCCGCAAATTCACGGGCAATGCGCACGATCTGAGAACGTGATACGCCAGTGATTTTTTCTGCCCATGCCGGCGTGTACGCTTTCACGTCATCGTAGCTGGTCGCGCAGTTTTCGTCGTTCAGACCACGTTCCAGGCCATAGTTAGCCATGGTCAGGTCGTAAACGGTGGTCACCAGCGCGGTAGAGCCATCGGCCAACTGCAGGCGTTTAACCGGCAGTTTGTGCAGCAGAATATTTTCCAGCTCTACTTTACTGAAGTGCTCGGTACCTTCGCCGCCAAAGTACGGGAAGCCCACTTCAGCGATATCGTCCTGGCTACCCAGCAGGCTGAGCTGCAGTTCGGTTTCATCACCGGACGTACCGTCGCGTTGCTCAAGGTTCCATTTGCCCTTTTCGCCCCAACGGAAACCAATTGAACCGTTTGGCGCAACCATTTCGCCGTTGCTGTTGATAGCGACGGTTTTCCATTCTGGGTTATTTTCCTGGCCCAGAGAGTCGACCAGATCCGCCGCACGCAGCATACGACCAGCAGCATAGTAACCGTCACGCTCTTCGAGCATCACCAGCATTGGCATGTCAGTATAACGACGAACGTAGTCGGTGAAGTACTGGCTCGGGTTATCGAGGTGGAACTCGCGCAGCATGACATGGCCCATCGCCATTGCCATCGCAGCATCGGTTCCCTGCTTCGGTGCCAGCCACAGGTCGCAAAGTTTGGCGATTTCTGCGTAGTCCGGAGTAATCGCTACCGTTTTGGTGCCTTTATAGCGAACTTCAGTAAAGAAGTGTGCATCCGGAGTACGGGTCTGCGGTACGTTAGAGCCCCATGCAAGAATGTAGCTGGAGTTATACCAGTCGGCAGATTCCGGTACGTCGGTTTGCTCGCCCCAGGTTTGCGGGGAAGCCGGCGGCAGGTCACAGTACCAGTCGTAGAAGCTCAGGCAGGTACCGCCAATCAGCGACATATAGCGTGCGCCGGAAGCATAAGAAACCATCGACATCGCCGGAATCGGAGAGAAGCCTGCAACGCGGTCAGGGCCATAGGTTTTGATGGTGTAAACGTTAGATGCAGCAATCAGTTCATTCACTTCCTGCCAGGAAGAACGAACAAATCCACCACGACCACGCGCTTGTTTGAAGCTTTTTGCTTTGTCGGCGTCTTCGATGATGGATGCCCATGCGTCTACCGGATCGCTGTGCAGTCTTTTTGCTTCACGCCACATCTTCATCAGACGTTTGCGCATCAGTGGGTATTTCAGACGGTTAGCGCTGTAGAGATACCAGGAATAGCTTGCACCACGTGGGCAGCCGCGAGGCTCGTGGTTAGGCATATCTGGACGCGTGCGTGGGTAGTCAGTTTGCTGGGTCTCCCAGGTCACCAGACCATTTTTAACATAGATTTTCCAGCTGCATGAGCCCGTGCAGTTTACCCCGTGGGTTGAACGCACGATTTTGTCATGCTGCCAACGCTGGCGGTATCCGTCCTCCCAGTCCCTGTTGGTATTGAGAAGCTGGCCATGCCCATCGGCAAAGGTTTCGCCCTTCTGCTTGAAGTAGCGAAACCGGTCCAGGAATTTACTCATCGGTTTTCTCCTGTAGGAGCCTGACGGCTCTCTGATAAATCGACATTGCTTGATTGAGAGCGAAGGTAACGCTCTGAAAGGGCGTGAGAATTGATAACGATCAAGGCATGCAGGGATGAAAAATGGAGGTTGGTTTTTACATACCCCCAAAGTGGGATATTGTTTTTTAACGTAATGTTTTGAATTTAAAGGATTTTAAATAATTCACTTATCATACAAATGTTAAATTCTTTATAAGTGGGTATTAAGGGGTATCCCCCCTGCTTAGCATATTACCAGCTCCGTTTTCGCAGACTTTCGTCATGAGCTCACATATAAGTATGTTGTAACTAATTTAGAACAAAAAAAAGCGCGGTCTAACACCGCGCAATGGATAATCAACTGCTACTACTTTTTTACTTTTTAGAATGACGTCCGTATACCGCCCAGGTGATGACCACACAAGCGACATAGAAGATCAGAAAGACTTTCATCGCATCGACCGGCGAACCAGTTAACGCCAGAGACGTACCAAATGCTTTCGGGATAAAGAAGCCGCCAATCGCACCAATGGCTGAGATAAAGCCCAACGCTGCCGCGGTGTCGGTTGCTGCTTCGCGCATTGCTTTCTCTTCTGAACCGCCTTCAGCTTTCACTCTGTCCATCGTCAGCTTGCGGAAGATAACAGAGATCATCTGGAAGGTTGAACCACTCCCCAGACCAGCCGTCAGGAACAATGCAAGGAACACCGCGAAGAAGGCGATAAAGTTGCCACCGACACCGTTTGATGGCAGCGTCAGGAACAGTAAGGCACTGAAAATAGCCATCAGCACGAAGTTCACCAGCGTTACACGGGTTCCGCCCAGACGGTCAGAGATTGCGCCACCCGCTGAACGAGCCAGCGCGCCAATCAACGGTCCAAAGAAGGCGTAATGCAGGATCTGTACCTCAGGAAACTGCGTTTTTGACAACATGGCAAAACCGGCAGAGAAACCGATGAATGAACCGAAGGTTGCCAGATACAGCAGACTCATAATCCACAGATGCCCACGTTTCAGCACCGGCAATTGCTCTTTCAGCGACGCTTTTGAGGTTGCCAGTTCATTCATACCAAACCATGCAGCCAGCGTTAACACCGCAAGGAACGGTACCCAAATCCATGCGGCGTTTGCCAGATACAGCTGCGTACCATCCGGTTGTTCAACCCCGTGGCTACCAAATGCGGCAAAGATTGACAGTGAAACCACCAGCGGCGCAACCAACTGCATCACGCTGACGCCCATGTTGCCCAGGCCACCGTTCAGACCCAGCGCACCACCCTGTTTCTGTTTTGGAAAGAAGAAACTGATGTTTGCCATGCTGGACGCAAAGTTCGCACCGGCGAAACCGCACAACAGAGAGATAATAATAAAGGTACTAAACGGCGTGGAGGTATCCTGCACCGCAAAACCTAACCATACGCAAGGAATGATCAGGATACCGGTGCTAAACGCTGTCCAGCGACGTCCACCAAACAGGGGAACCATAAAGGAGTACGGAACACGCAGCAGCGCGCCGGACACCGAAGGTAATGCCGTCAGCATGAACAGCTGTTCAGTGGTGAAATCAAATCCGACTTTCGGTAAGTTCACCGCCACGGCGCTAAATAACATCCACACGCAAAACGCCAGCAGCAAGCAAGGGACTGAAATCCACAGGTTACGGCTGGCGATTCGTTGACCACGCTGCTGCCAGAAGGCGGGATCTTCCGGCCGCCATTCGGTAATTACAGCTCCAGATGCCCTTTCCGGGGCAGATGAGTGACTCATAGACACCTCTGATACTTGTTTCGATGCCTGCAACATTAGGGTTTACAGCTGGAGGTAAGTTGATATAAATCAAAGGAAAAGGTGTCATTATTCATGCCTAAAATTTATCATTACCCTAAATGAGTACATAACTTCGGTAAAAAAGATGTGGTTTTTCACGCTTCTGTCGCCCCCTACTCCCCCTCGCCCAGGATCTATCCCTCCACTGGCAATTAAGAGGTAGCCCGTTTGAGGTATGGGTATACTCCAGTGTATCGCCGAGAATAACGCCACTGCCTGCAGCAGAATCGTCATTCAATAAGGTTTTCTGTTCGACGAAAACCCGAAGGAACAAGTCACCATGTTTAAACGTTGTCTCTCCCCGCTTACGCTGGTCAACCAGGTGGCGCTGATTGTTTTATTGTCCACAGCCATCGGCGTGGCGGGTATGGCTGTCTCCGGCTGGCTGGTTCAGGGCGTTCAGGGTAGCGCCCATGCAATCAACAAAGCGGGATCGCTGCGCATGCAGAGTTATCGCCTGCTGGCAGCCGTACCGCTGGACGCTAGCGATCAACCGCTTCTGGATGAAATGGAGAAAACGGCATTTAGCCCGGAGTTGACGCGTGCCGCAAAGCGAGACGGACAACAGGCGCAGTTAAAAGCACTACAGGATTACTGGCACACTGAACTGGCGCCGGGGCTTGCGCATGCGCAAACGCCTGATGCGGTAGCGCAGGATGTGACGCGCTTTGTAGGCGGTCTGGATAAGCTGGTTACCGCCTTTGACCATACCACCGAATTACGCATTGAACGCGTCGTCCTGCTGCATCGCCTGATGGCCATATTTATGGCATTGCTGCTGGTTTTCACCATTATCTGGCTGCGCGTGCGCCTGTTAGAGCCGTGGAAGCAGCTGCTGGCGATGGCGCGAGCCGTCAGCCAACGTGATTTTACCCAACGCGCGCGTATCAGCGGGCGTAATGAGATGGCCGCTCTGGGCTCGGCACTGAATAATATGTCGGAAGAACTGGCCGAAAGTTATGCCGTGCTGGAACAGCGGGTGCAGGAAAAAACGGCGGGACTGGAGCACAAAAATCAGATCCTTTCTTTTCTGTGGCAAGCCAACCGCCGCCTGCACTCTCAGGTGCCGTTGTGCGAACGCCTCTCTCCGGTGCTGAACGGTCTGCAAAATTTGACCTTGCTACATGATATTGAACTCCGGGTTTACGACCTGGAAGATGAAGACAATCATCAGGAATTTACCTGTCAGTCCAATGCCAGCTGTGATGAAAAAGGTTGCCATCTGTGTCCTCGCGGAACGCTGCCCGCGATTGACGGCGGGATCACATTGAAATGGCGGCTGACCGATGCGCATACCCAGTATGGTATTCTGCTCGCTACCTTGCCGAACGGACGCCATCTCAGCCACGATCAGCAACAGCTGGTTGATACCCTGGTTGAGCAACTGACCGCAACGCTCGCGCTCGACAGACATCAGGAGCGTCAGCAGCAGTTGATCGTGATGGAAGAGCGTGCCACCATTGCACGCGAACTTCATGATTCTATTGCACAATCGCTCTCTTGTATGAAGATGCAGGTTAGCTGTTTGCAGATGCAGGGCGATGCGCTTTCAGATAACTGTCGCGAGTTGCTCAGCCAGATTCGTAACGAGCTGAATGCTTCATGGGCACAACTGCGTGAGCTGTTAACCACCTTCCGTTTACAGCTCACGGAACCTGGATTACGGCCGGCGCTGGAAGCCAGCTGTCAGGAGTACAGCGCCCGTTTTGGATTTACGGTTAAGCTGGATTATCAGCTACCGCCACGCCTGGTCCCTTCGCATCAGGCGATTCACCTGCTACAAATTGCGCGCGAAGCCCTGAGTAATGCACTTAAACACTCTCAGGCCAATGAAGTGGTCGTGACGGTGGTGCAAAATGGCAAGCAGGTCAAACTAACAGTGCAAGATAACGGCTGCGGCGTACCGGAAAACGCCGAACGCAGTAACCACTACGGCATGATTATAATGCGCGATCGTGCGCAGAGCTTGCGCGGCGATTGCCGCGTACGCCGTCGCGAGACGGGCGGTACTGAAGTTGCTGTCACTTTTATTCCCGAAACAAACTTCACAGAAGTCCAAGGAGATACCCATGAGTAATCTGGAACCGGCAACCATCCTGTTGATCGACGATCATCCGATGCTGCGAACCGGTGTAAAACAGCTTGTCAGCATGGCGCCCGATATTACCGTTGTCGGCGAAGCCAGCAATGGTGAGCAGGGTATCGAGCTGGCTGAATCCCTTGATCCCGATCTGATCCTGCTTGATCTCAACATGCCCGGCATGAACGGTCTGGAAACTCTCGATAAGCTGCGTGAAAAGTCACTGTCGGGCCGTATCGTTGTGTTTAGCGTATCCAATCATGAAGAAGACGTAGTTACCGCACTGAAACGCGGCGCTGACGGTTATCTGCTGAAAGATATGGAGCCTGAAGATTTACTCAAAGCCTTACAACAGTCAGCGGCCGGTGAAATGGTGCTGAGTGAAGCCTTAACGCCGGTTCTGGCCGCCAGCCTGCGTGCTAATCGTGCAACGTCGGACCGTGATGTCACCCAACTGACACCGCGTGAGCGCGACATTCTCAAGCTCATTGCCCAAGGGCTGCCGAACAAGATGATCGCCCGTCGTCTGGACATCACTGAAAGTACGGTAAAAGTCCATGTGAAGCATATGTTGAAAAAAATGAAGCTCAAATCACGCGTCGAAGCCGCGGTATGGGTACATCAGGAACGCATTTTCTGATAACGCGTTGATGCTTCATTGCTAACGAGGATCATTTTCCGAAACGGTAATAAACGGTTCGGTCAGTGATAGCGTGATCTCATTGGAAGAGACACGCTGACCCTGCTCATCTTCTACCACCACAGACAACCGCCAGCGGTTTGTCGCGCCTTCGCTGCTGTCCCACTTCGGCATAATAATCGTCCAGCCTTGCGCGCTTCGGTTATCGCTACCCGCCGTTAAACTCAACGCCTGGGTATCACCCTGCCAGGTCAAATGGCGGATCCCATGCAAACTACGCACCTGCAGCTTCAGCGCCACCGTCTCACCAGACTTGAGATCCCAGGGCGGCGTGGCCAAAAATACCGACAATGTTTTACGCTGGCGATATTCCAGCGTCGGCAGATTGTTACGCTGCGGATCGTCATAACGACTGCCGCGCAGCGATCGGCTGTTTGCCACCTCGCTGACCATCAGTTGTTTTTTTAGCGGCACGCCAAAGCGGTAATTCAGCGTTAAGCCAAGGTTATTTTGGCTGACTCCGCTTTCGCCCTGCTTATGTTGTGCCGTCACGGTAATCAATGGCACCGGCGTATAGCTCAATCCCAGATTCACCGCCACAGGATTGTGGTACCCGGTTCCGGAATGAAACAAATCCACCCGGTCGCCAAAATACTGTTCCACGCTGACGCTGGTATTGAGGTGTTGATAGAACGGCATGCGCATTTGCGCAGTCAGGTCGTAGCCGCGGGCCATCCGTTGTTCCTGGGTTGCGGAACGCTCCTGCCAGGAGGACAACGGTTGGTAATAGTTAGCGGATAAGCGCAAGTATTCGCCCCACGCCTCGGCGCCAAGGCCTCCCCGGGGCAGATTTTCATCCAACAGGTTGTCATAAAAGGTGTTGTAACCCAGAAACCAGCCGTCGCGTACCCAGCGCTGCCCAATCCCCGCATTGCTGACTAAACCTTCGTCTTGTTGCGTCAGCCCCAACTGGCTCCAGGTTAAATATCGTTGATTGTCCTGCCATGGGATAAACCAACTTCCCCGACTTCCGGTAAAGCTGCCTTCGTTATCCACCTGCAATCCAACGCTGGCGTTTCCCCAGGGAGAGAGCCAGGATTCCAGTTGCTGATTAACCTGTTCGCTGACCGTGTCACGCACCTGACCAAACGCGAACTGCTTCGCCTGTTCACCCGTATCAAGCCCGTTATCGGTCATGCTGGCTTCACCAAACGCTTTGACCATTTCGGCAAAGTGCTTTTCGCCTGCCCGCGACTCCGGCGCCATACCGAGATCGGGCAAGCCATCACTATTGTTATCGAAAGGATTTTCAGCCTGGTGCACAAAAGATGGCTGCGCGCTGGCAATACCGCCTGCCAGCGGCAAGAGTAGGAGAAGAGAAAATCTGCAGCAAACAAAACGGCTCAAATCGTTACTGGCTTTTATATCATTGAATTTGGGGACCACAGCGTAAATCCTACCTGTCCGACGTCCCCTTTGCAGCTTTTTCTCAAATTTTCAGGAATATCCTTAATCATTGAGTGTGATTTTTTGTGCCAGTAATGTCTTCAGTTCCGGAATACACGATCCGCAATTACTCCCGCAACGTAACGCTTTTCCCAATGCCTGAACCGTATCACAACCGTTAGCGATAGCCTGGGTAATGGCCTTTTCTCCTACGCTATAACAACTACAAATAGTCGCGCCCTTATCAGCCGTAATACCACCGGGTTTCCCGCCCAACAGTGCGTGACGAGTCTGAGCATTTTCCGGCGTTTGCACGAATGCGCTGAGGATCGCCGCATCATCAATCTGCGGCAGCGTTGCCGCTGACCAGAGCCCAAGCATCAGCTTTCCTTCATGCCAGGCCAACAGATTCAGTCCCTGCTCCCATTTCGCCTGCTGAAGTTGCCAGCTTTGCGTCACACAATATTGTTGCAGCCACGTAGAAATATCGCTGTCGCCCGCCAGCGTATAACGCAAGGCATTGTCAGCACTTTTGCGCCACCAGTGAACGAACCCCGGAAACGTCAGCGCGGAGCGACAAAACAGCTCTCCCAGCCACCGGGGCTGCCATACCATAATGCGCACCGCTGTCTGTTTGCTTTCCGGCTGTCCAGAGTCAGGATCACAAATCGGCGCCACCAATGCATTTACCCGCCCTTGACGGGCAAAATGATTATTCCAATGCATTGAAGTGAAGACGCTCCCTGGCCGCTGTCCACGGTGAATGGTCACCCTACCAACCATTACGCCGAGCGGGGAGTTAACCCGGCATAGCGCACCTTCATTCAGCTTGAAGCGATAGGCATCCTCTGGTGCAATTTCTACCAGCGGTTCATTGATGTGCTGCATCAGGCGTGAAATCGTCCCCGTCCGCGTCATAGTGTGCCACTGATCGCGAATGCGACCGCTGTTTAGCACCAATGGATAGAGGGCATCACAGGCCGTTTTCATCCCCTGTGGTGTAACAGATACCAGGCGTAAACGTTGGTTACCACGCCACCCCTGCCAAAAATTTAGCGTTGATGAGCCGGTACTCACTGGCCAGCGAACCGGCGTCATCTCATCCCACTGTTGATGCGTCAGCTCCGCTAACGCGCCGATATCAAATGCACGTTCCCCCCTGTTTTCATAACCGGAAAGCGCCGCATGTTCACAAAATACCTCCCATGCGCTTTGCCAGCCAAACGCATGGGCAAAACCCAACTGTTTCGCCATTTGCGCAACGATCCACCAGTCCGCCCTCGTCTCACCCGGCGCAGGTAAAAATGCACGCTGGCGCGAGATCCGTCGTTCTGAGTTCGTCACCGTACCGTTTTTTTCGCCCCAGGCCTGCGCCGGAAACCGAATATGCGCGTAGCGGCTGGTGTCCGTGTCTGCCACGACTTCAGAGACGATCACCAGTGGACAGGCTGCCAACGCCTGGCACACGGCATGGCTGTCCGGTAATGACACCGCCGGGTTTGTCCCCATGATCCATACCGCTTTAACGTCGCCTTTACCGATCGCCTCAAACAAATCCACGGCCATCAAACCAGGCGTCTGCGCCAACCTTTCAGTCCCCCAGAAGCGGGACAGGCGGGCAAGATCCTGGGGTTCAAAATTCATATGCGCCGCCAGCTGCGTCGCCAACCCGCCAACTTCCCGGCCGCCCATCGCATTGGGTTGCCCGGTCAGCGAAAATGGACCGCACCCCTGTCGACCAAACTTACCGCTGGCCAAATGCACGTTAATAATCGCATTACACTTATCGCTACCGCTGGCAGACTGGTTAATGCCCATGGTGTATAACGTGATGGCTGTTGGCGCGCGCATAAACCAGTCATAGAAGGTGACAACATCGGCAACATCCAGCCCGCAAAACTGCGCCACACGCGCGAGGCTCCAGTCGTGCGCGATAGCAAACGTTTCTACAGCGTCATCAAATTCACTTTGCGCATTCCCCTCAGCCACAATCGTGTTCAGTAAGCCGACAAACAGCCCAGCATCGCTACCGGGCAGCAGGGAAAGATGCAGATCGGCGATATCACAGGTTGCGGTGCGACGAGGATCGATAACCACGACTTTCATCGACGGATTAGCATTACGCGCCTGCACCAGACGCTGATACAGCACCGGATGCGTCCATGCTGCATTCGATCCCACCAATACCACCAAATCACTGCGTTCGATGTCCTCATAACTGCAGGGCACGACATCCGCTCCCAGCGCCCGCTTGTATCCGGTCACCGCAGACGACATACAAAGCCGCGAATTGGTATCAATATTGGCCGCGCCAATGAAGCCTTTCATCAGCTTATTCGCCGCATAGTAATCCTCCGTCAGCAGTTGCCCAGAGGCATAAAAGGCCACAGCATGCGGTCCATGCTGAGCGATGATAGCGCGCAGACGTTCACCGGCGGTGTCCAGCGCCTGCGACCAACTCGCCGTTTCGCCATCCACCATCGGTTGCAACAACCTGCCGCTAAGTCCTGTGGTTTCAGCCAGCGCCGCGCCTTTGACGCACAAGCGGCCAAAGTTTGCCGGATGTTCGGGGTCGCCTCTGACGGTGACGCCATTATCGTCTACCTGCGCAATCACGCCGCAGCCAACGCCACAGTACGGGCACGTTGTACGAGTCTCACTCATGATGCCTCCGCCCGCAGGATCAACGCCTGAGTTCCCACCCACACTTTGCCCGCCTCCACTTTCACCGGCCAGGCGCGTACCGCCTGTTCTCCGCTGTCATACTGGCGGCCATCGCGCAGACGAATACGTTGTTTATACAGCGGCGAGATAACAATCGGCTCACCCTGCACATCCCCCAGAATACCGCGCGATAACACCTGCGCAGCGCTACCGGGTTCAAGGTTATCAAGGGCATAAATCGTCTGCCCAAAGCGGAATAATGCAATTTGCACATCTCCCAGACGTGCGCCAATACCCGCCTGCTCAGGGATAGCATCAAGGGCGCATATCTCCTGCCAGGGTTTTGTCGGTAATGACTCACGGCCCCTGGATGCAGGTTTAGCCAACTGCGGTTGCCCGCGTAAAGGCGCACGGGCAACCGTCTCATCCGCCTCATCACTATTGATATATGAACGAAACAGCGCCAGACGCTGCGGGCTACTGAGCGTGGTTTGCCATTCGCACTGGTAGCTTTCCACAACCCGCGCCATCTCTTGTTCCAGTTCACTGGCAATCCCTAAACTGTCGTCGAGGATCACTTCACGCAAATACGCAATGCCCCCTTCCAGGTTATCCATCCAGGTGCTGGTACGTTGCAGACGATCCGCGGTGCGAATGTAGAACATCAGGAAACGGTCGATAGTGCGCATCAGCGCGGTATCATCTAAATCACTGGCAAACAAATCGGCATGGCGTGGTTTCATTCCTCCATTGCCGCACAGATAGAGATTCCAGCCTTTATCCGTCGCAATGACGCCCACATCCTTACTCTGTGCCTCGGCACATTCCCGGGTACAACCGGACACTGCCATTTTAATTTTGTGTGGTGCACGCAACCCTTTGTAGCGATTTTCAAGCATCACCGCCATTGCCGTTGAATCCTGTACGCCGTAGCGACACCAGGTCGATCCAACGCAGGACTTCACCGTTCGCAACGACTTCCCGTACGCATGTCCTGTTTCAAATCCCGCAGCCACCAGTTCGCGCCAGATATCGGGTAACTGTTCCAGACGCGCGCCGAAAAGATCCACCCGTTGCCCGCCGGTGATTTTGCTGTACAGCTGATAACGTTTCGCAATCTGTCCTATGGCGATCAGGCCGTCCGGTGTGACCTCTCCCGCAGGCATACGCGGGACCACAGAATAGGAACCGTCTTTTTGAATATTGGCAAAATAGCGATCGTTCGTGTCCTGCAGCGGTAAGTGCGCTGGTTTAAGCAGATACTCATTCCAGCAGGACGCCAGCACTGACCCCACCAGAGGTTTACAGATTTCGCAGCCGTGACCCTGGCCGTAACGGCTAATCAACTGTTCGAAAGTATGGATATGGTTCACCCGTACAAGGTGATAAATCTCCTGGCGCGACCAGGGAAAATGTTCACAGATATCCTTTTTGACCTCAACGCCCTGGGCCGCAAGTTGGTGCTCCATCACCTGTTTCACCAGCGCGCTGCATCCGCCACAACCGGTCGCCGCTTTAGTGCACTGTTTGATGGCGCCAATGTCCGTCGCACCAGCACTTACCGCCCGGCATATATCGGCCTTACTGACGTTATGACAAGAGCAGATTTGCGCTGTATCGGGCAATGCCGCAACCCCAAGCGCTTTTGGCGCATCGCCCGCCAGCGCGGGCAGGATCAGCGATTCCGGCAGACCAGGAAGCGGCATCCCATTCAACATCATTTGCAATAGCGTGGCGTAATCGCCAGCATCGCCAACCAGCACTCCGCCCAACAGCGTTTTGCCCTCTGCGCTGACGACGATCTTTTTGTAGATCTGCTCGGGACCATGCGTCCATTGATAGCTTTTCGCGCCCGGCGTACGGGCATGCGCATCGCCAAAAGAAGCGACATCAACGCCCAGCAGCTTGAGCTTGGTGCTCATATCCGCACCGCTAAAACTGACATCTTCTCCGGCCAGCTGTGCGGCGACTACCCGCGCCATTTGATATCCCGGCGCGACAAGGCCAAAGACTCGCCCTTCCCACAGCGCACATTCGCCGATCGCAAAAATGGCGTCATCTGACGTGCGACAGTGGCTATCGATACAAATCCCACCGCGTTCGCCAATATCTAAACCGCTGCGACGCGCCAGCGCATCCTGCGGACGAATACCCGCAGAAAAAACCACCATTTCGGATTCCAGCTTTTCGCCGTCGGCAAAGTGCAGTACCAGTCCGTCAGTGGTGCTTTCAATTTCCGTGGTCGATTTTGCGGTGTGGACGCCAACGCCGAGCGCCTCTATCTTTTCTCGTAACATCGCGGCACCGGCGTTATCCAGCTGCACCGCCATCAGATTAGCGGCAAACTCAACAACATGCGTTTCCAGCCCAAGCTGACGCAGCGCGTTCGCAGCCTCCAGACCAAGCAGGCCACCGCCGATCACCACCCCGCGGCGCGCACTTTTCGCTTTCGCTGCAATGGCATCCAAATCGTCCAACGTACGATAAACAAAGCAGGCGGGTGAGTCCCCACCTTTCACAGGGGGGACAAACGGATACGATCCGGTGGCAAGCACCAGCGAATCCCAGTGGGTTTCATGTCCGTCGGCGTTGCGGATGACGCGCATCTCACGATCGATCTCGGTCACGCATTGCCCCAAACGTAGCTCTATGCCACTACGGGCAAAGAAATCATCAGCGACAAGCGAAAGTGATTGCGCGCTGCGCCCGGCGAAATACTCTGACAGATGCACCCGGTCATAGGCGGCATAACGTTCTTCGCCAAACACCACAATGTGATAATGCAAATGCAGATTACGGCTTACGCATTGCTCAAGAAAATGGTGGCCAACCATACCGTGTCCCACAACAGCCAGCGTCGGTTTTGTCATCGTCATCTGTCCTGCAGCCGATGGCTGCGTATCAAAGCGGTCGAAGAGCCAGTCGGAGTGTGCTGTCGCCCCCTGGGCCAGCAAATCGGTTAATGGCGCTGCGCTATGGCAATCGCCCATCAGCAGCACACCATGGAGTTTTCCATCACGCGTCAGCAAGCGGCGATAGTGCCCGCTGAGCGGATCGTATGTGCTCAGGGTGGCATCCGTCGCCGTCGTGTCCGTTACGCCTGCACTAAACAGATCAATTCCCGTCACCTTGAGGCGCGTTCCGCTCGCCTGCCAGCCAAATCCAGCATCGGTAAAACCCGCCAGTCGCGCAGCCAACACCTCAGCCTGTTTCAGGCACGGCGCAACCAGTCCCCACGTCTGGCCGTTAATCTCGCAGCATTCCCCAACGGCGCTAATGCCGGGCATTGAGGTGCGAAGCTGTTCATCCACCACGATCCCCTGCTGACAAACAACACCGCACGCCTGCGCCAGGGTGATATTGGGTCTGACCCCCGTGGCAATCACCACGCCATTCGCCGCAATACGCTGGCCATCGAGCAACGTTACGCAGTCGGCTTCGATACTGACGAGCCCGGAACTAAGCTCGCAGCGAATACCGCGTCCTGTTAGTTGTGCCTGCAACAGATCGCTGGCCTGTTGATCAAGCTGTTGTTCCATCAGCCTTCCCGCGCGATGAATCAACGTGACATCGTCACCGTGAAGACGTAAGGCTGCCGCGGCCTCCACGCCGAGAACGCCACCACCCAACACCACCTTTGGCCCAGACCGTTGGAGAATCGCCTCGACATCCTGCATCGTGCGAAAAGCATGAACATGCGGTTGTTGGACGCCGGGAATGGGCGGAATAAACGGATACGATCCGGTGGCAAATACCAGCTCATCCCAGAACAGAAGCCGTTTTGTGGTGGTCAGGCTGCGGCTGGTGGCATCAACGGCCAACACAGCTTCATCGCTCAGAACCGTCACGCCGTGATCGAGATACCACTGCGCCGGATGAAGCAAAGTTTGCGCAAAGGGCTTTTCTCCCCCCAGCACCGGGGAAAGTTGGATCCGGTTGTAGGCAAGCTGCGGCTCTTCACCAATAACGGTGACGGAAATGCCGCCGTTTTTGTACATAACAAGCGCCTCAATCAGACGAGTTGCCGCCATGCCATGACCCACAATGACCAGTCGCGTCATCTTCCCCTCCTTACGCCGCCTTCGGCTGTTTCTCATACAGAAAATGGAGAATGCGTTGTCGCAGGTGGTGGTATCGGCTGTCATCGGCAAGCTGGACCCGATTGCGTGGGCGCGGTAAATCAACCGTCAAGATCTCGCCCACCGTCGCCGCTGGCCCGTTGGTCATCATCAGAACCCGGTCGGAAAGCAGCACCGCTTCATCAACGTCGTGAGTGATCAGCACAATGGTGGTATTCAGCGACTGCTGGATGTGCATCACCGTATCCTGCAAATGCGCCCTGGTGAGCGCATCCAGTGCGCCAAACGGTTCATCCATAAGCAGGACTTTGGGTTTCATCGCCAGCGCCCGGGCAATGCCCACGCGTTGCTTCATCCCACCAGAGACTTCACCGGGGTGTTTGTGCATCGCGTGGCCCATCTGGACGCGGTGCAGGTTGTGTTCGATCCACTCACGTCGCTCGGCTTTACTCATGGTGTGGCGAAAGACCTGATCGACGGCCAGGGCTACGTTGTCGAAACAGGTCAGCCACGGCAGCAGCGAATGGTTTTGGAAAACGACCGCCCGCTCAGGCCCCGGCCCGGCGATTTCGCGGTTATCGCAAATCAGGCCACCTTCAGTAGGCAGCGTAATGCCGGCAATCAGATTCAAAAGCGTCGACTTTCCGCAACCGGAGTGACCAATCAAACTCACGGTCTCCCCTTCATGGATATCAAAAGAAACATTGTGTAGCGCGAGGAACTCACCGCTGGCGGTCGAAAAACGTTGGCTGACCGCCTGGACCTGAATAATGGGTTTCATGTTGTCTCCTTATTTTTCCTGCCAGCTATAACGACGCGCCACCAGCATTAGCCCCTGCTCAAGCAGCAGACCGACAACGCCGATGATGACGATAGCGATGAGAATGTTTTCGACATTAAGGTTGTTCCACTCATTCCAGATCCAAAAACCAATCCCCAACCCGCCGGTGAGCATTTCTGCTGCCACAATCACCAACCAGGCGATGCCGATCGACAGGCGTACGCCAGTGAGGATCGCCGGCAGCACGGCGGGGAAAAGTATCCGCCGCATCACCGTCCACTCAGAGAGTTGCAGTACGCGAGCAACGTTGAGGTAATCGTCAGGGATTCTCCGCACCCCTTCGGCGGTGTTGATCACCATCGGCCATATAGAGCAGATAAAGATGGTCCAGCTCGATGCGGGTTCCGCTTTTTGAAACAACAGCAGTCCAATCGGCAGCCAGGCCAGCGGACTGACCGGGCGCAACAGCGCAATCAGCGGCGAAAACATGTGCGAAAAGAAGGTGAAACGCCCAATCAGAAAGCCCAGCGGGATCCCCACCAGCGCCGCTAATCCGAAACCGATCGCGACCCGTTGCAACGACGCCAGCACGTTCCAGCCGATACCCATATCATTCGGCCCGCCGTTATAGAACGGATCGGCAAACAACGTCAGGGCTGAATCCAGGGTGCTCAGCGGCGTCGGAAAGCCTTTGCTGTTGATGGCGGCCAGTTGCCAGCACACCACCAGCAAGGCAATCCCCAACAGAGCGGGTACGGCGCGTCTTAGCCATGTACTAAGCCACATTGACCATGGCATTTTGCGCTTTCTGACCTTCATCGTTGATAGCGTGATGACCTCACCGACTACCGGCTCAGGGGATTTAAGCTGCGTATTTTGTTTCATCTCAGGCTCCTGTACGGTGGAGGGTAAAACTGTTGGCATAGGCTTCTGGATTGCGGCCATCCCATACGGAACCGTCCATCAGCGTACTGGTTCGTAGCAATTTCGCAGGAGGTGTTATCCCTCCAACCGCCGCTGCCGCATCGCGCCAGATGTCGGTCCGGTTGATGCGCGCGGCAATGGCTGCATAATCCGGTTGCTGCTTCAACAATCCCCAACGGCGGAACTGGGTCAGAAACCACATGCCATCGGAATGCCAGGGGAAACTCACCTCGCCGTCGCGAAAAAAGCGAATGGCATGCGGATCCTGCCAGCGACGACCGGCACCGTTGTCGTACTCGCCCAGCATTCTCGCCGTCAGATAGCCTTCTTTGGTATTGAGCCAGGCCCGGCGCGCCAGAATTTGTGCTGTTTCGCGTTTATTGGCTTCACTGGCGTCTATCCAGCGCGATGCCTCAAGCAGCGCGCTAACCAGTGCCCGGGCAGTATGTGGATATTTTTCTACCCACTCCCGGCGCGTACCGAGTACTTTTTCCGGATGGTCGGGCCAGATATCCTGGGACGTCGCCGCGGTAAAACCGATGCGGTCATTGATCGCCCGCGCATTCCACGGTTCGCCGACGCAGAAGCCACTCATATTGCCAATGCGCATGTTCATCACCATTTGCGGAGGCGGTACCACAACGGTGCGAACATCGGTGAAAGGATTGATGTCAGCGCTGGCCAGCCAGTAATAGAGCCACATGGCATGTGTGCCAGTGGGAAAGGTGTGCGCGAAGGTATAGGTTCCAGGCGCCTGCGAGACGATCAGTTTCTTCAGCGCAGACGCATCGGTAATCCCCTGCTCCAGCAGCGTTGCGGAGAGCGTGATCGCTTGCCCGTTCTGATTGAGCGTCATCAGATTGGCCATGGGCTGCGCTTTACTGGCAATACCCAGTTCCAGGCCATACAACAGGCCGTACAGAACATGAGCCGCATCCAGCTCTCCAGAGACCAGTTTGTCACGCACTGCAGCCCAACTGGCCTCTTTGGTCGGCACCAGCGTAATGCCGTATTTTTTATCAAAACCTTTCAACGTGGCGATAACCAGCGGCGCGCAGTCGGTTAGCGGAATAAAACCGACCCGAACGGTAGTCATCTCCGGCGCATCAGACCCTGCCGCCCAGACCGAAGACATCAGTCCTGGAATCAGCGAGCTGGCCCCCATCACGGCACTTGCCTGTAAAAACCGCCGCCGCGTTAACGAAACTGTTCTGTCACCCATACATGCTCCCCATAAAAAAAGGCGTCCAACAATGCCGAAGCATTGCGGGACGCCTTTATCCTCAAAACAGTCAGACCGCCGTTGGCCTGCTGCTAAATTGTATGTATGAGTGAATGCAATTCAGATGCCAGAATTACACTGGCGGTTTTAGCGGGTTCGACGCGTACCAGACGCCGCGGTGCACCCAAATATGGCAGACACTGCCCGCCTGTTGTGCAGTCGCTATCCCTGCATCAGGGATTTAACGGTAAGCAATGCCCGGGCGATATCGACCATCCGTTGGTTTTTATCCATCGCCATTTTTCGCAATAGCTGCCACGCCTGTTCTTCGCTGACCTGCTGGTAATTCATCAGGATGCTTTTTGCTTTATCAATCACCTTGCGCTCCTCTAAGGCATCCTGCAATGAGGCAAGTTGGGCGCTCATTTGCTCCAGCTGGCGAGCCTGCTGGCGAACAACCCACAATAATTGTTTATCCCGGCGCAGCGAGAGGGGTTCGTCAGCACGGTCGTCAAGCCAGTTGTCGAGCGGCAAGGCGTAGGTTTCTTCCGCCAGCCGACGCGCCACGGCGTTCAGCAATTCGGTAATCAACATCTCTTCGAGATGGCGTAATTGTTCAAGGCGCTGCGTCTGTAGGGTAAACCAGCGTAGCGCGTGTTCACCGTTATCGAGTTGAGGTTGTCGCGTACAGGCCTGGCGCCGCAGTTGTTCGATGGCGCCCGATGCCTCGCATTGCTGACGAAAATGCTGCACCAGTACAGGCGAAGCCAGGGAGATAAAGGTATCAAAGCACGGCTGCTGCCCGTCTATTCTGTCCACCAGCTCCTGGCGCATTTGAGGGTTAAACTCGCCCTGGGTAAAGCCAATGGCCCCTAACGCCCGCTCTTGTCCTACCAGCTCTTTACCCTGCATAAAACTGTATAGCGCCACCAGCCCACCTGCGACATGGGGATAATCGATGCTGTCGTTAAGCTGCGGCACAATACCCAGCAGATGGCGTAACGTCCGGCTGTACTGCTCCATCGCCTGCTGAGCATCGATAGTCTGCCCGCTGACAGACTCACGCAGCGTCGTTAGCTGATCGAGGCACCAGACGGTGCCAGCAATGCGGTGGCACAACGCACTGCCCGCCACCGGCATAATGTGCTGGAAAAGGATATGCAGTTGCCGACACTCTTCATCCACCAGCGCCCGACTGGCACGGACCTCCCGCTCATAAAGCGTACCTTGAGAACACAACCAGATATTGGATGCACCGCGTTCGCACTGTAGCATATGCACCAGATGGCTAATACGCATTACCAACTTACCGGACTGTGCCAGTTGGCGAAGCTGGGTGTTCTCAAGCTGGCGGGCATGGCGAAACCATTGCGTCGCGCCGGAATTTTGTGCATTTGTCATCATCTCTGCCCTCACCGATAACGGGTTATCCCTGAGGACAAGCAATATCCATGCCCCCCTGACAACAGGAGTAAAAATGCAAAAGATAGTGATCGTCGCGAACGGTGCGGCCTATGGAAGCGAATCGTTATTTAACAGCCTGCGTCTGGCAATCGCCCTGCGCGAACAGGAAGCGGATCTCGACCTGCGTCTGTTTTTAATGTCGGACGCGGTAACCGCGGGATTACGAGGTCAGAAACCTGCAGAAGGATACAATATTCAGCAAATGCTGGAGATCCTGACGGCGCAAAATGTGCCGGTCAAACTGTGCAAAACCTGCACCGATGGCCGTGGGATCACGACGCTGCCGTTAATTGACGGAGTGGCCGTCGGCACGCTGGTTGAACTGGCTCAATGGACGCTGGCTGCAGATAAAGTGCTGACCTTCTGATACACCGTTTTCAGGCAAGCACACTGAAAGTGTCGATAATTTCCGGATTTAATCGTAGATGGGCGCGGTTTCGTTGAACGTTAGCACGCCCTTTCAACCCTTTTAAGGAATTTTGTCACTTTTGTTTAATCGTTATGCCATTTTTTGATCAAAATCAGCATCCCGTTGCTCCCCCTTTGGTGTTATGCAATGAGTGAAATGTGAACAACATCACGCAGCACTTTCGACAGAAAGTACGTTGTTTTCAAGAACGGGGTGAAAAATGGCATTAGTGAAGGCGAGTTTAAAGTTATTTGGTGGCGATACGGTGGTTGTGCGCTGTTCCGAGCGTTGTCACATCCATCTGATGAGCGAGAAAAATCACGTCAAAGACATGCAGTCCGACATCTTAAGCGTGCAGGATCGTGATAACGCATGGTTGACCGTGCCCTATACCGGCATCTGGAATGTGCTGATTGACAGCCACAGCCAGTCGCTAGAGCATTCAATAAGTTATATTGCAGCCTAAGCGTTAATTGCCCGAAAAGCGCCTGGCTTTCGGGCATTCAGTTCCAAGCTGGGTTCAGGCAAACCCAGGCCGCATAACGCCTTCCGGCAGGTTCTCTCCCAACAATCGTTTAACCGTGATCACCAGATCGTTAAGACAATCATCCTGCATCCCCAACTTGACCAGCTCTTGTTCCAGTGAGAACAGATACTGGGCGTTGGTACCTAAAGGTCCGCTCGCCGCGGCGATAAGCGGCGCAATCACCTGCGCGCGCGTGTCTGACTCAAACAGCGGATGACGCGGATCCATAATAAAGACCAGTGCGTTCACCGTCCTGCCGTCATCAAGCGCCAACTGACACCAGGTCGGCAGATAACAGCCGGTGATCATTTCTCGCTTCCACAGCAGTGAAAGCTCTTGTTCCAAGGACGCGTCCGGCAAACGGTAGGCCACACCGGTGGTGCGTCCGCCCTCTTTCAGGGCCAGCATACGTCCTGGCTGACACGCCGTTCCTCGCCCCGCCGTCAGACGCAGGCAAAAGGCACGGTGCCAGCCGACTAACGTCCCGGTACAGGACTCTTCAAATTCTAAGGCCGGGTTCCACATCAATGATCCATAACCGAAGATCCACACCGGTCCATCATCTGGTCGGCATGCAAGCGTGGCAGCCAGTGAGGCTGCACGTTGTTCCGCTGACCAGAGTAGTGATTCTTCAATAGCACCAAATGCCGTCTTACAGTCGGCATTCAATAAAAAATCACGCGTTAACACCTTACACCTCCGCCACTGCTGCTTCCCTGCGACAACTTTTTTGACGCCTTCCGGGCTTTTTTGCTGCTCATTTTGAAACCAATAGCTGGACAATAGGCAATTCACCGCTCGCTTGCAAGCCAGCAACGGCGCGGCGTAGCACGATTCGCTAACGCCTGATGCTGGCTAGTTCATAAAGGCATTATAATTGATACTGTTACGCCTTTTTATGCCATTTATCATCATCACCTTTTTGATAATCATTTTTGACCGCGGCCCACGCCACCTTGTGTGCTGTCTCTTCACGGGTAGCATCATCACGACGGTCAGATTTATCTTTATACTGTTCCCAGGCGCTGTTGAAAGCTTCTTTGTAGATGTCCTGAGCATGGGCTGGCAGAACATGCTGCACGCTTTCAGGCAGATCGCTTTTGGATTTATATGGCATTGTGAACTCCTCTTTTTAGGCTAAACCTTAAGTGTGGTTAACAATGCGGCGATGCGCCAATAATGGACATTTATAGAAAATTTCTTCATCTAACCTTCTGTTAATTAAACAGTCTATAAACAATAATTTTGTTTTTGACCGCTTTGAGAGGAAAAATAAGCGATGTAGTAAAATTTCGTAAAATGTCACCTACAAAACCAGGTTTTCTGTTATTTTTTACATTCTTTAATACTTTTTATAATTATATACCCTAAATAATTCGAGTTGCTTAAAGGCGGCAAGGGAGTGAATCCCCAGGAGCATAGATAACTATGTGACTGGAGTGAGCGAACGTAGCCAACGCATAAGCAACTTGAAGTATGACGGGTATAAATACCTGCAGAGACGGAGAATTAATTCAATGACACACGTACATGAGGCGGTAAAAACCCGCCACAAGGAGACCTCTCTCGTCTTCCCGATTTTGGCGCTGGTAGTACTGTTCTTCTGGGGGAGCAGTCAGTCACTACCAGTGGTCATCGGTATTAATGCGCTGGCCCTTATTGGTATATTAAGCAGCGCATTCAGCGTTGTCCGTCATGCTGATGTATTAGCACATCGACTTGGCGAACCCTACGGGTCGCTGATCCTCAGCCTGTCCGTTGTTATTCTTGAAGTCAGCTTAATCTCCGCATTAATGGCGACCGGCGATGCAGCGCCTACGCTCATGCGCGATACGCTATATTCAATCATTATGATCGTAACCGGCGGCCTGGTCGGTTTTTCATTACTGTTAGGTGGCCGTAAATTTGCCACTCAGTATATGAATCTGTTTGGTATTAAGCAGTATTTAATCGCCCTGTTTCCGCTGGCCATTATTGTACTGGTGTTCCCGATGGCTTTACCGGGTGCAAATTTCACTACCGCCCAGGCGCTATTAGTGGCATTAATTTCTGCGGCGATGTACGGCGTATTTTTGCTGATACAAACTAAAACGCATCAGAGCCTGTTCATTTATGAGCATGAAGACGAGGGTGACGACGACGATCCGCATCACGGTAAACCGTCAGCCCACAGCAATATGTGGCATGCCGCCTGGCTTATCATTCATCTGATCGCTGTTATTGCCGTGACCAAAATGAACGCCAGCCCGCTGGAAACATTGCTGACTGAACTGAATGCGCCGGTCGCCTTTACCGGTTTCCTGGTCGCATTGCTGATCCTCTCCCCTGAAGGGCTAGGTGCGCTGAAAGCGGTTCTGAGTAATCAGGTACAGCGGGCGATGAATTTGTTCTTCGGTTCAGTATTAGCCACCATTTCACTGACCGTTCCGGTAGTGACCCTGATCGCATGGGCAACCGGGAATGATTTGGTCTTTGCGCTGGGCGCACCAGAGATGATTGTGATGGTTTCATCACTGGTACTGTGTCACATCTCTTTCTCCACCGGACGCACCAACGTGCTTAACGGTGCGGCGCATCTGGCGCTGTTTATCGCCTATCTGATGACGATATTTGCCTGATTAGTCTTTCTGATAGAACCCACGGCCCTTCTCAGGGCCGTTTTCTTTTACCGCTCACAGCTCCGGATAAACCTGTTGACCATCGACAAACGTTAATAACGACTCCGTTTGGTGCAATTTGTCTGCCGGAATAGCCATAATATCCTGATTAAGCACCGCAAAATCGGCGAGCTTACCTGCCTGCAAACTTCCCCTCTGCTGTTCTGCAAAAGCTATCCAGGCGGCATTGAGGGTATACATTTTTAAAGCATCTTCTCGGCTTAACTGGCGCGTATCATGACGTACCGAACCGTCGAGCGCTTTACCTGTTACATGATATTCAATGGCATGCCATACTCCTGCAACGCCAATCCGCGTCGCATCCGTACCACCTACAACGATAACCCCCTGCTTTGATGCGGGTTGATATGAGGCACCGCCTGATTAAGTTCCCATTTTCCCCATCATATTTATCTACCTTATCTTGTGATGATCATCTGGAAAGCTGATGCCGCACCGCTACGCTGGCGATTCGCGCGCTGGCTAGCAGACGTTCGAACGAATGCCCGCAACGCGCTTTTCCCGACAGGCCAAGCATTGTGGTACTGACGTAATCAGTCAGGCTGTCAGCCTCTTTAGGATGCCGCTGTGCGATAAAGTCGCGAATTTTATGTTCGGCAGCCGAGTAGAAATTCCGCGCGACCTTCCGCGCCTGCGGATCGTTACTGTGCGTGCCCTCCAGGACCAAACATCCCGGCGTATGCGGATCTGCGGCATAACGTCGCGCCGCCTCCTCAAGCAGATCGGTAAGACATGCAGAAACGGGTTTGTCGGGGCGAAGAATGTCATCAAAAGGGATCGCCTCGGTTTGTACGTAGCGGTCAAGAACTCGTTTATAAAGACCGATTTTGTTCCCAAAAGCAGCATAGAAACTGGGGGGCTTGATCGACAACACCGCGGTGACATCCGCCACGCTAACCGCGTCATAGCCATGTGCGTGAAACAAGGGTTGTACTTTGGCAACGGCCATTTCTGGATCAAAATTACGTGGGCGTCCAGGTGCACGAGTGCATTTTGTAGTGCTCATTACAAATCCATTGACAGAAAACTGTGCACCAATTATATATCGATCACTACATAATTGTTCAAGGAGTACCTCATGTCTTCTTTTAACGGCAAGTCAGTTCTGGTTCTTGGCGGCAGTCGTGGGATTGGCGCGGCTATCGTGCGCCGTTTTGCCGCGGATGGCGCATCGGTTACCTTTACCTATTCAGGCTCCCCTGACGCTGCCAAAGCGCTTGCTGATGAGACGGGTACCCAGACAGCGCAAACCGATAGCGCCGATCGTAACGCCGTCATCAACCGGGTACGCGAAAGCGGCCCGCTGGACGTGCTGGTAGTTAATGCAGGCATTATTCTGTTTGGTGATGCGCTGGAGCAGGATCCGGATGACGTGGAGCGTCTGTTCCGGATTAACATTCACTCCCCATACTATGCGGCCGTGGAAGCGGCACGACAGATGCCTGACGGCGGACGCATTATCATTATTGGTTCTGTGAATGGCGACCGCATGCCTCTTGCTGGCCTGGCCTCTTATGCGGTGAGCAAATCAGCGCTGCAAGGGCTGGCCCGGGGGCTGGCACGTGATTTTGGACCGCGGGGCATTACGGTAAACGTGGTTCAACCGGGTCCTATTGATACCGATGCCAACCCGGAAAATGGCCCACTGAAAGAGGTGATGCACAGTTTTATGGCGCTAAAACGACATGGCCGTCCAGAGGAAGTTGCGGGAATGGTTGCCTGGCTTGCAGGCCCTGAGGCTGGGTTTGTGACGGGGGCAATGCATACAATTGACGGTGCGTTTGGCGCCTGACGGCCACCCTTAACACTTTTCTCAAACAGCAGTCCGAAGAGATATCTCTCCGGACTGCAATACTTTCTTAGTTCTCGGTATCCAGCTCGTCGAAGCTTTTAACCAGGTCATCAATCGCTTTAATCTGAGTCAGGAACTGTTCCAGTTTCGCCAGCGGCAGCGCGGATGGACCGTCGCATTTCGCATTGGCTGGATCCGGATGCGCTTCAATAAACAGACCGGCCAGACCTACCGCCATACCTGCGCGCGCCAGTTCGGTAACCTGCGCACGACGACCGCCGCTTGCTGCGCCAAACGGGTCACGGCATTGCAGCGCATGGGTAACGTCAAAAATCACCGGCGAGTTGCCAGAAACTTTCTTCATCACGCTGAAGCCCAGCATATCCACAACCAGGTTGTCATAACCAAAGTTCGCGCCACGGTCGCACAGAATTACTTTGTCGTTACCGCCTTCATGGAATTTGTCCACGATATTGCCCATCTGGCCCGGGCTTACGAACTGCGGTTTTTTCACGTTGATAACGGCACCGGTTTTCGCCATCGCTTCCACCAGATCGGTCTGACGAGCGAGGAATGCCGGCAGCTGAATCACATCCACCACGTCAGCAACAGGCTGAGCCTGGCTGGCTTCGTGAACGTCGGTGATCACTTTTACGCCAAAAGTCTGCTTCAGTTCCTGGAAGATTTTCATCCCTTCTTCAAGGCCCGGCCCACGGTAAGAGTGGATGGAAGAACGGTTGGCTTTATCAAAGGAGGCTTTGAACACGTAAGGGATACCCAGCTTTTGAGTAACGGTTACGTAGTGCTCACAAATGCGCATCGCCAGATCGCGGGATTCCAGCACGTTCATTCCGCCAAACAGCACGAACGGCAGGTCATTTGCCACGTTGATGTCGCCAATGCTAACCACTTTTTGTTTCATAGGATCGCCTTAAACGGTAGGTAAAGTGTCATTAATCAATGCAATACAATTTGCTTGTGCGAAATAGTATTAATCTGCGCACGAATCATTTCGCTGATCGGGTCTTCCGGACACTGTTCAACGAAATAACTTAAATCGGTCAGCGCAACATGTTCACACTCCAGCTGCGCGTAAATTAATCCACGATCGCGTATTTCATACGGATCTTCAGGATTAAACTGTAATAGTGCTTCGCTGGCACGCAGCGCCAGCTCCATTTGCCGCTCTTCCATCAGCGATGATTTCAGCGTGTCGAGCAGCTTACGAATTACTTCTGCATTATCCGCCTCATCCAGGTCTTCGTTAAACAGCTCCGCGACCGGGCTGATATTCCCCTTCAGCCACACTTCCAACGTGTGCTCATTTAACGTTTCGCCATTGAACGGATTGATTAGCCACATTTCGCCATCGAGCGATTCAATACGCAGGATGAGTTGTGTCGGGAAAATCACCGGCACCAGTGGCAGCTCCAGTCGGTTGGCAATCCACAATAAGATCGCGCCCAGGGATACGGCGCTGCCCTGACGATTTTTCAGTACCTGATCAAGCCATAGTGCATCAGAAAGACGATAGACGCCGTGGGTATCCGTAAACCCCCATTCGCCGTAAAAAAGTGCCAGCAGTTTTTCCAGTTGCTCATCCTGAGACAGGAGCTGGCTAATTTCTTCTTGCGCCAGACTGACCAGACGTTCCAGTTCGTCATAGACAGTTTGTGTTGGAAAATCCAGACGGATAGACTCCGACGCCAGGATCATCCCATCACACAATGGCGCTTTATTAAATTCGAAATCAGCTAACGACCTCATGCTTACCCCAGTAACGGTATTTTTGTGGTGGCGAGTTTAATGATGATGTACAGCACCACCAACGCCAGCGGAAAAGCGATTAATCGCGCCTGCTGACTGCGCGCCCGACGATAATCGAGCGCAATAAAACCCAAAACGATGTAAATGATAACCCCAAACAGCTTTTCAGTCAGCCATGTCCCGTGCTCAGTGAATGGCAGGATGTGCGCTTTAACCATTAACGCTACGCCGCTGAGTAATAAAACGGTATCGACAACCGGCGGCACGATGCGCGTCCAGCGCGCGCAGGCAAGGCGCGAGTCGGTGTAACGCCACCAAAATCGCAGCGTCAGCAAACCAACCGAAAGCGCAATGCTGATGAGATGGACGTTGAGTAACACACCGAAGGTACTCATGATGGGATGCGTCCAATCGTAATTCGCTCATTGCCGCCATAGTCACGACAGGTTTCAACTGCCAGGTAACCCGCACGAGTAAAGGCATCACGGACGACCTCGCCCTGCTGCCAACCATGTTCCAGCAACAGATAGCCGCCGGGCGTTAACATGCGCTGAGACTGGTCGATGATATGCACGATATCCGCCAGCCCCTGATCGCCCGCCACCAGCGCCGACAGCGGTTCAAAGCGAACGTCACCTTGCGCCAGGTGCGGATCCTGTTCGTCGATATACGGCGGATTGCTGACAATCATGTCAAACTGCTGTCCCTGCAATGCGCTGAACCAGTTACTTTGCAGCACGCAAACATTGTCGATGCCCAGTTGCTGCTTGTTGCGAATGGCCAGTGCCACGGCATCAGGCATGCGGTCTACAGCAGTCACCGCACAATCCGGACGCTCGGTTGCCAGCGCCAGCGCAATGGCACCCGTGCCGGTTCCCAAATCAAGAATACGACACGCTGAGGCCGGCAGACGAGCCAGCGCCTGCTCCACCAGACACTCGGTATCCGGACGCGGAATAAGCGTGGCTGGAGACACAAATAGCGGCAACGACCAGAACTCACGCACGCCGGTTAAGTGCGCCACCGGCTCTCCCCGCTGACGCCGCTCCAGTAGCGTATCAAGCTGTTGACGCTGCGCCTCGGTTAACTCCGTTTCGCCGAAAGCGAGAATAAAGGTGCGCCCTTTGCCAGTAACGAACTCGAGTAAAATCTCGGCGTCACGGCGCGGACTTTCGCTTGCCTGTAATTGGCTAATCGCTTCACGCAGCCAGTGCTGATAATCCATTAATCCTGCTCGGACAACGCCGCCAGTTGGTCGGCCTGGTATTCCTGGACAATCGGCTCAATGAGCATATCCAGTTTGCCTTCCATCGCTTCATCCAGACGGTAGAGCGTCAGGTTAATGCGGTGATCGGTCACACGCCCCTGCGGGAAGTTATAGGTACGGTTACGATCGCTGCGATCGCCACTGCCCAACAGGTTGCGACGCTCAGAGGCTTCCGCCTGTTGACGTCTTGCCACTTCGGCCGCACGAATTCGCGCCCCCAGCACCGACATCGCTTTGGCTTTGTTTTTATGCTGTGAACGTTCGTCCTGGCATTCCACTACGATACCGGTCGGTAAGTGGGTAATACGGATTGCGGAGTCGGTGGTGTTAACGTGCTGACCGCCCGCGCCTGATGAACGGAAGGTGTCAATACGCAGATCGGCCGGGTTGATATCCGGCAGTTCGGCATCCGGCAGTTCCGGCATAACCGCGACCGTACAGGCAGAGGTATGAATACGCCCCTGCGATTCCGTCGCAGGTACGCGCTGCACGCGATGGCCGCCGGACTCAAACTTCAGTCGCCCGTAAACGCCTTCGCCGCTAATCTTGGCAATGACTTCTTTAAACCCGCCATGTTCGCCTTCACTGGCGCTCATGATCTCAACCCGCCAGCGACGCGATTCAGCGTAACGGCTGTACATGCGGAACAGATCGCCGGCAAACAGCGCCGCTTCATCACCACCAGTCCCCGCGCGCACTTCGAGGAAGGCGTTACGTTCGTCATCGGGATCTTTAGGTAATAGCAGGACCTGCAGATGTTGTTCCAGCTGCTCACATTTCTCTTTTGCTTCGCGCAGTTCATCCTGCGCCATTTCACGCATTTCAGGATCGTCGAGCATCATCTGAGCCGTCTCGATATCTTCCTGAACCTGTTGCCAGTCCGTAAAACAGCGAGATACATCGCTTAATTGCGCATATTCACGCGACAGCGCACGAAAGCGATCCTGGTCTGCGATAGTACCCGCATCACCGAGCAGCGCCTGAACTTCTTCATGGCGTTCATGCAGGGCTTCCAGTTTGGCAACGATAGAAGGCTTCATAGGCGTAAATGCACCCTGTAAAAAATAAGATTGGTGTGCTGCTACTCCAGCCCGAGGCTGTCGCGCAGAATATTCAGGCGTTCACTATCCCCGTCACGGGCGGCCTGTTGAAGTGATTTGGTTGGTGCATGAATCAGGCGATTGGTCAGTTTCCAGGCCAGATCCTGCATAATGGCTTGCGCATCACCGCCCTGTTGAAGAGCGGCTAACGCTTTGGCGGTCAGTTCATCACGGATCTGTTCTGACTGACTGCGATACTCGCGGATAGTGTCGCTTGCGCCCTGGGCGCGTAGCCAGGCCATAAACTCGCTGGCTTCCTGCTCCACTATTGTTTCGGCTTCCACCGCCGCCGCTTTGCGCTGGGCCAGGTTATGCGAAATGATGCTTTGCAGGTCATCAACGCTGTACAGATAGGCGTTAGACAATTTACCCACTTCCGGCTCGACATCGCGCGGTACGGCGATATCCACCAGCAACATAGGCTGATTGCGGCGGTTTTTAAGCGCACGTTCCACCATTCCTTTACCGATAATCGGCAGCGGACTGGCGGTAGAACTGATAATGATATCGGCATCCTGTAAACGCGCGTCTATATCACTCAGTGAAATCACCTCGGCGCCGACTTCATCCGCCAGCACCTGCGCACGCTCGCGAGTGCGGTTGGCGATGATCATTTTCTTCACTTTGTGCTCGCGCAGATGTCGCGCTACCAGCTCAATGGTTTCGCCCGCACCGACTAACAGCACGGTTACCGTGGAGAGCGATTCAAATATCTGCCGCGCCAGGGTACAGGCGGCAAACGCCACCGACACGGCGCTGGCGCCGATGTCAGTTTCTGTACGTACACGTTTTGCGACAGAAAATGATTTCTGGAACATGCGTTCCAGCGCACTGGCGTTCAGGTGACCTTTTTGCGAATCCGCAAACGCTTTTTTCACCTGCCCCAGAATTTGCGGTTCACCGAGCACCAGTGAATCCAGACCGCTGGCAACACGCATCAAATGACTGACCGCGTCGTTGTCCTGGTGCCAGTACAAGCTGTTGCGCAGATCTTCTTCATTGAGGTTATGGTATTCACACAGCCAGCGAACCAGCGCTTCTTGCAGGTTATCCTGCTCTTCAACGCTGAGATACAGCTCCGTGCGGTTACACGTCGACAGCACTACCCCGCCCTGCACCATTGGCTGCGCGAGCAGGCTGTCCAGCGCCTGATCGAGCGTATCCGGCGAAAACGTTACGCGTTCTCGCAGCGATACAGGTGCCGTTTTATGGTTAATACCAAGCGCTAAAAGGGTCATGTGTGCGGGAATAGTACCAGCGTTGATAAGGTTAGACTGGGTGCATCATACAGGATGCGTGCGGTCAATAAAAGAGACTGACCCCTTTTGGAGTAATAGCTTAGTGCACAAATTTAAGCGATTTAAGATAACTTGAACGTAGACGATGTCTGATGGCGGCGCTAGCATTAAGAGTTATAACTGCAACGTATCTCAAGGATTTGTCATCATTATGACCCTGCCTGATTTTCGCCTGATTCGCCTGCTGCCGCTGGCGGCCCTGGTTCTTACTGCCTGTACGCTCAACGCGCCTAAAGGTCCCGGTAAAAGCCCCGATTCTCCGCAGTGGCGCCAGCACCAACAGGAAATTCGCGCCCTGAACCAGTATCAGACGCGTGGTGCGTTTGCCTATATTTCCGATCAACAGAAAGTGTATGCCCGCTTTTTCTGGCAGCAAACCGGTCAGGATCGCTATCGTCTCCTGCTGACCAACCCTCTGGGCAGCACTGAACTGGAACTTAATGCGCAGCCGGGCAACGTCGAACTGGTCGATAACAAAGGCAAGCATTACACCGCCGACGACGCTGAAGAGATGATCGGCAAACTGACCGGCATGCCTATCCCATTAAACAGCCTGCGCCAGTGGATCCTTGGACTGCCAGGTGACGCCACCGATTATAAGCTCGACGACCAATATCGTCTGAGTGAAGTGAACTACAGCAAAGACGGTAAAAACTGGAAAGTGGTCTATAGCGCCTACGACAGCAAAACCCAGCCAGCGATGCCAGCAAACATGGAGCTGTCCGACGGCTCCCAGCGTATTAAGCTGAAAATGGATAACTGGATTGTGAAATGATGACCCATTGGCCCTCTCCGGCAAAACTGAATTTGTTTTTATACATCACCGGACAGCGTGCGGACGGTTACCACACGCTGCAGACCTTATTTCAGTTTCTTGATTATGGCGACACGATAGATATTACGCCGCGTAGCGACGGCGAAATTCACCTGTTAACCCCAGTGGAAGGCGTTGCGCATGAAGACAATCTGATCGTCCGTGCGGCACGTTCGCTGATGAAAGCGGCATCTGAAAGCAATTGCCTTCCCAAAGGGAGCGGTGCGGACATCAGCATCGACAAACGCCTGCCGATGGGCGGCGGTCTTGGCGGAGGTTCGTCTAATGCGGCAACCGTTCTGGTGGCGCTGAATCATCTCTGGCAGTGCGGACTTTCGGTTGATGAACTGGCGGCACTCGGCTTAACGCTGGGGGCGGATGTTCCCGTATTCGTGCGCGGCCATGCGGCCTTTGCCGAAGGCGTTGGCGAAATTCTGACGCCGGTCGAGCCTGAGGAAAAGTGGTATCTGGTTGCTCATCCGGGAGTCAGTATTCCGACACCGGTGATTTTTAACGATCCCGACCTCCCGCGCAACACGCCAAAAAGGTCAATAAAAACGTTACTAAAATGTGAATTCGGCAATGATTGCGAGGTTATCGCAAGAAAACGTTTTCGCGAGGTTGATGCGGCGCTTTCCTGGCTGTTAGAATACGCGCCGTCGCGCCTGACTGGTACAGGGGCTTGTGTCTTTGCTGAATTTGACACTGAGTCTCGTGCTCGCCAGGTGCTTGAGCAAGCCCCGGAATGGCTCAAAGGCTTTGTGGCGAAAGGCGTCAACCTCTCCCCATTGCACAGAGCGTTACTCTAAATCCTTCGGATTTCAGGAAGATGGCGAAATGACGAATCGCCAGGTGCATACAACTTCAGTATGTAACTGGTGTGAGGAATTGATGCCAGCGCAAATGAAACGCGAAAGATAAAGAGTAAACCGGGCAAGCTGAGTTGCGGTGACAACGTCACCCTGTTCCAGACGTTGCATCGCGCTCTTTAATACACCGCATGGAGAGGATACTGCCTGGCCCGCACAGTTTTCGGCAGATTCTTTCCACCAATGGACGCATGCCTGAGGTTCTTCTCGTGCCTGATATGAAGCTTTTTGCTGGTAACGCCACCCCGGAACTAGCACAACGTATTGCCAACCGCCTGTACACTTCACTCGGCGACGCCGCTGTAGGTCGCTTTAGCGACGGCGAAGTCAGCGTACAAATTAATGAAAATGTACGCGGTGGTGATATTTTCATCATCCAGTCCACTTGTGCCCCTACTAACGACAACCTGATGGAATTGGTCGTTATGGTTGATGCGCTGCGCCGTGCTTCCGCAGGCCGTATCACCGCCGTTATTCCTTACTTCGGCTATGCACGTCAGGATCGTCGCGTACGTTCAGCTCGTGTACCGATTACCGCTAAAGTCGTCGCTGATTTCCTGTCCAGCGTTGGCGTTGACCGCGTCCTCACCGTTGACCTGCATGCTGAACAGATCCAGGGCTTCTTTGACGTACCGGTTGATAACGTATTCGGTAGCCCGATCCTGTTAGAAGACATGCTGCAGCTGAACCTGGACAACCCGATTGTGGTTTCTCCGGATATCGGTGGCGTCGTGCGTGCCCGCGCTATCGCTAAACTGCTGAACGATACCGACATGGCTATCATCGACAAACGTCGCCCGCGTGCGAACGTTTCTCAGGTGATGCACATTATTGGTGACGTTGCAGGTCGTGACTGTGTTCTGGTTGATGACATGATCGATACCGGCGGTACGCTGTGCAAAGCAGCAGAAGCACTGAAAGAACGTGGTGCTAAACGCGTATTTGCTTACGCCACTCACCCGATCTTCTCAGGTAATGCGGCAAACAACCTGCGCAACTCAGTGATTGATGAAGTCGTTGTCTGTGACACTATTCCACTGACTGACGAAATCAAAGCGCTGCCAAACGTGCGTACATTGACCCTGTCGGGTATGCTGGCCGAAGCGATTCGTCGTATCAGCAACGAAGAATCCATCTCTGCTATGTTCGAGCATTAATCAAGCCCGGCTCAAAAACCCGCTGCGGCGGGTTTTTTTATCTGCAATACTTATTTGTATGACTTATGCCTCCTTCACCTGCCATTTAGTTGACAGATGATGCGCTCATGGATGAAACATTATTGTGAACAGATTATTTTCCTCACATGTGATGCCTTTCCGCGCCCTCATCGACGCTTGTTGGAAAGAAAAATATACTGCCTCTCGCTTTACCCGTGACCTGATCGCCGGGATAACCGTTGGGATCATCGCCATTCCGCTGGCAATGGCCCTGGCAATAGGCAGTGGCGTTGCGCCGCAGTACGGCCTGTATACCTCAGCCGTCGCTGGGATTGTTATCGCCCTTACCGGGGGATCGCGCTTTAGCGTATCTGGCCCAACCGCCGCCTTCGTGGTGATTCTGTATCCGGTGTCGCAACAGTTTGGGCTGGCAGGCTTGCTGGTTGCCACGCTCATGTCCGGGATATTCCTGATCCTTTTCGGCCTCGCTCGTTTTGGCCGCCTGATCGAATATATCCCCGTGTCGGTAACGTTAGGTTTTACATCGGGTATTGGTATCACCATCGGTACCATGCAGATTAAAGATTTTCTTGGCCTGCAGATGGCCCATGTCCCGGAGCACTATCTGCAGAAGGTTGGTGCGCTGTTTATGGCCTTGCCGACCATCAATTTCGGCGATGCCGCCATTGGCGTAGTGACGCTGGGGATCCTGATTTTCTGGCCGCGCCTGGGGATCCGACTGCCGGGTCACCTTCCCGCACTGCTGGCAGGCTGTGCGGTAATGGGTATCGTGAACCTGACCGGCGGCCATGTCGCCACCATTGGTTCTCAGTTCCACTACATTCTGGCTGACGGCTCACAGGGTAATGGTATCCCGCAGTTGCTGCCGCAGCTGGTCCTGCCGTGGAATATGCCGGAGTCAAACTTTACCCTGAGCTGGAGCTCGTTACAGGCGCTGTTACCGGCAGCCTTCTCGATGGCGATGCTGGGGGCAATTGAATCTCTGCTGTGCGCCGTCGTACTCGATGGAATGACCGGCACCAAACATAAAGCTAACAGCGAGTTGATTGGCCAGGGGCTGGGTAACATCGTGGCACCGTTCTTTGGCGGTATCACCGCCACAGCGGCAATTGCCCGCTCTGCGGCAAACGTCCGCGCCGGGGCGACCTCGCCAATCTCTGCGGTTATCCACGCGATTCTGGTGATCCTCGCCCTGCTGGTACTTGCACCGCTGCTTTCCTGGTTACCGCTTTCCGCCATGGCCGCCCTGCTGCTGATGGTGGCATGGAACATGAGTGAAGCGCATAAAGTGGTGGATTTGCTGCGCCATGCACCGAAAGACGACATCATTGTCATGCTGATGTGTATGTCGCTGACGGTACTGTTCGACATGGTTATTGCCATCAGCGTCGGTATCGTTCTCGCCTCTCTGCTGTTTATGCGTCGTATTGCGCGCATGACTCGCCTGGCGCCGGTCAACGTAGACGTACCGGACGATGTGCTGGTGCTGCGCGTTATTGGTCCGCTGTTCTTTGCCGCGGCGGAAGGATTATTTACCGATCTTGAGTCGCGTATTGAAGGTAAACGCATCGTAGTCTTGAAGTGGGACGCGGTCCCGGTACTGGATGCCGGTGGTCTGGACGCTTTCCAGCGCTTTGTAAAACGTCTGCCGGAAGGTTGTGAATTACGCATCAGTAATCTGGAATTCCAGCCGCTACGCACCATGGCGCGCGCGGGTATTCAGCCGATTGCCGGGCGCCTGACGTTCTTCCCGAATAAAGATGCTGCGCTAGCAGATATCCGCTAACGTGTAGCCCGGCCAGGCGAAACGCCGCCGGATTGCAAATGACAGACAAAAAAATGGCTCCCTTACCTGGGAGCCATTTTTATAACAAGCTTATTGCTTACGCGTTCAACAGTTGCTCAGCCGTTGCCTTCACGCTTGCCAGCAGGACTTTAACATCCTCCAGACATACCGTCGGATTGAGCAGCGTTAGCTTCAGGCAGGTGACACCATCTGCTTCGGTCACGCCGACGTTGGCGCTACCAGAAGCCAGCAGAACGTCACCAATACGCTGGTTCAGCAGCGCGACAAATGCCACGTCGTCACTTTGCGGGCGGAAGCGGAACAGCACGCTTGCCAGCTGCGGCTCCATCACCAGTTCAAGATGCGGCTGGGTTTTGACAAACTCAGCAACATCACGCGCCAGCGTCACACCGTTATCAATGATCTCGGCATACTGCTTTTTGCCCAGCGCTTCGAGGCCCATCCACAGCTTCAGCGCATCGAAACGACGCGTGGTCTGCAGCGACTTCGATACCAGGTTTGGTACGCCAGCCTCTTCATCGAAATCAGAGTTCAGGTACGCCGCCTGGTAACGCATCAGCTCGTAGTGGCGCGCATCTTTTAACAGGAACGCACCGCAACTGATGGTCTGGAAGAACTGCTTGTGGAAATCCAGCGTCACGGAATCTGCCAGTTCAAGGCCGTTCAGGAAGTCACGGTACTTCTCAGAAAGCAGTAACGCCCCGCCCCATGCCGCATCCACGTGCATCCAGATCTGATGTTCTGCCGCCAGCGCTGCAATATCCGCTAACGGATCGATTGCGCCCGCATCGGTAGTACCGGCAGTGGCGACGATTGCCATCACCTGCTCACCGTTGGCTTTCGCCTGGGCCAGCTTGTCTTTCAGGTCAGCCAGATCCATGCGTGAAAACGCATCGGTCTTCACCTGGGTGACAGAACGGTAGCCCAGCCCCATCAGCGCCATGTTCTTCTGCACGGAGAAGTGCGCGCTTTCAGAGCAGAACACTTTGATTTTACTCAGATCACCGGTCAGACCATCCTGCTGAATGGAGTGCCCCTGGCGAGCGAAGAAAGCATCACGCGCCAGCATCAGGCCCATCAGGTTACTCTGCGTACCGCCGCTGGTGAATACGCCCGCATCGCCTGTCGGGTATCCAACCTGCTCACGCAACCACTCGATCAGCTTGATCTCAATGATGGTGGCCGACGGGCTCTGGTCCCAGGAGTCCATACTCTGGTTGGTGGCGTTGATCAGCACTTCCGCCGCCTGGCTAATTACCAGGCTTGGGCAGTGCAGATGCGCCACGCACTGCGCATGGTGAACCAACAAGCTGTCTTTGAGAAAGTATTCAACCGCACGCTCAATGGCGGCCTGGTTGCCCAGGCCCTGAGACGTAAAATTCAGGTTGATACGTTCACGCAGTTGCTCAACGGTTTTACCCTGATACATCTCAGGCTGCTTCAACCATTCAACGACCGCTTGCGTACTCTGCTCGATAGCGTCCTGATAAGCTGCAATGCTTTGCGCCGAGCCGGACAGAATCGGGTTTACGTCTGACATTCGATCCAACTCCGTTTAAACCGGCTTCACGCCAGCGCCCAGCAGGGCGTTTTCGAATTTATCGAGGAAGATTTCCAGCTCAGCGTTGGTGATCAGCAGTGACGGCAGCAGGCGCAGCACGCACCCGTTGCGGCCACCACGCTCCAGAATCAGCCCATTTTCGAAGCATTTTTTCTGCAGCAACGCGGACAGTTCGCCATCGGCCGGGTAGCAGCCCATGTGATCCTGCGCTTCGTTCGGCTTCACGATTTCCAGGCCGATCATCAGACCCAGACCGCGCACCTGGCCGATAACCGGGTAGCGTTTCTGCAGGTCAGCCAGTTTGCCTTTCAGCCACTCGCCCTGGGCAGCAACTTTATCGGCAATCTTGTTATCTTTGAGGATCTTCAGCGTTGTCAGACCGGTCGCCATCGCCAACTGGTTGCCGCGGAAAGTACCAGTGTGGTGGCCCGGAGCCCACGCATCGAACTGCTTTTTAATGCCCAGCACCGCCAGTGGCAGACCACCGCCAACCGCTTTGGACATCACGATGATATCTGGCTCAATACCGGCATGTTCGAAGGCGAACAGTTTACCGGTACGTGCAAAGCCCGCCTGAACTTCATCGATGATCAGCAGAATGCCGTGTTCCTGCGTCACTTTACGAATGCGTTGCAGCCACTCGACCGGAGCCGGATTCACGCCACCTTCACCCTGCACCGCTTCGAGGATCACGGCAGCCGGTTTACGCACGCCGCTTTCAACGTCGTTGATCAGGTTTTCGAAGTAGTAGGTTAATGCTTTAACGCCAGCGTCGCCGCCGATACCCAGCGGACAACGGTATTGATGCGGATACGGCATAAACTGCACTTCCGCCATCATGTTGCTGACCGCTTCTTTCGGCGACAGGTTGCCGGTCACGGACAGCGCACCGTGGGTCATCCCGTGGTAGCCACCGGAGAAACTGATGATGCTGGAACGGCCGGTGACTTTCTTCGCCAGCTTCAGCGCCGCTTCAACAGCATCAGCGCCGGACGGACCGGTGAACTGCAGGCAATATTCTTTGCCCTGACCCGGTAATAAAGAAAGTAAATATGATGAGAATTCATCTTTTAACGGCGTGGTAAGGTCAAGCGTATGTAACGGTAAGCCGCTTGTGATGACACTTTGAATGCTCTGCAGCACTTCAGGATGGTTATGACCAAGCGCCAGGGTTCCGGCACCTGCCAGGCAATCAAGATATTGATTATTTTCTACATCAGTAATCCAGACGCCCTGCGCTTTAGCGATCGCTAATGGCAGTTTACGTGGATAGCTGCGGACATTAGATTCAAACTCAGCCTGTCTTGCTAAAAAGGTATCATTGCTCTGTGGTAATGAATTAGCACTTAAAGTATCAATACGGACTTTATCCGTCATCATATCACTCCTACAACCAGGTGTAGATTAACGCCTGATTGAATAAATGGTTATAAGGATTACCTGTAAAAAAGCGCGGCTAATATATGTTGTTTTAGCTTAGGACTCAATCATTTATTTTTCGGCATTGAAAATAACAACCTTTCCCTTTAAATTCAAAGCGTTACAACTACTTACCATTACTAAATCCTAAAGAAATATATCTATTTAATTAACAATGTTGTAGCTAATTGCAACGCAGACAATCTAATAAAAACCATGGAATTTTCGTGTTTTTATTATTTTTTTACACGTTTTTACCATTAATGATGCTCGCGATATCTTGTGATGCCATGATTTTTCACTTATTTGTCGATAAATCGAATAAAAAAGTCGATCCCTAAATATAAATCACTTAGTATGGCGCGCTTATTTGCAGGCTATGTAGATAAAATTAATGCGCAGCACCCGATAACGCGTACAGGCGACACGCGTTATCGACAACAGGTATTCCCTGGGTTGTCAGCAGAAATGTTCGCGGGCGGACATTTCGTAAGGCGAACTTCGTTCCCTTATGCCGAGAATGAAAATTTTCTAGCCATACTTTTATGGCGCCCTGATATGAGATTGTTATGACTCGCATTTATCCACCATCCGTCGTTGCCAAATTTGGCGGCACCAGCGTCGCTGATTTTGATGCGATGAACCGCAGCGCCAGCATTGTCCTTGCTGATCAAGATGTCCGTTTAGTCGTTTTGTCTGCTTCAGCAGGCGTGACAAACTTACTGGTTGAGCTTTCTGAAGGTCTGGAAACACATCAACAATTAGATAAGATTGAGACTTTACGCGCCATCCAATACAACATTATTTCCCGCCTGAAGCAGCCGTCCGTTATCAGCACGGAAATCGATAATCTTCTAAACAATATCCGTCGTCTTGCACAAACGGCGATGGTTTCGCCGTCTGATGCGTTAAGCGATGAATTAGTCAGCCATGGCGAGCTGATGTCCTCGCTACTGTTTACTGAAGTCTTACGTGAACGGCATGCTGAGGCCGGGTGGTTTGACGCCCGTAGCGTGATGCGTACTAACTCGAACTTCGGCTGTGCCGAACCCGAGCTTGGCACACTGCACCACCAGGTGGAGACTCACCTGCGCCCTCGTCTTGAGCAAGCGATTATGGTGACTCAGGGATTTATCGGGCGTGATGCCGCAGGGCACACCACAACGCTTGGACGCGGCGGTAGTGATTACACGGCTACGCTTCTCGGTGAGGCGCTTCACGCCACACGCGTTGACATCTGGACCGACGTCGCAGGGATCTACACCACCGACCCACGCATTGCGCCGCGGGCCAAACGAATCGACCATATCTCATTTTCCGAGGCCAGCGATATGGCCGCCTACGGTGCGAAGGTCCTCCACCCGGCGACACTGCTCCCGGCAATGCGTAAAAGCATTCCGGTCTTTGTTGGCTCAAGTAAGGATACTGCCGCCGGAGGTACGCTGGTGCACAACACCACCGATAATCCACCTCGCTATCGCGCGCTCGCCGTGCGTCGTAAACAGACGCTGTTGCGGTTACACAGTCTGGAGAAGCAAACTTCCTGTTCTTTCCTGGCGCAGTCCTTCGCCATTTTAGCTCGCCATGCGGTCACGGTGGATTTGGTTACAACCTCAGAGAATAGTATTGCGTTGGCGCTGGACGCCACTCATGCAACCTCAGGTGAAGACCATGTGCTGACCACCGCATTGTTTACCGCCTTGTCCTCCCACTGTCGTGTGGAAGTGGAAACCGGGCTGGCGCTGGTCACTTTGGTGGGGAATCAACTCACACAGGCTGCGGGAGTTTGCAAAGACGTTTTTGCCTGGCTTGAAGAACATACGGTACGAATGATTTGCCATGGGGCGTCAAACGATAACCTGAGCATTCTGTTGCCGGCTGACAATGCAGACAGCGCGATCAAAGCGTTACATTATCGGTTATTCGAATAACGCTTCTTTGTAGTATGCCACCAAGGGTAGAAGTCGTTTAACCCAGTACTGACGAACAAGCAGAGCCCTGGTTTTTAAACCAGGACTTTGTGTTCAAACAACTGCACTCCAAGCTGGGAAAGCTATTTAGTTATGCCGATGATTGGTATCACCGCGACGGCAGCGTTTGTCATAATGGCGCACCCACCAGTAACGATCGCTGATTTGTTCGTGCCCCCCCACTCTGGCACCCGCCAACCAGAGGACACCACCAACAAAAATACTGAGCACGGCACCATGTGCGAAAAACTGTGGCAGATTAAATTGCGGCAGTTGGTTTAAAATAGAGTAACCAACACCACCCACCATCACCACCAACCCTAAAGCCATGAGCACGTTACCGAGTAACGAAGCGTTTTTGCGTTTCATGTGTCACCTCCGGAACTTTGGGTTGTTACAGGGAATACCCCTAATCCTTATGTGTAAAGTATAGACAACACTGCCGTTCGCAAGTGCGGGAGCGATCACAATTACAAACACTCATGCAACAAAACTTTACAAATAAGCTACTGAACATACTCATTTTCTAATAGTCCATTTGTGCAATTATTCAGCTTTTGGCGATAAGCACGCAGTTTTTTGTCAACAGCAGCGTCAGACAGTAAACTACACGTCGTTTATCGAAACACTCAGGACAAAACACGTGGCGATTAAATTGATTGTCGGCCTGGCAAACCCCGGCGCAGAGTATGCGGCAACGCGACACAATGCAGGCGCATGGTATGTCGATCTGCTGGCAGAAAGATTACGCGCTCCCCTGCGCGATGAGCCGAAATTCTTCGGCTACACCTCCAGAGTTACGCTTGAAGGTGAAGACGTCCGTCTGCTGGTGCCAACCACATTTATGAATCTGAGCGGCAAGGCTGTCGGTGCGATGGCCAGTTTTTATCGTATTAACCCCGATGAAATTTTGGTCGCACACGATGAGTTAGACCTGCCCCCTGGAGTGGCCAAATTTAAGCTTGGCGGCGGTCATGGCGGACATAATGGCCTGAAAGACATCATTAGTAAGTTAGGTAATAACCCCAACTTTCATCGTTTACGCGTTGGAATTGGCCATCCGGGCGATAAAAACAAAGTTGTCGGATTTGTTTTAGGCAAACCGCCTGTTTCAGAACAGAAGTTAATTGATGAAGCAATTGACGAAGCGGCACGTTGTACCGAGATTTTGTTCAAAGACGGCCTGACCAAAGCGACGAGCCGGTTACACACCTTTAAAGCGCAATAAGCAGCGATGTGCGGCATTTTTCTCGCGTGCTGTGTATAATAGGCAAAGTTATTTACATTTCTACAATCTGTTTTCCATAACAGGTTGAATATTAAAAGATTAAGGTGATTTAAACATGGGATTCAAATGCGGTATCGTCGGTTTGCCAAACGTAGGCAAATCCACCCTGTTCAACGCGCTCACAAAAGCGGGTATTGAAGCGGCAAACTTCCCGTTCTGTACTATCGAGCCGAACACCGGTGTTGTCCCGATGCCCGATCCGCGTCTGGATCAGCTGGCCGAAATCGTCAAACCGCAGCGTATCCTGCCAACAACGATGGAATTCGTCGACATCGCCGGTCTGGTAAAAGGCGCGTCCAAAGGTGAAGGTCTGGGTAACCAGTTCCTGACCAACATCCGTGAAACCGAAGCTATCGGCCACGTGGTGCGTTGCTTTGAAAACGACAACATCATCCACGTTAATAACAAAGTGGATCCGGCTGACGACATTGAAGTTATCAATACCGAGCTGGCGTTGTCCGACCTCGACACCTGTGAGCGCGCTATCCATCGCGTGCAGAAGAAGGCCAAAGGCGGCGACAAAGACGCTAAAGCAGAACTGGCTGCGCTGGAAAAATGCCTGCCACAGCTGGAAAACGCTGGCATGCTGCGCGCATTGAAAACGCTGACTGACGAAGACAAAGCGGCCATCAAATACCTGAGCTTCCTGACGCTGAAGCCAACAATGTACATCGCCAACGTCAACGAAGACGGTTTTGAAAATAACCCGTACCTCGATAAAGTGCGCGAAATCGCGGCTGCCGAAGGTTCTGTTGTGGTTGCCGTTTGCGCAGCCGTTGAAGCTGACATCGCAGAACTCGATGATGCTGACCGTGAAGAATTCATGGCTGAAATGGGTCTGGAAGAGCCGGGCCTGAACCGCGTTATCCGTGCTGGCTACGAATTGCTGAACCTGCAGACCTACTTCACCGCTGGCGTGAAAGAAGTCCGTGCATGGACCATTCCTGTCGGTGCCACGGCTCCGCAGGCAGCCGGTAAAATCCATACCGACTTCGAGAAAGGCTTTATCCGCGCACAAACCATCGCGTTTGAAGATTTCATCACCTATAAAGGTGAGCAAGGTGCGAAAGAAGCTGGGAAAATGCGTGCCGAAGGTAAGGACTATATCGTCAAAGATGGCGATATCATGAACTTCCTGTTCAACGTCTAAATAAAATGTGTTGTCTCATGAGGTTGCAACGAATCTCATGAAAATGAATAAACCCTATAAAATCCACGCAATTGCGTGGATTTTTCATTTCATAATGTCTCAACTTATTGAACAGGCCCCGTCGTGAGGAAAGAATTTGTCTACGAGCGTGGGGTCAGTCCAACCAGCAGGATTGCCAGGCAAACCACTGGTTGCCTGGCAAAAAGGTCAGGAGACGATTATCAGAAGTTCCATTTCGCGCCGATCATTGCCGCACTGTCATTATAGCCTTTATCACCCACCTGCACGCCGACATTGCCCCACAGGTTGAAACGTGGACTGACCTGCCCTTCGACACCCACTTTCACCTCACCCAGGTTTTTCGTTCCGGCCTGGCTGACGTTAACGCCGTCCATCCGGGTGCTGAAATCACGGGTATTGTGCAGCCAATTAACTTCGGCAAACGGCTGGAACTCACGCGCTTTACCGTTATCGAGCTGGCTGTGGCCTTTGATCCAGGTTTTCACACCAAGACGCGTTTGCACATTACCGTCACCGCTGCTGGTGATGCGGGTGCCGTTGCTTTCACGGTGATCGTCGGCTTTCACGCCCATCCACACGGCCTGTGCCTGCGGCTGGATATACCATTCGTTGGTCGAACCTTCACGCGTCTGGTATTCCCCCATTTTCCAGGTGTAGCCGGTTTCCACCGAGGCGTTCACCCCTTTCGATTTATAGGATTCGCCCTGCAGACCTTCACCCTTCACGCTGTTGTTAAACCAGTTGTACTGTGCCCAGGTATCGACATACAGCCCGCTGTGCGTCTCGTCGTTGGCATACCAGGTTGAGTAAACCCCGGCGGAATAGCCGTTCACAGACCCTTTCGAACCATACTGCGTACGTGACGTGTGGGTATTGCTGTGGTCGTTGCCGTAACCGGCCATCAGCCCAAGATGCCAGCGGTCAAGACCACTCTGGCTCCACTGCGCCACATCACCGCCCAGTTGAACGGCGTAACGGTTGCTCTGCGTTTTGAGCTGCCCGCTGCCATCACGCCAGTTGTTGTGGCCGCCCACGTGACGCATCCACATGCTGGTGACTTTTTGCTCGCCGGTTAAGGCGTCGATATACTGCGTTTCGCCCAGACGATCGTGCAGACGGGTCACAAATAGAGTGTTAGCCGCTGCCAGGTTCGCAGTGTAGCTGCCGCCTTCCGGACGCAGGTCCGGCGTTTCCTTATCTCCCGGGTCCGTGCCCGGGTCCGTTTTGCTGCTGTTCAGATACCAGTTGCTGCTGTTCTCGCCGGTACCGCGGTTCAGGGTGTAGTCATATGCCCCGGCAACAATACGGCCGTTCTGAGTGAAATCGCCGTCGGACGCCCCCTCAACGGTGATCACTTCGATACCGTTGGTGGTTGCCGCCCCTTTGCCACCGGCATTCGTCACCGTGATATACGTGTTGCCGGAGGTGTCACCTTCCACAACCAGCTTATCGGTGACAGATTTATCGTCGCCAAGCGCGGTGTTAAGTGACAGCAGCCCATCGTTGCCCGCATAGTTACCCTTAATCACCAGTTGGTTACCGGCTTGTTGACCGGACACACCGGTGGCCATCGTACCGTTGTTGGTGACGTTTCCGCCCACCGTAAATGTGTGCGTACCTATACTCTCAGCGGTGCCAACCTGAAGCAGACCAGCGTTGTTGATATCACCTGCCACGCCGCCAAACCCGGATAACGTTCCCTGTTCTGCGATATTGACCTGCTTGCTGCTCAGCACCACTGAAGCAATCTCGCTGCCCAGCTGCAGGCCCCCCTGCTCAATGTGTGTGGCACCGGTCCACTCGGCATTCTCGCCCACGGTGATGGTGCCACTGCCGAGCTTGGTAACGCTGCCCGCACCGGAAACAATGTTGTTCAGGTCCCAGTTACTGGCGCTGTTGAGCACCAGTGAACCAGTATTTTTTACCGCCGCATCGCCCAGATGCTCTGCCACAGATGCGGTCAGTTGCGAGGCAGCATCAATATCAAATGTTCCGGCAAACTCGCTGTTGTTACCGACTAGCACCACATCGCTGTCGGCGAGTTCAACACTGCCGTTATCGCTGATGGCGTTGTACAGTACGCCTGCGGCATTGCTTAACGCCAGCGTACCGGCCGCCACGATGTCGCCGGTGCCGAGGCCCAGCGTGGAGTTCAGCAGCGCCGTTGCCCCTTCGGCAATAGTGGTTTTCGCTGCCAGAGTGCTGTTTTCAGCCGTGACAGTCAGCATTCCGCCATTCAGGTTGAGCGCGCCGCTACCTGTTAAAGTGCCGTTAGCCTCGCCACCGTCCGCAATCGTCATGCTGCCACCATTAATGTTCAGCAGAGAATCGACAGTAGTAGTCAGTTTACCGACCGTCTGACTGTAGCCGTTCATATCAAAACCGGTGTCAGATGCCAGACTCAGTTCGCTGGTCTGCCCCAGCACGTCGTTGTTCTTCATCAGCAGGTTGCCGCTGCGCACATCGGTGACACCGGTGTAGTCGTTATCCATATTGGAGAGAGACACGGTCTGGCCTCTGGCACTGTCGAAGGCCAGGTCTCCTGAACCGGTGACGCGGGCGCTGAGGTCAGCGGCATTACCTGTTTTACCGTTAGCATCCAGCACCAGTGCGTTACTGCCGGACGCCAGCAGTTCGACCTGCGTCAGCCCGTAGTTGATATACAGCCCGTCGTCGTTTTCGCCACCGGTCAGGCGGTAATCGTAAGTGCCTTTGGCCACCACGTCGCCATTCTGCTCAATGTCAGCCACCACGCCATCGCTGATAACGTTGCCGTCTTTGTCGGTTAACGTCAGGTTGCCCGCACCACCCTGCACAGCGGTGTCAGAGGTGACCAGTTTGATCAATCCCTGCGCGTCGTCCTGTTCAAGCAGGGAGAGCGTCGTATCCGTCAGCGGACGAGCGTTGCTGACGCTGCCGGTATCCACCTGAACGGTCCCGCGACCACTCAGATCCATTTCACCCGCATGGATCGTACCATCCGCTTGCGTTTTGCCCGGTGTAACACCGTCGAAGCTCACCGTGCCGCCGTTAAACGCCAGCCCACCGATATTCTGTTCGCCCTTGCCAACATGCGTGATGCTACCTTCACCCGCGATCAGCCTCGCCTGAGTCAGCGCCTGAGTGTTCAGTCCGGTCAATTCATAGGTGCTGTTTTGCAGCGCAAGCGTGCCCTGGAAACCGTCTGCGGCATTGTTAGCGGTAAAATCAAACGCCTTGCCGGACGCATCCACAGACACGCTCCCGGTTCCCGATAGGTGACTGTTGAACTCTAGATCGCCGGTCGCGTTCAGTTGCAGCGTGCTATTCGCATCGATGCTGTAACCCGTATTTGATGCATCATCTTTCGAATCACCCAGGGCGAAGTCGACGTCATTGACGGTAAACACCGAGTTGCTGGTCAGATCGATATGCTCCATGCCGGTAATAGCGTCGGCACTGTTCAGGCTGTACTGCGCGTTCTGCAACCGGAGCGTGTCTTCGCCTTCTCCGCCATTCAGGCTGGTGAAGAGCGACGTTTCAGTCGTCTTGATGTCTTTCAGCACGAAGAGATCGCTGCCGTCACCGGTGGTGATATCCGTTGCCGTACTGCCGGACTCCAGCGTGATGGTGTTGTCACCACTCAGTAAATTCACCATCCCAGTGATGCTGGCTTCCGCGGCATTGGTAAAGGCAATACCCTTACCTTTGACGATTTCCAACGCTTTTTGCGAAGCATCCAGCGCGCGGATCACCCCTTTATTAAGGAAACTTTCCAGTGAGCCGTTATCTGCATCGACCACCGCATGCGAGGTGGAAACCGACGTCAGTTCGCCCGACTGTTCAATATTTTTCGTGGTCCCGCCGACGACCAGCGCTTCTGCACCATCGCGGTCCAGCACGTTCACGCTGGCACCGGTTTTCAGGTCTGCGGACGAATTGGTGACGATCCCTTTGCCGCTCGCCTGCTGGACGTTGATGACCAGGTCGCGCGAATCGGACATATCCAGAGTCTGATTGGTTTGCGAACCATCAATGTTTTCAAACAGGATACCTGTGCCGCTGCCAGTGACGTTGATGGTGCCAGAGTTGATCCGATCCATGGAAGCCCCGGTATGCACACCAACGCCGTTTCCGACGGTAATGTGGGTCTCTTTGAGTTGAATACCGGCAAGGTTGGCCTGGTTTTCAATGGCGTTACCGCTGCCGCCCGCAGCCATCGTGATGGTTGCGCCATCAACGACCAGCCCTTTCGCCCCGCTTGCCAACAGAATGGCGTGCGCCGTGCCGTCAGCGGTAGTTTGCCCTTCACCGGTCAGGTTAAGCGTTGCGTCGCTCCCGACCAGATACGCCGCGGTGCCATCGGTGGCAGAAACTGTCGCGATATTGTTCACCACGGAATCTGCGCCCTGAATATTGACCGCCACGCCATTCACCTGAATATCGCCGTCATTGTTCAGCGTACCGCCGGAAATCAGCACCCCGGTACTGTCAGGCTGATCAAAGTCAATGGTGCCTTTGTGATTTAGCGTACCGCCATTGCGGGCGATATAGCCGAAAGCACCGTCAGCGGTGTTGGCCGTTTCAAGGGTGGCATAGCTGGTTAATACCGACTCACCTTTTTTGGCGTCTACGACTTCGCCATCCAGGGCATAGTAGTTTCCGTCAACAACGCCCGCCGTTGTGCCCTTACCGGCGACTTTAACAATATCAGCATCCGCCGTGATTGTCCCCGTCGCGCCGCCTTCAATGCGAACACCAGTTGAGCCTTCGCCTATAATGCTTAACGCCAGCTTGCCGGAGTTAAAACTGCTGCCTGCGTCCGTCGTAAGGATAATGGTGGAGTTATCACCCGTTGCATTCATTTGTGACATATTGGTGTTGGAGCCATCAAACGCAGCGCCGCCATCGACACGATAAAGCGTCGAATCTGTCGTCGAAACCGTTTGATTACTCGTGGAATTATCGATAATTGACGATCCAGAACCGTATATGTAATACCCTGTCTGGTGACTCCCGTCATTGAAAGTGACCGTTCCGTTATCCACCAGGGTGATAGTGCCTTTATCACGCGCCTGCACACCGATGGCATAATCGCCATTGAGATTGACTTCGCCTGATACTACCGCGAGGGCATCCTCACCGCTTGCCCGGATACCGTAGTTAGCGTAATGCGTACCCTCATCAATACCGGAGTTGACGTTAATGACACCAGCGTGCGTGATTTTCCCACCGGCTTCCACATCAATACCGATACTGTTTTGCCCGTTCTGATTGATAATGCCTTTGTTCACGACCCGGTTTTCACTGGTACCTGATTTTACGTTGAGCCCCACGTTGGCAATCGAGGATTCGCCAGGCAGTTCGCCATTGATCTCTATCGTGCCATTTTGATTCAACGTCGCGGTATTTTTAACAACGATGGCTGTTGCGTTCGTTGTCTGAGAACCTATTACGATTTTTGAGGCCGCATCTCCGTTATACGTCGCACTGCCTGATAACAGAACACCGATGGAGTCTCCCGAAATACGAAGGTCGTTAGTTGCATCCGAACCCTCACGTTGAGCCTCCCGGCCAATGTACAACATGCCGTTATGGTTGAATGTTGATTGCTGGCCGGCCTCAACACCTGTTGTGACCGGTGTGCCAGTGGTACTCGTCTGCGCTGTTGATGCGACATTGATCGTGCCATCATTTGTCAGCACCGCAGACGAAGAGAGTAGGACACCTTTATTACTGTATTGAGAAGAGCTCGTCGCCAGGTTAATCACGCCAGTGGCATTGTTATTAACAGTGGATGTGCCGTTTGCCAGGATAGCCGTGTGCTGGCCTGCTGCGACTAATGCTGCGCTCGAACCCAATTTTTCAGCCATGTCAGGGTTAGTCCCTGCATCAACAACCCCGTTGTTCTCAAATACAGAACCACTGTGAACGGCGACGACATAGGCCCCACGAAGCGTATTGTTATTCGACCCTAGTGTGCCCTCATTGATTAAGGTTGCACCATTTTCCAGGTTAACCAGCGATGCATCAGACCAAAAAAGTTGCAGATTAGCGTCTTTATCAATGTTAATAACGGCATCTTTGCCGGTTCCGTGGATGTAGGAGACGGTATCACGATTAACCGTTCCTCTAACTGCATCATCAGACGCAATCCCATCCTCATTCGCATAAATAGGGATAGACCCGGTAGTTCGCGCCAAATTCAGTTCAGCGTTGTACTCTGCACTAGTCATTGAGAGCTCACCTTTTTCAATCGCTGCGATTAACGCAGCGTTGTAAGCTTTAAACTCCTCCACATTTGTCACATTTTGTGGCCCAAGTTTGCTGGTGAACTCACCTGTAAATTCGTCAATCACTGGGTACGCAATAGCCGTGCCACCACTGTGATTGTTGTAATCATTACCTAACTGGGCTATTGTTTTAGAATGGTAATTAAGCTCTGCTTTGTCACCAGACTCACTGGAAACATTAAAAACTGATGCTTTATTTATGCTACTCGTATTTGAACTTTTGAAAACAGCGCTAAATAAGTTTTCCCTATCATTAATCCAGTTGGCATCCTGACTTCCAACATTGACATCAAGAGTGGCTCCACTATTAACGTTGTATAGATTACGATCTATATACTGGCCGTTAGCACCCACGGCATTTGAAATCGTAACATTAAAGTCGGCGAGAGAGTTAATGACCATCGCATCATTATCGTAGACCGCTATTGATGTCGTATTCCCGGTAACTGGATCTATAAAGTCAATTACTTTGCTTTGCGAGCCGATGTTAAATATGTTGTTATTCTTAACATACTCACTATTAGTACCTAGAAGACCTTTATCATAAGCCTCACCCAGAGTCATATTGGTGTAACCACTATTACCATACGAAACATTCGAAAAGCTACCTGACAATGTATTATCCCGTCCACTCACTGTTATCTCTATGGCATCTTGTGGGGTCATGGAGTCTACTACATAATCTATTGCCTGTGATTTCGCTGGAAAAAGTGCAAGCATTAATAAAGCGACAGGTGCCATTCGAAAAACATATGCATTCTGGAATTCTGCGCTATATTGTTCTTCCGTAATAAGCGAAGAACTGCTTGATTGTACGTTTCCACGTGCCAGTTCGGAAACAACAACGGCACACGAGCGGGCTACGCTCCAGATAACCTTAAATACTTTGTTCATCATCTCACTCGCTTTTAACAGCCCATTTTCTTTCGCGATTACTTCACAGGTGAATTTGGGCCAAAATTATCAGTGCCTGATTTTTAGCTCAGGCGTTTCGTGAGTGATTTTACTTGCCGCCCCTCTTCTAGGGTATATATAATGAATAATGCGTTATTTATAGATATATCATCTATAAAAATAAATTTTTAAAGATTATCGTGCTGAATTTTAAATGGTGTTACACGACATTTTATTGGTTAGCGGAAGGATACATTCTGGTGAGTACATATTATCGATATATATTTTCAGCATGTCGTTAACTAATAGCTTCATGATTAAAAAGCTCCAGGGGGGATTACCACCCTGGAAAAACTTTTTTGAGAGTAATCCTATTTATTAAACCTGTAAACAAAGAAGTGCAGGTTGGCGGTGTTTTTAAGATTATACCTCTTTGCAATAGCGAGTGTACTTCTCAAAAAGTTTTTATAACTTACGCCTGATTTTTTTGCAGCCAAGAAAATACTCTCTGAAAGTTTTAGTGATTGAATTGTTTTAACTTCACATTGGCTCATTCCTTTGAAGTCCTTGAAGAATTCAATTTTTTCAATTACATTACTCACCGATTTTAGTTTAGCTATCGTTATAAGGTGTCGCCATTTGTTTAAATCATCATACACAGATAAATCAATTTGAGATGAGATAACCTTAGAGATCCATAACCCGCGAGAGATCAAAATCGTTCGAATTTCATCTTCTTTGGAAAAGTGATATAGGGTGTCATTCAGTTCTCCAAGCGAGTTAAATGAATCGACATCAATGAAACATATTCTATTTTCACAACAAATTTGTTTCATTAAAGCGAAAATAGACTGACGAAGAAAAGTATCATGCGTGATGACCATGAATGTTTGCCTATCCATCATGAGTAAATCCTGATAATGCCCTTCATGATGTTCTCAAAATTAATTGACAGAACCTTCACGAAGAGCCTCGTTACTGGGAGGGTTTGAGACGAAAATAATAATACAACAACACCTTGCCCAGGAATCTATAGAAGTAATGTCATGTCATATAGGTAGATATTCTGATAAAGCAATAGAAGAAATGGTTTTATAAAATATCTAACTGCAAAATGCGTATGCGTGATAGAGCACAATGTCAAAACGTGAAATATCAGCTAAAATAGAGAGGAACAATCATATGCAGATGAATACACATATGCTTTACCAAATTTACAACGAAGTAACATTCAGAACTGATGATGGTGTCCTTGCCAGTCTTTCATCACCCGAAAATTCGGTTGTACTTTCCATCACGGCGAATCGTATTTTTTCGTTCCTGCTTGAGCAACGAGGTAAGGTCGTTTCCCGTGAGGATCTTTTAGTTAATGTTTGGGATAAGAATGGGTTTCAGGCCTCGAATAACTCTCTGAGCCAGTACATTTCATTTATACGAAGAGGACTCCACGATCTCGGCTGTAATCAGGAAGTCATTCAGACTATACCCCGGGTGGGCTTCTTGGTTCCTGATGACTCTATATCTATCAGAGAGACTGATAACTACCGTGAAATCAATTCATTAAATGTTAAGGCATCGGTGCAAATAAAAAAAACGCAAGTATCGGCAAAAATCTGGATTTTGGTAATGACTTTGTTGCTGAGTTCACTGGTTATAGCCTTTTACCCATTACAAAATGGTGCTTCTGATATGATTTCAGCTATAAAGACTTGGAAACTCGGTAAGATTGATCAGTGCCCTGTGTATACTTTTTATAACAACTCCCCAGAAATGATGTCCGTCAAACTCGAAAAAGCCAGATTGTTAACAAACACTTACCTTCCGTGCATTCAGGGTGCGACCTACTTCTTCCAGCCTGACGATCTATACACCTACGGTGAAAAAGGACGCGTATTTTTGTCCCGCTGCACCTGGAATAACAAAGAACAAACTAAATTTGCAGGTTGCAAGGATATCTATATCCATGAAAATTAATAAGAAAAAAACACTGATAAGCGTCTCAGCAATTGCGTTTATTTCAGCAATTGCTGTTCGCGCGACAGGAATCGCTGACTGGGCACCCAATAATGGGATAAGCATCAACTGTGTATCGACGATCTCGATGCCAGAATTACCTCATGGGGTGAAATTCAATGGCAGTGTATACGTTCAGATTTATAAAGACGGATCCGGTGAGGTTGATTTTTCTGGTGTCGTTACGGAAACAGGAGAGCATGGCGTTGGGAAAAGTAGCGTCCAGCGTACCATTGCGTTTGAATACGTGATGCTAGATTCTGGCACCGTAAGGCTTTCTGAAGCACGACTGAGAAAGAAATCAGCTGACACAATGCCTGATGATTTTTTTACTAAAGCCATCTACGATAGCTCTGAACCAGAGAAACGAATGCATGTATCAAAACTTCAAAATGCATATTTGATAGGCAACATTTTTTCACCATCACTTTTATGTGTCAGTAAATCCTAATACCTTCAACGCCGCCACGCATATGCCCCAATATAGCCTCAGCTACCTCGTTTGGACATTGCAAACGAGATAGCCCTGTCCGTACAGTACGGCACAGATCATGGGACGTCCAATGAGGTATATCAAGCATTTGACCACTTTCATGTAAACGCAATGAGTTTTCAGTTAGATACTTCTGTTGGATTGGCTTTTTAGTAGCCTATGAAGGGAATAGTTTGTAGGGTCTGAATTTATTTGAGAACGGGAACATGACACTCAGCTATGCCATGCTAAATAAGTACGCCAGTAAGTACGCGGGAGAGAAAACAGTAAGATTATATGCAAATAAGAAACTGTAACCCATTGATTTAAATGGCCGATAATAGGAGTCGAACCTACGACCTTCGCATTACGAAAGCGAGCCAACTCCATAATGAGTACATATTGACGCTGACCCCTCCGTGAAGCATACCGCCCTACATTTTCTCCAGAATTAAACACGCTTCACGATTAAGCGTAATAAACTCCTGCCAGCTATATTGCTGTTGGTAGTTAAGCTGATACTGCTTTTCTACCTGGCAAATAAGCGGACGTGTTTCATAAATCGCGCACAGCTTTGTCTCCATCTGATAGTGACGACAAATGCCGTCACCGCGATCAAGAAACTGCGTTTCACTGGCGCGATCGACGTGGCGACAACAAGCGCCACACTGGTTACAGGGAAACGCGGGCGTGAGCGTCATAGCTTACTTAACCAGCTACGTACAGAGCGGGTATTCCCTGCTTCAAACGGTAGCGCAATATTTCGGCGCTCAACCTCTGCACGCAGCAACAAACCACGCTCAATTTCACTGTTCACCGCGTTAAGATGCAGCGAGAAACGCGATAACGCTGACGTATCAATAGCAAACTCTAACGCCGAAAGCTCCAGTAGATAACGATCGAGTTCAGCATTCACCTGTTGATAATACTCTAGTGCTTTCTGATACTTATCTTTAAACGTATCCAGAAACGCCCAGACCTTTTTCATCAATGCGCTGTGTTCCAGGAAGTAGTTCATTACCAGCGTCAGAATACCTGTCGCCAGCGCACCGCAGAAAGCGGCCAGTTCCGGACCAAAAGGAAAGACGAGCATCTTGGCTAAAGCTTCGTTAACCACCACACCAGCAGCCACGGCCACACCCGCAGCCACCAGCTTGCTTACCGCTTTAGCGAGCTGCCCCGGCGCTAAGCCTTCGGGGTTAAAGACCATAACTTTAAAGGCCTGTACCAAATTGTTCCACATCTCACGAATCAGGCGCACCATCATCTTCTTAGTCGTAAAGAAGATATTGAAGAGCGTCGTCGTAATGCTGGAGAGCACGCCACCGATGGCTCCGTCTTTAAAGGACGTCAGGAAAGTGCTGAATTTACCCTGCACTCGCTGCCAGACTGCGCGTAATGCCTCCGCCGCATCTTGCAGGAAGTCTCCGGCATCGAATGAATGACGATGCTTCTCAAACATCACGGGAATACGCTCGCGGAACTCAAACCAGGTCTCTGCCAGAATCAGTCCCAACATCTGCCGCGTTCCCATGCGAAACGCATTGTTCATTGTGGCGGTGGCGACATTCTTCACAAACTTACTGCTGGTATAATATTCCTGATTGATCGTACTGTTGTATTTTGCCCGCGCCTTTTTGTCGGCCTCTTTCATCCGTTCAAAATCTGCGGCGGCTTTATTTTCCAGCTTATTCAGCTGTTTTTGCTCTTGCTCGGAAAGCGTTGGTTGGCTGCGTAAACGGGCAATTTCCTGCGTGGTCACAGCATGCTGTTCTTGTAGCGTTTGCACGAAGGCATCCATCGTTTTCGCCTTCTTCGCCTTATTCAGCGACTCATTCGTGAAGGTCAGATTTGATGAATCATTAGCCAGATCGGCACCATCGCATTCGGCAAGGATACGCCCTGGATCGTTGTGAATTTCATGGGCGGCAATAATATGGTCGAGGTTCTTTTTATCATTAGCCGCAAATTTCTCACCGGTGTAGGTATCGGTCAACGTACCGGCCTCGTGCGCCTTTTTTCCCGCCCGGTTGGTGGCAATGTAGTTTTCGTGGCTATGGTAATGATGAGAATCATACCCTTCACGTTGCTCGTACCGTTGACGCTCGGCGTCGGTGGCATACACTCCCTCGCGAGCGTTATGAATGGTATTCACATCGCCGCCGTGTTTATCCTCCAGCAAGAGAAAATCCAACCCAAAAGAGGTGGTCAGACTCTTAACCACCGTCTGATGTAACTCTTCACCCCAGTCAAACCTGGCTGTGTTCATTGTGCTCGCCCATAGCAATGCCGGGCAGATTCGCCCGGCGCGTCGATTAAATACGAGAAGAAAATGCGTCAAACTCAGAAGCAGAAACCGCCAGTTTTTCGTCCAGAATCTCTTTGTTCAGCAGGTTCATACCGTTGCTGTCGGTCTGCAGTTGGATCACGCCATCTTCGATAACGGCTTCACCGTTTTCCTGCGTCACCGGCTTGAACAGCGGCGTGGTGATCACGTCGGTCATGATGGCGGCTAATTCATAACCATGGTCGATAATCGCCATGATCTCTTCCGACTCACTAATCTCGGTGGTTATATTCTTCTCATGACGTTCAACAATGATGGCATGCATCGCTTTCAGCGGTTCAAAGTAGTGTTGAACAAAGACGCTATGCATACGGGTTATTGATTCATAAATGCTATTTACATACTGCTGCACCTTCGTCAGCTGCGCTTCAGCCGCATTCATTTTTTCCACCGCAGCTGTCACTTCACGGGAGCTTTGATAAGCATTGTTAAGCGCCTTTTCGGCATGGCTATCGTAAGCCCAGCCTGCGATAGCAATCAACGGAGCCACTACCGCGCCGCCAAGTACCATCGCACCGCCCGCCATTCCCCAGCCGCCTGCAGCCAGAGAACCGCCGCCGATAGCCGCCATTGTGGCGTTATACGCCGCCGCACCAGACAGGGCGGCAATCGGCGTACCGGTAGACGCTGCGGCAAACGCCATCACGCCGCTGTACACGGCAAAACCAGCGGCAGCACCGGACACCCCGGCACCGACGACCGTCGTCAGGTATTCCGTGGCGGAAATCGCCAGACTCTGAATTTTATTGATGTTGTGCTGCGGTACCTTCAGACGAAGATCTTTATGTCCATCCTTAGCCATACGCGCCAACAGATCGTCGGCAATCGTTTTAAATTCATTGAAATCTTTACCGATCTTCAGTTCTTTTTCACCCAGCTCGGCCAGTTTTTTCGACGTTGTTTCATTCGCCAGATCAAAGCTCTCTTTATGCTTATCAAAGCGACGCTGCGCGCGATCTAAAACATCGTCGGCTTCTGATTTTTTCTGGTAGCCATCATAAGCTTTTTTGCCACCAAACGCCGTTGCCGCTGCCGCGACGCCCAGAATAATGAAAGGTAATGCCATAAATAAAAATCTCCTGTGCAATAAGTCGTTGTTACCCGCTACGCATCACATTCCAGAACAGGAACAGAGTCGCGATCGCCAGTGATGTAGTTATGCAGTATGTTGATGACCGTTTTTTTCAACCATTCAGGTTCCAGAATATCTATATTCGGTAACCAGAATAGAATTAATGGAATAATTTGATTCTGATGGGCTGCCTTGCAAAGCAAAGTCACGCCATCATTCTCTTCACGCACTAATTCTTGCTGAGGCAGTAAATCTCGTCTTGCGAAGTAGCCAGCAATGCTGTGTTTAATACGCACCCGCACCTCAAACGTCTCTTCACTTACCCAAGGATCGCGATGCTCATCAATTAATGACAGTGTGGGTGTATCGACCGTAAAATGCTCTTTCCGGATATCCAACCACCGAATTTTACTTAACGAAAAAGACTTTAGCTTTCCGTCCTCGGTCGCCTGCAGATACCAAATATTTTTCTGGTTAACTAATTTATAAGGGTGAACGGTGCGCGTTTTGTCTTTATATAAAATATGACAGACACTGTTTTTCTGAATCGCTTTTTCTAATAAGTTAAAATACTTTCGCAAATCATTTCTGACTGAATGTTCAGGGCGACCAAACTGAACTCTAACATGCTGTTCTACCGCTCGTTTTTCTAAGCTAAGCCAAAAATCCTCATCTCTATCAGGAAAAACCGCGTCGGCGTCCAGCAGCTTTGCCAGAGGGTCATGAAGGGCATAGGCGCTATTATTCTGCGCGCGAATCGGTATCAATCGATACTCTCCACCACCACACCCCTCAATAAAGGAGGAAAGCATATTAAGATCACGATAGACCGTTCGTTCAGTGATATTAAATTTCTTCATCAACTGATAGCGATTCACAACGCCACAAGTTTGCAGCTCTATTAGGATATCGACTAAACGTTCTGCTGAGCAACTCCTTGCTGAATCAGCCATAAGCACCTACTTTTCTGTTTTCCTGACATGAATTATATATAAAATGCTGACATATCCTGTCAGTGTATCGGCACGCTGATCATTTTTTTTAGAGAAATCGACAATTTATTTGACCATTAGTCGCATTGGACAATTTTTAGGGACAAAAAGCGCTCCTCATCAGGAGTAAATGCCAGAGACATGGCGGCCAAAAGACCACCTACATACATCCTCATCAAACTGGCTAACGGCTATCTCTTCCACTAAGCCAAATTCAAGGTTGAGTTTGCAAAGGTGGATTGTCAGGAGAGTTTCTTGATGATGGCCAGTATCGTGGTATGAACGCCGGTATTTGGTTTCTTCACGCTGAGTAAAAAAACATCATCTGCAGAAGGATGTGGACGCGCTGGCGGCTGTTAGTGCTGCTGACTGAGTCGTTGAAACACGAGCTAATTCGTTGTACAACCGGGCTTACCCATTGATTTCATAGTGACAAGGGGCTAATTTGTATCTCATTAAACATGATTATGACCCTCATTAAAGCCAGACTATGAACATCAGCGAAAAAACATATCATCAATTGAAGGCCAAAATCATCGCCAATGAGTTGGTGGGGGCTATCTCAGAAAATGAGCTATGTCAGGAACTTAATGTCAGCCGTACGCCGCTGCGCGAAGCTTTGTTTCGCCTGATGACTGAAGGCTGGATTGAGCCTTCCAAAAATAAAACGAAAACCATTAAACCCATTACGCTCAGTGAAATACGTGATATTTTCCAGATCAGAAAAGATATTGAAATAATGGTATTGAATTTGTCATGGGAGAACCAGGACCCGCAACGGTACCAGACGATTAAAGATAAAATTGAAGTCGGCTTTCATGATTCGAATGTGTCTTTATTACTCGAAGCTGATAACGAGCTACATGAACAAATGCTATCCGATTGCCACAACGCTATTGTGACTAAAACGCTGACCTTCATGTATGACAGGTTACGCATGCTGCGTTCAGACAAAATGAAAAATGATTCAATCATTGATTCATCCAAAGAACATTTGAAAATTTGCGCCGGTATTATTGCCCGCGATATAGAACAAACCCGTGAAGCCATTGCCCATCACGTCAACAACTCCTACAACCGCCTGTTCTCCAGCTTTAAATAGACTATGCATATAACATGGCCGGTATTTCTACCGGTCATGTGGGAAGTTAAAAATTAGTAGAGCTGTCGGTACAACGCTTTAATCTCTTCAATACAGGTATCTCGAGGGTTTCCACCGGTACAGACGTCCGCCATTGCCGCGGCTGCCAGAGCATCGATATCTTCATATTTCATGCCGATATCGCGCAGTCGGGCGGGAATATTTACGTCGCGGTTAAGTTGCACCACTGCTTCTACAGCCGCCTGACGCGCCTCTTCAATCGGCATCACCATGGCCTGAGTATTGCCCAAAGCCTGTGCAATTTGGCGATATTTGTCTCCAGTAAACTCGGCGTTGTATGCCATGATATGCGGCAATAGCACAGCATTGGCGACGCCGTGTGGCGTACCATAGAATGCTCCCAGAGGATGGGCCATTCCATGCACCAGGCCCAATCCGACATTAGAGAAGCCCATCCCGGCAATATACTGCCCCACCGCCATGCCTTCAGCGTCCTGGGCGATTCCCTGTATCGAACCGCGTAGCGAACGCCCTATCATCTCAATCGCCTTTAAATGAAGCGTATCGGTTAATTCCCATGCCCCTTTCGTAATATATCCTTCGATTGCATGAGTCAGCGCGTCAACACCGGTTGCCGCTTTTAAACTGGGCGGCATGCTGGCCATCATGTCAGCATCAATAATGGCAACGACCGGAATAGCATGAGGATCATAGCAAACGAACTTACGTCGGTTCTCTACATCGGTAATCACATAGTTAATAGTCACCTCAGCTGCCGTACCCGCGGTCGTTGGAATGGCAATCATCGGTACAGCGGCATTTTTAGTGTCAGCCCCACCTTCGAGGCTGCGGACATCGGCAAACTCAGGGTTGTTAATGATTATCCCTACCGCTTTGCACGTATCCTGCGGTGAACCGCCACCAATAGCGACCAGGTAATCCGCGCCCGCCTGACGAAATGCCTCAACACCTTGCTGCACGACGTCAATCGTCGGGTTAGGTATGACCTTATCAAAAATTTGATAAGGCAACCCTGCGCTATCAAGAATATCAAGTACCTTGGTCGCTACATTAAACTGGATAAGATCGTGGTCAGTAACTACCAGCGCTTTTTTAAAACCTCGCTTTTTAACTTCATCAACGATAGCGTTAATTGAACCCACGCCAAAATATGAGGTTTCATTTAATATCATTCTATAAGACATATTCTATACCTTATAACAGAGAGGTATAACAGCAATACAGCATTGCCGTAGCATAATGTATGCTGTTATTGATTTTTGATTATTTGATACTGAACATTATGTCAATCTGTTGCGATTCCTGACGAGTTAGTTCCCCCGCAAAGCTTCTTGATTTCTCCCCAGAATACTGAAACTTATGAGCCACCGCGGTTTTAATTGTAGTAACAAAATCATTACCAATATTATAAATAGCAGAAAGTCGGCTTATCTCACGCTGTATGCCAGTAAGCTGGGTAAGATCATTTTCATCCCAGGCTTTAATTGCCTGCACAAAAAGTTCGGGACAAATATTATTTAATCCTGAAATAACTCCCGCGCCACCCGCCAGAAGATTTGGGATAAGATATTCATCATAACCGGACAGAACAACAAAATCGTCTCTAACGGACGCGACTGACTGAATAATTGCGCGAGTATGAGAGAGGCAATCAACAGTATCTTTAACACCCACAAAATTGGGAAATTCTGCCGCTAATTGCGCTACCAGTACCGCGTCCAGATCGCATCCAGTTCGGGCAGGAAAGTTGTATGCGAACCATTTTCCATTCAGGCGCTGCCCCAGATCGCGGTAGTATGCCAATAGTTGGGCCGGCGTTTGTTGAAAATAGTAGTGAGGTAGAATCATCACTGCCTGATACCCGCAATGCCAGGCCTCTTCTGCCAGACGTATCATATCCGCCATACAGGTAGCTGATATATTTGCCACCAGCGGCAGCGATGACATTTTCCGTGCCTCACGGATAAGCATCAGTCGTTCATCCAGCGTTAATGCGGTGAACTCCCCAATACTTCCCATTAGCAATACGACATGAGTCCCAGCCTCTTCCAACCGTCGCAAATGCTGCTGCAGTGCCGATAAATCAATATTTCCTTGTTGATCAAAAGGCGTAATTGATGGGCACCATGCACCGTGAAATTGAGCATGATTATCAGACATAGTATATTCCTGAGAAAATAAAAATTGTTTTATTCAATGACATGGTAAACAACAGTATCAGCCTGTATTTTCTGCCAGTCCCACTGAATACCCAAACCAGGTTCTTCTGGTGGGAAAGCATATCCCTCGTGAATATTCACATTATTAAGAGTAACACTATCGAGCTGTGGAATATACTCCAGCCAACGGCTATTAGTAATGGCGCAACATAATGATATATGCAATTCCATCAAGAAATGCGGGCAGACAATTTTATTAAAGCATTCCGCCATATGTGCAACTTTAAGCCATGGTGTAATACCACCAATACGAGCCACATCAACCTGAATAATATCTGCGGCATTATTCTGTAAATACTCTTTGAAGTGCTGGATAGAATAAATGGACTCACCCACCGCGACAGGAATGGTGGTTGACTCACACAATTTTTGATGAGAATCAACATCATGTGCCAGAAACGGCTCTTCAATCCATGAAAGATTAATATGCTCCAACAACGCTGCTCGCTGTTTGGCTTCCGAGAATTTAAACGCCTGGTTGCAATCAGTCATGATCACGTACTCATCACCCACCGCTTCACGTACAGCAGTCAAACGCTCGATATCACGCACCGGACTTTCAGAACCAATTTTGATTTTAGAACCGCAGAATCCCTGCGCCTTAACAGCCAGCGCATCATCAACTAATTCCTGAGTGCTTAAATGCAGCCAGCCCCCTTCGGTGGTGTATAACTTCATGCGCGACTTCGCACCACCTGCGACTTTATACAGCGGCAAATTCATGCGCTTACACTTCAAATCCCATAATGCGGTATCAATGGCTGCCAGTGCCAGAGACGTAATGGCGCCAACCGAGGTCGCGTGAGTTGAGAACAGCAATGATTCCCAGATGCCCTCAATCATCGTCGCATCCTGACCAATCAATTTCGGTAACAGGTGATCTCGTAACAGCGCAACCACAGATGAGCCGCCGGTGCCAATTGTGTAGGTATAGCCCTCACCAATTTCTCCACTCGATGTTGTTAAACGAATAATCGGCGTCTCTTGTGAGACAAAAGACTGAATCGCATCGACACGTTTTACTTTAGGTTTCAAATCAACCATAAAGATTTCGGCTTTAACTATTTTCATTACATCCTCAATATCTGTTAATTTTTTCGCAAAGTTACAAATGATGCTTACTGAATACCAATGCTGGCCAGTTCATCCCACAATTCCTGCGGAATATCCCAGTTAGCCCAGGCAAAATTAGTCAACGCTTGTTCTACGGATTGAACGCCGCAGGTTACGGTGACCACATTTTGGTTTCTTAATGGGAATTGCAGCGCCGCAGCACCAATCGGCACGGCATGTTTTGCACATAGCGCTTCTATCGCATTTACTTTTTCAATAACCTGCGCTGGCGCGGAACCGTATTCATACAACGCCTTCGATTTATCTTTCGCGACTAAAACTCCGGTAGCGAAAGGTGCAGCAACAGCCACCGAAACATTGTTGCTTTCACATTTGGCAAAGAACGCCTGGCGGTCTGTTTCCAGCAGGTTGTAGCGGTTGGCGAGCATTAAGATATCCGGGGCAGCGTTATCCATCACCTCCATCAGGATTGCCTCTTCATTCGCGCCTGCGCCCCAGGCTTTGATATCGCCATTGCGCTTAAGCTCTTCTAGTGCTTTCTGCCCTGACTCACAGAAGGTTTTAAAATGTTGGCGTTCCAGTTCCGTATTGCCGTAGGTATAAGTGCCGAGATCGTGTACATAGAGAATGTCGATATAACGGGTTCCCAGTCGCTGGATAGAGTTTTCGTATGAGCGCATGATGCCCTCATAGGAGTAATCAGCCTGTCGGTTAAAAGGGTTCTCATCATAAAAAAATTCTCCTGCTTCAAGGCCTGGCTCTTGTTTCCGGGATTGCAGCAGACGACCAACCTTGGTGGACAAAACATATTCGCTACGCTCCAGTCCACGTAATCCCAAACCTAAACGCAACTCAGAAAGTCCGCTGCCATAATGTGGTGCAGTATCAAAGTAGCGCCAGCCAACCTGAATGGCCTTATCAACAATGTCCATGGCTTCGTTATTGCTCAGCGTTCTGAATAAATTAGCCAGGCTGGCTGCGCCGAAGGTTAAAGAAGGTACACTAAGCCCTACACTTTTAATTGTATTTTGAGTGATCATAATATTCCCCTGATGTTTATCAGTATTCTTAGTCAACTTTGTTTGCAGTTAATGAGGTCGCTGCTGTTGATTTATTATTAATATTAAAAATCAACTTCAGCACATAAATAATAATCCCGGTCACTACGATAGAAAAAAGACACAAGAGCGCAGGATTCATTCCTTTTAACAGCTCGAACATTTTGTAGAAGATATAAGATATAGCGTGTGAGCCACCATCGATTGATGAGGCCATCATCTCTTTTGGCACATTCAATTGTGCCTTTTCGGCCAAAGCCTGCGACACTACAGCGAGATCCGAACCAAACCACAGGATCCCACACACGATGACAATGCCATTAATTAATCCACGGAACATGTTTCCGTTGCATGCAACCGTACCAAAGACAACAAATATCGGCAGATAAGGAATATCGGCGAATGGCATCATGGTATTAAAAGGCAAAATAGTACTAATCAGAATCGTGAGTGGCACCATCAAAATACCTACAGACAATACCGCAGGATTTTTAAAAGCAATTTCACCGCTGATACCAAAATAAAGTGACTTTGTTGGAAAACGTTTCTTTACCCATTCAGAAGCAATTTCAGTAATCGGTACCAGACCACTGACCAGCACTCCCGCCATCGTCGGTAATAACACCATGACCGCAGCAAAATTCATTCCACTCTTAATAATATCGCTGAACGGTAGCGCGCCAAGCATACCGATGATCACCCCCAGAATGGCCCCCATCGCTAACGGACTACCAAAAAACCCTAGTTTGGCTTCAATTTTGCTGAGATTAAGGTCAATTTTGTTAATCAACGGAATGCGATCAATTACACGGTCCATCAAAAATGCCAGCGGGGCCCATGCGACGATCTCCGCCTGAGTAATGGTCACGTTTGGCGTGTCACAGAATTTCTGCACATGTGGGGCAATGTAATCGGCGATTTTTAGCGTAATAATAAATGTGATCCAACTTGCAAAAATCCCCATCCAAAATGAACCCGTCACCTGTTCAACGATGATTCCGGCAAATACAAAGTGCCAGTAATTCCAAAAATCAACGTTAAGGGTTTTGGTGGTATTGGTTGAAATCATCAACAAATTAGTGGCAAAACATAACGCATAAACAATCGGCAGAGAAAGCGCAGCCAGACTGAAGGCGCTAATTAACGGCCAGCCCAGATCCAATACTTCATAATGAAGATTGAGGTTTTTTACCATCGCTTCTGTCGAGCTGCTAAGTGATGTCACCATAAAACCGATCAGCAACGAAAGACCGAGAAACCCAATACCTACCGTCATTGCATTTTTCGCCGCATCAGCAAGTTTCGCGCCAAATAGCACGGCAAATAAAAACATAATCATTGGAATGACCACTGCCGGGCCAAATCCGAGGATATATTGAACGACTTCCATAAGTGCCCCCCTGTTACTTTAATGAGTAAACCTTCTCTGCCACGCGATAAAAAAAGTTATCGCTGGAAAGAGCCTGATGAGATTGCAGGTAGTTCTGGTAAAGCCCTAAAGTGTCGGCATACGGTAATGCCAGTAGAGAAACAGGCCAGTCGGATCCATACATCACTCGCTCATCACCAAATGCGGCAAAAACCGAGCTAAAATAAGGTTCAAGCTCCTGGCTCGCCTGCCCAGGTCCCGTCCAGCGGGCATAATCTGCTTCCGTGACCAGGCCTGATAGTTTGCAAAAAACATTGCTGTAAGCCTCACCAATCAACATTAACTGTTCACGCCAGCGGGTAATTTCTCCGTCGCGAACTGCGGGTTTTGCCGCATGTTCGATAACAAAGGTCACTTCCGGACAAGCAGAGATAAGCTGGCTTGCCGCCTCCAGCTGTTGGTGCGTAACCAGCAGTTCATACACCAGCCCCTGCTCTCCAACGCAACGTACCCCCTGGATAAATTGCGGGGTCACTAAATGGCTCTCAGGCAAGCCCTGAGACATATAGCGGATCCCTTTCAGATAGCGGGATTTTCTCTGCAGTCTCTGCAAATCCTCTGCGATCCCAGCCCCGCGGTTTATATCCACCCATCCCACAACACCTTTTACTTCATCGTGATGCTCAGCTATTTCCAGCAGCCATTCGGTCTCCTCAATTGAAGGGATGGCTTGTACTAAAATGGCGCCTTCGATGTGGTTTTCAGCCAATACGGCCTGCAAATCGTCAATAAGAAAATCACGGCGAATTGCCGCCAGATCGTCTGTGATCCAGGCAAAATGCTCTCCCTGGCAATGCCAAACATGGTTATGGGTATCAATCACTTTCATACTCACCATCCTGTATTTTAATTGTATACAATGAGAATACAATAAAAGTCTGTGTTTAAAAGGCAACCACGGAATGCACTATCTGAGTACGGGATCACAATTTTCACGGTTTATCTGTAGGCTAAAAAAGGGACGTAAAAGCCTATAACCGCCGTAGAATCCGATGTCACTGAGCTGAACTATTGCATGCGGTTAATGTGGTGGACGCTTGTGCGTCCCGCTGAAGTTACAGAAGCAGAATGAGCAGAGAAGAGCGATAGATGGGTAAGTACGAACTAAAATCTAAACGTTTCGTAAGTTACGATGTATTGATACGTTAACATTAATAAATAACGGTTATTTTATTGAAACCCTAAATTACGACGAGAGCTTAATACACGCCCCAACTTTGAGCCTTGCGCGCTAAACCGTGACTTAGCAGTACCCCCACGTTTCAGTTTTGTAACATCCACCAGCAAATTAGCGCCCCCCCCACATAATTCACACATCCCTCCGGTTGATGAAACGAAGCAGTTAGGTTAATCATATTGAGGCGCGCGGAAGCCAGGGGCTGTCTACCCGCACGGTATCCCGGTGATCGAGCCCCTGGATAAGATGCAGCGCGCTAAGACGACCGATTTCATAGTGCGGCAGCTGTACCGTTGAGAGCGGCGGCAAAAATAGCTCGCCGGTGCCCACCATATTGTCATAGCCCAGCACAGCGACGTCCTGCGGAATGCGCAGCCCTCGCCCCAGCAAGAGCTGGTAGATAACAAAAGCCACGCGGTCGTTACCGCACACCACCGCATCGAACATCGGGCGCGCGCCGCTCAGGTAATGCCCGGCAATCTCCGCCGCATCAATATGGTGGCGCTCGCCCGGCGGAAGATAGTGGTGGAACATTGCATCAGGGTCGACACCCGCTTCACGACAAGCCCTCTCCATTCCCGCCCGACGGCGATCGGTCGCCACAATTCCTTTCGGTAGGTGGATACACAGCAGTCGGCGATAGCCTGCGGCCAACAGAGCTTTCACGCCAAGATATTGCCCTTGTTCATCATCGGGAATATAGGTGGGGAAAGGGCCGCTTGTGCTTTCACAGTTCGCCAGCACGCAGCGATACTTATGCAGCTTTTCCGGTACCGGTACCTGGCGCAGTCCCATCGCGGTGTAGATAATACCGTCCGGGCGATGCGCCAACAGCAGATCAACCATTTTCTCTGGCTTGTCATTGCTGAACATATTCACTACAAAGCTATTCCAACCGTGCGCCCGCGCAGTCTCTTCGATAGAGAGCGTTATCTCCACGGAAAATGGCGTAGTCATGGTGTCCAACGCCAGCACCCCAATCGTGTTAGCTGTGGTTTTCGCACCACGAATTTTTTTAGCGGAGAGATCGGAGACATACCCCAGCGCATCTACCGCTTCCATCACCTTTTTATAGGTTTCAGGCCGTAGTCGTTCGGGCTCGTTAATCGCCCGCGATACGGTCATTAACGAGACGTTAGCCCGCTGCGCCACATCCTTTAAAGATGCCATACCCTCTCCTTCGCCGATGTTCACTTTGCCGGGGTCTGAAAATGCGATCTCGATAACGCCCGCAAAATGTTAACGTTAACTTTTGTGATTAACATCGATATTACCATCAAATCTGCGAGAAAACCGAGAATGTTAACGTTATCTTTTGATCAATTCACTTACAGGGACAAGCAAATGACGTCACTACTTTCCAAAGCCAACGAAGCCTTAAGCCAGCAGAAAGACCTTGTAAACCCGCGCTGGTATCCACGCTATCACCTGGCGCCACCAACGGGTTGGATGAACGATCCCAACGGTCTGTCCTGGTTCGATGGTTACTACCATGCGTTCTATCAGCACTATCCGTGGCAGCCGGTCTGGGGACCAATGCACTGGGGCCATGCGCGCAGCCGCGATATGGTGAACTGGGAGCACTTACCCATCGCACTGGCACCAGAAGGGCCGGAAGATAAAGACGGCTGTTTTTCCGGTTCAGCGGTGGTTGAAGGCAATAAGCTGGCTCTGATCTACACCGGACATAAGTTTGACGGCGAGGCGAAAGAGGAAAACCTGTATCAGGTACAGTGCCTGGCCACCAGCACCGACGGGATTCACTTTGAACGCCAGGGCATGATTCTGGATACCCCGCGAGGTGTACACCATTTTCGCGATCCGAAAGTCTGGCAAGAGGGAGACAACTGGTACATGGTGGTGGGCGCCCGGGTCGATGACGTGGGCGAAGTGCAGCTCTATCGCTCGCAAGATCTACAGCACTGGCAGTTTGCCAGCACGCTCGGCAGGGCCGATGACGGCATGGGCTACATGTGGGAGTGCCCAGACCTCTTCCCACTCAACGATAAGCTCGTCTTCATGTTCTCGCCTCAGGGCATCGCCGCAGACGGATACGATTGCCGTAACCTGTTCCAGAGCGGCTATATGGTCGGCGAATGGCAGGATAATCTCCATTTTCACGTCACCCACGCCTTCCAGGAGATGGATCACGGGCATGATTTTTACGCCCCCCAGTCATTTACCACCCCGGATGGGCGCCGCATCGTGATTGGCTGGCTGTCGATGTGGGAATCGCCAATGCCAGAACAAGCCGACGGCTGGGCGGGCATGCTTACTCTCCCCCGCGAGGTGACGCTCGATACCGATCAGCGGCTGCGTATGAACCCGGTGAAAGAGCTGGAATTATTACGCGGTGAGCTTCATGTCTGGCCGGTCAGCGAACTGCACAATCGCATCCTGATGGTAGAGGAGCAGGCGCACGCTATTGAAGTCGAACTGAGCATCGATATCGCCCGCAGCAGTGCTGAAGAATATGGTATCGCGCTGGGTGGCGGACTACGGGTCTACGTCGATGCTCAGGCACAGCGTCTGGTGCTGGATCGTCGCTACCCGCAGCATGGTCTCTCTGGTTATCGCAGCGTGCCGCTGCCAGTTGGTGACCGGCTGGATCTGCGCTTATTTATCGACAGCTCCTCGGTAGAGGTATTTGTCAATCACGGTGAATATACCCTTAGCAGTCGTATTTATCCTGAACCGGACGATCGCCAACTGACCTTATTCAGCCTGAACGGACACGCCATTTTTAATCAAGGGCATGCCTGGCCGCTCAGCGCCAAATAAACACCCGTCTTACTGCTTTGGGGAAAAATAATGACTATCTGGACGCTCGGAGACGCTGTGGTGGATTTATTGCCGCGCGACAATATGCAGTTTGAAGCCTGCGCGGGAGGGGCTCCCTTCAATGTGGCAATCGGCGTGGCTCGCCTTGGCCGCGCCAGCGGTTTTATTGGCCGTGTGGGCAATGACACTTTTGGTCGATTTCTGCATCAGACGCTGGAAACAGCGCAGGTGGATACAGGAAGTCTGGAGTTTGATGCACATCAGCACACCAGTACCGTACTGGTTTCACTGGCTCCCAACGGCGAGCGGCAGTTTGAGTTTTTGGTCAATCCGTCTGCCGATCAATTTCTCAGCCCGGCGAGACTGCCCGGCTTTGGCGCCGATATTCTGCACTTCTGTTCGCTGGCGCTGGTTGCCCCTGACTGCCGCGCCACCCTCGCCCAGGCTATGGCCGCATTGCGACAGACCGGCGGTACTCTGAGCTTTGACATCAATCTGCGTCCGCAGATGTGGAGCAACGAGATGCAGATGTTTGACCTTGTCAACGAGTTTGCCCGGCGGAGCGACATTTTGAAGATGTCGGAAGAAGAGCTGCTGTGGCTAACACAGACCAACTGTCTCAGTAGCGCCTGCGAACGTCTGGTTGATTTTCCTGCACGCCTGAAAATCGTCACCTGCGGTGCCGACGGCGCTATCGCTTTCTGGCAAAACAGCAGGCTAACTTTAAGCGGCTATAACGTCGAAAGTATCGATACTACCGGCGCCGGTGACGCCTTTATGGCCGGGCTGCTGGCGGCACTCGCCGAGGAAGGCTGGCCCACATCGACGGCAACGCTACTTCCACTTATCGAGCAGGCCAGCGCTTGTGGTGCTCTGGCGACCACCCGGCGTGGCGCGCTAAGCGCGTTTCCCGACAGCCAACACCTGAGCAGCTTTATTCAGTCACAACCGTCGCTACGGAGAACGATTACCCCGTAATAAAGCGCACTCGTTACGTCGTATCAGAAAGACCTTACAATGACCTGATCTGGATTGGAAAAATCATGAAGATAAATATGCCGTTCAGTAATGACAAATATCGATACTCATCCGGGTATCTGCTCTTTTTCTTTGCCGCCTGGTCGTTGTGGTGGTCTTTTTATGCAATATGGCTAAAAAATAAACTTGGCCTATCCGGAACGGAGCTGGGAATGCTGTATGCCGTAAACCAGTTCTTTAGCATGCTGTTTATGCTGGTCTACGGTTTTCTGCAGGATAAGCTCGGCACCCGTAAACACCTTATCTGGCTGATGGGGATAGTCATCACGCTCAGCGGCCCGTTCCTGATTTATGTTTACGAACCGCTGCTGACCTCCAACTTCAAACTTGGTATGGCGCTGGGAGCCATTTTCTTTGGCCTTGGCTACCTCGCGGGTTGTGGTCTGGTAGAAAGCTTCGTCGAAAAAGTGAGCCGCAAATTCAACTTTGAATTCGGCACCGCCCGCTTGTGGGGATCGCTTGGCTACGCCGCAGGGACATTTGTTGGCGGTATCTTCTTCAGCATCAACCCACACATTAACTTCTGGTGCGTATCGGTAATGGGGGTGTTATTCCTGTTGATTAACGTGTTGTTCAAAACCAACTCACCCGCCCCATCTTCTGTAAAAACGCGTTCTCCTGAACCCGACGCGCTGACCCGAAAGGATTTTCTCACTATCTTTAAAGATACGCAGTTCTGGTTTTTCGTTATCTTTGTCGTCGGTACCTGGTCGTTCTATAGCATCTACGATCAGCAGATGTTCCCGGTGTTTTACGCCAGCTTATTTGACGATCCCGAACTGGCACCACGCGTATACGGCTATCTCAATTCGGTACAGGTCTTTATGGAAGCCGTCGGTATGGCGCTGGTTCCATTCCTGATTAACCGCATCGGGCCTAAATCCGCATTGCTGCTGGGTGGCACAATCATGACCTGTCGAATCCTGGGTTCAGCACTGTTCACCGATATCTATATTATCTCCTTGATTAAAATGCTTCATGCGCTGGAAGTTCCACTGTTTGTTATTTCAGTGTTTAAATTCAGCGTAGCGAATTTTGACAAACGCCTGTCATCAACGATATATCTTATTGGCTTCAATATCGCCAGTTCCATTGGCATTATCGTGCTGTCACTGCCTGTCGGTAAGTTGTTTGATAAAGTGGGCTATCAGGAAATCTTCCTGATTATGACCAGCATTGTGGTAATAACGCTAATATTTGGCTACTTCTCGTTGAGCAAAAAACATCATCAGCAGAAGATGGGAAATGAACTGGTGACAGAGTAGCGAAGTTTAAAATATATCGGACAGGGCCATTGGCCCTGTCGTATCCCCCAAAAGTAAGTACGAACTGTCGATTTATTCAGGCATGTTCCAGCCAGTTGCGGAATATTTTCGCTCGCAGTATTCCCTGAAAATCAATCAGCCCAGAACAACCAAGCTTCTTGATCAGATTCTGCCTGGCCTGGTAAATCGTTTTCAAATGTAGATTTAACAAGGCGGATATCTCAAAAATAGTTCGACCTTCTCCTAACTGCGTTAGAATATATTTATCTCGCGCAGTCAGCGAAATATTTAGTTCCGACTGATTGTCGTGTATACCGCCAGAACGAGTAATATCAATAATAAATTGTTTGAAGGTGGCAACGCTAACATCTATTGGCAGTCTGTAAAGTGATAAATCATTGAGATATCTGTACAGATGACCATCAATCAGCAGTACCAGACGATGCGTTTTCAGATCGTAATTTTGCCTTTTTACCGCCTCAAAGTGATTGGCGGTGAAAAATCCAGATGCGTCTTATCATCTTCGAAAACAATATCTGCAAGAATATTCTTTAGCCCTTGCCTGATAAAAATATCATCAATCCATAACTCTGCGTTTCCAGTGTGTTCCTGAACGATGTTCATCATTATGGCCTCAATGAAAAATCACAATTGTTCTATAGAGGGTGCTATGTATAGTCTTAATCAAAAAAATGCTCAGCATGAGTGCTTTCAGCATATAACAAAGGTACTGTACATATTATATTAATATGAAGATTTTTTAGACGTCGTCAGCTGTGTAGCGCAGCACTATTTCCAGGGTTTTTCTGATAACATCTGCCTGGACAACATCAACTGTTGATTCCAGAGAACTAATCAGGCTTAAAATGATGTTTTTATTATTAACATTATCACCTGCCAGAATTACATTTGTTACCGCCTGTCCCAATACCACAGACTCATCTGCTAATAGCTCACCTGCATTATGGAAGTAACTTGATAAAGCTTTATCCGTCATTACACTGTGGACATTAATTTCATGAAGCATGGTAACCTCGCTTGTATAGTCTGGAAGATTATCTTTAATGTAATTTAGGGTTTTTGCTGGCACTGAAAGCACTCTCATCTCTGGTTTTATCCGGTTTTCTACTTATCTTCCCCGGATTAATGTTTGTAAAATCATTGATAACGCTGTCAATTAATTGCTTGCGTGTGCCATCTATTTCACTGGCCTGCATAAGTCGCAATTGCTTAATCACTGCGGCTAACGAAACGTCTGTATGCATTCGCAAAATTTCTAGCACAGCCAAACCTGTAATTTCATGTTTCAGGCGTTCACTATCAGTTTTCTTCATAACTCCTTCACTACTTACCCCTATAAGTAAGGGGTTTATTTTATTCAAAAAGCAGACCAATTAACGCATTGTAATGTTTCTGTTCTTTCTCCCCGGATGCTTTTTCAAGACGACACAGAAGCTTGGTGCAAAGTGATTTGCGGTTCAGATTTCGTCCATCCTTGAGTATCTCAGTGACGATTTCTCCCAATGTTTCCTGTTGAGTTGGCAGATGCGCCTTCGCAAAGTAACGAGAAATCGCGCTTGCAGTATCAGTGCGAACGGTATGCTGCTGCATGTCATGCTCCTGTAACAAAATGCTGGTGAATATTAAGTTTTATAACAGTAGCAAAGTTGTACCAAAAATGTGTACAACGAGAACCATCAATTTTTATCAAAAAGTGCTAAATCAATACAATCAGTAAGTTAGATAAATACCAAACTACATGAAATCAAATTCGGTTGTACAATTCACTTCGTTTAACGAATGAATTCGATCTGTTTGAGGGTCTTTGTTTGTAAAAATAAAGTTAGAATAATGTATTAAAATCAGGACATAAGCTGGTTTGTTTGATACTGTCCATATCTCTTCCCTTCCCTTGATCCCGGACTGTCCATGCTCACGACCATTATTTACCGTAGCCATCTACGTGATGACGCCCCCCTCAGAGCGCTTGAGGATATGGTGACAGCCGCAAATCTAAAAAACCGGCGATCCGATGTTACGGGGATTTTACTCTTTAATGGCCGCCACTTTTTCCAACTGCTTGAAGGACCTGAGGAGCAGGTAAAAGAGATTTATCGTTGTATATGTAACGATCCACGGCACCACAATATCGTTGAGCTGATGTGTGATTACGCGCCTGCGAGAAGATTCGGAAAGGTGGGAATGGAGTTATTTGATTTACAAAAACATGAACGCAATGACGTCCTGCAAGCGGTACTTAACAAGGGAACATCAAAATTTCAGCTCACCTATGATGACCGGGCATTACAGTTTTTCCGCACATTTGTCCTTGCGACGGAAAAATCGAGTTATTTTGAAATACCTGCGCCTGATTACTGGAGTTTTATTACCGACAACTCTTGTACTCTCCTGGATGAAAGCACACTCCAGTCCAATATCGATTTCAGCTTTGCTTTTCAACCCATTATCGATCCTATGTCGCAGCGCGTCATTGCTCTGGAAGCACTTATTCGTGGTAGAGACGGTGAAACGCCCGCAACTTATTTTGGCAACTTAACTCCTGAAGAACTGTATACCGCGGATCTGCAGAGCAAAAAGACTGCTTTTGCAATGGCAAGCGCGCTGGGACTTAACGACAAAATGCTGTCAGTCAATCTGCTCCCTATGACCCTGGTAAACAAACCCAATGCAGTCAGCTTTCTGATAAACGAAATCGCGGCGCACGGACTGGTGCCTGAACAAATCATTGTAGAGTTTACCGAAAGCGAAGTTATATCGCGCTTTGATACGTTCGCGCAGGCCGTAAAGTCACTCAAGGCTGCGGGGATCTGTGTGGCGATAGATCATTTTGGGGCAGGTTTTGCCGGGCTTCAGCTTCTGTCTCGTTTTCAACCCGACCGAATTAAGATAAGCCGCGAGCTGATCACGGATGTGCATAAAAGTGGACCAAGACAGGCCATCATTCAGGCAATTATAAAATGCTGCACTTCACTGGAAATCATGATTTCCGCAGTCGGCGTTGAAAAACCTGAAGAGTGGATGTGGCTTGAGTCCGCAGGTATTGAAATCTTCCAGGGTAACCTTTTTGCACAAGCCTGCCTGAATGGTATTCCGTCTGTTGCATGGCCAGAGAAAAATGATTTCTCAGCGTCAAAATAACTAACGCATTGTTATAAATAAACAATCACCACAACCGCCCTCATGCTGAACATAAAAATTCAGCATTTACTCCCTGCGTGATAGTAAAGTAAATCTTAATTTTGCTAGAATCCTCTGTATGTTTTGTACAATTTGATGCATGTTGTACAAAGTAACAGGAACCGCATATCGGTGACGGAGAATCAGGAGTGCCCGGGGGAACTATGGCTTATTACAGCATTGGGGATGTCGCAGAACGTTGCGGGATAAATCCTGTCACCCTTCGGGCATGGCAACGACGTTACGGTTTACTCAAACCTCAACGCAGTGAAGGCGGCCACCGACTCTTTGATGAAGAAGATATTCAGCGTATTGAAGAAATAAAACGTTGGATTAGCAATGGCATACCTGTTGGGAAAGTTAAGGCATTGCTGGAAACCAGTACCCGTCAAGCTGACGACGACTGGAATCAATTACAAGAAGAGATGATGAGCATTCTTCGCATGGCGCATCCACCGAAGCTGCGAGCCAAAATTACTGCACTCGGTCGCGTTCACCCCGTAGATGCGCTGATCGATCACGTTTATCTTCCCGTACGTCAACGGCTGATACTTGACCATAATACATCCCGCATAATGAACAGCATGCTTGATGGCGCATTGATTGAATATGTTGCCACACTGCTGTCTGAAACGCGGCGCAAGTCAGGAAAGGATGCCCTCCTGATGGCCTGGGATGTTGAAGACAGAACCCGTCTGTGGCTCGAAGCCTGGCGCTTATCGCAATCTGGTTGGCATATTGCCGTTCTGGCTGAACCCATTGAATCGCCAAGACCTGAACTTTTCCCTGGGCAAACCCTTTTTGTCTGGACCGGTATTACGCCAACCCGCAGACAAAATGAACTGCTCCAACACTGGAATGAACAAGGTTATAAGGTCATTTTCCACAGCCCGTAACCTACACGTAATACGTGTAAGATAAATCATACAACTCTCATTTTTTGGCTGGTTATTTTGAGTACCACCCAAGGAATATGTTGCCCTCTATCCTCCTGACTTAACCCCGGCCATAGCATAAAAATAAAACAATATACTAACCCATTGGTATTATTTTTTTGCAGACGACATCACCTTTTTCCTAAGTAAAATTCATTAGATCAACTGGCGTACGTCTAATACTTATTCTAGGGTTAAATTATGTCTTCTTGTGCCACATTATTGTTTTTCTAAAGTAATAAATGTGGTTATTTGAAAAAGGTAAAGGATATGGCTCTAGTCTTAGACAAACGCTTAATTCTTTGTTGCTGCGCCTTTTCCATTATTTCTGTGGCAAATGCAGCAACCGTTAACGGAACATTTCAGGTGCTGATGACGATTCAAAAGGCCTGTACCGTGACTGCCGGTTCAGCTTCAAATATTACGCTTGGGCCCGTCAATACTACGGCAACTAACACGAGTGGAAACAACACGATTTCTGTCAACTGTTCAAAGACGACGCCCTATTTTATTGGCCTCGCGCCTTCAACGGCTAACGGCGGTAATGCCCTCGGCGCCGGGGCGATGTCCTCAGTGGCTAATTCGGCGACGAATACCGACAAAGTGCCCTATCAACTCAATCAAACATCAGCAACAGGCCCGGTTTGGGGGAATACTGCCACCACTACCGAACCAGGAAACGGCGTTGCGGCAACCGGAACTGGGCTGGCGCAGACTTTTACCGTTTATGCCACCGCACCGAACGCCAACTTCACGCCTGACAACTATGCCGACACGGTAACGGTTAACGTTAACTACTAACTTCAGGAAGCCATATGAGAGTAAAACTGCCTGTAAAGCAGTGTGCCTGCGCATGCCTGCTAGGGATGGTTGCGAGCATCAATCTTGCCACCGCCAGCGGACTGCAAATAGCCCCGGTCACGTTAACGTTGCAAGCGACGCAAAATGCCGATGGTATCTGGCTGAGTAACGCGGGTGAAAATGTGCTCAATGCCCAGGTTCGGGTTTTTCGCTGGAGTCAAAGCGCTTATGACGACAAACTCTCCCCCTCTCAGGGGCTGGTGATTAGCCCGCCGATGTTGGCATTGGCCCCTGGAGAACGACAGCTGATACGCGTTATTCGTACAAGCCCTCCCTCGGCACATGCCGAAGACGCTTATCGTTTGTCGATAGATGAGTTACCGCCTGCAAAAGTAGAAAAAAACAAGCTTCAGTTTGTGCTGCATTATTCTGTTCCCGTTTTCATTCAACCAACATCAGCGGCACAAACGCAGGCAAAACTGCAATGGAAATTACAGCAGCTGGATGGCAAAAAATTTATTGAAGTCAGTAATCAGGGAAATGGGCATGCACAGTTATCTGCTGCAACATTTATAAGCCCTGACGGTACTAAAAAAGTCATTACACCCGGACTATTAGGCTACGTTTTACCCGGATCAACAATGCGCTGGATAGTCTCCCCGTCAGCCAGGAATAATCATTACGGCGGGAAAGTTGAAGTCACAATCAATGGCCAAAAAACAGTACAAGATCTGTAACAGATCCTGGCTTCTGGTGAAATATTGCTTTCTCAATGGAGTATTAATATCGGGAATGGTTTGCGCACAAACGCTGAATAATAACCAGAACGAAAATGGTGTTATTAATAGCGCCTCGCAGATTACGGGAGTCGATTTGTATCTCGACGTCACCTTAAATGGGAATCCCGTTGGGCTGGTTCATTTTGGCTACGATAATGGAAAGCTTTATGCAGGAGCAGATACTCTGCGTAAAATGGGCTTTCGCTTTGCTCCAGACGCCACTAACGCCGTCTGCCTGAACGATATCCCCCAGCTAACCATTGACTACAACGTTCAGTTGCAAACGCTCTCGCTTACTGCGCCGCTCAGTTCACTCGATCTTGCGACCACGCAGCTTAACTCGCCCACCGAAACCGCGCCAACGGCAACAACATCACGCGGGGCGCTGCTCAATTATGATATCTATACGCAACAGGGGGATGAAAGCGCAATCAATACCTTCAGCGAAATTCGCGCCTTCAATGCGACCGGCGTGCTCAGCACCACTCAGTTGACGCAGTACTCTACCGAGGAATATGCCGATAACAGCGTTGAGCGCCTCGACACCAGCTGGCGTACGTCATTTCCTGATTCGATGTTGGCGTTAACCGTGGGCGATACCCTGACTAGTTCACTCATCTGGTCCCGACCGACGCGAATCGGCGGCATTCAGATAGGCACCGATTTTGGGTTACAGCCCTATATGCCAACCACCCCGCTTCCAGCATATCTGGGATCCGCGACGTTACCGTCAAACGTTGAGCTGTACGTCGACGGCGTCAGGTACTACAACGGAGAAGTCCCCGCAGGTAGCTTTCAGATCAACACAATGCCTAACATCAGCGGCGCGGGAACGGGTCAGGTGATGATGACAGATGCGTTGGGCAGAACGAGCGTACAAAATTTCTCGTTCTACAACGATCAGCAACTCCTGCGGGAAGGATTAACCGCCTGGTCGGCAGAATTAGGCACGGTACGCGAAAATTATGGTTACTCCTCTTTTGATTATGCCAGCGTACCGGTATTGAGCGCTACGTGGCGTCGCGGGTTTAGCAATACGTTCACCGCCGGGACTCACGCGGAAACCAGCGATGGACTGATTAACGCGGGCTTCAGTAACGACTGGATCCCAGGAACCCGCAGCGGCACGTTTTCGACCTCACTTGCCGCAAGTACCGACTCAGGAAAGAACGGGTTTTTGTACAGTTTTGGTTACCGTTGGTCCGGCGAACGGTTTAATTTCAGTACCAGTACCACGGCAACTTCCGGCGATTATCGCGATGTCGCCACCCATTACGGTGAGCCGCCCCCCACGTTCAACAGCAACACGGTTATTGGTTATTCGCTGGAAGCAGCTGGAAATGTCAGCCTGAGCTATTTGCAGTTTCGATATCCACACGAAAATGCGGTGCGCTACGCCAATGCCAGCTGGTTTAAATCTCTCACCGACAACATCTCACTGAATGCCGGATTCAACCAGAACATTGACGACAACCGCGATCGTAGCCTCTATCTGATGGTAACCATCACGACCGACAACAATCTGAGCGCCAGCAGCACCCTACAACGTACCAACGACGAAACCGGTTACCAGCTCAACGCCAGCCTGACGCCCCCTGCCGACGGCGGCTGGGGCTGGAATCTGGCTGCCAGTCAGCAGGCTTCCCGGCAAAGTGGCCAGGGCGAAGTGGGATATCTGGGACGTTATGGTAAAGCGTACGCGGGCTTCAGCCGTTTACCGGATAACCATTACGGTTATGCAGGCGCAACCGGATCGCTGGTGACCATGGGAGGCGGCCTGTTTGCAGCAAGAGAAATCAATAATGGTTTTGCCGTCGTCTCAACTGACGGCGTGCCTGATGTTCCGGTCAAATTGCAAAATAACCTGATCGGTCGCAGCGATGACCAGGGACTACTGCTGGTCACACCGCTCAACAGTTATCAAAAAAACCTGATCAGTATTGACCCGATGGATCTCCCTGCCAATATGCGGATCGCACGCGTTGAGACGAATGCCACGCCAGCCGATCGTTCCGGTACTTTGGTTAGCTTTGGCATCACCCCCGTCCGCGCTGCGCAGATTATCCTCGTCGACAATCAGGGTAAGCCAATTCCTCAAGGCAGCATGGCTAACGCCATCAACGAAAAAGGACAATCGTCTGTCGTTGGCTTTGATGGAATGACATGGTTCGACACTCTTGAGCAGCACAACACGCTGCGCGTTGATACGGACACCGGTAGTTGTCGCGTGCAATTTGATTATCCCGCGTCAGCAAAGGGGATTGTGCAAATAGGCCCACTGGTTTGTCGCCCACACTAACAGGAGTGCGCTCATGAGGTTAAGACATCTGCTACTCATCGCTGCCGTACTTTTTTGTCCGGCAATTAGCCATGCGGTAACCTGTTCGGTGAGCAATGTGCAACCCATAAATTTAGGTTCGGTCAATCCACTGTCTGCGACAGGCGCAACGTCATCAATGACGTTCAGTTACACTTGCACCAAAGAGCTTGGTGACGTGCTGGCAGGGATCAATCTCTGTTTTAATATTGGCGCCTCGGCCGTCAGTGGCCAGGTGACAACCCGAAATATGTCGTTAAGCGGAAACCCCGCCAGAACGCTGGCATACCAGCTTTACCAGGATAGCGGGCGCACCAAAGTCTGGGGCAGCCAGTATCAGTCAGGAACCACTTTTCCCATGGTACAGCTTAACCTGCTGAATCTGACGCCAGTGACGGGTTCACTCACGGTATCGGCGCAGATCGTCACGCCACAAACGGCAGCCGTCCCCGGAAATTATCAGGATAGCTATACGACGGCAACAGCCCTTGTCACCCTCAATCCCGGATTGCTTTTCCCGCCAACCACCTGTGGTGATACCGTTGCCGCCAGGTTTCCTTTCACCGTCACAGCTGCTGTCAGCAAACAGTGTAATATCACCTCCGCGACTAACATCAGCTTTGCTCCCACCAGCGGAACGGGTCGTAATCTCACGGCGTCAAATAACGTAGGCGTAGCCTGTTCCAATAACACGCCTTACACCATCGGACTTCAACCCTCCAACGGCAATACGGCAGGCAGCGGCGTGATGGCAGGCTCGGGGTCAAATACGGATAAAGTCCCCTACCAGCTTAGTTCGACGCCAGGTCCTTCCGGTATGGTGTGGGGCAATACATCGCTCAATACCGTTGCGGGCAGCGGCACGGGGACAACGACTACCTACCCGGTTTACGCCACCGTTCCCAGCGCAAACTACACGCCAGACAACTATGCCGATACTGTCACCATCGCAGTGACCTACTGACGCCCAGCTTAACAGCAATAAAGCAAACACATTTTATTATCATATTATTTACTTTTAGAGGTGCGTCATAAATCTGACAAATTGCGATTTTTACAATTTATGCATATTAAACTACACAAACCGCAAAACAACCGCGATGAAAGCCAAAACTAAGAATAACTATTCACCACCAAGCCAAAACCCACACTACTCATACTGATAATCCGTGTTAGCCAGACAGGCTGTTCTATGAAAAAAATGTTAAATTTAGGTTTATATGGTGAGATTCACTGTATACCACGGCCAAATTAAGAACATATTACTTTTAAAACTAAGGTTTATCATGGATAAGTTATCTTACGCTTCAGATAGCAGCACATCTGCCTGGAATACCTACCTGCAACAAATCGAGCGTGTGGCCCCTTACCTGGGCGAACTTTCCCATTGGGTGGATACCCTGCGCCACCCAAAACGCGCGCTGATTGTCGATATCCCGGTGCAGATGGATGACGGCACTATCCGTCATTTTGAAGGGTATCGCGTGCAACATAACCTCTCCCGCGGTCCGGGCAAAGGCGGTGTGCGTTATCATCCTGATGTTGATCTTAATGAAGTGATGGCCCTGTCTGCATGGATGACCATCAAATGCGCAGCGTTGAACCTGCCGTACGGCGGAGCCAAAGGCGGTGTGCGCGTCGATCCGTTCTCACTTTCTGAAGGTGAACTGGAGCGTTTAACCCGCCGTTATACCAGCGAAATCGGCATTATCATTGGGCCGCAGAAAGACATTCCTGCGCCGGATGTAGGTACGAACGGAAAAGTCATGGCCTGGATGATGGATACCTACTCCATGAACCACGGCACCACCGTGACCAGTGTGGTCACCGGTAAACCTATTCACCTCGGCGGCTCGTTAGGCCGTGATAAAGCCACCGGTCGCGGCGTTTTCGTCAGCGGTCTGGAAGTCGCGCGTCGTGCGAACATTGAAGTTGAAGGCGCTCGCGTGGCGGTACAAGGTTTCGGTAACGTCGGCAGCGAAGCCGCCCGCCTGTTCGCCGCAGCGGGTGCGCGTGTCGTCGCTATTCAGGATCACACCGCAACGCTGTTTAACTCCACGGGTATCGACATGACCGCGCTGTCTGCCTGGCAGTTAGAGCACAAACAGATTGCCGGTTTCCCAGGCGCTGAAACCATCGCCAGCGAAGCCTTCTGGAGCGTGGAGATGGATATCCTGATCCCTGCCGCGCTGGAAGGACAGATTACCCGTCAGCGTGCAGAAATACTGACCTGCAAACTGGTACTTGAGGGCGCTAACGGCCCGACTTACCCGGATGCCGATGATATGCTGGCAAGCCGCGGTATCATCGTGGTACCTGACGTCGTATGTAACGCAGGCGGCGTAACCGTCAGCTACTTCGAATGGGTCCAGGACATGGCAAGCTTCTTCTGGAGTGAAGAAGAGATCAATAATCGCATGGACAAAATCATGACTGATGCAATGGTGCACGTATGGGAAAAAGCAGCTGAGAAATCCTGCTCCCTGCGTACCGCAGCCTACATTGTTGCCTGCGAACGCATTCTGCTGGCACGTAAAGATCGCGGAATTTATCCGGGCTAATACGACGGCAGATACACCAACGTTTTTGACCGACGATAAACGCCAGTCGTGAGTTACGCCAATAATGCTGCATTATTTGTGGCATTATTGGCGTGTAGTAGCCTGATTCATCTGCCCCGCTTTCTGCGTTTTACTTACCCAATATCTGCGCATTTTGTTAGCCAATAAACATTAAATTCCATCGCTGCAACCATAATTTGCGTTAAGAACCCATAGCAACGCATTATTGGTTGCAATGTCTACTACCAATATTACGCCCCCCATATATATTGACGAACTGATTAAAAATCCCGAATAATTGTCGAATTATGGCATTCTGGCTGCAGGGAAAGTTGCCTGACACAGTGCGATTAGATCGGGCCGGGAAAACTCAGCGAATAACCACGTGAGAATATAATGGTCGATCATTCATCTGCTTCTGAGCACAACGATTTTACTCGTTGCCTGTCTCTTTTCGACAGCGCATTTCCACAAATCTTATCCCTGCTGGGTATGCCAGCCCCCACGCAACTTTCGCCTGATACGTTTTATTATTCACTTGATAAAGCCCGAGAGAGATTGGGCAACTGGAGCAGTGTAGCGGCCCGGTTTAACTATAATGAGCAGGAAATGGCGAGCTTTCTTGCGGCATTACGCACCTTGAACAAATGGCTCGGCAGAAATACAGATGGCCAGCCTGCCGACAGAAATCTGACCATTGCCGCGTTGCGTTTTTTGTGGCAGCTCGAATATTTGCGAGAAAAACAGCCTCAATTAACTTATTCAACGACGCTGCATAACGAAGGCGAAGAAAAGCAGTTACGTAGTTTGCAGCAGGTACGAGCATTAGAGCTGACCATTCGTAGTTTAATTAATGAAGCGTACAATAACCAACAAGCCCTACTTGAGCACCTAAACAAACTATTTGGTCAGGAACGTGTAAAAAAATGGCTCAACGTTGCCGATCGTGATGACGTATTGAGCGGTACCCTTTTCAGTGAACTCGCCTCACTATTTATTGATAAAGACGAATATCCCATCCACTACTCTCCACTTTATCAATATACCCCTTTGCTCAGCTTTGTTAACGATAAACGTAGAACACTGAATACCTTTCTTGACGATATTCGCGTAATTCGCAACCGTCTGGCGCATCATAAGCGGGTAACCTCCGTCCAAACAACATTGGTGAATTACTATTACCAAGAAATTACTGAGCCGGTACAGGAGGCCTTCGACGAAGGCCGGGTAAAAGTTAACCCTGATCGCTTTTTTGATGACAGCAATGCTGAGGTTGCTCACTATTTCGAACAGACAGCCCAAAAAATTGAAGATCTCGGCGGTGACGTTCAGGAAATAAAGGATGATCTGGTGGCTCAGGCTCAGGATATTGGAAAAATCAAAATTGATACGCGCATCATTCGCAATCGAGTAGCCTGGGTGCTGGGCGGTATCGTCGTCATTATTGTTGGCTCAGTACTGACTTTCGGAACCTCAACCAAGACGCTGGTGAATACGGAGTCCATCCGTAGCGATCTCGGGGAAGTGGGTAAAACGGTTGCTGGGGCGAAAAAAGAAACCAGTAACGATCCGCGTAAAGAACTGGCGAATATCGGCATTGCCTGGGATGAAAAAAATCTTCGCGCCGCTATCGATCGCGGTGATACCCAGGTTGTCAATCTGTTTCTTGCCGGAGGCATGCGCTGGAAACTGTATTATGCCGAAGCCGCATTACAGGAAGATCGCCAGGAAACGTTGAATGCCCTATTACAATCAGCATCGTTGATGGATGAAAAAAACGGCTGCCTCAGAATGGCCGGTAAATTACGTCAGCAAGCGGACCACAATGGCACGCTGACCCCCATACAGATTCGTTATTTAAAAACATTCTGTTCTTCTGCCAAGGATGTTCAGGGTATTAAAGCGGAACTCGACAGAGCGCTTAATTTTGAGAAAGCCCAGAAGAAAGCTTACGATGAAGAAATGGCCAAAAATGAACCTGCAGGTCGCTGTGAGCGCCGTCTGATGGCCGATAATGCGCGTGAGTTACTGGCTGACGCGGCGCAATTTTCACTGCAAAGACCGACCACTTATTCACTCCATGATGTGTTATTGAAAGAACTGAATACGCGTCTGATGTTCGGCACACTCAACGAGGCAGAGTTAAAAAGCCTGGTTAAGAACTACTGCGTAAAACAAGAAAACCATGAACCCAATATTGCGATTGGCGATAACTGGAGTCGCTCACAACGGGTCATTTATAACGTAGTCAAATAATGAGCGATCCAACAACACATTCATCGAAAGAGAATTATATGTTCGCATTCAATAATGCATGGCCGCTGTTTACTTTCGAGTTCAATCCGTCGCAGCGTGATGCACCGGCAGGCAGCCTACTGATCGGATTGGGCGACGGCAATGATACGGAAAGCCATAAGGGTGTCGCGCTCAATAACAAAGGATACCGTGCAGGTCACTACAATTCGGTGAGTGAACTGGTGGCAAATGCCGACGATCGTCAATGGTCTATATGGCGCAGTAAACTCTCAAGTGTCCAGGGAATACAACGAATCGTTATCGAAGATTTCTCTCTGGATACCTGTTTTACGCTGTTGCTGTTTTTGAACCATCTCGATGCCGCTGGTTCGCTGTCGCTATCAGCACATCCGTGGCTGGAATACGTCACCGCATGGGAAAGCGGTATTTATCTGGACGGTGATGATACAACTCGTTCTGCCGCTTGCTTGTTATCCGCACTCGCGCATAGCAGCCTGTGCGAGCAATCCATGGATGATACTGTCGTTGTTCGCCACAACATGCTGGCCTGCCTTCGCCTGTTGAGCGATATGATGATAGCCAACCCAGACCCCACCGCAGGCATTATGCCCATGCACACGCAATGTTATGCAAGTGCGGTCGCAAGTCTGGCGTATGAGCAACAGATTTACCAACACGTGATCAAGCGTTCGGTTACCTGCCAACTCCTGCTGGATCTCGGCACAGGCCGGCGGCAAACGGTGGTTGATGCATTGTTTATTACCGAAACGCTCCCTTCTGGGATGTTGAAAATTCTCGCGCGCTGCGATAAAGAACGCAGTTGGACGCACAATGGATTTGGGTTGCTGGCCATTTATCGACCACGAGAAGTGGGTACGGGAAATGATATCGTTATTTCGCTCAACCCGATTCAGGGGACACGCCTTGATGCCCTGTGGTCCGCTCTGGAACAACGTGAAGATGTGGCCTGGCAAGGACTACGCCCGCACGATACTCCGCGTTTTCTCGAAAGCTATCGCCTGGCCGGAAGCGATAAATTGATCCCAGGCGCACCGAACCAACCCTGGTACGACGATCAAGGCAGAATGACGCTAATTGCGGCACCGAAGCAGCTTGCTCCCGGAGAGCCCGGCTCGAAACTGACCTGGCAAAAAGACGTTTTGCCCGCAATCTGGGAAAATTATTTTACCCGTTATCTTGATAACGCCATTGTGCCAATAGCTTTACCCGAACTTGATTGCCGCACAAAAGGTAAATGCATTCGTGTCTATCAGCATCGCATCCCGGAGGGTGGTGATATTACGATCGTCCCGCTGATGCGAATGATCGATACCCCCACCTTTCATGCCTGGCTGGCAGCACAGAGCGATAGCACGCGCGTCGTTAGGAGTCCTGCGGATCTCCCCCCCACCAGCGAGTACCACTGCCAATGGTACAGCAATATTCTGGTTGTCGCTCACCGTCATGGCGTCACAATCTTCTGTCGCGAAGAAGAGGATAAACATCTGGCGATACTGATTAAAGCGGCCATTTCTGTAGCGGATGTAAGCCATGAGTATGAAAATTTTCTGGCGAACTCAGCCCAACAGATTGAACAGTGGCTCAAGGATCTGCTCGAGTCGCAGCAAAAACACAACCGAAAGGGAAAAATTCGTCGTCTATCTGACTGGTCCGAAATGATGCTGGAAACCAAAGCCCAGGCGCTAAAAGCCATGAATAAAGGTGCTTTAGTCGGCAACGATGCCCTACATAACCAGCTGAGTGAAGATCTCTCTCGGCAGTGGGGATTGTCTGAGCAACGTCAGGAGCTCATGACGCAGATAGAGCAATTGGATCAGCTCATGCGCCAGGCTATTAGTCAGCGTCAGGAAAAACGCCAACGTATTTACGGCGCACTGTTTTCTGCTTTAGCACTCGGCGCGGCGGCTAACCATATTTGGGAACCGATTAAAGAGATAAAAACAACAAACCTTTATGAATGGCAACTCATGCTATTCAAAGAGCAGCCAGCCCCAGCAATGGACAAGTTACAGGCGATTGCTGCAGATGCCGCGCGATATGAAGTCTATACCCTGGCTATTCTGCTAATTTTTGGTTTTATTGGTTTTATCTTGTTCTGGTTTTTCGATTTTAATGGCAAAGAAGAGTAAGGAATAACGTTTTACTCATGATGCCGTCAGCATAAACTTTGCCGCATCTCTCACTTCCGCTGTTTTATGCACCACCACGTTTCAATATGGAACATTAAAAGATGCTAATGTTCCGTATTGAAACACCAATCACATCAATTTTCTTTTGACTACCCGTGTGCAAAATTACCTTATCGGCAGCGAGCGGTCGCCGTGACGTTGAACCAACCGATACCCTACATCAGATGCCTGCCCGAATTTGGCAGCCATCCAGGACTGTCTGCGGAGCATAAATAATGAAAAAATTGATCAACCGTGTTGAAGACGTACTGAATGAACAACTCGCCGGACTGGCGAAAGCGTATCCTTCCCTGGCACTGCATCAGGATCCTGTATATGTCACCCGCGCAGATGCGCCGGTGATGGGCAAAGTGGCACTGCTTTCCGGTGGCGGCAGCGGACACGAACCTATGCACTGTGGCTACATTGGTCAGGGCATGCTCTCTGGCGCCTGCCCGGGCGAGATTTTTACCTCACCCACGCCAGATAAAATGTTCGAATGCGCCATGCAAATTGACGGTGGCGAAGGCGTGCTGCTGATAATCAAAAATTACACCGGCGACATTCTTAATTTCGAAACCGCTACCGAGCTGCTGCATGAAAGCGGTGTCAAAGTCACCACCATGGTTGTGGATGACGACGTGGCGGTGAAAGACAGTTTGTATACGGCCGGTCGACGTGGCGTGGCGAATACCGTATTGATCGAAAAACTGGTCGGCGCGGCCGCCGAACGCGGTGATTCGCTGGAAGCCTGTGCGGCGTTGGGCCGTAAGCTGAATAACCTGGGCCACTCCATTGGCATAGCCATTGGCGCCTGTACCGTTCCAGCCGCCGGACAACCGTCGTTCACGCTGCAGGATAACGAAATGGAGTTTGGCGTAGGTATCCACGGGGAACCCGGCATTGACCGTCGCCCCTTCACCTCTCTCGATCAGACCGTTGATGAAATGTTCGATACCCTGCTGGAAAACGGTAACTACAGCCGTACACTCCGCCACTGGGACAACGTCCAGGGCGCGTGGCAGGAAGGTAAAGAAAGCAAGCGTGCGTTACAAAGTGGCGATCGCGTTATTGCGCTGGTCAATAATCTCGGTGCGACGCCGTTGTCTGAGCTCTTCGGCGTGTATAACCGCCTGGAAAGCCGTTGTCAGGATGCAGGCATCGTCATTGAGCGCAACCTGATCGGTTCTTACTGTACCTCTCTGGATATGACCGGTTTCTCGATCACCTTGTTACAGGTAGATGACGAAACGCTGAGCTTATGGGATGCACCGGTTCACACCCCTGCCCTCAACTGGGGTAAATAAGGAGATTCATGATGTCCCTCAACAGAACGCAAATTGTTAACTGGCTCTATCGTTGCGGCGAGATCTTCACCACAGAAAGTGATTTTCTCACCGGGCTTGACCGGGAGATCGGCGATGCCGACCACGGTCTGAACATGCATCGTGGTTTCAGCAAAGTCGTTGAAAAGCTGCCGTCCATCGCAGACAAAGACATCGGCTTTATTTTGAAAAACACCGGTATGGTGCTGCTCTCAAGCGTCGGCGGGGCCAGTGGACCACTGTTTGGCACCTTTTTTATTCGCGCCGCTCAGGTGACTCAGGCTCATCAAAGCCTGACGCTTGAAGAGCTGTATCAAATGATGCGTGATGGCGCAGAAGGTGTGATTAGCCGCGGTAAGGCTGAACCTGGCGACAAAACCATGTGCGACGTCTGGCTACCGGTTGTCGAATCCTTACGTCAGTCCTGCGAGCAAAAGTTAAGCGTACAGGCAGCGCTGGAAGCGGCAAGCCAGCAAGCGGAAGCCGCAGCGCAAAGCACCATCACCATGCAGGCTCGCAAAGGCCGTGCCAGCTATCTTGGTGAGCGCAGTATTGGGCATCAGGATCCCGGCGCAACGTCGGTCATGTTTATGATGCAAATGCTAGCTCAGGCGTCCAGAGAGTAAGGATAAAGCGATGGTAAACCTGGTTATTGTTTCTCACAGCGCCCAACTGGGCGAAGGCGTCGGTGCGCTGGCCCGGCAGATGTTAATGGGCGGTGATTGCAAAATCGCCATTGCCGCAGGCATTGATGATCCTGAGAATCCGATTGGCACCGATCCGATCAAGGTGATGGAAGCCATCGAGTCCGTGGCCGATACGGACCACGTGCTGGTGATGATGGATATAGGTAGTGCATTACTGAGTGCGGAAACCGCGCTGGAACTGCTCGACCCTGGCATTGCCGCCAAAGTGCGTTTGTGCGCAGCACCACTGGTTGAAGGCACACTGGCCGCGACGGTTAGCGCCGCCGCGGGTGCTGATATCGATCGGGTCATCCGTGATGCCATGAACGCCCTCGACGCCAAATGTGAGCAACTGGGTTTACCTTCGCCATCCGCAGCGAAACCCGCATCTGCTGCACTGTCTCCCGATGCAGATGCCCGTTCTGTTGCCATTGTGGTGAAAAACCCTAACGGCATCCACGTTCGCCCGGCTTCGCGGCTGGTTTCCGCGTTGTCTGGTTTTAACGCCGACATGTGGCTGGAGAAAAACGGCAAGTGTGTGGTTCCTGATAGCCTGAATCAGATAGCTCTGCTGCAGGTACGCTGTAATGACACGCTGCGCCTGATTGCCAAAGGCGAACAGGCAGAGGATGCGCTGGCCGCATTTAAACAGCTGGCAGCGGAGAATTTTGGTGAATCGCTCGAGTCCGCTAATGCTGATAACAAGGCAACTCAGGCTCCCTCAAAAGTCACGGGGACGGCATTCTGTCACACCCCGTTCTCGCCCGAGGTAAACCCGCAGCCAGCCACATCACTCCAGGCTGAGCAGCAGCGATTACAGACCGCCATCCAAAGTACGCTGAACGATCTGAGCGAACTCACCGCACTTGCTGAAGAACGATATTCCGCAGATATCGCCGCCATCTTCTCCGGTCACCATACGCTGTTGGACGATCCTGAACTGTTTGAAATGGCCTGCGATGTAATGCGCGAAAAGCAGTGCAGCGCCGCCTGGGCCTGGCATCAGGTGCTGAGCGATCTCAGCCAGCAGTATTTACAGCTCGATGATCCTTATCTGCAGGCGCGATACATTGATATTGAAGATTTGCTGTCCCGTTCACTGCAGCATTTGACGGGAGAGAGCGCACAAATTCCCGCGTTCTTGCGCCCCACTATCCTGGTCGCTGATGTCATTTATCCGTCTACGGTCCTGCAACTCGATCCGAAGACCATCAAAGGTATCTGCCTGCGGGACGGCAGCGAAGCCTCGCATCCGGCGATTATCGCTCGTGAAATGGGTCTGTGCTGGATGTGTCAGCAAGGCGCGGCTCTCGATAGCATCAAGATGGGTGATACTCTGACCATTGACTGTGTCACACAGCGGATAACCCGCGCAAACTGATACCGAAGCACACCCTTTCCAACAAAGGGTGTGCTTCTTCTCTATTCGCGTCGGGAAATGTCTGTTTATTCGCAAAATGGGGAGCCGATCACGCGCAACGGTCATTCCTGAACTAAGGTTTTCTCATGGTAAATGCCGCTACTTCGGCACGCCGCTAAGGAGATTAACCGATGATAACGCCAGCAACTCGCCATCCTGGCCTGCTCTCTGTTTCAATAAAACTGACGCTCGCAAGCACCTTTTTTGCCCTTTCCTCTTTTACCGTCAACGCCGAGGACGCACCAGCCGCTACGCCTGCGCCGCCTGATATTCTGCTTGGCCCCCTGTTTAACGATGTACAAACAGCCAAACTGTTTCCTGACCAGAAAACCTTTGCGGACGCGGTGCCAAACAGCGATCCATTAATGATCCTTGCCGATTACCGGATGCAGAAAAACCAGTCCGGATTCGACTTACGCCATTTTGTGCAAGTGAATTTCACCTTGCCGAAAGACGGCGAGAAATACGTGCCCCCGGCCGGGCAATCATTACGCGAACATATCGATGGCCTGTGGCCGGTACTCACCCGTTCGACAACCGACGCTGAAAAATGGGATTCGCTGCTGCCGCTCCCGGAACCGTATGTGGTTCCTGGCGGGCGTTTTCGCGAAATATATTATTGGGACAGCTATTTCACCATGCTGGGGCTTGCCGAGAGCAATCACTGGGATAAGGTCTCGGACATGGTGGCAAACTTCGCTTACGAGATTGATTCCTGGGGACACATTCCTAACGGTAACCGCACCTACTACCTGAGCCGTTCGCAACCGCCGTTCTTTGCCTTTATGGTTGAACTACTGGCGCAGCACGACGGGAATGACGCGCTGAAAAAATACCTCCCGCAGATGCTCAAAGAGTACAGCTACTGGATGGAGGGCGTCGAAACACTCCAGCCCGGTCAGCAAAATAAGCGCGTAGTTAAACTGGATGACGGCACCATTTTGAACCGCTACTGGGATGAGCGCGATTCGCCTCGGCCAGAGTCGTGGGTAGAGGATATTGCCACCGCTAAAAGCAACCCGAACCGCCCGGCCACAGAAATCTACCGCGACCTGCGTTCAGCTGCCGCGTCCGGCTGGGATTTTAGTTCCCGCTGGATGGACAATCCTAATCAGTTGGGCACTCTGCGCACCACCAGCATCGTTCCGGTCGATCTCAATGCGCTGATGTACAAAATGGAAAAAATGATCTCCCTCGCCAGCAAGGCTGCTGGTGATGATGCTAAAGCGGCGCAGTACGATGGCTTCGCTAATGCCCGACAAAAAGGGATTGAGAAGTACCTGTGGAACGACAAAGAAGGCTGGTATGCCGACTACGATCTGAAAAGCCACAAAGTACGCAACCAGCTCACGGCTGCCGCCCTGTTCCCGCTATATGTCAATGCAGCGGCAAAAGATCGCGCCAGTAAAGTCGCCACGGCCACCCAGGCACATCTGCTGCAACCGGGCGGCCTTGCTACCACGTCGGTGAAAAGCGGCCAGCAGTGGGATGCCCCCAATGGCTGGGCCCCGCTCCAGTGGGTAGCAGCATCCGGGTTACAGAATTACGGTCAGGATACTGTCGCCATGGACGTGACCTGGCGATTCCTCACCAATGTTCAACACACCTACGATCGCGAGAAAAAGCTGGTTGAGAAGTATGACGTGAGCACCACTGGAACCGGCGGTGGCGGTGGTGAGTATCCGTTGCAGGATGGTTTCGGCTGGACCAACGGCGTAACGCTGAGAATGCTCGACCTGATTTGCGCCAAAGAAAAGCCCTGTGACAACGTACCCGCGTCGCGACCTACCCCGGCAAGTACTGCGCCAGTCGAGTCTAAAAAACAGACTCAACCGACGCCATAACATCATAGCCTGAGCCGTTTTACTTCCTGAATCCGCGCTTCGTCGCGGATTTTTCTTTCTTATATTTCCCCCTTCCAGCTGTCTCTATGGCCTCTAGCCCTTATGGGGTATCCGGGGTTTTCATCCGTGAGAAATTGATTCTGAACATGTTTTTATTCGCTGTATATGTAAATATATAGCGATTTTGTAACCTTCAGGATAACAATAATGCCACTGACAAGACGGATGTTTGCCCAACTCGTGGCATCTGCACTGCTGCTACGCCATCTTCCCGCGTTTGCTCAAACCTCGCTGACTGTGGCCATTGGAGACTCTCCGAAGCCAGAAACGACCCAACGCGTGGTCAGCGCGGGCGCGCCTGCTGACATGCTGCTGCTGGCCGTCGCACCGGAAAAACTGGTGGGGCTTTCCTCCTTTGATTTCTCTCGCCAGACCGCCATCCCGTTTAACGATAACATTCGGACTTTGCCGAAACTCGGCAGGCTGGCGGGGCGCGCCAGCACGCTCTCGCTTGAAGCACTCCTGGCGCTTAAACCTGACCTGGTTATTGACTGCGGTAATGCCGATGAAACCTGGCTTTCTCAGGCCAGACAAGTGAGCACACAAACACAGATTCCCTGGCTGCTGATTAACGGCGAATTGCGCCATACCCCAGAACAGCTGCGCGCAGTCGGTGAAGTATTGGGCGTCGTCTCGCGAACCGCAATGCAGGCCGCGCTGGCCCGTCGATTTATCGATGATGCAATAGCTTTCTCGCATTCACCCGCGGCGAATCTGCGTTTTTATGCCGCGCGCGGTGCCAGAGGACTGGAGACTGGTTTACAAGGTTCTCTGCATACCGAAGCAGCAGAACTACTGGGGTTGCACAATGTGGCGCACATCCCCGGACGACAGGGGCTCACACAGGTCTCAATGGAAAATCTGCTCAGCTGGCAGCCGGATATTATCCTGGTGCAGGATGCGGTGACAGCGCAGTTCCTACGAGAAGATCCGGTCTGGCAAGGAGTCAAAGCGGTTGCTGACCGGCGCATTCTGTTTCTCAGCGGTCTGCCGTTTGGCTGGCTGGATGCACCTCCTGGCATCAACCGTTTACTGGGGTTACGCCGCCTTCATGCCTGGCTTGATCCTCAGGTTAACGCGAGCTTTAAAGCCGATATGCAGCGCTACAGTGAATTGTTCTGGCACACCACGCTAAGCGACGCACAGTATCAAAGGTTGGTGGCAGTCTGATGAAAACATCAACCCTCGGTTTTCTGATGATTGCTGCGGTGGTGCTTTGCGCGAGCGTCGCTGCGGTATCAGGCGCGTATCGCCTGGATGCACAGCAGGTTCTGAATCTCGTGGCCGGTACAGATGGCGTTCCAATGCAGGACAAAATCGTTTTCTGGCAAATCCGCCTGCCACGCATACTGGCTGCATTGCTGCTCGGCGCGGCGCTGGCGGGCGCAGGAACCACCTATCAGGGCATGTTCCGCAACCCACTGGTCTCGCCGGATATTCTCGGCGTGGCGGCGGGTGCGGGTTTAGGTGCCTGTTTAGCAATCCTGTTAGGTTTACCGATCCTGTTCATTCAGCTGTATGCGTTCATGGGCGGTTTATTCGTGGTCGCCGGTGTCTGGTTGATTACCCGGCGAGTCAAGCGTCACGACCCGGTGTTAACACTTGTGCTGGTCGGGATTGCGCTGGGTACGGTATGCGGTGCGGGAATTTCGCTCATCAAAACGCTGGCCGACCCGTATACCCAACTCCCGTCTATCACCTTCTGGCTGCTTGGCGGTTTATCGACGATCACGCTGCACGATCTGTGGTTCTCGGCACCGCTGATCTTCGCAGGACTGATCCCGCTATTGCTGCTGCGCTGGCGCATGAACCTGCTCACCCTGTCGGATGATGAAGCACGATCGCTTGGGATCAATGTCTCGCGATTACGACTGGGACTGATCGTCTGCGCAACGTTAATCACCGCCTGTACCGTCGCCATCGCGGGCATTATCGGCTGGATTGGGCTGGTTGTACCGCACATCGGCAGACTCCTCAGTGGCAATAACCACCAGCAGTTGCTGCCAGTTTCCATGGGGATCGGCGCCATTTTGCTGCTGCTCACCGATACTCTTGCCCGCACGCTGAGCAGCACAGAAATCCCGCTGGGGATCCTGACGGCATTTATTGGCGCACCGTTCTTTTTGCTGCTTTTGCTACGGGGAAATCGCCCATGACGCTTCTGACCGTCCGCCATGCGTCGTTGGGATACCACAGTCACCAGCTCGTGTTACGCGATGTCTCATTTCAGGTTTCGCCCGGCTCCGTCTGTTGTCTGATTGGGGCCAACGGCAGTGGAAAAACCACCCTGATGCGCACCATTCTCGGCGTTCTTTCGCCGCTTCACGGTGACATTCTGCTTGATGGCGTCGCCATAAATCATCTCAGCGATCGGCAACGCGCCGCCGCTATCGCCTGGGTTCCTCAGGCACATGACGGCGCGTTTGCCTTCACTGCGCTGGACATGGTGATGATGGGGCTGGCCCCGCAACTGGCGGCATTTGCGGTTCCCGGCGCTAAAGAGCGTGAAAATGCGCACCAGCAGATGACGATGCTGGGAATCTCTCACCTGGCGCCCCGACGCTGGAACACGCTGAGCGGCGGAGAGCGGCAACTGGTGTTAATTGCCCGCGCGCTGGCGCAGCGTCCGCGTCTTTTGTTGCTGGATGAACCCGCTTCCAGCCTGGATTTTGGGCATCAAATCCGTCTGCTCGACACGCTAGTGACGCTGAAAAACTCGGGTATGGCCCTGCTGATGTCGACCCATCATCCGTTGCACGCCCGGGCAATCGCCGACAGCGTGGTACGCGTTGAACCGAACGGTGCAGTGTCGCAGGGGCTTCCTGAACAGCAGCTCGCCACCGATCGTCTGGCAGCGCTGTATCGCGTTACACCGTCACAAATCGCCCATCACCTCTTTGGCTCACACAACTAAGGAATAAGAATGCTCATTGACGACATTGATTTTGCCGATCTTTACCGTAAACAGTTACAGCTGGCGAACAGAACCGAGAAAAAACCGGAGCACTGGGATAAGCGTGCGGAAAAAATGGCAGAGAATTGCGCCTCATTAACCGACAGCTATCTGCTACAGCTGTTGGGAAAAATCGACCTGAAAGGGGCGGAGTCGCTGTTTGATATGGGCTGCGGTCCCGGTACGGTTTCGCTGGCGTTGGCTAAAAAGATGCCAATAATTTACGGCGTAGATTACAGCCAGGGCATGCTTAGCGTAGCTGCCCGCCGCGCTGCGCAAATGAACGCCCGTCACGTGCAGTGGGTGCAGCGGGCCTGGGAGGAACACTGGGATGATTTACCCCAGTGCGATATCGCCGTCGCTTCGCGCTCTACGCTGGTTGCCGATATGCGCCAGGCGATGACCAAACTGAATAATCAGGCCCGACTGCGGGTTTACACCACTCATCTCGTCAGTTCATCTTTCGTTTCCCCCACCATTCAGCGTGCACTGGGCCGCGAAGTGATTGAGCTTCCCAACTATATCTATGCGCTTAATGTCCTGTATCAGATGGGGATCCACGCGCATGTTGATTTTATCCGCGGACCCAACTGCCAGCAGGACAACAGCACCTGGACGCGTTTTCTGGAAAACGTGCGCTGGAGTATGGGTGAACTGAGCGCCGACGAGGTCGAACGTCTGGAAACCTGGTATCAACAGCAGGATCCACGCACGATTGCCCCCGCCAGCCGTGACTGGGCGCTTATCTGGTGGGACAGCGTGCCGCGGGAGGCGCTGCGATGATCTACTTTTCGCAGGCGCAAACCGACGCGCTGCTGCTGGAAGATATTCAGGGCGGCGACCTGACTACCCGCGCGTTGGGTATTGGCGCACAGCCGGGCGTTATGGAATTTTACCATCGCCAGGGCGGGTGCGTTAGCGGCACCGCCGTTGCCAGGCAAATGCTCGCCTCATTAGGGCTGACCATCAGCGACATGGTTGCCGATGGTGAACAGGTAAGTGCAGGACAGCGATTGATTTGCGCACATGGGAATGCGGCGGCGCTGCACCAGGGCTGGAAAGCGGTACAAAATGTCCTGGAATGGAGCTGCGGGGTTTCGGGCTATCTTGAGTGCATGTTGAGCCAACTGCGCCAACGCTATCCTGATGGGCAGATTGCCTGTACCCGAAAAGCCATTCCCGGCACGCGTTTGTTGGCGACTCAAGCAATACTCGCCGCGGGAGGCATTATCCATCGCGGAGGATGCGCCGAAACGGTACTGCTGTTTGCTAATCACCGCCATTTTCTTACCAATCCAAACGACTGGTCAGGTGCGATTGCGCGCTTACGCAGCCATGCGCCAGAAAAAAAGATTGTGGTTGAGGCAGATACGCCAGATGAGGCATTAGCCGCGCTACGCGCCGCGCCCGATGTCCTGCAACTCGACAAATTTACCCCTGAGCAAGCAACAGAAATTGTTCGCCAGGCCCCTTCTCTGGCCCCCCATTGCACGCTGGCGCTGACTGGCGGCATTACCCTCGCCTCGCTGGCGAGTTATCTCGACTGTGGCATCAGACTTTTCATCACTTCCGCGCCTTACTACGCTCCGCCCGCGGATATCAAAGTTAGCCTGAGCCCGGACGCACGTGGCATATAACATTAATAAATGGACTAAAAATAATGAATTTCAACAAAAGTTGTCTTTACACAGCCCTGTCGTTTGCTTTCGCGCACAGTGCTTTTGCTGGGCAGGAAAGCGAAACCATGACCGTCTGGTCAAGTCCGGCCTCCGCCGCAACCACTACGGTTCTCGGCCAGGAAACGATGCAGCAACTGGATAAGCAAAACGTGGCGCAGGCACTGAGCGTTGTCCCCGGCGTCGTGCTGCAAAAGTCAGGCAACCGCAATGAACAGCAGGTGAAAGTCCGCGGTTTTGACAGCCGTCAGGTTCCCGTCTATTTTGACGGCGTGCCGGTATACATCCCCTATGATGGCAACCTCGATTTAGGCCGTTTTCTGACCTCCGATATCGCTTCGGTTGAAGTCTCCAAAGGCTACTCGTCGCTGTTACAAGGGCCGAACCAGATGGGCGGCGCCATCAATATCACCACCCAAAAGACTACCAAACCGATTGAAGGCAGCATTGGCTATCGCCAGGGCTGGAGTCGTAGCAAAGACAATGCCCACGATATGCACGCTTCATTTGGCGCCAGCAATGATCTCGGCTACATCCAGCTCAGCGGCAGTCAGTTGAAGCAGGATTTCCTTGGCTTACCGCACGGTGTGGACAACCCTATTGCGGGCAGCAACGGCAAGATGATTAACTCCTCCGCCGATGACAAACGCGGTATCGTGAAGCTGGGCTTTACCCCACGTGGTAATGACGAATATGTGCTGACCTATATTAATCAGGACGGTGAAAAAGATAACCCGCCGTACGCTGGAGCCAGCAGTCAGAAATCACGCTACTGGCAATGGCCACAGTACGATAAAGAAAGCTATTACTATCAGGGCACCACCCATCTGGGTGATCGTTTCACCCTGAAAAGCCGTCTGTATCGCGACACCTTTGAAAATACGCTGATGATGTACAACTCACTTGCCGATCTGAAAAACAAGAAAGGCAACTACAGTCATTATTCAGACTACAGCGATGGCGCTGGCCTGCAGCTCGCTGCGGAAATGCGAGAAAACGACCTGCTCTCTTTCGCCGTGAACTGGAAAGATGATGTTCACCGCGAGAAAGGCGCTCCGAATGCAGCTTACGACCGTTACGAAGACCGCACCTGGTCCGTTGCCAGCGAATACCAGTGGGCAGCGGCGGATAACGTCGATGTAGTAGCTGGAATAAGCTATGACTGGCGCGACAGTCTGGAAGGCATGAAGCACGAAAAAAATGGTAGCGTCACCCACTATGATGACAACAATCAGTCGGCCTTCAACTGGCAGATGATGACCAAATATCACTTTGAAAATTCAGACACATTAGCGCTGTCCTACTCTGACAGAACACGTTTCCCGACTTTGAAAGAGCGCTACACCACCTCGAAACCGGCCTATAACCAGGTGACGCTGGTCAATCCGCAGCTTAAACCGGAACGCGCCCGCAGCGTGGATCTGACCTGGAATGGTTCACTTGGCAAAGACTGGGGATTCGAAGCCAGCGTCTATTACAACCGCATCAGCGATGCCATTCTTTCACACAATATTGATGCCGATACCATCCAGAATCAGAACAGCGGCCGGGTGGATTACACCGGTCTGGATGCAGGCGTTAAAGGTAAAGTCTTTGATATGCTGGATGTTGGGCTGAGCTATGGCCTGATTCATGCGGACGTCAAACGCAGCGACATCGGCAAAATAACCGATTTGCCGACGCAAACCCTCACCGCATGGATGACGCTGAAACCGTGGGATCCGCTGAGCATTACGCTGTCTGAAGAGGCCCGCTCATCGAGCTATAGCAATAGCGACGGCTCGCAGAAAGCCGCAGGTTTCGCCATTACCCATTTACGCGCAGACTACGCCATCGGTCACGGGTTCAGCGTCAACGCTTCGGTCAATAACCTGTTCGATACACAATACGTGTACAGCGAAGGATTTATCGAAGAAGGCCGTAATTACTGGGCGGGGATTGAGTATCAGTTCTGATTTAACGATGCAAAGAAACGGCCCCACTCGGAGTAATGCTCTTCAGTTAACGCCTTAGTTTCAGAAAGTATCGCCGGTGTGGGTAGAAGTTTTGAATATGCACTCTCAGAAAAAGGGTTCCGTTCACCTCCTGTTCATCGTTTCTCTGAAACGCCGATACCCGTGAACGTTTAAAGGGCGTTCTCCGTCACGCCCTTTACAATCCCGACTCCCGGCGGGAAAATTATTGCTACGCAATACCCTCCGCTTATTCCTCCAGGCTACCGGGCCGGGCGCGAGGTAGCGTCCTTGCAAAGCGCGCCCTGAGCCAGCATCCATGCTGGCTCTCCCGGCCTTACGGAAACACGTCGGCAATTTTCAGCCGGACCAGTCCACACCTGACCATCTGTGTTTTTTGTTTAAACAGCAAAAAAGATTTAACTGGAAGTCAGTTCACTGAAGCGATACCCCCGGTCCGGCTGAAAATCGATGAGGCGTTGACGGCTGACCGGGGCTGTCCGCAGGGATGCGGACAGAGGGGACGGCCTGCATGGACGCAGGCTCGGCCCCGACCCGACAGGCAGGCGGCATAAGACGAATGAATCGCGTAGCGACGATTTTCCCGCCGGGAGCCTGGGTTGCAAGGGAGGCGGCGGCAAGCCTCCCTTGCACGTTCACGGGTATCGGCGCTTCAGAGAAATGACACCGTTGAGGTGAACGGAACCCTGAACAAGAATCACATGTTCACCTTACATGCTTAACTGAACGGCATTACCGCACAGGGGCCGTTCGATTAATCTCGTCGTACAAGCCGGAAGACACCCAGCACAACAATCGCGCCGACCACGGCCACCAGGAAGCTATGGAGATTAAATCCGCTGACATCGCCGCCAATACCAAACATCGTTGCCAGCCATCCACCGACCACAGCACCGACGACACCCAGAATACAGGTCAGGATAAATCCCCCGCCATCGCGCCCCGGCATAATCAGTTTGGCGATAACCCCCGCAATCAGACCAAAAATAATCCAGGCAATAATTCCCATTTTCAGGCCCTCTTTCCAGTGAACGCACGCGCAAGACATTCCTGCGCCAGCACTTAAAGTATAGGCAAGCCATCGCGACATGCTTTTATCACTCAGACTTAATTCATTGGGTTTGGTAAAAAATTTCATCCATTTGTATTAAGTTCCGTAGATTAATGCCGATAACCCAACGACAAACCAGGCATCCAGGAGTCATTAGGTGTGAGTAACTACAATGAGCAGTTCCTGAAGCAAAATCCGTTAGCGGTGTTAGGTGTACTTCGGGACTTGAAGTCGCAGCAGGTTCCACTGCGTATCTCCTGGTCAGGCGGCCAGTTCATCAGCAAAATTCTGACCGTCAGTCCCGATGAACTGATCATGGATTTTGGCAGCCAGGAATATGAAAACCAGGCCGTACAGCGGGCCAGCCAGATCTCAATTATCGCCGAAACGCAGGGAGCCAAAGTAGAATTCACCCTGCCACAGCTGAAAAAAGGTGAGTATCAGCAACTGCCGGCCTTTATTTCATCCTTGCCGCCTTCTCTGTGGTTTGTGCAGCGTCGGGAATATTTCCGCATCGGCGCTCCGCTGCATCCTCCCTATCGCTGCACGGCAAAAATGCCAGACAACAGCATTCTGCATTTTCGCTTATTCGATCTGTCTCTCGGTGGCATGGGCGGGCTGTTAGAAGTGGCAAAACCAGAGGGGTTGGCAGAAGGTATGCGCTTCTCGCAGGTTGAACTAAATATGGAGCAATGGGGGGTGTATCACGTTGACGCCCAGCTTATTTCCATTAGTGAGCGCAAGGTTATCGATGGGAAAAACGAAACGATTACCACTCCCCGCTTGAGCTTTCGTTTTCTCAACGTCGGCCCGGCGGTGGAGCGGAACTTACAGCGGATTATTTTTTCCCTTGAACGCGAGGCCCGGGAAAAATCGAATAAGGTGCGCGAGTAAACTCACACGAACTACATCACATCCAGCGCTTGTTGAAGCTTCCAGATATAGCGCGGGGCCTGCGGCGCCGGATGATTGTCCGCAACATGTTCAATAAATTCATCCGGGCTGAGGTCGTTGATTTTATTGATCGCTTTTTTCCTGTCGGATGAGAACGTGCGTAACAGTGCGCCCGCACCGTTGGCGTACGATACTACCAGCGCGTACTGCATCACCTGCGGATCTTCAATCCCGGCCAGCGGCCCGGTTTCGAGAATACTCAGGTATGCGGCCCCCATCGAGATATTGCGCTCAGGGTTTTTCAACTCACTGGTCGACGGCTCTCCGCTCCAGCCCATGCGGCGATAAACATCGCGTCCTGAAGTTGAGGCTTTCAACTGCATCAGACCAATCGCATTGGACTTACTGACCGCATTCGGATTTCCGCCTGATTCAATGGCGATAATAGCGGTAATCAATTGTGGACTGACACCCCAGGCCGCACCGGCTTTTTCACTGATCGGCATCCATTGCATTGCGCGTTTAACCGGAACCTCAGCATTCCACGGCGGGTTTTTGTAATCCTGTTTTGAACTACAGCCCGCAAGTAATACAACCAAAAAAGCAAACCATCTCAATTTCACGTCATCTATCCTTATAGCCGGAACCTGTCGCTGAGGTGACAACGACATACCTACGCGGCATGATATACATTTGGTTTTAGTTGTAGCAAGGAAATGCCATGTCCCGGTTTCACTTAATTGCCCCGTCGGGCTACTGTATCAATCAGCAGGCTGCCTTACGTGGGCTTGCGCGTCTTATTGAGGCCGGTCATCAGGTCGACAATTCAGCGGTCATTGCGCGCCGCTGCCAGCGTTTTGCGGGGACAGAGGCAGAAAGGCTTGCTGATGTGAACTCGCTCGTTAATCTGAAAACCCCCGATACCGTTGTGATGGCGGTACGCGGCGGCTATGGCGCGAGCCGTTTACTGGAAGATATTGACTGGCAGGGGCTGGCAGCCCGCCAGCAACAAGATCCGCTGCTGCTGTGCGGACACAGCGATTTTACGGCGATCCAGTGTGGTCTGCTGGCACAGGGGAATGTGATTAGCTTCAGCGGCCCGATGCTGGCGGCGAACTTCGGCGCCGAAGAAATGAACGCATTCACCGAGCACCATTTCTGGCAGGCTTTGCGTAATGCCCAATTTACCCTCGAATGGCAGGGTGACGGTCCACAGTGCGCAACTGAAGGTACACTGTGGGGCGGAAATCTGGCGATGATCATTTCGTTGATGGGTACACCGTGGATGCCGGCCATCAAAAACGGCATTTTGGTGCTGGAAGACATTAACGAGCATCCATTCCGTGTCGAGCGTATGCTGCTGCAGCTGTACCACGCCGGAATACTGGCCCAGCAAAACGCCATTATCCTCGGCAGTTTTAGCGGCAGCGCGCCAAATGATTACGACGCTGGTTACAATCTTGATTCAGTTTGTGATTTTCTGCGCGCCAGATTGTCAGTACCGTTGATCTGCGGCCTCGATTTTGGCCATGAACAACGCACTGTCACCCTGCCTTTGGGAGCCAATGCGGTGCTGAAAAATGATAAAAACGGCACTCAGCTCACCTTAAGTGGGCATCCGGTACTAAAATCGTAAAAAAAGCGGCTAATGGGGCTAAGCAAAACGCTGTTTCTGTCGTTATTATGGTAGGGTTTATTAATACGAAACAGCGTAATTCAGGAGTAACCGAACGTTGGATGCCGCAGCAATTATTAGCCTTTTTATTTTGGGTTCCGTTCTCGTCACCTGCAGTATCTTACTCAGTTCATTCTCATCACGCCTCGGTATCCCTATCCTGGTGATATTTCTCGCTATCGGTATGTTAGCGGGCGTAGATGGTATAGGCGGCATACCTTTCGATAACTATCCATTCGCCTACATGGTGAGTAACCTGGCACTGGCAGTTATCCTGCTCGACGGCGGGATGCGCACCCAGGCCAGCTCTTTTCGCGTTGCGTTAGGCCCGGCGCTATCGTTGGCGACGGTCGGTGTGCTGATTACTTCCGGACTTACTGGCATGATGGCCGCGTGGCTGTTTCATCTGGATCTTATTGAAGGACTCCTGATTGGCGCGATTGTTGGTTCAACCGACGCCGCGGCGGTCTTTTCTCTTCTTGGCGGTAAGGGGCTTAACGAACGCGTTGGCTCTACGCTGGAAATTGAATCCGGCAGTAATGACCCGATGGCCGTATTTCTGACCATCACGCTCATCGCCATGATCCAAAACCACGAAACCGGTTTAAGCTGGATGTTCGCGGTGCACATTATCCAGCAGTTTGGCTTAGGCATCGTTATCGGTCTGGGCGGTGGATATATGCTCCAGCAGATGATTAACCTCATTTCTCTGCCTGCCGGACTGTATCCGCTATTGGCGTTAAGCGGTGGGATCCTGATTTTTGCCCTGACCACTGCGCTGGAAGGCAGCGGTATTCTGGCGGTTTATCTGTGTGGTTTCTTGCTGGGTAATCGCCCTATTCGCAACCGGTTTGGCATTCTGCAAAACTTCGACGGTCTGGCCTGGCTGGCGCAAATCGCCATGTTCCTGGTGCTCGGACTGCTGGTTACGCCGTCCGACCTGCTGCCTATCGTGGTTCCTGCGCTGATTTTGTCTGCGTGGATGATTTTCATTGCCCGCCCACTTTCGGTTTTCGCCGGACTGCTGCCGTTTCGCGGCTTCAATCTGCGCGAGCGCATTTTCATCAGTTGGGTGGGTCTGCGCGGTGCGGTACCCATCATCCTCGCCGTCTTCCCAATGATGGCGGGTCTGGAGAACGCGCGCCTGTTCTTTAACGTCGCGTTCTTCGTGGTACTGATCTCGTTGCTGTTTCAGGGAACCTCTCTTTCTTGGGCCGCTAAAAAAGCCAAAGTGGTGGTCCCTCCTGTTGGCTGGCCCGTGTCGCGCATTGGCCTGGATATTCATCCGGATAACCCGTGGGAGCAGTTTGTTTATCAGCTCAGCGCCGATAAGTGGTGCGTAGGAGCCGCATTGCGCGACCTACATATGCCGGAAGAAACGCGAATAGCCGCCCTGTTTCGTGACAACGTGCTGTTTCACCCCTCCGGCAGCACACGTCTGCGCGAAGGCGACGTATTGTGTGTTATTGGCCGCGAGCGCGATCTCCCGGCTCTTGGCAAGCTGTTCAGCCAGTCGCCACCTGTGTCGTTAGACCAGCGCTTCTTCGGTGATTTTATTCTTGAAGCCAGCGCAAAATATGCCGATGTGGCGCTGATTTATGGCCTGGAAGATGGCACCGAGTATCGTGATAAGCAGCAAACGTTGGGTGAAATTGTCCAGCATCTGCTTGGTGCCGCGCCGGTCGTCGGTGACCAGGTGGAATTCGCTGGCATGATCTGGACCGTAGCCGAGAAGGAAGATAATGCGGTGCTGAAGGTCGGTGTTCGCGTTGCTGAAGATGAGGATGAGTAAAGCGGATGTTTTGCCGGGTGGCGGCTGCGCCTTACCCGGCCTACAAAATGCACTGACTCCGGAGGCCTGATAAACGCAGCAGCATCAGGCAATGCTATATAAAGTTACACCGTCACAACTGGCACGCGCAGCGCCAGAGAACACATTAACTCGTAGCCTACCGTACCTGCGGCGGTGGCCACATCGTCAATTTTAATCTCTTTGCCCCACAGCTCTACCGGCGTCCCGATCCCTGCCTGCGGGCATGGTGTCAGATCTACCGCCAACATATCCATTGAGACTGTCCCCACCGTCCCGGTACGTACACCGTCCACCAGCACCGGAGTACCACTTGGCGCATGGCGTGGATAACCGTCTGCATAGCCGGTCGCTACAATGCCAATGCGCTGCTCGCCGCTGGCAGTGTAGCGTCCACCGTAGCCCACCCGATCGCCAGCTTTCAGCGTTTGTATGCCGATGATCTCACTGCTCAGCGTCATCACTGGCTTCAGGCCGGTGTTAGCGATGTCCCGCCATTGTCCTGAAGGCGACGCACCATACAAAATAATGCCCGGACGAACCCAGTCATAATGCGCTTCAGGGTGCCACAGCGTGGCTGCCGAATTCGACAGCGATCGTCTGCACTCCAGCCCTTCAGTTGCCTGCGCAATACGTGTCATAGCCTCCTGGATACCTTCCGGGTGCTCTGCATCGGCAAAATGGGACATCAGCGTCATTTCACCGACGTTGGGCATCGCCCGCAGCTGTTGCCAGACCGTGGGAACTCTTTCCGGTAAAAAACCAAGGCGGTTCATACCACTGTTCACCTTCAGGTAAACATCGAGCGGCGCCTTCAGGCGCGCATTCTGCAATGCTTTTAGCTGCCAGTTACTGTGTACACAGGTGGTGAGTCGATAATTGTCATATACCGTCAGGTCTTCGGCGTGGAAAAAACCCTCCAGCATGAGTATCGGGCCTTTCCATCCGCGCTCGCGTAGGGTTATCGCCTCTTCAAGATTGAGCATGGCAAAACCATCGGTTGTGCCCAGCGCATTCCAGACGCGTTCAATACCGTGTCCATACGCATTGGCTTTCACCACCGACCAGACGCGGGCGTCCGGCGCGGCCTGGCGGGTAATGGTCAGATTTTGTTTCAACGCCTGCAGGTCAATGCTGGCCAGTATCGGGCGGGTCATCTCACGTCCTTATCAGTTATGTGCGCCATGTAAGTGCCGTGGACGAGAGGGGGTAAACCCCGGACTGTAACGCGCCACGCTCAGATCGTCATAAGGTATGGCTGGCGTGCGGCCAGAAAGGATATCGCTCAGTAGCTGACCGGAGCCGCAGGCCATGGTCCAACCCAGCGTGCCGTGGCCGGTATTGAGCAGCAGATTCTTAAAGCGGGTGCGCCCCACCACAGGCGTTCCGTCCGGCGTCATCGGACGCAGTCCGGTCCAGAAGGTTGCCTGCTCCACATGACCGCCGCGCGGGAAGAGATCGCGTACGACCATTTCCAGCGTTTCACGACGAGGTTGTAGCAATTCTGTATTAAAGCCGACAATCTCCGCCATGCCGCCAACGCGAATACGATTGTCAAAGCGGGTAATAGCGATTTTGTAGGTTTCATCAAGGATAGTAGAAACCGGCGCACCGTCGTCTTGCGCCACCGGAATAGTCAACGAATAGCCTTTGAGCGGATAGACCGGGATATCAACGATCCCTTTCAGCATTGCCGTGGAGTACGAACCAAACGCCATCACATAGGCATCGGCTTTAACTATCTCTTCGCCGCACTGGACGCCATAAATCTGCTCACCATCGCTCAGCAGCTTATCGACCGGGGTGTTAAAGCGAAACTTAACGCCCGCCTGCTCCGCCATCTGAGCCAGACGCTGGGTAAACAGCTGGCAGTCGCCGGTTTCATCATTCGGTAAACGCAGACCACCGGTCAGTTTGTGCGCCACTTCTGCCAGTGCGGGTTCGACTTCCGCCAGACGGTTTGCTTCCAGCAGTTGATATGGCACGCCAGCGTCTTCGAGCACGGCGATGTCGCGGGTGGCGTTTTCATACTGTTGGGCAGTACGGAAAAGTTGCAGGGTTCCGCCCTGGCGCCCTTCGTACTCGATACCGGTAGAGGCGCGCAGCGCTTTCAGGCAATCACGGCTGTATTCCGCCAGTCGCACCATGCGTCCTTTGTTTTCCATGTAGTGGCTGGTGTCGCAGTTGCGCAGCATCTGCCACATCCATTTCAACTGGAACTGGGTTCCGTCAAGACGGACGGCCAGCGGAGCGTGGCGCTGAAACATCCACTTAATTGCTTTTAGCGGTACGCCTGGTGCCGCCCATGGTGCTGCATAACCTGGAGAGATTTGCCCCGCGTTCGCCGCACTGGTTTCCAGTGCCGGACCGGGCTCACGATCAATGACGGTGACATCGTGTCCAGCCTGACTTAAGTACCAGGCGCTGGTCACGCCAACGACACCACTTCCCAGTATGACAACTCGCATAGCCACTCCGTTAACAGTAAAAGAACAATCATCTAATTACATCTTGATAACTCAGTTGAAAATATTATTCAACATATGGCTTTTTTATGGTGACTTACCTCACATATAGCGGTGATAGCTGGGGACTCTCCGCTTTGGCATCTCCTGCTGTGCGTTATTTTTATCCAGCATATAATTTTGCGGCCATGCCATTTTTCGACGCCTCGCTAACGTGAAATCGCAAAGAAAAAATTTCTGCCGCAGCACGTTTTTTAACACCATGATCTATGCTTGACATGAGGTACTCCAGACAGAGAGTGCCGCCAACAATGAGGGTGCGCGAATGGCTACGATTGATTCCATGAACAAGGACAGCACACGGTTAAGCGATGGACCCGACTGGACGTTTGATCTGCTGGATGTCTATCTGGCAGAGATAGACCGCGTGGCGAAACTCTACAGACTGGATACCTACCCGCACCAAATCGAGGTGATCACCTCCGAACAGATGATGGATGCTTATTCCAGCGTCGGGATGCCGATCAACTATCCTCACTGGTCGTTTGGTAAAAAGTTTATTGAAACCGAGCGCTTGTATAAACATGGTCAGCAGGGGCTGGCCTATGAGATTGTTATCAACTCCAATCCGTGTATCGCGTATCTGATGGAGGAGAACACCATCACCATGCAGGCGCTGGTGATGGCGCATGCCTGCTACGGACACAACTCCTTCTTCAAAAACAACTACCTGTTCCGAAGCTGGACGGATGCCAGTTCCATTGTCGATTACCTGATCTTCGCGCGAAACTATATTACCCAGTGTGAAGAGCGTTACGGCGTGGATGAAGTCGAAAAGCTGCTCGACTCCTGCCATGCGCTGATGAACTACGGCGTTGACCGTTACAAACGCCCGCAAAAAATTTCCCTACAGGAAGAGAAAGCCCGTCAGAAAAGCCGTGAAGAGTATCTGCAAAGCCAGGTGAATATGTTGTGGCGCACGCTGCCGAAGAAAGAGGAAGAGAAAACCGTGGCGGAAGCCCGGCGTTATCCCTCTGAGCCACAGGAGAACCTGCTGTACTTCATGGAGAAGAACGCCCCGCTGCTGGAGTCCTGGCAACGCGAAGTCCTGCGCATTGTACGCAAGGTCAGCCAGTATTTTTATCCGCAGAAACAGACGCAGGTGATGAACGAGGGCTGGGCCACTTTCTGGCATTACACCATCCTGAACCACCTTTATGATGAAGGTAAAGTCACCGAACGGTTTATGCTGGAGTTTCTGCATAGCCATACCAATGTGGTATTTCAGCCGCCCTACAACAGCCCGTGGTATAGCGGGATAAACCCTTATGCCCTGGGATTTGCCATGTTCCAGGATATCAAACGTATTTGTCAGTCGCCGACCGAGGAGGACAAATACTGGTTCCCGGACATAGCGGGTTCTGACTGGCTGGAAACCCTGCATTTTGCGATGCGCGATTTCAAAGATGAGAGCTTTATCAGCCAGTTCCTGTCGCCAAAGGTGATGCGTGATTTCCGTCTGTTCACCGTGCTGGATGACGATCGTCACAACTATCTGGAGATTTCAGCGATTCATAACGAGGAAGGATATCGTGAGATCCGCAACAGGTTGTCGTCGCAATACAACCTCAGCAACCTGGAGCCGAATATTCAAATCTGGAATGTCGATCTGCGTGGCGACCGTTCGCTCACCTTACGCTATATTCCGCATAACCGTGCACCGCTGGATAAAGGACGCAAAGAAGTGCTCAAGCACGTACACCGGCTTTGGGGTTTTGACGTGATGCTGGAGCAACAGAATGAAGATGGCAGCGTGGAGCTGTTGGAGCGTTGCCCGCCAAGGATGAACGGTCTGTAAATCTTATTCCCGGAGGCGGTGTAAACACCATATCCGGCCTACGAAGTGCACGTATTGTAGGCCGGATAAGCCGCTTTGGCGTCGCCATCCGGCTTTGAGCAATTAACGGCCCTGAATCGCCAAATCGCCCGGCAGGCTCTTTTGCATGCGATGCCAAATTTCGCCACTGTCGTGACCATATCGACGCACTGTTTCATACACCTGCTCATGAGCGCCCTGCTCGCAGAGTTCTGACAGTTTACGGTAGAAGCTCAGCGCCAGCGCGCGCGCTTCCGGATTGGCAAAATAATGACGACCAATGCGGGTATATAATCCTTTCATACCGTTGAGGATCAAACCGTAAATCGGATTGCCGGAGGCAAATGCCAGGCCGCGGAAAATGTTATAGTCCAGATCGGCAAATGCGTCAGCGTGGTCGGCCACCTGATTTGCCGTCGCCAGAACCTCCTGTGCTTTATCAGGATGCTGGCGAAACGCAGTGCGAACAAAGATCGTCGAAATATTGGTACGCACGGACAGCAGATTATCAATCAACTGCGGGACACTCTCGTGATCGAGACGCGCCAGCGTTTCAAGAATATTCAGCCCGGAGGTTTCCCAGAAGTTATTCACCTTCGTCGGTTTGCCGTGTTGAATGGTCAACCAGCCATCTCGCGCCAACCGCTGCAATACTTCGCGTAGCGTGGTACGTGTCACCCCAATAAGTTCGGAGAGTTCACGTTCAGCGGGCAAAATAGTGCCAGGTGGGAAGCGGTTATTCCAGATACTTTCAATGATGTACTCTTCCGCGAACCCAGCCGGGCTTTGCGCCTTAATGACCATAGTAAAAATTCCATTACACAGCAAAACATAGTTACACACATCATACCAGATGGGTATCTTAGCTGATAGCTGACGCAATGAAGAAAAAGTGGATCAAGGCTTCATTTTCCAAATAACGCTACAGTACAGCCAACCTTGCCAGTCTCGTGAATAGCTTGCCTGTACTCCCTCCTCCCGCTAAGCTTTGCGGTCAAACATAAAAACATAATTTCATTTTTAAAGGTAGGGAAATCACCATGGAGCTATCATGGGGCCGCGCGATGTGGCGCAATTTTTTAGGTCAATCACCAGACTGGTACAAACTTGCACTGCTTGTCTTCTTAGTCGTTAACCCGATTATTTTTTTCATCAACCCTTTTATCGCCGGCTGGTTGCTGGTGGCCGAGTTCATTTTCACGCTGGCGATGGCGTTAAAATGCTACCCACTGCTGCCAGGCGGGCTGTTGGCTATCGAAGCTGTCATTATTGGTATGACCAGCGCCACGCATGTGCGTGAAGAGGTTGCCGCAAACCTTGAGGTGTTATTGCTGCTGATGTTTATGGTGGCAGGCATCTACTTTATGAAGCAGTTATTACTGTTTATTTTCACGCGTCTGCTGCTCACTATTCGCTCCAAGACGCTGCTGTCACTGTCTTTTTGTGTTGCAGCCGCTTTCCTCTCTGCGTTCCTCGATGCGTTGACCGTCGTTGCCGTGGTAATCAGCGTTGCGGTCGGGTTTTATGGTATCTACCATCGCGTTGCTTCTTCTCGCGCGGAAGACAACAACATGCTTGATGACAGCCATATCGATCAGCACAATAAAGTCGTACTTGAGCAGTTCCGCGGTTTTCTGCGTAGCCTGATGATGCACGCGGGTGTCGGTACGGCGTTAGGCGGCGTGATGACCATGGTGGGCGAGCCACAAAACCTGATTATTGCCAAAGCGGCTGGCTGGCATTTTGGCGACTTCTTCCTGCGCATGTCGCCAGTTACCGTCCCGGTACTGATTTGCGGCCTGTTAACCTGTGTACTGGTCGAGAAATTGCGCTGGTTTGGCTATGGCGAAACGCTGCCGGAGACCGTCCGTGATGTCCTGCAACAGTTTGACGATCAGAGCCGCCAACAACGTACCCGCCAGGACAAAATCAAACTGATTGTCCAGGCGATTATTGGCGTCTGGCTGGTCGTTGCTTTGGCCCTGCATCTGGCAGAAGTCGGATTAATCGGTTTGTCGGTCATCATTCTGGCAACCTCGTTGACCGGTGTCACCGACGAACATGCGATAGGTAAAGCCTTTACCGAGTCGCTACCCTTCACCGCGCTGCTGACCGTGTTCTTCTCTATTGTCGCGGTGATTATCGATCAACAGCTCTTTTCACCGATTATTCAGTTTGTTTTGCAGTCGTCTGAACATGCACAACTGACGCTGTTTTATCTCTTCAACGGCCTGCTGTCTTCGATCTCTGATAACGTTTTTGTTGGTACGATTTATATCAATGAAGCCAAAGCCGCGATGGAACATGGGACCATCAGCCTTAACCAATTTGAGCTGTTGGCGGTGGCGATCAATACCGGGACCAACCTGCCTTCGGTGGCCACGCCAAACGGCCAGGCTGCATTCCTGTTCCTGCTGACCTCTGCACTGGCGCCGTTGATTCGCCTCTCTTATGGTCGCATGGTGTGGATGGCCCTGCCTTATACTCTCGTCCTGACGCTCGTCGGCCTGCTTTGCGTCGAGTTCACGCTAGTTCCGGTGACCGAGTGGATGACCCAAACGGGCTGGTTAGCTACACTTTCATAACAATTAACCGGGCAAATCACTGCCCGGTTTGACTTTTTGCATGATAAATATCCGATTACGCAAATTTTCAATTCCCGCTAGTGGCGCATAAAGTGAATTGGTTTAAACTGCGGTCTCTACGCATGTTGCAGGGAAATGATTATGTTGCGATTTTTAAACCAGTGCTCCCGAGGTCGTGGAGCATGGTTATTGTTGGCGTTAACCGCCTTTGCGCTGGAGCTCGTCGCGCTGTGGTTCCAGCACGTCATGCTGCTAAAACCTTGCGTGTTGTGTATTTACGAACGTAGCGCATTATTTGGCGTGATGGGTGCAGGGCTGGTGGGTGCTATCGCACCAAAAACACCACTGCGCTATGTGGCGATGATAATCTGGATTTACAGTGCCTGGCGCGGACTTCAGTTAGCGTATGAGCACACCATGATTCAGCTGCACCCATCCCCGTTTATGACCTGTGATTTTGCCGCACGCTTCCCAAGCTGGCTGCCACTGGACAAATGGCTGCCGCAGGTGTTTTTAGCGTCCGGTGACTGTGCTGAGCGCCAGTGGTCTTTTTTAACCCTGGAAATGCCGCAGTGGCTGTTGGGGATCTTCGCCGCCTACCTGGTGGTCGCCGTGCTGGTAGTGATAGCACAGCCGTTCAAACCGAAAAAACGTGACCTCTTCGGTCGCTAACAGAGACGCTCCTTCGGGAGCGTTTTTTTTGCCTTAAATTCATTGCCTGCTGGCATCTATAAGATGTATATTAAATACATCTTATAGATGCCACACCAAGGAGATGTCTTATGTCCCATTTACGCATCCCGGCAAACTGGAAAGTTAAACGCTCTACTCCCTTCTTCACGAAAGACAACGTCCCGGCAGCACTTCTTTCTCACCATAACACTGCAGCAGGCGTTTTTGGCCAGCTTTGTGTGATGGAAGGTACGGTAACGTATTACGGCTTTGCCAATGAAGACGCAAAAGAGCCTGAAGTAAAAGTGGTGATTAATGCCGGTCAGTTTGCGACCAGTCCGCCGCAGTACTGGCATCGCGTTGAATTAAGCGACGACGCCCAATTCAACATCAATTTCTGGGTTGAAGATGACAACCATGGCGATGAGATGTATCAGGCGAAAAAGTCTTAAGCCTTAACGCCTGCTAATCGATGGGCGGCTTAGTCCGCCCATGAAGGTTTGTTCAGAATAGGCGGCACTATTAATTTATAGTGCGTCGAAGTGAGCAGAAAGCAGTCGTAAAGCAGAGTGTTAGCGTAAGACGAATCACCACCTTCCGAGGTTTTGAGTTGTTTTGCGCTAATTTTTTGCCCCATCCGTGCCCCATCAAACACCCCCCCAAAAAAGCACAAAGCCCTTCAAACCGATGTAAAGCTTTTTGTGTCCCATTTTTTGTCTCACCATCCAACATCATGGGTCGATCGTTCCGCTTTCAAATGCTAAACTTTGGCCTCTAAGAATTCACTGATTTTTATAATGTTAAAGCTATTCGCCAGATACACATCAATAGGCGTTATCAATACGCTCATTCATTGGGTAGTGTTCGCCATTTGCATATACGCACTTCATACTGGACAGGCTCTCGGTAACTTTGCAGGATTCGTTGTCGCCGTATCGTTCAGCTTCTTTGCTAATGCAAAATTCACCTTCAAGGCATCAACTACAACTATGCGCTACATGCTCTATGTCGGCTTTATGGGAACACTGAGCGCAATTGTTGGCTGGGCTGCTGATAAGTCAGGAATGGCACCTATCATCACGCTAATCGTATTCTCTGCCATCAGTCTGATATGCGGATTTATCTATTCAAAATATATTGTCTTTAGGGATGCGAAATGAAAATTTCTTTAGTCGTTCCGGTTTTTAACGAAGAGGCCACGATACCTATTTTTTATAAAACCGTGCGCGAATTTGAAGGGCTTCAGCAGCATGAAGTCGAGATAGTCTTCATAAACGATGGCAGCAAAGACGCTACAGAATCAATTATCAACGAGCTTGCTGTTGCCGACCCGCTTGTGGTTTCGCTGTCGTTCACACGTAACTTCGGCAAAGAACCCGCCCTGTTCGCAGGTCTGGACCATGCTACCGGGGAGGCAATTATCCCGATTGACGTTGATCTGCAAGACCCGATCGAAGTTATTCCTCACTTGATAGAGAAATGGCAGGCCGGTGCAGATATGGTTCTGGCTAAACGCTCTGACCGCTCCACTGACAGCAGGCTGAAGCGTAAATCTGCTGAGTGGTTCTATAAACTTCATAACAAAATCAGCAACCCTCAGATAGAAGAGAATGTTGGCGACTTCCGGCTCATGTCTCGCGAAGTAGTGGAAAACATTAAGCTCATGCCAGAACGAAACCTGTTTATGAAGGGGGTGCTGAGCTGGGTTGGTGGTCGAACCGATGTCGTAGAATATGCGCGAGCAGAACGCGTTGCAGGAAGCACAAAGTTCAATGGATGGAAGCTATGGAACTTGGCGCTGGAAGGGATCACTAGCTTCTCAACATTCCCGCTTCGCATGTGGACCTATATTGGGTTATTTATTGCATGTATATCATTTACATACGGTTCATGGATGATAATTGATAAATTAATTTTTGGTAATAATGTACCTGGATACCCTTCAATTCTTGTATCAATATTGTTTCTTGGCGGCGTACAACTAGTTGGTATTGGTGTACTTGGAGAGTACATAGGACGTATTTATATTGAAGTTAAGCAGCGCCCAAGATATGTTTTAAAGGATCAGAAAAATGATTGCAAATAAAAATAAAACACCTTTCCATTGGTTCTTGATATCTGTTTTTATATATTTCACCCCCATCATCATGGCAAATATTCATTATGTAGATGATCAGGGAAGAGCTATATGGGGGTATACTGGATGGGCTAGGGATGGTAGACCTTTGGCTGAAATGTTGATGATTGCATTGAATTTCAACATGCACATAACGGACTTATTCCCATTTCCTGCAATATTATCAGTATTTTTGATATCTGTTTGCCTGTATTTTTTTAGCAGGATGTTTATATTGACAGATAATAAATTTATTGGGCTGTTGGTTCCTCTTGGTATTTTATCAAGCCCATTTTTAATTGAAAATGCAATGTATCGCTTTGATGTTTTACCGATGTTCATAAGTATTGCATTGTCATTTTCAGTTGTAATATTTAATTTCAAAAAGACAATTTTAAATATTTCTTTTGCCGCCCTGTTAACATTATTTATATTGTCTATATACCAAGCATCATTAAATTTCATGCTGGTTATTATTCTGTGTAAATATGTTTACATGTACTTTAACTCAGATAGTAACAGACATCTATTAACTTACCTCATAGAAAAGACGGTATCATTAGTTATAGGTGTTGCATTATATTTTTTGGTGGTTATTCCTTTATTTTTAACTGTTGTTGGGGACCCGGATCACCCATCAATTAAAACTGAAGGCATTTTTTCAGTTATATATGAAAACTTAAAATTTTATCTTCATTCAATATCTAGTGGTATTTTTGGGGAATCAGGACGAGTTGCGTTTATAGTAATATTTTTATTTTTCATTGCAATGACGACATTTATCGCGCTAAAGAAATCAATACCTAATAAAAGTATTACTGGTATTATTAATTTTTTAATTACAATAACATCGCCAGTAACAGCTTTGATATTGTCTTTTGCTACTCTATTACCACTTCAGCATCACATCGACGCCCCAAGAGTGATGATCGGTTTTTCTGCTACGATGTTGTTCTTATTCATGATTGTTTATCTTTTCTCGCGAGAAACAAAAAATTCAATAACATATATACTTGTAATTCCTCTGATTTATGTTTTTGGTTTTTTATGTTCATACACAAATGCAATGACAGAAGAAAAAAACATAACCACAGTTCTGTTTCATCAGATTAAAAATGATGCTTTCGAGTTAAGCGGAAAAACAAATCAGATACTTATTTTTAATGGTAAAAAGAAAGACAATGATGTTTTTGTAAACGCTCGAAATAATTATCCGTTAATATCTAGATTTTTCCCAGAGTATTTCTATAATTGGGATTGGCCATTCCCTTATATGAATAGAGTTGGAGTTTACTTTAAACACCCTGGGAATACAAACATTGCAAGTGTGTTAAATGAAAAAACCTTTTGCTCAACCGCAAAGATTAAAAGAGCATATGAATATAACTTATACTCATATGATGATATTATTGTAGTTGATTTTGACAAAAACATTTGTCAGTGATTATTATGGCGCATCGATGCTTTATATTGATGCGCCATAAATTAATCAAGTATTTGTTCCATCAGCTCGCTGCCATGATGAAGCTGTGCCGTTATACCATATTGGAAGACCTAGCGTTGTATCATAATACATCTGCCCACTGACTGGTGCTGTAGGGCGCTCCGCAGTAGACCCACGGAGAACAATAACTGAATCAGGCATGCCATTACATGCTAATACTCTAGTGCTACCATCTACATAACCGCCACCAGTTATGTTTGCAATACTATTACCTGTACTGGTGCAACCTACTAAAATAATACCTGTGCACCCTGTTGATATGTTGAACCCATACTTTGGGGTTATGTTGGCCATTATTCGTATACCTCTACAAAACCAGCATTCACACTGGTAAATGTTAAGTCGTGACAATCGTTTAAAAGAAGACATGAGTTCACAGCGTTAGTAAAACTACTGCCAGAAAAAACACTATTACGCACATTAATTAAGTGAATAGCATTGTCATTACTATAATGACCACCAGAGTTTACCATGTAAATTTCTCTTGCTCCGTTAATTGTAAGACCTGTTCCGTTGAATGCGCCAAAAGTACTTCCGCTAATACGACTTAAAGCGATTCTTTTGAGATAGGTCTTACATTCACAAACTAGATTATCAAGAATAACAACACCACCTACGAATTTAGATGCATTATTGAACACGGAGTCATCAATTTCAATTATCAGGCCAATATCGCCATTGTATAGGTATGAATTACTAACTCTTGTATCCGTCCCGTTACGAACTTCAATCTTACCGGAACTACTCCATATACGGTCGAAGTAAGCACCGTTTGCATAGTCAAAAGAAACTTCACCAGCATTCAACTCAGGCTCGCAGTAAATATTTCCAGAAAATAGATTTACTTCATAAAATGTTGGGTAGTAGTACGCATGTAACTGTATAACCCCATGATATACAGTGCATTGTTCCATCCTGAAATGATTAGTGTACTGTGCTATTATTAAAAATGGACTTCCAGCGCCCGGATTGGAGAATGTTATTCCTTTAAAGCATACATCGGAGAGTCTATTATTATACTCGCGCCCATTGCCTGTAACAGCGAATATAGCAGCCCCCGTTACTGCTGGCTGTATCTCACATGTCTTGCGTCCAGATCCTATAATTGTAACTGGGGATGTGATATCAACCCCTGAAGCTTTGTAAGTACCACTTCCAATATATAGAGTTTTAGACTTACTAGCTATTGCTGCATTTACAGCATTTTGCATCTTTTCAGATTCATCAGACCCATCACCTACTAAATCGAAATCTGATGCGTTAACAAAATCATCCAGCTTTTCTTGAAGCGTTCTATAAACAGAACTGCCGCTTTGCTTCCACTTATAACCAACAAGACCAGCACCAGTTGTTTTCGCCAGATCTCCCCTCAGGGTGGCATCTCCAACTGACAACCATGCACCTGTGCCAATACCTCCTGTTGATTCTGGAGTAGATCCAGCGGGAACAACTTTGGGGAATACGCCATCCCATCGGTAATACTCTCCGATAGACTCAAGGCGCAGAACCTGATTGGGAAGGGTCAGAGTATTTCCGTCTTCGAAACTGTCCAACGTGATATAGCCAAACGCGGCAATTGCCTGCTGAGCAATCCAGCGCATTCCTTCAATGGTGTAGTGAGCATTGCCAAAACGGTCGATATATTGCCGGGCCATTGACGTAACAAATTCATCAATCTTCCCTGCATTAAATTTCAGGTCGCGCGGTGATTCGCTTGGTACCGGCTGGTTAGTAGGTTGCGTAGCCATATTATTTCCATAAAAAACCCGGCTCGATGCCGGGTTGTGCTGTGAAAGTTGGTGGTCTATTCGTGAATCTTGTCGCTGTACTCAGCGAGAGTTAATGCGGTATTACCCTTTCCGTCTGGTTGTTTGGCGGTGACAGTCCATCGCCCGGCGTCAAGCTCCTCCGAGGTAGCAATTGCATATCGTGAAGGTGACTGAACGTCGAATCCGTCATAAAGGTTGAGAGTGATAGCGGGAATTGCAGCGGTAAATCCAAACGGCGTATCTGCGCGTGGTGATGCTGGATAGCGCGCCGTAGTCGCCCCCATAGAGTCGGTTATCTGAACGAACATCGATCCGGAGAAGGTGATGCTCTCACTGGTTTCAAAGTCGTTGCCGGTGCGCGACACAATATAGCCAGCCTGCTGGTTGGTATCGTAAGTATCCGGCACCTGGACCATATCCCCGATATTCACCCATTCGCCATCAGCGAGCGCTGTGACAGACATCGTCATGCGGGAATAGATAAGTCGGCGGCACTCACGCAAGGCGCGCTCATTAGCCTGGAAGCGATTCCTGATATACAGCAGCTCGAACTTTTTCGCCTTTATCGGCTGACCTTCAACAATGCTGTTCCCATCCACCCGGTACCGCACGTAGTCCTGCTTGTTGGTGTCCGGGTTACGATACTGAACCTCCACGCCGTCAAAGCCGCCGGGAAGCGTCATGTCGTAGGACAGTGAATATCCCTCTGGCTTCGTGTTTGACCGGTTGAAGATGGTGGCCGGCGACGTTTTTTTGCCGTCACGCGTAAATGACAAAACGCCATTATCATCGTAAGCCGACACGCTTGCCGCATCACAAATAGACTCCATGCGCGAGCCAAGCGAGATGTCCTCATCATCGAAGGTGTAGTCGAAGTAACCAAGTCGCGTGTCGATAGCATCGATCTCTGCCTGGATCTGGTACAACCCATAAATGTCTATCGTGTCTTCTGGCTGCTTACCCGTGACCAGCCAGTTATGCAGTGCAATGTCTGCAAACTTACGCGACGGTCTGGTGGTGTAGTCAACCTGCTGCGTCGCGGCGTTGTAGCTGATAACGTGCCTGGTGATAAGCGCGTTGTACTTACGCTCACGCCCGCTGGTCGCGTTCTCAGTGGCCCTGACTTTCACCATTACCAGCGTATCATCCGGATAAACAACATTACTGCGTATATTGACTGAGTGAATTTCTTCCAGCTGCAGCACGCTTCTGTCGTGGCTGCCGTTCGTTCTTGTCAGGGAAATGGAATATCGACCAAACCCGGCCGTCGGAATGATTTTATCTGTCTGGTAAAAGGTATCTGACAGATCATCTCGCGGGTTCTGGACGTGATAGACAAGCTCCTGCTGCGTGCCGGGGATCTGATTGTTATCATCATCAACTTTCCAGATAACCACCTTCCAGTCGGTGTAATCCTTCGGACCGAGCCTGGACTGCGTGTGTATCCATAGCTGTTCTGCCGGAAGCGGCGAGAAAAACGGACCGACGGTAACGCCAGAATTCTGCATCAGGATAAATTTGGTCGTGTTTATCGTCGCGGTATCAATAGGGACGCCCGGACCATTCAGCTGGTCAAAGATGAACTCGTAATATTGAACAGGGTTTATCACCGCCCCATCATCGCTTTCGATGCAGTTGATTAGATTGGCGCTGATAGTCACATCCTGTGTAACCGGCCCCTCAGTCGTCGAATACGTGATGTTGATAATGAATTTAACTGGTGATGGCCTAGGCAGGTCTTTGAAAAAATCAAACTCCGCCTGCTTGACGATCTTCATCGATATCTGACCACCAGCATAATTACCGCTGACTACTGTATTGGCGGTTGCCGTTTCAACCGGTAGCTCATCACTTTCGTTAGGGCCTGGCAACTCCTGACCATCAACATCATCAAACTGGTACCCCTCCTGAATTGTTGGGATGGTTTCTCCAGGCTGATAAATCGTGTAGCTGGCGCCAGCCATAGATCCGAGATTCGACTCTGAAAAGCGAACTGACGTGACGTCATACTTACCCAGGCCAAAGCACATCAACTCGGTAACGTATTTCAGGTTACTCACATACTCAAAAAGCGACTCCTGAATCAGGTCCGGGAATGCCCTTACCTGACCGAAGTTATCCGGCTTCGCTTCGCCGTTGCGAGCGATGTTCGTCTGCCCTTTCAGGCTGTTGTTTGGTGATGTTTTGCTGTTACCGGCGGCAGCGGATCCGGCATTAGGCTTTGGCATCAGGCCGGACAGAACCTTCTGCGTGAACTTAATCGGGTTGAGGTGCTCGAGTGGGTTAAGGATGGTCCCTATCAGGCCGCCACCTTTTGGCTGGTCAAAGATGATGACCCGGTCAGACTCCTGAAGGATGAACGCCAGCTCATCATCCGGCTGCAGCTCTCTGCCGTTCACGTTGATTCTGACGTCTTTGTGCAGGCTTTCCTGCATCATCCACTCAGAAAATACCGTACCAACCTCTACGACAGCCCTGTCCTTAGGCATCCCGGGAACTCGCTGGATCTCGATAATCGGCATAAGAATAAAACTCGACTCTGGTGAATAGCTTTTGAATTGTTCTGATGGCGTCAGACCTTACGTGCCCGTTTTCCCCGCGGCTGTGTAGAGCGCGACCATCAACTATCATCCCGACGTGAACCGGTTGACTTCCAACCCACGCCACGAAGATGCCGTCCTCCGCAAACACGTCGCAGCGCTTCCAGAAGACAACATCAGCGTCATAGCAGGTTAGGAAATCGTGGCCACACTCGTAGTCAGGAGACTGGTGTATTTCGATGCCAAGAACGTGACGGTAGTAAAGCACTACCAGCCCCCAGCAATCTGCCGTCTCGAAACTGCATGCCCGGTTTCGCCACGGCATTCCCGTAACAAGGGACACAAACTCATCTTTAGACATTCTGCAGCCCCGGGAACTCTTCGACGGTATACAGGCGCCCAACGTTGCGGTTGAGTGGATTTATTCGGGTGAGCGGACAGGTAACGTCCTTGTCATCCATCGAGCAGTCGCTGACATACAGCGTCCACGACTTAATCGCCGTCCCCATGTCCGCAGCATCAAACAGTTGGTAAGTGGCAGATATTGGCGTGATGCGGTCGAAGGCCTTCCACTGTTTCAGCTTTTGCTTGAAATCCTGCGCCAATCGGCTGAACTTTACGGTACTGTCGAGGATCGGCGTATTGCTCTGCTGGCTTTCAGTAAGCTCCATGCGGCATGGCGTATACACCTGGCCACCGAGCGTCTTCGGGAAGATTTGATTATTTACCAGCCTCACATAACCAAAAACCGGACTGTAGAACGTTATTGTTTCGTACAGTATCCGGTTTGGTCGCTGGCTTTGAAACTCTCTGAGTGTTGGCATTAAGGTACCCTGGGGATGCTTTCCGGATCCCGGTCATCAGGATATCCGGTGACAATAATATCCAGCCATGACGCCCACGGCGGTGGAAGCTCGACAATGATGTCGTCGTATTCGTCATCAGAGTTAACCAGTTCCCGCGCAACGACATCTCCGCTCCAGGTAAACACGGACCCGGACTGCGACCATGTCGGCCACGCAAGGAAATGCAGCTCCTGTATCTCAATTCCGGTGTCTCCTGTCCCGGCGCCAAGAGGCATCGTGAACCACTGGTTGCCGTTGTCGAGATAGTTTGGACTGCGTAACCATTGCATAAAGGCCCGGTGCTGGTCTCTGGTTTTGAAAATCCATGTCAACGAAAACGTCGTCTTCAGATCGTCGGTGAGTTTCTGGAATATCGGCGCACCGACCGTCGGCTGGTCAGTCCTGAACCCGGTATCTGTGGCCGGTGTTTTTCCTTTTTGCGCCAGCGGGAGCCAGTCAGGATATGGGATCGCCATAGCATTCCTCAGACATTAAAAAACCCGCCTGAGCGGGTTATAACTAAATTAGTTCAACGGGGCCGGTTGGCGAGTCAAATATACTTATGTTGACTGATTTGATATCTCCGGCACTTGTCACTTTAAACTCAACGCCGCTAGGTAATTCAACCTCAATAATTGACCCTTCAGAAGTCACAACCTGATAGGTAACAGGCTTGTTATGGCTGAAAATCGTCTCTTCCCCAATAGGAAGTTGCATATAACCTTTTTCACCTGGTCCAATATCCATTATTCTCTAGCTCTCCGCTGTGCTTGGATGTTTCTGGTTATCGATTGGCTCATCTGCCCACCCTGATCCATATCCATGATAAATGCCTGGACAGTTAAAGTGCTACCATTTTGCGTGGCCTGAGCATCGTAGGAATGAGCACCAGAAGAATAATCATTAAATTGTATTGAAACCTGTATCTGACCACCTCCACCGCCCAGGTCTTTGTTGCTGATGACCTTGCCGTTGTCTCCGGGGATCATGTACTGCTTGCCGGTGCTGGCTTGGTAAATCTCAGGCATGCCACTTTCGCCGACTTGGTACATCGAGCCAGCTGATACCGGGCCTCCGTTCTTGCGTTTACCAGCAATTCCTCCAGCCATCGCCATTGCAGCTATGACAGCACCGATACCAATGGCCGCCGCACCACCAAAAGAACCAATAGATGCGACGATAGCCGCTGGAGTCCATGCCGCGGTGGTTGCCGCAGCAGATGAAACGCTCGCTGCCGTGGTTGTCGCCGTTCCTGCGACAGCCGCTGATGTTGTTGCCGCTGTGGCGGCGATCTGCGCACTGCTGCCAGTGATCGCGGATTTAACCCACTCAACACCCATTTGCACAAAGCCATTGATGAGGCTATTCAGCGCGTTGCTTGCTAGAGATTGCATTGCCTCTTGAGCAGACATGCTTCCGGTCAGGATCCCTGTGAAAGCATTGGAAGCATTGCCTGCAAAGGATTCAAAGCTAGCGGCGAGCATTTCATTGCCCAGGCTCTGATTTCTCCATATCTCCCACTGCGCAGAAATGCGAGCCTGCTCGTACTCCCTGTCAGCAGTAGCGCGCAACATAAGTGCATTCTGATGAGTGATAAGCCCCTGCTGTTCGAATGCCTGAATGAGCGCTAGCTTGCGGGCGTTCTCGTTCGCCAGTTGCTGAACAGGGTCAACGCCACCGACCGCATCTTGCTGTGGAGTTACCGCTTGCTGGGCGCGGATTTTTGCCAGGTTTGCCTGGTGAGTAGCCTCCAATCTCTCGGATGTCTGATTAAACTGGTCCTGGCTGATTTTCTTCGCAGCCAGAGCGGTATTAAGATCCTCTACATCCTGCCTGTAACTGGCGTTCTCGCGTGCCTCAGGGAGAAGTTTCTCCGCAGCCGCCTGCGCCTTTATGGCGTTGGCAGTGTCCCATTTTGCAGCAGCATACTGGCGAGCCTCTGCGATCTGCGCTTGAGTAGCTCCTTTTCCAAGAGACTGCTCAGCATTGAGCATCGCCTGTTCACGACTCAGCTTATTGGTTGAGTCGGCGGCAAGTTCTGACTGCTGTTTCAGATTCGCTAGTTTCTGAGCAATAGAATCCGCCTGGGAAGCGCCTTTTTTCTGCCCGGACTGAAGTGTCTTCTGCGCCTGCGTATTCTTGTACGTAGCGGCAGCATCATCTTCCATCTGCTTAGCGTGCGGATCATCCTTCGCAAACCCGGCATCTTCGGCAGCGTATTGCGCCTGCAGCCGCGCGCGGGCCTCGCCCTGTAGTTTGGACAGAGCAAGGTTTCGCTCAGACTGCTTGATGATGTTCTTCTGCCCGGCCGTGAGGTTGTCAGTGGACTTGTTGAGGCTGTCGACGTTGATCTTCGCGTTGGCCGCCTCTCTCGCCAGATCGACAAGCTTACCGGCCAACTCAGCAATGGCTGACTGACCATCTTTTGAGGATGACTTCATTTCCTGGAGTTTTTTCGCCAGTTCCTGAAGTGCTTCCGGGGACGGGTTATTGCTAAGGTCTGATAGTTCTCTTGCCAGATCAAACGCTGACTGCTTGCTGATGCCCAGGCGAGAAGAAAGGGTGCTCACCGTTGAGGAAAGCGAATTCACAATACCAGAGGCATATTGACCCTGGCTGTTGGCCTGCTGAATGGCCTGGCTCCAGTCTGTGGTGGTAACACCAAGCGCAGAAAGCTCATCGTTAAATTTCTTGATGCTTGGAGACGCCCCACCTACCGCCGCCAGTGCGCGATCGCCTAACGTAATGAAAGCATCAGACGCGTCACTAATGGCCTTCGGAATCTTTGAGATGGCCTGGTTATACTCCAGCAGCGCCTGATTACGGAGCAGTGTTGCAACGTCAGCATTTACACGCGCCAGCGCGGCATATTTGTCTGAAAGTGCGGCCACGCCTTGCGAGGAAATGGTGATTACCTTATCCATCGCTTCGGCTGCGTCTTTCAGCGCATCCATGGCGTTCTTACCGCCATTCAGAGAAGTAATTAGCACGCCAGCCAGCACAGAGCTAAGCGCTATTATGGCGCCAACGACTGCACCACCAGGACCGAATGCACCAGCGAGTTGCGAGCCCTGCTGAGCGAACGCCACCAGCGCAGACTGCCCACCCTGCACCTGCACGATGAAGTCCTGAACCTGGTACCCGGCCTGCTGCATGCTGGTTTTCCAGCTACCAGTGCCTTTTGCACCATTTTCAACGCCTGTCTTCATGTCATACAGGCGACCAGTCAGCTCACCGATTTTCTGCTTCTCTTCGTCGGTGGCTTTCGACCCTGCACGCAACTGCGCAGCCAGAACTGCGGCACTACGCGCGCCATTTTCCTGCGCTTCGTCCAGCACGGCCAGTTGGTTACCCAGCGCCTCGATGATGGATTCCGCTCGACTGAATTCACTGCTCGCTCCGCCGGTACCGCTGCGGGCCTCTTCCATTGCGCGGGCAATTCCGTTCACGTTGGTATTCAGCTTGCGCAGCTGGTTATCCATCGAGTTTGCATAACCGGCCAGTTCAGTAAATGCGGATCCGGTTTGAGACGCGCTCTGGTCGAGGTTGTCCATTCCCTTGCCTGACTGCTGGGCCGCAGCATCCAGTTTATCCAGAGCGTAAATGGCTTGTTTCCCGCCCTGCAGCAGCGGCTCAACGTCGGCGCTGATTTCATACACGATGCTACCGGCGTTCTTCTCACCTGCCATATCATTCTCCGGTTATTGCTTTGCTTTTGCCCTGCGTGCGGCCTGTTTAGCCAGGTACTCGTCGGCGATACTGTCGTACTCTTCGCGAGTGAAGCCTTTCTGGTCCGGGTATTTCGCCGCCAGCAGCATCTGGAATTCGGTCATCGTTAACTGAGAGGCTTCGGCTCGGTTCATCTCAAAGTGACTACGCGCAGCACTGATGTAGTCGAAGGCTTTAAATTCGTTCGTTCTCGCGCCCGTTTCGTGGCGCTGTAACTGCCGGACCTTGGCTTTGCCGACGACGCCGTGCTGCATGAGGTGCTGCGCCAGCACGATGATGTCGGTCTTCGGCATCTGGCCAGGGCGGTATACAACGCAGTGTCGCCAACCCTTCCACTCGCCAATCATTGGCGTCAGATCGTCATCGCAGCACGCCTGCAGCACCAGCATGCACATTGATAACAGCTTCTCAGCAGCGCGGTTAAATGATGGAGATAACCAGGCAGGGAAACGCCCCAGCGTGCCAGCGCACACCTCAATCAACTGAGCAACGTCATTGCCGTGGATGGTGGCGTACGCCTGAACAATCTCTTCCGGAGTGCCGATCCTGGTCATGGCCTCAAATGAAGGTCGCAACAGGTAATCTTTCCCGCCTTCGCGGCTGTCGCTGATAGATAGTTCGCCAATATCGGTTAAAGCGGTCATAGGCCTTCCAGTAAACGGACATTATCAAGGGCAGCACGCCGCCCTTTGGAATGTCCTTTAGGTAACGGTAACCGTATGCACAGCCACAAAGTTGCCGTCTTCGGTGTTGATGATGATCTGCGCACTGCCGGTGGCGACGCGCGTCACGGTAACGGTATTGCCGGAGGCGGCAGCCGTTGCCTTTGTCGCATCGGTAGTCGCTACAGTGAAGTCTTTGTTGGTAGCGCCGGTTGGTGCGATGTTCACCGTGAAGGTGCTGGTACCGCCTGCCGTGCCGGTGCTGGTTGTCGGGGTTACCGTCACGCCAGTCACCGCAACCGCAGTGATTTCGTTCACTTCGATGGTGCTCGCGTCACCGACTTTGAACTCGGTTGAGAATGTAACGATATCGTTGGTACCGCCGTCAGAGCTCAGCGCCGTGATGTTCATGTAGCCGATGAATTCAACCGGGCCATAATCCATGCGAACCCAGATACCAGGCTGGCGCTTGGCCTTCAGTTCGTCAGCGAAATACTTGATGAACTTGCCGACGCCGTACTGATCCAGTTTGTCTTTCTTGCGCACTTCACCTTCAAAGCTCAGGGTGAAATCACTGTTGGTGATGATGGTCTCGACATAGCCGCCGCCGTCATCCGCATCAGAGGTAACCGAGTTCGGGTTGAAGTCGAAGCCCTTCGACGTACCTGCAGCCAGCGCCATCCACTCTGATTCAAGTGGCTTGACGTCCGGGCAACCATCGGCGACTTCCAGCACGACCGCACCGCCGAACAGGCGCTCGTTCGAGTTCTGGCAATTAGCCATGTGAAACTCCTCTTTGACGTATAAAAGAAAACCCGCCGAAGCGGGTTATTTGGTTGGGAATGGCTATTCGCCGTAAGTGCAGGCGAACTGGAGTCGGAAGACTATTCGCCCTTCTTCTGTGAGCACCGGCGCGGGTATTGCGCCCATGTTCTGGATGTAGCCGACACACTCGTCAGCCATGGGGTTGGCCTGGACGTAATCGACGATGCGCTGCACAGCACTGAGCGCGTCTTTGCGCTTATCTTTTGCGCCGACCACGTCGACCAGGACGTGATACTCAGAGCCGAGGTCAGTTCGAATATTCGAACCGCCGTTTGGCCTGAATACCATGACCGCCTTCGACAGGTCGTCCGGGTCGTCGTACATCAGCTGCTGCACCGTGAAACCGGTAGTTAGCCCTGCGTCGCCGAACATGTTGCGCACCCGCTCGTGCATCATGGGTGTCATAGCGAAAGCTCCTTGCGCATCACCGCGTCAACGTTATCGCGCTCATCATTCGCGCCTTTGGTCAGGAATTGAGGCTCACCATGCGGATCCCAGTAGTTTCCCGTTCCGGTTCCGCCACCGAACTCTTTCGGCTTCTGCGGACCAAATTCAGACCGGTTACTGGTCACTCCAAAGTGCGCGCGCGGCTGGCCTTTCAGCTTGCCAGACGCCTCATGCACGTACGCAGCATAATTGGCTGAGTAACCGACTCGCCCGGTGATGAGCACGCCGCCAGCGTCGATTTCACGAAATTGGCTGTTAATCAGCGTTGAGCTGTCGATCGGGGTGTAATAGGCCGCCCGGGTACCGATAAGCATCATCGCCGACTGCAACGCGCGAATAACCTTGCGTCCCTTAACATCGTTGATGATATCGTTAAGGTGCTTTTTCGCCTGGCTTATGCCCTTCACTTTTATGCCCATGGTTACACTCCCGTCAGGATGGCGTAATCATCCGCCAGTCGTTCAAACGTGTCGGCATAGCGAATAACCTGCCGCACCTCGTCGGCACCGGCCACAACTGGGTCGGCTTCCGTCGATACGCCAATCAGCAGGTAATCACCCGCAGCCGCCAGCGCGAACTCCGTCCAGACGGTATTCTTCACGACGATTTCAGCTCCCAGGTTGGCTAACTTCTTACTAAGGCCTCCCTCGTAATCACAGAGGATTTGCTCAGGCTCTGCATAGCCCAGCGGATCGCCGTATTCGTCATTGCCTGCCAGCTTGCGCCAGATGGTCGCAGTGGCTGTGTAAGACCACGAAGCTGTTGCCGACATTAGACTACCCTCGCATATGACCGACCCTGCCGGATATGGGCAATGTTAGCCTTTGAGACGCCATATCTTTTGGCGATAGCGGTAAGAGAATCACCATCTGAAATGGCGCGACGAATTTCGCGCACCTGCTCATCGGTAAACTTGGCGTGTGCCGGGGTAACACCGAACATAGGGTTACCAGAGCCTGAATTCTTGGCTGATATTTTAGCTTTGACTTCAGGCAGGCTGCTCATACCTGCGCAGGCCGGCACTTTGCCGAACCAGCAGTTTTTATCTCCGCGCCGACTTTCCGCCATGTTCGCCTTTGATTCTTCGGTGTGAATAACTCCGAGACAGCTCCCTGCGTTTGGCGCGATATTGAAAGTCGGGTTTAATTCGCGAAAGAATCGCTGCTCGGCGGAAATAAGCTCTGACTTATTACTCACTACTTCCAGAACAGAGAAATCAAAGACACCTTTGCCATGTTTATCCCATGACTCCTGAAGGTTTCTGTTTCCATGCGTGCCTTTCCGCAGCTTATAGCGATGACTCGCCCACCGCCCTGAAATGTTAACCGTAGAGCCGATATACGCCTCACCAGTGATGGTGTTGGTAATCTGATAGACGCCTGCAACGCCATTATAAGATGGCGCATTATGGTGCTGATGGCTTAAGATTTGATGAGCCATGAGTTACCTCCGCAATAGGTAATGATGGTTAGAGCCGGTGGCAATGTTGACGCATTCCCCGGCTCGTTAATTTTACCATTTGCTGGCTTTTTATACACCAATTCTCACTCCTTCCAGCGCAGCACCTTCGCGCCAGTCGCCCGGATGCGCGGGCAGTTGATGAACCACTCGCCGTCAGATTTCACGTAGCCGGTAGTTTCCCGCCCGGCGTCGGTCATCACCCAGACGCGGACGAATGAACGCGGCAACCGGGCGCTAACGGATATCCACGACATCAGCAGCCCCCAACGACAGCGAAGAATCCGACACTGTTACCCGCGCTGATCGGCAACTCGCCGGTGCAGCCGCTGGTATCGAGCCGGGCAAGCGAGTCGCGCAACCAGGTAATGCTGTCATCGCCATATTCAAACGAACGGGACGCGCCAGACGGCGCACCCTGCGATTTGATGCGTCGCGCGCCGGACGATGTCGCCATAAGCGCAGCGGCGTACATCAGGATCAGCTTCGCGGTGCACTCGTCATACCCGGCACCATTGAGGCAAGGAATGATTTTGTTCACCACGCAGAGAATCGGATCCAGTAATGCCATGGGAATTGAGTAACCCAATTCACCGAGGAACGCCTGCACGTCTGCCGCCGTGATTGGGTCAGCCATGGTTATTTCGCCTTTTTCGATTTAGCGAAGGTGTCTGCCTGCTCTGCCTGCTCTGCCTGCTCTGCCTGCTCTGCCTGCTCTGCCTGCTCTGCCTGCTCTGCCTGCTCTGCCTGCTCTGCCTGCTCTGCCTGCTCTGCCTGCTCTGCCTGCTCTGCCTGCTCTGCCTGCTCTGCAGGAGTATCGTCGGCACCAGGCGTTGCAACTTCAAGCTTGCGATCGCCACCTGATACGATTTCCACCAGGCCAGCTGATTTCCACTTATTCGCGGTCTCTTCGCTGACCTCAACCTTTGCACCAACCTCCAGCTTCTGGAGATTGGCACCGGAGAAAAGGTTATCGCTAATCACTTTAACCAGTGCCATATCTCACCCCTTAGCTGTGTGCGTAGATGACTGATTTTTTGCTGTTGATGTCGGTCTTAACCATCAGGCCAGCTGCACCCCAGGTGCGCCAGATGTAATCGCTGTTGTAGTGAGGGCGAGGATCGGCAACGGTACCGAAAGCCTGGCCTACAATCGGAGCAATCACGCCAGCGGTCAGAGGAACAATCAGGATCTGGTTACCGGTCAGTTGGGCATCTTCTTTAATCGCGGAAATGCCGGACAGTTTCAGAAGCTCCTGCAGAATGGTGTCAGACTGGTAGTTGTCGCTGAAGTAGCGCTCCAGGTTGGAAATGATGGCACTCGACACATACCAGGTCTGCTCTGCGTACTGGTTGTTGGTCAGCTTGAGCGTGTCACGCAGCTTGATGGCAGCGTTACGGATCTGCTCAGCGGTCGCGGAAGCGCTGGTGAAGTCGATATTCAGGCCAGATGCACCCAGGTCAACCATCGCAACGCGCTCATCGTTCTTCAGGCCCTTCCAGGTCTTATCATCGAACTTGATGTAGTTACCTTCAGCGTCGCGATAGCCGTTGTAGATGTAATCCACATACTGGCGGCGCACTTCGTTGGTAGACTCGAACTGAGCATCAGAGATGATATCGAAAGCGTCCGGGTTGTTCAGGCGTGGCTCACGCCAGTGGAACTTGAAGCCGGTATCGTGCACCGGAACCATAGTGCCGTCGTACTGGTACTGCACTGCATCCAGAGCTGCGCCGATCTGACCGGACATGGAGGTGTGAGCCCACATACGGCCGCCAGATTTAGCGTATTCGTACACGGTCTGGTTGATGCGCACCGAACGAGACAGCGGCATCAGGTCGTTGAACAGAGTGAACTCGGTGTTCGGCTGGAATTGACGCAGCACGGTCTGGTCGAATGCCTTATACAGGTCAGCAGGCGAACGAACGGCGTTGATGCCATTCAGTTGATTGACTGTATTGAGGCGATCCGCCATCTCCTGCATAACGTTAACGCCCTGATGGTTCAGTGCGGCATTACGCTCCTGCGTCAACATACCAAACTGATACTGGTTCACGGCCAGGTTGCCGGTCTTTTCGCCCAGCGATTTAGAATAAACAAGCATTCAGTGACTCCTTACTTAATCACTACGCGAATGAGGTCGCCTGCTACGGCGGTAATTGAGCGCTCTTCGTCGCAATAGCAGCGATCAGCCTCACCAGTGGCCCATTTCTTCACCTGGCCGTTGACGATTGAGAGCGCGTCGCCTTTTTTGTAGGTGCCTGCTGTGGCGCGAACGTTCAGGAACATTCCAGGCAGGGGGTGAATTGCCACAAGCAAATCGTCTACAGCGAACGTGTCATCTACCGTTTTGCAGCGCAGATAGTCGAAGTCAGCGACATAGATAATCGCTGTTTCGCTACCATCTACCGACACCTTGAAGACGCCAGCATCGAAGAAGCCCAGGGTGCCGGGCTTGACCGCGGTGGCGCGGCCTTCACGGTTGAGCAGCGGATTAGGGAATACGCCACCGGCGTGAATTACGTGTTTTCCGTCTTTAGCCATTTTTTACTCCGGCATTTCGCTGACTGATTGGGTGTTGGTAGCCTGGTGACGGAATGCACCGTTCAGGCCGAAAGAGGTCTGGCACTTGGCGTACATGGCATCGAGCGCCTTACCGTCAAGATCTGCGACTTCGTCATCGCTCATGTTCATCGCCAGCTTCACAGCCGCGCGCTTTTCGCCTTTCTCTTTGTCAGAGTTGGCATTGAGTTGGCTGTTGATGGCAGTAACTTGCTCACTCAACAACTTGGCCCAGCCTGGCATTTCTTCGTTGTTGTTGGCAGTGTCTTTGGCCTTCTTGTCGTCCGCCTCTTTCTTCTCGCGGGCGGCCTTATCTTCAGGCGTTTCCTTAGGCTCTGCCTTTTCGGCTGCCATCTGGTTATAGGCGTCCATCAGCTCGGCATCAGACTTGCCATCAGTCGGCTTACCAGCGGCTTTCAGCGCATTAATAATCAGTTCTTTCATCGGATCGTTCTCTCCGTTGGTTTTAATCTCGTACTCAGTGGGTTTGCGCACGACTTCTACAGGTTCGCCGACGAACACGGCCTTGCCGTCATCATCGATGAGGTACTTCTGCTTCAGGTATTTGGTGTCATCGCGGTAGATGAAGTTGTCCGGCCACACCGTTTCAGGCCAAAGCCCCTTATCTTCGGCGTCGCCCTCGCGCAGCTTGTCGCTGATAGCGCGGGAGATGTCGTCGAAAGAGAAGTTGGAGGCATTGGTGAAGAAGAATTTGGTCTTGTTGAGCAGGCCATCGCGGGTGCAGTCGATACCATCAGCCAGGCGGGCAACCTCAATCTGTTGCTCATCACCTTCTGAGTTAACGAAGATACCCACTCCATCCTCCGGAGTTCCGGCACCCGGCTCATCAAGCAGAACCGCCACATGGTCGAACATCATGTTGGTGGCGATCTCGTTGTACTTCTTGCCCTTTGACTCGCCATTGGCGGCGATTCCGGAATACAGCAGACCAGTAGAGATGTGAATCGGGTCGGAGTTGGTACCGGCCAGCATCTCATCAAGGCGGTTAATCAGGCGCTTGCCCTTCTCGCTTGACTCGGCGTACTGGCGGTTAACGTACATATCGCCCGTCACCCTCCCGTCTTTGTGGCTTACGTTCTGCAGCCATGCGCCGACGTGATATTCATTCACCGCCCGGACATCGCGAGCAGATACATGCTTGCCGTCAACCTTCGGGTGACCCAGCGGCATCGGATTACGCTCAAGCGTGTTGTAGGCCTTTTCGATTTCTGCTGCCGGGTACAACTTCCGGTTCATCACGATATCGTCAACGACAGGCGTGATGCCGAGAACCACGATATGTGGCTTGTCGTCGATGGTTTCTGTTGTGATGTTTGAAGCGGAGTTGACGACGGTCAGCACATTAACGCGGTTGCGTTTCATGCTAGATCCTCGTTAAGTTATGTTTATTCAATAAAGGAGTGAGATGATGATTAAAAAGGCCTTGATAATTGGCGCAATCGGTTTATTCGGTGTGCAGGACGCGCAGGCTAATTTTTACACTGGAAATCAGCTTTTTGCCTGGGGCGAATCCTTGATGCGAGTCAGAGAAAATAGAACAATGGGTTCTGATATCAGCGATGCGAACATGTACTACGGCTACGTGTCAGGAGTTTATGATCTGGGTAGCGGTGTAATATTTTGTGCCAGTAATCAACTTAACCTGAATCAAATATCTGACGTCGTATATCAGTACTTGAAGCAGTATCCTAAACGCCGCGCTGAAAACGCGTCTGATTTGGCGGTTGATGCTCTGAGTGAAGCGTTCCCTTGCAAGAAATAGTACAAATTGCGCCTTCGTTTAGATTTTTCGTAACATAGGCGCCATACAGCACCATGGGAAATACACCAACGCAGTTACGCATTGATAGCTCACAGTTCGCCCGCAACCACAGCACCAATAGACTGTCACGCAGCGCCCTCATTCGTGAATTTCAAATAAAATAAAAACCCGCCGGAGCGGGTAAGTCCCAATGCTACTTTTTCATAGCCGCGATGCCAGTTAACGTACTATGATCAGGAATGTTTTCACCTGCAATCTTATAAAGCATCTGATTAGCGTGATTAAAAGCAGATAGCTCAGCCAACTGCGCGCCATCAAAACTATATAGATTAGTTGTTATCTGCGGAGCTTTATTGATTACTGCTTGCGCGCTTCCAGTTACTTCTATTCCTTTCGAGGTCACTATCTTACAAATTACTCGATAATGGATGGCAATGTCAGTTTTGAACAACTCCTTCCATTCGAAATTAACACTCTTCGCTTCCATTGTTTACAAACTCTCAATATTTAACGGATTATAACATCATCATATCAATGATGTTTTGTCCATAACATCCTTTCATTTGTGAGCTTTTGCTTTAAGCCTTCATTGAAAATACTGCCGTCGTCGTTGAGCAGCACCGGAATCTGGCTGCAATAGCAGTGATATTTGTTGCCATCGACAGCATACCAGTCACGCACTGCCTGAACGGTCCTCACCTTTCCATGCCAGAATGCGTGCGTTGTCCTGGTGGTAGGCTTCAGCGCAGAAAGATGGAGAAGGCCGGTATTTAGCCCCAACCTGTCGGCAGCCCAATCCGTTTCGTTCCATTGCGCCTGTCGCAGCGCGCCGACCTGCTCAGTCTGCGCGATGTTCTTAGCCTTCGACATCGACACATCGAGGCGCTTACTGATGACGCTGGCAGTCTCACGAGGATTCACGCCGCGCGCAACCGCGTCAGTGATGATGTTGGTTAAATCGCCGCGGGCGGTGTCGCTGATGACCTTCCAGTCACTGAACGTTGTCAGCCTGGCAGCCGCCACCTGATTAAGGTGACCGGGACTGCTTAAGAGCTGTTGTAGCGTTGTCTGGCTGGCGTACACCTGAGACTGCTGCGAGAGGTTGTTGAAGGCCTCCAGCGTGCCGCGCTGCGCTTCTGCGACGACGTAATCCATCGCCCAAAGGTTTTGCTCGCCTCCATCCAGCAGGTAATCATCCAGAATGCCCTGCACCGCTTCCAGCAGATCTGCCAGTTCCTGCACCGACATGTCATAGATGAAGTTGCCGGCGTTGACCTGGTATAGCCGCATATCCGTGCCGTGGTCGTGGCAAAGGAAGTGCCAGTTGTGGCTGTTGATCTCACGCTCTCGCCCGGTCAGACGCTGGTCGAACAGTGCCTTTAGTGCTCGCTTGATGCCGAGATACCGATCCTCGATATCCCGGAACATCGCGGTTACCTGCTTTGCTGATCGGGTCGGGTCAACCTTGCTGCGCGGAACTACCGGTGTCCCGACTTTCGTCTTTTGCTCCGGTGTCATCGGAAAGAGGATCATCGGTCGTTACCTTTTTATTTGGGTCAGGCGGCTTAACATCCTCACGAGGCTCAAGTTCTCCCGCCTCCCTGACCTCGTTCTCATCAATAGCAGGTGTGCCATAGGCTTGCTGGGTATCCTTCGCCACCGCAGCCATTTCCTTCATGTTGGCAATCTTCTCTTTCTCGCTTGGAGCGAGTAGATCAGACCAGGTTAACGTGATTTCGCCAGATTTAGGTGGTTCGATAACCTCCACAGTCCACAGTCGCTCAATAACAGCGGTTACACGGCCAGTCTGGAATCCACCACGACGTCCATTACAACGCTTCGCAAAGTCGTTTTTATCTTGATCCGACGCCAGGCGGCCCGTCTGCTGACCAAAAATAATGGTGAAAGGTATCTGTACGGATGAAGAGAACTGATTTGCACTGACCGTCCAGGTTGGGCTCGGGTCAGCAGCGGCCACAGAAAGCACCTTAGCCTCACCGTCCTGCGTCACCAGCGCGGAATCTGTGCCTGAGTTGAGCTTCTGGATGGCGGCGTTCAGAGCTTCGGCAAGACCTGAATATCCTGCTTTCTTGGCTTCATCGACAATAGTCTTGAGGTTTGTATCCTTCGACATGTTAATGCCGAGTTGCCTGCTGGCGTTTTTCAGGAAGCCCTCGGCGCTACCACCGGAGGTCTTTGCCATGTCGAGCAGGTCGTTATAACCAGCACGCAAGAAAGGAATTCCAGCCAGTGAAGTCTCGTCTTCTGAGCCCTCGCAGAACATGATGATGCGTTCAGGGTGGATCTTAATCGACCGCATCGGCCCCGCTATGTTTCCGTTATCGCCGACCTGCTGCTCCTGGAAATAGTAGAACTTCGGCATGCCATAGTCTGGCGACTTTTGGTCCTGCTCAAGCTCACCGGGTTTAACCTGCGCTTCCCATGCGGGGATCATCTTGACCAGGCCACGCTCACGTGTGTTTCGCATTACACTGCGGTCGACGGGCTCCCACCATTCTTTGCTGTCTGCGAACTGAAGGATAAGTGCTGAATAATGCCCAACCAGATTTCGCCGATCCGCATCCTTCACTTTCGCCCAATGTTTCTTCATGAGCTTGGTGACTTTCTTTTCCCACGGCGTCGACTTTTTGGACTTCTTCGTCTCATCGCCGTCGACGATTACCGGGGTATCTGTCCAGCATGCATCGAGCAATTTATGCACCGCGCCGAACGCCGCACCGTTACGCTCATACATGTTGTAGAAGTGATCGAAGTCGAGTCGCTCCGGGTAACCAAATTCGCACCAAAGGTGGTGACGCTTTGTGTTGCCGGATTTTCCAAGCCCTGATGCATACAACTGGCGTGCGCGGCCAACCTCGTTAAGGCTGTTCACAATGAGTCCAGCGAGGACTTGCATTTCTGTAGTGTTACTCACTGAGTTATCCTTATGTGAAGAAGATTGCGCCGACCTGCTTGTGGTTGTTCTTCGCTACCGCAAAGTAGCGGAAGCTGTCAGCGCCGTGCGAGGTGAAATCGTGAAGCGGTTTATCTTTCCAGCAGCCGCGCTTGTCGTCCCACTCTTTGCGGTAGCCCTCGAGGTGAGATATGCCAACAGCACATTTCTCTTCATCGAATACGCAGGACGGGAGGATTTCACGGACCGATTCAATGCCGGTGTCGATCCCGGCTTTCGGCACAACGCGGAAGTTCATCGAATACATCTGCCCGTCAATCTCGTAACCTTCGCGCGCCAACTCTTTGCGTGACTTCGCATCAGCAGCAAACTCGCGGTTCTCGATGTCGTGCGGACCCCAGTGCTCGCCGTACTCATAGCCGCGGTCTTTCAGCACCTTCATGTAGTGCCTCAGCCCCTCGCCGGAGTTTTCGTAGTAGTCGATGATATGGAACTCGTTGCCAACCTCACGAACGAACCATATCGCCGTGGAGTCACCCACACCGATATCCCAGAAGGTGTGTACCGGGAGATGCGAGTTATCCGGGATTTGGCCGATCCGCTTGTTGGTATAGAGCCAGCGGAACTGTTTGGCGTAGTACGCGCCCTCGACCGATTGCTGGAATGCCTCCGCCGGAATGGTAGGGTATTCGCGCTTCATGTCGTCGCCGAGCGTTTTCTCTTTGGCGTAGTACCAGGCTTTCTGGCGCTCATTGACGACTACACCGTGCTTCGCCTCCATTTCAGCGAAGTACTCAAGCAGACGCACCGGCAGAGACTCGACAGGGTCGATTGCGTACTGCGGATTCTTCCACCAGGAGAAGAAGAAGAACTTCCAGTCCAGTGCTGATAAGGGCTTGCCCTGCAGTAACGCTTTCTCTGCTGTCTGGCAGTAATCGAAGAAGTAACCCGCCCGGCCCTCTGCCGTGCTCTCGATAGTAGCGAAGCATCCGGTCGATACCGCCTCAAACGCACCAGTGACGATTTCACGGGCTTTGTCTGGATACTTAGCGCATATCTTCCCGAACTCTGAAACGTGCAGGTAACGCAGCGTACCGCCACGAAACGACGTGCTGACATAAAGTGAGCCGCCCTTCTTAAATACGAGCTCACCTGAAGAGTCATTACTCGCCGGGTTGGCCGCCTTTATCTCAGTCGGCAGCTTGTCGTATGCGTACTTTACCTTTTCTCGGAACAGGCGCTTTGCGTCATTCAGCGTGTGGGCAATCAGGGCGCACTTCGCCGACTCGAACAGAGCCGCGTCGAGCTGGATGATGCACACCTCAGTGGTGAAACCGAGCTGACGAGCTTTCAGGATGATGTTACGGGTGTGGATCCCCTCGAAGTATTCCCGCTGCTCAGGCGTCATCCTGAACCGCGTAGGCTTTCCCTCTTTGTCGGTGATCCAGTAGAGATTATTCAGCCGCCAGTCTTTATCGGACAGCAGCTTGAGATGCTCAGGATTCATTACGCCCCCTGAGACAGCGAATCCATCAGGTCAGAAATTGAATCGACAACGTGTTCAGTTTTCACCTGCTCACGGAATGCCTGGACATCGATATGCTTACCAATCAGCTCAAGGTTCTTCACTTTATCCGGCCACTTAATTTTCTTAAGCAGTGCGGCGGTGTTTCCCTCGGCTGACATCTCAACGACATCCAGCCCCGATAGCGTTGTCCTCCAGACCTTCGGCCACTGAGAAACCGGCTTCAACTCTCCGGTCGAGGTCAGGATATCCAGCACGTCCATCTGGTCAATCTCAACGAGACGATTCAGGACGTATGTCGCATTTATACCAACCAGATCATTGCGTTGCGCTTTAAGTTCGGCAATTCTGGACTGGATGTCAGGTTTTGACAGGTTTTCGGACGCGGTACGGTTAGCTGTCTTTGCGCTGTACCCCGCCCGAATAGCCGCTTGCGTGGCGTTTAAATCGATGAGGTACTCGCGACAGAACATTTCTTGTTTGTCGGTGAGTGCCATTTTTCTTCCAAAAGGAGTTTGTTATGAGTGATGAGTTTAAAACAGGCGATATTGTTAAGCTCAAGTCTGGAGGCCCGGACATGACTATTAAGGCCTTCTTAACATCTCAGGGGAATTCATTCCTTTGCCAATGGTTTGCTGGAAAAAAACTAGAGCAAGGATATTTCAAACCCGATTCACTAGAGCGTGCAACCCCAAAGCCATAATCCCAAACACGCCGACGCTATCTGTTTCTGATGTTTCTGCCTGGATGATGAAAAATCTTCAATCTGACGCTTGCCTTTACCAGCAGGATGTTGTCGATTACCTCGTTAAGCAAAACAACGAGCAGCATCTCAAAGAAAACGCCGATGGAAACCAAGCTCTATCAACCAAAGTAATCAATAAATTCAGGACTGATAGCGGGGAAGATGTCGTTTGGGTTAAGCCAGATAAATACTGGCGATACCGCGTTCATGAAGACGAAGAAGGTCGAGAGGCTCGCGGTTAACAATTAGGGCGATCATTCGCCCTTCTCTTCATCACTATCAGTCATAGGCGTGAACTCCACGCGCTTTACATCAGCAGGGGCGAAATAAAGCCACTCGCCCGTCTCGGTCGCCAGCGGCACAAAGCCATTAACCAGCTCAGGCTGACGTCGTGACATCTTGCCCGTGAAGGTTTCGCCTGTTTGGGTGGTTAGCGTGATTTGGTAGATGTCTGACATTGAGAGCCTCATAATCCGTTTCTGAATTGAATGCCATCCACATTTTGATGGCATTACAATTTATCGATATGAGTTGGTTATTTTGCAGTTTTGTAATCTATAAACCCCTCAAAAATCATACTATCTATGGTCATCATTTTATTGAGCTTTTCCATTACTTCAGGATTTCCTTTCATATCGAAAAGCCATTTCCTTGCCCCATTGGCTATATCATTACATAACTCAATGACATCTAATTGCAGAACACCATTGAAAGCATTCATATGGGCATGGATAGTTTCTAGCGCAGGGGTTGTTATCTTAAACTTCCTTAGCTTTGTTTCATCAACACCTTCATGTAAACATGCATTCCTTAAACTCCAACAGTCATCTGCGCTGAATGAAACTAAGGGGATTTGAACCCTGAAACTTTCCTTTATATATTCAGGAATGCCCTGAAGCATTTCAGGTCTGGTAAGACTTAAATAGTCGTACATGTTATCAGCGTCATATCTTGGCTTTAGATAGCGATTAAACCAGTCCTTGTATCTCGCGCCATTCCCTTTAATTTTATCCTCAGTTGCACCACAGATATCAGGAAGGGATATTGCTATGAATAATGCTCCAAACCAATTTTCTTTAGATAAGCAATCATCAATCCCACTAAGCAATTGTTGCATTCATCTGCACCTTTTTTTGTTGTAGATAGATCTACATTACATCCAGATGCTGATATTAAGAAATCCTTTACTTCAAGCACTGCTCTTTAATGTAGTCCTGCAGATAGCCGACCTGCTTCGTTACTGTGTCGATTCGCTCTCTGAGGGTGAAATAATCCCGTTCAGCGGAGTCAGTAAGTCGGGGGCCGGAAGCATCGCCCATGCTGCCGGAGCCGGTCGCTCCGTTCGCGGGACATTTTGCGTTGATGCGCAACCCACACTTGCCATCGCTAACGCAACGCTGCAAATCATCAATCTGCTTTTTCGCATTAGCTAAGTCCTGTGTGTATTTGGCATCCAGAGCAGCAACATCTCGCTGCCGGGTTGCCATGTCAGTGATGGTGGCGTTAGCCATATTCAGCGCCTGAGTTTTCTCATCGCGCTGCTTCTTGTATTCGATGGCGTTATCGCGGTAGTGATTAACAGCCCATCCAAGCGATACGATGATGCAGACGACAACGGCAATGCTGATTGCGGTTAACCGGCTCATTTCTGACTCCAGGTGCAAACCTCATATTCAACATCGCGTCGATTCATCAGGCCTTTCCACTTTTTGCCACCGGCGTATACCCACCGCTTAAGCTCAGAGCACGCTCCGGCGTAATCTTTGGCGTTGAGTTTTTTTAGCAGCGTGGAGTTGATGGTTGCGGTAGCGCCGACGTTGTAAGCAAAGCTGTAAATTGCCGCTCGCTGCGTTTCAGTGGTTGGTACTTTGATATGCGGATCAACCTGAGCGGCAATGCGTGTTAAATCTTTCCGGGTTAGTGCATCACATTCTTTATCGGTATATCGCTTGCCGGGGATTATGTCGGATCCGGTGTGACCATCGCAGACAGTCAGCACTCCGACAACATCTCGGTAGGCCACATACTCACGACCTTCAAGCCCGTCCTTACCTGAAAGCATGACAGTTGCGATCGCAATCGCGCCGCCGCCGATGGAGGCAGCAATTTTATTTCGCAATGTGCTGTTCATCAGATTTCCTTCGGGGCTTTCTGTCCGAGATCGGCGAGGACTTTTGCTGTAGCCGATGGGTTGCTTGAGTCGGTCTTGTTCAGAATGTCCTGCAGTATCTTCGTGCGCTTCATTTGCTCACGTTTATTGAGCCTGTATGTAAGGACGCCGAGGATAATGCTGAACGCGACGCCAATGATGAAGCCCCAGTCCTGCAATGACAGGCTGGCAAAGAAAGCCGCAAGACCAGCGCTGCCGTATGTCGCGTTGCTGTATCTTTCGTCCATCTTCATAGTCTCTCTCCTCGCGGTAAATGCGGGAGCTGTGTGTTTGAAAGGGGTCAGGCCCTCGGGCTGGATTTAACAACGAGGCATATCGATGATGATTCCCGGGGCCTGAAATAAAAAACCCGCTCGCGGCGGGAATGTGATGGTGTGGCAATGTCAGCTCTGCGGCTGAAGATACCCTGGCTGGGTTTAGTGTGTGGCGATCGGACTCGAACCGATACTCAGGTTCAGCATTAGCATCATGCCTGCCCTGCTGGCTATGCCAGTTGATGCATTACTCTACCCATCTAACCCGCAAGCGGGAATTGAGTTACACCACAACGGGGATCGTTCTGCAGAGCCGGGGAACTGTACTTGGACTTACCGGGATTCCGTCAAATACTCAAAGCGATTGCCGTTGTGTCGTAAATATCGTTTAAGTTTGAACCTGGGATTGCCGATAAACATTCTGCTTTTAAATAAGGAGACTATATGCAGATTTTTCGTGTTCAGAGTTCAAGCGACGCTTACTATCAATTTGAGCTTCAACGCCACAAGCTTACTACAAAGAGCCATCTAATAAGTTTGGGGGCACCGGATGATTACAATGAATACGTAAACACCAATGTAAGAGTTTATGTTGTTCAGGCTGGCGGGAATGAAATCGCATCGCTGATAGCTGATTTCCAGTTAAACCCACCAACCAAAGCTTCCTTTAAAAAAATTGGTACGGGTGAAATATTCATTTGAACAAAAAAGCCCCAGCATCTCAGCAGGGGCTTTTCTAATTCCGCAACTCTTTACTTCGAACTTTGCAGACCTCTCAGCCTGCGATGGTTGGAGTACCAGACGATACGTCGAAGATACCAACTAGGCGGTTAAGTGGTGAGAGCCGCCTCTTTTGCCTCACCACCATAGCTCTTTCGCCTTCGACGTCCGAGCATACAGTAATTATGCATCTTCAAAACTTGTTTTCAAGTCTTTTTTGCAAGTTTCTTTATTTTCGATACCAAGTTCTGCAATTAACGTGAAGAAGACAGCAGAATTGAACAACTCAATGCACCAACGAACGCGATCGATGCACTGCTTTTCAGTCAAAAAAGGTGCGTGGTGATACTGCATCCAACGGGCCATATCGTTAATGGTCTTACGCCAGGTGTAATAGTCCTTCCCGATTTCGTAGACAATGCTGTTTTTTGGGAATGATTTGAGGATGATCCGCTCCATGAATTCGGCCTCTTCTTCATCAGCAGCATTACCCATCAAATCGGATAGAGACTTTTTAGGCCAGATGATAGCTTTTGCCTGCATGATAAGCTGATCTCCTGAATATCCCATTTTGCGCAGGCCAGCTAGCACGGTAGTAATCCTCTCCTGCTGCTCACCAGTCCATCCAGTGAGTATCATCGACCACATACCACTACCGCCAGACAGATATGAGGTATCACTACCACCAAACTCTCTACCCCAAAGTCCTAATAGCGAACGAACCCACCTACTTTGCGCAGGAGTCAGGCGGCGATATTTCCCAAGATATGAGCGTCGCGGTACAGAAGCCAACTTCATCCATGAGCATTCAGGATCGGCACGCAGTACCGATGCTTTCTGGTAATTTTCGATATCAGTGCGGGTCATGCGGCCTCCTGCTGTTTGATGGCGCGAAGTTTCGCCCTGGCATCGGCGCGGATGTCGTCCAGTTCTTCGCGGGTGTAACGGTGAGTTTCGTTATTGGACTCGAGCGCCTGCACTCTTTCTTCACCGATCAATTCAACCAGCGCAGCGCGATAGGATTCGATATTTCCTGACTTGTGAACATTACAGGATGGGCACTGAAGCCAAATATTTTCATCGGTGAATCTAAGTTGTGGAGCGGCTGCTGTCGTGCGGTAATGTCCGGCATGCCAGACCTGTGCATTTCTTGTTCCGCAGGAGATGCAACCATGTCCGGCAGCCAGAAGTAACTCACGGCGGTAATCATTTACGACACGCTGAGTCATGCGCACCCAATGACTGATCGGCTTTAAGCTCGCCTTTCTTACCTTCAGTTCACGGCGTTCCTGTTGCGCTTCCTGCTTGCGTTTGCGCTCGGCTGCCAGTTTCTTCTTTGCTAACAGAAGTTGACTGTACTCGAATCCATGCTCAGGACAGCACCACCAGACGTTGTCGTAGGTAGCAGTGAATTTGGTCTTGCAGATTTTGCAGCTGCGGCGGGTTGGTTTACGCATTGGAGCCTCCGAAGCGGGAAGCCCATTCCATAGCTAGGCGAGATTCATCGCCCCAACGGACGTTACGCTCTGCGCCAAAGGCGTGGATCAGTTCGATAAGGTCGCGCATCTGGCCTACGGTCATTTTGCTGGTTGATTGACCCAGCACCACGAAGCCATCACCGGCCAGGTTCGGCACGACTTCCTGCTTAACCAGTGCCGCGGTGAAGATATGCTTCCATGATTCAGAGGAGAGTTTGCGACCATGCCATTCAACCTGGCTGCTGACGTCGCCCAAAATCGCCCAAAGCTTGGAGTTCTGGTCAATGGAGCGGGTCATCTCTTTTATCTCGATGACGACCGGGCGCTTTTCATCAAGCTGCAACTGGTTAATCGCATTGATGGCATTGGCGCGAATGTTGGTGTTTCGAAGGAGGAATTGCTGCTTCATACGCCACCTCCGAGAGGTAACGCAGAATGCAGAAAGTCGCAGGTGCATTTCTGCATCTGTGACAAGGTGGAGAGTTCAGATTGTGGTCGCATTTAAGTCCCCTTAAATGCGCAGAAGTCACCAGAGTTGTTCAGGCTCTGGTGAAGTGATTATGGCTGGTTGATTATTGGAAATCAACCAACTGGTTTGATGTTCAACTGAATGATGGCGTCATCTACAGCGGATCTGTTTTCCTCTGTAACATCGTGCTGATGTGCAATTAAATACTGTCTGTCATTTAACTCGTAAAGGGATAGCTTGAAAGTTTCTCCATCTAGCTTTAGAGATGTTGTGCTGGGTGGAATTTCACCGCTATACTTTTGAACATCAACAAAAGTACCAAATTCACCTTTAAGAATAATAATATTGAACATAAATCCTCATTTTTTCTCGTTCTGAGTTGCCATATCCAGATAGCGCGGATCGGATGCTTTCGGCAGTGTCAGGCTTTGCTCACGGTAGTAGCGCACTCGTTCCATGAAGTATTCACGCAGATGCTCTGGCTGCTCACGGGCTACCTGCTCAGCGATTACCGGCATGTTCAGCGCTCTTTGTAGGCTACGCCACTGGCAGCAAGGTCCGCGTTAACCTTGTCCTGCTCTTCTTTCGATTTTGCTGCGATGTTATGACCTGACATGATGAATCCCCCTCAATGCTTTGAGAGGGATTATACATCACTATTTCACTGGTGATGCCGACAGTTGTTCCCAGTAGGTTGCATGAACCCAATCCAGCAATGCCGTTTTTTGTTGCAGCTAGTGGCAACCCCAGGGTTTGGACTCACAAATAGCATCCCTTACCTCTTGAGTATTTTGCCTGTCGCTATCTTCTCTGCTTAGCTCTCTCTGATTCTCAGCTGAAATGACTTGTTGCTGTTGATACTGCGAAATTTCGTTTTGTGCACGATTTTTATCAATTTCAAATTCTTCACGAGTCATTGTCCCAATCTTCATCCGTGAATTAATTTCATTCATGCAAAAACCATTTGGATCCAGATATGAGTTATTTGCGCTATCCAGCATAGGAATACCAAGAGAGCACTCTACAATAGAAAGATTAGTAGATACTTTAGCAAGAGACTGTGTCATTGAGTAAACGGGCTTACTCTGAGGAACTGCACAGGCAGTTAATTGCATCACTATAAAAATATTAATACCGGCACTTAAAAAGCGCATAACCGACCCCCGATTAGCAATAATGCCCACAATGCTAATGTTTCAATAATTATTGTTATGCGCTTTTAGTGCTTATTGATTCAGAGAATTAACCTTCACAGAACCTACGGACGCTTGATTGAGTTGTTCTGTATTATCAGATAACTTCAGCATGGCGGCGCGGCTTGCTGACCATGCTTTCCACATATGCCGTGTATAACTATCAGCGTAATTTTCGCCGTGCAGGAATTTACCCATTGCGAAATCATATTCCTGCCGCTCGCGTCCCCATTTTTTGAGCATCCATACCTCAAACTGTTCACGTCCATCATCCAGCACTGCCGGCTCTGCGCTCCTTGCTGCAATAGCTCCATCAATCACCTTCAATACATCAGCGAGAATGTAAGCTCTGTTCCCGCCGTTTGAGTACTGGGTATCATGCCGCAGGTGTTCGCGTATCTGGTGCAGGTGATCGAGTGATACAGGACCGTGCGCCGGGTGGTTAGTTGTCATGGGTTAGTCCTCATCAATTACAACGCCATCCTTCAGCGTTATTCCGTGCCAATCGTCAGCGAAGCTGGTAAATCCAGTGCAATCAATGCTCGCCATGTATACCGCCGCGGTGTGGTAGTCTCCAGTCTCATCAATATCAGCTACATGCTCGCCGTTATAACCATTGAGAGTATCGAGTACGCTGTAGAACTTACCTCCCGCAGCTTTGAAATCTTTCACTGCACGCTCAGGTCGTTTCCAGGCTTTCTCCTGCACCGGGGTCAGGTCAATCATTTCTTGCAAAGTAGCCATCTTACTCCCCCTTCACGCCAATGCCAGCGGCGCGGATTGCGCTCTCTACAGCAATTACATAGCCAAGATTGTCGAACTCAAAACCATCGCCAGGCCAAAACAATTCTGATTTCCTATCAGGCAGAGTTACCGTCCGCGCCTCCAGTTCTGCTATGCGCTTCTCTGCGGCTTCCAACTTGGCGCGCAGATTCTCGAAGTCATCAGCCTTTACAACTGGCACATGCCCGTAACCAGGGTCTTTCGTACTGCCGAATGCCGCCGGATGGATGTAATACGTTTTCGGGTTCACGTCACCTGCTCCAGCCTGTTTGTTGAGTGCTGTCATTGGGCGATCTCCCAGCAGATTTGAACCTTGTAATTGGTTTTGACGCGCTTAACCGCTCCGATTGCTTCTAGCTTTTTCAGGCGGCGCAATACGTATGCTGTTTGAAGTGAACGATGATCATCACGCAGCCAGTTATTCACTACGTAAGTCATGCATGGGCCACGACGTTTCAGTACAGCAATGATTTCTTCATCGGTTGGTCTCATCGCTATTCTCCTTTACGCAACTGGTTTGCTACAGCGACCAACGCATCATGCAGTTCAATAGCACCGGATGTGCGTAACTCTGCATCCTCATAGCTAATATCCAGCCTGTCCATGACGCAATCGGTATCGAGATAATCAGATGATTCATTCAGCGCATCCCTGATAGCACTTGCCCGCACTTCAGCCAGGAAAGCGTCGGTGGCTGGGGTTGGTTCTTGTGGTGAAACAGCAACGCGAATGGTTTCGAGTGCCGGGTCGCTTTCCACTGTCGGAACTTTGATATAACCCAGTTGCACTCCGTTCATGATGAACGTGCGACGATCATCACATGTCGCCTTCAGCCCCGCATTCTCCGCCGCCAGCTCCCTGCACTTGCTCTCGGCGTTAGCGAGCTGTACTGCCATGTCTGTGATTTTCAGTTCCAGATTGTGAATAGTCGCGTCTGCTGCCCGGAACTCGCGTTGGGATTCTTCGAGTTGCAGTTCCAGTTCTTCGTATGTTGGTTTCATGCTGATGCTCTCCCGTAAAACGCCAGTACACGCTGCATAGCCGCGCTGTTTCGACATTCGTTGAATATTCCATTCGTGCTGCTGCGCACTGTTCCAGCCTGCTCTTCTGGTGTCGCCAGGCGATAGGTAACCGTTCGCCAGATCTTGCTCACGCGAACAATCTTGCGGATCTTCTCCAGCTCGAGAGCGTTCTTCGTGATGCAGTTGATGGTCATGCCACACTCGGCAGCCACATCCTTCGCAGTGAAGGTACGGTGCGTTTCGAGATAACGCAGAATTGCCTGTTTGCCTTTCATCTCACACCATCCCGTTCGACTTGTTACGGTTGTACTTTGCCTGTAGCAACTGGATAGGAGTCGGTCCACGATCGGCAGCGGGTGCTGCGATTGCCCGGCGCACCGGTGGCACTGGTTTACCCTCAAATACACGCTTCTCCCACATGTCCAGCAGGTCGCCCGCCTCACGTGCCAGCTCACCATGTGTTAACTGACGTTCTGTGCTGCGATGACGCAGTTCGACGCAGATGTGGTACATGACCGGCTGCGACCAGGGGAATTGCTCGCTGGAGGTGAATTCGAACGAGCGGTTACGCCAGTCCCAGTATTCGGTAATTACCTGTTCAACCGTGATACCCAGCACCCCGCCGCTCTGTTTGCACCAAACGACGAACTGGCCCGGTGATGGCAGAAATGGGCGCTCCTGACGGCGGGCAATGCGCATACCGGCATCGACCTGAGCCATTGAGTGGATCCCGTTCTCCTGAAACGCCAGCAGCCACTGACGGCGGAATTCGTTCAGGTCGTCCTGGGTGCGGAAGTTCGCCATACTGGCTGGAAACGCAGCACGCAGCTGGCTGAACAGTCCATTGAATACCTGAGCTACCTGCTCGACCGGCGCGCGTTCCTGGTACTGCTCTGGCAGGTTATGGGCTATGCGACTCATCTGCTCGCGGTCGTGGTTACGTAACTGCTCTGCAAGAGATTTCATCGCATCACCTCATAGGCCCAGTCGGTGTTGTTGAAGTCGAGTTCTGGCTTGTTACCTACCGTTCCGGCCTCACCATTGATTTTTTTCGAACGCTTGATATCGAGCTGTGTCCATTTCTCACGCAGCGTCGAAGGGCAAAGCACGTTCCCCTTCCAGAATTTGTCCTCACAGGCCCACTTGAACAGTGTGGCGATCTCCTTGTGAGTTCTCTGGTCACGCTCTCGCATCAGACGAATATCATTGGCCCATGCTGCATAGTTCGGTTTTCTGGCAGACGGAGAGATGCTTTGCACGACATCGAAGAGCCACTCTGCACAGCGAAGGTCTTCTGAGTTACCCCACTTAGCTCCGCTCTGGATAGCCGCTTCAGGTTTCAAGACAGGATATTTCTTTCCTGACTTGTCAGAGGATTCGTCAGAATTCTCGGACGTAGAGTTATTTAAATTCTTGTTATTACCTTCTTGTTCATGATGTGCGGGGAATTGTGCGGCCTTATGTGCGGCATACCCATCAGAACCCGCGCCATTGTTGGCTTCGCCATGTGCGTTTGTATGTGCGGCTTTATGTGCGGGTAAATCATCCATTTTTTGAGCATATTCGACGTAATTCGTGATGGTGATCACCCTGCCTTTCCGCTTCTCTCCTTCGATGGAAATCATCCCTTCGCGGACGAAAACAGACAGCATTCTCTCCACTGCATCGCGGCTTGTCGGATTGCCCTGACGGTCACACAACTGAAGGCCAAGATCTGCAGCAGTGACGACCAGTTGACCGGGTTGCAGAGGCCATTGCTTGCCCTTGAAGAATGCCGTGTATGGCTGTCTGGCTGCGTCAATGAGAAGGTTTTCCCACAGCGCGCGCAGGAATACATCCTTAGCCCATGACTTCTTCTTGATGCTCCGGTACAACGGGACGTAACCAGACTTCTGGTTCTCCATCCTGTTGCTCCTCGCGGCTGAATGCGCCGCAAAATTTGCGTAAGCGACGTTCGACACAGTTAAACCTCCTGCGCCTGGCGTTTTGGATTAGCGTTTGTCATAATGACCTCGCAATTGACTCGCGTTTGTTGCACCAGAAAGTCGGTTCTGTTCGCGCAGACCGGCTTTCGCCATTTCTGTAGTCCTCACATGACCCCCAGCATCGATGTGACCATCGTCATCAGAGGCCCTACCTGTTCCGGCATGAGGCGGAACAGCGACGCTATACCCTCGCTTACTTCTTTCAGTTTCTGATGCTCTGGAGCGTCCAGCAGCACAGCTTGCTTTGCCTCTGAACATTCCTTCATGGCTGATGCAATCAGCGACATAGTGTCGTTCTGTGGCGCCAGACGAGCACGAAACTCAACAGGAAGGACCGCCATAATTGCGGGAGTCAGTTCGCTAACGTTCTCGCGGTACTGATCGGAGTCGAAGCGATTATCCAGGAATCGAAATAGCTTCTGGCGCGCCCGGCTGATGTCTTCCGGGAAGCTGATAGCGGTTCCGCCCTGCTCCCGGTACTCGTTGATGATCAGCGCTGAAACGACGTCCTGATTGTCCAGCGCCGACGACCATGCCCGGACCGCATCGCGGATTTTTTCGTGGTCAGGTGCCTCTTTGGGTTGAGCGCGGTTTATCATCGCTCCCGGATGTATTCCGGTATTGTGTTGATACGCAAGTGATTGCACTGTGTGCTCCTTGTGGAAAAGTGCCGCCGTTAAGCGGCTGTATGGTTGGCCCCTAAAAGCGAAGCGAGGTCTGGGCGAATCTCTGAAGCGGCAACCTGTCCGCCCGTCGCCGATACAATTTTCATTACGTAGCGAGCGTCAATGCCACCACCATGCAGCCATCGCCAGACGGTTGGCTGGGCCACGCCGCAGCAATCGGCTAACTTTTTCTGGCTACCGACAATATCGATAGCGCGTTGAATCGTTTTATTGGTCATTTCCAATTCCTATAAGTATTGTTTCGATTTGATAATAGCAATGCGTATTGATATTGGCAATAGCTAAACGTGTTTTGACCATCAATACGCAAGCGTATAAATTAAAACTTATGAAAAATGAAACTCTTGCTGAACGCCTTAATCAGGCGATGACTGCTGCTGGAATGTCTCAGGGAGCCTTGGCAAAGGCTTCAGGCATCGCTCAGCCAACGATTTGGCGTTTAGCCAGTGGTAATGCTCGCGGCTCAACGAAGATAGTGGAGATTGCCAATGCGCTGGGCGTGCGCTCAGAGTGGCTTTCAACTGGCGTTGGCCCCATGAAGAATGACGGTCAGGCGCACGTGGTTACAAAGCCACAACCAAATGACACCTTCCGCATCGAAGTGCTCGACTTCTGCGTTAGTGCTGGCCCTGGCATCATCAATAGCGAATTCGTGGAGGTTCTGCGTTCCGTGGAATATTCAGTGGATGATGCACGCCGTATGTTCAATGGTCGACAGGCTGACCAGATCCGCATCATTAACGTTCGCGGTGACAGCATGGCCGGCACGATTGAACCTGGTGACTTGCTCTTCGTGGATATCAGCGTGCAGCAATTCGACGGTGACGGCATCTACGCCTTCATCTACGACGATACGTCACACGTTAAGCGCCTGCAGAAGATGAAAGACAAGCTGCTGGTCATCTCAGACAATCAGACCTATCGGCCGTGGGATCCGATTGAGAAGGAAGAGATGAACAAAATTTTCGTGTTCGGGAAGGTGATCGGAAGCATGCCGCAGACCTACAGGAAGCATGGGTAATCCAGCGGCCTGACGAGATGCTTGGGTAATGGTGCAATCTTTCTTGAGAATACGGATTAAAGGTTAACTAAGTTTTTTATGGGCCATTCCCTTTTCGGGAATTTATCTTATAATTCCCAAAAGGGGAACATTGGCAAGATATGATTGTCATAGGATTAGAGGAGCTCCAGAGGTTCATTAAAAAGCATAATCAGGCTAAAGGACCTCTTGAAGCTTGGTATGATGAAGCGCTTAGAGCTACATGGAAAACTCCTCAGGACATTAAAAATAGATTCAGCCATGCTGATTTTCGTCCGAACAATAGGGTTATCTTTAACATTAAAGGTAATGATTATCGATTGGTTGTTCAGGTGGTGTTTGTGGCAGGAACGGTGGTTGTTGAGCAGGTCGGGACTCATGCCGAGTATGATAAGTGGAGGCTTTGAGATTATGGAAAACTGGAAAATCATTAAAACCAAAGGCGACTATGATACAGCTATGGCCCGCATCATTGAGCTAGCCACAGCCGGTCTTAAAGCTGAAACAGACGAAATGGATGAGTTCGAGTTACTGACTCTTCTCGTCGGTCATTATGAAAAAGCCAATTTCCAAATGGATAAGCCAGATCCTATTGAGGCCATAAAATTCCGTATGGATCAGGAGGGGTTAACTCCTGCTGACATGAAGGAATTTATCGGCTCAGCATCTAAAGTCTCTGAAGTGCTTAACCGTAAGCGCCCATTAAGCCTATCTATGATTAGAAGAATACACAATGGGCTTGGTATTCCTGCTGATATTTTAATCAAAGATGTCAATGAATTAGAGTGGACGCAGTTGGATTCTAGCGATGAGTTGCTCGAATTAATTGGTGTGTCAGTCTCCTCGCATGTTGATTTAGTTACTGGTTTTTCTAACAAACCAGATTTCATTGCACATGGACGGATAACTCAGCATGCAGAGGTAGTTACCCCACTATTTTCCAGCCTCAATAAGAAAGAACCAAAGGTAATTAAAGACACCTTTTCGTTTGATAGAGTGGCCAAAATCTTTGGCGGAGTGACTGGTGCGAAGGTTCACTCAACTGACACACGTTACCTAGATGAGAGTTTTAATTTAATATCATGACATTAAATCTTGTTTCAAAGAAAGTTCATAAAGCTAACCTTGAAATGATTCAAGGTGATCACGGTAAAAAGAAAGCAAAAGCTAACGTAACTATTTCCAATGAATTTTACGGAAACACCAAGGATCAGAGACTATTCAGAATTCGCTACGAAGTAGAGGTCACAATCGAAAATGTAGTGAAAGTTGATATTTCTTATGATTTTGATTTTACAACTGATTCCGAAGTGTCGAGCGAGTTACTAGCTTCATTAGAAGTTCGTTCAATTGCACCATCTTTGGCATACCCCTACATAAAATCTTACGCCGAGCAGCTGATCAGTATGTCTGGTCTCGGTTATTATGACTTACCATATATCAACTTTTCAGAAGAGCCTTTCGAAGAGCCAGAATAAACCACACCCGGCCACTGAGCCGGGTTTTTACTGCCCTTTCCTCACCAGCTGCGCCGCCTTAACAAGCACCTCATCTTCGACACCATCACCCTTCTGTCTTCCCAACCGCACCAGCTCATCAACAATACTTTCCCTGTTGATATGCTTCTGAGCTGATATCAATCCGATGACCGCTGCGCCGATCGCCAGGCCAATCAGGCCTGTTTGCTCGTCTTTATAGTTCATTCTTCGCTCCGTTTGATACCTGAATATCTTAGCAAACGACGTCCGCATCGCAATTTCTCGAAAATAAATTCATTTAACTATCAGCATCTTGATAGCAACCGCTATGATTTAATATCAATGCGTATTGCTATCAATAATACCTATTGCTATTGTTAACCCATCAAAACGAAACATCGACAGCTGAGCGAAGTTAGCCAGCGGCGAAGTAGAGATTCGGTCAGTCGAACGGCGCGACAGTAAACCATGCGTCGGACGCCCGGCGGGCTCAGGGAGAGCGGCAATGGTGCGTAACACGATTCACCAGAGGTCATTTGCGAGTGGCCTGCGGTGAATAAACAAAGGGGTGAGATTATGGAAAACCGGACAATGAATTGAGAAAGGTAGTTCAGGAACTAGCAGATGAAGAAGGCATCAGTTTAGCCGATGCCACAGATATTTCGATAAAGACGCTCCAATACGAAATTCAGAGCAGAAAGTCGTTTAATGAGTGGCCTGCCATAAATGGAGGCGCATCAAGCCTTCTGTAGAGCCCACGCCCATTGAACAGCTTCTGTAACAAGAACCTGTGGATCAAAGTTATAAGTCTTTGCAATGCGCAGGACTTCATCTCGAACCTGGTAGACGTCAATGCTTTTGGTTGTAACGTATTCGGCGTCAGGCAGCTTGAAAACCACGCCATCGTCGCTGGTTACTTCTCGTGTGTATCCTGATGCCTGCATGCTTTCATGAAGCTTTTCATAAGTGTCCCATTCAGCTCCGCGCAAAACCACACGAACAGTATAAATTGCCATAAACATTTCCTTATTTTGACTGTGGAAACAGCAGTCTACGACATTCCTTTGACTGTGGAAAGTGAAGGAAATCACGCGCCGGGCGTGACTAAACACCCCGGCACTCATTCAAGTTGAGGCTGCCTGAAGGTGGCCTTTTTATTAGCTCACGATACAAACAGAGGGTAAGGCGATGGCGGGAAAGTACGACGATATTGACAAGATGATCCTAGAAAGAATAACCGATAAACCAAGGCAGTTTGGCGAAATTTTTGACGCAAAACTTCTTCACGAATGTGTGCTTATTGTTGGACCAAAAGGTGAGCCAGCAAGAGTGTTAGACCGTAGGCTACAAGCACTTAAAAATAAAGGTCTCATTTATCACTCGAAAGGTTGGCTACTTACTCCATTTTAGACATTAGAACCCGCTTCTGCGGGTTTTTTATTGCTCATACCTCAGCGGCTTCTCAGAGGACGCTTAGTTATGAATGGCGGCTATCCACCGCCTGTTAGCGCAGAGGTCTTTTAACGTTCAGCGGCGCGGCTTAAGCGCGGAGATGATTATGAAAACTTTGAAAATTACATGGCTTTCTTGTGATAACTGCGACGGAGGAAATCAGCCAGGTTCTTTCATTAGCGTTACCACTGAAAAGGGATGCGGTTTCCGGCTTTACGAAGGTGATGAAGCAGAATGTCCATGCTGTGGCGCTACTGGTGAAATCGATGCGGATGGCGACAGTGCATGGGTTAATTGGGATGAGGTGGAATCATGACAGTCACCCACAACGGCAAGCAGTACCACGCATCAAAACTCAACGACAACGAGTGGCAACTCTCATCAGTCGATAAACCTCGCGAGAAAATCACAATGAACCGCTGGCAGATGCACATTGCCGGGTTATTGCAGCAGGTGGAGGGTAAATCATGATCGGACACTACGGAACGACACCAATGATTCGCCAGTGCGTGATGCCTGGAATGATGGCATTGCATGAGGGCCGCACCTATCGCGTCTCAGCAGTCATTCAGGAGCGCAAATGGGTGTACTTGCACACCGATGCAGAGATTATCCGGCTCACTGACTGCGTAATTGACGTCCTTCTCGACGGACGCGGCAACCCTATCCAGCACTAATTCAAAACCATTCCCCCTACTCGTCCGGCTATCGCAGACGGGAAGCGCACAACCAAATTTCAGGAGCCGATTATGGCTGCATATCTCGTTCAAGACCGTATCGAGGCGCAGAACTGGACGCGCCATTATCAGCAAATAGCCAGAGAAGAGCGTGAATCTGAACTGGCTGATGACCTTGAGAAAGGATTGCCACAGAGCAAGCTGGAGTCGTTGTGCATTGACGAGTTGCAACGACGTGGGGCCAGCAAGAAGGCCATTTCAAAAGTGTGCGATGATGACGTCGAGTTTCAGGAAAAGGCCACTGAATTTATTCGCTACATGGCAGAGACAATTGCTCGCCACCAAACAGATATTGATGAGGGATAGTAACAATGAGCATCAGCATTGTTGAGTTCGTTAAACAACAGGAGGCGCTCTTTGTTGGCGCGGTTACAGACCAGTCAGTCACATGGGCTAAGGAAAGTCAGTTTGCTATTCAGTACTTCCAGCGTAACGACTATTTAGCCAAGACGGCGCTATCAAACCCTACCAGCGCACAGAACGCCATCATCAACGTTGCGGCGATAGGCATCACTCTTAACCCGGCTAGCAAGTTGGCTTATCTGGTTCCGCGCGACGGAATGGTGTGCCTTGATATCAGCTATATGGGTCTTCTGCATCTTGCTCAGTCCACCGGCTCCATTAAGTGGGGCCAGTGCAAACTGGTGTATTCCAACGACACCTATGAGTCGAATGGCCTAGATACAGCACCAACACACAAATACAACGCATTCGGCGATCGCGGTGATGTAGTCGGCGGTTACTGCACGGTTAAAACTGCTGACGGCGATTACCTGACAGAAGAAATGAGCCTGGCAGAAATCAAGGCAACGGAAGCAACCAGTAAAGCCAAGAATGGCCCGTGGAAGAACTTCTGGGAAGAGATGGCGCGTAAGACCATCGTTAAGCGAGCCAGCAAGTATTGGCCCCGTGCTGAGCGTCTGGATAACGCGATCCACGTCATCAACGAAGATGAAGGTGTTTTTCAAGAACCGGTAATGCAGCACAAGTCAGAGGAAGACATCCGCGAGGATGAGCGCCGCAGACAACAGGAAGTCATCGATTACGTTCAAACTCTTTGCGACGAAATGGCGCAAGCGGAAAGCATGGACGACCTTAAACGCGTCTTTGCCGATGCCTACAAGCGTACTGCTGGCATGAAGCTGCAGCAGAACGTTCAGGCCATCTACGCAGAGTGCAAATCAAAGCTGGAGGTGATCAGTGAGTAAGCTCTACGAAATCGCCAATGACTACGCCAAGTTGATGGATTCAGAATTCGAGGCGGATGCGATCGCCGACACGCTTGAAGGTATGGAAGGTGAGCTTACAGATAAAATTGAGCAGTTGCTGGCCATCTGCAAGAACGAAACCGGATACGCAGAACGCCTCAAGGAAGAGGCAAAATCACTCAACGAACGCGCAGCGGTCACGCTGAATAAAGTTGAAAGCATTCAGGCTTACATAGCAACAGCATTAACCACGGCAGGAAAGAAGAAAATTAGAGCCGGCATTCACCAGGTAACAATTCGCTCTCCTTCTGAATCAGTGGAAATTGTCGACTCAAGCGCCATTCCTCCCGAGTTTGTCGAATACGAAACCGTTATCAAGGCAGATAAATTAGCGATTAAGCACCAACTTAAAGCTGGCCAATCAATACCCGGCGCCCAGCTCAAGGTTGGCAAGCCATCATTAATCATCAAATAACAGGTGCTTCCAATGAGCGAACTTTGGCAACCGTGGGAGAACCTGTTCCTGCATGAGGTTGGCAGAACAATGCCGGTTCATGTTATCGCAGAAAAGCTTGAGCGCTCCGAATCGGCAATCACTCGCCAGGCGTCGCGTATCGGCGCACCACTTATCAGCAAGATGACCGGCAGACCATGGACGCCAGCCGAGCTTCATCTCTTTGGCCGATTCTCAGAGGAAGAGATAGCCACGGCAACCGGTCGCTCCATTTACTCAGTCAGAAGCAAGCGTGACGCGCTGGCCCGCTCCGGAGGATTAACTATGCGTGAATGGACTGCATGTGAATTAGCTGCACTCATGCGCTACACCAACGCAGCAGTAGCCGAGATTACCGGTCGGAGTATCGAAGAGGTCGGAGATAAGCGGCTGGCTGTGAATATTGAGCGGAATGGATGGGATGTGAGAAATCCTGAACGGGAGGATTCATGACCGATTACACCGGAAGCAACACTCCAGCAGAACAGCGTGATTTATGGCGCACACCACCGGCACTCTTCGCAGCGCTTGATGCTGAGTTCTTCTTTCAACTAGATGCAGCCGCAGCGCCGCACAACACGCTGTGTAGGAGGTTCATCACAGACGAGCAGAACACACTGGAAACGCCGTGGAGCGATTACCTCAATATTCCCGGTTATGCCTGGCTTAACCCACCATATAGCGGCATCACGCCATTCGTGAAGAAAGCAGCAGCGGAGAGCAAGAACCAGATCGGCACCGTCATGCTGGTACCGGCTGATACGTCCGTCGGCTGGTTCCGTGAGGCAATCCAGACAGCCAGCGAGGTGCGCTTCATCACCGCCGGGCGGCTGGCATTCATTAACCCGGTCACCGGTAAGCCGATATCGGGAAATAACAAAGGCTCGATGCTCATCATCTGGCATCCGTACCCGCGTACACACTGCCTATTCGCAACTGTGGAACGGGACGAATTAATGACTTTCGGAGCGAAACTTCTCGCTCGACGGGAGGCAGCATGACACCAGAGAAAAACAACGTAGTGAGAGCTCAGGGACGTAAATGCGTGGCAGAGATTCAGCAGGCACTGAAATGCAGGCCTAAACCGAAATGGAATGCAGTCGTGCCGCCGATCATCAGGAAGCATCACCAGAAAATTGCGCCGCTGGGTATCAGCCTGGTGGCATTCGTTAGCAGCATCGGTCGGATGCAAGGCCGGTACGGAGTCGAATCATGACGCTAACCAAACGAATCACAAGGTCGCTAATGCGGCCTTTTTATTTTCTCGCGTTCACCTTCAACCGAATTAACCGACAGTTCATGGAGCACTGATGAAGAGGTCATCACTCGCTATTGCTATCGCTCTTTCATCAATAGCATCAGTCAGACAATGGAGCGTTGCAGAAATATCTCCTGCTTTACGTATGGATGCCAGTTATCCAGTTGGTGGCGGGAAAACGGGTATTGCAGCAGCACGCCGAGCAGCCAAAAAACGCAGGAGAAGTCGCAAATGACATCAGAAATCATCGATCAGGCCAGCGCTCTCGAAGATATGATGCGCGACCATGCTATTCAGGCTCACAGACTCAACCACTCAGCAGTATCAGCAACGCACTGTGAGGAATGCGGTGACAAGTTACTGGATGCGCGCCGTAAAGCGTATCCGGGATGCAAGATGTGCGTGGAGTGCCAGGGTGAGCAGGAATTGCGGAATAAGCAGAGGGGGCTGTAATGCAGCAGGAAATTTTAGACATGTGCTGCGGGTCGCGCATGTTCTGGTTCGATAAGCAGGATGACCGAGCGGTATTCAGTGACATCCGCGCCGAACAGCATGAGTTATGTGATGGTCGCCAGTTGGTGATCAGCCCTGACCTGATCGCCGACTTCCGCGCACTTCCATTCGCTGACAATACCTTCCCTGTCGTCGTGTTCGATCCGCCGCACCTTGAGCGCGTTGGCGACAATGCGTGGATGGGGAAGAAGTACGGGAAGCTTAACAAGGACACTTGGCGGGATGACCTGCGCGCCGGGTTCGCGGAGGCGTTCAGGGTGTTGTGGCCACACGGCGTTCTCATCTTCAAATGGAACGAAACTCAGATACCAGTCAACCAGATTCTGGCGCTGACTGACGTTAAGCCAATCATCGGCCAGCGCACCGGGAAGAACGATAAAACCCACTGGATAATCTTCATTAAAGGTGAATCCAATGTTCCAGCTAATTCAACGAGGTCAGATATACGCTGACCAACATAACTGGCCCGTCATTATCCATTCAGTCACATCAGAAATAGTCCGCTACTGGCGACAGGGCCGGATCAACACCGCTTCAATCGACCGATTCACAAATGATTTCGAGCACCTCGACCCACACGAGGCGGCACAGATACGCGCCGAACTTGAAACAGCAGAACACTTAAAACGCCTCCGCGCTATGCGGGCTGCATGAGGGATAACAATGTCAGATCAAAGCAAATTTTACGATTACTACATGGTGGAAGGCGATGACGTGAAATCGCTGATTGATGGATATGAGGAAATCAGTAAACAAAGAAACGCCATTCTTCCTGATGCAGTAGGAAAGGTTGGCGCTATCGCATGGACAACATCAAGCGGATGGGGTGGTGGAGGTGGATTGCTCAGTGGATTTGTGTGGGAAAAGGGATATGAATTCCCCTGTCCCATGACCATTAAGCGAGAAGAAATGTTTGATGGTAAGCGCGTAGTACTTGGTCGAGGAAAAGGAAATACGAAAGAAGGCAGGGCTTACAACAAAGTTCTAGATGCCGTGAAGGAAGAGGCAAATGACAAGCTTAAATCACTTCCTGAGTGGAATGACTACATAGTCAATCATTACGGAATTATGCGCACGGGTATTGGTGGTCAGTCTGGAAGAGGTTTCGGATTTGCCATGCTATCCACATATGGAGGAAAGCACCCTGAGCGCGATGATTGCCTTGTTTTTGCAATACCTAACGATAAAGAAGAGCGGCACGGAGAAGTAGTGATACCGGATAATTTCAAGAAGATTACCTACGGTCAGTTTTACGACATCGTTAATACCCAGCATGAATGACGCAACTGATAGCCAGTTATGAGCTGGCTATTGGGTGCGAATGCACTGCCACGTTATCCCCCATTTGCCCGGCCAATAGTGCCGGGTTCTTTTTGCCTGGAGAAAAGCATGAGCGACATTATCCAACTGACGCCCAACAAGTGGGTATCCGAAGAAGTTCTGATGGCTATCACTGGCCTGACAAAGAACGCCATCAAGTCAGCACGTGAGAAGTCATGGCTGGAAGGAAGAGAATATCGGCACTACACCGGTAATTGCCAGCCATTTGATAACTCCCCTATCCTCTATAACCGACACGAAGTCGATAACTGGGTTGAACGTCAACGACCGGCGATCCCGCGCCAGAAATCTGCTTAAATACCCTCCCCATTAAACTAACGCAGGAGATTTTATGTCTGGTTATCCAACTGGAGTGGAGAACCACGGCGGCACTTTGCGCATATGGTTCATATATAACGGGAAAAGGGTCAGGGAAAGCCTTGGCGTTGTTGATACTGCGAAGAACAGGCGCATTGCTGGAGAGCTTCGCGCCTCTGTTTGTTTCGCTATAAAAACGGGTGTATTCGATTACGCCAGACAGTTCCCACAATCACCAAACCTGAAGAAGTTCAACATTGCACCACCTGGGATAACTGTTGCTGAGCTGGCGGCTAAATGGCTGGAGCTTAAGAGAATGGACTTAACCCTTAACGCCCATCTTCGATATGTCTCGTACATCACTATCGGAACCGACATTCTCGGCGGAAGTCGGATGGTTGACTCTATAACTCATGAGGATGTGCTTAACGTAAGGAAGGAATTGCTGACTGGCTACCAGATATGTGGCGCGCACCAGAAGAACAGGTCAGCGAAGAAAGGAAGGACGGTAAGGACGGTTAACGTCTACGTTACCTGCATGAAGGGAATGTTTGATTTTGCGGTACTGAATGGGTACATAAGCAAATCACCATTTGCTGCCGTTACCCCGCTAAAAAAATCGAAGTCAGATCCGTCACCATTTACTCGTGATGAATATCATCGCTTTCTTGAAAAGTGCCCATGCGAACAGATACGGAACCTGTGGAAGCTTGCGTTTAATACAGGCATGCGACACGGCGAGATATGCGCACTGGCATGGGAGGATATCGACACCAAGAACTGGACTATTCGGATCAGCAGAAACCTTGCTATTTCAGACCACTTCACACCGCCAAAAACAGAAAGCGGGAACCGGACAATCAACCTCACTACTCCTGCTATCGAGGCGCTAAAAAGCCAGATGGCTTATACCAGAATGGGGAAACAACACCAGATAGACGTTCACCTAAGAGAGTTTGGCAGAACTCGCCGGGATGAATGCACATTCGTTTTTGTTCCCAGGCTAACGGCAAGGAATGGAAAAGGAGGTGAATGGTACTCACCCGGGTCATTCTCTGGAACGTGGAACAATATATTAAGAAGGAGCGGAATTCCTCACCGCAAGTCATATGAGTCTCGACACACATATGCTTGTTGGGCATTAAGCGCCGGAGTCAACCCCAACTTCATTGCAGCTCAAATGGGGCATACCTCGGCACAGATGGTTTACAGCGTTTACGGTAAATGGATGTCCGACAACAATGACAATCAACTGGCAATATTGAATGCTAATTTCGGAGGTGATGCCCCACAGATGCCCCATGCCCAAAACGAGTAAACGCAAACTCCTTTAATCTCATGACGTTAGTCCGCCCATGAAGGTTTGTTCAGAATATGATCCTGCCAGTCACGCACTTCCGATTCTTTCACCGCAATATGACGTACTGAAATACGTTCACCGTGCATCGCCGCTTTTGATCCCGTCAGCAGTGGATGCCACACCGGCAGCCCTTTACCTTCCGCCAGCAGACGATACGCACAGGTCATCGGCAGCCATTCAAAGGTGGGCAGATTATCGCGCGTCAGTTTGATACAGTCAGGCTCGTACTCGAATCGGCGTTCGTAATTACGGCACTGACAGGTTTTGATATTGAGCTGCTTACACGCGACGTTAGTAAAATAGATTTCGTCGGTGTCTTCATCCATCAGCTTATGCAGGCAGCATTGACCACACCCGTCACATAATGACTCCCACTCGGCATCGGTCATTTCATCCAGGGTTTTACTTTGCCAGAAAGGTATGTCGCTCATCAGGGTATCCGCTATTGCAATAAAGCTGCACCTTATAACCAGTCTGGCACGCTGATGCAAGTTTTGCCGCCCGAAAAGGCGGCAAGAAGAGATTACAGCACGCGTGTCGTCAGCGTTTGACCATGAAAACTGATAGCCAGTTCATCACCGCTGTTTAACGGCCCAACTCCTGCTGGCGTCCCCGTCAACACAACATCGCCCGCTTTGAGGGTAAAGAAACGACTCATGTAGGCAATCAAAGGAACGATGTGATGGATCATATCCGCCGTGGTGCCGTGCTGGCGCTGCTCACCGTTAACCGTTAACCCGAGCATCGTATCCTGAGGATCACCATTAAATTCCGCCACCGGAATAAACCCTGACAGCGGGCAAGAGTTATCAAAGCCCTTCGCTTTTTCCCACGGTTGCCCCGCCTTCTTCATTTTGCCCTGAATATCACGCAGGGTCAGATCCAACGCGACGCCATAGCCCGCAATGGCTTTGCGCACATGTTCTTCCGTCGCCTGACGTAGGGTCGCGCCAATCAAAACAGCCAGCTCAACTTCATGGTGAACCGAACCCATATCAGATGGGATCACCAGCGGCTGGCGTAAATCACACAGCGCGGTTTCCGGTTTAATAAACAGCACCGGTTCTTCCGGAGGCGTTCCACCCATCTCTTTAATATGGTTGGCATAGTTACTCCCTACGCAAACCACCTTACTCACCGGATAATCCAGCAGAGCACCATGCCAGTTATGATGTTGATACATTACTTTCCCCTAACGTAGTTATCAATTTCAGGTACTGCATCGATGGGGCGTGCTGCTGCCGGATGCAGTTTAACGTTTATCGTCTGGTGCATTTTGTTTCGTCGCGGCCAGATGCTGTTTAAGTAAATCTTCTGGCGGCGGTGGTATTTGTAAATAATAGCCCTGCTCGGTGAGTGCCTGTTTTACTTTTTCCAGATCGGCATTAACCAGCTTTTTACGGCCATCAAGCGGCAACATCATTGCCAGCGTCGGCTGACCAAATCCTTTCATCAGTTCTTCAGGAACTCGCGAGAAATCGTCTTTTTTTTCGACATATAAATAGGTCTGGTCACGTTTACTGCTTCGGTAGATCACACAAAACATATCTTTTACTCTGAATTCACGGAATGGTGGCTTGCCTCAATATAATACTGACTATAACATGCCTTATAGTCTTCGGAATATCACCCCGCGCTGGGGATGATAAATAGCAAATTGAGTAAGGCCAGGATGTCAAACACGCCAATCGAGCTTAAAGGCAGTAGCTTCACCTTATCAGTGGTTCATTTACATGAAGCAGAACCCGAGGTTATTCGTCAGGCGTTGGAAGACAAAATCGCGCAGGCACCTGCTTTTTTAAAACATGCTCCCGTAGTGGTTAACGTGAGTGGTCTTGAAAGCCCGGTAAACTGGTCAGCGCTGCAGAAGGTTGTCGCGTCTACCGGATTGCGCATTATCGGCGTTAGCGGATGCAAAGATGCCAGACTCAAGGCAGAAATCGACGAAATGGGTCTTCCTTTACTGACTGAAGGTAAAGAAAAAGCTATTCGTCCTGCGCCCGTTGAGGCCCCGGTTCCCGTCGCTCCGCCACAAAACGTTACTCCCATCACAAAAACACGATTAATAAATGTGCCGGTTCGTTCCGGTCAGCGCATTTATGCACCACAATGTGATCTGATTGTTACAAGCCACGTCAGTGCAGGCGCAGAGCTTATCGCTGATGGCAATATTCATGTTTATGGAATGATGAGAGGCCGTGCGTTGGCAGGCGCAAGCGGTGACCGGGAAGCGCAAATTTTTTGTACCCATCTGACGGCAGAACTGGTGTCTATCGCAGGTGTTTATTGGCTGAGTGATAAAATCCCAGCAGAATTTTATGGCAAAGCGGCACGTCTGCAATTAGCAGAGAACGCTTTGACAGTTCAACCGTTGAATTGATCCCTTTTTAACAAGGAATTTCTATGGCACGCATTATTGTTGTTACTTCGGGTAAAGGGGGCGTTGGCAAAACCACCTCCAGCGCGGCCATCGCTACAGGTTTGGCCCAGAAGGGAAAGAAAACTGTCGTTATTGATTTTGATATCGGCCTGCGTAATCTCGATCTGATTATGGGTTGTGAACGCCGCGTCGTTTACGACTTCGTCAACGTTATTCAGGGCGATGCGTCGTTAAATCAGGCGCTAATCAAAGATAAGCGTACCGAAAATCTCTTTATTCTTCCGGCCTCACAAACTCGCGATAAAGACGCGCTGACGCGTGAAGGCGTCGCGAAAGTTCTGGACGACCTGAAAACGATGGAATTCGACTTCATCGTCTGCGACTCTCCGGCGGGTATTGAAACTGGTGCGCTGATGGCCCTGTATTTTGCCGATGAAGCGATTATTACCACCAACCCGGAAGTCTCCTCTGTACGTGACTCTGACCGTATTCTGGGTATTCTGGCGTCGAAATCTCGTCGCGCGGAAAACGGTGAAGATCCAATTAAAGAGCATTTGTTGCTGACGCGCTACAACCCTGGCCGCGTAAATAAAGGTGACATGCTGAGCATGGAAGACGTACTGGAAATTCTGCGAATCAAGCTGGTTGGCGTGATTCCTGAAGATCAGTCAGTCCTGCGCGCGTCTAACCAGGGTGAGCCGGTTATTCTCGACATCAATGCTGATGCCGGTAAAGCCTATGCTGATACCGTAGACCGTCTGTTGGGAGAAGAACGTCCTTTCCGCTTCATTGAAGAAGAGAAGAAAGGTTTCCTCAAACGCCTGTTCGGAGGATAAGTTATGGCATTACTGGATTTTTTTCTCTCGCGGAAAAAGAGCACAGCGAACATCGCTAAAGAGCGACTGCAGATTATTGTTGCGGAACGTCGTCGTAGTGACGCCGAGCCACATTATTTACCGCAGCTGCGCAAGGATATTCTCGACGTTATCTGCAAGTATGTACAAATTGATCCCGAAATGGTCACAGTACAACTTGAACAAAAAGACGGCGATATTTCGATCCTCGAACTTAACGTGACATTACCTGAAGCGGAAGAGTCTAAATAAGCTCTTTTGTCGCTAAATCATGGTTACGAAAAAGGCAGATTATTCTGCCTTTTTTATTTTCTGTCTCTGACTAACCTATCGAGCATTTATTCCAAAGTAAACTTTGGGTAGTTTTCGGTAAAATAGCGGCGTAAATACTCAACCGTAATACGGATTTTTGCCGACGTCGCCAGCCGGGAGACATAAACCGCCCATATATTGGCGGGTTGATAATACTCAGGCAATATATGCACCAGATGTCCGCTGGCAATGTTGTCGCAAACGTCCCACCACGAACGCAAAGCAATTCCCTGCCCATCCAGACACCATTGATGTACCACTTCGCCATGGTTAGACGACAGCGGCCCCGTAACCTTTATTGAGTGTGCGCCCTCTTTATTACGCATTTGCCAGATACCAAACGGATGGTCGCGTTCTTTAATAACCAGGCAGGGGAAAGTAGAAAGATCGTTCAGTTGCTTCGGCACTCCATGCCGCGCCACAAATTCCGGCGAGGCGCACAGAATACGATAGTTAGTCGCCAGCTTGCGGGCAATCAGGTTCGGCGCGATATCATCCCCGATACGAATATCGAGATCGACGCCCTCATTGACCATATCTACCAGACGGTCTTCAACATCGAACCTCAGTTCTAACTGCGGGTACTCTTTTGCCAGCGCAGACAGCGCCGGAGCGACCACCCGGCGGCCAAAACCAAAGCTACTGATAATTCGTAGCATCCCCTGCGGGATCTGCCTGGCATCGGACAGCTCGTCCATCATCTGATCGACATCCTGCAGGATCCGCTGTGCCCATTCGTAGATCCGCTCCCCCTCTTCCGTGATGGTTACGCGCCGCGTTGTTCGGTGCAACAGCACCACGTTCAGCGTTTGCTCCAACAGGGCAACGCGCTTACTTATAAAAGCCGGAGATACGCCCAGCTCTTCGGCAACGGCGGCAAATCCCGCACGACGGGCAACCAGCATAAAAACGCGTAAATCATTTAGCAGCGGCAGATTATTCATGATCTGTGTTTTATGTTTCACCAGTTAGGGGGATTAACTATTAATCAGTCAATTATAGGATACGGGGAAAGTCAATTTTGATGGCGTACAAGTGAGAGCTGCTATGAAGAAAACCTGTCGTATTGCCGCTATCCCCGGAGATGGCATTGGTAAAGAAGTCCTGCCTGAAGGCATTCAGGTGTTGCAGGCAGCCGCCGAGCGTTGGGGGTTGTCACTCAGCTTTGAGCAAATGGAATGGGCCAGCTGCGAGTACTACGCCCATCACGGGAAGATGATGCCGGATGACTGGCACGAGCAGTTACAATCCTTCGATGCTATCTATTTTGGTGCCGTTGGCTGGCCGGACACCGTGCCGGACCACATCTCATTATGGGGCTCGCTGCTTAAGTTTCGCCGCGAATTCGACCAGTATGTCAACCTGCGCCCGGTACGTCTGTTTCCAGGCGTACCTTGCCCGCTGGCAGGCAAGCAGCCAGGCGACATTGATTTCTATGTGGTGCGCGAGAACACCGAGGGAGAATACTCTTCACTCGGCGGACGCGTAAGCGAAGGTACAGAACACGAAGTGGTTATCCAGGAGTCGGTCTTCACCCGTCGCGGCGTTGATCGTATATTGCGTTACGCTTTCGAGCTGGCGCAACATCGCCCGCGCAAAACCCTGACCTCGGCGACAAAATCCAATGGACTTGCCATCAGCATGCCGTACTGGGACGAGCGCGTGGAAGCAATGGCGGCTCACTATCCCGAGATCCGTTGGGATAAACAGCATATTGATATACTCTGCGCCCGCTTCGTGATGCAGCCGGAGCGTTTTGACGTGGTGGTTGCCTCCAACCTGTTTGGCGACATCCTCTCCGATCTCGGTCCAGCCTGTACCGGAACGATTGGCATTGCGCCTTCAGCCAACTTAAACCCGGAACGCACCTTCCCGTCCCTGTTCGAGCCAGTACACGGTTCGGCCCCCGATATCTACGGCAAGAACATCGCCAACCCTATAGCGACTATCTGGGCTGGCGCCATGATGCTCGACTTCCTTGGCAACGGTGATGCTAACTATAAAGCCGCCCACGACGGCATTCTGGCGGCAATTGAGCAGGTTATTGCCAGCGGCCCGAAAACACCGGATATGAAAGGCACTGCCACCACGCAACAGGTTGGTGAGGCCATCTCTCGGGCATTGCGTTAGAGGTCAAACCACGGAATATGAGCCGCGTCACTGACGCGGCTTTTTTATGCTTTTTATGGCGCCAATAACCTGCGCCAATTCACCTTTTATTATTTCCGTTTCGTGTTTTATTGCTTCACGCATCGAGCGATTGTTTAATTCATGTAAAGAACAAATAATAAAATTGTTAAATACAAAATCACTGATTCCCTACAGCATGATAACAACGACAGGCTAATGCCATACGCGGGCAACTGTGCCCAGGAGATCCCATGTTGAGCAACGTTAAGAAAAAAGACATGCCGCTGATAGCCATCAGTCTGGTGGCTATTCTTTTCATCGCCGCCACACTTAGTCTCTTCCCTCAGCAGTCTGCACAAGTCGCAAATACCCTTTTTAACGGCGTTACCCGGATGCTGGGTTCCGCCGTGCAGATCCTCGTTCTGATGGCGATGGGTCTGGTCGTCTGGCTGGCCACCAGCAAATACGGCAACATTCGTCTGGGAGAAGGAAAAGCGGAATACAGCACGCTGTCCTGGCTGTTTATGTTTATTTGTGCCGGGCTAGGATCCTCCACGCTCTACTGGGGCGTTGCTGAGTGGGCCTATTATTACCAGACCCCGGGTCTGAATATCGCTCCGCACTCGCAAAAAGCGCTGGAATACAGCTTACCCTACTCTTTTTTCCATTGGGGAATCAGCGCCTGGGCGACCTATACGCTGGCTTCATTAACCATGGCCTACCACTTTCATGTGCGGAAAAACAAAGGGCTGAGCCTGTCCGGAATAATCGCCGCTATCACCGGCGTGCATCCGCAGGGCGTCTGGGGCCGGCTGGTTGATTTGATGTTCCTGATCGCCACAGTTGGCGCGTTAACCATCTCTCTGGTTGTCACCGCCGCCACCTTTACCCGTGGTTTATCTGCTCTCACGGGTTTACCGGATAACTTCACCGTACAGGCGTTTGTTATCCTGTTCTCTGGCGGCATTTTCTGTCTGAGCTCCTGGATTGGCATCAACAACGGCTTGCAACGTCTGAGCAAAATGGTCGGCTGGGGGGCGTTTTTACTGCCGCTGCTGGTGCTGATTGTCGGCCCGACCGAGTTCATCACCAACAACATCATTAACGCCATCGGTCTGACGACACAAAACTTTTTGCAGATGAGTCTGTTCACCGACCCGCTCGGCAACGGTGAGTTCACCCGCAACTGGACGGTGTTCTATTGGCTGTGGTGGATCTCCTACACCCCTGGCGTGGCAATGTTTGTCACTCGCGTATCCCGTGGTCGCAAAATCAAAGAGGTTATCTGGGCGTTAATTCTGGGTAGTACCGTTGGCTGCTGGTTCTTCTTTGGCGTGATGGAAAGCTACTCCATTCACCAATTTGTGAACGGTGTGATCGACGTACCGCAGGTTATGGCCACGTTAGGCGGCGAAACAGCCGTACAGCAAGTGTTGATGTCGTTGCCTGCCGGGAAACTGTTCCTGGTAGCGTATCTGGCGATCATGATTATTTTTCTCGCCTCGCATATGGATGCCGTCGCCTACACCATGGCGGCCACCAGCACGCGTAACCTGCAGGAAGGGGAAGATCCGCAGCGTAGCTTACGTCTGTTCTGGTGCGTGGTCATCACCCTGATCCCATTATCAATTTTGTTCACCGGCGCGTCCCTGGAAACCATGAAGACCACGGTGGTTCTGACCGCACTTCCCTTCCTCGCCATTCTGTTGGTGAAGGTTGGCGGTTTTCTTCGCTGGGTACGGCAGGACTATGCCCACGTTCCTGCACATCAAATTGAAGGTCATCTCCCCGAAACGCCAGTGGACGTCCCCGTCGCACCACCGGCCGGGACATTACTCAAAGGCGACAATTAAGCGCCAGTAAAAAATCCTCTTACTCACAAATTAAAGGTATTCCAATGAGCAATCTGAGCCCTGAGTTTATTCTGCCGCAAAATTTCTGTGCCAACCCGCAGGACGCCTGGACTATCCCTGCCCGGTTCTATACCGACCATCAGGCCTTCGAGCACGAGCAGGAGAAAGTGTTCGCTAAGAGCTGGATTTGTGTAGCCCACAGTAGCGAACTGGCGAAACCCAATGACTATGTTACCCGGGAAGTGATTGGCGAGAACATCGTGCTGGTACGTGGTCGCGATAACGTGCTGCGCGCGTTCTACAACGTTTGCCCGCATCGTGGTCATCAGCTGTTGAGCGGCGAAGGGAAAGCGAAAAATGTGATTACCTGCCCTTACCACGCCTGGGCATTCAAGCTTGACGGTAACCTGGCGCATGCACGTAACTGCGAAAACGTTGCCAACTTCGACAGTGAGAAAGCACATCTCACCCCGGTACGGCTGGAAGAATATGCCGGATTCGTGTTTATCAACATGGATCCGAACGCGGGCAGCGTGGAAGAGCAACTCCCAGGTCTTGCAGACAAAGTTATCGAAGCCTGCCCTGATGTGCATGACCTGAAGCTGGCGGCGCGCTTTACGACCCGAACTCCAGCCAACTGGAAGAATATTGTCGATAACTATCTGGAGTGCTACCACTGCGGCCCGGCTCACCCTGGTTTTTCCGACTCGGTTCAGGTTGATCGTTACTGGCATACTATGCACGGCAACTGGACGCTACAATACGGTTTCGCCAAACCGTCAGAGCAGTCATTTAAGTTCGAAGAAGGTGTTGATGCCGCCTTCCACGGTTTCTGGCTGTGGCCGTGCACCATGCTCAACGTTACGCCAATCAAAGGCATGATGACCGTTATCTACGAATTTCCAGTGGATGCAGAAACCACGCTGCAAAACTATGACATCTACTTCACCAACGAAGATCTGACCGAAGAGCAGAAACAACTGATCGAATGGTATCGCAACGTCTTCCGCCCTGAAGATTTACGTCTGGTTGAAAGTGTCCAAAAAGGGTTGAAATCGCGCGGGTATCGCGGTCAGGGCCGCATTATGGCCGACACCAGCGGCAGCGGTATCTCCGAACATGGCATTGCCCATTTCCATAATCTGGTCGCTCAGGTGTTTCAGGAATAACCAGAGGCTGTAACGACAGGTTCCGGCGCATCGTTAAGCCGCGCCGGACAGATTTTTTAGGGAGTGCCGCAATGTCTGATTATCAAATGCAAGAAGTCCGGGTCAGCCGGATTGAGACGATTACCGCGCAGGTAAAACGCTTTACTTTAACGGCGACATCAGGCGAGCCGTTGCCCGCGTTTCAGGGTGGCAGCCATATTATCGTGCAGATGCACGATGGCGAGAATCTGTACAGCAATGCATACTCGCTGATGAGTTCACCCTTTGATACGAGCACCTGGCAAATCGCCGTACGACTGGAGGAAGCATCCAAAGGCGGCTCACGATATCTGCATCAAAACGTGAAACCCGGCGACACGCTCACGATCTCCACACCAAACAATCTGTTCGCCCTCGCTCCTCAGGCACAACAACATCTGTTGATTGCTGGAGGTATCGGCATCACACCGTTTTTATCGCATATCCCGGAGCTGGAACATTCTAAGGCGCAATGGCAACTGCATTATTGCTCTCCCAGTCAGGACAACTGCGCGTTTTATGACGAACTCCTGCAGCACCCCAGCGTCGATCGTATTCATCTGCATCTGTCAAGCGCAGGGACCCGCCTTGATTTATCTCGCCTGCTGGCCGATGTCGAACCCGGCACACATATTTACACCTGCGGGCCAGCAGTGCTCAACGATGCCGTCAGAGAAGCGGCTTCCCTCCATAGACTGGACAGCAATACGCTACATTTTGAACAATTTGCGCTGGAAGATAAAAGCGGTGATGCCTTTACCCTGATTCTGGCGCGTTCCGGACGCGAGTTTGTGGTCCCGGAAGAGATGACCATTTTGCAGGTTATCGAAAATAACAAAGCCGCGCGCGTTGAGTGCCTGTGCCGGGAAGGTGTTTGCGGCACCTGTGAAACGACGATTCTTGAAGGGGAAGCGGATCACCGCGATCAGTATTTCAGCGACGACGAAAAAGCCAGCCAGCAAAGCATGCTTATTTGCTGCTCACGCGCCAAAGGTAAGCGCCTGGTGCTTGATTTGTAGCGTTGCGCAGGCCGGGTTAGCAATGGCGCAACCCGGCGAGCCTGTTGACTTACTGCGGATATTCCTGCAGCAGCGCGTTGAGACGATCGGACATCAGTTCGCCACGCCAACCGGAAACCAACTCCGGCAGGGTCTGCTGCGGCTTTAATTTCCAGTGCCAGTTGAGTAGCTGGTTGATTTGACGGCGTGAAGCCAGCAGTTCGACGCTAAGATTATGCTCAGTACTTACCTCGGCAACCAGCGCCTTAATAGCTTTAAACGCTTTGCGGTATCCAGGCATATCCATCAAATTCAGCAGCGGCTGTGGCAGTGATTCTTCCGGTAAAGCCTGCGCTTTTTCTACCAGAGAAATCAGCGTTTTGCCGTGGAAGCGAATTTCACTACCGGAAAGGCCGAGGCTGTCCAGTTCACCCAGACTCCCTGGCATATAACGAGCGACCGCCCACAGGTGTTCTTCACGCACCACAAAGTTCACTGCCAGATCGCGCTCACGCGCTTTACGCAGTCGCCAGTCGGCAAGCAGTTGCAAGCAGGCCAACTGACGGGTACGCAGTTGCCAGGCGTTGGTGATGTCGCGCCATGCGTCTTCAGGCGCCAGAACCTCCTGGCGACGCTGCTGCATTAAGCGACATTCGTCCAGTGCGGCTGGCAGCCAGCCGCTGGCTTCAGTTTCAACCATCAGTTTTGTAGTGATCGGTAATAGATACCAGACATCAGCCGCCGCGTACTCACACTGACGCTCGGTCAGCGGTCTGGCCAGCCAGTCGGTGCGGGATTCGCTTTTGTCCAGCGCCACCCCCGTAAACTCTTCCACCATCGCGGCAAACCCCCACGACAGCGGACGACCACAAAAAGCAGCCAGAATTTGTGTATCAATCAACGGCTGCGGCAGTTCGCCAAAAGCGTTGAGAAACACTTCCAGATCTTCGCTACCTGCATGCAGGAATTTGGTGATGGCAGTATCACGCAGAATATCGCGCAGCGGCGACCAGTCGGTGATCCCCTGCGGATCAATCAGAGCAACGTGTTTGCCATCAAACAGCTGGATCAGCCCCAACTGCGGATAATAGGTACGCGTGCGAACAAATTCTGTATCCAGGGCTATCGCCGGAAATTCACGGACGGCTTCGCACAGCGTGGCCAACGCGTCGTCCGTGGTGATCATTTGATAATTCAAATCGTGCTCTCTTAGGTTTGCGCCAAAAAAAACGCCGGATTTCCCGGCGTTTTCTACTGGCTGACTTAACGCTCAGCCTTTATTGTCCACTTTGGCACGCGCTTCGTCACGTAATTCTCGTCGCAAAATTTTACCAACGTTAGATTTCGGCAACTCATCGCGAAACTCCACCAGCTTTGGTACTTTATAGCCCGTCAGGTGACGACGACAGAAAGTGACCAGTGCGTCATCGGTTAACGAGGCATCTTTCTTCACTACGAAAATTTTCACCGCTTCACCGCTGCTGCCGGACGGAACCCCAACCGCAGCCACTTCCTGCACGCCAGGGTGTTGCATAACCACGTCTTCAATTTCATTAGGGTAGACGTTAAAGCCGGACACCAGGATCATATCTTTCTTACGATCGACAATACGCAGGAAGCCTTCATCATCCATCACCGCAATATCGCCGGTGTGCAGCCAGCCGTCTTTGATGATTTCGTCAGTGGCGTCTGGTCGCTGCCAGTAGCCCAGCATCACCTGTGGACCTTTCACACACAGCTCACCCGGTTCTCCCGGCGGCACTTCGTTGTCGTCGTCGTCCACCAGCTTGACCTCAGTGGAGGGAACCGGTAAACCGATACTTCCGCTGTGGTAGTCAATATCGTGAGGGTTAACACTCACCAGCGGCGCGCACTCCGTCAGGCCATAACCTTCCAGAAGATACTGCCCCGTCAGCTTCACCCAGCGCTCAGCTACCGCTTGTTGAACCGGCATTCCGCCACCTGCCGAGAGATGCAGTGACGAGAAGTCCAGTTGCTGAAACTCTTTGTTATTTAGCAGCGCGTTAAACAGCGTATTGACGCCGGTCATCGCGGTAAACGGATACTTCGCCAGCTCTTTGACCAGTCCTGGGATATCACGCGGGTTAGTAATCAGCAGGTTTTGACCACCCAACTCAATAAACAGCAGGCAGTTCATCGTCAGCGCAAAAATGTGATACAGCGGTAGAGCCGTTACCACCAGTTCTTTGCCCGGATGCAGCAACGGGCCGTAGGTGGCGTTAACCTGCTCCAGGTTAGCCAGCATGTTGCGGTGCGTAAGCATTGCGCCTTTCGCCACGCCGGTTGTCCCGCCGGTATATTGCAGGAACGCCAGATCTTCCGACACCACTTCGGGTTTCACATACTGCATGCGATAGCCGTTTTGCAGCGCACTGCGAAACGAGATGGCATCCGGCAGGTGATATTTCGGCACCAGGCGCTTGATGTACTTCACGACAAAGTTAACCAGAGTTCCTTTGGCGGTCGACAGCTGATCGCCCATACGCGTCAGGATCACGTGTTGCACCGACGTTTTGTCGACCACTTTTTCCAGCGTGTGGGCAAAGTTGGACACGATGACAATCGCCGACGCGCCACTATCGTTGAGCTGATGTTCCAGCTCGCGAGGCGTATACAACGGGTTCACATTCACGACGATCATGCCGGCACGTAAAATCCCAAACAGTGCGACCGGATATTGCAGCAGATTCGGCATCATCAGCGCGACGCGATCGCCCTTTTTCAGCCCGAGCCCCTGTTGTAAATAAGCGGCAAACGCACGGCTACGCTCTTCAAGCTTGCGGAAGGTCATCACCTCCCCCATGTTTACAAACGCGGGCTGATCGGCATACCGTCTTACTGAGTGTTCAAAGAGTTCCACCAGGGATTGATAACGGTCAGGATTGATCTCCGCAGGAACACCAGCGGGATAACGGTTAAGCCAAACCTTTTTCAATACATCACCTCTAAAATGCGTATTCGTCGTCATCACAACCCCAGGCAATAAACAAACTGTTAACATAATATTAACTCAGCGTACCAGTTTGTTTATTACACAACGACAAGGTTGCGAAGCACGTCACTATTTATTTTTCTTATATCCACGTTAATGCAGAAACAGCGGACGAGCCGCTGTTTCTTTTACCAATAAAACAAAGAGTTACTCTGTTACTATGGTCTGAACCTGTGCCGGGCCGGGATTGTACCAGCCCCATCCGCCGTAGCCACCGTAAGGCCAGCCACGCGCACCGTAGAACCAGGGGTCGATAGGCTGAGGCGGCATGACAATCTGCTGAGTAATATGCCAGCGTTTATAACCAGTTACCTGCATCAGCATGAATTTATACGGCGTATTACCGATTTTTCCGTCCACTGTACCGCTTATCGGGCCGACGACGGTGACCAGTTGCCCGCGAAAGTCCACCGGGTCAAGGAAGCCATTTACATCAGCATATATCCGCCCACGAGAGGCTTCACCCAGCACGGGGCGTGCACCGCTATCGAGCGGAACGGTGGCAATTTCCAGACGGGATTTTCCCTGCTGGTTCTGAATATCCACCACTTTGCCGCCGAAACGCGCTTCCTGTCCGACATACAGCTGCGGCGCATTCATCACCCGCACCAGATCCTGCTGCGGCATCGGGCTCGAACCTTTAATCGCATCCGGGATGGTGACGCAGCCGCTAAGCATTAACGCTAAGGCCCCCGCCAACACACCTTTCAATAACTGCTTTTGCACCGCCATATTGTGACTCCCTTTTCTTAGCTTCTGCCCCGGCCTGTTCACAATGCTGTGCACTGACGACTGTACGTCTTAGCCGGGGTTCTACTACTAAGATTCATTCTTTACCGGGAAGTTTCTTCCACGCCACGGTGTTACGTAAATAAACCGGTTCAGCGTGTTCGACCGCTACGGTCTCACCCGCAGCCAGCATTTGCGTGGCGACGGGCAGCATGTCTTCAGCCGCTGGAAGCAGCACGTCACCATCGCTGAGCGTCAGCCCGCTGTCTTTACCAAGCTCAGGCCATGCCGGCCAGCCCGTCCCGACCGTCACCCAGTCGCCAGACAGCTGCAATAAACGCTCATGTACCTGCTCGGGGGTTAACACCGCTTCGGTTTCTTCACCGTGCCAGTTACCGTTGTCATCACGCTGGTATTCGGCCCAGTAGACTTCGCCCATTCGCGCGTCAATCGCCGCCAGCACGCGAGTCGCGCCCGACTTACGCCAGGCGCCCTGCGCCATGGTAGCCAGGGTGGAGACGCCGATCATCGGTAAGTTTGCGCCTAACGCCAGCCCCTGAGCAATGCCAATACCGATACGCACGCCGGTGAAACTGCCGGGACCGCGACCAAACGCCAGGGCGTCGATATCGGTTAACGTGAGATCGCCAGCGGCCAGGATTTCCTGAACCATCGGTAAAATTCGTTGGGTGTGTTCTCGTGGGCAAAGCTCAAAGAGAGCCTTGATAGTACCGTCATTCCACAGGGCAACAGAGCACGCCTCTGTGGCGGTATCGATAGCCAGAATTCGCATGGGTGTTTGTGATCAGATCAATAAATTTGGCGCGCATCTTACCACACTCCGTAACAAATTACTCAGTCGTTGGTATGGCAAGAAAGCGAACCGCGCGAGCGATGTCACGCGTCCGCGGCGCAGGAGGAAGACTCGCCAGGAAGGTGGCGCCGTATGGCCGCATAACCAGACGATTGTCGCAAATCACCAGCACGCCGCGATCGTCAGCATCACGTATCAGACGCCCTACACCCTGCTTCAGGGTGATTACCGCATCCGGCAACTGGACGTCTTCAAACGGATCGCCGCCGCGCAGTCGACAATCCTCCATTCGGGCTTTTAACAGCGGGTCGTCCGGCGAGGTAAATGGCAGTTTATCGATTATCACCAGCGACAGCGTATCGCCGCGCACGTCCACGCCCTCCCAGAAGCTGCTGGTGGCAACCAATAGCGCATTACCTGCGCTGACAAACTGCTGTAGCAGTTGTCCTTTGCTGGTTTCGCCCTGCAGCAGTACGGGAAGCGTCATGGTAGCGCGGAATTGTTCCGCCAGATCGCGCATCATCGCGTGCGAAGTGCACAGCATAAAACAGCGGCCGTTGTTCGCCTCGATAATAGGTCGCAGCATGGATGCTAACTGGCGTGCAGCCCCCGGCTGATTGGTTTGCGGGAGATTACGCGGCACGCACAGCAGCGCCTGGCGCGTGTAATCAAATGGGCTCGGCAGCAGCATCGACTCGGCATCTTCAATACCCAGTCGTGCAGTGAAATGATGCAGGTCATCGTTTACCGACAGCGTCGCGGAAGTAAAAATCCAGCAGCCCGGCTTTTGTTCCATCACTTCTTTGAATTTATCCGCCACCGTAAGCGGTGTCAGCGCGAGGGTAAAATGGCGGGAGGTGCATTCATACCAGTAGCTGAAGCCTGGCTGGTTGATCTCTTTCAGGCGCTTCAGACGCGCACGATAAAGCGTGGCGCGCTCAAACGCGGCATCCAGCAATGCCGAACGCCCAAGAGACAGCTTCGCCACGTCATAACACAGCTCCAGCGTGTCATCGAGCAGCAAAAACGCGCGCTGTACGCGCTGGTCGACCAGCAGTTCCCGCAGGTTTCCGCGATAGCCCGGCTCACCAAGCTGCAAGCGGAAGTCCTGAGCGCTTTGTGCAAGGCGATCGGCGCACTTTTGCAGCTGCTGAGTGTCTTTCAGCTCGGTGCGATAGGCAATGGTGATGTCTTTCGCCAGGTCTAACAGCTGGCGACTGGAGAGCGATTGACCAAAGTACTGGCTGGCGATATCCGGTAACTGATGCGCTTCATCGAAGATCATCACATCAGCTTCCGGGATCAGTTCGCCAAACCCGCTCTCTTTTACCACCATATCGGCGAGAAACAGATGATGGTTAACCACGACGACATCCGCATCCATCGCTTTTTTACGCGCTTTAACGACAAAACACTCTTTATACAGCGGGCAGTCGCTGCCCAGACAGTTGTCATTAGTGCTGGTCACCAGCGGCCAGGCCTGAGAGTCTTCCGCCACGCTGACGCAGGTGCTGATGTCCCCATCAAGGGTTTGATTTGACCAGGAGCGCAGCAGAATGACGTCGCTTAACGTTTGTACCGGCAAGTCGCCACCCGCCAGCGCCTGCTGTTCAAGACGCTCAAGGCACAGATAGTTTGAACGCCCTTTCAGCAGCGCCAGTTTACCGGTGAACTTCAGTGCTTTAGCGACGGTCGGGAGGTCGCGGCTGTATAGCTGATCCTGTAACGCCTTCGAGCCCGTGGAGACAATGACCTTCTTTCCGGCACGCAGCGCTGGGGCAAGATAAGCGTAGGTTTTACCCGTTCCGGTTCCGGCTTCTACCACCAGCGGTTGTGATTTTTCGATGGCATGACTGACGGCGATGGCCATCTGCCGCTGTGGTTCTCGCGGTTTAAAACCCGGTATCGCTTTAGCCAACTGACCGTCTGCTGCAAAATCGTCCGTCACACTGCCCCCTGTTCATTTGAACAGGGATTATGTCAGGCCAGCGGGTCTTTCGCCAGTTGAAGAGGTGACGTGGGCACAACATTATGGCAGTCTTGGCGCAACCCAAAGCTATTATGAAAAAACGTAAACGAGGAATGATTTATGACGATTGTGCGCATTGATGCCGAAGCGCGTTGGTCCGACGTGGTAATCCACAACAACACGCTGTATTACACCGGCGTGCCGGAAAATCTGGATGCAGACGCCTTTGAGCAGACGGCAAATACGCTGGCGCAAATTGATGCGGTGCTGGAAAAACAAGGCAGTAACAAGTCACGTATTCTTGATGCCACCCTGTTTTTGGCAGACAAAAACGATTTTGCCGCCATGAACAAAGCCTGGGACGCGTGGGTCGTTGCTGGCCACGCGCCGGTACGTTGTACCGTTCAGGCCGGATTGATGAACCCGAAATACAAAGTTGAGATTAAGATAATCGCTGCAGTTTAAGCGGCGTTATTCGTCTTCATCTTCAAAACGCGCCACGATCCGCTCGCCGGTATGACTGGCGCGTAACTCTTCAGCAACCAGAGCAATGGCTTGTCCGCTGCTCATCCCCTGCGACATCAGCTCCTGAATACGCTCTACCGCTTTTTGCTGCTGCTCATGACTGAGTGAAGGTAAACCTGCAAACATTGTTAACTCCTGCTAAATTGTCTGCGCTAATTATTTCATGCTACCGGGCAGTTAGCCAGTAGAGTAGCAACGAGTCAGGACTGATGAAGACGTTATCCCCCGCAGTAATCACATTACCCTGGCGTCAGGACGCCGCTGAACGCTATTTTTCAACATTAAGCCATCTGCCCTGGGCGATGCTGCTGCATTCAGGTCAAGCCGACCATCCGCATAACCGCTTTGATATTCTGGTGGCGGATCCCGTCACCACGTTGGTTACACGTGCTGAAGAGACCGTAGTGCAGGACGGGCACGCAATCACGCGCTCGCTTGATGATCCAATGACGGTATTACATTCCGCGCTAGCTGCACACAAGATTCACCCCGAGTATCACCCGGATCTGCCGTTTCAGGGCGGCGCGTTAGGTCTGTTTGGCTACGACCTTGGCCGACGCTTTGAATCTCTGCCCACTATTGCTGAGCGCGATATTACGCTACCGGATATGGCCGTTGGCATTTACGACTGGGCGCTGATTGTTGACCACAAGTTGCAGACCGTATCGCTGCTCAGCCATACCAATGTCGAGGCTCGCCTGAAATGGCTCGACGCGCAACAACCGCCAACGCGTGAGCCGTTTACATTGACCTCGGCGTGGCAGTCCAATATGAGCCGCGCCCGGTATGGCGAAAAATTCCGCCAGGTACAGGGCTATCTGCACAGCGGCGATTGTTACCAGGTCAACCTCGCGCAGCGTTTTCAAGCGCATTACGAGGGGGATGAGTGGCAGGCATTTGTCAAACTCAATCACGCTAACCGCGCCCCGTTCAGCGCGTTTATTCGTCTTGAGGAAGGCGTTATCCTCAGCCTTTCGCCAGAACGTTTTATTCTGCTGGAGAACCAGCATATCCAGACCCGTCCTATTAAAGGTACGTTGCCCAGGCTTGAAGATGCCGATGCCGATCGTGAGCAGGCCCGGCGGCTGGCGAATTCGCCGAAGGATCGTGCGGAGAACCTGATGATCGTCGATTTGATGCGTAATGATATTGGCCGCGTTGCCGTACCGGGTTCGGTACAGGTTCCGGAGCTGTTTGTCGTCGAACCGTTCCCTGCCGTTCATCATTTGGTCAGCACCATTACCGCACGTCTGCCAGAGTCATTACACGCCACCGATCTGCTACGCGCCGCCTTCCCCGGCGGCTCTATTACCGGTGCGCCGAAAGTGCGGGCGATGGAAATTATTGACGAACTGGAGCCACAAAGACGTAATGCCTGGTGCGGCAGCATCGGTTATCTGAGTTTCTGCGGCAATATGGATACCAGCATCACCATTCGCACGCTGACAGCCACAAACGGACAAATTTATTGTTCCGCTGGCGGCGGCATAGTGGCGGACAGTCAGGAAGACGCTGAATATCAGGAAACATTTGATAAAGTGAATCGTATTTTGCACCAACTGGAGAACTGAGACGTGGAATACAGCAGCCTGACGCTTGATGATTTCTTATCGCGCTTCCAACTCCTGCGCCCGCAGGTCAATCATGCCGCGTTAAACCAGCGCCAGGCCGCCGTACTGATCCCCGTCGTGCGTCGTCCACAGCCGGGGTTGTTGTTAACCCAGCGTTCCGTTCACCTGCGCAAGCACGCCGGACAGGTCGCCTTCCCCGGTGGGGCGGTGGATAGCAGTGATGCCTCGTTAATTGCCGCCGCCCTTCGCGAGGCACAGGAGGAGGTGGCGATCCCACCTTCATGCGTAGAAGTGATCGGCGTTCTGCCGCCAGTCGACAGCGTGACCGGTTTCCAGGTCACCCCAGTGGTAGGCATTATCCCGCCTAATCTGCCGTATCGTGCCAGTGAAGATGAAGTTTCAGCCGTGTTCGAAATGCCGCTGGCCCAGGCCCTGCATTTAGGTCGTTACCACCCGTTGGATATTTACCGTCGTGGCGATTCACATCGCGTATGGCTTTCCTGGTATGAGCAATATTTCGTCTGGGGAATGACTGCCGGAATAATTCGTGAGCTGGCGCTGCAAATTGGCGTCAAGCCCTGACTATACTTATCTTTACGCGCGCCATAGACAACTTGAAACTCAGGTCACAACATTAGTAAAACCGCGGTTATCTATTAGTTTAATTCATGTGAATAGTTAAGCCGATCGCCGCGTTCCCTCTTACACTATGCGCAGTTATAACATCGTTACTGGAAAGCCCAGTCGCCCTGTAGGAGTATTATCGTGATTAGTCTATTCGACATGTTTAAGGTGGGGATTGGTCCCTCATCTTCCCATACCGTAGGGCCTATGAAGGCGGGTAAACAGTTCGTCGATGACCTGGTCGAAAAAGGATTACTGGACAGCGTTACTCGTGTCGCCGTCGACGTGTATGGTTCACTGTCGCTCACGGGTAAAGGTCACCACACCGATATCGCCATTATTATGGGTCTGGCGGGCAATGAGCCTGCTACCGTGGATATTGATAGCATCCCCGGATTTATCCGCGACGTAGAAACGCGTGGACGCCTGCTGCTTGCACAGGGTCAGCACGAAGTGGATTTCCCGCAGAATGACGGGATGCGTTTTCACAACGGCAACCTGCCGCTGCATGAAAACGGAATGCAGATCCATGCGTACAATGGCGAAACCGTCATTTATAGCAAAACCTACTACTCAATCGGCGGTGGATTCATCGTTGATGAAGAACATTTTGGTCAGGATGCCGCGGGCGAGGTCAGCGTGCCTTATCCGTTCAAATCCGCGACTGAAATGCTGGAGTACTGCAATAGCACTGGCCTGTCTCTCTCTGGCATGGCGATGCAGAACGAACTTGCTCTGCACAGCAAAAAAGAGATTGAAGAGTACTTTGGCCACGTCTGGCAAACCATGCAGGCCTGTATCGATCGTGGCATGAACACCGAAGGTGTGTTGCCGGGTCCGCTGCGCGTTCCTCGGCGTGCTTCAGCTCTGCGTCGTATGCTGGTTTCCAGCGATAAGCTGTCCAACGATCCGATGAACGTGATCGACTGGGTGAACATGTTCGCGCTGGCCGTTAACGAAGAAAACGCCGCGGGCGGTCGCGTGGTGACAGCGCCAACCAACGGTGCCTGCGGTATCGTGCCTGCGGTATTGGCCTATTACGATCATTTCATCGAGTCCGTCAGCCCCGATATCTATACCCGCTATTTCCTGGCGGCCGGTGCAATTGGCGCGTTGTACAAAATGAACGCCTCAATCTCTGGTGCAGAAGTAGGTTGTCAGGGTGAAGTGGGCGTAGCCTGCTCCATGGCTGCCGCTGGTCTGGCTGAACTGTTGGGCGCGAGCCCTGAGCAGGTGTGTGTTGCTGCCGAAATCGGCATGGAACATAACCTCGGCTTAACCTGCGATCCGGTTGCCGGTCAGGTACAGGTTCCGTGCATTGAGCGTAACGCCATTGCTTCAGTGAAGGCGATCAACGCTGCGCGTATGGCAATGCGCCGTACCAGCGCGCCGCGCGTCTCGCTGGATAAAGTCATTGAGACCATGTACGAAACAGGTAAAGACATGAACGCCAAATACCGCGAAACGTCACGCGGTGGCCTGGCAATCAAAGTTCAATGTGACTAATACTTAATTTTCGCCCATCTGCGACGGATGGGCGAATTTGCCCCCTCTCCCTCGTCTACTGTAATTTTCCCCACTACACTTGCTCTGTTGCTGTTGGCTTCTGTGACCAACGGCTTATCGGGCGGCCCGCATGCAAACAGCACAACGGATCATTAAAAATTATCGCCGGAATCGCTTAATCGTTTGCACAGTATGTGCACTACTGACGCTCATCCTCACATTAACTGTTCGATTTATTTCGGAGCGTAATTTAAATCACCGAAATATCGTCACCTTTGCCAACCATGCTGTAGAAGAACTGGATGACGTACTTTTACCCTTGCAGACCGGACGTGATGTATTGCTGCCGTTAATTGGCCTCCCCTGCTCAGTGGCACGTTTACCGTTAAGCAAACATGCCGCAAGACTGCAAACGGTGCGTTCTATTAATCTGATTCAAAGCGGGATCCTCTATTGCTCCAGCATTTTTGGGTATCGCAATGTCCCCATTCGTCAACTACAGCCCGAATTACCCAGCAGGGAACCGCAACTGCTGCTGTCTACTGACCATTCGCTGATAAAAGGCAGCCCGATTCTGACGCAATGGTATCCATCCTCTGCCGATGGTGAAGATGGCGTGCTGGAAATCGTCAATATTGATTTATTGTCGTCTATGTTGCTTGAACCCCAGCCGCCGCAGATCACCGATGCCAGCTTAACCGTTGGTAATCGGCATCTACTGTATGATCAAGGTGTGGTCGATACTCTGCCTAAGCTAAATGATGAAAAACGCTACCAGCTGTCATCTCAACATTTCCCGTTTACCATTAGCGTCACCGGCCCCGGTCCCAGTGAACTGGCGATTAAACATCTGCCAACACAGCTGCCGCTGGCGGTGATCCTAAGTTTATTAGTGGGTTACCTGGCATGGCTGGCGACCGCCAGCAGAATGAGTTTTTCCTGGGAGATTAATCTGGCCCTTGCTGCTCGGGAATTCGAGCTATTTTGCCAGCCGCTGCTTAATGCGCAAACCCAGCAATGCATGGGCGTGGAGATTCTTCTACGCTGGAATAACCCACGCCAGGGTTGGATCTCTCCGGAAGTGTTTATTCCCATCGCTGAGGAGCACAACCTGATTGTGCCGCTAACCCGTCATGTCATCGCAGAAACCATTCAGCAAAGACACGTTTTCCCGATGAGCAGTCAGTTTCATATTGGGATTAATGTCGCCGCCAGCCATTTTCGTAACGGCACGCTGCTAAAAGATCTTAATCAGTACTGGTTCAGCCAGCACCCAATCCAGCAGTTGGTTATCGAACTGACCGAACGAGATGCGTTACTGGATGTGGATTATCGGGTCGTACGCGAATTAAATCGTCTTGGCGTAAAACTGGCGATTGATGATTTCGGTACCGGTAACAGCTCGCTCTCCTGGCTGGAAAAACTCCGCCCGGATGTGCTGAAGATCGATAAATCATTTACTTCGGCAATAGGAACAGACGCCGTGAACTCAACCGTCACAGACATCATTATCGCTTTGGGGAAAAAATTGAATATAGAACTGGTGGCGGAAGGCGTTGAAACCCAGGCGCAGGCTCAGCATTTGCGCCGACACGGCGTACATTTGTTGCAAGGTTTTTTGTACGCAAAGCCAATGCCGCTGCGTGATTTCCCAAAATGGCTGGCGGGCAGCACGCCGCCGCCCACCCGACATAACGGGCGACACAGTATGCCCGTCATGCCGTTTCGCTAAACCCGATTACTCGTCTTCGTCGTGAGCGGGTTGTTCTTTAACAATGCGAACTAAATCCACACGATAGTCATTCGCTTCGACAATCGTAATGCTCAGCGGTGCAACCTCGATAACATCACCTACGCGTGGAATATGGCCGTTAGCCGCAATGACTAAACCTGCCACCGTGGCGATATCTTCGTCTTCATTCACTAACGTATCCACGTCCAGCGCCTGTTGCAACGCATGCAGATCGGTACCGCCTTTGACCAACCAACCACCTGCATCAGCAATAATTTCAGGTGTTTCATCGGCATCCGGGAATTCACCGGCAATGGCTTCTAATACGTCCAGCGGCGTGACCAGACCCTGTACTACGCCAAACTCGTTAGTGACGATAACGAAGCTACCGCGGGCACGACGCAGTACGCCTAACAGATTGATCGGATCCAGCGTCTCCGGAACAACAATAGCCGGAGAAGCAGAGGCAATCGCCGCCACATCCACACCGTCTTCCAGCGCCACCAGCAGCTCTTTAGCACGCACGATACCGATGATTTCATCCAGTTCGCCACGACACACCGGGAACAGGCTGTGAGGTGAAGAGAGCAACTGCTCGCGAATTTCTGCCACGCTCAGGTCGGCATCAACCCAGCTGATTTCACCACGAGGCGTCATAATCCCGCGTAACGAACGCGACGCCAGGGAGAGGACGCCGTTGATCATATAGCGTTCTTCTTCCACAAACGCGCCTTCCGGGACAGGAACAGGCACCGGGTTATCGGATTCCATCTGCACGCTGGCCTGACGTTTACCGCCCATCAGACGCAGGATTGCATCGGCAGTACGTGCACGCAGCGGCAGCGTCGACTGGTGGCGAATAAAGTTACGACGGGCAATCTGGTTAAACAACTCGATGATGATCGAGAAACCAATCGCCGCATACAGATAACCTTTCGGAATATGGAAGCCAAACCCTTCGGCAACCAGGCTCAGACCAATCATCAACAGGAAGCTCAGACATAGCACCACCACCGTCGGGTGTTGGTTCACAAATCGTGTCAGCGGCTTAGAGGCCAGCAGCATCACGGCCATGGCAATCACTACTGCCGCCATCATCACTGGCAGATGGTTGACCATGCCGACCGCCGTAATCACGGCATCCAGCGAGAACACCGCATCGAGGATGACAATCTGCGTTACGACAACCCAAAAGCTCGCATACCCTTTCGTCTGGCCGGTATCATGTTCACGGTTTTCCAGCCGCTCATGCAGCTCTGTCGTAGCCTTGAACAAGAGGAAAATACCCCCCAGCAGCATAATCAGATCGCGCCCCGAGAACGCATAGTCCATTACCGTGAACAGCGGCTTTGTCAGCGTCACCATCCACGAAATCACGGACAACAAGCCCAGACGCATAATCAGTGCCAGTGACAAACCGATTAAACGCGCTTTATCACGCTGTTTCGGCGGCAGCTTATCAGCCAGGATCGCAATGAAGACCAGGTTATCAATACCCAGAACAATTTCGAGAACGACAAGCGTGAGCAAACCCACCCAAATCTGCGGGTCCATTAATAATTCCATGACAAGCTCCTGCTTAAGGAATGACCAAACTGCGCGCTGAGGATCTCAGGCGTTAAAGCGATATGCAGAGAAAATTTGTGGCAAAAAGTGCCAATCTGACAGGCTTGATACGGCCTGAAGGTGAAATGACGTCGGTGACGATCCATATGGTGGGCTACTGCCCTATACTCCTGAGTAATTAAACAGATGCTAAACATAACAGAGAGAAGCTGTTTTTAGCAAAGATTTACCTTCCTTTGCAATAAGTTGTTTCGGAGATATTTTACCCTTCGAAATTTCTTTTAATCGGAAGTTAAATTACGGATCTTCATCACATAAAATATTTTTTTCGATATCTAAAATAATTCACGAAAATCATAGGTTTTTCTTTGTAACCCTTATCTGAATCGATTCGATTGCGGACGACGATTCAAATACATCTTCACGTTGATGTGTTAACGATAATAAAGGAGGTAGCAAGTGACCATTGCTATTGTAATAGGCACACATGGTTGGGCTGCAGAGCAGTTACTTAAGACGGCAGAGATGCTGTTAGGCGAGCAGGAAAACGTCGGCTGGATCGATTTCGTTCCAGGCGAAAATGCTGAAACGCTGATCGAAAAGTACAACGCTCAGTTGGCAAAACTCGATACCAGTAAAGGCGTGCTGTTTCTCGTTGACACATGGGGAGGCAGCCCGTTTAACGCTGCGAGCCGCATTGTCGTCGATAAAGAGCATTACGAAGTAATCGCCGGTGTGAACATTCCCATGCTGGTTGAGACCTTCATGGCGCGTGATGACAACCCAAGCTTTGATGAGTTAGTGGCACTGGCCGTTGAAACCGGTAGCGAAGGCGTGAAAGCGCTGAAAGCAAAACCGGTGGAAAAAGCCGCTCCTGCCCCCGTCGCGGCACCGAAAGCAGCAACCCCCGCGAAACCGATGGGTCCGAACGATTATATGCAGATCGGCCTGGCGCGTATTGATGACCGCTTAATCCATGGTCAGGTGGCAACTCGCTGGACCAAAGAAACCAACGTAACGCGCATTATCGTCGTCAGTGATGAAGTTGCCGCCGATACCGTGCGTAAAACGCTGCTGACTCAGGTAGCACCTCCGGGTGTGACGGCGCATGTGGTTGATGTCGCGAAAATGATCCGCGTCTACAACAACCCGAAATATGCAGGTGAGCGTGTGATGCTGTTGTTCACCAACCCAACCGACGTAGAACGTATCGTTGAAGGTGGTGTGAAAATTACCTCCGTGAACATTGGCGGTATGGCTTTCCGTCAGGGTAAAACGCAGGTAAACAACGCAATTTCTGTCGATGACAAAGACATCGAAGCCTTCAAGAAACTCAACGAACGCGGTATTGAGCTTGAGGCCCGTAAGGTTTCTACCGATCAGAAACTGAAAATGATGGATTTGATTGCCAAGGTGAAATAATTCCCTGGCATTTACTTAGTTTTCACACTTAAGTCTGTATAGCAATAGGAGAAGTACAATGGAGATTACCACTCTTCAGATTGTGCTGGTGTTCATCGTCGCATGTATCGCGGGTATGGAGTCGGTACTCGATGAATTTCAGTTCCACCGTCCGTTGGTGGCCTGTACGCTGATTGGTGCCGTTCTTGGGGATATGAAAACCGGTATTATCATCGGTGGTACCCTGGAAATGATCGCCCTGGGCTGGATGAACATCGGTGCTGCGGTTGCACCAGATGCCGCACTGGCCTCAATTATCTCTACCGTTCTGGTTATCGCGGGTCATCAAAGCATTGGTGCCGGTATCGCGCTGGCTATCCCACTGGCAGCAGCAGGCCAGGTACTGACCATTATCGTTCGTACAATCACCGTAGCATTCCAGCACGCAGCGGATAAGGCAGCCGAAAACGGTAACCTGACTGCGCTCTCCTGGCTGCACGTATCCTCGCTGTTCCTGCAGGCTATGCGTATCGCTATCCCGGCGGTAATCGTAGCGATTTCTGTTGGTACCAGTGAAGTTCAGAGCATGCTTAACGCCATTCCGGAAGTCGTAACCGGTGGTCTGAACATCGCAGGCGGTATGATCGTAGTGGTTGGTTATGCGATGGTCATCAACATGATGCGCGCAGGCTATCTGATGCCATTCTTCTACCTCGGCTTCGTCACCGCGGCATTTACTAACTTCAACCTGGTTGCTCTGGGTGTGATTGGCGCAGTCATGGCCATCCTCTACATTCAGCTGAGCCCGAAATATAATCGCGTAGCCGGTGCACCTGCTGCGGCGGCTGGCAATAACGATCTCGATAACGAACTGGACTAGCAGGTGAGCGAAATGGTTGATATGACTAAAACTACCACCGAGAAAAAACTCACTCCGAGTGACATTCGTGGCGTGTTCATTCGTTCTAACCTGTTTCAGGGTTCATGGAACTTCGAACGTATGCAGGCGCTGGGTTTCTGTTTCTCCATGGTACCGGCTATCCGCCGCTTGTACCCGGAAAACAACGATGCACGTAAGCAAGCGATTAAGCGTCACCTGGAATTCTTTAACACCCATCCGTACGTAGCGGCTCCAGTACTGGGCGTTACGCTGGCAATGGAAGAACAGCGTGCAAACGGCGCAGAGATTGACGATGGTGCCATCAACGGTATCAAAGTTGGTCTGATGGGTCCGCTGGCAGGCGTCGGTGACCCGATCTTCTGGGGCACCGTACGTCCGGTCTTCGCCGCACTCGGCGCAGGTATCGCGATGAGCGGCAGCCTGCTGGGGCCACTGCTGTTCTTCATCCTGTTTAACCTGGTTCGTCTGGCAACCCGCTACTACGGTGTGGCATATGGCTACCGTAAAGGTGTCGATATCGTTAAAGATATGGGCGGCGGCTTCCTGCAGAAACTGACCGAGGGGGCGTCAATCCTCGGCCTGTTTGTCATGGGGGCATTGGTTAACAAGTGGACGCACGTAAACATCCCGCTGGTGGTTTCCACTATCACCGGTCAGGATGGTCAGACTCGTGTTACCACCGTGCAGACTATCCTTGACCAGCTGATGCCGGGTCTGGTTCCTCTGCTGCTGACATTCGCCTGTATGTGGCTGCTGCGTAAGAAAGTGAACCCGCTGTGGATCATCGTTGGCTTCTTCGTCATCGGTATCGCGGGCTACGCTGTCGGACTGCTCGGCCTGTAAGACTGTTGTACATCACCGGGGGCTTGCCCCCGGTTTTTCTATTTAGAGGGTTGAGGATTCATGACTATCACGGACCTGGTGCTGGTTCTATTTATCTTTTCGCTGCTGGCGTATGCCATTTACGATCAGTTCATCATGCCCCGCCGTAATGGCCCTACTCTGCTTACTGTCTCCCTGCTTCCCCGCAGCAGAGTTGACAGCGTTATCTTCCTTGGCTTGGTAGCTATTCTTATCTACAACAACATCACCAGCCACGGCGCGCAATTTACCACATGGTTATTATGTGCACTGGTATTGATGGGGTTGTATCTGTTCTGGATCCGTACGCCAAAAATCATCTTCAAGCAGAAAGGTTTTTTCTTCGCCAACGTCTGGATTGAATATAACCGCATTAAAGAGATGAATTTATCTGAAGACGGTGTATTAGTGATGCAATTAGAACATCGAAGATTGTTGATCCGCGTACGAAATATAGACGATCTTGAGAAGATATATAAACTTTTAATTTCAAATCAATAGGTTACAAATATAGCCTGAACTATGTTTTTTATATATCAGTATAAAAACAAACATAGCCAAGGCTATATTTAACTGTCCACAATGTTATTTATTTTAACGTTTTCTTTATAAATAAATCTAAATGAAAATCGTTTTCAATTAGAAGTCAAATATTATTTCTGCGTTTCTTGTTTTATATTCTCAAAATATGTTAAGGTTGCGCCCGTCGTTGGGGAGTAGCCGATTTCCAGACTCCGGAAATGTACGCGTCAACATACTCGTTGAAAAACGTGGCGCGTACGGACTGAATTTACAGGTTCAGTCAGGCGAGACCATAGGCACATCAACTGCAATGCATATCTGAATGGCGCTGTATTTACAGTGATTCCGGCCTGTATGCATGGTTACTGGGGGCAGTGATGTGTTTTATGGATACCCCGGTCAGGACGCTGTTATGAATCTCACCGCTACCGTTCTTCTCGCTTTCGGCATGTCGATGGATGCTTTCGCTGCATCAATTGGCAAAGGTGCCACCCTGCATAAACCCAAATTTTCTGAAGCATTGCGCACAGGTCTGATATTCGGCGCAGTTGAAACGCTTACGCCGCTGATTGGCTGGGGCATGGGTATGTTGGCCAGCAAATTCGTGCTGGAGTGGAATCATTGGATCGCCTTCATTCTGCTGATCTTTTTAGGCGGGCGAATGATAATCGAAGGTTTTCGCGATAACGGTGATGAGGATGAAGAACCGCAGCGCCGTCATGGTTTCTGGCTGCTGGTTACCACCGCCATTGCCACCAGTCTCGACGCAATGGCCGTCGGGGTGGGTCTGGCTTTCCTGCAGGTCAATATTATTGCCACTGCGCTGGCCATCGGCTGCGCCACATTGATTATGTCCACGCTCGGCATGATGATTGGTCGTTTCATTGGCCCGATGCTGGGCAAACGAGCAGAAATTTTGGGTGGGGTGGTGCTGATTGGTATCGGTGCCCAGATCCTCTGGGCACACTTCCACGGTTAATTCAGACGCTGCCAGACATGAATACTAAAGTCGGTCTGGCAGTCAAACGTCTTTTTCTCCGCTAACGTTTCCCACACCTCCGGCTTTGCCCGCCAGGCGAACGGCGTCATTTGCAGTAACGCAACGGCCTCGCTGCCCTGAAGCTGCATCTGATACCCCAGCGCAATACTCTGTTGCAGAACAAAACCGTCCAGTTGCTCTGTGTGCGGCGCATGCAAACGCACCTCATCATAAATAAGCCCTTTCAGTTCCATTAAATGACGCGGTCCCGGCGTGGCGGTGATAACCCATCCCCCCGGTTTAACCACGCGTGCCAGCTCTTGCGCTTTACAGGGCGCGTAGATCCTGATGATGGCATCCATTGACTCATCTGCGAACGGCAGACGATGACTGGAGGCAACGCAAAAGGTCACCTGCGGATAGCGTCTGGCTGCAGCTTTAATTGCCACTTTGGAGACGTCAAGACCAAAGGTTGTACAACCCGTCAGGGCGTCGGCAAACGCATGGGTGTAATACCCTTCCCCACAGCCAATATCCAGGATCGCTGCATCTTCTGAAGTCGACTTCTCTTTCAGCACATTCACAATCGCATCACGCAACGGTTGATAGTGCCCGGCATCAAGAAATGCCCGTCGCGCCTGCATCATCTCAGCGCTGTCACCCGGATCGCGCGATCGTTTATGCTGAACCGGCAGTAAGTTGACATACCCTTCTTTCGCCACGTCAAACTGGTGCCGCCCGGGGCAGACAAAACTGTTATTCGCTTGAGTAAGAGGCTGGTGGCAAAGAGGACAGGAAAACGACATGACAACTCCGGCAGGTGACTTAAGGGCGCAAGTGTAACGCGAATTGCGCCCTGGGAAAATAACTTACAACGACGGCGAGGATACGTTGCTGCCGTGCATCACCAGCAGATGATCGGAGTCAGCAGGCATACCATCCGGTTTAACGTTCTCCAGACGCAGGACATCACCCATTATCTGGCTGAAGACAGGCGCAGAGACAGCCCCACCATAATAAGCACCGTTTTGCGGATTATTGATGACGACCACCAGTGCAAATTTCGGGTCGCTCGCTGGCGCAACGCCTGCCGTGTAGGCCACGTATTTATCGACATACTTACCGTCATCACCAATTTTCTTTGCCGTTCCTGTTTTAACCGCCACGCGATAATCCCTGACCGCGGCTTTAGTTCCCCCACCACCGGGTAACGCAACGCTTTCCATCATATGTTCAACCTGGTGAACCAGCGCCTCCGGCATCACTCTGGTACCGATTACCGGCGGGTCAATACGGGTAATCGAAAGGGGCCGATAGATACCAAAACTACCAATGGTTGCATATACGTGCGCCAACTGCAGCGGCGTTACCATTAACCCATAACCAAATGCAAAGGTCGCGCGATCCAAATCGCTCCAGTAGCGGCGCTGAGGCATCAAACCGCTGCTTTCACCGGTTAATCCCAGTCCGGTTGGATCGCCAAAACCAAAGCTTTTATAGGTATCCAGCAATTTTTGGACAGGCATAGCCAATGAAAGGTGCGACACGCCGGTATCGCTCGATTTCTGTAAAATCCCGGTAAGCGACAGTTCCGGGTAAAACCCGACATCGCGAATGCGATGTCCATCAAGGTAAAAAGGATGGGTATCAATCACGCTGTCGGGTTGTACTATCCCCTGCTGGAGTGCAGTCATGATCACCAGCGGTTTAACGGTTGAACCGGGTTCAAACGTATCGCTAATTGCACGGTTACGAAAATCATCCAGTACCGCGCCATCACGATTATTGGGGTTGAAGTCAGGAAAGCTCGCCATGGACAGTATTTCACCGGTAGCAATGTTGACCAGCACTGCGGCTCCTGATTCTGCTTTATTCCACGTAACGGCATTGTCCAACGCATCTTCGGTGACCGTCTGCAGACGCTCGTCGATGCTGAGCTGTAATTCGTGTGCAGGTACAGGCGTAACTTCGGTGATATTTTCGATGACATGGCCAAATTTGTCTTTACGTACCAGACGGGAGCCAGGTTTACCCATCAGCTGGTTATTAAAGCTCTTTTCCAGCCCTTCAATGCCTTGTCCATCAATGTTGGTAAAACCAATGAGATTCGCCGCTACGTGGCCTGCGGGATAGAACCGGCGGGATTCCTCGCGCAGGTTGATGCCCGGGAGATTAAGATCATCGACCCACTCAGCCTGCTGAGGGGAAATTTGTCGTGCCAGATAAATAAAACGTCCGCCAGGATTACTGTTAACGCGTTCCGCCAGCGTACTCAGTGACAAATGCAGAGTCCTTGCCAGAGCCTGCCAGCGTTCGTTGTAACCCACGCCTCCCTTGCTGATGATGGTCTTAGGATCGGCCCATACGGCGTTAACCGGAACACTTACCGCCAGCGGTCGCCCTTCTCTGTCGGTAATCATCCCGCGCGGCGAGGCAATAGTTACCTCACGTAACGAACGCATGTCTTCCTGTTTCACCAGACTCGTCGGCGTGACAATTTGCAGCCACGCAACCCGACCCAGCAGCAATCCCAGACTCAATAATATTGCCACACAAAGCAGGGCAAAACGTACGGGAGTAAAATTGCGCGCGTCGCCGTCGTTTTTCTTTTTCACCTGGTCTCCAGCAAGATAGTTTTTCAGGTGTCTGATTTAACGAGAAATGTCGTAAGAAAGCGGGGAAAACTATGCTACGAACATCACGCCTTTGCAACAAAGCGCTAATGGAAGGGCATTTAGAAATATTTAGACGTATTTTGAATTAAAAAGCCCCGCATAGGCGAGGCTTTATATCTGAAATGGTTGCGCATATGCGCTTCAAATCAGTGGTGTCGATCAGATAGCTGTTACGTTAACAGCAGCCGGACCTTTCTGGCCGTCCTGAATTTCGAACTCAACGTTCTGGCCTTCAGCCAGAGTTTTGAAGCCGTTACCCTGGATAGCGGAGAAGTGTACGAACACGTCTTTGCTGCCATCAGCCGGAGTAATGAAACCAAAACCTTTAGACTCGTTGAACCACTTAACTTGACCTTTAATCTTTGCCATTTGCAAAATTCCTTAGAGTATTTTCTTCGCCCGCAGGCATAACATAGATAAAACTGAGACATTACTGCTTGAGGCACTAATATAAGGTTCGGCAGAGAAGCGGTATTCAACGTCAACGTGTTTACTCAGGACTTCTTTACTGAAAATGCCACACATAAACAGAACTGTACCTCGTTTAACCCAAAACGTGTTATCACATACAACGTTAATAATGGCAAGCCATTTTTAAACGTGTCTCGATCGGTCGCACAAATCCCGTCGTTCATCAAACAGCAACTGCACAGTTATGCGCCACACCGAGTAGTGTTATATTCCCGCCGCTCGCCCCATCCCCCGCCTGGCTTGCACCATAGCCGGGACATTTCTACCATAGCTCAATAGCTTCGGTTGTTCCAGATTAGCTGTTACAGGGTGTGCCGGATATCATTTTTTATGCTTAGTAATGCATAAAATGTCACAAGCGTAAAAATGAGATCCGCCTTCTGCTTTTGCACCAAAATAATGAAAGAATGATGACAATGCACAAAAAAAGTAAGAGAAACGTTTCGCTGTTAATAAAACGATCGCTATCACAAAAATGACATAATCATATTTTTATCGTATGGGAAATTATATTTATATCAGACTGGGGATAAGATATTAATTGGTTGGAGCATCTGAAAATACTGAGTTTACACGCGTATCAGAGTGCTAATTACACGACATATACAGAAGAAAATAATCTGGCACGTTGGTGACAGGATGAAACATCTGAGAACAAAAGCAACAGATCCTCACCCTGTCATACCGTTTTTACCGCTCAGCTACCAGGCGGATGATGTCACCATCTTCATCCTTCGCTGTGACCGCAGCAGGCTCTGCTGCTTTTTCAGGTTCGTTAGCTTCGCAAAGGCGACGGAGCAATGCGTTCTGTCTTTTTTGCTGATCTAACAATGCTTCAAGCAGCTCAATCTGCTCATTAGTACGCGAACTTGCCCGATTGACGAAAAACCACAGTACAAGCCCGACAACCAGAATCACCACCGATACAGCCAAAGACGCCAAACTCAACGCGCCAGAATTCAAAACTTCGTTCATTTCACCACCTCAATGTAGACAGCGTAGTTTACCACTGCCGCACAAGAAGGTAATCAACTGTGGCAAAAATGCGCTTACCAGGGAATAAATTTATTGATGGCACAAATACCGCTGAAAAATTGTACATCCTGATCGCACATGATGTTGAACACTTGCGCCCACATCAGTATGCATACCAGCACGACAACTATCAGCACTACCCAGCGAATTTTTTTCACTCCAGCTCCACTCTTCGAATCTACATCTTATGTCTATAAATTATCATGCGTTACCTAAACCCAGCGTTAACTGTATCGGCATTCAATCTTTTTAGGAATGATTCACTTGTTTCATCCCATGTACAGGCTAATCTAATAATAACGAGAAAAGATAAGAGGTTGTAATGCGTCTGATAATCCGCGCTATTGTGTTGTTAGTTCTGGTTTGGATCGGTTTATTACTGAGCGGCTACGGAATTTTGATTGGAAGTAAGGAGAATGCAGCGGGTCTGGGCTTGCAATGCCAATATCTGACCGCCCGCGGAACCAGCACCGCACAATACGTCCACACAAACAGCGGTATCATTGGCCTGTCGGATTGCCCTTTGTTAAGAAAAAGTACGGTCATTATTGATAACGGTTAATATAGCAACAATACATACGCTACGTTATTTGCACCAACTAACGTTATGACTGTTCATAAAAAACCCCAGATACAAAAATATCTGGGGTTTTTAAGTTGACGCTATTACGCCAGATTAGAACGGATAATCGTTATAACCCATTTGTTCTGAAATTTTACGCGCAGCCGTATGCAGCATCGCCACATACTCGTGCAAACGTTCCTCTGAGAAACGCAGCGTCGGGAATGAAATACTCAAGCCTGCAATCACCACACCGAAACGGTCAAACACCGGCACACCGATGCAGCGCAGACCTTCTTCCTGTTCTTCGTTGTCTTCACCGTAGCCCTGCTCACGGACTTTATCCAGCAGTACCAGCAATTCATCAGTATTGGTAATAGTACGGTCGGTACTGCGTTTGTACTCAATACCATCCAGAATTTGCTTCACTTCATCGCGGTCACGCCATGCCAGCAGAACTTTACCGATAGCCGTGCTGTACAGTGGATTACGGCGACCTACGCGAGAATACATGCGCAGATTGTACATGGAGTCGATTTTATGAATGTAGACGATGCTGTCTTCATCCAGTGCGCCAAGGTGTACTGTCTCTTTGGTCAGGCGCGAAAGTTCGCGCATCTGAATATCAGCGCTACGGATAAGATCGACGTTTTGTAACGCGCGAGCACCCAGCTCGAATAGTTTCAGGGTCAGTGAGTATTTCTCAGACTCCCCTTCTTGTGCCACATAGCCCAGCGTTTTCATGGTCTGCAAAAAGCGATAAACGGTGCTTTTCGACATCATGACGCGTTGCGACAACTCGGTAATACCAATTTCGCGCTCTTCACCCAGCGCCTGCAGGATGCCAAAAACCTTCAGCACGGAAGATACAGAATCAGGTTGTTTATCCAGATCTGCGATTGCCATTTATCACCCCTTTCGAGTGTTTTATAAAAATCAGAACCGGTTTTTATTATAATTTCACGTATCAGCCCTCGCAATCGCTCTTTGCTTACTTAGTTACAAATCTGCGACCTAACGCCTGAATATCAATGCTAAAATTATTATTCTCATCATAAATTCCGACAATATTGACTTCCTATGGAAAAAACTCAGACCGATGGTCTGCCATTGCCTCAGCGATACGGCGCAATTTTAACCATTGTTATTGGCATCTCTATGGCAGTACTCGACGGCGCAATAGCGAACGTTGCCCTCCCCACTATCGCCACCGATCTTCAGGCCTCACCCGCCAGCTCAATCTGGATTGTGAACGCCTACCAAATTGCGATCGTTGTTTCGCTGTTATCGCTCTCTTTTTTAGGTGATATGTTTGGCTACCGACGCATTTATAAGTGTGGTCTGGTCGTGTTTCTGTTCGCGTCGCTATTTTGTGCCTTGTCAGACTCGCTGCATATGCTGACGTTAGCGCGCGTGGCTCAGGGGTTTGGCGGCGCGGCGCTGATGAGCGTTAATACGGCATTGATCCGACTCATTTATCCTCAGCGCCAGCTTGGCCGCGGAATGGGTATTAACTCCTTTATCGTGGCTGTATCCTCGGCAGCGGGTCCGACTATTGCGGCGGCTATTCTTTCTATTGCCTCGTGGAAATGGCTATTCCTGATTAACGTTCCACTGGGGATCATCGCCCTGCTACTGGCTATGCGTTTTTTGCCACCCAATTCATCACGTGGCAATAAACCGCGCTTCGATCTGCCCAGCGCAGTGATGAACGCCTTAACATTCGGTTTGTTAATCACGGCACTCAGCGGATTTGCGCAGGGACAGTCGCTAAAACTGATTGGTGCTGAACTTGTGGGGCTGCTCGTGGTAGGGTTTTTCTTTATCCGCCGCCAACTCGCATTGCCAGTACCGTTATTACCGGTTGATCTGCTACGCATTCCGCTGTTTTCACTCTCTATTTGTACTTCAATCTGTTCATTCAGCGCACAGATGCTGGCGATGGTTTCTCTCCCCTTTTTCATGCAAACGGTTCTCGGGCGCAGCGAGGTTGAAACGGGCCTGCTGCTGACGCCGTGGCCGCTGGCAACCATGGTGATGGCCCCACTGGCGGGATATTTGATTGAACGTGTTCATGCGGGTCTGCTGGGCGCGCTGGGCATGGCAGTAATGGCGTGTGGGCTGTTTTCGCTGGTGTTGCTGCCCGCATCACCTTCTGATTTTAATATCATCTGGCCAATGATTTTGTGCGGTGCGGGTTTTGGCTTGTTCCAGTCACCGAATAATCACACCATCATCACCTCCGCGCCGCGTGATCGTAGCGGAGGCGCGAGCGGTATGCTTGGAACGGCGCGTTTACTGGGCCAGAGTACCGGGGCCGCACTGGTTGCGCTGATGCTAAATCAGTTTGGCGACAGCGGAACACACGTTTCGCTGATAACAGCGGGTATTCTGGCTTCGCTAGCCGCAATCGTGAGTGGCTTACGTATCACACAACCGCGAGTTCAGGCATAAAAAAAGCGCGTCTGTCGACGCGCTTTTTATTTTAAGTCTGCTGCCAATTATTTCAGGTATTCACCGCTGCGCAGCGCTTCAATACGTTTGTCCAACGGCGGGTGAGTCATAAACAGCTCACTCAACGATTTGGATTTACCGTTGATGCAGAACGCCATCATGCTGGTCGCTTCCTGCGGCTCATAGCTGGTTTTCAGGCGCTGTAGCGCGGCGATCATTTTTTCACGACCCACCAGTTTCGCTGAGCCTGCATCCGCATGGAATTCACGATGACGTGAGAACCACATCGTAATAATGCTCGCCAGAATACCAAATACCAGCTCCAGTACCGTCGCTACCGCAAAGTAGATTAATGGGTTACCGTTGCTACCCTCTCCCTCATCGCGGTTGCCGCCCATAAACCCAGCGGCAATCTGCGCCAGAATACGTGAGATAAAGATAACGAAAGTGTTCACCACACCCTGAATTAACGTCATGGTAACCATATCGCCATTAGCAATGTGGCTGATCTCATGCGCGATAACCGCTTCGGCTTCATCCGGACTCATGTTTTGCAACAGGCCAGTACTTACAGCCACCAGCGAGGCATCCCGGCGCGCACCGGTAGCAAACGCGTTAATATCTGGCGCATGGTAGATTGCAACCTGCGGCATAGCGATCCCGGCCTGGCGGGCCTGGTTCGCGACTGTATTCATCAGCCAGCGTTCTCTTTCATTGCGAGGCTGTTCGATCACTTCCCCGCCAACGGACTTTAACGCCATCCATTTGGACATCAGCAGCGAAATGAAGGAACCACCAAAACCAAACAGCAGTGCCATGATCAACAAGCCTTGAACGCTGCTTGACTGAATCCCTGTCAGGCTCAATACCAGCCCGAAAACGACCATCACAGCCAGGTTCGTCAGCAGGAAGAGCGCGATTCGCATCATAATTTTCTTTTAACCTCAATTTAACAAAACGCACTATGCGATTACCCATATCGTATGGGTCTTATGACTATTTTCAAGCATCCATAGGTGCTAAGTCACCAGAAAGACACAACTTTACATTTTATCGTATCAGACTGACGTCTTCATGCACTTGTTAAAAAAACAGGCACAATTTCTTGTGCCTGTTCGAGGTTATTGACTGGTTGCGGGCTGTTCCGCTGGCTTTTCTTTTTCAAGATGCGCCAGGTCGAGCGCGATTTTTACCGTTTCATCCAGGTATGGATCCGGTTCCTGGTAATCCTTCGGTAGATCGTCCAGTTTCTTCAGCAGCGGTTTGCCTTCACGCTTGAACCGATCGTTAATACGCGCCAGACGCATTGCATCATCTTCGTTATTCTCTTTTTCACGCTGAGCGTAATTCAGAGAAGCGATGTTGCGCTTATCCTTCATCGCATTGAAACGCGCAATGTCCTTCATGATGTACTGGAACTCAGGATCGTTCGCAATACGTGCATTGTGCTCTTTCAGCAATTCAGGTCCGAACGGCGTCAGATTATCTGACTTGGTGTAGGTCGCCGCATCAATGCTGTCCCACGGCAGCGCGTTATCTTCAAACTTCTCGCCGGTTTCAGTTTCTTCATTACCTGTCGGCATGATGATATCTGGCGTAACACCCTTACGCTGCGTGCTGCCACCGTTTACGCGGTAGAATTTCTGGATCGTGTACTGAACAGAACCCAGCGCTGGCCATTCCGGACGCAGCATCTGATCGTAAATACGGTTTAGGGAGCGATACTGCTGAACGGTGCCTTTACCGAAGGTTGGTTCACCAACGATCAGCGCTCGGCCATAATCCTGCATTGCCGCAGCGAAAATCTCTGATGCTGAGGCGCTGAAGCGATCGACCAATACCACCAGCGGGCCTTTGTAGTACACAACGCCGTCGGTATCGCTGTCTTCACGCACTTTACCGTTATTGTCACGAACCTGAACCACCGGGCCGGATGGAATGAACAGACCGGAAAGCGAAACCGCTTCAGTCAGTGCTCCACCGCCGTTGGTACGCAGATCGATGATGATGCTGCTGACGTTCTGTTTTTCCAGTTTCTGCAGTTGGACTTTGACATCATCAGTCAGGCCAACATAGAAACCAGGAATATCCAGTACGCCGACTTTTTCTTTGCCAACGGTTTTCACGGACATTTTAACGGCACGGTCTTCGAGACGGATACGTTCACGCGTTAGCGTCACGGTGCGCGTCTTGGTACCTTTACCGGCAGGCAGAATTTCAAGGCGCACCTTGCTGCCTTTAGGTCCTTTGATCAGTGCTACGACATCATCCAGACGCCAGCCAATCACATCGACCATGCCCTTGCCGGTCTGCCCGACGCCGACAATACGATCGCCAACACTGATCGCTTTGCTCTTGGCTGCCGGACCACCTGCCACCATGGAGTTAATGACGGTGTAGTCATCATCCATCTGCAGAACCGCGCCAATACCTTCCAAAGACAAGCTCATTTCAGTATTGAACTGCTCGGTATTGCGCGGAGAGAGATAGTTAGTATGCGGGTCGATTTCACGGGCGAACGCTGTCATCGCCAGTGAGAACACATCTTCGCTGTTGGTCTGCGCCAGACGGCGAATCGCAAATTTGTAGCGGCGCGTCAGCGTTTCGCGGATTTCCGCATCGGTTTTACCGGTCAGCTTCAGGCTGAGTTCGTCAAATTTAACCTTGCCGTCCCACAGCGCATTAAGCTCTGCTTCGCTCTTCGGCCACGGCGCTTTGCTTCGGTCGAGGTTAAAGGTGTCGTTACCGGTGAAATCCATTGGACGTGCCAGTACGCTTAATGCGTACTGATAACGTTCAAATCGGCGTTTTTGCGCCAGATTATAGAGATCGTAAAAGACATCCAGCTTGCCGGTGCGCAGTTCATCGCCGAGGACCGTTTTCTTTTTTGCATACTGTTCGATATCGCTCGCCAGCAGCACGTTGTGGCTGTAGTCGAGCAAATTCAAATAGCGGTCAAAAATTTTTGCCGAAAACGCCTGATCCAGATCGAACTGGCGATAGTGTGATCGCGTAAAACGCGACGTCACACGTTCGCTTACCGTCGCATGCTGGGTTTCTTCCTTTAAAACGGGGATTTGATCGGCACGCGTGATGTCTTCCACAGCAAGTGCCTGGCCTGCTAATGCAAGCAGACCAGCTAACGCAGTAAGCCTAAAAAAAGTGTTCATGCCAGGCCTGGCCTCCGTTTCAGAACACCAGGTGTTCTGCGCGTACAATCAAAGACATACCCGAATTCAGCTGTACACGGACGCCATCTTTGGTGATTTCTAATACGGTGGCATCCATCGCATTATTTCCTGCTTTCACCTTCAGAGACTGCCCTACCGTCAGTACTGAAATATCAGATACCGGGGTATGCTGTTCTTCGCGAGGAGCACGCGGTGCTTTTGCTGCTGGTTTTTCAGCGCGAGGTTTACGCTCAGCACCTTCTTTACGACGCGGTGCAGGACGCGGCTTACGCTCGCGACGCGGGGCGTCTTCTTTTTCACCGGCGGCAGCGGCCGCTTCGCGTTTTTTCGCCTGTTGCTCTGCGCGTTGCGCCTGAACACGGGCTTTAGCTTCTTCCAGCTGTTTGCGAGCATGTTCAACATGTTGTTCATCCAGCTCACCACAAGGGTTGCCGTCGAGATCAACACGCGTTGCGCCCAATTTAACGCCATACAGATAGCGCCAGCTTGAAGTATAGAGACGTAAGGCAGAACGGAGCTGCGTCTTGCTGAGGTTCATTTCACCCTCAACACGCTCTACCAGATCCTGAAAAATGCCAATTTTCAGTGGGCGCGCTTCGCCTTCCGCACTAAAACACTGCGGGAAGCGTTCGGCCAGAAACGCGATGACTTCTTTACTGCTATTCAACTTAGGTTGATTTTCCATGAAATTTCCTGATTACAACGGACGTAGCCAACAAGCGCAGGCATGAACAGGCGACATTATAATGACGTCATCAGTAATTGCTACGTTATCCGTTGATTATCCTGCGACGCGCGCAAAGAATTTTTTGTAATCCGTCGTTGCAAGCACGGTTTCAAGCTGTGCCACAAGCGTACGCAGACCTTGTTCATCTTCTTCAGTAAAGCGGCCAAATGCCGTGCTATCAATATCCAGCACGCCGATTATCTGATTGTCGACAGCGATCGGCAGGACGATTTCAGCGTTGCTGGCGGCATCACAGGCGATGTGCCCATCAAAAGCATGTACGTCCTCAATACGCTGAACCTGGTTTTGCGCCACTGCGGTACCGCACACACCGCGTCCTACCGGGATCCGCACGCAGGCAATTTTGCCCTGGAAGGGACCAAGCACCAGCGTATCGTCCTCAAGCAGGTAAAAACCGGCCCAATTCACTTCTGCAAGACGCTCGTACAACAATGCGCTGGTATTCGCCAGCGTTGCCAGAAAACTGGTTTCACCTGCCATCAATGCCTGAAAATCACGGTTCAGATCCGTGTATAGCTCTATTTTGTTCATTATATAATCACTTAGTTGTCTTACTTAAAACTGCAGCCTACTAAAATAAACATTAAATGCGTTAATGCTCAAGATCATTCCCGTCATGAGTTAAGATAACATTACTTCAACAATTTGATTCGCGATACATGGCCTTAACGACACCACGCATCACGCCAACTAAAAAAATAGCCATCAGGTCCATCGGTGAGGCACTACCTCGTGCACATTATCATCGCTGCCCTGAATGTGACCTGATATTTAGCTTGCCTAAAATGCGTTCGCACCAAAGTGCCTTTTGCCCACGCTGCCAGGCAAAAATTCGTGACGGACGCGACTGGTCGTTAACGCGACTGGCGGCAATGGCTTTCACCATGTTGCTGCTGATGCCCTTTGCCTGGGGAGAGCCACTCCTGCACATCTATTTATTAGGTGTGCGCATTGATGCCAATGTGATGCAAGGCATCTGGCAAATGACCCGACAAGGTGATCCCCTCACCGCCTCCTTCGTGCTTTTTTGCGTCGCTGGTGCGCCACTAATTCTCGTGACCTCAATCGCTTATCTGTGGTTTGGTAATATTCTCGGGATGAACCTGCGCCCGGTGCTGCTGATGCTGGAAAGGCTCAAAGAGTGGGTGATGCTCGATATTTACCTGGTGGGTATCGGCGTCGCATCAATCAAGGTTCAGGACTATGCTTTTTTGCAGCCTGGCGTGGGGCTGTTTGCTTTTATTGCGCTGGTGATCCTGAGTATTTTGACGCTGTCGCACCTTAACGTTGAGCAGCTTTGGGACCGTTTCTACCCGCAAAGACCGGCTCGTCGGCCCGATGATAAGCTCCGCGTCTGCCTCGGCTGCCATTTTACAGGTTATCCGGACGCCCGCGGTCGCTGCCCTCGCTGCCATATCCCGTTGCGCTGGCGCAGAAATCAAAGTATCCAAAAGTGTTGGGCGGCACTGCTGGCCTCGATTGTCCTGCTTTTGCCCGCTAACCTGCTGCCCATCTCGATAATTTATGTCAACGGCGGCCGACAGGAAGACACAATCCTGTCAGGCATAATGTCTTTGGCAAACAGTAATGTCGGCGTAGCGGCGATCGTGTTTATCGCCAGTATATTAGTGCCATTCACCAAAGTGATTGTGATGTTTACGTTGCTATTCAGCATCCACTTTAATTGTGAACAAGGGTTGCGCACCCGTATAAAACTACTGCGTATGGTGACCTGGATTGGCCGCTGGTCGATGCTGGATCTCTTTGTTATCGCGTTAACCATGTCGCTGATAAATCGCGATCAGATACTTGCTTTTACTATGGGACCGGCTGCGTTTTATTTCGGCGCAGCGGTAATATTGACTATTCTTGCTGTGGAATGGCTGGACAGCCGCTTACTTTGGGATGCACATGAGTCAGGAAACGCCCGCTTCGCAGACTGAAGCGCAGATTAAAACAAAACGCCGTATCTCCCCGTTCTGGCTGCTGCCGTTCATCGCGCTGATGATCGCAGGATGGCTTATCTGGGGAAGCTATGAAGATCGCGGCAATACCGTGACCATCGACTTTATGTCTGCGGACGGCATTGTGCCAGGCCGTACTCCCGTTCGTTATCAGGGCGTTGAAGTGGGCACGGTACAGGATATCAACCTCAGCGAAGATTTGCGCAAAATTGAAGTCCGCGTCAGCATCAAATCGAGCATGAAAGATGCTCTGCGCAAAGATACCCAGTTCTGGCTGGTCACACCGAAGGCGTCGCTGGCTGGGGTTTCTGGTCTGGATGCGTTGGTTGGTGGCAACTATATCGGCATGATGCCCGGTACTGGCGAGGCCGAGGATCATTTCGTCGCCCTCGACACCCAGCCCAAGTATCGTCTGGATAATGGCGATTTAATGCTGCATCTGCGCGCCCCTGATCTCGGATCGCTTAATAGCGGTTCACTGGTTTATTTCCGTAAGATTCCGGTGGGCAGGGTCTATGACTACACCATCAACCCGAACAATCAGGGCGTAACCATCGATGTATTGATTGAACGTCGCTTCACCAATCTGGTGAAAAAAGGCAGCCGCTTCTGGAACGTCTCCGGTGTAAATGCGGATGTCAGCCTTAGCGGTGCGAAGGTAAAACTGGAGAGTCTGGCGGCGCTGGTCAACGGTGCCATTGCTTTTGATTCACCCGAAGACTCAAAACCTGCTGTGGCAGACGACACGTTTGGTCTATATCAGGATCTCGCGCACAGCCAGCGTGGAGTAATCGTCAAGCTTGATTTACCCAGCGGAGATGGACTCAAAGCAGGCTCAACATCGCTGATGTATCAAGGATTAGAAGTCGGTCAGCTCACAAAACTGGATTTAAACCCAGGCGGTAAAGTCACCGGCGAAATGACGGTCGATCCCAGCGTCGTAACGCTGCTGCGTGACAACACACGCATTGAGTTACACAGCCCTAAATTATCGTTAAGCGATGTGAATCTCAGTTCGCTGCTGACAGGTAAAACTTTCGAGCTAGTACCTGGCAAAGGCGAGCCGCGTAACCAGTTCGTCGTTATTCCCGCTGAGAAGTCGTTGTTACACGACCCAGGCGTCATGACGTTTACGCTGACCGCGCCGGAGAGTTACGGTATTGATGCTGGCCAGCCGCTAATTCTTCACGGCGTACAGGTCGGTCAGGTGATTGAGCGTACGCTTTCCAGCAAAGGCGTCTCATTTACCGTTGCTGTTGAACCACAGCATCGTGACCTGGTGCAGGGTGACAGTAAGTTCGTGGTGAACAGCCGCGTGGATGTCAAAGTCGGACTTGATGGCGTGGAGTTCCTTGGCGCAAGCGCCAGTGAGTGGCTCAGCGGCGGCATTCGTATTTTGCCCGGTACTAAGGGTGAAATGAAAAAAAGCTACCCGCTTTACGCTAACCTGGAGAAAGCGATTGAAAACAGTCTGAGCGATCTGCCAACCACCACGGTCAGCCTGAGCGCCGAAACGCTGCCTGATGTGCAGGCCGGCTCGGTGGTGCTTTACCGCAAATTCGAGGTCGGTGAAGTGATTAGCGTTCGTCCTCGCGCCGATGCGTTTGATATCGATCTGCATATCAAACCGGAATATCGCAACCTGTTGACCAGCAACAGCGTGTTCTGGGCCGAAGGCGGAGCAAAAGTTCAGCTTAACGGCAGCGGATTAACCGTACAGGCATCTCCCCTTTCACGCGCGCTTAAAGGGGCGATTAGCTTCGATAATTTAAGCGGTGCCAGCGCCAGCCAACGTAAAGGCGACAAGCGTATTCTGTATGCTTCGGAAACCGCCGCGCGTGCGGTCGGCGGCCAGATAACGCTGCATGCGTTCGATGCCGGTAAACTCGCTGCAGGCATGCCGATTCGCTACCTGGGAATCGATATCGGACAGATCCAGACGCTTGAGCTGATCACCGCCCGTAACGAAGTTCAGGCAAAAGCGGTTCTGTACCCGGAATACGTGCAGACCTTCGCGCGAAGCGGTACCCGTTTCTCCGTGATCACCCCGCAAATTTCGGCAGCGGGCGTGGAGCATCTGGATACAATCCTGCAGCCGTATATCAACGTTGAACCAGGACGCGGTAATCCGCGCCGTGATTTTGAGCTGCAGGAAGCCACCATTACCGACTCTCGTTACCTCGATGGTCTGAGTATTGTGGTTGAAGCACCAGAAGCAGGTTCGCTGAATATCGGAACCCCGGTTTTGTTCAGAGGTATTGAAGTGGGGACCGTCACCGGGCTGACGCTAGGCTCGCTTTCCGATCGTGTGATGGTTGCCATGCGCATTAGCCAACGCTATCAGCATCTGGTACGCAACAACTCCGTGTTCTGGCTGGCATCCGGCTACAATCTCGACTTCGGCCTGACCGGCGGTGTCGTGAAGACCGGTACCTTCAATCAGTTCATCCGCGGCGGCATCGCCTTCGCGACTCCACCAGGTACACCGCTGGCTCCGAAAGCACAGGCAGGTAAACACTTCCTGTTGCTGGAAAGTGAACCGAAAGAGTGGCGTGAATGGGGAACCGCCCTGCCACGTTAATCTCTCCACTTGCTCCGGCGTACTCGCGCCGGAGCACTTATGCTACACTGCGCACCTGTTTTTTTGCCGGTGGTACCAAGTGGCTTATTTTCCCGACGCCTTTCTGACTCAAATGCGTGAAGCAATGCCTTCCACGCTCTCATTCGATGAATTTCTCGCTGCCTGTCAGCGCCCGTTGCGCCGCAGCATTCGCGTCAATACGCTGAAAATCCCCGTTGCCGATTTCCTCGCGCTGACAGCACCTTACAACTGGTCTCTCACTCCGGTTCCCTGGTGTGCTGAAGGCTTTTGGATCGAGCGCGATGATGAAGAGTCAGTGCCGCTCGGCAGCACCGCAGAACATTTAAGCGGCCTGTTTTATATTCAGGAAGCCAGTTCAATGCTGCCAGTCGCAGCACTGTTCGCCGAAGGCAATACCCCGGAACGCGTAATGGATGTTGCGGCAGCCCCCGGCTCCAAAACCACGCAAATTGCCGCAAAAATGAATAATCGAGGCGCCATTCTGGCGAATGAGTTTTCTGCCAGTCGCGTCAAAGTCCTGCATGCCAATATCAGCCGTTGCGGGATAGCCAACGTCGCCCTGACCCATTTTGACGGACGCGTATTTGGTGCTGCGTTGCCGGAATCATTTGATGCCATATTGCTCGACGCACCGTGTTCCGGTGAAGGCGTGGTGCGTAAAGACCCCGATGCGCTAAAAAACTGGTCCGTAGAAAGTAATCTGGAAATTGCCGCAACCCAGCGCGAACTGCTCGACAGCGCCTTCCACGCCCTGCGTCCCGGTGGCACATTGGTTTACTCGACCTGTACGCTTAATCGTGACGAAAATGAAAATATCATGCAGTGGTTGATTGAGACCTACCCTGATGCCGTCGAGTTTTTACCTCTGGGCGATTTATTTCCGCAGGCCGAACGCGCCCTGACGCCGGAAGGATTCCTGCATGTATTCCCGCAGATTTACGATTGCGAAGGTTTCTTCGTTGCGCGTTTGCGCAAAACAGCTTCAATCCCTGCACTACCTGCGCCGAAGTACAAAGTCGGAAACTTCCCGTTTAGCCCGCTTAAAGGACGCGAATCTGCGCTTGTCACGCAAGCCGCGAGCGCTTGTGGACTGCAGTGGGAAGATAATTTGCGCCTGTGGCAGCGCGATAAAGAGATCTGGCTGTTCCCGACTGAAATTGAACCTCTGATTGGCAAGGTTCGCTTTTCTCGACTCGGGATCAAACTGGCCGAAACCCACAATAAAGGGTATCGCTGGCAGCATGAGGCCGTTATCGCCCTCGCCGACCCGAACCACAGCCATGCATTCGAACTGACCCTTGCCGAAGCGGAAGAGTGGTATCGCGGTAGAGATGTTTACCCGCAAACCGCACCGACGAGTGACGACGTACTGGTTACGTTCCAGCATCAGCCGATCGGTCTGGCAAAACGCATTGGATCGCGACTGAAGAATAGTTACCCGCGCGATCTTGTCCGGGATGGCAAACTCTTTACGGGATAACGCACGTTTTTACTGGCGCTTTTGCTAACGTTGACTACGCTGAAAAATGGACGGCCTAACTGGTCGTACCACAACCAGCAAATTAACGGAGAGCACGATGATGAAAACCAGTGTGCGCATTGGCGCTTTTGAAATCGACGACGCCGAGTTACATGGCGAATCGCCGGGGGACCGAACGTTAACCATTCCGTGTAAATCCGATCCGGATTTATGTATGCAACTGGATGCCTGGGATGCCGACACCAGCGTCCCGGCCCTGTTGAACGGAGAACATTCAGTACTATTTCGCGAACACTACGATCGTAAGTCAGATGCCTGGATCATGCGCCTTGCCTGATTCAAAAAGAACCCGTCGCCAGACGGGTTATTTCTTGGTTAATTTCCCTCATCTATCAACATCTTCTACACTACAGGTATGGCTTTACCATTTGAGGATGGAATGTTCACGCTGGTTCTTTTTGTGTGCTATCTGGATGGCGGTTGTGAAGATATCGTGGTTGATGTCTACAAAACTGAGCAGCAGTGCCTGATATCGATGGACGATCAACGTATTCGTAACGGCGGATGTTTACCTGCGGACGACTACATCGACAGTTTCTGGCATCCGGCCCAGGAATACAGCGATTTTTGATTATTGCAGTTGTACCAGCGTTAACTCGCCGCCGAATACAGCACCGGTATCAATATAGTGTAGATTCTCGCGATCCAGCCGATGGCGCAACGGCGTGTGACCAAACCAGAAGTGATCCGCGCCGTGAATCGCACAACCACTGTTCATCAGTCTCGAGCGGTCCCACAGCACGCGCTGTAAATCGATCTCTTTTAGCCACTGATAATCATCATCCGGGTAATCGGCATGAGCAATAACGTGTATACCGTTCTGACAATGCAGCTCCAGAATCCAGGGTAACTGCCAACACGCTTCAAGAGCAAATTTCGCTGCCGGTTGCTCCGCCTGCTCGAACCACGAGCCTCCATTCATAAACCACATGAATTGATCCCCCGTCGCCAGCGCGTCCAGCGCCATCTGTTCATGGTTCCCCCTGACCGCGACAATCCAGCTTTTACGCAGTAATTTCAGGCAGCGCAAACTGTCAGGCCCGCGATCGATAACATCTCCCACTGAAACCAGCAGGTCCTGCCACGGATCAAAATGACAGTGGCGCAATTTAGCCATCAATAATGAGAAGCAACCGTGGATGTCCCCAACCACCCAGACGTGACGCCACTGCGTACCGTCGATTCGTTGATAGATATTGCCAGGTCGTCCCATGTCGCCTCCAGAATACAAGGGTACCTGGTTATAATTTTAGCAATGATGGCAAAAAAGCCTGGACGATCGTGGGCAGGAGTATGGTATGGTTTATGGAGAATGCAGCATGCGATACGCCGTGTTTTGCCCTGGATGGCATCGCATTCGCCACATAAAAAGAGACCGAATACGATTCCTGTATTCGGTCCAGGGAAATGGCTCTTGGGAGAGAGCCGTGCGCTAAAAGTTGGCATTAATGCAGGCTAAGTTACCCTGCCATTTAAGAATAGATGACAGCGCCAGGTTTTCCAGTCCGCGACTAAAGTGGCCGGAAAAAAAGGACGTCTGTTACGCATCCAAACGCGAAAACCGCAAGTTCTCCTGCGAGATCCTTGCGGTTTTTTATTGGAAATCAGAGCGCTACATCTGGCAATTAGCAGAGCTTTTCTGCACGCTCTACAAACGGTGCCAGGCTCATTTTTTCGCCCGGTTTCGCAGGATCATCGATCTGGATAATCTCGATCGGCTTTGCCGTGACTTTTCCGCTCTCCACCTGCTGTCTGGCGACATCATTCAACGGGTATTGCACCAGCGTACTGGGATTGATGACATACAGCGCGTTACCTGGACGGCAGGTCAGCATCACCTCTTCCCGATTAAACGCCCACTTATCTTTGCCAACCTCAAAACGGCTGACGGTAATGACCTGCGGCGCAGCCAGCGCGGCTCCGGAGCTTGCCAGGAGTAATAAAGAGATAATGATTTTTTTCATGCGTTTCGCCAGTCCATCAATCAGAAAGGTTCAAGGGTTGCAAACAAGCTGACAATCGCCAGCACAACGGCTCCTATGCCCCATTCCAGCTTGGTCATCCAAATAAAATAGAGAGTCATGCCGCGGTTATCCTGCCGCATGCGTGGTACCAGAACATACCGATTCACCAGCGCAATCGCCACCATTAACATGACCAGGGCACCTTTTAACAAAAGCAGTCGCCCGTAAGCCATGTGCCAGGGAACAGAAAAACCGACAATAAACAGCGCATTCATAATACCGGTTAGTAAAACACCGATAACGAAAAGATGCCCATAGCGTGAGAAGCGCATCATGGTACTGATGGCCTGTTCCCGCCAGCGACCTTGCGCCATTCGCATACAGTAAAGTACCGGCAGCAAACCGCCGAACCAGGCGGCAGCGCATACCAAATGTAAGGCGTGGTTAACCTGCTGGATTGCGCCAGGGATACCGCTGTGCAGCGTCGCATGTCCGACGCCAGCCAGCAAAATAAACTGCGCAATTGTCAGCATTAACAGCAGTCGCGGCATACTGCGCGGCACCATGATGGTCACCACCAGCGTGACCAACGCGAGGATAATCTGCCATAACCAGACGCCGCCAAATTGCGTTTGCAACACGGCGAGCCAAACATCAGTAGAGACAACATCCCGCCAGCCTGAGCCCATTAACCCACCCTGAATCGCCAGCATCAGCGTCGCGCTGATAAAGCTCCACGTTGCAGCATGCCGTTGCAGACGTAAAAAACGACGCATCATTAAACGACGAACCGAAACGGGGGCCAGCCATGCGCCGTAAAGCGCACAGCCAAACACCAGCATCAAAGCGGTAAAATGGATAAACCGTAGCGCAACCCAGGTAAATGCCAGCATTGGTTATTTCACGCTAAAGGTATATTGCCCCTTCGTCTTGTGACCATCCACGGAGACAACGTGCCAGTCGACCGTATATTTTCCTGCTTCAAGCGTTTGATCAAGCGGAACAATCAGCTGCGTTTTGTCCTGCTCACTGCGCGATGCCTTGCCCGTTTTGATCTGTTCTTTGTTAGGACCGGTCAGCGTTGCACCGCTGAATCCCGGCTCTACGCCTTCAGAAAAATTCAGCGTCAACGCCTGAGGAGATGCCGCCACTTCAGCGTTAGCCGCCGGACTTTGTTTTGTGAGGTGGGCATGCGCCAATGCCGCAGGTGTTGCCAGAACGCTGGCGAGTACGATGAGCGCGTTGCGAAGCATAGATGCAGATGAAGCCATTTCAACTATTCCTTTTTGTTATGTCTAACCTGTAGAGAATAACCTTCTACAATGGTCGAGTCGAGAATCATCATTTCTGTCTTGCCATTAACGCACACTCTTAGTAACTTTGCGCGCCGAAAGACAGAGAAAAGGAGAAGCCCATGAACATCAATCTGGCCAAACTTGAGCAAGCGGAAATGGATAAGGTCAATGTCGATCTGGCTGCGGCTGGAGTGGCATTTAAGGAGCGATACAATATGCCCGTTGTTGCAGAAGTTGTTGAACGCGAACAGCCAGAGCATTTACGCGACTGGTTCCGCGAAAGACTCATCGCGCACCGCCTGGCATCCGTTTCGCTTTCACGTTTACCATACGAGCCTAAAGTTAAATAAAACTTATATTACGTTACGATTCCTTACATGACGCCTGCTACAGTATAAGCATATTCTTAATCCACACATTAAGGATGGTTGTAGACACTATGAAAAGGAAATCATTATGTCATACTGGAAAATCGCAGCAGCACAATACGAACCTCTTCACACCTCAGTTACCGAACATGTCGCGCATCACCTGCAATTCATTCATGCGGCAGCTCAATGCCAATGTGAATTGCTGGTCTTCCCTTCCCTCTCATTGCTGGGTTGTGTTGATGAGAATGACGCGCTTCCTGCCCCACCCGATGAAGCGCTGTTAGAACCTCTCGCACATGCCGCCGCGACTTATCGCATGACGATAATTGCGGGACTACCGGTAGAACATAACAACCGGTTCGTGAAAGGCATTGCACTTTTCTCTCCCTGGATGACTTCGCCACTAACCTTCCATCAGAGCCACGGGGCCTGTATTGCCAGACAGCGAAATGCCATCAGCGTTGTAGATAGCCAACCGGAAGGCATTGATATCGACCCGGCCTATTCGCTGTTCACCAGCTGCCAGTCAGTCAGTGAACCGGAACTGCTCTCCTCTACATCTCGCCTACAAAGTTTCTCACATAAATTCGCCATCGCGGTATTAATGGCCAATGCGCGGGGTAGCAGTGCGTTATGGGATGAACGAGGTCGATTGATTGTTCGCGCAGACAGCGGTTCGTTACTGTTAACCGGCCAACGCACGCCACGGGGTTGGCAAGGTGATATCATTCCATTACGCTAGTCGTTTTGGGTCAGGAGCATGGCATGTTGCGCATAATAGATACAGAAACCTGTGGTCTACAGGGAGGCATTGTTGAAATTGCTTCTGTCGACGTGGTTGACGGAAAAATAGTCAACCCCATGAGCCACCTGGTACGCCCTGACCGCCCCATCAGCCCACAGGCGATGGCTATCCATCGCATTACTGAAGCAATGGTGGCCGATAAGCCATGGATTGAAGACGTCATCCCGCAGTATTACGGCAGCGAGTGGTACGTGGCGCACAATGCCAGCTTTGACCGCCGCGTATTGCCCGATATGCCCGGGGAATGGATTTGCACCATGAAGCTCTCCCGTCGGTTGTGGCCGGGGATCAAATACAGCAACATGGCGCTGTATAAATCGCGCAAGCTGAGCGTCCAGACGCCAGCGGGTCTCCACCATCACCGCGCCCTGTACGATTGCTACATTACTGCGGCACTGCTGATCGACATCATGCAGACGTCAGGCTGGACAGCCGATCAAATGGTCGATATTACCGGCCGTCCCGCGTTACTCACTACTTTCACTTTTGGTAAGTACCGCGGAAAACCGGTATCAGAAGTGGCTGAGCGCGATCCGGGCTATCTGCGCTGGTTATTTAATAACCTTGACAATATGAGCCCGGAACTGCGATTAACGCTAAAACACTATTTGGATCACGCCTGAGCAGGCAGTGTTCCCTGCGCCAATCCAATCAAAAAAGCGTACTCAAGGGCCACGCCTTCGTAAGATTTAAAACGCCCGGATTTACCGCCGTGTCCGGAATCCATATCCGTGCAAAGTAGCAGCAAACGATCGTCCGTTTTCAGCTCACGCAGTTTTGCCACCCATTTTGCTGGCTCCCAGTATTGCACCTGGGAATCGTGTAATCCCGTCGTGACCAGCAGATGTGGGTATGCCTGCGCGGTTACATTGTCATACGGGCTGTAGCTTTTCATATAGGTGTAATACTCTTCGTCCTGCGGATTCCCCCACTCTTCAAACTCACCGGTCGTCAGGGGAATTGATTCATCGAGCATTGTGGTTACCACATCGACAAACGGCACCTGAGCAATAACACCATGGAAGCGTTCCGGGCGCTCATTAATGGCGACGCCCATTAACATGCCTCCGGCGCTTCCGCCCATGCCATAACATAACTCAGGCGCGCCATAGCCCATTTTTAGCAACGCATCACAGACGTCGAGGTAATCATTAAAAGTATTTTTCTTGTGCAGAAACTTACCGTCCTCGTACCACTGTTGTCCTAATTCACCACCACCACGCACATGCGCAATAGCATAAACAAAGCCGCGATCCAGTAAGCTCAAACGGCTGCTGCTGAAATCGGCGTCCATGCTGGCGCCATATGAGCCATAGCCATAAACCAGTAACGGATTTTTTCCTTTCAGGAAATACTTTTGATGATAAACCAGCGAAACCGGAATCTCGGTGCCATCACGCGCGGTTATCCATAGGTGTTCGCTACGGTAATTCGCCGCATCAAATCCGGGGACCTCCGTCTGCTTAAGCACACGACGTTCCCCGGTGTCCATATCCAGTTCAAACAACGTGTCCGGGGTGGTCATGGAGGAATAGCCATAGCGCAGGCGCGATGTCTCCGGCTCTGGATTATAGGCAAGCCAGGTCACATAAGCCGGATCGTCAAAGGCGATCCCGACCACTTCGCGCGTTTTACGATTAATCTGTCGTAGGCTGGTTAAGCCGCGCTGACGCTCTTCTACCACCAGCCAGTCAGTGAATAGCGTAAAGCCCTCGAGCATCACGTTGTCGCGCGCAGGGATCAGCGTCTCCCAGGCTTGCTCATCACGAACGCGGGTACGATACAGGCCGAAATTTTTCCCTTGACGGTTGGAGCGCAGATAAAAATTGTGTTGATAGTGATCGAGACTGTATTCATGGTCTTTGCGTCGCGCTAAAAAGACCAACGGTTCGGCATCCGCCAGTTCTGCGTCAAGCAGTAAAACCTCACTGGTGGTCGCGCTGGCGATATGAATAACCACATAGTGTAGCGAGGTGGTTTTATGCAGGCTGACATAAAACATATCATCGGCTTCTTCATACACCAGCTCATCCAGTGACGATGGCGAGCCGACCGTATGTCGCCACACCTGATACGGCAATAACGTTGTTTCGTGCTTGCGCACGTAATAGAAAGTCTGAGAATCATTCGCCCAGACCAGATCCGCTTCGACGTTTTCCAGCACTTCCGGATACCAGTTGCCGCTTTGCAGGTTGCGAAAACGCACGCCATATTGCCGGCGAGAGAGATAATCTTCCGCCAGCGCCATGATGGTGTTATCCGGAGATATCGCCAGTCCTCCCAGCGTATAAAACTCGCTGTGTGCCGCGCGCTGGTTCCCATCCAACAGAGTATCCCAATCATCCCATTCTTCATTGAAAGCAGACTGACGCTGATAAATAGCATATTCGCACCCCGGTTCATAAATATGCCGGTAGCGATAACCATTCTTCACATAGGGGGCGGAAGCATCCTGAGGCGGGATACGGTCGATAATCTCTTTCAGGACGCGATCCTGCAAAGCCTGCTGCGAGGCCATAACCTGGCGGCCATAAGCATTTTCTTGTTGCAGATAATCCAGCACTTCTGGCTGCGAGCGGGTGTCATCTCGCAGCCAGTAATAATTATCAACACGAGTATCGCCATGCTGCGTCATGGCGTGGGGAATACGAGAAGCTTTTGGTAGCATGTCATTGTTCTTTTGCTTAAACATCCTATAAGGGTGGCAAAAGACAGCAATGATGCAAGCGAAACATGCGCCTTAGCGGTAAGTAATTAACCCGGTAAAGCCTGTTTTTGTTCTTTGAGATCCTGTTCAATGCCTTCACGAACATCCTGCGGGATCTTCAACGCATCACCCAGCGCATTGAGATAGCTACGCTCCATAAAGTGGTCAATATCAATCGCCGCACAGCTCAGAAAGTAAATTTCTAGCGCTTCTTCTTCGTTGCGGATCCCTTGCGCCAGGCGCTGGGGATCTAACGGTTGTTCAATGGCTCGTTCAATCAGAACGCGGCCCTGCTCTTCCACGCCCGCTTCACGAAGCTGCTGCTCAATGGCCGCTCGTTCTTTAGCATCAATATGACCGTCGCTTTTCGCCGCAAAAACCAGCGCCAGGATCAGACGCTCGGTTCGCTCATCCAGCGGTGAGCTTTGTACGCCGAACTGCGGCTCATCCTGATGCGCAGCGCGAACTTTATCTTTGTATTTGTTCCATAACACGGTACCGGCAACCGCGCCGCCGCCCACCAGAAGCGCGCTGGTGCCGTATTTACTCAGTAATTTACGTGAAGATTTGTTGGCAACCAGTAATCCTGCCAGACCGCCTAACGCGCCTGGAACCAGAAGTTTACTCAGCCCTTGCTCGCCAGAAGATGACGTGGGGGATCCTTTTTGCCCAAGAAGAGATTGTAGTTGATTCAGCCAATTAGCCATTTTGCCCCTCAAGTACAGACGAATAATCATCAAAGCGTACCCGAGGGGATGTCAGGAAGTGTTCAGGTCATCAAAAGATGTGCAAATACCTGCGTTACTGCGGCTGATATTCCGCCGTTCCGGCTTTGCAGTCGACTTTTACCTGATAGTGAATATCCGCGCTTTTACCGCGAACCGTCAGGGGAACTGACCATTTCCCGTCTTTGCCCGTAATATCGGGCGTGTTGACCCAGGCGACAGGGTCGGCTTGCCCGACGAGTTTTTGATCGTCAGCCCAGCGCGCGATGCGATTTTGCTGATAGTCACGTTTCACGCTTGCCGCAATACCGTCAGCATCCAGCCCTTCGCACTTGGGGAACTGAACATTCTTGCTTTCCATATTTGCCGCAAATACCGATACGCTGGCAGACAATAACAGCAGGCTCAATAACGCTCTTTTTTTATACATTCTTTTCTCCTTAATCTCCCCTTCATCCTTCAGGTTGCCTGCGGCAACGTGAAATTACGTCAGGGATTGCACAATGATTCAGGGAAAAGCATGGTACAAAACGTCAGGAGCGCAAGTCGTTTCAGGCAGCCTGAGTATCATCCTCAGTATGTGCATCGTTTTCGACAGCCTGTGGCGAAGGCAGCTTGCCGTTTTTCAGAATGGCGCTCAGCACATCTTTTTGCTCAGCCAGCCACAGGGAAAGCGCTTCACGCTGCTCGTCTTCGAGCGCTATCGGCGATTGCTCCAGCCATGTGTCGAGCAGATCTGCTGTATCCAGCATTTTGTCATACGCATCGGCTTCCTTTTTGCTGGTAAACGACATTTTTTCCTCACCTTCCCGAATGACTACGTATTTAACTTCAACCGCCATTTTTGCAGCCTCTTAAATTACCTGTATTTATGTACAGTATATTCTTTTTAAGCCCTGAAATCAACCTGGTAATAAAGACAGACGCAAACGTTTTCGTATATACTGCGCCCAGATAAAACAGGGGATTAATTTATGACGTTATTAGGCACAGCGCTGCGTCCCGCAGCAACGCGAGTGATGTTATTAGGTTCAGGTGAACTGGGTAAAGAAGTGGCGATTGAATGCCAACGCCTGGGTGTGGAAGTCATTGCCGTGGATCGTTACCCCGACGCGCCAGCCATGCACGTTGCCCATCGCTCCTACGTAATTAACATGCTGGATGGCGAGGCATTACGCCAGCTTGTCGAATGTGAAAAACCACATTACATCGTGCCGGAAATAGAGGCGATTGCCACGGATATGCTGATCAAACTGGAACAGGAAGGTCAACACGTTGTGCCTTGCGCACGAGCGACCCAACTGACCATGAACCGGGAAGGAATCCGTCGCCTCGCAGCCGAAGAATTGTCTTTACCCACATCATCTTTCCGTTTTGCAGACACCGAAACACGATTTCGTGAGGCCGTTGCCGAAATCGGCTATCCCTGCATTGTGAAGCCGGTAATGAGTTCTTCCGGCAAGGGGCAGAGCTTTATCCGTTCAGCCGATCAGCTCACCGAGGCGTGGAACTATGCTCAACAGGGAGGCCGGGCAGGCGCCGGACGCGTTATCGTCGAAGGCGTAGTGAATTTTGATTTTGAAATCACCCTGCTAACCGTCAGCGCCGTTGATGGTGTGCATTTCTGCGCGCCGGTAGGTCATCGCCAGGAAGATGGCGATTATCGCGAGTCCTGGCAGCCGCAGCAGATGAGTGACCTGGCGCTGGCGCGCGCGCAGGAGATTGCCCGCAAGGTGGTACTGGCGCTGGGCGGTCACGGACTGTTTGGCGTGGAGCTGTTTGTCTGCGGTGATGAGGTGATTTTCAGCGAAGTCTCCCCTCGCCCTCACGACACGGGTATGGTGACCTTAATTTCGCAGGATCTGTCTGAGTTTGCCCTGCACGTACGTGCATTTCTCGGTCTGCCCGTTGGCGAAATCCGCCAGTATGGACCTTCTGCTTCCGCCGTTATTCTGCCGCAACTTACCAGCCAGAATATCACGTTTGATAACGTGCAAGCCGCTGTAGGTGCGGGTATGCAAGTGCGTTTCTTTGGCAAGCCGGAAATCGACGGGAGCCGTCGTCTGGGCGTTGTGCTGGCCACAGCACAGAGCATTGAAGATGCGGTGATACGCGCGAAAGACGCAGCCGCACAGGTGAAAGTCGCAGGATAAAAACCAGACCCGTAGGCCGGATAAAGCATTGATGCCGTATCCGACCTACGGTTTACGCATTAACGACTTACTGCTTCGCGCCTTCTACTGCTTCACGAGCTAGCTTGGTAATACGATCGTAATCACCCGCTTCCAGCGCATCCGCCGGAACCAGCCAGGAACCACCGATGCACAGCACGCTTTTCAGTGCCAGGTAGTCACGGTAGTTCGCCGGAGAGATACCGCCGGTTGGGCAGAAACGCACCTGAGAGAACGGACCCGCAATTGCCTGCAGCGCTTTGGTACCGCCATTTGCTTCAGCAGGGAAGAATTTGAACTCTTTCAAACCGTAGTCCATACCCAGCATCAGTTCAGACACGGTGCTGATACCAGGGATCAGCGGAATAGTGCCTTCCGTTGCGGCTTTCAGCAGCGGCTCGGTCAGGCCCGGGCTGATAGCAAACTGCGCACCGGCTTCGGTCACTTCAGCCAGCTGTTGCGGATTCAGTACAGTACCTGCACCAACGATAGCGTCCGGAACTTCTTTTGCGATCGCGCGAATGGCATCCATCGCACATGCGGTACGTAAGGTCACTTCCAGAACGCGCACGCCGCCTGCAACCAGCGCTTTTGCCATCGGCACTGCGTGTTCCAGTTTATTAACCACGATAACCGGTACAACCGGGCCAGTGGTCAGGATTGCTTCTGCACTTGTCTTCCAGTTTTTCATCAGAGTTTTCTCTCGCCTGATTACAAAATAAGTCTTAAAAAGTGATACAGGTTGCGCCCTGTTCCGCACCGGACAGCTTTTCACGCAACGCGCTGAACATTTCACGGCCTGTGCCCACGCGCGATGCGCTGAGGTCAGGAATGTGAGGCTGACGAGAAGCAAGTTCCTCTTCATCAACCAGCAGCGTCAATTCACCTGTCTGTCCATTCACACGAATGATGTCGCCATCGCGTACTTTTGCCAGCAGCCCGCCATCATAGGCTTCTGGGGTTACATGGATTGCTGAAGGCACTTTACCTGAAGCACCTGAAAGTCGTCCATCGGTAACTAACGCAATTTTGAAACAACGGTCCAATAATACACCAAGTGGCGGCATGAGTTTATGTAATTCTGGCATTCCGTTTGCTTTTGGTCCCTGATGGCGCACAACAACTACGCAATCACGGTCGAGCAGTCCCGCATCGAAGGCCGGCAATACATCATGCTGACTTTCAAAAACAACCGCGGGCGCTTCAATTACCTGATTTTCTACCGGAACCGCCGACGTTTTCATCACAGCACGCCCGAGGTTACCGCTCAGCACTTTGGTACCGCCGTGGTGGGAGAATGGCTTATCGATGGTAGCAATCACATTGCTGTCCAGAGACTTCGCTGCCCCTTCGCGCCAGTCCAGCTCACCATCGTTGAGCCAGGGTTCCATGGTGTAACGCGACAAACCAAACCCGGCAACGGTGTTCACATCTTCATGCAGCAGACCCGCGTTCAGCAGTTCGCGCATTAACACCGGCACGCCACCCGCTGCCTGGAAGTGGTTAATATCTGCCGGACCATTCGGATACAGACGCGCCATCAACGGCACGATATCGGACAGATCGGAGAAGTCGTCCCAGTTAATCAGAATCCCGGCTGCACGCGCCATCGCAACCAGGTGCATTGTATGGTTGGTTGACCCCCCGGTCGCCAGCAGCGCGACAATACCGTTCACCACTACTTTTTCATCGATCATTTTACCGATCGGCATCCATTCATTGCCGTTGCCGGTCAGACGCGTTACCTGACGAGCAGCCGCGGCGGTCAACGCTTCGCGCAGCGGGGCATCCGGGTGTACGAATGAGGACCCTGGCAGTTGCATCCCCATAAACTCCACCACCATCTGGTTGGTGTTTGCGGTGCCATAGAACGTACAGGTCCCCGGTGCGTGATAAGACGCCGCTTCGGATTCAAGCAGCGCCATGCGATCGACTTTGCCTTCAGCATACAGCTGACGGATACGCACTTTTTCTTTGTTCGCCAGACCGCTCGCCATCGGGCCGGAGGGAATAAAGATCGAAGGCAGATGACCAAATGACAGTGCCGCCATCACCAGACCCGGGACAATTTTGTCGCACACGCCAAGGAATAACGCGCCGTCGAACATATTGTGTGAGAGGCCGACAGCAGCCGACATCGCAATCACTTCGCGACTCAGCAACGAAAGCTCCATCCCATCCTGTCCCTGGGTCACACCGTCGCACATCGCAGGAACACCGCCAGCGACCTGGCCTACCGCATTGGCTTCATGCAGCGCTTTACGAATGATGTCCGGATAATGTTCGTACGGCTGATGCGCGGAAAGCATGTCGTTATAGGAGGTAATGATCGCGATATTGTTACGCAGCATGCTTTTCAGCGAGGCCTTGTCATCCGGCTGGCAGGCAGCAAAACCATGCGCCAGGTTACCGCACGCCAGCTGTGAACGATGAACGGTAGTCGATTTCGCTTGTTCAATACGGGCAAGGTAGGCGGAACGCGTGTCGCGAGAACGTTCGACAATACGTTTTGTTACGCGTAACAAATTCGGATTCATAGAGGCTCCTAAAATTTATCTGTCAGAGCGTTGGATCAACAATGTGTTTCAGTTGGGTTAAAAGCAGCTGAATCGCTTGTTAGCCGTAGCTCAGGGGCAAAATCGTTTCAGGCAGTGTAATAAAAAAAGCCCCGCGGGTGAATCCACGCGGAGCTTAAAAGTGCAAAAATTATTCTACAATCTGTGTTAGATCATGTTACCGGTAAAATAACACCTATGGGCTAGATGATATTTTACTCGAATTCGTTCCAGGAACGACCATCACGGGTAATCATGGCCACAGAAGCAACCGGTCCCCAGGTGCCTGCCTGATACGGCTTCGGCGCGTCGTTGTCCATCGCCCAGGCTTCGGTAATGGAGTCGACCCACTTCCAGGCTTCTTCAACTTCATCACGGCGCACAAACAGCGCCTGAATGCCGCGCATCGTTTCAAGCAGCAGGCGCTCATAAGCGTCGGCCAGATGCGTTTGGTTGAAGGTTTCGGAGTAGCTCAGATCAAGTTTGGTAATTTGCAGGTTATGCTTGTGATCCAGCCCCGGCACTTTGTTCAGTACCTGGATATCGACACCTTCATCAGGCTGCAAACGGATAGTCAGCTTGTTCTGCGGCAGGTCCTGCCAGGATTCTCTGAACAGGTTCAGCTCAGGCGTTTTGAAGTAAACCACCACTTCAGAGCACTTGGTCGGTAAACGTTTACCGGTACGCAGATAGAACGGTACGCCCGCCCAGCGCCAGTTATCGATATCCACACGGATCGCCACAAACGTTTCCGTGTTGCTGCTCTTGTTCGCGCCTTCTTCTTCCAGATATCCCGGAACTTTTTTGCCCTGGGCAAAACCGGCGGTGTACTGACCACGAACTGTCTTTTCACGTACGTTCGAACGATCGATGCGACGCAGTGATTTCAGTACTTTCACTTTTTCATCACGGATGCTGTCGGCGCTCAGATCGGACGGCGGAGACATCGCGATCATGCACAGGATCTGCAGCAGGTGGTTCTGGATCATGTCGCGCATTTGACCGGCCTGGTCAAAGTAGCCCCAGCGCCCTTCAATGCCCACTTCTTCCGCCACGGTAATTTCTACGTGGTCGATAGTGCGGTTATCCCAGTTATTCACAAACAGGGAGTTGGCAAAACGCAGTGCCAACAGGTTCAGTACCGTCTCTTTGCCGAGATAGTGGTCGATGCGGTAAACCTGGCACTCTTCGAAATACTCGCCAACCTGATCGTTGATTTCACGGGATGTTGCCAGTGATGTACCCAGCGGTTTTTCCATCACCACGCGGGCAGGCTTAGCATTCAGCTTTGCTTCACCCAGACCTTTGCAGATCGCGCCAAAGGTGCTCGGCGGCATTGCGAAATAGTTGATGGTGGTACGCGATTTTTGATCCAGCATTTTGCCCAGACGCTTAAACGCGGCGGTGTCGTTGACGTCCAGGTTACAAAACTCAAGACGACCGCTGAGGGTTTCCCACAAACTTTCATCAATTTTTTCTTTCATGAAGGTTTCGAGCGCTTCGCGCACAACCTTGGTATAGGCTGCTTTGTCCCAGTCGGCACGCCCAACCCCAATGATGCGGGTATCCGGGTTAATCTGGCCGGCCTTTTCCAGTTGATACAGGGAAGGCAGCAATTTCCGCCGCGCCAGGTCGCCCTTCGCGCCGAAAATGACCAGATCACATGCCTGGGCTGTTTGCGTTACCGCCATGTCATTCTCCTCAATTAAGTGCCTGGTGCTTTTGCCAGACACTGGTTGTAATTTTATTACAGTGCACTGTACTGCTTTTACGTGAATCCGGAAACCGTAAACGCTTATCCAGCCGTGCTGTTACCGCGAACAGCCGCTTTATTGGCGTATAACCCATCAAAATGGATAAAAAAGTCGTCTTTTTCGTACCCATGAAGAAGTATGAAAATCCGACTCCGATCATGTAATGAAAAAAAACAACAACTATTTTGTCCATTTTGCCCCGTTGCTGCACTAGCAGGGGTACTATCTACCAGAGTTACCACTCGATTTCCCCTTATCGTTGAAATCGTTTTTGCCCATGACCCATGAGTCTACCTACATCATGAATATGCTGGAAAAAATCCAGTTAAAACTGGAACATTTGAGCAAGTCAGAGCGTAAAGTCGCCGACATTATTCTTGCCTCTCCCGAGCAGTCAATTCACTCAAGCATCGCTGCGCTTGCTGTAGAAGCCAGCGTCAGCGAACCGACGGTGAACCGTTTCTGTCGTAGCATGGATACGCGCGGCTTCCCTGATTTTAAACTGCATCTGGCACAAAGTCTGGCAAATGGTACCCCTTATGTTAATCGCAATGTGGATGAGGATGACAGCGTAGAATCTTATACGGGGAAAATCTTCGAATCGGCGATGGCAAGCCTTGACCACGTTCGTCAGTCGCTGGATAACGCGGCGGTAAACCGGGCGGTAGATTTGTTAACCCAGGCAAAGAAAATCGCCTTCTTTGGTTTAGGTTCTTCCGCCGCGGTCGCACACGACGCGATGAACAAATTTTTCCGCTTTAACGTACCGGTAATCTATTCCGACGACATTGTCCTGCAACGTATGAGTTGTATGAATTGTAGCGACGACGACGTCATTGTGCTTATTTCTCATACTGGAAGAACCAAAAGTCTGGTTGAACTGGCGCAGTTAGCAAGGGAAAACGACGCTATGGTTATCGCCCTCACCTCTCCCGGCACGCCACTTGCGCGTGAAGCTACGCTGGCTATTACCCTCGATGTACCGGAAGATACTGACATTTATATGCCCATGGTCTCTCGACTTGCTCAACTGACCGTGATAGATGTGCTGGCTACAGGATTTACTTTGCGCCGAGGGGCAAAATTTAGAGATAACTTGAAGCGTGTCAAGGAAGCGCTCAAGGAATCGCGTTTTGATAAAGAATTACTCATCAAGAGTGATGACAGCTAAAAGCAATAACAATGTTCTACCCTTTTATCATCCGGGTTGTTCATTTTACCGTTAATGTTTGAGAACGGCCGGATTAATGTTCACGCAACACCTAGTTGTTTCAGTCAACGGAGTATTACATGTCCAGAAGGCTTCGCAGAACCAAAATCGTTACCACGTTAGGCCCGGCAACTGACCGCGATAACAACCTTGAGAAGATTATCGCCGCGGGTGCGAACGTCGTACGTATGAACTTTTCCCACGGCTCTCCAGAAGATCACAAACTGCGGGCGGATAAGGTCCGTGAAATTGCCGCAAAACTGGGACGTCATGTAGCTATTTTGGGTGACCTGCAGGGACCTAAAATCCGCGTATCTACCTTTAAAGAAGGTAAAGTTTTTCTTAATGTTGGCGACAAGTTCCTGTTAGACGCCAACCTCGGTAAAGGCGAAGGCGACAAAGAAAAAGTCGGCATTGATTATAAGGGACTGCCTGCAGACGTCGTGCCTGGCGACATCCTGCTGCTCGACGACGGTCGCGTACAGCTTAAAGTGCTGGAAGTTCAGGGCATGAAAGTCTTCACCGAAGTCACTGTCGGTGGCCCGCTGTCCAATAACAAGGGCATCAACAAACTGGGCGGCGGTCTCTCTGCTGAAGCCCTGACCGAAAAAGACAAAGCCGACATCATTACCGCTGCGCAAATCAGCGTTGACTATTTGGCTGTCTCCTTCCCGCGCTGCGGCGAAGATCTAAACTATGCCCGCCGTCTGGCGCGCGACGCCGGTTGCGATGCGAAAATTGTCGCCAAGGTAGAACGTGCAGAAGCCGTCTGCGACCAGAATGCGATGGATGACATCATCCTGGCTTCTGACGTAGTGATGGTAGCCCGTGGCGACCTGGGTGTTGAAATCGGTGACCCTGAGCTGGTAGGTATTCAGAAAGCGTTGATTCGCCGTGCGCGTCAGCTGAACCGTGCGGTCATCACCGCCACACAGATGATGGAGTCGATGATCACCAACCCAATGCCGACTCGTGCGGAAGTGATGGACGTGGCTAACGCCGTCCTCGACGGCACCGATGCCGTAATGCTCTCTGCCGAAACAGCAGCAGGTCAGTACCCGGCGGAAACCGTCGCGGCAATGGCGCGCGTTTGCCTGGGTGCAGAGAAGATCCCAAGCATCAACGTCTCTAAACACCGCCTTGACGTGCAGTTTGATAACGTTGAAGAAGCGATTGCGATGTCAGCGATGTACGCTGCTAACCACCTGAAAGGGGTCACCGCTATCATCGCTATGACGGAGTCTGGTCGTACTGCGCTGATGACTTCTCGTATCAGTTCCGGTCTGCCAATTTTCGCGATGTCTCGTCATGAACGTACGTTGAATCTGACCTCTCTGTATCGCGGTGTCACCCCGGTTCACTTTGACAGCGAAACAGATGGCGTCGTTGCCGCCAATGAAGCAGTGAACCTGCTGCGCGATAAAGGCTATCTGGTTTCCGGCGATCTGGTGATCGTGACACAGGGCGATGTGATGAGCACCATTGGCTCAACTAACACCACGCGTATCCTGACCGTCGAGTAACACCAGAGTTTGATGTAAAAAAGCCTCTCATTTGAGAGGCTTTTTTTTATTTCTTCGGATAGAGATCTTTGCGCTTATAGGGCTCAATCTCGCCGGGTTTACGCGTCTTAAGCAGTTTCAGTATCCAGGTGTATTGTTCGACATGAGGCGTGACAAAAATCTCCACCTCTTCGTTCATTCGTCTGGCAATGGTGTGGTCATCCGCTGTCAGGATGTCATCCATCGGAGGACGGACCTTAATCGTCAGGCGGTGAGTTTTACCGTCATACACCGGAAACAGCGGCACTACACGCGCGTGGCAAACCTTCATCAAGCGACCAATTGCCGGTAACGTTGCTTTATAGGTAGCAAAAAAATCGACAAACTCGCTGTGCTCAGGCCCATGGTCCTGATCCGGCAGGTAGTATCCCCAATATCCCTGACGTACAGACTGAATAAACGGTTTGATGCCATCATTACGCGCATGTAATCGACCTCCGAAACGACGGCGTACCGTGTTCCAGACGTAATCAAATACCGGGTTTCCCTGATTGTGGAACATTGCTGCCATTTTCTGTCCCTGGGAAGCCATCAGCATCGCCGGGATATCTACGCCCCAGCCATGAGGAACGAGAAAAATCACTTTTTCATCGTTGCGGCGCATCTCTTCGATGATTTCAAGGCCCTGCCAGTCAACCCGATTCTGAATTTTCTCCGGCCCTCGCAGGGCGAGTTCCGCCATCATGACCATCGCCTGAGGGGCGGTCGCGAACATCTCATCAACAATGGCTTCGCGCTCAGCTTCGCTGCGTTCAGGAAAACAAAGGGATAAATTGATCAGCGCTCTTCGACGTGAGCTTTTTCCCAAGCGTCCAACCATCCGTCCGAGCTTTGCCAGAATAGGATCGCGAAATGACGCCGGCGTTAACGCAATCCCAGCTATCGCCGCTACACCCAGCCAGGCGCCCCAGTAGCGCGGATAGCGAAATGATTTATCAAACTCAGGGATATACTCAATATTCTTTTTTTTCGTTTCCATGCTCTTCCAGTGTCTGGTGCGGCGAAAAGTAGATCTGCTGATAGTGTAGCGGCGCACCGTGCGCCGTACAAAATAAAAAAGCCGGCACGCATCGCGTACCGGCTTTATCAGTGTGCTAATTAATCAAAACGTAGCTGAGGCATAACTTCTTTCACCTGCGCCAGATAATCGGTGCGATCCGAACCGGTCAGACCTTCTGTACGCGGCAGTTTCGCCGTCAGAGGGTTCACGGCCTGCTGGTTGATCCACACTTCGTAGTGCAGATGCGGACCTGTTGAACGCCCGGTGTTACCTGACAGCGCGATACGATCGCCACGTTTCACTTTTTGACCTGGTTTCACCAACAGCTTACGCAGGTGCATATAACGGGTGGTGTAGGTACGACCATGACGAACCGCAACATAGTATCCGGCAGCGCCGCTACGCTTCGCTACGACCACTTCACCATCGCCTACCGACAGTACTGGCGTCCCCTGCGGCATCGCAAAGTCGACACCTTTGTGCGGCGCTACGCGTCCAGTCACCGGATTCAGGCGACGCGGGTTAAAGTTCGAGGAGATGCGGAACTGTTTCGCCGTCGGGAAACGCATGAAGCCTTTCGCCAGCCCGGTACCGTTACGGTCATAGAACTTACCGTCTTCAGCACGGATGGCGTAATAGTCTTTGCCTTCAGAACGTAAACGCACGCCCAGCAACTGGCTTTGCTCGCGCTTACCGTCCAGCATTTCGCGAGACATCAGCACTGAGAACTCATCGCCTTTTTTCAGTTTGCGGAAATCCATCTGCCACTGCATGGCCTTAATCACCGCGCTGATTTCAGAGCTGGTCAGTCCGGCCTCTTTGGCGCTGGCGACGAAGCTTCCGCCCACCGTGCCTTTGATACGGCTGTTAACCCAATCGCCCTGCTGCATTTCACTGCTCATTTTGAAACCTGTCGCAGTGCGATCGTAAGTGCGGGTTTCACGGCGGGACACTTCCCAGGTCAGACGCTGCAGGTCACCTTCCGCGCTTAAGGTCCAGGATAACTGCTGACCAATTTTCAGATTGCGCAGTTCTTTATCGGAAGCAGCGAGCTGACTGATGTCGCCCATATCGATGCCGTACTGATTCAGAATACTGCTCAGCGTATCGCCTGTGGAGACGACATACTCATGCACGCCGGCTTCACCAGACGTTTTGTCATCCAGTTCATCCTGTGGGATAGCTTCGTCTTCCTGAGCGGCCTGATCGATAGGTTCGCTGGCCTCTGGCAACAGTGAACGAATCTCGCTTTTTTCCAGCTCGATAGTTTTAACGATAGGTGCGGAATCGGGATGGTAAACATAAGGCCGCCAGACGGCGACGGCCAATGTCAGTACGGTAAGCGACCCCAGCATAACGCGATGGGGTCGCGGCAGATTATTAAATGCCAGAGCGACAGAGCGGGCTATCTGTTGCACGTATTCACTTCCTCATTAATCTCCTTTCAGGCAGCTCGCATACTGGTTGGCTAATTGGTTTAAAAACGCTGAATAGCTTGTTTTACCCAGTTTGATATTCGTACCGAGCGGATCCAACGTTCCCATTCGAACGGATGTCCCTCTCGCGACGGCTTCAACGACCGCTGGCCTGAACTGTGGCTCAGCAAAAACGCAGGTTGCTTTTTGCTCAACCAACTGTGTTCTTATTTCATGTAAACGCTGCGCACCAGGTTGAATCTCAGGGTTCACGGTAAAGTGACCAAGCGGTGTTAGTCCGTAGTGTTTTTCGTAGTAGCCATAGGCGTCATGAAAAACGAAATAACCTTTTCCCTTGAGCGGTGCGAGCTCGTTACCTACCTGCTTATCGGTTGCGGCTAATTGTGCCTCAAAATCCTTCAGGTTGGCGTCAAGTTTGGCTCGACTTTGCGGCATAAGTTCCACTAATTTTTCATGGATTGCAACCGCTGAGGCCCGCGCTATCTCTGGGGAAAGCCAAAGATGCATGTTGTAATCGCCGTGATGGTGATGCTCGTCACTTTTTTCACTGCCAGCATCATTGTGTCCATGATCGTCGTCGTCGTCATCCGCACCTTTCATGAGTAACGGTTTCACGTCATTGAGCTGCGCAATCGTTACCTGTTTCGCGTTAGGAATATTCTTGACTGATTTGTCCATAAACGCTTCCATCTCAGGTCCGATCCAAACGACTAAGTCCGCGCCCTGTAAGCGTTTTACGTCTGATGGACGCAATGAGTAATCGTGTTCGGAAGCCCCGTCAGGCAGGAGAACCTCAGTGTCTGTTACCCCGTCTGCAATGGCTGAAGCAATAAACCCCAGCGGCTTGAGCGAGGCCACCACAGCGGCATTTGCTGCCTGTGTTGCACTACCCCAAAGAGCAGCGGATAATGCTGCGAAAAGAAGCGTATTTTTATGTAACATAATGCGACCAATCATCGTAATGAATGTAAGGAATGTGATATTATAACATTCTATAACTTCTGCAAGACTAAAATTGATATGACGACTTTGGTTTCACTGGAAAATGTCTCGGTCTCTTATGGTCAACGCCGCGTCCTCTCTGACGTTTCGCTTGAACTTCGACCCGGTAAAATTTTAACGCTTCTCGGCCCAAATGGTGCCGGGAAGTCTACGCTGGTGCGCGTTGTATTAGGGCTGGTAGCGGCTGATGAGGGAGTAATCAAGCGTAATGGTCAATTGCGGATTGGCTATGTACCGCAAAAACTGTACCTCGATACTACGCTGCCACTGACGGTAAGTCGGTTTATGCGCTTACGTCCCGGCACCAAAAAAGAGGATATCCTTCCGGCACTGAAGCGCGTTCAGGCCGGGCATCTGATGGATGCGCCGATGCAAAAGCTCTCTGGCGGGGAAACGCAACGCGTCCTGTTGGCCCGTGCTTTATTGAATAAACCTCAGCTACTGGTGCTCGATGAACCAACCCAGGGCGTGGATGTCAATGGGCAGGTCGCACTGTACGACCTTATCGACCAGTTGCGACGTGAACTGGATTGCGCCGTACTGATGGTTTCCCATGACCTGCATCTGGTGATGGCCAAAACCGATGAGGTACTGTGCCTGAACCATCATATTTGCTGTTCCGGTGCGCCGGAAGTGGTTTCTATGCACCCGGAATTCATCTCAATGTTCGGGCAACGCGGCGCCGAACAACTCGGAATTTACCGTCATAATCACAATCACCGCCACGATTTACAGGGTCGTATCGTCTTACGCCGGGGAAATGGTCACTCATGATTGAATTGTTATTACCCGGTTGGTTAGCCGGGATCATGCTGGCCTGTGCCGCTGGCCCACTCGGCTCGTTTGTAGTCTGGCGTCGAATGTCTTATTTCGGTGATACGCTGGCCCACGCTTCGCTGCTGGGGGTCGCCTTTGGCCTGCTGCTGGATGTAAACCCTTTCTATGCGGTTATCGCCGTCACCCTGTTGCTGGCTGGCGGTCTGGTATGGCTGGAGAAGCGCCCTCACCTTGCGATCGATACCTTGCTGGGTATTATGGCGCACAGCGCATTGTCATTGGGGCTGGTTGTTGTCAGCCTGATGTCCAACATCCGTGTGGATCTGATGGCTTACCTGTTTGGTGATTTGCTCGCCGTGACGCCAGAAGATCTTATCTCCATCGCCATCGGCGTGGTTATTGTTCTGGCGATTCTGTTCTGGCAGTGGCGTAACCTGCTGTCGATGACCATCAGTCCGGATCTGGCATTTGTCGATGGCGTGAAGCTGCAACGCGTGAAGCTGCTGCTGATGCTGGTTACGGCGTTAACGATTGGCGTGGCGATGAAGTTTGTCGGGGCGCTGATTATCACCTCACTGCTTATCATCCCTGCGGCGACCGCCCGTCGCTTTGCCCGTACGCCGGAGCAGATGGCTGGGGTTGCCGTTGGAGTGGGAATGATAGCGGTTACAGGCGGGCTGACCTTCTCGGCCTTCTATGACACCCCGGCAGGTCCTTCCGTGGTGCTGTGCGCCGCGCTGCTGTTTATTTTCAGCATGATGAAAAGGCAAGCGAGCTAAGCATGCGTTGCCCGGTGGCGCTGCGCTTACCGGGCCTACAAAATCGCCCAGGCCTGATGAGCGTCGCGACATCAGGCATTAAGGCATCTGTGGCGGTGTAATGCCAAAATGGTTCCAGGCGCGCACGGTTGCCATACGTCCACGCGGCGTACGTTGTAGAAAACCTTGCTGAATCAGATACGGCTCCAGCACGTCCTCAATGGTTTCACGCTCTTCCCCAATCGCCGCTGCCAGGTTATCCAGTCCTACCGGTCCGCCAAAGAATTTATCGATAACCGCCAGCAGCAGCTTACGGTCCATATAATCGAATCCTTCCGCATCCACATTGAGCATATCCAGCGCCTGGGCGGCAATATCAGCCGAAATCGTGCCGTCATGCTTCACTTCAGCGAAATCGCGTACCCGGCGTAATAAACGGTTGGCGATACGCGGCGTACCGCGGGCGCGGCGTGCCACTTCCAGCGCGCCTTCATCGCTCATTTCCAGGCCCATAAAACGCGCACTGCGCCCAACAATGTGCTGCAGGTCTGCCACCTGATAGAACTCCAGGCGCTGCACAATACCAAAACGGTCACGCAGCGGAGAGGTTAACGACCCGGCGCGCGTCGTCGCCCCGATTAGCGTGAACGGCGGCAGATCGATCTTAATCGAACGGGCAGCCGGTCCTTCACCAATCATGATATCCAGCTGATAATCTTCCATCGCCGGATACAACACCTCTTCCACCACCGGTGACAGACGATGTATTTCATCGATAAACAGCACATCGTGGGGTTCAAGGTTGGTAAGCATTGCCGCCAGGTCACCCGCTTTTTCCAGTACCGGACCAGACGTGGTGCGCAGATTAACGCCCATTTCATTGGCGACAATATTGGCAAGCGTAGTTTTACCAAGACCAGGAGGACCGAAAATCAGCAGGTGATCGAGAGCATCACCGCGCAGCTTCGCCGCCTGGATAAAAATCTCCATTTGCGAACGAACCTGAGGCTGGCCAATATACTCTTCCAGCAATTTTGGGCGAATCGCACGATCCACCAGATCTTCAGGGGTAGTGCTGACAGCCGAAATCAGGCGATCTGCTTCAATCATCCGTTACCTCACAATGCCGCGCGAAGCGCTTCACGAATCAGGGTTTCACTGCTGGCATCAGGGCGGGCAATTTTGCTCACCATGCGGCTGGCTTCCTGTGGTTTATAGCCCAACGCCACCAGCGCAGCAACCGCTTCCTGCTCGGCGTCGTCCGTTGTCGGGCTTGCCGGAGACGTCAGGACCAGATCCGCTGCTGGTGTAAAGAGATCACCATGCAAACCTTTAAAGCGGTCTTTCATTTCTACAATCAGGCGTTCTGCGGTTTTCTTACCAATACCCGGTAATTTCACCAGCGCGCCCAGCTCTTCGCGCTCCACGGCATTAACGAACTGCTGAGCAGACATACCGGAGAGGATCGCCAGCGCCAGCTTCGGCCCCACGCCATTGGTTTTGATTAACTCTTTAAACAGCGTGCGCTCTTGCTTGTTGTTAAAGCCATACAATAGCTGAGCATCTTCTCGCACCACAAAATGGGTGAAAATAATCGCTTCTTGCCCGGCTTCCGGCAACTCGTAGAAACAGGTCATCGGCATATGCACTTCATAGCCTACCCCGCCCGTTTCCAGAAGGACCAGCGGGGGTTGTTTTTCAATAATGATGCCTCTGAGTCTGCCTATCACATGACGCTCCTGCGTTAAGGGCTAAAAGGTAATGCGCTATCATAAAAAAAGGCTGGATAGATATCCAGCCTCATTTGTCACTAACGTAATCGACCTCGCGCCAGATTCAGCCTCGACTCGCTCATTTGCATGGCGTTCTGACTGACATGGCAGTGGGTAATGGCAATCGCCAGCGCATCCGCGGCATCTGCCTGCGGGTTTGCCGGGAGTTTTAGCAGCGTGCGTACCATATGCTGGACCTGGCTTTTTTCCGCGCTACCGATCCCCACCACGGTCTGTTTTACCTGGCGGGCCGCGTATTCAAAGACCGGTAGATCCTGATTGGTCGCCGCAACGATTGCCACGCCGCGAGCCTGTCCCAGCTTTAGCGCCGAGTCGGCGTTCTTCGCCATAAAAACCTGCTCAATGGCAAAATAGTCCGGCTGAAACTGGGTGATGATTTCCGTCACGCCCGCGTAAATCAACTTCAGACGTGACGGGAGATCGTCGACTTTGGTGCGAATGCAGCCGCTGCCGAGGTAGGTCAGCTGCCTGCCGACCTGACGAATAACGCCATAACCGGTGATGCGAGACCCCGGGTCAATGCCGAGAATAATAGACATCCGCATCTCCTGTTATTTTATGGCTAAACCACATCATTCTAAGGTGGCAGCAACCTCATCGGAGATTTCACCGTTGTGGTAAACTTCCTGCACGTCGTCGCAGTCTTCCAGCATATCGATAAGACGCATCAGCTTCGGCGCCGTTTCTGCATCCATATCCGCTTTGGTGGATGGGATCATAGACACTTCAGCTGCGTCCGCTTTCAGACCAGCCGCTTCCAGCGCGTCACGCACTTTGCCCATCTCTTCCCACGCGGTGTAAACGTCAATTGCGCCGTCGTCGAAGGTCACAACATCTTCAGCACCTGCTTCCAGCGCCGCTTCCATGATGGCGTCTTCGTCGCCCTGTTCAAAGGAGATAACGCCTTTTTTGCTGAACAGATAAGCCACGGAACCGTCGGTACCGAGGTTACCACCCGTTTTCGTGAACGCATGACGCACTTCCGCAACGGTACGGTTACGGTTGTCAGACAGACATTCAATCATAACGGCTGTACCGCCAGGACCGTAACCTTCATAGATGATGGTTTCCATGTTGGAATCTTCATCACCACCCACACCGCGCGCGATTGCACGGTTCAGGGTGTCACGGGTCATGTTGTTAGCCAGCGCTTTATCAACCGCTGCACGCAGACGAGGGTTAGCATCCGGATCGCCGCCGCCCAGTTTAGCCGCCGTCACCAGCTCACGAATTATTTTGGTGAAAATTTTACCGCGTTTAGCATCCTGCGCTGCTTTACGGTGTCTGGTGTTGGCCCATTTACTATGACCTGCCATAAATAATATCTCCAAAAAGCGCGCCTTTTCAGGCGACGTTAATTACAAACTCTTCAATCGCCTGCCGGTTACTCCACGACTTGGTTAATTGGGCGGCTTCAACCGCATTAACCCAACGATAGGTCAGATGTTCGGTGAACACGATCTCTCGTTCTGAGGGAAGTGCCAGGCAAAACCAGGATTCAGTATTACGTTCAATTCCCGGTGCATAGCGATGACGTAAATGGCTAAAAATCTCAAACTCCACCGTGCGCTGGCAGTCAATTAAGGTCAGTTGCTCAGATGCAACATCAATGGCGACCTCTTCCTTTACTTCGCGCATAGCGGCTTGCGACGCGGTTTCACCTTCTTCAAGGCTGCCGGTGACCGACTGCCAGAAATCAGGATCGTCGCGTCGCTGTAACATCAGCACTCTCCCGGTGTCCTTTGCATAAATCACGACTAACACCGAGACAGGCTGTTTATATGTCATATCAGTTATTCTCGGCCTTCTTAACAACCTGAATGCTCAGTTCCGCCAGCGCAGCTGCGTTGGCAAAGCTTGGCGCTTCAGTCATCAGACATGCTGCAGCCGTGGTTTTCGGGAAAGCAATAACATCACGAATGTTGTCAGTACCGGTCAACAACATAGTCAGACGGTCCAGACCAAACGCCAGGCCCGCATGCGGCGGTGTACCATATTTTAGCGCATCCAGCAGGAAGCCGAATTTCTCACGCTGTTCTTGCTCATTAATGCCCAGAATACCGAATACGGTTTGCTGCATGTCGCCGTTGTGAATACGCACGGAACCGCCGCCTACTTCGTAGCCGTTGATGACCATATCGTACGCGTTGGCAACCGCGTCTTCCGGCGCAGCTTTCAGCTCAGCGGCCGTCATGTCTTTCGGCGCGGTGAACGGGTGGTGCATTGCGGTCAGTCCGCCTTCACCATCGTCTTCGAACATTGGGAAGTCGATAACCCACAGCGGCGCCCATTTGGCTTCGTCGGTGATGTTCAGGTCTTTACCCAGTTTCAGACGCAGCGCGCCCATCGCGTCGGCAACTACTTTCTTGTTGTCGGCACCGAAGAAAATCATGTCGCCGTCTTGCGCACCGGTACGTGCCAGAATCGCTTCCACAATTTCTGCGTTCAGGAACTTAGCAACTGGGCTGGTAATACCTTCCAGACCTTTCGCACGTTCGGTGACTTTGATGTAAGCCAGGCCTTTCGCGCCGTAAATCTTTATAAAGTTACCGTAATCGTCGATCTGCTTACGGCTCAGTGCAGCACCGCCCGGTACACGCAGAGCAGCTACGCGGCCTTTCGCATCGTTTGCCGGACCAGAGAACACTGCGAACTCAACGTCTTTCACCAGATCGGCGACGTCAACCAGCTCCATCGGGTTACGCAGGTCTGGTTTATCGGAACCGTAACGACGCTCAGCTTCAGCAAAGGTCATGATCGGGAAATCACCCAGATCGACACCTTTCACTTCCAGCCACAGATTACGCACCAGCGCTTCCATCACTTCACGCACCTGCGGTGCGGTCATGAAGGAAGTCTCAACGTCGATCTGGGTAAATTCAGGCTGACGGTCAGCACGTAAGTCTTCATCACGGAAGCATTTAACGATCTGATAGTAGCGGTCAAAGCCAGACATCATCAGCAGCTGTTTAAACAACTGAGGTGATTGCGGCAGCGCGTAGAATTTACCTTTATGTACGCGAGAAGGTACCAGGTAATCGCGCGCGCCTTCCGGCGTCGCTTTGGTCAGCATCGGTGTTTCGATGTCGAGGAAGCCGTGGTCGTCCATAAAACGACGCACCAGACTGGTGATTTTGGCACGCGTTTTCAGGCGCTGCGCCATTTCAGGGCGACGCAGATCTAAATAGCGATACTTCAGTCGCGCTTCTTCGGTGTTGACGTGGTTAGAGTCCAACGGCAGCGAGTCTGAACGGTTGATGATGGTCAGATCGGAGGCCAGTACTTCAATTTCGCCCGTCGCCATATCGGCGTTGACGTTTTTCGCGTCACGCGCACGCACGGTGCCCGTAACCTGGATGCAGAACTCATTACGCAGTTCGGAGGCCAGCTTTAACGCGTCCGCACGGTCCGGATCGAAAAATACCTGCACGATACCTTCGCGGTCGCGCATATCGATAAAGATCAGGCTACCAAGATCACGACGACGGTTGACCCAACCACACAGAGTCACCTGCTGCCCCTCGTGGGACAGACGTAGCTGTCCGCAATATTCTGTACGCATGAGATATCCCTTAACTTTGCCGCAGGCGGATTGTCACCTGTCTCGCAGATGACGAAGTCGCAGCTTTAGCTGAATGTCACAACTGAATGAAAAAAGGCGGCTATTATACTGGAAATTCTGCCGCACGATAAGAGCCTACTGGGATAGACTCTCAGTCCGGTACTGACTGTACGCCTGTTTCCTGGACGGGCATTGCGTAATCTCACAAAAAATAACAAAAATTGTCGCCCCTTTCACACTGATTCGCGATTAAGGTGTAACGGAATTCTTTTATTACTGGAGTGACCATGCTGGAATTGAACGCTAAAACAACCGCCCTTGTCGTAATTGATTTACAGGAAGGGATCCTGCCTTTCGCTGGCGGCCCTCATACGGCACATGATGTGGTTACCCGCGCCGCGCAGTTGGCGGAAAAATTCCGTGCCCACGGTTCCCCGGTGGTAATGGTGCGCGTCGGCTGGTCTGACGATTACGCCGAAGCGCTGAAACAACCCGTAGATGCTCAGTCTCCGGCAAAAGCGTTACCTGAAAACTGGTGGCATTACCCGGCTGCTTTGGGGAAATGCGCCAGCGATATCGAAGTGACTAAACGCCAGTGGGGAGCCTTCTATGGCACCGATCTGGAATTGCACCTGCGTCGCCGGGGTATTGATACCATCGTCCTGTGCGGGATCTCGACAAACATTGGCGTGGAGTCAACGGCGCGAAATGCGTGGGAGCTGGGTTTCAGTCTTATCATTGCAGAAGATGCCTGTAGCGCCGCCAGTGCTGAGCAACACCAGGCCAGCATGACCCACATTTTCCCGCGCATTGCGCGCGTTCGCAGCGTGGAGGAGATTCTGCAAGCGCTATGATTTATATCGGTTTACCCCAGTGGTCGCATCCAAAATGGGTGCGTCTGGGGATCACCAGCCTTGAAGAGTATGCCCGCCACTTTAACTGCGTGGAGGGCAATACCACGCTGTATGCGCTGCCTAAATCCGATATTGTTGCCCGCTGGCAGGCACAGACCACCGATGCGTTTCGATTTTGTTTTAAATTTCCGGCGACCATTTCGCATCAGGCTGCGCTGCGTAATTGTGATGACCTTGTACAGGAATTTTTTACACGCATGTCGCCGCTGGAAGCGCGCATTGGGCAATACTGGCTGCAATTACCCGCGACTTTTGGCCCACGCGATCTGCCTGCCCTGTGGCAGTTTCTCGATATGCTCCCGAATTCCTTTACCTACGGTGTGGAAGTTCGCCATCCAGACTTCTTTGCCAAAGGCGAAGCCGAGCAGCTATTTAATCGCGGTTTACACGAGCGTGGAGTAAACCGGGTGATTCTGGACAGCCGCCCGGTACATGCCGCAATCCCGCATACTGAAGCAATACGCGACGCCCAGCGCAAGAAACCGAAGGTTCCGGTGCATGCGGTAGTGACGGCAAACCATCCGATGGTACGCTTTATCGGTAGCGATAATATGGCACAAAACAGCGAGCTTTTTGCCGTCTGGCTGACCAAGCTGTCGCTATGGCAACGCACCACGACGCCGTATCTGTTTTTGCATACGCCGGACATCGCGCAGGCCCCGGAGCTTGTTGATACGCTATGGGCAGATTTACGCAGCGCCCTGCCAGAGATCGGATCAGCACCCTCGATTCCACAGCAATCTTCTCTTTTCTGAAAATGCCACCTATCATAGTCAGTGCCATCAACCCAACCGTACTCTAAATAATTCGAGTTGCAGGAAGATGGCAAGGGAGAGAATCCTCAGGAGCTTACATTAGTAAGTGACTGAGGGGAGCGAGTACAGCCACCGCGCATGCAACTTGAAGTATGACGAGTAAAGGGAGTTTGTATGGTAAGCGCGCTTTATGCCGTATTGGGTGCGTTATTGTTAATAAAGTTCTCCTTTGACGTCGTTCGCCTGCGCATGCAATATCGCGTTGCCTATGGCGATGGAGGTTTTAGCGAACTGCAAAGCGCTATCCGCATTCACGGTAATGCGGTGGAATATATTCCCGTCGCGTTAGTGCTGCTGTTATTTATGGAAATGAACGGCGCAGAGACGTGGATGGTGCATATTTGCGGGCTGATGTTGATTGCCGGACGACTGATGCATTATTACGGATTCCACCACCGGCTTTTCCGCTGGCGCCGTTCAGGCATGAGCGCAACCTGGTGTTCGCTGTTGCTAATGGTGCTGGCGAATCTTTGGTATATGCCCTGGGAGTTGGTTTTCTCCCTGCATTAGCGCACAATACGCCACTTTATTTTTCCCGGATTTTTACGTTATGTCTCACCGCGACACGCTTTTTTCTGCGCCTATCGCCAGTCTGGGTGACTGGACCTTTGATGAACGGGTAGCTGAAGTCTTCCCGGATATGATCCAGCGTTCCGTTCCTGGCTATTCCAATATCATTTCTATGATTGGCATGCTGGCCGAACGTTTCGTACAACCCAACACGCAGGTCTACGATCTGGGCTGTTCTCTGGGCGCGGCGACGCTCTCGGTGCGTCGCAATATTCATCACGAGAATTGCAAAATTATTGCCGTCGATAACTCCCCGGCGATGGTTGAGCGCTGCCGTCGTCATATTGACGCCTATAAGGCACCGACCCCGGTTGAGGTTGTCGAAGGCGATATTCGCAACATTACTATCGAAAACGCCTCGATGGTGGTGCTGAATTTTACCCTGCAATTCCTTGAGCCACCTGAGCGCCAGGCATTGTTGGATAAGATTTATCAAGGGTTGAATCCCGGCGGCGCGCTGGTGCTGTCTGAAAAATTCAGTTTCGAAGACGCTAACGTTGGCGAGCTGCTGTTCAACATGCACCACGACTTCAAACGGGCCAATGGCTACAGCGAACTGGAAATTAGTCAGAAACGCAGCATGCTGGAAAACGTGATGCTGACCGACTCGGTAGAAACGCACAAAGCGCGACTGCATCAGGCCGGCTTTGAGCACAGCGAATTGTGGTTCCAGTGCTTCAACTTTGGCTCTCTGGTGGCGTTGAAAGCTGAGGTTAGCGCATGATCGATTTTGGTAACTTTTATCAGTTGATTGCCAAAAATCATCTGTCCCATTGGCTGGAAACGCTTCCGGCGCAAATCGCTGCCTGGCAGCGCGATCAGCATGGTTTATTTAAACAATGGTCAAACGCCGTCGAGTTTCTGCCCGAGCTGACGCCGCATCGTCTGGACTTACTGCACAGCGTTACCGCAGAAAGTAAAGAACCGCTCAGCGAAGGCCAGCTTAAACGTATCGACACCCTGATGCGTAACCTGATGCCATGGCGTAAAGGACCGTACTCGCTGTACGGCGTCAACATCGATACCGAATGGCGTTCCGACTGGAAGTGGGATCGCGTTCTGCCGCACTTGTCTGATCTCACCGGCCGTACCATTCTTGATGTTGGCTGTGGCAGTGGTTATCACATGTGGCGCATGATTGGCGCTGGAGCGCATCTGGCGGTTGGGATCGATCCTACGCAACTGTTTCTGTGCCAGTTTGAGGCGGTACGTAAACTGCTGGGCAATGACCAGCGTGCTCACCTGCTGCCGCTGGGTATTGAGCAACTTCCAGCGCTAAACGCCTTTGACACCGTGTTCTCCATGGGCGTGCTTTATCACCGCCGATCGCCGCTGGAACATCTGTGGCAGTTGAAGGATCAGTTGGTTAAAGATGGCGAGCTGGTGCTGGAAACGCTGGTCGTCGAAGGTGATGAAAATACCGTTCTGGTGCCGGGCGATCGCTACGCGCAAATGCGTAACGTCTACTTTATTCCATCTGCGTTGGCTTTAAAAAACTGGCTGGAAAAATGCGGTTTTGTTGATGTGCGCATCGCCGATGTCTGCGTCACCACCACCGAAGAGCAACGTCGCACCGAGTGGATGGTAACCGAGTCGCTAGCCGACTTCCTCGACCCGAACGACCACAGCAAAACGGTGGAAGGCTACCCCGCCCCATTACGCGCAGTATTGATTGCGCGTAAGCCGTAATAGATTGCCGAATGACCGTTACGTATAGCACCGTTTCTCCAAAATAGTTCAAGTTGCAGCAAGGCGGCAACGTAGCAAATCCCCGGGAGCGTAGATAACTACGTGACCGGGGTGCGCGAGGCGGCCAACGCTGCTGCGGCTTGAAATATGAAGGAGAAAAAAAGGCCCCTGTTGAAATTGCAGGGGCCTGGTACGAGCAAGCATCATATTGGGCGACATGATGCAACGGTAAAATCAGTTGGCCTGATGGTGTGCAATGATTGCTTTCATTTCAGCAACCGCCGTCCCGTCTACCGCATAGCGCGAATACTCATCCGCCTGCGCATCCGAAGACATCGACAACCCCGAATTGCGATAACGCATTGGTGAAGCCAGCCATACTCCGGCAGAACTGTGGACTTCCTGCACTCCAGCATCAAGGAACAGGGACAAATTCGAGGCGCGAACCCCCGCTCCGGCCATAATGATTGGAGCACCGGGCTGCGCAATAAGTTCCATTATTTTTGTTAAACCTTGCGCCGCATCTGATTTTTGCCCTGAAGTGAGTACTCTGGCAATGCCCAAATCAGCTAATTTTTTAAGCGCATTGAGTGGGTTAGCACACATATCAAAGGCCCGATGAAAAGTGACTTGCAGCGAACCGGCGGCAATCATTATTTTCTCCATGCGCGGCATATCGACATTGCCATCCACATCTAAAATGCCGGTCACCAGCCCTGAGAATCCCAGTTCCCTGACCATCGCAATATCATCCAGCATTGCAGCAAATTCACCCTCGGTGTAGCAAAAGTCGCCTCCACGTGGGCGAATAATGGGATTGACGGGAATCGAAATGTGCTGGCGAACGGAACGCAAGACGCCCAGTGACGGCGTTAAGCCCCCTTCTTTGGGTGCCGAGCATAGTTCAATACGATCCGCGCCGTTTTGCTGCGCCGTGCGCGCGCACTCCATGCTGTAACAGCAGATTTCCAGTATAGCCATGCTCACTCCTGACGTTCGCTTGCCACAATGGTTTCAATCGACCACGGATGGAATTTTATCGTCACGCTACCATCGCTAACCGCCAGCGTCGGATTCGGTAAACGCTCACGCTCACCTTTTGGCGAGCTGGTTTTCACAAAAATGCCCGGTTGACTCAGACCGTGATCGGAAAGCAGCGCCAGCGCTCGCGCATTCAGCGTTTCCGCCTCTCCCGGCAGAACAATTTCAATATGTTCCCAGCCTTCATGTGGGTAGCGTTTTTCGCCCGGCCACGGCAGTTCGACGATGGAAAATTGCCAATGTTGCACACAAACCGGCTCATGCAGTTTAAAAAGACAAATAGGTCTGCCGTTAATGATGTTTTCTGACAACAATTCACCGCACTGTTCAAACCCACGACGCCAGCGCTCTGCGGTGGTATTTTGATGGCAACGCAAGGAAATGTGATCGGCTTCCAAGCCTGTGATATCCAGCCCAAGACGGGTAGAAAGTTCCGTTAATGCCTGCGTGAAATGCGGTAAATCAGCAGAAATATCCTGTAGTTCTGCAACGGTTTGCCAGTTCACCATATTAAAAGCTCATATCCATGTTCAAAGTCGCTAATTTACTCTGTTGCGCTGCGCCATCCAACCGCTGTTTTCTTCGAACACATCATGAATAAATTTACGCCATTGCATTGTTTATATTTCAGGCTACTGGCGGTACACACAATGCTGACGGCAACGGGCATTTGCAGTATACTCCCGCCCTTAATTCTTAAACTGGTGCGGTGAATTTTAGGCCGCTTCATAAATGTAAGGTATTCCGGTGAATATTCAGGCTCTTCTCTCAGAAAAAGTCAGTCAGGCCATGATTGCTGCAGGCGCGCCTGCAGATTGCGAACCGCAGGTTCGTCAGTCAGCAAAAGTACAGTTCGGCGACTATCAGGCTAATGGCATGATGGCTGTCGCTAAAAAACTGGGTATGGCGCCGCGACAACTGGCTGAGCAGGTGCTGACTCATCTGGATCTCAACGGGATCGCCAGCAAAGTTGAAATTGCCGGCCCGGGCTTTATCAATATTTTTCTCGATCCGGCATTTCTGGCGCAGCACGTTCAGCAGGCGCTGGCTTCCGATCGTCTGGGCGTCACTCAACCGGCTAAACAAACCGTCGTGGTTGACTACTCCGCGCCTAACGTAGCGAAAGAGATGCACGTTGGTCACCTGCGTTCCACCATCATCGGTGACGCGGCGGTGCGTACGCTGGAGTTCCTCGGTCACAACGTTATTCGCGCTAACCACGTCGGCGACTGGGGTACTCAGTTCGGTATGCTCATCGCATGGCTGGAAAAACAGCAGCAGGAAAATGCCGGAGAGATGGCGCTGGCTGACCTGGAAGGTTTCTACCGTGATGCGAAAAAACATTACGACGAAGATGAAGCCTTCGCTGAACGCGCCCGTAGTTATGTCGTGAAACTGCAAGGCGGTGACGAATACTTCCGCGAGATGTGGCGCAAACTGGTCGACATTACCATGTCGCAGAACCAGTTAACCTACGATCGCCTCAACGTTACCCTGACCCGTGACGACGTCATGGGCGAAAGCCTGTACAACCCGATGCTACCTGGCATCGTCGCCGATCTGAAGGCGAAAGGCCTGGCTGTTGAAAGCGAAGGCGCTACCGTCGTATTCCTTGATGAGTATAAGAACAAGGAAGGCGAACCGATGGGCGTTATCATTCAGAAGAAAGATGGCGGCTATCTCTACACCACAACCGACATCGCCTGCGCCAAGTATCGTTACGAAACCCTGCATGCCGATCGCGTTCTTTATTACATCGACTCTCGCCAGCATCAGCACTTAATGCAGGCCTGGACCATCGTACGTAAAGCCGGTTATGTGCCGGATTCAGTGCCGCTGGAACACCACATGTTCGGTATGATGCTGGGCAAAGACGGTAAACCCTTCAAAACCCGCGCGGGCGGCACGGTTAAACTGGCCGATCTGCTGGATGAAGCGCTGGAGCGCGCACGTCGTCTGGTCGCGGAGAAGAACCCGGACATGCCTGCCGACGAACTGGAAAAACTGGCAAATGCGGTCGGTATCGGCGCAGTGAAATATGCGGATCTGTCCAAAAACCGTACCACCGACTACATCTTCGACTGGGACAACATGCTGGCGTTCGAAGGTAACACCGCGCCATATATGCAGTACGCTTATACCCGCGTACTGTCCGTGTTCCGTAAAGCAGATATCGACGAAAGCGCACTGGCAAATGCTCAGGTCGTCATCAGCGAAGATCGCGAGGCTCAACTGGCAGCACGTCTGCTGCAGTTTGAAGAAACGCTGACCGTCGTTGCGCGTGAAGGTACGCCACACGTGATGTGTGCTTACCTGTACGACGTTGCTGGTCTGTTCTCCGGCTTCTACGAGCACTGCCCTATTCTCAGCGCTGAAAACGAAGAGATTCGTAACAGCCGACTGAAACTGGCACAGCTGACGGCGAAAACCCTGAAGCTGGGTCTGGATACTCTGGGTATCGAAACCGTAGAACGTATGTAATCACTTCAAGTAATGTGAAAGCCCGCGCTATGTCGCGGGCTTTTTTATTTTTCCGAATGACCGCCCTCGTAGGCAGCGCAATCAGGTCGACAAGAAACGGCTACGCTTACTGTAATTTGTAACAACCCACAAGGAATGACACATTTCCCTAGAGATATGGAACATCTTTTGCCTGTCATCCCGTCTAAGCCTCCGTATCATTAGGCGGCGAATTAATCGGGTACGGGTCAATGACATTCAGAGATTTTGAGGCGGAAGAAAAGCTCTTCCAGCGGCGTGTATTGATGGCCTTTGGCCTGGTAGTCATCTGTTTTGGCATCCTGATTTACAATCTGTATAACTTACAAATCTGTCAGCACCAGTATTACACCACCCGGTCGAATGCAAACGACATCAAAATGCTGCCCGTCGCCCCAACGCGTGGCATGATTTACGATCGCAACGGCATCCCGCTGGTGCGCAACGTTACCTGGTACGATATTTCCGTTACGCCGTATAAAATCAGCGATATGAATGCGTTACTCCAGCAGCTCACGCCGATCGTTGACCTCACACCTGATGACATAGACCAGTTTCGCCATGAGCTGAAAGCCAGCAGCCGCTATCGTCCTGTGGTGCTAAAAAATGCGCTAACCGATGTCGAAATCGCCCGTTTTTCGGTAAACCAGTTTCATTTTAGCGGCGTCAACATCAATAGTTACGAAGACCGCCAGTATCCCTATGGCGCGGCGCTGGCGCATGTCCTGGGTTATGTTTCAAAAATCAATGACAACGACCTGAAAGCACTGGATCAAAAGGGTCTGGCGGAGAACTACGCCGCCGATCACAACATCGGTAAGCAAGGTATTGAGCGCTATTACGAAAACGAACTGCATGGAAAAACCGGTTATCAGGAGGTGGAAGTAGATAACCACGGACGCATCGTACGCCTGATCAAAGATGTGCCGCCCGTTGCCGGAAAAGATATCCATCTGACGCTGGATTTACATTTACAGCAATACATTGAGAGCTTGTTGGCTGGCCAGCGTGCCGCCGTTTTGGTTGAAGATCCACACGACGGTTCCGTACTGGCGATGGTCTCAAACCCCAGCTATGACCCTAATCCGTTTGTCAAAGGCATCAGCTATCAGGACTATAACAAGTTACTCCAGGATAAAGACCTGCCATTAATCAACCGCGTCACGCAGGGATTGTACCCTCCCGCTTCAACGGTCAAACCGTATATGGCTATGTCGGCATTACTGAACGGGGTAATCACGCCGCAGACCAGTTTCTTCGGCGCCCCTACCTGGACGCTACCCGGCACCGAGCGACATTACCGTGACTGGAAAAAAACGGGCCACGGTATGCTGGATGTCACCAAAGCGATAGAAGAGTCTGCCGATACGTTCTTCTATCAGGTGGCGTATATGATGGGGATCGACCGGATTAACAGCATGCTCAGCCAGTTTGGTTACGGTAAACCGACCGGCATCGATCTTGATGAGGAGTATAACGGCCTGCTCCCGAGCCGCGAATGGAAGCAAAAAGTGCACAAAAAAGCCTGGTATCAGGGGGACACTATTTCAGTTGGCATCGGTCAGGGCTACTGGATTGCCACACCTATCCAGATGGTAAAAGCCATGGTCGCACTGATTAACAACGGCAAGGTTATCGTCCCTCACCTGCTGCTCGATGAAGAGAGCGGCAAAACCATCACGCCGTATCAGGCTCCAGAAGTACCGTCACAAATCGCCTCAGCCTCATCGCCCTACTGGGGACTGGTGCGTCAGGCGATGTTCGGCATGGCGAATGAACCAAATGGTACAGGTTATAAGTTCTTTCACACCGCGCCTTACGGCATTGCGGCAAAAAGCGGCACCTCGCAGGTCTTTAGCCTGAAAGAAAATCAGACCTACAATGCGAAGATGATCCCTGTCCGCTTGCGCGACCACGTGTTCTATACCGCATTTGCACCCTATAAGAACCCGAAGGTCGCGGTGGCGTTAATTCTGGAAAACGGCGGCAGCGATGGTGTCACCGCCGCGCCGGTTATGCGTCAGATCATGGATCATCTGTTTGCCCCGCAGGACAATACGGTACAAACAGTGACGACTGAACAATCAGGACCGATAGCGGTATCGCCATCGAATACCGATATCAAAAATACTTTCGCAAGTATTCGGTAAGGCACAGCATCGCCATCGCCTGTCCGTAAGGCATGGAGGTCCGAGGGATGTTGCGGTAGAAATCAAGATTGTGTCCCATCCCGGTACCAAACGAGGTGTGCAGCAGTTCACCTTCCGGTGAAATATGCTGCACAATGCCGCGAATGGCTTTTTCGGCTACCGGCGCATACTCTTGCCCAACATAGCGTTTACGTACTGCTTTGAGGATCCCATAGGCAAATCCGGCAGTTGCCGATGCTTCCAGATACGACTGCGGGTCGTCCAGCAAGGTATGCCACAACCCACTTTCATCCTGGCATTTCGCCAGCGCCGCGATTTGCGCGTTCAGGACCTGTACCAGATAGCGGTGAACAGCATTGCTTTCCGGGAAATCAAGTAATTCGAGGAAGTCCGGGATCACGATAGTTAACCAACTGTTGCCACGCGCCCAGCGGGCATTAGCAAAGTTATGATTTCCTTCATAGCTCCAGCCGTGGAACCACAGCCCCGTTTCTTTATCCATCAGGTTTTGCACGTGCAGCAGGAACTGATACGTTGCCTCTTCGATGTAGTCCGGGCGATTGAGTAGCTTGCCAATCTTCGCCAGCGGTAAAACCGTCATCATCAGCGTGTCATCCCACATCTGTTGATGGTTTTCTTCCGCCAGCGTGATGTGTTGCATACCACCAAATTCGGTACGCGGCATCTCATGCATTGCCCACTCAGCCCAGCTGTCGAGCCACGGCAGATACGCTGGATTACGCGTCTCTTCATAGCGATACGCCAACGTTAAAAATGGCGCCATGGTGTTCACGTTTTTAGTCGTTGCACCTTCAGCAAAGCGATCGGCAAACCAGCTATCGATGATATCGCGCATCGTTTCATCGCCGGTTTGCAGATAGTACTGATACATCCCGTACAGGCCGACGCCGTGTGTCCACTCCCATCCCGCCCAGCCTTTAGTATCAATTACGCGTCCATCGTCCAGACGCAGCAAGAACTCGCCGGTTTCGTCATGAATATTGACCAGGTTATGCGTCACCTTTTTGATCAGCGTTTTTAATTCATCCCTGGCAATAAAATGTTCTGGCTGGCGCAATAACGGGCTATGTTTAACCGGGTAAACAATCATTTACTAAACCTCTGTCAATGTCGGATTCAATGCTGTGACCTGCCCCTGTTACGGCGCAGCAGCTTTTTTGGAGGCCCCGCAATCCTCGCTTTGACAATGGGCATCCTTATAGGGTCACAGTAAAAGCTAACAGGAAGTGAAACCTTTCTATTTCTGCCAGAAGGATTCGTGAAATGGCAAGAATACAAAGAGTCCGGCAACGTACGTCACTTATTTTATAAAACTGCGTTTCTATTTAATTGAATGAGAGACTGGAATGTTGAAACAACCAGCAGTTTCAACTGCTGGTCTGAATGACGGAGGGTGTTAACGGTAGTTCACAATCACCTGATTGCTCTGAATGCGTAACGCGGGGATCAGGCGACCACCGCCGGGGACCTCCCAGACAAAATGCATCGGTTCAATGGCCGGAACGTTATTGAACCCGTTGGTGGTCCCACTTTGCCCGTCCAGTTCGACACAACGGGACTGAGAACATAAACGCACCCGCAAACCTGCGGGCGTTGGGCCATTCAGCTCATAGCGCCAGGCCACCAGCGTCATCAAGCCTGAGACCGGCTGGCTGGGAACCAAAGGATCAGACGAGGCTGACTGGCCACGGTGATTTAAGGTGATCCCCATGCCACTTGCCTGCCAGGCCCCTTCTCCGGCGGCCTGCGCCACCAGAGGAAAAAACAACAACCACAGTAACTTACGCATTATTTACCTCCAATGGTCGCCGTCATGCGGATATGGCGGTTATCGGAAAGCTCCATATTCGATAACACCACCAACTGCGGGATGCTGCGGCGTAAAAACCGCGCCAGTAACGGACGTAACGCGTGATTAACCAGCAAGACCGGCGGCGCGCCCAACATTTCCTGCCGGGACAGCGCTTCCTGAGTCTGGGCCAGCAGTCGGTCTGCAAGCCCAGGCTCCAGACCGCCGCCCCCCTGCAGCGCTTGCAGCAGCAAACGCTCGAGCGGAGTATCAAGACCGATAACCTGAACCTCTTCATTACCCGGGAACCACTGCTGAGTGATGGCACGTCCTAACGCAACACGGACGACCGCGGTAAGCTCATGCGGATCGTTTTGCAACGGCGCATGTTCCGCCAGCGTTTCAAGAATGGTGCGCATATCGCGAATCGGTACTTTCTCATCCAGCAAGTTCTGCAGCACTTTATGCAGCGTGGTGAGCGTCACAACGCCCGGCACCAGATCTTCCGTCAGCTTTGGCATCTCCTGCGACACTCGATCCAGTAACTGCTGCGCTTCCTGACGGCCAAACAGCTCAGCGGCGAACTGCCCAATCAGGTGGTTTAGATGCGTAGCGACAACAGTACTGGCTTCAACCACCGTAAAGCCCTGAATCTGCGCCTGTTCCTTCAATGCGCTTTCAATCCAGATAGCGTCCAGTCCGAACGCCGGATCGACCGTTTTCTCACCCGGCAGCGACCCGGCGGCAGTACCCGGGTTAATGGCCAGCCAGCGTCCCGGATAGGCGTCACCGCTGCCAATTTCTACCCCTTTCATCAAAATTCGATAGCGGGCTGGCTGCAGATCCATATTGTCTCGAATGTGTACCACCGGCGGCAGGAAGCCCATATCCTGGGCAAATTTCTTACGAATACTGCGAATTCGCCCCAGCAACTCGCCATCCTGTTGAAAGTCCACCATTGGGATCAGGCGGTAACCTACCTCCATGCCCAGCGAATCTTCCAACTGCACGTCGTTCCATGTGGCTTCCACCACGGAGTTGTTTTCCGGCATTTTCACCGGCTGCGGTTCATCCGGCGCTTTTTGCTCACGCCCGCGCATCCACCAGGCCAGACCCAGTAACGCGGCGGTAAACATCAGAAACACCAGGTTCGGCATGCCCGGAACCAGACCCAAAAGTCCAAGCACCGCCGCACTGAGCAGCATAACGCTAGGATTGCTGAACAGTTGGGTCACCATCTGTTCGCCTACGTCCTGGTCGGTACTCACGCGGGTCACGATAACACCCGCCGCGGTAGAGATAACCAGCGCAGGAATTTGTGCCACCAGCCCGTCACCGATGGTCAACAGGGTATAACTTTCCGCAGCGCTGCCCATGCTCATACCATGCTGCAACACCCCAACTAACAGACCGCCGACCACGTTGATCACCATGATCAAAATACCGGCGATGGCATCTCCACGGACGAATTTACTCGCACCGTCCATTGAGCCGTAAAAATCCGCTTCCTGGGTCACTTCCGAGCGTCGTTTTTTAGCTTCATCTTCGCCAATCAGACCGGCATTCAAATCCGCATCAATCGCCATCTGCTTGCCGGGCATACCATCCAGCACGAAGCGCGCGCCAACCTCGGCGATACGCCCCGCACCTTTGGTGATTACCATAAAGTTAATGATGACGAGAATCACGAAGACCACGATGCCGATCGCAAAGTTACCGCCCACCAGGAAGTGGCCGAAGGCTTCAACCACCTTCCCCGCCGCCGCCGCGCCAGTGTGTCCTTCCATCAAAATGATACGGGTAGACGCGACGTTCAGCGCCAGACGTAATAATGTGGTAAACAGCAAAATCGTCGGGAATGCGGCAAACTCCAGTGTACGCTGGGTGAACATCGCCACCAGCAGCACCATGATCGACAGCGCAATGTTAAATGTGAACAGCAAATCGAGGACGAAAGCCGGCAGCGGCAGCACCATCATCGACAGAATCAGCAGGATGAGGATCGGTCCGGCAAGGATTTGCCATTGCGTGGATTTCAGGTTGCTGGGCAGACGCAGCATCGCGACCAGATTAGCCATCAGTATTCTTCTCGTTCATAAAATCCAGTGCTTCTGGCACCGGAAGGTTTTCAGGTTGTGGTGGACGCTTGCCGCCAGCCAGACGCCAGCGTTTTAGCTGCCATACCCATGCCAGTACTTCAGCAACGGCGGCATATAATTGACCCGGTATTTGCTGACCAATTTCAGCATGACGATAGAGCGCACGCGCCAGTGGCGGCGCTTCTAATGTCGGGACACGGTGCTCTGCGCCAATTTCACGAATGCGCAGCGCAACCAGCCCGGCCCCTTTCGCAACAACTTTCGGCGCACTCATTTTGTTCTCGTCATACTTCAACGCCACTGAGTAGTGCGTAGGGTTAGTGACAATAACGTCTGCTTTCGGCACATCCGCCATCATGCGACGCTGAGCGGCCGCGCGCTGCATTTGACGTATTTTGCCTTTAACGTGCGGGTCACCTTCGCTTTGCTTAAATTCATCGCGGATATCCTGACGCGACATACGTAGCTTTTTCACATGGCTATAGATCTGGAAAAAGACGTCGAACCCCACCATCGGAATGACGCCAAGTACCACCAGAAGTGCACACATACCGACTAAATCCAGGGCGTTGCCCATCGCCGTGATCGGTGACTCCGCCATCAGACGCATCATCGCTGGCCAGTTATGCCAGAGATAAAATCCGGCCACGCTTCCCACCAACGTGGACTTCAGTATCGCTTTGAGCAGTTCTGCGCCGGTTTGCGCGGAAAACATGCGCTTAATGCCCGGCAACGGATTCAGCTTAGAGAATTTGGGTTGCAGGGATTTACCGCTGAAAATCAAGCCGCCAAGCATCACCGGGGAAATTAAAGCCACCAGAACGACGCCGGTAATCAACGGCAACAGCGCAATCATCGCGTCTTTAATCAGCAGGATGATTTGGCTGAGGATCAGATTAGGGTCGTTAACCATACTGTGGTCAAAACGTAATCCGGCCGACAGCATGCCAGCCAGCCTGCGGGCAAGCGACTCCCCACCAATCCAGATAATGCACACACCCACCAGCAAAATAAGCAGTGAGGTTAGCTCTTTGGATCGGGGGATCTGCCCTTCTTCCCGCGCTTTTTCAAGTCGGTGGGGTGTGGGGGCTTCTGTTTTGTCGTCGTCGCTTTCTTCTGCCACGCATCAGACCCTGGATAGAGATATAGGCGAGAATGATGCCAGAACAGCTATCCAGCAATGGGAAGAGTAAGCGGTAAAAAAGACGGGATTTATGGCTTTAAGCTGAATTGCGTGTAAGCCGGATGAGAGGCCCACGCCTCACATCCGGCAAATACGCATCAGAACCCGAGGCTATCCAGCAGGTCGTCAACCTGATCCTGACTTGCTACTACGCCGGCTTTCGAGGCGTCAACCTGCGGGCCGTTAAGCAAGCTTTCGTTTTCACGTTTTGGACGTGCGCCCTGTTCCGGAATGTTTTCCAACAGAACCATCAGCAGCTGACGTTCAATCTCCTGGATAACATCCATCATGCGCTTGATGACCTGACCGGTGAGATCCTGGAAATCCTGCGCCATCATGATGTCCAGCAGCTGGGCATTGGTAAAGCTGGTATGTCCAGGCACATCACCAAGGAACTGACGGGTATCAGTGACCAGCTCACGGGCATCGGAGAGTTCGATCGGATTTTCGAACCATTCATCCCAGCGTTTAGTCAGGTCTTTGGCCCCTTTTTCCATCGCGTCCTGATGCGGCTGCGAAGCTTCTACGCTGTTTAGCGCACGCTCCGCCGCCTGCGCGGTCATCTGCACAACATAATCGAGACGATCGCGGGCATCAGGAATCGCTTCTGCCGCTTCGGCAATGGCCTGATCCAGCCCCAGTTCACGCAGGCTGTCGCGCAGCATTCGGGTCAAACTGCCGATGCGCGCGATGATGTCCCCTGCAGAGTGTTCGTCAGCAGGTTTAATTTGTGGTTGCATCATCATCACACCCTCACATGCCCAGTTTCTCAAAGATTTTATTCAGTTTTTCTTCCAGCGTCGCCGCCGTGAACGGTTTCACGACATAGCCACTGGCACCTGCCTGTGCTGCCGCAATGATGTTCTCTTTTTTCGCTTCTGCCGTGACCATCAGCACCGGCAGAGAAGCCATCCCGCCATCAGCACGGATGGTTTTCAGCAGTTCCAGTCCATCCATGTTCGGCATGTTCCAGTCAGAAATAACAAAACCGAATCCCCCAGCCTGCAGCTTGTTCAGCGCATCCACGCCGTCTTCAGCCTCTTCAACATTGTTGAATCCCAGCTCTTTAAGCAGGTTACGCACGATGCGACGCATGGTGGAAAAGTCATCCACAACCAAAAACTTAAGCTCTTTATCCGCCATAAAAATAAACTCCTGATTCAAATACGTATTGCCTGTCCGGCACTAATTTTCACCAGCATTTGCTGGCTCACCTGGCTAAGATCGACCACTTCGCTTACGCCACCCATATTGATGGCCTCGCGCGGCATGCCGAACACCACACAACTTGCTTCGTTTTGCGCAATGGTCCAGGCTCCCGCCTGATTCATCGCTAACATTCCGGCTGCGCCATCGTTGCCCATACCGGTCAGGATCACCCCGACGGCATTGCGCCCCGCATGTTTCGCCACCGAATGGAACAGCACATCCACTGAGGGCCGATGCCGATTAACCGGCGGACCGTCATGAATTTTGATTTGATAGTTCGCGCCACTACGCGCCAGTTCCATATGCTTGTCGCCCGGCGCGATATATGCATGCCCCGGGAGTACGCGCTCTCCGTCTTCTGCCTCTTTCACGGTTATCTGGCACAGTTTGTTCAGACGTTCGGCGAACGAACGGGTAAACCCTGGCGGCATATGCTGGGTAATAAGAATACCGGGGCTTGAAAGCGGCAATGGCTGGAGTACATGGCGAATTGCCTCTGTTCCTCCGGTTGACGCCCCAATCACCAGCAGCTTTTCCGAACTGAGTAACGGCCCTGCTTTCAAGGTCGTCGGTGCCGCCATGGGCTTATGGGCCGCCAGTTTTGCGCGCGATGCGGTGCGGATCTTTTCGGCAATCATCTCGCTATATGCCAGCATCCCTTCGCGGATCCCCAGTTGCGGTTTGGTGACAAAATCAATCGCCCCCAGTTCCAAGGCCCGCAGCGTGACCTCTGAACCTTTACCGGTCAGTGAAGAAACCATCACCACAGGCATTGGACGCAGGCGCATCAACTTCTCCAGGAAGTCGAGGCCGTCCATACGCGGCATTTCCACGTCCAGCGTCAGGACGTCGGGATTGTATTTTTTGATTAAATCCCGGGCGACCAACGGATCCGGCGCCGTCGCCACCATTTCCATATCACTGTGACTGTTAATAATTTCGGTCATGATTTGACGCATCAATGCAGAATCATCTACCGACAACACCCTGATTTTACTCATGCTTTATCCTTACCTGGCGCATGCGCATACACGGTCTGTCCACGCAGGCTAAACTCGCGCACAAGGTTGCTAAAGTTTTCTGAATGACCTGCAAACAGCAGCCCGTCAGGTTTAAGAAGTGGAACAAAACGGTGCAAAATGTCCTGTTGTGTCGTTTTATCGAAATAGATCATCACGTTACGACAAAATATGGCATCAAAAGGGCCTGGCACGTTGTACTGCTTATCCAGTAAGTTCACGCTGGAAAATTCAACATGACCTGCCAGTTCCTGCCTAACGCGTACCAGTCCTTCATGCGGCCCGGTGCCGCGCATGAAATAACGCTGCAACTGCTGGGGTGACAGCGTCTTTAGCTCATCGAGGCGGTAAATGCCGTTTCTGGCCTTTTCCAGTACTTCGGTATCAATGTCGCTGGCAAAAACGCGCCAGCGGCCCGGTGCCATACCTAAGGTATCGGCAAGCGTAATCGCAATGCTGTAGGGTTCTTCTCCGGTTGACGCCGCCGCGCTCCAGACGCGGTATTCACCGCTGCGCCGACGAGCGTGATCTGACAGCACCGGAAAATGATGCCCTTCGCGAAAAAATGCGGTCAGGTTGGTAGTCAGGGAGTTAATAAAAGCCTGCCACTCAGCACTGTTCTGGTTAGCTTCCAGCATGCTGAGATAGCGACCAAAGTCCTCCAGCCCCAGGGTACGCAGACGACGAACCAGGCGGTTATAAACCATGTCCCGCTTATGGTCGGCCAGTACGATCCCCGCACGCTGGTAGATTAATTGACATATCCGACGAAAATGCGCGTCAGACAGCGCGAGGCGCTGTGTCATCTGTAACAATAATGACGTTTGCCCGGAGGGCAGAGATGATGTCATAGCGCCTTCTCAATCACATTCAGGATACAACGGGCGCAACCTGAGGCTGCGCCAACTCTTGTTTTGCTACGGTTTGCTCTTCAAGTTTAAAAAATGCGACACAAGCAGAAAGATGATCGGCCTGCGTCGCAAGTTGTCCGGCGGCGGATGCGGCTTCTTCCACCAGACCGGCGTTTTGCTGCGTCACGGAGTCCATCTGGCTGACGGCCTGCGCCACCTGCTCAATGCCTCTGCGCTGTTCATCGGATGCCGAGGCAATCTCGCCCATGATGTCGTTAACCCGGGTCACCGAACTGACTATTTCCGTCATAGTGCGCGACGCCATATCCACCAGCTGCGAGCCCTGATGCACCCGGGTGACAGATTCCTCAATCAGTCCCTTAATTTCTTTCGCCGCCTGTGCGCTACGGCTTGCCAGATTGCGCACCTCACCAGCGACGACGGCAAAACCACGCCCTTGCTCCCCCGCCCTGGCGGCCTCTACCGCGGCATTCAACGCCAGGATATTGGTCTGGAAGGCAATGCTGTCAATCACGCCGATGATGTCGCCGATTTTCTGCGAGCTGGCAGAAATCTCATGCATAGTGCTGGCGACCCGGGACGTCTGCTCGCCACCTTTATGCGCTGTGTCTGCCGCACTTTTGGCGATTCCTGACGCCTGGCGTGCGTTATCAGCGTTCTGGCCGACGGTGGCGGTCAGTTGCTCCATGCTGGCCGCCGTTTGTGCCAGCGCGGCCGCTTGCTGTTCGGTTCGCGAAGATAAATCGTTATTGCCCATTGCAATTTCTGAAATACCGCTATGCATGGCTGAGCTGCCCTGACGAACGTCACTGACCGTTTCGCGTAACGCCTTTTGCATCTTCTGCAGGCTGGCAAAAATGGCCGAGATCTCATTGCGACCATAAACCGCTACCGGTCGTGCCAGGTTCCCCGCGGCAATACTGTCGAAATGGCTGCCAATAATCGCCAGCGGCTGAACGATCATCTTGCGCGACCAGAACAGCGCACCGCTGGTGAGCAGTGCCGCCAGTACCACCATGGTGGCGAAAATCACCCCCGACATATGGTAATTTCGCTGGCTCTGATCGCCTGCCGTTTGTAACACGCTGTCGATGTTGCTCTGCCACGCATTCACATTCGCATCAAAAGCATCCTGAGCCGCCTGCACCGGCGCGGTCAAAAAATCTGACAACTGATTGTTTTCAAGCCAGGTGGCCTGATGCGCGAGAGCGCTATGCCACTGGTTGAAATTTTTCTCAGTTGCGCCTAACAGCGCCTTGCCTTGTTCCGTCGAATCCGACGTCGCCATAAAGCGTTTAAACATCAATTCAGACTGCACCAGGCTGTCGCGCGCGAGGGTCATCAGCGTTTTGATGTCCTCTGGCGGATAGCTCAGGGCGGTCAGCGTCCCTGCCTTATTAAGGGCCGTACTGGCCTGTAATAACACAGCGCGGGTTTGGGCCAGCGCAGCGCGTTGCTGATTACTCCGTTCGACCTGATTCAGGTTCTGAAAACCGTCCCGAAATGCCCAGAAGGACAAGCCATTACTGCCAATCTGCAAAACACCGCAGAGGATTAAAATCAAAAACAGCGTGGTCGATATTCGAATACGATTAAACATCAACGCTCCCATTGGGCGGCACTGGCCGCGGTTTAACTATCAGTCAAAATGTTTCCCAATTCGTATCTTGTTCAATGCTCTGGCGCGGATAGGATGCACTCGGGGCTGCTGGTAATCGTGTATCGCGTGGTTTTGTCGAGGCCGGACGTGACGCAAGACGGAAAGTCGATACCGACTGCGTTAAGCGACTGGCCTGTTCTTCAAGAGCGGCCGCTGCGGCAGCTGACTCCTGTACCAAAGAGGCGTTCTGCTGCGTAACGCGATCCATTTCAGAGACCGCGAGCGCAACCTGATCAATCCCCCGGCTTTGCTCGTCAGATGCCGAGGCAATCTCGCCCATAATGTCGGTCACCCGCGTCACGGCATTGACGATATCGTTCATTGTTTCGCCGGCGCTTTCTACCAGTACGGAACCGGTATCAACCCGGGAAACGGAATCTTCAATCAATGCTTTGATCTCTTTCGCCGCCTGCGCACTGCGACTTGCCAGATTACGCACTTCACCCGCTACCACGGCAAAGCCGCGGCCTTGCTCACCGGCACGCGCTGCTTCAACCGCCGCGTTCAGTGCGAGAATGTTGGTCTGAAAGGCAATACCATCGATGACGCTGATGATGTCAGCGATTTTCTTCGAGCTATCGGCGATTTCGTGCATGGTGTTCACCACGCTATCAACCACTTTGCCGCCATGCTGCGCGGTATCGGACGCGCTTTTTGCCAGTTGCGAGGCCTGACGCGCGTTGTCCGCGTTTTGCTTCACAGTTGCGGTCAGCTGTTCCATGCTGGCTGCGGTCTCTTCCAGTGCAGACGCCTGCTGTTCCGTACGAGATGAAAGGTCAGTGTTTCCGCTGGCAATTTCGCTGGTACCGGAATAAATCGCATCAGAGCCTTCACGCACCAGAGTGACAGTTTCCGTCAGCGAGCGCTGCATATGATCAACCGTACTGGCCAGCTCGCCAATTTCGTTACGGCCACTAACGGCGAGAGTTGCGGTCAGGTTACCGCTGGCGATTTCCCGGATATGGGCAATGACACGGGACAGAGGATTAAGCAGGGTATGACGGATGCCATACCAGACCACCACCAGAATCAGCACCAGCACCACGGCCAGCACGCCGAGCTGCCATTGGGCGAAATGGTAATCCCGCGCGCTTTGATCAAATGCCTGGACGTAAAGCTTTTCGCTAACGCTGGCGTACTTGCCCAGCGCCTCGCCGAGCGCGTTTTGCATTCCCTGCGTAGGCTGCGCGAAGTAGGCGTCCATATTGCCGCTTTCCAGAAACTGAACCAGTTCTGCCAGGGCCGCATGGTACTGCTGATATTTTTCCTCAACGTTGCCGCTGGCTTCTGCCATTTCCGGCAACGGTGTGATGTTTTTAAATTTTGCGTAATGCGTTTCAGCCTGCGCCAGCGATGCTTTCGCATTCTTCAGCAGATCGTTTTTGGCGCTGCTTTGCTGGTTAGATGCATCCATCATCATGCGCGCAGAAGAACGGCTTAAATTGATTCGTGTCTGCAGCATCAGATCCCATGTTGAGGTGAGTTCACTTTGCTGCTGTCGAAGATCGTTAGAAATAACAAAACTTTGCTGATTCTGCTGCAATGAAGAAAACAACAGACCACCGGAAACAAGCTGTAGCAGTGCGAAAACCCCCAGCACCATCATCAGCATTGTGACAACGCGGATACGGTTAAACATAAGGCACCTTCCTGAAAACGAGTTATCAACGTTATCGGCACTCGCTGAGATAACTTTACGTTTGCGAAAAGGAAATCCTGAAGGGATGTGAAGCCTGGCGAGGGGAAGATAAAACGGGTGTGCAGCAACCACAAATCATTCACATAAAAACACCATAATTATCATGTAAATAACATTTATTTTCATCGGTGAGCACGGTCAGAATGGCCGAAATACGCATTTTTATGTGATTGAGATCACACATACGCATCGTAAATACCACAACAAAATGGATAAAAAATTAAAAAAAGTTGTATCCGTTTACGCTTTAATCCAATTTATATGATGAATACCTCGTTACCACTTAATAAGTATAAAAAATGAGTAACCGATCAATAAATGTTAAATCCTTACTGAGGGCTTTTTAGTGGCAAATGCAAACAAACTCACGTTGTTTATCGTGATCTTCATGCTGGCGGGGATCCTGTCGGGTGCGGTGATCCACTCTTATGCCTCCCCCGGCGTCGTGACCGCCTGGGCCGATAACATTACGCTTCTTACCGACATCTTTTTACGCCTGATTAAAATGGTGATCGCGCCTTTAGTATTCAGCACCCTGACCGTTGGTATTATGCGCCTGGGAGAAACGTCCACCATCGGACGCGTGGGCGGCAAAGCGATGATCTGGTTTATCAGCTCTTCTATATTGTCTATCCTGGTCGGTCTGTTTGTGGTTTCCCTTGAGCAACCCGGCAGCGGGCTGAACCTGGCGATCCCGCTGGAAACCACCGACACCGGCCTGGCAGTGGGCGGCATGAGCCTGAAAGGTTTTCTGACACATACCATTCCAACCAGCATCGCCGAAGCGATGGCTAACAATGAGATCCTGCAAATTGTGGTGTTCTCAATGTTCTTCGGTATTGGCGGCGCATCCCTTGGTGAGAAATTCAACGCCCCGCTGGTTGCGGCGCTGGATGTGGTTTCCCATATTATGCTCAAAGTGACCGGCTACGTGATGTACGTTGCGCCGCTGGCAATTTTTGCCGCCATCTCCTCTGTTATCTCTACCCAGGGTTTGGGGATTCTGCTCAACTATGCCTCGTTCATCGGCGGCTACTATGTGGCTATTTTGCTGACCTGCCTGGTTCTGCTGGCTGTGGGTTATGTGATGCTAAAAAAAGAGGTATTCCGCCTGGTGAGCATGCTGAAAGACCCGGTTCTGGTCGCCTTCACCACCAGCAGTTCCGAAGCTGCTTATCCGAAAACGCTGGAGCAATTAACTAAATTTGGCTGCTCACCCAACATCGTGTCATTCGTGCTGCCTATCGGTTATTCGTTTAACCTGGTCGGTTCCATGGTCTATTGTTCATTTGCCTCCATGTTTATCGCGCAGGCCTATAATATTCACCTCTCCTTCGCAGAAATCACCGTCCTGATGCTGACGCTGATGCTGGCGTCCAAAGGGATTGCCGGTGTGCCGCGTTCAGCACTGGTAGTGCTGGCTGCAACCATCCCGAGCTTTAACATTCCGGTCGCCGGGATCCTGTTGCTGATGGGAATTGACCACTTCCTGGATATGGGACGTTCAGCAATCAACGTATTAGGTAACGGGATTGCAACGGCGATGCTGGCGCAGGATGAAGGTTTACTGGAAGAAGAACCGGAGCTGGTTGAGCGGGAAGCGTAAGAGGGAAATCTGCCGGATGCGCTACGCTAATCCGGCCTGCAACAGCAATCATTGTAGGCCGGATGAGTTATGGCGATTATGCGACGTGGGAAGCGGCAATATCCAGCAGCGCCATTTCTTCGCTGTTCAGCAGTTTCTCAATGTTGACCAGAATCAGCATCCGGTCACCCAGCGCACCCAATCCCGTCAAATATTCCGTCGACAGCGTGACCGCAAACTCCGGTGCCGGACGGATTTGATCCGTTGTCAGCGACAGCACATCCGAGACGCCATCTACCACAATTCCAACCACCCGCTGACCCAGATTAAGCACAATCACCACGGTGTTTTCATTGTAATCCACATCGCTCTGGCTAAATTTCACGCGCAGGTCGACGATAGGCACAATCACACCACGCAGGTTTGTGACGCCTTTGATAAACGCAGGCGTGTTAGCGATGCGCGTCACCTGATCATAACCACGGATTTCCTGCACTTTCAGGATATCGATACCGTACTCTTCATCCCCCAGCGTAAACACGAGGAATTCCTGACCTGACGGTTCGCCGGCCAGTTTAGTTACATTACTCATACCGGTCATATAATTCCCTTCTCACTCAATCAGGCGGCTGTGATCGCCACACGTTGTTCGCGGTTTAACCCCTGCAATGCAGAGACATCGACAATCAGCGCGACGCTGCCGTCGCCGAGGATCGTTGCAGCAGAAATACCTGGCACTTTGCGGTAGTTGCTTTCCAGGTTTTTGACCACTACCTGGTGTTGGCCAATTAACTGATCGACCAGCAGCGCATAGCGACGCCCTGCACTTTGTAAAATGACCACAATGCCCTGAGTCGCTTCAGTTTTAGCGCCTTCAACCTCAAAGACTTTCCACAACTCAACCAGTGGTAAATATTCGCCACGCACTTCCAGAACGCGCTCTCCTCCGGCCAGCGGATGGAGATCTTCTTCGCGCGGTTGCAGCGACTCCATAACGGCATTCAGTGGCAGAATGAAGACCTCATCGGCCACACGCACGGACATCCCGTCGAGGATCGCCAGCGTCAGAGGCAGCAGAATGCGAATAGTGGTCCCCTGTCCCTGTTTAGACTGGATCTCAACATGGCCGCCCATCTCCTGGATATTTCGCTTCACCACATCCATACCCACGCCGCGTCCGGAAACATCCGTCACCTGTTCGGCAGTCGAAAAGCCTGGAGCGAAGATCAACATACCCACTTCGTCATCACTCATGTTTTCGTGGATCGGCATGCCCTGAGAGACAGCTTTAGCCAGGATACGTTCGCGGTTCAGGCCAGCGCCATCATCGGTCACTTCAATACAAATATTCCCGCCCTGATGCTCTGCGGAAAGCGTCAGATTGCCGATTGGGCTTTTGCCGGATTCAAGGCGTTTTTCCGGCAGTTCGATACCATGGTCGAGGCTGTTACGCACCAGGTGCGTCAACGGATCGATGATGCGTTCAATCAGGCTCTTATCGAGTTCGGTTGAACTACCTACCTGCGTCAGCTCGACCTGTTTACCCAGCTTACCGGCCAGATCGCGCACCAGACGAGGGAAACGGCTAAACACGTACTCCATTGGCATCATACGAATCGACATCACCGACTCTTGCAAATCTCGGGCGTTACGTTGTAACTGACCCATACTGGTGATGAGATCGCCATGATTGACAGGATCCAATTCGTTAGAGCGCTGGGCCAGCATCGACTGGGTGATCACCAACTCGCCAACCAGGTTAATAAGCTGATCAACCTTTTCAACCGCTACGCGGATACTGGTCGACTCGCTGGCGCGGGCGGGTTTTTCACGTTCCGCGCGGCTATGTGGTGCTTCACTGGCGGTAGCTTTCACCGCAGGTGCCACAGCAACCGGCTGCGGTTCAGTGACAACTGCCACCTCTTCAGCTTCAACTGCCACAGGCGCTGCGCTGACGGTTTCGAATTCAATTTGGTCAGCTTCAATCACAAAGCAAAGCACCGCGATGATGTCATCTTCTGCGAGGTTGCCATCAAGCGTTGCTGATAACGTGTCGCTTCCTTTTACCACATCGGTTAAGGTCGCCAGATTCCCCAGTTCCTCTTCCAGTAAATCCACTTCGCTGGCTTTCAGACGCGAGAGAGTAATGCGTTTTTTGCTCTCTTCACTGGCGGGTTCAGGCTTTGCAACCGCCTCTTCCTGCATCGCGGCGCTGTCAACAACGCTAAGTTTTGCTGAGTTAACAACTGCCGGTGCGGTTTCACCTTTCGCTTCGAGCGCTAACTGCCGTAACGCCTGGCAGATGTACTCAAAACTGTCGGCATCAGGCTCCACTGAGCTTTTATAGGCGTCGAGCTGTTCCTGCATAATATCTTTCGTTTCCAAAAACAGGTTGATAATGTCGGCATTGAGCTGCATCTCGCCACGCCGCGCTTCATCCAGCAGGTTTTCCATCAGATGGGTCGTTTCCTGCAAAATGGTAAAGCCGAAGGTGCCCGCCCCGCCTTTAATCGAGTGCGCTGCACGAAAAATGGCATTCAGCTGTTCGGAATCCGGGGCTTCAGGAACCAAATCAAGCAGGTGTTGCTCCATATCAGCCAACAGTTCGTCAGCTTCATCAAAAAATGTCTGATAAAAATCGCTAATATCCATGCTCACGCTATCACCTCGGATTGGCTGGTGGCGATGTGGGAACGCTTACCGGCGGGAGTTCCGCTGGCCGTTGTAAGACACTTACCGGCTCATTCTGGCTTTCAGCGTTTTCATGCAAAATGGCCTCTTCTGCCTGCTTATTGAGAACCAGCAGGCTAATACGGCGGTTGATAGCGTCTTCAGGACCGCGATCGCTCAGACGCATCGTGGCGGCCATACCTACCACACGTAATACTTTTCCATCATCCAGACCGCCGCTAACCAGCTCGCGACGCGATGCATTTGCGCGATCGGCAGACAATTCCCAGTTGCTGTACCCTTTCTCACCATTCGCGTAAGGGTAATCATCCGTGTGACCTGAAAGACTGATCCGGTTAGGGATCCCGTTGAGCACTGGAGCAATCGCGCGCAGGATATCGCGCATGTAGGGCTCAACTTCAGCGCTACCGGTCTTAAACATCGGGCGATTCTGACTGTCGATAATCTGTATCCGCAGCCCTTCCTGAACTAAATCAATCTTTAAATGCGGACGCAGCGCTCGCAGTTTGGGATCGGATTCAATCAGTTGATCGAGATCGCCGCGAAGTTTGCTCAAGCGGCTCTGTTCCATACGTTTTCTCAGGTCATCAATATTCGGCTGCTTGTTCACCTCGCCCTGCTGCTGGGTGTAATCATCCCCGCCGCCTGGAATCGGGCTTTGGCTATTCGAAATACGATTCCCCCCGGTCACTGCGGTGGCCAGCGGTGTACGGAAATATTCGGCAATCTGGATCAATTCTTTAGGGCTGGAAATAGAAATGAGCCACATCACCAGAAAGAAGGCCATCATCGCGGTCATAAAATCGGCGTAGGCGATTTTCCACGAGCCATGCGCCCCACCACCGTGATTCTTATGTTTGCGTCGCTTTACAACGATAATGGGATGGGCCTGATTTTTCATGCGTCCTCGGTCGTCTGTTGCGCAGTTGGATTTCTCACCGCACGAACATGTTCTTCCAGTTCGATAAACGAAGGACGTTCGCTGGAGTACAGTGTCTTACGACCAAATTCAACGGCAATCGGCGGCGCGTAACCATTCAGATTGGAGAGCAGCGTTATCTTCACGCACTGCATCATTTTGGTTGTTTCAGCGCTTTTCTGGCGCAGAACGCTGGCAAGCGGAGAAATAAATCCATAGGCCAGCAAAATACCGAGGAATGTTCCCACCATCGCATGCGCAATCAACGCACCCAGCTCTGCTGCCGGGCGGTCGGCAGAAGCCAGCGCATGCACAACACCCATAACGGCCGCGACGATCCCGAATGCCGGTAGCGAGTCGCCAACCATCGCCAGGCTATTCGCCGGAACTTCGGCTTCGCTCTCATGAGTCTCAATTTCTTCGTCCATCAGCGCTTCAATCTCAAACGTATTCATGTTGCCGCTGATGATCAGTCGCAGATAATCGACAATAAAATCAAGCATCACGGCATCCGCAAGAATGCGCGGATAGCTGGCGAAGATTTCACTTTCTTTTGGGTTTTCGATGTCGCGTTCAAGCGAGAACATGCCCTGTTGACGTGACTTGGCCATCAGGCGATACAAGAGCGCCAGCAGATCCATATACATCGCTTTGGTGTATTTCGAACGACGGAAAAGCAACGGGATCGCTTTCATCGTCCCTTTGATGGCTTTCCCGTTATTGCCGACGATGAATGCCCCAATACCCGCACCACCGATAATCACCAGCTCAGCCGGTTGATAGAGTGCCCCAAGGTGTCCGCCGGTCATCATGTAACCGCCGAAAACTGTACCAATAACAACCAGGTAACCTAATAAGATAAGCACGACATCATCCTTTCGCAATTGACTATGACAGGATGCGCAGTCGGGCAATTAACGTAAGGTCAGGACAAAAAAAAGCAGCGGTAATCGCTTACCGCTGCTGGAGTGTTCATCCACACCGTATCAGTTAAACAGCCTGTTCGATCTGTTCATCCAGCAGTTGTGGAATAATATCGGCAGCATTCTGGGAAAGTTTACGTCTTTTTACGGCCCGTGATGGCGGTTGGCATAAACTACAGGCAAAGCTGCCTGCGGGTTGGTGTGCGTGGGTGATAAAATTCCCACCGCAGCAATTGCATTGGGACAACTCCAGCAATCCGCTGTCGACAAATCGCACCAGCGTCCACGCGCGGGTTAACGCCAACAATGGCCCTTCTTCAGGCTGCGGACACTGCTCAAGATATAACCGATACGCCTTAATCACGGCATCCACGCCGCTACAGAGACCCGTTTTGAGCAGGAATTGCCATGCATTGCAAAACATCGACGCATGAATATTTTGTTCCCACGTCATAAACCAGTCGGTGGAAAACGGGAGCATCCCTTTTGGCGGAGGACTACCGCGTAATTCTTTGTACAGCTTGATTAATCGACCACGGCTTAATTGCGTTTCGCTTTCCAGCATTTGCAAACGGGCGCCCAATGTGATTAATTCCATTGCTAACTGGATATCACGCGCTTCCTGAACAATGCTTTTTTCGCTCATCATCAAGCCCTTTTCTTACGTGCTGCATCATCGATGTCGCTTAACAGGCGTGTTGAAAGCATGATACCAGTATGAATTTGCTGAAGATCGTCAACGCGGGAGTCTTGCGTCAGGCGAGTAACAGTCTGGTGATCGTCGAAACGGAAATGACATACCAGTTGGTTTGTTTCGGCCAGTTTGACCATTTGAGGAAGTGTTAATGTTGCCAACGTGTCCGCCATTTCCTCGCTGATACCAAGGCGAAACATCGCAGATGCTTTGTCCTGAACGATCAAACGCTGTGCAAGCAATAAATATGACAAATTGATGTCATAGATGTGTTTCAGCAACTCGGATGTATGCATTATTTGCATCCATAATAACCAACATTGTTTTCATGCGGTAAAACCGCACCCCGTGATGTCGCCGGGAAGGCCCGGTAAAAAAAAGCAAAAGGTCAAATACATAGCAGCGTGACGACACTTACGCGTTGTCTAAACATTCCCTTTTAAGAAGGCAGCGTCCCTTACAAGCTCACATCAATTCTTACAAATGTCTAAGATTTTTCCTAATTCGACGCAACTCTACCCGCCGTCAGTTACACATACAACGGAGGTATGCTGCGAATTTAAAGAATATGTGATCAAGATCACATAAACCAGCCAAACACTTAACATAAATCCATCAGCGTAGCTTTTACTTTGCTTATTTTTTAATCCGCCATCATCCATTTCAATTCCTGATGTACGAATATTCTTGCAATAAAAGCGAATAGTATTTTGTTCACATCCGTTAATATCACGCCGTGAAATAGCGAGCTGGATCACATATTTAACTCAAAAATATTTTTTAATTAAATTCTTTAGAAACAATAAGTTAAATATTTAGAGTGATTAATTAATACCGCGATGTGACGACCTTGCAAATGTTAATATATGTTTAATTTTTATTAACACATTGTTTTCATTAGCGGTGGGTTTCACTTAAGTAACCTGAACATATCTGCAACTAATATGAATCGATTATTCTATTTATAAGAATAATTAATGAATAATCATGATGACATTCACACTATCGAGGCGGGAAACGTTGCAGTATGGGGTAAGCTGAGTAAAGCTGAAAAGCCCTCTCATAATTCTTGAAAAAAAGGAGCGAGTTATGAGCTATTCGCACATTCTTGTTGCTGTTGCCGCCACCCCTGAAAGTCAGCAGTTGTTAGACAAGGCGGTTTCTATCGCTCGCCCTGTCAACGCCCGAATTAGCCTGATTACACTGGTCTCAGACCCCGAACTGTATAACCAGTTTGCTGCCCCCATGCTGGAAGACCTGCGTGAAGTGATGCAAGAAGAGACTCAGGATTTTATCGACAAACTTAGCAAAGAAGCAGAATACCCCATTGAACATACCTTTATTACCTATGGGGCTCTGAATGAACATATCCTGGATGTATGCCGCAAACACGCCGTTGATCTGGTCATTTACGGCAACCATAACCACAGTTTTTTTTCGCGCGCTTCCTGTTCAGCGAAAAGCGTGATTCATACCAGCCAGGTGGACGTTCTTCTGGTTCCGCTAGCTGGAGATTAATCCACAGTGCCACGACTTCATGCGAGTTTAGAACAGGAAGAGATATTGTCTGGCAGTTGGCATTGACTCCGACGCGGCGTGACCGTTTTAAGATCGCAAATGAACGTCGCCTGCCAGTTGTCGATATCGTTTTTAACGATAGTCTCAAGCATTTCAGCGTGGCGCGAGATACGTTCGGTAAGTGGCATCGTCAGCGCCTGGTTTAATGCGCCTGCCACTTCATCCCGGTCATAAGGATTAACAATAAGGGCGGAGGTTAGCTCGTTCGCCGCCCCGGCAAATTGCGATAAAACCAGCACGCCAGGGTTAGCAGGATCCTGTGCGGCCACAAACTCTTTCGCCACCAGGTTCATACCATCGCGCAACGGGGTCACCAACCCTACATCAGAGTAGCGGAAGATCTTCATCAGCAATTTACGATCAAAATACTGGTTCAGATAGTAAAGCGGCGTCCAGCCCAGTTGCCCATATTTGCCGTTGATTCGCCCTGCCTCTGTTTCCAGTTGGTGGCGAATATCCTGATAGGCCTGCACCTCTTCACGCGAGGTCGGTGCTATCTGCGTATAGCGAATTTTACCGTGGTGCTGCGGATAATGTTCCAGTAAGGCCTCATAGGCCTGAAAGCGCTCCGGCAAGCCTTTGGAGTAATCCAGACGCTCCACGGAGAAAATATTCTGCACATTTTTAAGCTCCGCTTTTAGCTGTGCCAATTTTGGTGGCAGCGGACCGGACGCCTGTCGAGCAATCTCATCCGGTTCAATACCGATGGGATAAACCTGAGTGCGAAACGCTTTTCCCCATACCAGGTGCTGCTTATCTTTATGCGTGGACACCCGAGTCTGGGCTGCGAGACAGTCCAGAAAAGCCTGGCGATCGTTTTCGGTCTGGAAACCAAGCAAATCAAAATCACACATTTGCTCAAGCAGCGCCAGATGTGGCGGGAGCGCATTAAAAATTTCCGGCGTCGGAAAAGGAATATGCAGGAAAAAACCGATGCGATTGCGCACGCCGCGCTTACGTAGCTCGCAGGCAAACGGCAACAGATGGTAATCATGAACCCAAATAATGTCGTCATCGCCAAGCAACGGCAGAAGTTTATCTACCAGTAAGGCATTAACCCGTTGGTAACCTTCCCAGGCAGAGCGCTGAAACTGAACTAAATCCAATCGATAGTGAAACGCGGGCCATAAAACCGCATTTGAAAACTGGCAGTAATACTCTTCGTAATCTTGCTCACTCAAATTAAACGAGGCCCAGGTGATATTGCCACGGGTGACCTTTTTTAAAGGTTTATCCTCATTACCTGTATCACCACTCCAGCCAAACCATAAACCACCAGCAGCTTTTAACGCGCCCAGTACACCGACCGCGAGCCCACCCGCGCTCCCTTTGTCATCTGGTGAGGCGATACGATTAGATACTACGACTAAACGACTCATAGCCACCTCTTCTGTTATTCGTTGCTTTCGGTTCTTGCTGCGAAGAGTTATTTTTCTCCAGCCAGTGCCAGACATCCCTGACACCATCCAGACGCCATGTTGCCTGCGTCGGCCCGCTCCCTACCTTTACAGAAATACCGCCAGCGCGGTTAACTACAGCAAATCCTGTTTCATCTGTCAGATCATCACCGAAAAACACAGGGATCCGGCCAGCAAAAGGCGCTTCCTGCATAAATGCAGCTATCGCGTCGCCTTTATTACTGCCCTTAGGCTTTATTTCCACGACACATTTTCCGTGCTGCAGAGCAAGCTGCGGCCATCTGCGCGTGATGCGCTCAGCCAGGGTAACCAGCGCCGCTTCGTGTTCGGGTGCCTGGCGATAATGCAACGCGAAGGCCATGCCTTTGGTTTCAAGTGTTGCCCCCGGTAACGTCACCAACGCTGCGTGTAATAACGCCCCGGCTTCACGTTCGATACCTTCAGGCAGGTTTACTATGTGCGTTTGACCATTGATGTCACGGCGTTCTGCCCCATGTACTCCGGCAAGCGGAAAACGAAACGGAGTAGTGAGTGCGTCAAGCTCAACCATTGAGCGCCCTGAAATCAATGCCAGCGCATCCGCATTCTGCGTCGCTAACTGATGTAGACATTGCAGGATTGTCTTAGGGACAACGACCTGGTCGGGAAAAGGTTTAATCTCAGCAAGTGTCCCATCGAGATCAAAAAAGTAAGCACAGTTTGCAGATTGTTCAGGGGGTAAAGTCAGTGATGCTGTCACCCGGTTATCCTCCTCATCATGGTCAGAACGCCACGCGGATCGCGGCGTATAGATGATGTATGACGGATATAAGTATAGACAGTGTGACCATGCTCGCCATTTGAAAAAACAATCGCCAGCCGGGTAGCGGCTGGCGACGGGCAGAAGCTAGACTAAAAAGTTGGGGTTTAAATCATCAAACGGTACGCTTCGCTTTTTGCTTATAACGGTCGAAGATCACCGCCGCCAGCAGGATGAGGCCACGTACCACATACTGCGCGAACGGAGAGATATTCAGCAGGTTCATCGCATTCTCAACCGTCCCCAGGATCAACACCCCGGCCACCACATATGAGATTTTTCCGATGCCGCCTTTAAGCGAAACGCCCCCTAACACGCAGGCTGAAATCACGATCAACTCATAACCGATTGAGGTCATTGGCTGGCCGCTGGTCATACGCGATGCGAGGATAATCCCGGCAATGGCGGATACCAGACCGGAAAGAATAAAGATAATAATCTTGGTGCGAACAACCGGAACCCCAGCCAGGCGCGCAGCCTCTTCATTGCCCCCAATGGCCAGCGTATTACGCCCAAACGTGGTTTTGTTCAGCAGTAAGCCAAAGACAATAAAACAAACGACCGTGATCCAAATAGGCGCCGGCAGACCAAACCAGTTAGCATAGCCGAGTGTGAAGAAACGCTCGTCTTCAATCCCGACTGCCTTACCGTCGGAGATAATATAGGCCAGACCACGTACAATCTGCATTGTCGCAAGAGTAGTGATCAGGGCGTTAATTTTTAACCGCGCAATCACGAACCCATTCACCAGACCACACAGAATACCGAGCAGCAGCCCGGCAGCCACACCAATCCACAGACTTTCGGTCATGTTAATGACTACGGCAGTGGTAACACCAGCACAGGCAATTACAGACGCGACAGACAGGTCGAAATCACCGGATGCCAGACAAAACAGCATCCCGCAGGCAACCATACCCGACATCGATACCGCCAGCCCTAACCCCTTCATGTTGATGAAAGTCGCAAAGTTTGGCACAAAGAGGGAACAAACCAGGAACAGCACGGCGAACACCACCAGCATGCCGTATTGGTCCCAAATGCGGCCCAGATTTAGCGCCGACTTCGTTGCGCCAGAACCCGATGTAGAAACGGAAGACATCATACTCTCCTTATTCAGGCTACAGCCTGGCTGACTTTAGGCATAGCAAGGCTCAACGCCTGGCGCTCATCCGCCTGTTCATGAAGTAACTCACCGGCAATTTCACCTTCTCTCATCACCACAATACGGTCGGCGACACCGAGTACTTCTGGCAGGTCACTGGAAGCAAACAATACGGCCACACCGCGCGCTGCGAGGGCATAAATCACGTTGTAAATTTCATGCTTGGCGCCCACATCAATGCCGCGTGTCGGCTCATCCAACAAAATAACTTTCATCTCTTCCGACAACCAACGACCAAGGATAGCCTTCTGTTGATTACCGCCGGAGAGGTTCATGATCAGTTGCTCTGCACCCGGCGTTTTGATGTTGAGTGAACGAATATGGTGATCGGCATTGGTCTCTTCCCAGCCGTTGTTGATCACGCATCCCCCCAGAACATGCTTACGCCGTGCACTAATGTTGATGTTGTTGCGCACTGAATGGACCGGAATGATCCCTTCAGCTTTGCGATCCTCCGGGCACAGCATCATCCCCGCTTCAATGGCATGGCTTGGTTTACGGATATCGATAGGCTGTTCATCAATAAATACCTGGCCCGCCGTGATACGCGTACCGCCGAACAGCCCTTTCATTAATTCGCTACGTCCGGCCCCCACCAGGCCAAACAACCCGACAATTTCACCGCTTCGCACGGATAAGCTGATTGGCGTACGCACGCCTGGAGCTTTGACTTCATGCAGCCGCAGACGCTCTGTGCCATACGGTCTGGATTTCCAGCCATAGATATCCCCGAGGTCGCGCCCGACCATCGCCTGCACCAGCGCATCGTGATCGACCTGCTGCATGTCCGTGAACGTTTTGACGTAATGACCATCTTTAAACACGGTGATGGCATCGCTGAGAGCAAAAATCTCCTCCATACGGTGTGAAACGTACAGAATGATGCGTCCTTCGTTGCGCAGCTCACGGATGACGCGAAACAGATTCTCAATCTCGCGAGCCGACAGGGAGCTGGTTGGTTCATCAAAGGCGATAATTTTGGCGTTTCGCGCCAGCGCTTTTGCAATCTCCACCATCTGCCACTGGCCAATGGAGAGGTATTTCAGTGGGGTATCGGGATCGATATCCATCCCCAGATGCTTCAGCTGGATTCCTGCTTCATAGTTCAGCAGCGAGCGGTTCACAATCCCGCCTTTGTGCGGTAACTGCCCTAAGTAAATATTCTCGGCAACGGTCATTTCCGGGACGAGATGCAGTTCCTGATAAATAATGGCGACACCGGCGTTGAGTGCGGCAGTGGTATCCGCGAACGAAACTTCCTGTCCGCGGATCGTCAGAGATCCCGTTGTTGGCGCATAGTTACCGCTGAGAATTTTTAAGAGTGTTGATTTCCCGGCGCCATTTTCGCCCATCAGCGCATGCACCTGTCCGGCATAGCAGTCGAAACTGATATCCGTCAGCGCCTTAACGCCCGGGAACGTTTTGCCAATGCCGCGAAATGAAAGATACGGGGTAGACTGTTGCATAACGTCTCCGTGAGTCAGGATTTTACCGGCCTGGAAAACCGCCGGACGTAGGCCCGGTAAGCACAGCGCCACCGGGCATTGCGCCGGATGGCGGCTTCGCCTTATCCGGCCTACAACATCGCAGCATTTCTGTTACTTACCGCCTAAGCCTTTCTTCGCCAGCTCTTCTTTGAAGTTATCGCGGGTAATCAGCACCACATCTGTCACTTCAGTGAATGCCGGTGGCTCTGCACCTTTCGTTACCCAGTTGTAGAGCATTTCACTGGATTTGTAGCCGTGAACGTCCGGGCTTGGCAGCAGTGAACCGTAGAACCCGGTCGCTTCGCCTTTGGACAGTTCGCTCACCGCGTCAACGCCGTTGATTCCGATACCAATCACGTTTGGTGCTTTGAAGCCCTGCCCCTCGGTCGCACGTACGCCACCCAGCACGGTGTTGTCGTTCATGCCGACAATCAGCCAGTTTTTGACTTCAGGATGCTGAACCAGCATGGAGTTGGCGGCGTCAAATGCGCCGGGGATGTCATTCGATTTTGTTGGGACCTGGTAAATCTGTTTTTCCGGGAAGCCTGCGGCTTTAAGCGCTTCCATTGAACCAGAAGTACGACGACGTGCGGTATCCAGTTCGTTGGCGGTAATGGCCATTACGGCGGTGGATTTCACATCCCAACCGCGTTTTTGCATCTCTTTGTACAGCTCCTGGCCCTGGCGTTCACCAATTTTGGTTGCCGCCATCATCACCAGCGGCACGGTATCCATCGGCTTACCTTTGGCGTTGGCAAACTGGTCGTCGACGGCAATGACTTTCATATCGTAGCCACGTGCCTTAGCCATAATGGCTGGCCCCAGTTTTGGATCTGGCGTGCAAATCACAAACCCTTTTGCTCCACTTGCAGCCAGGCTGTCGATGGCGTTAAGGGTTTTCTCACCATCCGGAACGGCAATTTTAATCACCTCAAAACCAAGGTCTTTACCGGCTTTATCGGCAAATTTCCATTCAGTCTGGAACCACGGTTCTTCCGGCTGTTTGACCAGGAAACCGAGCTTCATGGATTCAGCGATAGCGGATTGTGACATAATGGCCGCCAGACCGATGGCAGCCAGCGCTTTAGTGAATTTGTGCATGGTTAACTCCAGCTTTAACGTTCTTTTATGTAGGGTAAAATCAGACGATTTTTTGTAATTCGGACGTAAAACAAGGCATTACCTTTTATTGATAAGATCAATGCCAGTGCTGAGAGTATTTTTAGCGGGAAATTGATTCTCCATAAGAGAGCGGCATCACACCACAGAATTACAGTAATTGCGTACATAAATTCAGCGGGAAATGACATAAAAAAACGCGGTTTTGTCGACGGGAAAAAAGAGGGGTAGCAGATTAGTCCATAACATCAGCCAACGAATCCTTGTTCCCGAATACCGAAGCATTCGGGAGCACAATGATTACCATCTGTAATAAATGTGGTCAGCGTGATCGCGAACCGGAATGTCATCTTCCAGCAGACGCGCTGAAAGCGTGAAAGCAAAATCGAAAATATGCCCTAATCCTTTGCCGCTAATAAGGTTGCCATCTTCAACAACCGGCGCATCAATATATTCTCCATCCGCGACGTTTTGCCACAGATCTCCCGAACACACATAGCGACGCCCCTTCAGCAGGCCGTTGCCACCCAGCACGCGCGCCGCCGCAGAACACACCGGGCAAATGAGTTTTCCTGCCTCGTCATGGCGAGCGATAAACTGGATGACAGCCTCACTGGCGGCAAGGTTAACGCTGCCCTGCGGCCCGCCGGGTAACACAACGGCATCATAAAGATCCGTCTGACGCGCAGCCAGCGTGCTGTCCGTCACCATCGGCACGTCATGGTAGCTCACCACCGCACGGGACTCGGCGCAGGCCAGTGTTTCAACTTCGATCTGCAGGCGGCGCAGAATATCAATGGTAACAATGGCTTCCGCCTCTTCAAAACCAGGTGCCAGTAGCACGGCAACCTTTTTCATACACACTCCTCGATTTTTCCAAATACACCAAACAATAAATGTCGAATCATTCAGGCGCTTAACTTTATTAATTTCCACAAAACTGATCTGGCGCAAAAAAAATTAGCCAGCAGATAGCGTTCACAGACGCGGGTCAATGGTGAAATTTCTTCATCCGAAGACCAGATAATCATCTGGCGACAGACAATACCTGATTGTGAAATTCCATTTCGTGATATGAAACATCATTTCATTATCAACATCTAACTTTAATGCTATAAATATCAATCTGTTATATTCACAGCATTTATATGCACAAGTGGAAAAATCACTAATATTGCTATGACAATATGTAAAAAATCATAAATACGCAGATTTAAGGATTTTCTTATGTCGGGACTGGAGTTATGCTGAATCTCGATCGGGAGCGAATATAATTCGTGATCACTAAAGGACCGGCGGAACGGATTTATTCTGCTAACAGTTTTAATTGTACGTAGTGGTGAGGTGTAGCGGCAGCCCGTTGCACTGACGTTAGTAACGTACATCCCCCTTTCTGGAAATAAGGATATTGATATGGCTGCAGTTGGAATTGTTCATAAACTTAACACGCAAATGAACCTCGAGTTCTACGCATCGAATCTTTACCTGCATCTCAGTGAATGGTGCTACGAGCACAGCCTGACTGGCACCGCAACCTTTCTACGCACCCAGGCGCAAGGTAACGTGACTCAAATGATGCGTATGTTTAATTTTATGAAAAGTGCCGGGGCTAACCCTATCGTCAAGGCTATCGATGTTCCGGGTGATGAACTAACTTCCCTTGAAGAACTGTTTCAGAAAACGCTGGATGAATACCAACAGCGTTACAGCAAGCTATCACGCTTAACCAATGAAGCAGAAGCCTTGAATGATGCAACAACCATTGATTTTCTTCACGATCTGGAAAAAGAGCAGCAGCAGGATGGCGTGCTGTTACAGACGATTCTTGATGAAGTCCGCAGCGCTAAACGTGCGGGACTGTGCATGGCGCAAACCGATAAGCACCTGCTGAACGTCGTGAACTATCAACATCACTAATCTTCAATTTTCATCGTGTTAATGCCGGATAACGATGCGACGCACCTTATCCGGCTGGTGCTTAATTTTCTCTACGCTCACGCCTCTCATTCTGCGAGGCGCAAAAAAACCTTTCTAAAACCTGAAACAACGGTTTATTTTAGTGAGATTCATTCTGCGGCGTGAATTTCATCTCGATCAAGGCAACCGCTTTTTGTATTGCGCGCATAGTGACCGGATCGGCACCTGCAGGATGGCTGGAAAAGTCGATGCTTTTCAGCTGGCTGGACATTTTCTCCCGAACTTCTACTGGGGCAATAACATCAAGAACATCCAGAATCTGCTTGATAACCAGCTGACAGGCAACAACGTCCGAGAGCAGTTCCTGATCGGCATTCAGTGTTTGGGACATAGTGAGCTCCTTATAGAAAGGTCGTCATAGTACCCATTCAACGAACGAAACGATAGCCGCGCATGCCTTCCGAATGCGCTGAAAATAAAAATAGTTCCAGTCAGTTTCTTTTGAGATGGCAAGCACAACATGAGTGAACATTTAGCGGTTGAGAACAAACGCGGTCTATCCCCGGCTGCATTACTTGTTGCCGGGGCTTTCTTTATGGAGTTTATTGACGGCACGGTGATTGCCACCGCACTGCCCGACATGGCGAAAAGTTTTGGCGTGCAGGCAGTTGACCTGAACATAGGTATCAGTGCCTATCTGATCACCCTCGCGGTACTGATCCCCGCCAGCGGCTGGATTGCGGATCGCTTCGGCGCCAGAAAGGTGTTTACCCTTGCACTGGCGATATTTACTCTCGCCTCGGTTTTATGCGGTTTGTCCGAAAGCCTTGAGAGCTTTGTCGCCATGCGAATCTTACAGGGTGTAGGTGGTGCGCTAATGGTTCCGGTTGGCCGACTCGCGGTATTACGAACCACGCCTAAACATCAGTTGATCACCGCTATTGCGACCCTGACCTGGCCCGCTTTAGTCGCGCCCATCATTGGCCCTCCCCTTGGCGGATTCATTACCAGCTATGCCAACTGGCGCTGGATCTTCTTCATTAATGTACCGCTCGGAATACTGGCGATTGCGCTGGCGCTACGTTTTATCCCGGATATTCATGACGACGAGCGCCGCCCATTTGATATAACGGGATTTATCGCAACCTCTGTTGCGATGGTGAGCCTGGTGTATGCCATGGAGTTACTGGGAACCCAACAGCCTCAGGGCTGGCTGACCGCCGGACTTTTGGCGCTAGGAACAGTGACCTTTCTGTTTGCCCTGCATCATTTTCGTCGCACCGCCTGGCCAATGATTCGCCTTGATGCCATGAACGTCCCTACTTTTCGCGTCACCATGTATGGCGGATCGCTGTTTCGTGCCTCTATCAGCGCCGTGCCGTTTCTGCTGCCGTTAATGTTTCAGGTAGGTTTTGGCATGAACGCTTTTCACGCGGGTTCGCTGGTGCTGGCGGTATTTGTCGGCAATCTGACGATTAAACCTGCCACCACACCGTTGATACGCTGGCTGGGCTTTAAGAAACTGCTGTTGATTAACGGTGCGCTTAACGTTCTGGCGTTGCTGGCCTGTGCATTAATTACGCCGCAGACCCCCGTGTGGGTTATTTTGCTGGTGTTGTATCTGGGCGGTGTGTTCCGCTCAATTCAGTTTACCGGCGTCAGCACGCTTGCCTTCGCGGACGTCCCCGCGGCACAAATGAGCTACGCTAATACGCTGTTCAGTACGGCGACACAATTAGCGGTGGGATTGGGCATTTCTTTAGCCGCTATTGGCATCCGCATTGGCGATGTGGTCAGTGAAAGGCTGGCATTGGGCAATATTCCGGGGATCAGTTTCCGGCTGGCCTTTGTCGCTATTGCCATTATTTGTCTGGTAGGTATGGTGGATACGCTGCGGCTCACCCGTGATGCAGGAAGCGCAGTATCGAACAGGAACAGGTAGCCCGGAGGGTGAACGCCGCCGGGCCAACAGGATTTAGCCAATCACCTCGCGTACAAACGCTTCGATTGCTTTGTCCTGGCAGTTTTCAAAGAAGCACTGCTGGAAGCGCGGGCCTGATACAGCGGTTTTCACCAGTTCAGGATCGATCGCGCGCAGCGTGTCCAGATAATTTTCTTTTACCACAGCCGCTTTCACCTGATTCAGAATACCGGCGTTACGCACCTGCGGCTCTTTACGCTCCGGTGGGTAGCCTTCGCCGTTACGCCCGGTGAACGCTTTTTCAAACATATAGCGCACATTCAGCTCAGCACCCCAGCCAAAACCTTTGGCGAATGCCAGAGAAAGCGCGTTGCCGTTGTTGATCTGAGAGAACAAGAACGCATCTGCAGGATCAAGGCAATAACCACACACCACACCCGGATGGATATTCAGTGACATCATTGCTCCCTGGCCCGTACCGCAACCTGTAACAACAAAGTCTACAGCTTTGGAATTAAGCAGGATGCTGGCCATAATGCCTAAATGGATGTAGGTCAGATGATGATCATTTTCGTCGCTCATCCCAACGTTATAGACCTGAAAACCTTTCTCATCCGCAACGGCCTTAAGCTCGTTATGGATGATGGCGTTTTTGCTTGCCTGGCTGTTTTCCATCATCAATGCAATTTTCATTCTGTACTCTCCTGAATGCGCTGCGGTAGCCCGCTGAAAGTCATAACATTCAGCCACATTACTATTTTGCAATCACACTTTCAAATTTAATGAAATTTAGTTTTAAAAAACAAAGTTGCGCTCACATTCCTGTCTGAACAGTTAAGAATTACCTCAAACAAATGACCTCGTTGTGATTAATCGCAGGTGATCTTCGGGCTATTCAAGCCATTGATGAGGGTCTCTGTATGCCATGATAGTGTATCTTCGAACTTTCAGAGCGATCTCATGAAGACTTTTATCCTGGCACTTTTGCCGCTCATGCTGACAGGATGCACAATTACAAAACAGGCACAGGTCAGCGAAGCCAGCGCCATCACTGGTGTGGTTCGCCTGACTTATAATCAGGCCATGTTACAAACAGCACGTACCGATGACTACGTTACCCAGGGGACAGCCACCAAAGAGTGTCAGCGCCTGGGCTATGCCAGCGCAGAAGCGTTTGGCCAGCCGGTGTCAACCTGTAGCGTGTATGCAGGCTCTCTGTGCTTAAATACCAAAATTACACTCGCCTGGCAGTGTCATGGTGTCGCGGTACCCCAATCACCTTCTTTCAATTATTAATATTTCCGACCAGCTCATTTTTGCTGGTCTTTTACCACTTTATTATTTATATCCTCCGTTTAATATCGTTAATGCGTTTTATTCCCATTCGCATTTTTAATAAATAAATTTATTATTTTACCTTTTGCAAATAATTAAATAACAAATTATAGTGGCGCCACGTCAATATATAATAACGTTTGTGGAGCAGAACCATGCTGAAAACAGAAATGATCGACCAACTGAATGAGCAAATGAATCTTGAATTATATTCATCTCTGCTCTACCAACAGATGAGCGCGTGGTGCAGCTATCACAGCTTCGAAGGTGCCGCCGCGTTTTTGCGCCGTCACGCCCAGGAAGAGATGACGCACATGCAGCGTCTGTTCGACTACCTGACCGATACCGGCAGTTTGCCGCGTATTAATACCGTTTCTTCACCCTTTGCTGAATATGCTTCTCTGGATGAACTGTTCCGTGTTACTTACGAACACGAGCAGCTAATCACCCAGAAAATTAATGAGCTGGCACACGCGGCAATGACCCACCAGGATTATCCAACCTTTAATTTCCTGCAATGGTATGTTGCCGAGCAGCATGAAGAAGAGAAATTATTTAAATCTGTTATTGATAAGCTGTCGCTGGCAGGAAAAAGCGGCGAAGGTCTTTATTTCATCGACAAAGAACTGGCTACGCTTGATACACAGAATTAATATTTTAGGGTAATGAAGGCAACCCGCCATCATTACCCCTTGAAATCAGTGACGGCAGATCTTGCTTTCGTGCGTAGAGAAGCCGTCTTCTTTTGCAATAAACTTTCCCTTCGCCGCTAAAAACGCCACCAACTCGCCTGCCGTCATATCCGCCGCAGAACAAGTGTGAAAACGCGCCTGCTCGCCGAAACGTGCCGTAATCGCCGCTTCAAGGCTGGCATTTGAATACTGCTCACCAGATTCAATCATCATGTTAAGCACTTCGTGACCGTGAATAGATTCCATAATACCTCCTTAATAAAGTCCGTAGCCTAATATGAACCGCACATCGTCGCTTTGCGCTAACGCAGGTTTATCAGCAGATAAATGTCATTTGTTATACATCTTAATGATCACAACATCGTAAACATTAATGTACAGTCATTGTAACGGTGATTTGACGAAAATAGCGTTTTGCCTTAATCTGCGGCGCAGATATAACCATTGATTATCTCTGGGACAGAGGAAAGCGTGAAAAACAGAACCCTGGGTAGTATTTTTATCGTGGCGGGAACCACGATTGGTGCCGGTATGTTGGCAATGCCACTGGCTGCGGCAGGCGTGGGGTTTAGCGTCACGCTGGTATTGTTAGTCAGTCTTTGGGCGTTGATGTGCTACACCGCGCTGCTGCTGCTTGAAGTGTATCAACATGTCCCGGCAGACACCGGGCTGGGTACGCTGGCAAAACGTTATCTTGGTCGTTACGGACAATGGGTAACGGGCTTTAGCATGATGTTTTTAATGTATGCTCTGACGGCGGCGTACATCAGTGGTGCAGGTGAACTGCTGGCCTCCAGCATCAGCGACTGGACCGGAACAAATATATCCCCGACAACAGGCGTACTGCTGTTCACCTTTGTTGCCGGTGGCGTGGTTTGTGTTGGGACCTCGCTGGTCGATCTGTTCAACCGTCTGCTATTCAGTGCCAAGATAATCTTCCTGGTGGCGATGCTGGCTCTGTTAATGCCGCATATTCATAAAGTGAACCTGCTTACGCTGCCGCTGCAACAGGGGTTGGCGCTCTCCGCAATCCCGGTCATCTTCACCTCGTTCGGTTTTCACGGCAGTGTTCCCAGTATCGTCAGCTATATGAACGGTAACATCCGTAAACTGCGTTGGGTGTTTATTACGGGTAGCGCCATTCCTCTGGTCGCCTATATCTTCTGGCAACTGGCGACGCTTGGTAGCATTAACTCGACAACATTCATGGGGCTTTTAGCCAATCACGCAGGCTTAAACGGCTTATTGCAGGCATTGCGTGAAGTCGTGGCTTCGCCGCACGTCGAACTGGCGGTGCATCTGTTTGCTGACCTCGCACTGGCAACCTCTTTCCTCGGCGTTGCATTGGGATTATTTGACTACCTGGCCGACCTCTTCCAGCGCCGCAATACCGTAGCGGGAAGAATGCAAACTGGCGTGGTGACCTTCCTGCCGCCGCTGGCATTCGCGCTGTTCTATCCGCGTGGTTTTGTCATGGCATTAGGGTATGCAGGCGTTGCCCTGGCGGTTCTGGCGCTGCTCATTCCCTCGATGCTGGCCTGGCAGAGCAGAAAACATAATCCGCAGGCCAACTACCGCGTAGCAGGCGGTGCTCCGGCGCTGGCGCTGGTATTTTTGTGCGGCATTGTGGTGATAGCAGTACAGTTTTCTATTGCAGCAGGATTACTACCAGAAGTGGGTTAAAACAAAGGGGCTTTCGCCCCTTTCTGTTAATGCAAACAGCACTGCTTATATTTCTTGCCGCTGCCACATGGGCAAGGGTCATTGCGCCCTACTTTGGCATCCACTTTCACCGGTACTTTGACCGGCGTTTCCTGAGGATGCGCCATCCAGTAAGCATGCAGGTCCAGCGCAGCCAGGCGGATGGCATCCACGCTCTCTTCAAACGCTTCCGGCGTTAGTTTCTCAACCACCGCAAAGTTCTCTTCCGTACCGTGCAGCGCAATAGCTTCAAGTGCTGGTTTTAACGTGTCCGGTAACGCGGACCAGTCTGACAGTGCGACGCCGCGCATATAACCAAAGCACCACTCTTCAACGATGGTCAGTTCATGCTCGTCAATTTCACGCAAACCAAACAGCGGCTCAAACTGCTCAGGATATTCATCCAGACGATCGGCCGTATCCGCCATATGTTGAAACGCCAAGTTCATGAAACGCGTCATTTCTTTTTCGGAGGACCAGCGAGGGACATACTGCGCGCCGCCCCAAATTGCGACCAGCCACTGCTCTGGTTCAATTTCATACGGTGAACTCAACACCGCCGTCAGCAAACCATCCAGTTCTGACACATCCAGAATAGCCTTGTCTGTATTGTACTTAGTCAGTACATCATCCAGCCATTCCAGTTCGCTCTCGTTTAATGGTCCCGTTTTCATAACGCTTTTCCTTAGTCAAAAAATCTTGCCTGTGATCATCCTACATGGCTGGAGGGATAACAGATAAAAATGGGCATATGCGGCATATAGCTGCCGCCTGTTCAGGTTAACAGGAAACGAGGGGAATTCCGGAAGTTAACGCACAAAAGAGAACACTAAGCCGCCGGGCATCATACCGGGAAAACACAATAAAACCACCCGTAGGTGGTTTACTGTTGTTCAATACGGTTGAGCGTTGCGGTATAGCCCGTTTTCGCTACCGCGTTAAGTAACGTATCGGTTGGGAAACCTTCTGGCACAATCGCTTCTGCTTGTCGGGTTTTTAGGGAGGATTTTGCTTTAATCACACCATCGGTTTCACGTAGCGCCTGATTGACCGAAATAACGCACAGCGAGCAAGTCATATTTTGTATATCCAGCACCACTTTTTGATTGGCCGCCTGAGCCCACAGCGGCAGCAACAAGCATGCAACTAATGTGAAGATTTTCATTCAAATACCTCATAAAACCAGGCAACGAGCGTTGGATAAAATAGCACCGGCAAAATCAACGCCAGCGCGCACCAGTAGAGAACGCGCGCTTGCTTCAACGTTAACCATCCGGAGCACCACAGCCGCCTGGAAAAATAGAGCCGCCAGAAGACGCGCAGTAATAAGCCCAATGACACCAGCATCAGGGGAATTCGCAAAAACTCAAACTGGGTGAAAACAGCAAAGCTCGCCGCCGAAATACCAAACAACAGATAGAGCAGCGGTCCAACGCAGCATAAGCCCGCGGTGACAGCAGCCGCAGCGGCCGTCAACAGGGTGAGCCCCGCCCCTTTAGCGTTGTTCTGTGGCGACATAGCTGTAGGAGAACGCTTTAGGATCATAGAAATTGATCGGGTCACCATCGACTTCAGCGTAAGGATAGCCAAAGTTGTTCATGGCTCCCTGTTCCGTTGCTGGGTACAGCTCGAAATCACGCCCGTAGTTAAATCCAACCCAGTTCATTTCCCAGTTACCAAACAGGTAAGTGTTTACCGCCTGGACATCGGCGTCCTGATGCGACTTTTTCTCTGCCAGACGCATTTTGGTCACATCAGCAGGATCGCACGGTAACCAGCCGTAACCGGCCAGATAGAATTCGGCGCGGCAATGTTGTCCGCCGCTCACATCGGCGACGCCAGCACTGTCTGCTTTGCCAAAAGCGCTTTTCGAGTAACGTTCGAGCTTATTGGCTTTGCCCAGACGGATGCCAAACAGTTCGCGCGCCGGAATGCCGCTGGCCCGCGCCAGAGCCACAAAAACGGAGCTCATGTCGGTGCATTTTCCTTTGAGCTTACCGCTTTTTAAGATCTCCGCCACATCCCCCGTTCCGCAGCCAATGACGTCGTTATCGCGCTCCATATGGCTACTCACCCATTCGTAAATCAGGCGCGCTTTTTTCAGCGGATCCTGCTCATTACCGGTGATTTTACGCGCAGTTTCCAGAACAAGCCCATCAACTGGGGTATGTGTCGTCGGCAGCAGGTACGGTTTTACATCCAGCGGATAAATAATCTGCTCCGGCGCTTGCCAGGTTTTCAGCGCGTCCTGCTTCAGCGGCTCCCAGTCGGCGGTTTCAATGTCGATATCAACGTTAATCAACAGTTCGCCCTGCGAGTCAGGCCAGGTGGCAAACAGCGTTTTCGCGCCATAAGTATTATTAGTGGTAACGTACGCCTGCTTATAGTTTCCGCTAAAGGCAAGCGCCGTCATTTGTTGAAACGCGGTATCTACCGGAAGCGGGATCCACAGTTTTACCACGCCGCTCGATCCCTTAGGAGGGTTAAGTTTATACGTCTGGGATAACACAAAGCGCCGACGCGCGACTGGTGCAACGGATGGTTCAGCGGCGTGAACCGTCTGGCTAATAACCGCAGGACCGACTAAACCGGCGGCGGAAAGGAGAACGCTATTTTTGAGAAATTGTCGACGTTGCATTGCTGTCTGTCCATGTTGTAAGAGTTGGGCTACGGCTAAGAAGGCAAAAACCGTATGCGATCATCACAGCAGACAGACGCTGACATAAAAAGGTGAGCCGATGGAGGTTATTCATCAATAACAGACCTGTTAACTGTGAATGAAATAAGAAACTGCGCGACAGATAGTAAGCCATAGGCAGGCAAAAAGTACAGCCGTGAGAGCGAGTTCAGAATATATAAACATTCGTTGCCAGCTTACGGGCTAACCCTCTGGCCCCTTCGCGCATAACCATATCGTGATTCCAGCGAAAAACAGGTGCCGCCAGCGGAGCCAGGTAATTCATCCAGCGAATCGTGGTGCGAACATTCCAGTCATATCTGACGATAGTCTCTGTGCCATTGGCAGAAAAAGACCACACGCCTCGCCCTTCAACCGCCCCGCTGGCTTGCCCCTCAAGCAGCGAGCAGGGCAGAATATTCAACACGTTGATGTCAAAGGTTAAGCGATAAGGAAGCGCTCCTTTCCAGGTATAACGATGCAGCGCCCCAATGCCCTGTGTATCACCTTTTTTAATCTCAACAATGCGTTCCAGACTTTCCCACCATTCTGGCCACTGATCGGGATGAGAAAAAACATCCCATACCTCCTGAATTGAAGCCTCAACCCGCCAGACGGTGGAAAACCGATAGTTAGCCATAATACAGACTCCCTCAAGGCGAGAAGAAATTGGCGGGAAAACGGATGTTAATGACCATAGCATCCAGAAGCACGGTTTCTAATCGCTGCCCATCTGGCGCATAGCTGATCACTTTGGCAGGGAGTCCGTGATAATTATCCAGCCAGACGTCATAGCGGTGAACACCATCAACCGCCATTGTTCCTGGCCCAACCACAGATACGCGCGTCGTCGCCCGTCCTGCAAGGTTTTCCTTACCAACTGTGGTTGTTATCCCTTCGCGTTGCAGATGACGAATATTGCCCAACAACACGCCGATATCAGAGCGATCCACCCGATGACCGCGCTCATCCTGGATCAATGAATTAGTAGGTGACAGGTGCAAAATGGGCAACGTACCCGCACCAAATGGCCATAACGTCACTTTACCGCTGACAGGATTAAAGATAAGCGCCGCACCTGAATGCGGTTGGGTAAAATCCATCCGCACATACCCAGGCTTTTGAAAGCTATAGCGAATAATTTTGCTTTCATCGGATGGCAACGATGAGCGCATCATAACCTGATAAGACGTCAGGTTATTAAATGACTGTTGAGAAAACGCGATGGGATCCGTAGCCCTGGCATTCTGCGAAAAGATATCCCCTTCTTCCACCGAATATGCTGCACAACTAAAGGTAAGCAATGCTGCGAACATGACTATCGGAAAAGATGAAATGTTCATAGCAGCCCCCTGAATCAGCACTGTCTGCAAACAGAAGTAATCACCTGTTGGCTGTTTTTATTATAGTTCTTAACTGCGCAGCACTACTCTTCCGGACTTTTAAACACAGTATGGATAGCAGGTTTAGATTATTGGTTTTCTTTTCAGTTAAGATGACAACATAAAGCTATACTTTAATAGCCATGCTTTTTATAGGTATTAATCATGAAACTGCCATCGGTATTTTCATGCGCCGTTCTCATATTACTGCTGCTGGCGTCATCGTCTGCCACAGCCAGCGCGTTACAAAACCAGGCTATCAGAGAGCAAGAGTTGAGCGAGGCACTTCGAGCTGGTAATGGCGTGATCATCATTGGCGGGACGGATGATTTTGTTTTCACGTTCAGGGCACGAAACCGAATCCACAGACAGCTGGCGATACAGGATGGCTTTGGCGATCCCATCCTGATGAATGGTTTCCAGGACCACAACTATAATCCCGCCCGCGATGGGTTTATCAACAACCCTGCCCGAGGGGGCTTTATGTTTAACGCGCCGATTCGGCGATAGATTGATTAGCAATAGTGAGTATATAGAGGGCAGTTTACGTTTCTGGCAGGCTGCTTGACGCAAAGTATCTATGCTTGTAAAAAACAGGCACAAAAAAACCACCCGTAGGTGGTTTCACGACACTGCTTATTGCTTTGATTATTCTGTTCTTTCCCATGGTACCCGGAGTGGGACTTGAACCCACACAGCGCGAACGCCGAGGGATTTTAAATCATGCGTGTTATCATGCTTTATCAATACGTTACATCATCTTTTCGCCAATAACTTTAATGTTGCCACCCCTTAATATTCAAAAGGTTATAACTAATAGACAACCTCAATGGTGAAGAATTTGCAGGTGCGAATGTCCGCCAAGAGCGAGGATCGTAAGCGCCTGGTATTAACATGAGCAGTAATACTCTTCACTTGTAATATCGCTGCGATGCGAAACCCCACAATCTAAGACCTGCTGTGTTTTAATACTGCTGGGTTTCATCATTTAAAGGACAAGTTATGCTAATCATCTTCAGTGGATTGCCTGGCAGCGGGAAGAGCACGATTGCTCAGGCTTTAGCAAAGCAGTTAAGCGCATTTTACTTGCGAATCGACACAATTGAGCAAGCCATACTCAAAGCCGAAGAAGGTGATCGTGAAATGGGCCCTGCTGGTTATTTTGTCGCTTACTCACTAGCCAGGGAGAATCTGCTATTAGGAGCAACAGTAATCACTGACTCAGTCAACCCACTGGCGTTAACCCGGGATGCCTATCGAGAAATCGCTTTATCTGCAAGAACCGGCTTTTTAGAAATTGAGATTATATGCTCCGATAAGATAGAACATCGTAAACGAGTAGAAACCAGAGTGTCTGAAGTAGAGGGGTTAACCTTGCCTGCCTGGAAAGATGTCACCGATTTGACTTATGAACCATGGAACAGAGAACACCTCACTCTAGACTCGAGCAGTTTATCCAGTGATCAATGTGTTTCGAGGATCATCGACGTTCTTTCCCAATGACTCGGTCTTGAGAAATACTCCAGAGGAAACTTAGCAATGTCCGCTCCTGGCACAGAGCGGACAAGCTCACTGGGCCAAAGGTCTGCTGTGAGCGAGAAGCGGACATCTGCTAGATCTAAAAAGATGTCTGCATTTTCCTGCCTATACTTCTGATGTTTCTCCCTCTAATTCGGAAAGCCATTCTATAGTTTGTTGGAGGTGGACAAATACCAACCTTTCAAACAAAAAAATTGGACTAATCCCTCATACTCATGAAGGTAATGGAATGAAAAAACATATAATTCTCGGCTCTGGGTTGCTGTTTTCATCATTGAGTCACGCCAGTGCTCTCTATTTTTATGAAGTAGCGACAGAAGATACTGCACTCGCTGGTGCAGGTCAGGCGGCACGAGCTCAGGATGCGTCTACGCTGTTAACGAATCCTGCAGGGATGACTCGATTACCAGACCATATGGTCACCGGTGGTCTGCAGGCCATGGGCGGAGACATCTCCTATAAGCTGGATGACGAATCCGGCGGGCGGAAAAGTCCCGGCAATGTGATGAAACTTTTCCCCAACGCCAGCATGTTTTATACCCAACGTCTGAGCGATACGGTTTCCGCCGGGATCGGGCTTTATGGCAACTATGGGCTTGGCATCGATTTTGGCAATTGGGCTGGTGACCGCCTTATCAAAAAAAGCACGATGGTCGCGATGACTCTGAGCCCAGGTGTTGCGTGGAAGCTGAGTGATAGAGTGTCTATTGGTGCGGCGACCGGCCTGAACTATGGCTTTCTCTCGTTAACCCGAAATGTCGATGGCGGTGACGAGAATCAAAGTGACCACGATTGGGCCATGAACTACCGGCTGGGTCTGCTGATGGCACTTACCGATCAGACTCGCGCGGGCATCGCCTGGACCAGCAAAACGGACTACCACTTTAATATTGACGGTAAAGCGCGATTCCCGAATCTGCCGAACGTGGAATATGACCTGCCTATTTCTGCGCAAGTTCGCGCTCCACAGCAGCTGATGATGAGTCTGGTACACAATATCGACAAACAATGGTCGGTCATGGGCAATCTTGGGTGGCAGGACTGGAGCCAGTTTGGCAGCCCGCAGATTACCGTAAACGGAAAAACGAGCGACCGGACTAACCGCCTGAAGGATACCTGGCATACGGCTGTCGGCGTACAGTACCGGCCAGATGAACAATGGCGCCTTAACGCAGGTGTTGCCTTCGATAGCACTCCCTATAAATCGCAAAGCGATATTGCGCTTTCATTACCTACAGGCGATGAATGGCGTTTCGCGACGGGCGCACAATATCAGATGACGCAGGCTAGCAATATCGGATTTGCTGTTGAATATCTCCACATGCAGTCATCCAGAGTCAAATCTGCCGCATTTGAAGGTGAATATAACAACCCCTGGTTATGGTTTGCGAGCGTGAATTATAGCTACCAGTTCTGATTAGAATAGTTTCTCTTCGTTATATAATTCTTATTGAATAGTCTCTTTGGTAACATCATTCCGAAGAGACGCCTGCCACACGGATAAATCCTAATCTGTTAAATCACGCACATTAACAATATACACACTCATCATTGTCGCCGATGTATTTGGCAATATCATTTCATTAATTCCGAGCTATCCCCCCCAAAAAAACTGCTAGTCGATAATATCGTTTTAGTCAAACCCAAAAAAATCAAAGGAAAATATATAACCTTTTAATTTCAATTAGTTACATTTGCATTAATAATTTCATGTTAAAAAATAAATGTTATTATAGAATTTAGTGATGAATATGGGTTTGTAGTATTGCCAAATGTAAAAAAAAGGTTATCTTTTGCAAATCAACGTCTACGGCGTATTTGTGGGCGTGAAACAAGGCTCGTCTTTTTTACAAGACTAATTCAAGTCAAAGGGGTCACAATGAAACTAAAACCTATTGTCAGAAGTCTGGCGGTTGCCGGGCTGATGTCAACGGTTATCCTTCCTGCCTATGCTGCTATATCTCAGAAGGACGCAACCGACACAACTAAAAAAACCAACGACGCACTTTATAATCAACTGCCTTTTTCTGACAACACTGACTTTACCAATGCTCACAAAGGTTTCATTGCGGCTCTGCCGACAGACGTTATCAAAGGTGAACAAGGCAACGTTATCTGGGATCCTCAGCAGTATGCGTTTATTAAAGAGGGTGAAAAGGCTCCTTCTACCGTCAACCCAAGCCTGTGGCGCCAGTCTCAGCTGATTAACATCAGCGGCCTGTTTGAAGTGACCGAGGGTGTCTACCAGATCCGTAACCTCGACCTTTCCAACATGACCATCATTGAAGGTAAAGAAGGGATTACGGTCGTCGACCCGCTAGTGTCTGCTGAAACCGCCAAAGTCGGGATGGACCTCTACTTTAAAAACCGCGGTAAAAAGCCAGTTGTCGCAATTATTTACACCCACAGCCACGTTGACCACTACGGCGGCGTGCGCGGTGTTGTGGATGAAGCGGACGTTAAATCCGGTAAAGTGAAGGTCTACGCACCGGCTGGCTTTATGGAAGCCGCGGTTGCAGAAAACATTATGGCCGGTAACGTCATGAGTCGTCGTGCCAGCTACATGTACGGCAACCTGCTGAAACCTGACGCCAAAGGCCAAGTCGGCGCAGGCCTTGGGACCACCACATCAGCCGGTACGGTTACGCTGATTGCCCCAACCAACATCATTGAAAAAGATGGTCAGAAAGAAGTTATCGATGGCCTGACCTATGACTTTATGCTGGCCCCAGGGTCAGAAGCCCCGTCTGAAATGTTGTGGTATATCGAAGAGAAAAAACTCATCGAGTCTGCTGAAGACGTCACCCACACCCTGCACAATACCTATTCCCTGCGTGGCGCGAAAATTCGTGAACCACTGCCGTGGTCGAAGTACATTAACGAAGCCATTGTGCGCTGGGGTGATAAAGCAGAAATTATCATGGCACAGCACCACTGGCCGACCTGGGGCAACGAAAATGTGGTTAACCTGCTGAAAAGCCAGCGTGACCTCTATCGTTATATTAACGACCAGACCCTGCGTATGGCTAACGAAGGTCTGACCCGTGATGAAATCGCGGCAAACTTCAAGCTGCCGGATAGCCTGGCGCATACCTGGGCGAACCGCGGTTACTATGGTTCGGTCAGCCATGACGTGAAGGCGACCTACGTGCTGTACCTCGGCTGGTTTGACGGCAACCCGGCAACCCTGGACGAACTGCCGCCAGAAGAAGCGGCTAAGAAGTTCGTCGACTACATGGGCGGCCCGGATGCCATCATGAAAAAAGCCAAAGAAGACTTTGATCAAGGTAACTACCGTTGGGTTGCGCAGGTCGTCAGCAAGATTGTGTTTGCGGACCCTAAAAATCAGGAGGCACGTAATCTTGAAGCCGATGCACTGGAACAGCTGGGCTATCAGGCAGAGTCTGGCCCATGGCGTAACTTCTATCTGACCGGCGCACAAGAACTTCGCAATGGCGTGCTGAAAGGGCCAACCCCGAACACGGCAAGCCCGGATACGGTGCGCGCTATGACCCCAGAAATGTTCTTTGACTACCTGGCGGTTCATATTAACGGGCAGAAAGCGGGCAACGCGAAAGCCGTATTTAACATCGACCTCGGTAACGACGGCGGTAAGTACAAGCTGGAGCTGGAAAACGGTGTTCTGAACCACACCGCCAATGCCGAAGCAAAAGATGCTGATGCCACCATTTCTCTGGATCGTGCGACCCTGAACAAAATTATCCTGAAAGAAGAAACTCTGAAACAGGCGCAGGATAAAGGGGAAGTTAAGATTTCAGGCGACGGTGCGAAGCTCGATGAAATGCTTGGCTACATGGACAAATTTGAATTCTGGTTCAATATTGTCACGCCGTAATACCAGCGATAAGAGAAAGCTGCCTTCGGCAGCTTTTTTATTATCAAAAGTTAAAGATAACCCAGAATTAAATAAAGAGTCTCTATCTCCCCCAACTTCCGCTTTTGGCACATAGCAGCCCTTAAGACGGTAGCTCGCCGTCATGGGGTGTCGGGGGTCGGAGGTTCAAATCCTCTCGTGCCGACCAAAAACTCCTTTAAGAACCAGCCTTTACGGCTGGTTTTTTTATGCCTGTCTTTTGCACGGGGAAACTTTGGGGAATTACTGGGGAGAAACCCCGCCCAAATTAGAATTCACATGGCAGGATAACAGCTGTGTGTAGTCGATGATGAAAAGACAGGGTCTGGTGACATCAACAGACCCCGTAATTACACAGCAATGCATATTGGATACGCTTTATCCCTAGCGAGTGGGTAACTTTATAGTCATTACAAAGATGGTTGTCATCAAATCTTTGTGATTGATATCTAATATTTTTAACTTAAATGCCAACAAAGTAATGAGTGGTTAAATAGCCACCAAAAAAGCATAATTATCCTTCCCCATGGATATGTTTTTATCTACATCACCGGGCAATCATCAAACTCCGCGTTCCTGGCATCATTAATGATGTACGTGATCACCCCGAATATAGCGGGTGCAGAACTGTAACCATCATCATCTGCTGGCAGCGCCTCCCTTCTCCCGTTCTCCAGATTAACCAGGTGGGGCTGAGGATGAGTCCGATATCGCTTGATCCTGAATTCCCCGTCTATCGCGCATATCAGCAGCGAGCCATCACAGGGAGAAAGTGACGCATCAACAACAAGCAACGCCCCCTGGATTATTCCTTCCCTGAAATGTGAACGTGATGCACGCATGAAGTAAGTCGCTGCGGGCTGACTGATAAGCTGCTGATCAAGGGAAATCCTTGTTTCAACGTAATCTGCCGCAGGTGAAGGAAAGCCCATGGCTATAGTCCTCCGTTTGGATTGAACAGCTGGAAGGTACGATTCTCGCCTTCCTGCGTTGATACATCGCGGAATGTTGTCACATACCACTCGATCCATTCGTTGGCCTGCTTCATCGTCCAGTTCCAGTTAACCTTGCTCAGTTCCTGGACAAACCGTTGCGTGGTGACGGTCTTCCGGCCATTTGGTTCCTGCTGTATCGAAGCATACCAGGCTATTTCAATATCGCTGCGTCGTGGCATCATCACG
>NZ_JAOWHC010000035.1:0-156061 GCF_030332805.1 Citrobacter sp. Cpo065
GGTTCCGGAAAGCTTTCAGCTTTGGGCCAGTTATTAAAACCCCTTTTGATTTGTTAAAACACCTTGCGGTCTGGCAACTGCAAGGGTTAAACAAGAAATCAAAAGGGGGTCCCAATGGGGGACGAAAAGAGCTTAGCGCACACCCGATGGAACTGTAAATATCACATAGTTTTTGCGCCCAAATACCGAAGACAAGCATTCTACGGGGAGAAACGTAGGGCGATAGGCAGCATCTTAAGAAAGCTGTGTGAGTGGAAAAACGTGCGGATCCTGGAAGCGGAATGCTGTGCAGATCATATCCATATGCTTGTGGAAATCCCGCCCAAAATGAGCGTATCCGGTTTTATGGGTTATCTGAAAGGTAAAAGCAGTCTGATGTTGTATGAGCAGTTTGGTGATATGAAGTTTAAATACAGGAACAGGGAGTTCTGGTGTCGTGGGTATTACGTAGATACGGTGGGTAAGAACACAGCAAGGATACAGGAATACATAAAGCACCAGCTTGCAGAGGATAAAATGGGCGAGCAGTTATCGATCCCTTATCCGGGTAGCCCGTTTACGGGCCGTAAGTAACGAAGTCTGATGCAAATGTCAGATCGTATGCGCCTGTTAGGGCGCGGCTGGTAACAGAGCCTTATAGGCGCATCAGAAAAACCTCCGGCTATGCCGGAGGATATTTATTGTCTGCCGGATGGAACCCGCCTGATGACGCTACGCTTATCAGGCCTACAGGGAAAATGCGGTTGTAGGCCGGATAAGGCGTTCACGCCGCCATCCGGCAATAAACTCAGCGCTTGCACTTAAAAGTAAAGTGTCGGGAAATGCCGACATGGATATGGTTGTGGTGTCGTCAAAAAGAGACGTTTAATTATTTGATTTAATAAGTATTTGTTTTTAAGTACTGCAAGTGTTGCTGATTGACGACAGAAAGAACAAAAAACAGCCAGAATTGTTATTTGTGAAAATAATGATATTTTTCATACTTATCATTGTGTTAATAAAGTGTTTTGAATATTGGCACAGATGCTGCATAATATTAACCAGTGGCTCATTCACCTTCTTATGTCAGCCCCTTCGGGACGTGCTACATAAACTTCGAATGACGCACAACAAGGTGCCTGCCGTCCAACATCTGATATTAGCATTGCTCATATCAACCTCCGGGCGAAACGTCGAGTTAGGCACCGCCTTATTCCATAACAAAGCCGGGTTAATCCCGGCTTTGTTGTATCTGGCGTTCCCCTCAGTTAGCATCAATCTATTCCTGTCCATTGAGAGTAACGCCTTGAAGCGCTGGTCAGTTTTTCCCCGATCTTTACGTCAATTGGTGACGTTGGCCTTCTTGCTTATCCTGCTGCCGTTGTTAGTTCTGGCCTGGCAGGCATGGCAAAGTCTGAATGCCCTGAGCGCGCAGGCTGCGCTGACAAACCGCACCACGCTGATTGATGCCAGACGCAGCGAGGCGATGACCAACGTCGCGCTGGAGATGGAGCGCAGCTATCGGCAATACTGCGTGCTTGATGACCCAACATTGGCCAGGGTCTACCAAAGCCAACGTAAACGCTACAGCGACATGCTGGATGCGCATGCGGGGGTGTTGCCGGATACCAAGCTCTACCAGGCGTTGCGTCAGGATCTTAACGATCTCGCGCAGTTGCAGTGTAAAAACAGTGGTCCTGACAGTGTGTCGGCTGCACGGCTGGAAGCGTTCGCCAATGCCAATACCGAGATGGTGCAAGCGACGCGTACCGTGGTCTTTTCTCGTGGGCAGCAGTTACAGCAGGAAATAGCCGAACGCGGGCAGTTTTTTGGCTGGCAGGCACTGGTGCTGTTTCTCGTCAGCCTGGCGATGGTCTTGCTGTTTACCCGCATGATTATCGGCCCGGTGAAGGGCATTGAACGGATGATCAACTGTCTGGGAGAAGGGCGCTCGCTGGGGGATAGCGTATTATTTACCGGGCCACGGGAATTGAGATCCGTGGGGCAGCGTATCATCTGGTTAAGCGAACGTCTCTCCTGGCTTGAGTCGCAACGGCATCAGTTTTTACGCCATCTTTCCCATGAGCTGAAAACACCGCTGGCGAGCATGCGCGAAGGTACCGAATTGTTGGCCGATCAGGTGGTTGGCCCGTTAACACCGGAGCAAAAAGAGGTGGTCGGTATTCTGGATGACAGCAGCCGTAACCTGCAAAAGCTGATTGAACAACTCCTCGATTACAACCGCAAGCTGGCGGATGACGAGGTGGAACTTGAAAGTGTGGAAATCGCGCCGCTGGTGGAAAGCGTTGTTTCTGCGCATAGCCTGCCCGCTCGCGCCAAAATGATACATACTGATGTTGCGCTTGCGGTGAACACTTGCCTGGCAGAACCGATGCTGTTGATGAGCGTGCTGGACAATCTTTATTCCAATGCGGTGCACTATGGTGCTGAATCCGGTAACATTTGGATCCGCAGCAGTTTGCATGGCTCAACGGTATACATCGATGTAATGAATACCGGCACACCGATTCCAGAAGCAGAACAGACCATGATCTTCGAGCCTTTTTTCCAGGGGAGTCATCAGCGAAAAGGGGCGGTAAAAGGAAGCGGGTTGGGGCTAAGCATTGCCAGAGATTGCATCCGCCGTATGCGGGGCAAGCTGTATCTGGTTGATGACCATGCGCAAAACGTTTGTTTTCGCATAGAACTGCCGCTAGCTGCTGCGAAAAATCACTAAAATAAACCTAAGTCTGGTGAGTATGCCATACGTTGTTGTCCGAATGCTTAAACGACATTTTCTTCGTCGCGTCATCCTCGCAAGCCTGCCGTGCCTGGCGCTGGTTGGTTGTGTCCCGAACGCGGTGAATCATATTATCGGCGATCCCTCGCAGGAGAAAATTCCGCCTAATCAACTGGCGGACTACCTTGCAACCGACTGTACGGATATCTGGTCGCTGTCTGGCCAGTCTACAGAAACCAATCCGTTGTACTGGCTGCGGGCGATGGATTGTGCCAATCGCCTGATGCCGGTGCAGGCGCGTAGTGAAGCCAGCACCCTGATGGCAGATACCTGGCAGGGCGCTTTCAGGCGTGGGATCCTGCTCGATAATGCCAACATTACGCCGCCTGAAAGGCGGGAGGCTGTTACGCGCCTCGATGCGTTAAGCCCGCAAATTCCGCCGCAGGTACGCCCGCTGTATCAGGTCTGGCGCAGCAGCCAAACGTTGCAGTTGCAGCTTGCCGAAGAGCGTATGCGCTACAGTAAACTCCAGCAGGCGTCCGACAGCGATCTCGATACGCTGCGTCAACAGCAGCAGCATTTGCAGTCCCAGCTCGATCTCACGACCCGCAAGCTGGAGAATCTGACCGATATTGAGCGCCAGCTTTCCACGCGCAAACCTGGCGGTAACTACAATCCTGATGCGCTGCACGGGAACGATAAACTCACTACGCCTGATAACGAAGAAGGCGCAGCGCCGTCTGCCGATGAGGTTACGCCATGATAAGCCGTAAGCCCGCGCATCTGCTGCTGGTGGATGACGATCCGGGCCTGTTGAAATTACTTGGAATGCGACTGACCAGCGAAGGCTACAGCGTCGTGACCGCGGAAAGTGGGCAGGAAGGGTTACGGGTGCTGAACCGTGAAAAAGTGGATCTGGTTATTAGCGATCTGCGCATGGATGAAATGGATGGCATGCAGCTGTTTACTGAAATCCAGAAAGTACAGCCTGGAATGCCGGTGATTATCCTGACCGCTCACGGCTCCATCCCGGACGCTGTTGCGGCGACCCAGCAAGGGGTGTTCAGTTTCCTCACTAAACCAGTCGACAAGGACGCGTTATATCACGCGATTGACGGGGCGCTGGAACAGTCTGCGCCCGCCACCGATGACAGCTGGCGCGAATCTATCGTTACCCGCAGCCCGCTGATGCTACGCCTGCTGGAACAGGCGCGGATGGTGGCGCAATCGGACGTTAGCGTCTTGATTAACGGCCAAAGCGGAACCGGGAAAGAAGTTTTCGCTCAGGCTATTCACAACGCCAGCCCACGCAGCCAAAAACCTTTCATTGCCATTAACTGCGGTGCGTTGCCGGAACAACTGCTGGAATCAGAACTGTTTGGTCATGCGCGGGGGGCTTTTACCGGTGCGGTGAGCAATCGTGAAGGGCTGTTTCAGGCCGCGGAAGGCGGCACGCTGTTCCTCGATGAGATTGGCGATATGCCAGCGCCGTTACAGGTGAAACTGCTGCGCGTATTGCAGGAACGAAAAGTCAGACCGTTGGGCAGTAACCGCGATATCGACATTGATGTGCGGATCGTGTCTGCAACCCACCGCGATTTACCCAAAGCGATGGCACGGGGCGAATTTCGCGAGGATTTATACTATCGCCTCAATGTGGTGAGCCTGAAGATCCCTGCGCTGGCCGAGCGTACGGAAGATATTCCGCTGCTGGCGAACCATCTGCTGCGCCAGTCTGCTGAACGGCACAAACCGTTCGTACGCGCCTTTTCAACCGATGCCATGAAGCGGTTAATGACCGCCAGCTGGCCGGGCAACGTGCGTCAGCTGGTCAACGTAATTGAGCAGTGCGTGGCGTTGACCTCTTCGCCGGTGATCAGCGACGCGCTGGTGGAGCAGGCGCTGGAAGGGGAAAACACCGCGCTGCCGACCTTTGTTGAGGCGCGTAACCAGTTTGAGCTCAACTATCTGCGTAAGCTGCTGCAAATCACCAAGGGCAATGTGACCCACGCGGCAAGAATGGCGGGGCGCAACCGCACCGAATTCTATAAATTGCTTTCTCGGCACGAGCTGGATGCAAACGATTTCAAAGAATAAATCTGCGGATTATGTTAGCTTTATTCGATCAAAAGACAGGCGACCTTTTCAAGGAATAGCATGAAAAAGATTGATGCGATTATTAAACCCTTCAAGCTGGACGACGTCCGCGAAGCGCTGGCAGAAGTCGGCATTACCGGTATGACTGTGACAGAAGTGAAAGGTTTTGGCCGTCAGAAAGGCCATACCGAGCTGTACCGTGGTGCGGAATATATGGTGGATTTTCTGCCGAAGGTAAAAATTGAAATTGTGGTTACCGACGACATCGTCGATACCTGCGTCGACACCATTATCCGTACTGCCCAGACCGGCAAGATCGGTGACGGTAAGATTTTTGTCTTCGACGTGGCACGCGTTATTCGTATTCGTACCGGTGAAGAAGACGACGCGGCAATCTAAGCCGCGCCGTTAATTTGTAGGCCTGATAAGCGCAGCGCATCAGGCAGAGTGATTGCCGGATGGCGGCGTAAACGCCTTATCCGGCCTACTTGCGTAACACATTACAAGACTTTGTGCGGGCCAAAGCACTCGTAATGAATGTTCTCGTTTTTCACGCCCAGACCGACCAGCTGCTTCGCGGCGAACTGCATGAAACCAACCGGACCGCACAGATAAAACTGCATCGCCGGATCGCTGATTGCGCTTTCCAGTTTGTTCAAATCCATCAGACCTACGCTATCAAAGGCACCTTTCGCACGATCGGCTTCGGTTGGCTCACGATACCAGGTGTGTGCGCTAAAGCGTGGCAGCGTTTTGCCGAGTTCATTAACTTCATCAGCGAAGGCATGCACGTCACCATTTTCTGCCGCATGGAACCAGTTAACCTGCGCCGTATGCTGCGCTTTTGCCAGCGTATCCAGCATCGCCAGCATTGGGGTTTGTCCCACGCCCGCGGAGATCAGAGATACCGGGGTGTCGGTCGCAACGTCCATAAAGAAATCGCCCGCAGGTGCGGCCAGGTGAACAACGTCGCCAACATTCGCATGGTTGTGCAGCCAGGTTGAAACCTGACCACCGTCCTCACGCTTAACCGCAATACGGTAGCCTTTGCCATCGGGTTTACGGGTCAGTGAGTACTGACGAATTTCCTGATGCGGGAAACCTTCCGGCTTTAACCAGACGCCCAGATATTGCCCCGGATGATATTCAGCTACTGCGCCACCGTCGACAGGTTCAAATTCAAAGCTGGTGATAAGTGCACTGCGTGGGGTTTTTGCCACGATGCGGAAAGGACGGGTACCTTCCCAGCCGCCATTTTTATTGGCATTTTCGCTGTAGATTTGCGCTTCACGGTTGATGAAAACGTTCGCCAGCACACCGTATGCTTTGCCCCACGCATCCAGAACTTCCTGGCCTGGGCTGAACATTTCGTCCAGCGTTGCCAGTAAATGGCCACCCACGATGTTGTACTGCTCGGGTTTAATCTGGAAGCTGGTATGCTTCTGTGCGATTTTCTCAACAGCCGGCAACAGTGCCGCCAGGTTTTCGATATTGCTGGCATACGCGGCAATAGCGTTAAACAGCGCTTCACGCTGATCGCCATTACGCTGATTACTCATGTTGAAGATTTCTTTCAGCTCTGGGTTATGCGTAAACATGCGGTCGTAGAAATGGGCGGTCAGCTTCGGGCCTGTTTCAACCAGCAGGGGAATGGTGGCTTTCACTGTAGCGATGGTTTGTGCGTCAAGCATACGGTCTTCCTTTATCTGAGACTTTAATGATGTATGTCAAATACATCTTATAAAAAATACCCCTGCATTGTAAATGGTTCTTTGTAACTTTGCGTTGTAAAGGTTACATCGTGAAAAATCTGCATCACAAACCTGAAAAGAAATCCGTTGAAATTCAGCAGACCTTTGTTCTCCAAAGCCTTGCGTACCTTGAAGGTAATCGTTTGCGTAAAATCCTTTGTCAAGACCTGTTATCGAAGAATGATTCGGTTATACTGTTCGCCGTTGTCCTACGGACCGCCTTTTAAGGCCGAAAATTTTATTGTTAGCTGAGTCAGGAGATGCGGATGTTAAAGCGTGAAATGAACATTGCCGATTATGATGCCGAACTGTGGCAGGCTATGGAGCAGGAAAAAGTACGTCAGGAAGAGCACATCGAACTGATCGCCTCCGAAAACTACACCAGCCCGCGTGTTATGCAGGCGCAGGGTTCTCAGCTGACCAACAAATATGCTGAAGGTTATCCGGGCAAGCGCTACTACGGCGGTTGCGAGTACGTTGATATCGTTGAGCAACTGGCTATCGATCGCGCAAAAGAGCTGTTTGGCGCTGACTACGCTAACGTACAACCGCACTCCGGCTCTCAGGCTAACTTTGCTGTTTACACCGCTCTGCTGCAACCGGGCGATACCGTTCTGGGTATGAACCTGGCACAAGGCGGCCACCTGACTCACGGCTCCCCGGTTAACTTCTCCGGCAAACTGTACAACATCATCCCTTACGGTATTGATGAGTCCGGCCAAATTGACTACGAAGACATGGCGAAGCAGGCCAAAGAGCACAAACCGAAGATGATCATCGGTGGCTTCTCTGCTTACTCCGGCGTTGTTGACTGGGCAAAAATGCGCGAAATCGCCGACAGCATCGGTGCATATCTGTTCGTCGATATGGCGCACGTTGCAGGTCTGATTGCCGCAGGCGTTTATCCGAACCCGGTTCCACACGCACACGTTGTGACCACCACCACCCACAAAACCCTGGCAGGTCCACGCGGTGGCCTGATCCTGGCGAAAGGCGGTGACGAAGAGCTGTACAAAAAACTGAACTCCGCTGTGTTCCCAAGCGCGCAGGGCGGCCCGCTGATGCACGTGATCGCGGCGAAAGCTGTGGCGCTGAAAGAAGCGATGGAGCCTGAGTTCAAGGTTTACCAACAGCAGGTTGCCAAAAACGCCAAAGCGATGGTGGAAGTGTTCCTGAACCGTGGCTACAAAGTGGTTTCTGGCGGTACTGAAAACCACCTGTTCCTGCTGGATCTGGTTGATAAAAACCTGACCGGTAAAGAAGCTGACGCCGCGCTGGGCCGTGCTAACATCACCGTTAACAAAAACAGCGTACCGAACGATCCGAAGAGCCCGTTTGTGACTTCCGGTATCCGTATCGGTTCTCCGGCTGTGACTCGCCGTGGCTTTAAAGAAGCTGAAGTGAAAGAGCTGGCTGGCTGGATGTGTGACGTTCTGGACAACATCAATGACGAAGCTGTTATCGAGCGCGTCAAAGGTAAAGTGCTGGATATCTGTGCACGTTTCCCGGTTTACGCGTAAGTAATACGGATTGCCGGATGGTGGTGTAAACACCTTATCCGGCCTACAGGTAACTCACATGTAGGCCCGATAAACGAAGTGCCATCCGGCAGTTATATTGACTTAAGCAAGATTGTTTCATCGATTAAAGTCGCCACTGGCGGCTTTTTCTTTGCCTGAATCCATTTTCTCAATAAACGTATTTCTCGGCCCTGATTCAACGTTACTGCCCCAACAATCACGCCATCCTGTAGGTTAAACCATATTGCTTTCTGCGCATCAGGATCGCCGCGTAGGAGCCAGTTCTCACCCTGCATTTCGCCGACAAACTGTAGATTATCACGGTACTGATCGGTCCAGAACCAGCCCGGCGTTGCTGCTGGCTGCGGTTGATTGAGCATCGCGGCGGCGGCAACCTGTGCCTGAAAATTGGCGTTTTCCCAGCTTTCCACGCGTACTAACGAACCGTCAGCCTGGCGCGTTATCGCTACGTCACCGGCGGCGAAAATCGCGGGATCGGAGGTGGTGCAGGCGGTATCAACGATAATGCCGTTCGCCGTCTCCAGCCCCGCTTCGCGGGCCAGCATATCGTTCGCCACGATACCGATGCCATAGATCACCGCATCAGCGGTGAGAGTTTCGCCGTTTTGTAGCCTGAGCGAGAGAGACTCTCCTGCTTCGACATGCTCTATAGCGCTGTTAAGCAATACCCGCACGCCCGCAAGTTGGTGGCGGGCTAGCAGGTAGTCGCGCACCGGAGCAGGCGCGTTGCGGCCCATGACCGTTGGCGTCAGCTCCACCACCGTCACCTGACAGCCGCGTTGAGTCGCGCTGGCCGCCAGTTCCAGACCAATGGTGCCCGCACCGACAATGACAATCGACTTGCCCGGCAATAAATTGTCGCGCAGGCGCTCGGCATCGCCCGCGTGGCGCAGGGTGAAGCAACGATCGCCCAGCTTATCTAGTTGCGGAAGGGGGCGTGCCGCAGCGCCCGTCGCAATCAGTAGCCGATCCCATGGATAACTCTGCCCATTAGCCAGCACCAACTGATGCGTTTGGCGGCCGAGCGTCTGCACAGTAACCCCCAGATGCAGCTGTACGTTGTGTTCCCGCCACCAGTCAGCGGGGAGTATCGGCTGAAGTTGCGGATTGTCGTCCAGTAGCATCGCTTTGGAGAGCGGTGGGCGTTCATAGGGCAGATGCTGCTCATCGGAAAACAGGTGTAATTCGCCGTCAAAACCTTGTTGGCGCAGTGCAGCGGTAGCCATAGCCGCCGCCTGACCGCCGCCGACGATAGCAATAGTTTTTGGGTTCATAACGCCTCCTCAGAGATCCAGTCCGGCGGCGACGTGACGAATACCGCGAATACCCAGACCGGCGTCGGCATTGATCATCACGCCGCTCAATGTGCGGTTGCTGCGCTTTGACGCCAGCATCACATACGGGCCGGTAAAATCCGCCGGCTCCGGGAAAAATTGTAGTGGCAAAATAGCGGCGATTTTTTCCGGCGTCAGCGACTGCATAATCGATGTATCGTTTTGTCCCAGCGCCTGCGGGCCGCGTAGATCTGTCGCCATACCGCATGGACCGACACCGTTAACACGAATCTTTGGTGCCAGCTCGTATGCCAGCTGGCGAATCAGCCCGGTAGCCGCATGTTTGCTGGCGGTATACAGCGGGCCGCCGCCGCCGGGATACCACGACGCATTGGATAGGGTAAAGATGATGCTGCCTTCGCTGGCGATAAGTGCAGGGGCACAGGCTTTCGCGCCCAGCAGATAGCCCAGCACGTTGACGTTAAACAGCTCATGAAAGCCGCTCTCCAGCGCATCCGCAGGCGTATTGACCAACGAGGCGTTGTGATCCCATATCCCCGCATTTCCGATAAAACAGTCCAGCGTACCGTAATGCGTCAGGATTTGATCTACCGCGCGCTGATAGTCGGCGTAGCAGGTGACGTTGCCTTCGATTGCCAGCACATGTTCGCCAAAGCGCTGACGCAGGCTGGCAACTTTAGCTGGCGACAGCTCCAGCGTGGCGACCCGCGCACCTTCTTCGATGAAACGCTCGACCAGCGCCAGACCAAGACCGGAGCCGCCGCCGGTGATAAAGACAACGTTATCGCGTAAATCGCTCATCTTGCGTCCTCTGGAATATCAACAAACACATCGCTACCGTCTACATATACCGCGTAGGTGGTGAGCGCGTCGGTCGCGGGTAAGCACAACGCCTTGCCGGTTTTCAGGCAAAAACTGGCGGCATGCAGCGGGCATTCCACCGTAGCGTCGTCTTCCAGATAGCCTTCCGACATCGAGGCGTTACCGTGGCTACAGCGATCGTTAATGGCATAGAACTCGCCGCCAACGTTGAACAGCGCGATGACGGGCGAGGTATCAAGCCGGAGCGCTTCACCCTCCGGCAAATCCCCTACGGGGCAGGCATAAACACGACTCATCAGAACAGTACACTCAGGTTATGGGAGGTGATCACCGCTTGATCCAGCACGATCTCACGCTCCAGTAAGCGCCACTCATCGCCCGGCAAACGGCGCACTTTGTCTATGCGCATGCCGACGTAAAAGGTTTCATCGCGCTCTTTTTGCGCGCGATACAGCAGATAATTAAGGCGCACGGCAAAGACGTCGGGAACCCCAGTTTCACTGACCTGGCAGTTGCTGATCAGGTGCCGGGTACGCGACGGTGGCTCTTCCGCCCAGGCCATGCCTGTTTCCAGCCGCGCGATACGACGTTCGAGCTGGTCCTTGTTGTCGTTGAAAATCCAGGTGGTCGGCGGCTGCACGCCTTTACGACGATCGCGCGTCTGGGCATTGACCGTCGTACGCATGGTGTAGCGAATGTCTTCATCCAGTTGTGCCAGCCAGTCACGAAACTTCCAGTCATCCAGCAGGCTGGCTTCATGGTAGAGAAACTGTGTAATGCGGTGGTGTAGTTCCTGAGAAACTAAGGTGCTCATTTCATCACCTCCTGCTGGTAAGCGGCGGTTTTTTCCTGCACTTCCTGCCAGCTTTCGCTGCTGAGTAAATCGGCCCAGCGCTGATACATGCCGCGCGCGGCGGTTTCCGAAAAGATGTAGTTGGTGATCCCCGGAATGCCGTCTTCACGACGTTTCTCCTGGCCAAGCCCCATTTCCAGACACAACTTGGTGTTGCGTGCGCGGTGACCCTTCAGCAGTTTTTGAATTTCACACCAGTTTTCCGAGTCGTCCTGCTCCAGGAATCCGGCGGGGCCAAAGGCGCGCGTGGCGCTGTTTTCAAACGCAGCTTTCACTTCATCAGAGGCGGCTTTATCGGTAATACAGAATGCCCATACTTCAACTTGATCCGGTCCGCGCGGATGCCAGACCCTTAAGGTGGCAGTACCGTTGAGCCAGGAAAGCGTTGGGAAAATGTTGTTGTGACCGGCCAGACGCAGGGCGCGAACTTTACCCAGACGCTGCTCGGCTTCCGCGTAGGTGTCGCGGTAATAGCTGGAGACTTCGCCGTCGACCCAGACGTTGGCATCGGGATTTTCGGTAAAGAAAAATCCGCTACCGTGGCCATCCTGACCGAACTGTAGCGCGTCTTTGGCGGTTTCCCACACCGGGCGGGCGGTTTGTCCGTCGCCCAGGCGTTTGTCGCTGCCGTCGTCTTTTGCCCCCAGCACCTGCACGGCCGAGGCATGGCTGAACAGCGCGTGATACTGGTCGCTGGCAAACTGTTCGGCGGGGAATTTCCAGTTACAATCGATGGTCCACTTTTGTACGCCACCGACGATTTCGGTGCCGCCTTCACGACGATCCAGCACACCGTCGAGATACCAGGCGATGTCGCCGAGATAATCGCGCAGCGCAGGCGCGGAGGTATCCCAGTTGCCGAAAATCAGTCCCTTGTAGCTCTCTACGCCAGGAACTTCGTTCAGCCCCCAGTGCGATTTGCACAGCCCTTGCGGGTAGGCGCGCGGTTCCAGCGGAACGTCGATCAGCTCGCCGTTAATGCCGTACGACCAGCCGTGATACGGGCAGGTGAAGGCGCGGGTATTGCCGCAGTCGGCGTAACTGACGCGCATAGCGCGGTGGCGACACTGGTTGAGAAACGCTTTGATGCTGCCGTCTTTCTGGCGAACCACCACAACTGCATCCTCGCCCATGTAGGTGTTAAAAAAATCACCGGGTTTGGGGATTTGGCTTTCGTGGGCGAGAAATAACCAGCAGCGTCCGAAGATGCGTTCCAGCTCCAGTTGGTAAATTTCAGGGTCGGTATAAATTCGTGGGGTTACGCGACCGTTTTGCGTGTCGATCAGTTGGTAGATGTCTAAATTTGAGGGTGTGGTCATATTTTTTAATCCTGAAAGCTAAGATGTATTGACCTTCTTTTTTTGTACCTTAAGGATGTTGCTGGTTAGTTATCAATCTGTGAAATAGTAAATTTCTACCAGTTGAGACATTTTTTCGATAACAAGGAGAAGGGCATGGAACTGAGGCACTTACGCTATTTCGTAGCGGTGGCGCAGGCGCTGAATTTCACCCGAGCGGCAGAAAAGCTGCATACCTCTCAGCCGTCGTTAAGCAGCCAGGTCCGCGATCTGGAAACGTGCGTGGGCGTTCCGTTGCTGGTGCGGGATAAACGAAAAGTTGCGCTGACGGCGGCGGGAGAGTGCTTTTTGCAAGATGCGCTGGCGATCCTCGAACAGGCGGAAAACGCCAAAATTCGTGCCCGTAAAACGGTGCAGGAAGATAATCATTTTGCCATCGGTTTTGTCCCTTCCGCAGAGGTAAATCTGCTGCCGAAGGTGCTGCCTTTGTTTCGTTTAAAACAGCCTGATACGCACATTGAGCTGGTGAGTCTGATTACCACCGAACAGGAAGAGAAGATCCTGAGTGGAGAGCTGGATGTGGGCTTAATGCGCCACCCGGTGTACAGCCCGGATCTCGATTATCTGGAGCTGATTCATGAGCCGTTAGTAGTGGTTTTACCGGTGAATCATCCGTTAGCTAATGAGCAAGCAATCTCCGCGGAACAACTACACGGCGTGAATTTTGTCAGCACCGATCCGGCCTACTCCGGTGCGTTAGCGATGATTGTCAAAAACTGGTTTCAGCAGCAAAAAAGCCAGCCCAACATTGTGCAGGTAGCAACCAACATTCTGGTGACCATGAACCTGGTCGGCATGGGGCTGGGGGTGACTTTGATACCCGGTTATATGAATAATTTTAATACCGGACAGGTGGTTTTCCGCCCTATTGTTGGCGATGTTCCGACCATTGCGCTGTTGATGGCGTGGAAAAAAGGCGAGCTAAAGCCCGCCCTGCAGCATTTTATCGAACTGGCTCAGCGCCAGCCGATGTTGTGAGCCATTATTTCACGAGAACGGTGATGGTCGCGGTACCGCTAAATTTCCCCGGCGCGGGCGTGCCGCCGAGCATATTAATCGGCCAGGCTTCCAGGTTGATTACTCCCTTGCCGGAAGGATCGATATTGATCAATCCATTTGTGAACGGGACATTGACATGGGTGCCGTCGATACGGGCCATTCTCACACCGATGTCCGGGACGTTATTGGCTTCCTGGCGGCGGGCGACTAACGTGTACTGCTCAATCACATCATCAGCATCAATCCTCATTTCCATGCTATTTTTGATGGTTGAGGTATCACCGCAGTCATAGTGAATGTCAAAATTGACCGGTGTATAGCCGTCCGGCATCTGGTCCTTGGTGGTGAAACGGTTGGCGTTGATAAAACCGAGATCGACCTGAATCACGTCGCCCTGGTTGATTTTACAATCCTGGGGCACGGTGATGCTCCCCTGGATGCGCAGTTCGGCGATATCTTCCATGCTGCTCACCGATGGTGGGGTGGACGAACTGGTCCATCCGGCCTGTACTGAGGCGACCAGGGTGTCTGGAATTACCAGTTCCCCCAGGAAGGGTTTGGTGACGTACAGCGTAAAACGGGTGCTCGCGCCAATGTTTACCGGCGCGGCGCGGATCTCCGCTGGGTCAGCCGTGCACACGCTACCTTTGCTGCTGCTGGGGCTGTAAGAGCCACTTTCCTGGATAGGTTTAGTGTTCTGCGGCGTGACCGCCGTCTTCCCGGGAATGTCATCAACTTCAGTTTTAATATCCAGATTATCATTCAACTGGTAAAAGCCGCTGAGTTTACCGTTTTTAGATAGCGCGCTGGTGACCGTATAGTACAACGCCACTTTGCTACCCGCGCTACAGCTGCAATCGATTTGATAAGCATTGCCTGAGAGCGGCGTTGGCAGTTCCAGCGAGGTTCCCGCGACGTTCTGTGCTTGCGTCCAGTCGCTGGCTATATTGACGTTAAAGCTTCCCGTCGCGGAGCAGGCCCCGGTCACCGCGTAGACCGGGGTGATAGGTAGCGCCAGTAGCGCGGCGGTAATCCCATTTTTCATCCACAGACTCTTTATTGACATAGCGCGTTCCCATTTTGTATTGCGGTGTTGCGAGCAGCATCTTCCGGCAGGCTGAAGGTAAACTGGCATTGTTGATCTGGCTGATTACCCCAGCGCACGGACCAGATCTGCGGCTGGCTGTTTACACCAGTGATATACAGCACGCCACCTTCGTCGACGATGCTCTGCTGCGTCTGACTGCTGGCGATGGCGCCGAAGGGCAGTGCTTTTCCGCGCGCATCGGTGAGTTTCAGCAGTACGCGGTAGCCGGTCTGGGCAATAAAGTGTGCCGTTACGGCGGCACCGCGATTAGGCACTACGGTGCGCACCGTTTCGGTGACGTCGACGTTATCCGGCATCATTGTGGTATCGAGAGAGATGGCGTTTTCCTGATACGCGGTCAGATAGGGGATCACGGCATAGCCAAAATAGTCGGTGGCGATGCCGGGGTAATTTTTCACCCGGATCCCTGCCGCGCCGTTGGCGTCAATCAGCGCAAAGGCATTGCCCAGTGACTGCGACAGGGTCACGCCGTGACGATGGGCGACAATACCGCCAGAGAGGCCGTAGCTCAGTTGGCGGTTATCGCTGCTGTAGTCGTAACCGGCATTCACGGTGCCGTAGGCAGAACGGTAGCTGCCGTACAGACTGCTGCTGCCCGGATCGCCGCCTTCGCTTTGCCGTTGTTTCAGGTTATAGGTCAGCCGACGGTCTTCCAGCAGCGAGCCATTGATGCCCACTTCGTGCTGAGTAGCGCGATCGCGCTGGTCGGTGGTGCGCCAGGTTGCCTGCGCATGCGACATCCAGCGATCCAACGGCACGCTCAGGCTGAGCGACAGCGTACGGTCGTTGTCGCTGTCATGTGAGTCGGTAAACTGGCCGCTGAGGTTATAGCTCACGCCCCACAGATTGCCGTTCAGGCCAATGGACAGATTTTTATCCTGCTGCTCGCGATCCCAGTACTCCTGCTGCGAGCCAGAGGCGTAGAAACTGATACCAGAAAACAACGTCTGGCTGACAGTGAACTGAGCTTCATTGCGCAGGTGATCGCCGCCGTTGATACCCTTCTGGTTGGCGTCGGAGAAGTTGAAATAACCGCTGCTGGTGTAGCGGTAGTAGCTTAGCGACACGCTGGTGCCGCTTTCCGGTAGGTCTTTGATGTACTGGGTGCGCCAGCTGTAGCCATGATAGCTTTCATCGTTATCAAGCTGAGTGTCCGCACGGCTGACGTCCATCGATACTGCCCCCAGAACGCCAAGCGTAGAGCCGAGGCCCAGCGCCAGCGCTCGGTAGTCCTGCGAGGCGTTCAGGCCGCCGTAAAGCGTGAACGCGTTGTTCAGACCATAGCTGGCGGTGCTTTCAAGGAACTCCGGCTCGTGGCTGTCCTGCGAGCTGGCAGCGCGAAAGCGCCCCGCGGTGACGCTGTATTTTAGATAACCCGGTCTTTGCATCTGCGGCAGCGCGGAGAACGGCTGGACGAAATGACGTATGCTGCCGTCGGCTTCTTCGATAGTGACGTCTAAGTCGCCGCTGAACGCCGAAGGGTAGAGATCGTTGATTTCAAAAGCCCCAGCCGGAACGTTGCTTTGATACAGGGTGTAGCCGTTTTGCCGTACCGTCACGATAGCGCTGGAGTTGGCGATGCCGCGAATGGTCGGCGCAAAGCCGCGCTGGCTGTTGGGCAGCATGGTTTCATCAGAGTACAGCCGCACGCCGGTAAACTGATAGCTGGAGAACACCGTGCCTTCGGTGGCGCTCTCGCCTATCACCAACTGCGATTTCAGGCTTTTGATATCCCGTTGTAGCCAGCTATTAATGCTATCCCAACGCGTGTCATTATCGCTGTGCGCCCAGGTCGAGTAATTGCGCAGTCGCCAGGGGCCGATGTTGGCACCATTTTGCATATTCAGATACTGACGCCGATCGCTGTCGTTGTCGTACTGGTTTTGCGAACCGCTAAAGTTGTAGTTGGTGAACAAAACCGGCATCCCGTCGTCCCAGCGTGCAGGATCTACATAGCCGCGGGCGTCACGGTAAAGGGCAATCTGCGGCACGCTGAGATTCAGTCGGCTGTGGTTGATATCAAACTGTGAGATGCTGCCGGGAATCGCCTGCGTCAGGTCGGCTACTATCGTGGCGTTGTCCTGCTCCGCCAACTGTGGATAGTTGTCGATTTTAAAGCCCAGCTCACGCAGTTGCCCGAGGGTGAACTGAGGAATCAACTGGTGGTCTTTACCCGCGACAAACGGCAGCCTACGCTGACCGGTTTTCTTGTTGTTAATATAAATATCAACAATATATTCGCCGGGAAGCTGGGCGTTATTCTGTGAAAATACCGCCAGATCCACCGCCTGCTGGCCGCTTTTCTCCGTTTCCAGAAGGGTTGGGTCAAAGTAGAAGTCACCGGCCCAGGCATGGCCGGAGGCCAGGCATCCGCTGGCGATTGCGCAGTGCAACCAGAAGGCAAGTGGCTTCACGGTTGATAAATTCGGCGTTCTTTGCGTCATATCGCTTGTCATTCCCTGAGAGCTATCATCGTGAGGCGTGGCTTATTGCAGTGTCTGGGTTTCTGTTTTGGTGGTACCGCCATAGTCGTTGATCGCGGCCCACCGCACCGTTTTCCCTGCGGCTGCGGGGACCGCCAGCCGTTTATGCTCGCCGGGAGCGATGTAATCGATTTTATTCGTGAGATCGGTTTTCCCTAACGCAAGACCGGCGAATACGACGTGATAAGCCGATGGGTTATATATATCTAACTCATTATTGCTATATTTATATTCAAGAGATTTATAAGCATCGTACGGCTTGCCGACTAAATTTGTCGGGCGATAAAATAGTTTTATTCGTGTTTTAAATACCAGCGTTAGCGTATTATTATTCGCATCGGTGGTTTGGCTTTTGGCAGGAATAGCACGCACATTAATAAAGAACAACGATTCTTTATCGTTAGCAATATTTTCAGATGATTTTATAATTCGTAATGATGAATCGTTATCAGCATCGAGGCGAAAAAGCGGCGGTGTAATAATAAAGGGGCCTCGTGCGGTTCCCTGTGCATTGTCGACCCACGACTGCAATAAATAAGGCAGACCTTCACTGTGGTTAGCCACCGGCAGCGCGGCCTCTTTTTTCCCGGCATCGTAGATGACACGGGTTCTCTGTAGCACAATACCGCCAGCGAGGCTTTGGCTGACCCAACTGCCCAGCACCAATGCCAAAGCGAGCGCGGTGTTTTTTTTCATCGCTGTTATCCTTAACCTGATGTCAAAAAACGTCTCTTTCCATCCCAGCGGGAAGAAGGGATGGAAAGAGACGGTATACGGGATTAGCGGTAGTCGATGGTGACGTCAACGCTGGCGTTGGCTTCGCCTGGGGAGATCTCTTTAGGATCAACAGTGGAGACGTAATAGGCTTGTAGCCCTACGATAGTGGTGCCATCGGCTTCCGGGGCAAAGCTGATTTTTGAATCAGCCGCGGGCAGCTTATTCAGCACCATCGTTGCGTTGTCGCTGGCTCTTGCGATACGGATGCCCACACCGGTTGCGGCGGTATCCATGCTGCTAACGGCGACCAGATCGTCGTGATCGGCTACAGTGCCGCCAGCGCGCGTTTCCAGCCACAGCTGGAACGAGTTGTCCGTTGTGCCATCAACGTGCTCCCACGGGGAGGCTGGGCAGTTTTCCAACGGAATATTAACCGGAATCGCCGGGCTGGTATCACCGACAGTTTTAAACTGTGCGGCGGCGTAATGACCCAGTTCCACGTTGATGACGTCACCATCGGCGAATTCACAGGTGCTGGTTAGAATTTCACCCGTAAATTCAATTTTACCGTCCGTCGCCCATGCGCTTCCCGCAGAAAGCGCCAGCAAGCTAACCGCTATAGATTTTGCAATTTTGTTCATTAAAGTCCCTCTTATTTGATTAACCTGTTAGCAATTAAATTAATGAAAAGACAAAGATCAAAATTAATTGCTGGGCAATGGTATTCGATATGCGCTGGCAGTCATATTAATAAGTGAGATTTTCAGATTATATTTATTAAAAATGAACGGGCTAACTGCTATTACATTTAAATAATTTTAAATTAGTACGGAGTCAAAATATTGCAATCACGAATATTGGCTGCTAAATGATATACTTGTGATGATATTAAGGATTTTGGTATTCAGCTGAGTATTTTTCGCAAAATCCATTCAATTCCTTGCATTACTGTTTATTCATCCCATCATGTTCCCTGCTGTAAAATCATACAGATGTAAACGATTGCGGATGCGGATGACCAATCGTGTTGGTTAAAGGTGATGTTTGTCACAATTATTTCGTAAATGTGAACGGTAGTACTCTTCAGAATGTGGTTTGAGTCATTAGACTAGGGCTTCCAAAACGGGAGGACCCATGGCTTTGCATTCCACGCGCTGGCTGGCGCTCGGTTATTTCACCTACTTCTTTAGCTACGGTATCTTTCTGCCTTTCTGGAGCGTCTGGCTCGAAGGGTTAGGGCTGACGCCGGAAACCATCGGTTTACTGCTGGGCGCGGGGCTGATTGCCCGTTTTGTCGGTAGTTTGCTGATTGCGCCGCGTGTGAGCGATCCCTCTCGGCTGATCTCAGCGTTACGTATTTTGGCCCTGTTGACGCTGGTGTTTGCGCTGGCCTTCTGGGCGGGAACCAACGTGGCGTGGCTGATGGTGGTGATGGTCGGCTTCAACCTGTTTTTCTCACCGCTGGTACCGCTGACCGATGCGCTGGCCAACACCTGGCAGAAACAGATAACCATGGATTACGGTCGGGTGCGACTGTGGGGATCCGTGGCTTTTGTGATCGGCTCCGCGCTAACCGGCAAACTGGTGAGCCTGTTTGACTATCGGGTGATCCTGGTCCTGCTATCGCTTGGCGTCGCCTCGATGCTGCTGGGCATGATGATTCGCCCGAGCGTGCAGCCAGCGGGTGAAAACCGTCAGCAGGAGAGTGCGGGATGGCCCGCCTGGCGCGCGCTGATAACCCAGAGCTGGCGTTTTCTTGCTTGCGTGAGTCTGCTACAGGGGGCGCATGCTGCGTATTATGGTTTCAGCGCCATCTATTGGCAGTCTGCCGGATATTCCGCTTCGGCGGTGGGCTATTTATGGTCACTAGGTGTGGTGGCGGAGGTGATTATTTTCGCACTTAGCCACAAGCTGTTCCGTCGCTTCAGCGCCCGCGATCTGCTGCTGCTTTCCGCCGTTTGCGGGGTGGTGCGTTGGGGATTGATGGGCTGGAGCACCGAGCTGCCGTGGCTGATCGTGGTGCAAATCCTCCATTGCGGAACCTTTACCGTCTGCCACCTGGCGGCAATGCGTTATATCGCGGCACGCCAGGGGAGCGAAGTTATTCGTTTGCAGGCGGTGTATTCCGCGATAGCGATGGGCGGCAGTATCGCCATCATGACCGTATTCGCGGGCTATCTGTACCAGAATCTGGGCAGCGGCGTGTTCTGGGTGATGGCGCTGGTGGCGCTCCCGGCAATCGTTCTGCGCCCGAAGGTGGTCGCGCAGCCTGCAACGTTATGATTCGAGGATTTTGCGGATCTGCTGCTGCTGATGCGGCGTAAGCGCCAGATCCGCATGAATCAACGGGGGTGAAAATAGCGGTAACGGCGTGGTGTACGGCGTAATAATCAGCGTTACGCCGCGCGGGGCACCCTCTTTTTGAAAGTCCTGCATCGGCATATGTTTTACGTTGAGCGGCAGCAGCGTCAGTTCGCGCAGCTGTTGCTCTATATGCACTTCAAGTTGTTCGTTACTACCGGTCAGCAGGATAATCTGCTTTTCGTGTAAATCCTTCTCCTGCATCAGCCAGGCGCCAAAAATAACGGCCACCAGCCCGATCTCTTCTTTGGAAAATTGCACATCGTATTCGGCCTCGAAGCCGTGAATCGCCTCGCGGGTAGTACGGACCAGCCGGGGATAAAGGCGGCTGAACTCCTCCGGCAGCGTGTTATCAATGCCGATGGCAAACACGCTGCGGTTCAGTGCCTGAGCCAGGTGGATATACAACTGGTCATTCAGCCCTTGCTCATCGCTGAAGCGCACATTGCCATACTCGCGAAAACGTAGCACCAACCGCGCAATAGCAAGACGCAGGCGGCGATCCTGATGGTGATTATCGCGAATCGGGTCGGGGATACGAAGCATTGAGAACAGCAACGCCATAAACAGCGATTCGCCCAGCGGTGCACGCTGCATGACGTGGCGCTGCCAATGACGGCCAATTTCCTCTGCGAGCGGATATTCCGCGCAGGATTGCGCCCAGCGTTGCTGGAGTGGGTTAAATTCCGGGGTGATCCCCGCGTGATGCTGTAGCAGGCAATACTGTAAATACAGGCGCAGGAACTGGATGTCACGACACTCAAACGGCTTCTGCAAGCGCCGGGAGCACAGATTAATGAGCGCATGCAGATTGGTGTCGTCATACAGCGTACGTGCGATCCCCCGTTGCTTAAGTTCCGCTTTTAACGCCGGGGTAAACTGCTGGGCGATAAAGGCAGGGCAAATCCGCAGGCCACGGCGCAGCCACTGCAACAGACACAGACGCTGATTTAGCGGGGTTCCTTCGATCGTATAGCCACCATTCTGCGCGGTGGCTATCGCGAGCCGGTGATAGCGCTGGATTTCGAGTCCTGCGCCAATAATATCTTCCTGAACCGTGGCATCATCGACACCGTTGAGGCTGCTGAAGGTTTGTGTAGTAGCGATTTGCCCCGGCAGGAAAAGCGTCAGCAGCACCTGGCAACGGCGCTGGGGAGCGGAAAGTACAGATGGTGGGGCAAGCGTTGACATCATCTGTAGGATCTCCCGTAAGTATGTTTGATAAGAATAGCTAAAGTTTGCTCATAGATTTTGAGAATGGAATGCTTTACGCCAGGAATGCTGGAGAGCGTCACAGAATTTTTAACGTGCGGAACAGATAGCGGTAGTGGAACGCAGCGCGTTAATCCGCTTTTTCACTGTTTTATCTTTTGTTTAGATATGCCAGAGATGTACTGTATGTCATGTTAAACATGATGGAGAATATTTTATTCCGCTATGGGGTTCCGTTCACCCCAGCGTTATCACTTCTCTGAATCAGAGATACCCGTGAACGTGCAAGGGAGGCTCACCGCCGCCTCCCTTGCATCCCAGGCTCCCGGCGGGAAAATCGTCGCGATGCGATTCATTCGTCTTATGCCGTCTGCCTGTCGGGTCGGGGACGAGCCTGCGTCCCTGCAGGCCGTCCACTCTGCCCGCATCCATGCGGGCAGACCCGGTCAGCCGTCAACGACTCATCGATTTTCAGCCAGACCGGGGTCATCGCTTCAACGCTCTGACTTCCAGTGAAACCCGTTTTGCTGTTTAAACAAAAAACGCAGATGGTCAGGTGTGGGCTGGTCCGGCTGAAAATTGCCGACGTGTTTCCGTAAGGCCGGGAGAGCCAGCATGGATGCTGGCTCAGGGCGCGCTTTGCAAGGACGCTACCTCGCGCCCGGCCCGGTAGCCCGGAGGAATAAGCGGAGGGTATTGCGTAGCAACAATTTTCCCGCCGGGAGCCGGGATTGTTAAGGGTACGGCGATAGTACCCTTAACACGTTCACAGGCAGTATCGTTTCAGAGAAGTGAAAAACATAAGGTGAACGTAGCAATATACCGGAGGCAACAGATTCATTACCTCCGAAACAGCTGCCTGGCGTTACTTACCGCGGCTCAGCGTTAATCCCACATCACCGCCTGGATGCACAGACAACAGCGTCTCCTTTGAGTAACCGCTTTCGCTCATCAGGCAGGCGCAGGCGGCGTCAAAGATAGCCAGCACCAGTAAAATTGAGGTGGTGGCCAACATGTTCAGCGGGTCGGCCTCACGCTGGACGCCGGTGGAAATCACCAGTCTCGACGCTTTAGCAATGGCTGAGTCGGCGTTTTCAGTCACGCTCAGAATAGGCACATTTCGCGCAGTCAGTCCGGGCAGCAGCCGGGTGAGTTCATCCGAATTTCCCCCACGCGACAGCATAATCACCAGGTCGTTGGCGCGTAAAAAACCGAGATCGCCATGCGCCGCGTCCGTCGCGTTGAGGTAGATCGCCGGGCGTTCTACGCACGCAAGCATATGCGCCACTTTACGCGCTGCGATGCCGGAGGTACCGACGCCGGTGACGACGATTTTCCCCCGACAGCCGCGCAGCTCCGCCATCAGCGACTGCCAGAGCGGTTCAGTCAGATGCTGCCCCAGACCCGCCAGGGCATCGCTATAGAGCTGAAATACGCCGGTGGCCTGAGACCAGGAGTCGCTCATGCGTCCTCCTGCATCAACTGGCGGTATTTCATATGATCCTGATACATCTCGTGGAATACCCGATATTTGCGATCGTAATACTGCTTAATGCGATTTGTTTGCGGGGTAACTGTTTTACCAATCCGACTCATCGCCGACATCGCTTCCGGGAAGGTTTCGAAAACGCCCGCGGCGATAGTTCCCATCATGGCGCCACCCAGCAGCATGGCTTCGCTCTCTTCAGGCAGCAGCATCGCGCAGCCGGTGGCGTTGGCATGTTCCTGAACGAAGATTGGGTTTTTCGTCCCGCCGCCGCTGGCCATTATCGTATCGATGGTGTAGCCGCTTTGATTCATCGTTTCAATGATATGGCGGGTTCCCAGCGCAATGGCCTGGATGGTCGCAAGGTACTGTAGCGCCATATCCTCCGGCGTACGTGACAGTTTCAGTCCGGTGATTGCGCCCGTGAGCGTTGGGTTAGCGCGCGGCGAGCGGTTGCCGTGGAAATAGGGCAGGATGTGCATATCGCGGGTTAAAAATGCGATATTTTCCGGCTCACCAGCCATTTTACGCAACAGCGCATTCAGCACTTCGTAAATGGTCTGCCCCTGAGATTTAGCCTGCGCCAGCAGGGTTTCGTAGCAAGGATGCGACTGAATAACGTGGTCGATTAACGCCCCGGTTGCCGACTGTCCACCTTCGTTGAGCCAGTATTCTGGCAGCACGGCTGAGTAGTAAGGACCCCAGACGCCGCCGATAAAACGCGGCTCTTTGGAAATCGCCATGTGTCCAGTGGAAGTGCCGCCAATCAGCGCGATACGACGGTCAAAATCCGCCACCTCGCCGGAAACACCGCTTGCCCCGAGCGTGCCGAGGGTACCGGCGTGGGCATCGATGATCGAGACGCTGACAGCGGTCCCCGGAATCAGCCCCATTTCGCTGGCGGCGCGCGCAGATAGCCCGTGACCGAGCGGTTCGCCCATGGTTTTCACGTAGCGACCAATTTTGGCGGCATCATGCTCCAGCAAATCTTCCAGCCCAATCTGGCGGAAATAGCTGGCATCCCATTTGTCTTCATGGCCCATATAGGTCCATTTACACACCGTCGAACACAATGAGCGCGTGTCATCGCCCGTTGCGCGCCAGGTCAGGAAATCGGGCAGGTCAAAGTAGTATCCCGCATTGGCCCAGGTGTTGGGCATATGTTGCTTCAGCCATAGCAGTTTTGGCGTCTGCATTTCAGGGGAGATAATGCCGCCAACGTAGTCCAGCACCCGATGATGCAGGGCGTTGATGCGCTCGGCCTGAGTAATGGCGCGGTGATCCATCCACACAATGATGTTCTGTTCGCTGCGCCCGGACGGGCTGATGGTCAGCGGTTTACCTTCTTTGTCCAGCACCACCAGTGAACAGGTCGCGTCAAAGCCCAGACCTTTCACCTGGATAGGGTTGATATCCGACTGGTTAATCGCATCGCGAACCGCGTTACACACCGCCTGCCAGATGTTATCGGAAGACTGCTCAACAAAATCGGCCTGCGGGCGGTAAATCTCGATGGCCCGACTGGCCTGACCGACCATTCTGCCGTTGAGATCAAACACGCCAGCACGGGCGCTTCCGGTTCCGACATCCACACCAATAAAGTAACTTGCCATAATTTTTTCTCCTGAAATCAGGCTTTACGATTCTGTAATGCGATAAAGAGGATCAGCACCGCGCCCCACAGCGCCATCGTCAGATAGCTGCTGACCCCCAGCAAGTTAAGGCCGCTTTCCAGCATTTGCAGCACAATCAGTGCTAGCACCAGGCCGATAATGCGCCCGAAGCCGCCATCCGGGTTGATACCGCCGAGGACGGAGGCAAGGATGGTGACCAGCAGGTAGGATTCACCGTATCCGGCTTTAGCTGAGTTGAATTTCGCCATCATCAAAATGGCGGCGACCCAGCCGAGCAGGGCAGAAATCACGTACACCGAAATTTGTACCCGTACGGTATTTACGCCGCTGTAGCGGGTAGCCTGTTCATTGGAACCAACGAGATACAGGCTGCGCCCAAGCGTGGTGTGTTCCAGCAGTACCCACAGCAGGATTGCCACCAGGAAAAAGAGCAGTAGCGCCACCGGAATACCGGCAATCGTGGCGTTACCAAGGTACTGAATGGCGGTCGGAAAACCGGAAATCACCGTCCCGTTGGAAAGCAGAATATTCAGCCCGGAGATAAGCGTCATCGTGCCGAGCGTGGCGAGAATAGGCGAAACCCCGACCCAGGCAATCAGCGCACCGTTGAGCGTGCCGATAGCCACCGCCACGGCAGCGCCTGCCAGCAGCGCTAGCACCAGAAACAGCGGGTTATCCGGATGGGTGACGATAATCGCCGCCATCACCAGCGAGCAGGCGTTCGCCCCGGCAATAATCGACAAGTTAATGCCACCGGTCAGCATGGTCATGCCCATCCCGAGGGCCAGCATGCCGAGGATTGGTAGCTGTGAGCCAATCGACTGGAAGTTAGCGACGCTGAAGAAACGGCTGCCGAGCAGGGCCGAGAAGACCAGGGCGACGACCACAATAATCACGCATTGCAGACGAATGATGGCATCACCGGGTAAAAATCTGGCGATTGTTTTCATCTCAAAGCTCCCTTGCCAGTTTGCGTTTTTCGTTCCAGGCCGTGGCGCTAATGCTGACCAGAATAATGGCACCGCTGAACACGGTGTGCCAGTAAGAGGAGACGCTGAGCAGCGTCAGGCCATTTTGTAAGAAGGCCAGCAGAACCACGCCGAGCAGGGTTCCGGTCAACGTACCGCGCCCGCCGCTCATGCTGGTTCCGCCGAGTACTACCGCCGCCAGCACCGTCAGCTCAAAGCCGAGCAGCGAATTGGGCGCAACTGACTGGGTGATTTGCGCCTGAACCACGGCGGCAACGCCTGCCAGAATGCCCATGTAGCCATAGACGTAAAAATGCAGCTTCAGCAGATTCAGCCCCAGGCGCGAGGCCGCGTCGCGGTTGCCGCCCATGGCGTAAACCTGACGGCCAAGACGGGTATAGTTCATCAGCACGGCGGTAAAAATGATCACCGCCGCCAGGCACAGCAGGGGCAGGGTCAAACCGTAGTCGTAGCCATCCGCCGCGGTGAACGAGAACCAGTTAATGCCGTTCATAAACCAGTCCGGGAAGCCGTACAGCCAGGTGCCTTTGGTGGCGTAAACCAGCAGACCGTAGTAGACGTTCAACGTGGCGATGGTAATGATGATTGCCGGAACGCGTAGCCAATAGACCAGAAAACCGTTGATCAGCCCAAGCAGCAGGCCCACCGCAATGGCGATGATTAACGCCAGCGCGAAGTTACCGCCGTGACCGATAACCCAACTGGCCATTGCATACTGGGCTATCGCGGTCATCGCCGGAAATGAGATGTCGATCCCGCCGGAAATCAGCACCACAAACAGCCCACAGGCCAGGATGCCGAGAATCGCGTAGCTGGTGGCCACATCCGTCAGGTTCCCCAAAGACAAGAACTCGTCGGTGCTGATGCTTAGCCCAACGGCAAGGGCTACAACCAGCAGGCCCAGCCAGAACTCATGTTGCCCGATTAAACGGGAGAGATGCATCTTATTCATTGATTACCTCGACCACTTCAGCAATCTCCTCTTCACTGCATTGATGAGGATTAAATTCCGCCACCAGCTTGCCGCGACGCATTACCAGCACACGGTGGCTGTTGTAATACGCTTCCGGGATTTCATCGCAAATCATCAGCACCGCCATACCCTGTTCCGCCAAATCGCGGGCTATCTGGTAAATGCCCTCTTTGTTGGCGATATCCACGCCGACGGTAGGCGAGTCGAGGATCAGGATGCGGGGATTGGTCGCCACCCATTTGGCAATGGCGATACGCTGGGCATTACCGCCGGAAAGGGTTTTGACCGGCAGGTGCGGATCGGACACTTTGATATTCAGTTCGCGGATTAAATCGGCGACCAACTTTTGCGCTTTACGATGATCGAGCAGACCGCTACCGGTGTGCAGTTGATCAAACACCGTGACGATGGTGTTGTCGTAGATCGACTGCTCCATGATCAGCCCCTGCGTCAGGCGATCTTCTGAGACATAGCCGATCCCGTGTTGGATTGCGTCATGGTTATTGCGCAGAGTAACCGGCTGACCGTTAATGCGAATCTCGCCGCTTTCCGGGTGCGTCATACCAAACAGGCTCAGACAAAGCTCGGTGCGCCCGGCACCCAGCAGACCAACAATGGAGACGATCTCGCCGCCGTGCAGCGACAGATTAATGTTTTGGTATTTGCCTCTGCGGCTCAGATTGCGCAGCTCAAGCAGCGGCTCTTGCTCAATCGCGGGCCTTTCCGGCAACGGGCTGTAGTGGAAGCGTTGTCCGGTCATCAGGAAGGCCAGCTCGTGGCTGTCGAGTTCGCTGGCAGGGTATGTACCCACCAGTTTGCCGTCGCGCATTACGCTGATGCGGTCAGCCACTTCCATCACCTCATCCAGACGATGGCTGACAAACACGACGCAAATTCCGGCCGCTTTCAGTTCATTAACTACTCGCAGCAGGCCATTAACCTCCTGGCGGGTTAGCGAGGCGGTGGGCTCGTCCATAATCACCAGACGCGCATCGGCGGCAATCGCCCGGCAAATGGCGACCAGCTGTCGATCAGCAATTGAGAGTTTTTCAACTTTTTTATCGGGATCGATATTCACCCCAATACGTTTCATGGCTGCCAGCGCCTGCTGCTTCATGGCGCCGCGACGCACCCAGATATCGCCACCCGGCAGATAGCGGTTGACCGCGATATTTTCTGCGACGCTAAAGTTGGGGAACAACGACAGGTCCTGATAAATAACCTGAATGCCATAATGGGAAGAGAGCTGCGGCGTCAGATGATGGAATAATTTTCCGTCGAGTAAAATCTGCGCGCCTTTTTCCGGATGATAAACCCCGGAGATCACTTTAATAATGGTACTTTTACCACAGCCGTTTTGACCCGCCAGACAGTGAACTTCGCCTTTTCTCAGCGTCAGATTCACGTTATCCAGCGCCAGCACGCCCGGGAATTGTTTGCTGATATTCTCAAGAGTGATAAATGCGGTGGTGTCTGCCATGGACAATACCCCTGCGCGCGTCCGGGGGGACGCTGAGTGTTAGTTTGGTTGATAGCGCCGACCAGACGGTCGGCGTTAAGGTTCCCTGGTGTTGGCTAAAGCCTTAGAAACCAAGTGATTGTGCGTTGTCTTTGGTGACTTCGAGGATCTTGTTAAAGCGGATCACTTTCTTCTCCGTGTCGATATCGGCTTTCCCTAAACCATCGATACTCAGATCGGCGTTCACTTCTTTGCCCTGCAACAGCTGATCGGCAACGGTGACCAGCGCGTAGCCCGCGTCTTTTGGATCCCACAGCAGCGCTTTTTTGATATCACCGCGCATCAGGTAAGGTGCTGCCTGCGCTGGCATGGCGATCCCGACGACGGCGATCTTATCTTTGGCGCGTTTTTTCTGCACAGCCTGACCCGCACCGATTGGACCCAGTGAGCCGAAGCCGATAATGCCCTTCATCTGCGGGTAGGTTTTCATCAGATCCAGCGTTGTGGCGTAGGATTTATCGATACTTTCCGCGACCGGCAGACGTGAAGTGACTTCGAACATTTCCGGATATTTTTCTTTCTGGTACTTAATTGCATAATCCGCCCACGCGTTATGCAGTGGGACCGTCAGCGAACCAACATAGATGGCATATCCGCCTTTGCCGCCCATATTTTTCGCTAACTCATCGACGTTGGCCTGTGCGTATTTTTCACTGTCGATGGTTTCGATATCCCATTGGCCAATTTGCTCATCCGGGGATTCGTGCGTCAACACCACGATGCCTTTATCGCGCGCTTTTTTCAGTACCGGCTCAAGGACCTTGGCATCATTCGGCACCACGATGATCGCATTAACGTTTTTGGCGATCAGATCCTCAATCACTTTCACCTGCTGCGCCGGGTCCGGCGTTGAAGGTCCGGTCTGGTAAGCATTCACATCCAGTTTTTTTGCTGCTTCATTTACGCCGGTTTCCATCCGGTTAAACCATGGGATCCCGGTGACTTTGGCAACCACAGCAATTTCATATTTTTCCGCCGCAAAGGACGTGCCGGACAACATGCATGCAGAAACCAGGGTTGCACTGAGTAATGCGAGTTTGAATTTCATAGTTGTACCTTTCGTAGGGGGCAGGATATGTCACGGCGTGAAGTTAACAATGAATGGAAGAGGGAATGAATCATAAGTTTGGTAAATGTGATATACGCCCATTATTGTGAATTTATAGAAATAAAATGGTTAATAATTGGTTAAATTTACATGGTTTTACATTCAGGTTTTCAAATTAAGTGTTAATTAAATATTAAAATGAAACCATCAATTAACATTTTGTTATCATTTGACTTAAGTTTTGACGCCTAAAAGGTGTTTGGGGGGAATTTCCCGAAGAAGAAATTATCGAAATTGAGAACTGAATCGATACCGGAAAAGGGTGCTCAATATTTTTTCGTTCAATGGTATCCTCAGCACACTTTCGCCAAACCCGGCATCATTATTTGTGGCGGTGTAGATTTTCATCGTGGAGAACTCATGCAAGGCGTTAAACGTATCATTATCACGTTGTTTCTCGCTGTCCTGTCCTTTGGCGCAGGCGCGCATCCCCACAGCTTTATCCATCTGAAAACTGAGATAGTGAGCGAGAATGACCAGTTCGTCGCGCTGAAAATGCGCTGGACGATGGATGAAATTACCTCGGCGGATCTGCTTTACGATGCGGGAAATGCCAAACCTGGTGATGAGATCTGGAAGAAACTGGCGGCGGAAGTGATGGCCAACGTTCTCGGGCAGCACTATTTCACCGAAGTGTGGCACGACGGGAAAAAGGTAAAGTTTAAAAACAGGCCGACGGAATATGGCATGGCGCGGGAGGAACACCAGGCAGTGCTGACGTTCATTTTGCCGCTGGCCGAAGCTCAGCCGCTGAGTGGTCAAAAATATACCATTTCAACCTTCGACCCGACCTACTACGTTGATATGAGCTATGACAAAGACAGCGACGCCAGGCTGGGGCAGGCCATAAGCCAGAAATGCCGGATTTCAGTACATACGCCGACGCCCAATGAACAAACGCTGAGCTTTGCGCAGTCGCTGGATAAAGAAGACGCACCGCCGGAGGATATGGAGTTGGGTAAACAGTTTGCACAGACGGTAACGCTGCAATGTCAGTAGTTTATCAACAACGTGCAGCCAGACGTCGCTGGCTGACGCTATGGCCGCTGGCTGTCTTTTTGCTGTTGGCGGCAGGCGGCATACTGTGGCTATGGCAGGCCTGGCCGCAGGTGATGATGAAAAGTGTCGTCTGGCAGCGCGACGTTAACCAACAGATGAGCGGGTTGCTGAAAGCAGTTGCCGCCAATCCGGCCCAGGCCGGGGGATCGCTGCTGCTGTTTAGTTTTCTCTACGGCGTTCTGCACGCGCTGGGGCCGGGACATGGAAAAGTCGTTATTACCACCTGGCTGGCAACGCACCCCTCGAAGCTGAAGTCGAGTATTGGCCTGACGCTGGCCTCATCTTTATTACAGGGGCTGGTCGCTATCGGACTGGTGGTTGTGGTGCTTACCATTTTGCAGTTGCCCGCACGACAGCTACATATGAGTAGTTTCTGGCTGGAGAAAGGAAGTTATGCGCTGGTTGGCGTGTTGGGCGTTTTATTGTGCGTCCGTGCGCTGAAGAAATTGCGCCAGCTGCTGCGCCGCCCAAAATTCACAGCCTTCACGCCGCATCATGTGCATCACGAGGGTTGCGGCTGCGGGCATCAGCATTTACCCGATCCTGAACAGCTGCAAAGTGGTGATGACTGGCGTGCCCGGTTGATGATCGTGCTGTCTATGGGGATGCGCCCGTGCTCGGGGGCCATCATGGTTTTACTGTTCAGCAAAGTGGTTGGCGTGTTTAGCTGGGGTATGGCGTCGGCGCTGGCGATGGCGGCAGGAACCTCTTTGACGATTACGTCACTGGCTCTGCTGGTACACAGTTTCCGCTCGCTGGCGGTGAAACTTAGCGGGCATAAAGCGCCGGTATTGTGGCGACAGATTGGCTGGACGACGCTGGCATTAGCCGGTGGTGCGGTGCTGATCACTGCTGCGGTAGTGATGTGGATGAGTGCGGTGCCGGTGGGGCGAGGGATAAGACCGTTTTAGCACTGTTGTAGGATGAATGCCTGATGGCGCTTCGCTTATCAGGCCTACGGGGAATTCCCTGGTAGGCCGGATAAGGCGCTAGCCGCCATCCGGCATCAAACGATTAACGCTTCAGCGCATCGCTCAGTTCATCACGCATGTTAGCCAGCATGGCTTTCACTACGCGCGGGTTACCTGCAACGATGTTGCCGGTCGCCATGTAGTTATGACCACCGGTAAAGTCGCAAACCAGTGCGCCAGCTTCACGGGCAATCAGTTCACCTGCGGCGAAATCCCACGGGCGCAGGCCAATTTCGAAATAACCGTCAACGCGGGCTGCGGCAACGTAGGCCAGATCCAGCGCAGCAGAACCGGTGCGGCGGAAGTCCGCGCATTCGGTAAACATGTTGCCCAGAATTTTCATGTAAGAAGCGGCGTGCTGTTTGGCTTTGAACGGGAAACCGGTGGCGATGATGGTGCCATCCAGATCGCGGGCGGTGCTGCCACGCAGGCGGTAGCCGTTCAGCTGTGCGCCCTGGCCACGGGTTGCGGTGAACAGTTCGTTACGCATTGGATCGTAAACAACGGCGACTTCAGTACGGCCTTTGATGCGTACTGCGATGGATACCGCGAAGTGCGGCAGACGTTTTACGAAGTTGGTGGTGCCATCCAGTGGATCGATAACCCATTGAACATCCAAATCTTCACCAACATGTTCACCGCTTTCTTCGGTGATGATGGTGTGCTGTGGGTAAGATTTGCGAATCGTTTCGATAATAATCGCTTCGGCGGCTTTATCGACGTTAGTCACGAAATCATTGCTGCCTTTCTGGCTGGTTTCTACAGAGTCTGGGGTTTCGTAGTGTTTGGCAATTACATTACCCGCCTTGCGCGCTGCGCGCACGGCGATGGTCAGCATCGGATGCATCGGTCTCTCTCACTGGATGTTAAAGAACGGGAAAACGGCGCAGAGTATAGCAGCGAGTTCGGAATATGTCTTCGTTTTATGATAATATGCCCGAATAATCTTTAGCCGAAGAAATACAATGCTGCAAAATATTCGAATCGTGCTGGTGGAAACCTCTCACACTGGCAACATGGGCTCTGTAGCCCGCGCAATGAAAACCATGGGTTTAACCAATCTGTGGCTGGTAAATCCACTGGTTAAACCGGACTCCCAGGCCATCGCCCTGGCAGCGGGTGCCAGTGATGTGATCGGCAGCGCGCAGATCGTCGATACGCTCGATGAAGCGCTGGCGGGCTGTAGCCTGGTGGTAGGCACCAGTGCGCGTTCCCGCACGCTGCCGTGGCCGATGCTGGATCCGCGTGAATGCGGTTTAAAAAGTGTCTCTGAAGCGACGAACTCGCCGGTGGCGCTGGTCTTTGGTCGTGAACGTGTTGGTCTGACCAACGAAGAGCTGCAGAAGTGCCATTATCACGTCGCCATTGCCGCGAACCCGGAATACAGTTCGCTCAACCTGGCGATGGCAGTGCAGGTCATCTCTTATGAGGTGCGCATGGCCTGGCTGGCGACGCAGGAAAGCGACAAGACCGTAGATTACGAAGAAGCAGAGTATCCGCTGGTCGATGATTTAGAGCGTTTTTACGGTCATCTGGAGCAAACGCTGCTGTCGACCGGGTTTATCCGCGAAGGGCACCCGGGGCAGGTGATGAATAAGCTGCGCCGTCTGTTTACCCGTGCGCGTCCAGAGAGCCAGGAACTGAACATCCTGCGCGGGATTTTAGCTTCAATCGAGCAGCAGAATAAAAGCAAGTAACTGTACTAATGCCGGATGCGCTTCGCTTATCCGGCCTACAGGCCGCACGATTCGTAGGCCGGATAAGCGAAGCGCATCCGGCAAGTGAAAATGGCACTGAAGGTTAAATACCTGACTAAATTAGTCAAGTAAATAGTTGACTGATTTAGTCGGGAATGTCAGACTTGCCCCTGCTATGCAATACCCCCATTTTACAATAAAAAACCCCGGGCAGGGGCGAGTTTGAGGCTAAGTAAGACATGAGACTGACATCAAAAGGGCGTTACGCCGTGACCGCAATGTTGGACGTTGCGCTCAACTCCGAAACGGGCCCGGTACCGTTGGCTGATATTTCTGAACGTCAGGGAATTTCCCTGTCATATCTGGAGCAGCTGTTTTCCCGTTTGCGTAAAAACGGTCTGGTTTCCAGCGTACGTGGACCAGGCGGCGGGTATCTGCTGGGTAAAGATGCCGGCAGCATCGCAGTAGGTGAAGTGATTAGCGCTGTTGACGAGTCTGTAGATGCGACCCGTTGCCAGGGCAAAGGCGGTTGTCAGGGCGGCGATAAATGCCTGACCCACGCGCTGTGGCGCGATCTGAGCGATCGTCTGACCGGTTTCCTCAACAACATTACGTTGGGCGAACTGGTAAATAATCAGGAAGTCCTGGATGTGTCTGGTCGCCAGCATACCCATGACGCTCCACGCACTAATCGTGCTCAAGACGCGATCGACGTTAAGTTACGCGCATAATAAAAGTATTTTAGAATCAGGCCGGGGTGCTACACACCCCGTTAACTCGGTCGTACATCCAGCCGGTTGCCTGATTCCTTGCATTGAAGCGATGTACGGAGTTTATAGAGCAATGAAATTACCGATCTATCTCGACTACTCCGCAACCACGCCGGTGGACCCGCGTGTTGCCGAGAAAATGATGCAGTGTCTGACCCTGGACGGAAACTTTGGTAACCCAGCGTCTCGTTCACACCGTTTCGGCTGGCAGGCTGAAGAGGCGGTAGATATCGCCCGTAACCAGATTGCCGACCTCGTGGGCGCTGACCCGCGTGAAATCGTATTTACTTCCGGTGCGACTGAATCCGATAACCTGGCGATTAAAGGTGCAGCCAACTTTTATCAGAAAAAAGGCAAGCACATCATCACCAGCAAAACCGAACACAAAGCCGTGCTGGATACCTGTCGTCAGCTGGAGCGCGAAGGGTTCGAAGTCACCTACCTCGCCCCGCAGCGTAACGGCATTATCGACCTGAAAGAACTTGAAGCAGCAATGCGTGACGACACCATCCTCGTGTCCATCATGCACGTGAACAACGAAATCGGCGTGGTGCAGGATATCGCGACTATCGGCGAAATGTGCCGTGCTCGCGGCATCATCTATCACGTTGATGCGACCCAGAGCGTGGGCAAACTGCCTATCGATCTGAGCCAACTGAAAGTTGACCTGATGTCCTTCTCCGGCCACAAAATCTATGGTCCGAAAGGTATCGGCGCGCTGTACGTTCGTCGTAAACCGCGTATTCGTATTGAAGCGCAGATGCACGGCGGCGGTCACGAGCGCGGTATGCGTTCCGGTACGCTGCCTGTGCACCAGATCGTCGGCATGGGTGAAGCATACCGTATCGCTAAAGAAGAGATGGAAACCGAGATGGCGCGCCTGCGCAGTCTGCGTAACCGTCTGTGGAACGGCGTGAAAGATATGGAAGAGGTGTACCTCAACGGTGACCTCGAGCAGGGCGCACCGAACATTCTCAACGTCAGCTTCAACTTTGTTGAAGGCGAGTCGCTGATTATGGCGCTGAAAGACCTGGCTGTATCCTCCGGTTCTGCATGTACTTCTGCAAGCCTGGAGCCATCCTATGTGCTGCGCGCGCTGGGGATGACCGACGAGCTGGCACACAGCTCAATTCGTTTCTCTTTAGGTCGTTTCACTACCGAAGAAGAGATTGACTACGCCATCAATCTGGTTCGCAACTCCATCGGCCGCCTGCGCGACCTTTCTCCGCTGTGGGAAATGTTCAAACAGGGCGTGGATCTGAACAGCATTGAATGGTCACATCACTAATCGGTACCGATAAGGAGAATTCAGCATGGCTTACAGCGAAAAAGTAATCGATCATTACGAGAATCCACGTAACGTGGGCTCTTTTGACAACAGCGACGAGAACGTGGGCAGCGGCATGGTGGGTGCACCGGCCTGTGGCGACGTGATGAAGTTGCAGATCAAAGTCAACAATGAGGGTATCATTGAAGACGCGCGTTTCAAGACTTACGGCTGCGGTTCCGCTATTGCTTCCAGCTCTCTGGTTACCGAATGGGTAAAAGGGAAATCTCTGGACGAAGCACAGGCGATTAAAAACACCGATATCGCCGACGAGCTTGAACTGCCACCGGTGAAAATTCACTGCTCTATTCTGGCTGAAGACGCGATTAAAGCCGCGATTGCGGATTACAAAAGCAAACGTGAAGCAAAATAATTAAGAGTTGAGGTTTTATTATGTCGATTACCTTAAGCGACAGTGCAGCAGCGCGTGTAAATACCTTCCTGGCAAACCGCGGTAAAGGGTTTGGTCTGCGTCTGGGCGTGAGAACCTCCGGCTGCTCAGGTATGGCCTATGTACTGGAATTTGTTGACGAGCCGGCGGCTGAAGATACCGTGTTTGAAGACAAAGGCGTAAAAGTCGTGATCGACGGTAAGAGCCTGCAATTCCTCGACGGTACGCAGTTAGACTTCGTCAAAGAAGGTCTGAACGAAGGGTTTAAGTTCACTAACCCGAACGTGAAAGACGAATGTGGATGCGGCGAAAGCTTCCACGTGTAACGCGCTTACTGATAACCCCACCGTGGTCGCCTGCGCGTGGGGTTTGTTTTACCTGACTCTCTGGTTTTGCCTCATCGAACAACAGAGAATCGATGCCCTGAGAATGTTATGGACTACTTCACCCTCTTTGGCTTACCGGCCCGTTATCAGCTCGATACTCAGGCGCTGAGCCTACGTTTTCAGGATCTACAACGTCAGTATCATCCTGATAAATTCGCCAGCGGTTCCCAGGCGGAACAACTTGCTGCGGTTTCGCAGTCCGCCACTATCAACCAGGCCTGGCAAACGCTGCGTCATCCTTTGATGCGCGCCGAATACTTATTGTCTTTACACGGTTTTGATATCCGCAGCGAGCAGCACACGGTGCGCGATACCGCGTTCCTGATGGAGCAACTGGAGCTGCGTGAAGAGCTGGACGAGATTGAACAGGCAAAAGACAGTCAACGTTTAGATGCGTTTATGAAACGCGTCAGCGAAATGTATAACGTTCGCCATCAACTGATGGTGGAACAGCTGGATAGCGAGACGTGGGACGCAGCGGCAGATACCGTGCGTAAGCTGCGTTTTCTCGATAAACTGCGAAGCAGTGCAGAACAACTCGAAGAAAAACTGCTCGATTTTTAATTTCCGGAAGCGAAAATGGCCTTATTACAAATTAGTGAGCCTGGTCTGAGCGCCGCGCCGCACCAGCGTCGTCTGGCGGTAGGTATCGATTTAGGCACTACCAACTCCCTGGTTGCGACCGTACGCAGTGGCCAGGCCGAAACGCTGGCAGACCATGAAGGTCGCCACCTGTTGCCGTCAGTGGTTCACTATCAGCAGCAGGGCTACTCTGTCGGTTACGATGCCCGCGCCAATGCAGCGTTGGATACGGCAAACACCGTTAGCTCAGTAAAACGCATGATGGGCCGCTCTCTGGCGGATATCCAGGCGCGTTACCCGCATCTGCCATATACGTTCCAGGCGAGCGAAAACGGTCTGCCGATGATTGAAACCGCTGCCGGTTTGCTTAATCCGGTGCGCGTCTCCGCTGATATTCTGAAAGCGCTGGCCGCGCGGGCTACCGAATCGCTGTCCGGCGAACTGGACGGCGTGGTAATCACCGTTCCGGCTTACTTTGACGATGCACAGCGTCAGGGGACCAAAGACGCCGCGCGTCTGGCGGGCCTGCACGTATTGCGTCTGCTGAACGAACCGACCGCAGCGGCGATCGCGTATGGTCTGGACTCCGGTCAGGAAGGCGTGATCGCAGTCTACGATCTTGGCGGCGGTACTTTTGATATTTCTATTCTGCGCCTGAGCCGTGGCGTGTTTGAAGTGCTGGCGACCGGTGGTGATTCCGCGCTCGGCGGCGACGATTTTGACCATCTGCTGGCCGATTACATTCGCGAGCAGGCGGGCGTGGCCGATCGCAGCGATAACCGCGTACAGCGTGAACTGCTGGATGCCGCGATTGCAGCGAAAATCGCACTTAGCGACGCTGATTCTGTAACGGTTAACGTGGCTGGATGGCAGGGTGAAATCACCCGTGAAACCTTTAATGAACTCATTTCCGCACTGGTCAAGCGTACGCTGCTGGCCTGCCGTCGCGCGCTGAAAGATGCGGGCGTGGAGCCGCAAGATGTGCTGGAAGTGGTGATGGTTGGCGGTTCAACGCGCGTGCCTCTGGTACGTGAACGCGTCGGTGAATTTTTTGGCCGCACGCCGCTGACCTCTATTGACCCGGACAAAGTGGTCGCTATCGGTGCGGCAATCCAGGCGGATATTCTCGTCGGAAATAAACCGGACAGCGAAATGCTGCTGCTGGACGTTATCCCGCTGTCTCTGGGACTGGAAACCATGGGCGGTCTGGTGGAGAAAGTGATCCCGCGTAACACCACTATCCCAGTGGCGCGCGCGCAGGACTTTACCACCTTTAAAGATGGCCAAACCGCGATGTCCATTCACGTGATGCAGGGCGAGCGTGAGCTGGTGCAGGACTGCCGTTCACTGGCGCGTTTTGCGCTGCGCGGCATCCCGGCATTGCCGGCTGGCGGTGCGCACATCCGCGTGACCTTCCAGGTGGATGCCGATGGGCTGCTGAGCGTCACCGCCATGGAGAAATCCACAGGCGTTGAGTCCTCAATCCAGGTTAAACCGTCCTATGGTCTGACCGACAGTGAAATCGCCTCCATGATTCAGGATTCGATGAGTTTTGCCGAGCAGGACGTTAAAGCCCGTATGCTGGCAGAACAGAAAGTCGAAGCGGCACGCGTACTGGAGAGTTTATCCGGTGCGCTGAACGCTGATGCCGCGCTGTTAAGCGCCGCAGAACGTCAGGCTATCGATACCGCCGCCGCGCACTTGAGCGAGGTTGCACAGGGTGACGATGTTGACGCGATAGAACAAGCCATTAAAAACGTAGACAAACAAACCCAGGAATTCGCCGCTCGCCGCATGGACAAATCCGTCCGTAGCGCGCTGAAAGGCCATTCCGTGGACGAGGTTTAATATGCCAAAAATTGTTATTTTGCCTCATCAGGATCTCTGTCCCGATGGCGCAGTTCTGGAAGCTGAGACCGGCGAAACCATTCTCGACGTTGCCCTGCGTAACGGAATCGAGATTGAACACGCCTGTGAAAAATCCTGTGCCTGCACTACCTGCCACTGCATCGTGCGTGAAGGTTTTGATTCTTTGCCGGAAAGCACAGAAGAAGAAGACGACATGCTGGATAAAGCCTGGGGACTGGAGCCGGAGAGCCGTTTAAGCTGTCAGGCACGGGTAACCGAGGACGATTTAGTGGTCGAAATCCCACGTTACACAATCAATCATGCGCGTGAGCATTAACAGAGGGTAGTATGGGACTGAAGTGGACCGATAGCCGCGAAATCGGCGAGGCGCTGTATGACGCTTTCCCCGATCTCGATCCCAAGACCGTTCGTTTCACCGATCTGCACCAGTGGATCTGTGACCTGGAAGAGTTCGATGATGATCCTCAGGCATCGAACGAAAAAATCCTTGAGGCCATTTTGCTGGTCTGGCTGGACGAAGCCGAATAAGTCAACGGGCTGCCCACGGGTGGCCCGTTTTCCTGTATGCGCGAAAATAAGGATAAATAAAATGACAGAAGCCATGAAAATTACGCTTTCCACGCAACCCGCCGATGCCCGCTGGGGTGAAAAGGCGACATACAGCATTAATAATGACGGCATTACCCTGCACCTGAACGGAAAAGATGACCTCGGCCTTATCCAGCGTGCCGCGCGTAAAATCGACGGCCTGGGTATTAAACACGTTCAACTGGACGGTGAAGGCTGGGATACCGAACGTAGCTGGGCGTTCTGGCAGGGCTACAAGGGACCAAAAGGCACCCGCAAAGTTGAGTGGGCCGCTCTGGACGAAGCGCAGCGCAAAGAGCTGGATAGCCGTCTGAAGATTATTGACTGGGTGCGCGATACCATTAATGCCCCGGCAGAAGAGCTGGGCCCGGAACAGCTGGCGCAGCGCGCTGTTGATCTGCTGTGCTCCGTCGCGTGCGATAACGTCTCTTACCGCATCACCAAAGGTGAAGATCTGCGCGAGCAGAACTACATGGGCCTGCATACCGTGGGTCGCGGATCTGAACGTCCTCCAGTGCTGCTGGCGCTGGACTACAACCCAACAGGCGACAAAGAAGCCCCGGTTTATGCCTGCCTGGTTGGTAAGGGAATTACTTTTGATTCCGGTGGTTACAGCATCAAGCAAAGCGCATTTATGGACTCAATGAAGTCAGACATGGGCGGTGCGGCAACGGTCACCGGCGCGTTGGCATTTGCCATCACCCGTGGTCTGAACAAGCGCGTGAAGCTGTATCTGTGCTGCGCGGATAACCTGATTAGCGGCAACGCCTTTAAGCTCGGCGACATTATTCACTATCGCAACGGTAAAAAAGTTGAAGTGATGAATACCGATGCCGAAGGACGTCTGGTGCTGGCCGATGGCCTGATCGATGCCAGTGCGCAGAAACCGGAACTGATCATTGATGCTGCCACGCTGACCGGCGCGGCGAAAACCGCGCTGGGCAACGATTACCACGCGCTGTTTAGCTTTGATGATCAGCTGGCTGCTCGCCTGCTGGCAAGTGCGGCGCAAGAAAACGAACCGTTCTGGCGTCTGCCGCTGGCAGAGTTTCACCGTAGCCAGTTGCCGTCGAACTTTGCCGAACTGAATAACACCGGTAGCGCGGCTTACCCGGCTGGCGCAAGCACCGCGGCGGGCTTCCTGTCCCATTTCGTGGAAAACTACCAGCAGGGCTGGCTGCATATCGACTGCTCTGCAACCTATCGCAAAGCGCCGGTTGAGCAGTGGTCTGCGGGCGCAACCGGTCTGGGTGTGCGCACGATTGCGAATCTGCTGACCGCATAATTTATTACTGTATTGCCGGATGGCGCTACGCTTATCCGGCCTACATGTATTCATCCAATTTGTGATACTTATGTCCGAAACAAAAAACGAATTAGAAACATTGCTGGAACAAGCGGCAACAGAGCCTGCGCATCGTCCGGCATTTTTCCGTACTTTACTGGAATCCACAGTCTGGGTGCCGGGTACTGCCGCAGAAGGCGAGGCGGTGGTTGAAGACAGCGCTCTCGACCTGCAGCACTGGGAAAAAGAAGACGGCACGACCGTGATCCCGTTCTTCACTTCTCTGGAAGCCCTGCAGCAGGCGGTGGAAGATGAGCAAGCATTTGTCGTTATGCCGGTGCGTACGTTGTTTGAAATGACGCTCGGCGAAACGCTCTTTCTCAACGCGAAACTGCCGACCGGCAAAGAATTTATGCCGCGTGAAATCAGCCTGCTGATGGGGGAAGAGGGGAATCCGCTCAGCACCCAGGAAGTACTGGAAGGCGGTGAATCGCTGATCCTCTCTGAAGTCGCTGAACCTCCGGCGCAGATGATTGACTCGCTGACTACGCTGTTTAAAACCATTAAGCCGGTAAAACGCGCGTTTCTCTGCTCAATCAAAGAAAGCGCGGAAGCCCAGCCGAATCTGCTGATTGGTATTGAAGCGGAAGGGGATATTGAAGAGATCATCCACGCTGCTGGCAGCGTCGCGACCGATACGCTGCCGGGCGATGAACCTATTGATATCTGCCAGGTGAAGAAGGGTGAGAAGGGCGTGAGCCACTTTATCACTGAGCATATCGCACCGTTCTACGAACGCCGCTGGGGCGGTTTCCTGCGCGACTTTAAACAGAACCGGATTATCTAAATTGTAGGCCGGATAAGCGAAGCGCTATCCGGCTTTTCCAGCTTTATAATTGCGGTTCTACCGGTAAATCGTTGCGCGCTCCCCATTCGCTCCATGCGCCGTCATACAATGCGACGTCAGAAACGCCCAGCGTGGCAAGTGCCAGCACGATGACGGCAGCCGTTACGCCGGAGCCGCAGCTGGCGATAATAGGGCGGTCAAAGCTCACGCCGTGGCTGAAGAAAATAGCATCCAACTCATCGGTGGTTTTCAGTTCGCCGTCACGAACCAGTTCTGTCCACGGTACATTAAGCGCACCCGGCACATGACCACGTTTCAGACCAGGACGCGGCTCGTCAACTTCGCCATTAAAACGCGCAGCCGGACGGGCATCGACGATCTGCGCCGTTTTTTCATGACTGGCCAGCAGTACATCGGTAACGCGCACAACTGCGTCAGGCGTAAAGGCCACGTTAAATTCACCTTCAGGTAAATCCTCATCGCCTTCCTTGAGCATTAACTCATCGCGCTTCCAGCCTGCCAGACCGCCTGCCAGAATGGAGACATTTTCGACGCCAAATGTCCGCAGCATCCACCATGCGCGTGGCGCGGAAAACAGATTACCGTCATCGTAGATAACCAGATGCTTATCCTGATCAACGCCCAGCTCGCGCATCGCAACGGCAAAGGCTTCGGGGCGTGGCATCATATGCGGTAGCGGTGAGGTATGATCGGAAAGCGCTTCAATATCAAAAAATACTGCGCCAGGAATATGGCCCGCACGATACTCCTCGCCAACATCGCGATCTTCCTGTCCTGGAGGTGCCATCCGGGCATCAAGAATTTGTATTTCCGGGTCGTCAATGTGTTCGGCAAGCCAGTCGGCAGCGACAAAGAAGGCGGTGGTCATAGGCATCTCCATTTTTACCAGGTTTTGGCAAATTGTCGGATGTTTACCGTAAAGCGACAAGTAAAACAGGCTGATTTGTCAGGTGAATCCACATTAATCACTTAAATTAAGACAACGTTGTTCAGTTACTGACTTCCACAGCCGGAAATCTGACGCATAATAGTTGTTCTACGTAGCTAACGGGCCACTACGGCCAGGGATGAAAAATGAAACATTTACGCGTAGCGGCCTGCATGCTGATGCTGGCACTGGTCGGGTGCGATAATAATAACGAAAAATCACCGACGGCTGCGAAACCTGACTCGCCAGCTCCCCAGACTGCGCCAGTAAAAGACAAGGCCCAATTACAAAAGCTGGTGCAACAAAGCCAGGGCAAGTCGCTGACGCTGCTGGATGCCTCAGAGGTCCAGCTCGACGGTGCGGCAACACTCGTTTTGACCTTCTCCATTCCCCTCGATCCAGAACAAGATTTTTCCCGCGTCGTGCACGTTGTTGATAAAAAAAGCGGCAAAGTGGATGGTGCCTGGGAGCTGGCGCCAAATCTGAAAGAGCTGCGCTTACGCCATCTGGAACCTAACCGGGAACTGGTGGTGACCATTGAGCGTGATTTGCTGGCGCTGAATAAAGCGACGTTCGCTATTGATTATGAAAAAAACATTACCACCCGCGATGTACAGCCAAGCGTTGGGTTTGCCAGTCGCGGCTCGCTGTTGCCGGGAAAAGTAATTGAAGGCCTGCCGGTAATGGCCCTCAACGTTAACAGCGTGGATGTGAACTTCTTTCGTGTGAAGCCTGAATCGCTCGGCGCATTTGTCAGCCAGTGGGAATACCGCAATTCGTTGACAAACTGGGAGTCTGACAATCTGCTGAAAATGGCGGAACTGGTGTATACCGGACGCTTTGACCTCAATCCTGCGCGTAACACCCGTGAGAAGCTGCTGCTGCCGCTGAGCGATATCAAGCCGTTGCAGCAAGCAGGAGTTTACATCGCGGTGATGAATCAGGCTGGACAATACAACTACAGTAATGCCGCTACGCTGTTCACGCTCAGCGATATTGGTGTGTCTGCGCACCGTTACCATAATCAACTGGATGTCTTTACGCAGAGTCTGGAAAACGGCGCTGCGCAGCAGGGTATTGAGGTCACGTTACTCAACGAAAAAGGACAGACGCTGGCGCAGGCTACCAGCGACGCGCAGGGTCATGTCAAACTGGAGACTGATAAAGACGCTGCTTTATTGCTGGCCCGCAAAGACGGGCAAACCACGCTGCTGGATTTGAAACTCCCGGCGTTGGATCTGGCTGAATTTGATATTGCCGGTGCACCGGGATACAGCAAACAGTTCTTTATGTTTGGTCCCCGTGACCTCTATCGTCCTGGCGAAACGGTGATCCTCAACGGATTACTGCGTGACAGCGACGGCAAAACGTTGCCCGACCAGCCAGTGAAGCTGGAGGTCGTGAAGCCCGACGGGCAAGTGTTACGTTCGGTGGTTAGCCAGCCGGAGAACGGTCTGTACCGTTTTAGCTGGCCGCTGGACACCAACGCGCCAACCGGTATGTGGCATATTCGTGCTAATACGGGCGACAACCAGTCACGTATGTGGGATTTCCACGTCGAAGATTTTATGCCTGAGCGGATGGCGCTCAATCTCTCCGCTAATAAGATTCCGGTAGCTCCGGCTGATGAAGTGAAGTTCTCGGTAGTGGGCTACTACCTGTACGGCGCGCCTGCTAACGGCAATGCTCTGCAAGGGCAGCTTTTCCTGCGCCCGCTGCGCGAAGCGGTGCAGGCATTGCCGGGGTTCCAGTTTGGTAATATTGCCGAAGAAAACCTGTCCCGTAGCCTCGATGAAGTTCAGCTTACGCTGGATGAACACGGTCGCGGCGAAGTGACCACCAACAGCCAATGGCAGGAGACGCACTCCCCGTTACAGGTGATCCTGCAAGCCAGCCTGCTGGAGTCAGGTGGCCGCCCGGTGACGCGTCGGGCTGAACAAGCCATCTGGCCTGCGGACACGCTGCCGGGGATTCGTCCGCAGTTTGCGGCAAAAGCCGTCTATGACTACCGCACTGATACCACTGTGAATCAGCCTATCGTTGATGAAAACAGCAACGCCGCTTTCGACATTGTTTATGCCGATGCGCAGGGCGAGAAAAAAGCGGTGTCCGGTTTGCAGGTGCGTTTGATCCGCGAGCGCCGGGATTATTACTGGAACTGGTCTGAAGGCGAGGGCTGGCAATCACAGTTCGATCAAAAGGATCTGGTTGAAGGTGAGCAGACTCTGGATCTTAAGGCCGATGAAACCGGTAAAGTCAGCTTCCCGGTTGAGTGGGGTGCCTATCGTCTGGAAGTGAAAGCCCCGAATGATGCGGTGAGCAGCGTACGCTTCTGGGCAGGTTATAGTTGGCAGGATAACAGCGACGGCAGTGGGGCCGTGCGTCCCGATCGCGTGACTCTGAAACTGGACAAACCCAGCTATCGTCCTGGAGATACCATGAAGCTGCACGTTGCCGCTCCTGCTGCTGGCAAAGGTTATGCGATGGTGGAATCCAGCGAAGGCCCGCTGTGGTGGCAAGAAATAGACGTACCGGCGGATGGTCTCGATATCTCCATCCCGATTGATAAAACCTGGAATCGCCACGATTTGTATCTCAGTGCGCTAGTGGTTCGTCCTGGCGACAAGTCCCGTTCGGCCACGCCAAAACGGGCGGTTGGTTTACTGCATTTGCCGTTAGGTGATGAAAACCGTCGTCTGGCGCTGGCGCTGGAAAACCCGGCGAAAATACGTCCAAACCAGTCGTTGACCGTCAAGATTAAAGCCAGCGTCAAAAATGGCGACGTACCAAAACAGGTCAACGTGCTGGTCTCTGCCGTTGATAGCGGGGTGTTGAACATTACCGATTACGCCACGCCAGATCCGTGGCAGGCATTTTTCGGACAAAAACGCTATGGCGCGGATATTTATGATATTTACGGCCAGGTGATCGAAGGGCAAGGGCGGCTGGCGGCGCTGCGTTTTGGTGGTGATGGCGATGAATTAAAACGCGGCGGTAAGCCACCGGTCAATCACGTCAATATCGTGGCGCAACAGGCGCTGCCGGTCACGCTCAACGAGCAGGGCGAAGGTACGGTGACGCTACCGATTGGTGATTTCAACGGCGAGCTACGGGTAATGGCACAGGCCTGGACGGCGGATGACTTTGGCAGCAGTGAAAGCAAGGTGATTGTTGCCGCGCCGGTAATTGCTGAACTGAATATGCCGCGTTTTCTGGCGGGAGGCGATACCTCGCGACTGACGCTGGACGTGACTAACCTGACTGACAAACCGCAAACACTGAATATTAAGCTCGCGGCCAGCGGTTTACTGGAGCTGATGGGGCAAGATCCTGCTCCATTGAATCTGGCACCAGGCGTACGGACTACGCTGTTTGTTCCGGTGCGTGCGCGGGAGGGGTTTGGCGATGGCGAAATTCAGGCAGAAATTAGCGGTCTGACTTTACCGGGTGAAACGCTGCCAGTTCAGCATAAACAGTGGAAGATTGGTGTGCGTCCGGCGTTCCCGGCGCAAACCGTTAATAACGGTGTCGCACTTCAGCCAGGCGCAACCTGGCAGCTTCCGGGCGAGGAACTGACCAATTTCTCCCCTGCAACGATGCAGGGACAACTGCTGTTCAGCGGTAAGCCGCCGCTAAATCTGGCGCGTTATATCCGCGAACTGAAGGCTTACCCTTACGGCTGCCTGGAGCAAACGGCGAGCGGGTTGTTCCCATCCTTATACACTAACGCTGCGCAATTGAAGATGTTAGGTATTGTGGGTGACAGCGATGAAAAACGCCGTGCGGCGGTCGATATTGGGATTTCTCGTTTAGTGCAGATGCAGCGTGATAACGGCGGTTTCGCGCTGTGGGATAAAAACGGGTCGGAAGAGTACTGGCTGACCGCGTATGTCATGGATTTCCTCGTTCGGGCAAATGAACAGGGCTACAGCGTCCCGGTAGAGGTCATTAACCGTGGCAACGAACGGCTGCTGCGCTATTTGCAGGATCCAGGAATGTTGTCGATTCGCTATACCGACGACTCTTCAGCAAGCCGGTTTGCCGTACAAGCCTACGCTGCGTTGGTTCTGGCGCGTCAGCAAAAAGCCCCGCTCGGCGCACTGCGTGAGATCTGGGAGCGCCGTGCGCAAGCGGCCTCTGGTTTACCGCTGTTACAACTGGGAATCGCGCTGAAAAATATGGGCGATGCTAACCGCAGTGAACAGGCGTTGACGCTGGCGCTGAATACGCCGCGCCGCGATACGCAACAGTGGATGGCGGATTACGGCAGTGCGTTACGGGATAACGCGTTGATGCTGGCCTTGCTCGAAGAGAACAAGCTCAAACCTGACGTGCAGAATACGCTGCTGAACACGTTGTCAGAACAGGCCTTTGGGCAGCGCTGGCTCTCGACTCAGGAAAATAATGCGTTGTTCCTTGCCGCCCGTACGTTACAGGACTTGCCAGGCACATGGCAGGCGCAAACGTCACTCTCGGAGCAACCGTTAGCCGGGGAGAAATCACAGACGCGTAATCTGGATGCCGATGCGCTGTCTACGCTGAGCGTCACCAATACCGGTAATCAACCGCTGTGGCTGCGTCTGGATGTGAGCGGTTATCCGCAAACCTCACCGACGCCTGCCAGCAACGTTCTGCATATTGAGCGTCAAATTCTGGGGCTCGACGGAAACAGCAAATCGCTGGATTCGCTGCGCAGCGGCGAGCTGGTGCTGGTCTGGCTGGAGGTGAAAGCCAGCCAGAACGTGCCGGATGCGCTGGTGGTTGACTTACTGCCAGCAGGACTGGAACTGGAAAACCAGAATCTGGCCAACGGCAGCGCCAGCCTGCAGGATAGCGGTAGCGAAGTGGCGAATCTGCTTAATCAGATGCAGCAGGCAGATATCCAGCACGTTGAGTTCCGTGACGATCGCTTTGTCGCTGCGGTGGCGGTCAATGAAGGACAACCGGTTACGCTGGTGTATCTGGCGCGAGCGGTAACGCCGGGGACCTACCAGGTTCCCGTCCCACAGGTGGAATCAATGTATGTTCCGCAGTGGCGCGCGACCGGTGCGACAGAGGGACTTTTGATTGTCAGACCGTAAATGATGCGCCGGTTGGGTAAACGCGGCTGCTGGCTCTGGCTGGCAGCCGTTGCGCTATTGATTGTGGCGGCAGTTTGGGCGGCAGATAAAATCTGGCCGCTGCCTTTGCGCGAAGTCGATCCGGCACGGGTCGTGGTGGCAAATGATGGTACGCCACTCTGGCGCTTTGCCGATGCCGAAGGTATCTGGCGGTATCCGGTAACGATTGATGAGGTGTCGCCCCGCTACCTTGAGGCGCTAATTAACTATGAAGACCGCTGGTTCTGGAAGCATCCCGGCGTCAATCCGTTTTCAGTACTGCGCGCAGCATGGCAGGACCTCTCCTCTGGGCGTGTGGTTTCGGGCGGCAGTACGCTCACCATGCAGGTCGCACGATTACTCGATCCCCATCCGCGAACCTTCGGCGGCAAGTTTCGCCAGCTCTGGCGCGCATTGCAGCTGGAATGGCATCTCTCCAAACGCGACATCCTGACACTGTATCTCAACCGTGCGCCGTTTGGCGGTACGCTACAGGGCGTCGGGGCGGCAAGCTGGGCCTATCTTGGTAAATCACCCGCGCAATTGAGTTACTCCGATGCCGCGCTGCTGGCTGTTTTGCCACAGGCACCGAGTCGCCTGCGTCCGGATCGCTGGCCGGACCGTGCTGAAGCGGCGCGTAATAAAGTGCTCGAACGTATGGCGAGCCAGAGTATTTGGCCTGCCAGACAGGTACAGGAGTCACGTGAAGAGCCAGTCTGGCTGTCGCCCCGGCAAATGCCGCAGTTAGCGCCGTTATTCTCGCGCATGATGCTGGGAAAAAGCCGGAGCGATAAAATCGTGACTACCCTTGATGCCGGATTGCAGCGTCAACTGGAAGAGCTGGCGCAAAACTGGAAGGGGCGCTTACCTGCACGCAGTTCGCTGGCAATGATTGTGGTCGATCACACCGATATGAGCGTGCGTGGTTGGGTGGGGTCGGTAGATATGAATGACGACTCCCGCTTTGGTCATGTGGATATGGTGAATGCTATCCGTTCGCCTGGCTCGGTATTGAAGCCGTTTATCTATGGACTGGCGCTGGATGACGGACTCATTCATCCCGCTTCGTTGTTGCAGGATGTCCCGCGGCGAACCGGAGATTATCGACCGGGGAATTTTGACAGCGGTTTTCATGGCCCGGTGAGCATGAGCGAAGCGCTGGTAAGGTCGTTGAATTTACCCGCCGTGCAGGTGCTCGAAGCCTATGGTCCGAAGCGCTTTGCCGCATCGTTACGTAACGTCGGCTTACCGCTGTATCTGCCCGCAGGGGCTGCGCCGAATCTGTCGCTGATTTTAGGTGGCGCGGGGGCAAGGCTGGAAGATATGGCTGCAGCGTACAGCGCCTTTGCCCGCCAGGGAAAAGCGGGAAAACTGCGTCTGCAGCCGGGCGACCCACTGCTTGAACGTCCGTTGATATCGGCGGGCGCGGCGTGGATTATTCGCCGCATTATGGCCGACGAAGCGCAACCGCTGCCGGATAACGCACTGAGCAGAGTGGTTCCGCTGGCGTGGAAAACGGGCACCAGCTATGGCTATCGCGATGCGTGGGCGATTGGCGTTAACGCTCGTTATGTGATCGGTATCTGGACTGGCAGACCAGACGGAACGCCGGTGGTGGGCCAGTTTGGATTTGCCAGCGCCGTGCCGCTGCTCAATCAGGTCAACAATCTTTTGCTCTCTCGCGGGACCAATCAGCCGGAAGATCCACGTCCTGATTCCGTGAGTCGCGGCGTGGTGTGCTGGCCGGGCGGGCAATCCCTTGCCCCAGGAGACAGCAACTGCCGTCGCCGTCTGGCAACCTGGTTACTGGATGGCAGTCAGCCGCCAACGTTATTATTGCCCGAGCAGGAAGGGGTTAATGGCATTCGTTTTCCTGTCCGGCTGGATGATGAAGGCAAACGTGTGGCGGCGGATTGCCCGCAGGCGCACGAGCAAACATTAATCGTCTGGCCGTTGCCGCTGGAGCCATGGCTACCTGAATCAGAACGCCGTGGGGCGAGATTACCGCCAGTTTCTGCCACGTGTCCGCCGCTGGGACAAGACGCTTCGCAGCCATTGCAGTTGACAGGCATTCGTGATGGCGCGATTGTGAAGCGTTTACCCGGTTCTGCTCAAGCCTCATTGCCGGTGCAAACCAGTGGTGGGAGCGGTGAACGCTGGTGGTTTCTTAACGGTGAAAGGCTGGAAGAACGAGGACGTCGTCTTACGCTACGGCTGGCGACTAAAGGGGATTATCAACTGCTGGTGATGGATGACGCTGGTCAGGTAGCGACGGTGAGATTTTCGATGCAGTAGACCAGTTGGTGACTGTTTGTTGCTAAAATTCATCTTATTTTAAAGAAATGTTACCTTCATCAATAGTCAATTGCCGGGATGCTCTTTATAATCCGCGCCAGGTCGTACATCTATATAGACAACAACAGAACACATTACAGAGGTTATCATGGCTATTGAACGTACTTTTTCCATCATCAAACCAAACGCGGTGGCAAAAAACGTTATTGGGAGCATCTTTGCGCGCTTTGAAGCAGCAGGGTTCAAAATTGTCGGCACTAAAATGCTGCACCTGACCGTTGAGCAGGCACGTGGCTTCTATGCTGAGCACGATGGCAAACCGTTCTTTGACGGTCTGGTTGAATTCATGACCTCCGGTCCGATCGTTGTTTCTGTTCTGGAAAGCGAAAATGCCGTACAGCGTCATCGCGATCTGCTGGGCGCAACCAACCCGGCGAATGCGCTGGCCGGTACTCTGCGTGCAGACTACGCTGACAGCTTCACCGAGAACGGTACTCACGGTTCCGACTCCGTTGAGTCAGCGGCGCGCGAAATCGCCTATTTCTTTGGTGAAGGTGAGGTTTGCCCGCGCACTCGCTAATAAGCTCGTGGGGTAGGCCGGATAAGCATTTGCGCATCCGTCTCTGCTTTGCCTGATGGCGATGCTGATGCGTCTTATCAGGCCTACGATCTTCCTTTACATATTATTTTCGCTAATGCTTCGTGCAAACGTGGCATCCCTGCGCCAGACTTTGTACAATGCAACGCCCCGGAAGAGCAGATCGCTTGCCGGGGCGTTTCTTTTTAACCCTCCACGGGCCACAACGTGTAACAACGAGGCCGGAAAAAATTATGTCTGAATTAGTTAACACCTCTGAAGTCGTCATTCCTGCGGTTCCAAATAAAAATGGAAAAATTAACCTGCTGGATCTGAACCGTCAGCAAATGCGCGAATTCTTCAAAGTGATGGGCGAAAAACCGTTTCGTGCCGATCAGGTCATGAAGTGGATGTACCACTATTGCAGCGACAACTTTGATGACATGACTGACATCAACAAGGTGCTGCGTAACAAGCTGAAAGAAGTGGCTGAAATTCGCGCCCCGGAAGTGGTGGAAGAGCAGCGTTCTTCTGACGGTACGATCAAATGGGCTATCGCGGTTGGCGATCAGCGCGTTGAAACGGTGTATATCCCGGAAGACGATCGTGCGACCCTGTGTGTTTCTTCACAGGTCGGGTGCGCATTAGAGTGTAAATTCTGCTCTACGGCGCAACAGGGCTTTAACCGTAACCTGCGGGTATCGGAGATCATTGGTCAGGTCTGGCGCGCGGCGAAGATCGTCGGTGCGGTGAAGGCTACGGGCGTGCGTCCTATTACCAACGTGGTGATGATGGGGATGGGCGAGCCGCTGCTCAACCTGACCAACGTGGTTCCGGCGATGGAAATCATGCTCGATGACTTCGGTTTTGGGCTGTCCAAGCGTCGCGTCACGCTCTCCACCTCAGGTGTTGTCCCTGCGCTGGATAAGCTGGGTGATATGATTGACGTCGCGCTGGCGATTTCTCTGCATGCGCCGAACGATGAAATTCGTGACGAAATTGTACCTATCAACAAAAAGTACAATATCGAAACATTCCTTGGCGCGGTTCGTCGTTATCTGGAGAAGTCCAACGCTAACCAGGGTCGTGTAACCATTGAGTATGTGATGTTAGATCACATCAATGATGGCACTGAACACGCGCATCAGCTGGCAGAACTGCTGAAAGATACGCCGTGTAAGATCAACCTGATCCCGTGGAACCCGTTCCCGGGCGCGCCGTATGGCCGTAGTTCTAACAGCCGTATCGATCGTTTCTCCAAAGTGTTGATGAGCTATGGTTTCACTACCATCGTGCGTAAAACACGTGGTGATGACATCGATGCAGCCTGCGGTCAGCTGGCGGGCGACGTTATCGACCGTACCAAGCGTACTCTGCGTAAGCGTATGCAGGGCGACGCTATCGAGATTAAGACCGTTTGATGTTGGCGCACTACGGTATAATTCCTGTACCGTAGTGCAACGTAAGCCATATGAGGTTTTTTGTTGTCGTCGTCAGGTCAATAATAACGGTGCGTTTTTGTCGACTTTAAGGCAGTATGTAACGGCGTAACAAGTGTTTAGCCCTCAGGTTTACGCCGTTTTGTCATTGATAGTCTGACCGTTTTATACTGTCTGACGAAGGTTAACTGACCAGATGTTTCGCGGTGTGGGTGAGCATTGTGGCTCGCCGGCATCAGAACCCAAATTTACGCAGCTGTAGCGAATGAATACTGAAGCCACGCACGACAAAAATGAAACACTATCCACCGGCGTTCGTCTGCGCAATGCCCGTGAACAACTCGGATTCAGCCAGCAGGCAGTCGCGGAGCGACTTTGCCTGAAGGTCTCCACGGTACGCGATATTGAAGAGGATAAGGCGCCAGCCGATCTTGCTTCAACATTCCTGCGCGGGTATATCCGTTCTTATGCGCGTCTGGTGCATATTCCTGAAGAAGAACTGTTGCCAGGGCTGGAAAAACAGGCTCCGATTCGACCAGCTAAAGTCGCACCGATGCAGAGCTTCTCGCTCGGCAAACGTCGTAAGAAACGTGACGGCTGGTTAATGACCTTTACCTGGCTGGTACTGTTTGTCGTTGTCGGACTGACTGGTGCCTGGTGGTGGCAGAACCATAAAGCGCAGCAGGAAGAGATCACCACTATGGCCGATCAATCCTCTGCTGAGCTGAATGCCGGTAAAGAGGGTGCGCAGAACGTACCGTTAGATACCAGCGCAGCAGCAGGGCAGGATACCCCTCCGGCTCCTGACGATGGTGCGGTAGCGGACGCAGCGCCAACGCCAGACGTTGCTGCGACCCCGGCACCCGCCGCTGATGCGCAACAGAACGCCGTTGTTGCCCCATCTCAGGCTAACGTCGATACCGCAACTGCAGCGCCAACAGCGCCAGCTACAGCGGCTCCTCTGCCGACCGATCAGGCAGGTGTGACTACACCTGCAGCCGATCCTAACGCGCTGGTGATGAACTTTACCGCCGATTGCTGGCTGGAAGTAACCGATGCGACCGGTAAAAAACTGTTCAGCGGGATGCAGCGTAAAGACGGCAATCTAAACCTGACCGGTCAAGCGCCGTACAAACTGAAAATTGGCGCCCCGGCGGCAGTGCAGATTCAGTTCCAGGGTAAACCTGTCGATCTGAGTCGTTTTATCAGAACTAACCAGGTTGCGCGTCTGACCGTTAATGCCGAACAATCACCGGCTCAGTAACAGACGGCAATGCGGGAGATTTTTTAATGCATAACCAGGCTCCAATTCAACGTAGAAAATCGACACGCATTTACGTTGGGAACGTGCCGATCGGCGATGGTGCGCCCATCGCCGTACAGTCTATGACTAACACGCGTACCACGGATGTGGAAGCGACGGTTAATCAGATTAAAGCGCTGGAACGCGTAGGCGCAGACATTGTTCGTGTCTCTGTACCGACAATGGATGCCGCAGAAGCGTTCAAGCTTATCAAACAGCAGGTTAACGTCCCGCTGGTTGCCGATATTCACTTCGACTATCGTATCGCGCTGAAGGTAGCGGAATACGGTGTTGATTGCCTGCGTATTAACCCAGGTAATATCGGCAGTGAAGAGCGTATTCGCATGGTGGTGGATTGCGCTCGTGATAAAAATATTCCTATCCGTATCGGCGTCAACGCCGGATCGTTGGAAAAAGATCTGCAGGAAAAATACGGCGAACCGACGCCGCAGGCGCTGCTGGAATCCGCTATGCGCCATGTGGATCACCTCGATCGTCTGAACTTCGATCAATTCAAAGTCAGTGTTAAAGCGTCTGACGTTTTCCTCGCCGTAGAATCCTATCGCCTGCTGGCGAAACAGATCGATCAACCGCTGCATCTGGGGATCACCGAAGCCGGTGGCCTGCGTAGTGGTTCGGTGAAGTCCGCGATCGGCCTTGGCCTGCTGTTATCTGAAGGGATCGGCGATACGCTGCGTGTTTCTCTGGCAGCCGATCCGGTGGAAGAGATCAAAGTGGGTTTCGATATCCTGAAATCGCTGCGCATTCGCGCGCGCGGGATCAACTTCATCGCTTGCCCAACCTGTTCGCGTCAGGAGTTTGACGTTATTGGTACGGTTAACGCGCTGGAGCAACGCCTGGAAGATATCATTACGCCAATGGACGTTTCGATCATCGGCTGCGTGGTAAACGGTCCTGGTGAAGCGCTGGTTTCTACGCTGGGCGTGACGGGCGGTAACAAGAAAAGCGGCCTGTATGAAGACGGCGTGCGTAAGGACAGACTCGATAACGACGACATGATTACGCAGCTTGAAGCCCGCATCCGCGCTAAAGCGAGTATTCTGGACGAAGCGCGTCGTATCGACGTGCAGCAGCTTGAAAAATAACAACGTGATGGGAAGCGGCGTGCTTCCCGTGTATGATTGAACCCGCATGGCGCCCGCATTGTTCGGGTTAGCGCTGAGGGTTCATTTTTATATTCATAAAGAGAATAAACGTGGCAAAAAACATTCAAGCCATTCGCGGCATGAACGATTATCTGCCTGGCGAAACCGCCATCTGGCAGCGCATTGAAGGCACTCTCAAAAACGTGCTCGGTAGCTACGGTTACAGTGAAATCCGCTTGCCGATTGTAGAGCAGACCCCGTTATTCAAACGCGCGATCGGTGAAGTTACCGACGTGGTTGAAAAAGAGATGTATACCTTTGAGGACCGTAATGGCGACAGCCTGACGTTGCGTCCTGAAGGGACTGCGGGCTGCGTACGCGCCGGCATCGAACATGGTCTCCTGTACAATCAGGAACAGCGTCTGTGGTATATCGGGCCGATGTTCCGCCACGAACGTCCGCAGAAAGGACGCTATCGTCAATTCCATCAGCTGGGTGTCGAAGTATTTGGCCTGCAAGGCCCGGACATCGATGCGGAGCTGATTATGCTGACCGCTCGCTGGTGGCGAGCGCTGGGTATTTCTCAGCATGTTAGCCTTGAGCTGAACTCAATCGGTTCGCTTGAAGCCCGCGCTAACTATCGTGATGCGCTGGTCGCCTACCTGGAACTGCACAAAGAGAAACTGGACGAAGACTGCAAGCGTCGTATGTACACCAATCCGCTGCGCGTTCTCGACTCTAAAAACCCGGAAGTACAGGCGCTGCTCAACGACGCGCCTGCACTGGGCGACTATCTTGATGACGACTCTCGCGAGCACTTCGCGGGCTTGTGCAAACTGCTGGAATCCGCAGGCATTGCCTACACTGTCAATCAGCGTCTGGTTCGTGGTCTTGATTACTACAACCGCACCGTATTTGAGTGGGTTACCAGCAGCCTGGGCTCTCAGGGCACCGTGTGTGCCGGTGGTCGTTACGACGGTCTGGTCGAGCAACTTGGCGGTCGTGCAACGCCTGCCGTGGGCTTTGCTATGGGGCTGGAACGACTTGTTTTGTTAGTTCAGGCAGTTAATCCGGAATTTAACGCAGATCCTGTTGTCGATATATACCTGGTCGCTTCAGGGGCGGACACGCAGTCGGCGGCAATGACGCTTGCAGAACGTCTGCGCGATGAAGTTCCTGGTGTGAAACTGATGACAAACCACGGTGGCGGCAACTTTAAGAAACAGTTTGCCCGTGCCGATAAGTGGGGCGCCCGCGTTGCACTGGTACTGGGCGAGTCCGAAGTGGCTGACGGTACTGTTGTAGTGAAGGATTTGCGCTCTGGTGAGCAAACGGCAGTAGCGCAGGATAGCGTTGCCGCGCATTTGCGCACTTTACTGGGCTAAGGAGAAGGACAGCGTGGAAATTTACGAGAACGAACACGACCAGGTTGATGCGGTAAAACGCTTCTTTGCTGAAAACGGCAAGGCGCTGGCTGTTGGGATCATTTTAGGGGTTGGCGCGCTGGTTGGTTGGCGTTACTGGACCAGCCATCAGACGGAGTCCGCACGCTCTGCTTCTTTGGCATATCAAAATACGGTGACTGCGGTTAGCGCGGGTAAACCGGACAGCATTCCTGCCGCTGAGAAATTTGCTGCAGAGAATAAAAATACCTACGGCGCGCTAGCTTCACTGGAACTTGCGCAGCAGTTTGTTGACCAAAATGAACTTGAGAAAGCCGCAAGTCAGCTGCAACAGGGCTTGGCTGCGACCAGCGATGAAAATCTCAAAGCGGTGATTAACCTGCGTCTGGCTCGTGTTCAGGTTCAGCTTAAACAGGCTGATACCGCGCTGAAAACACTCGACACCATTAAAGGTGAAGGGTGGACGGCCATTGTTGCCGATCTGCGCGGTGAAGCGTTGCTGAGCAAAGGCGACAAACAAGGTGCGCGTAGCGCATGGGAAGCGGGTGTGAAAAGCGATGCCTCTCCTGCTCTGAGCGAAATGATGCAGATGAAAATCAATAATTTGTCCATCTGAGAGGGACCCGATGCAATTGCGTAAATTACTTCTGCCAGGGCTGCTTTCCGTTACCCTATTGAGCGGCTGTTCATTGTTTAGTGGCGAAGAAGATGTCGTTAAGATGTCCCCATTACCGGTGGTTGAAAACCAGTTTACTCCGTCTACGGAATGGAGCACCTCCGTAGGTAACGGTATTGGTGATTTCTATTCCAATCTTCACCCTGCGCTGGCGGATAACGTTGTCTATGCAGCCGATCGCGCTGGTGTAGTGAAAGCATTGAACGCAGGCGACGGTAAAGAAGTCTGGTCTGTGAATCTGGGTGAGAAAGACGGCTGGTTCTCCCGTGCATCTGCACAGCTTTCTGGCGGTGTAACCGTGTCCGGCGGACATGTTTACATTGGCAGCGAAAAAGCACAGGTTTATGCGTTGAATACCAGCGACGGTACCACCGCATGGCAGACGAAAGTCGCCGGTGAAGCGCTGTCTCGTCCTGTTGTGAGCGATGGCGTAGTTTTGATCCACACCAGCAACGGCCAGTTGCAGGCATTAAACGAAGCTGATGGCGCCATCAAATGGACCGTTAACCTCGACATGCCTTCCCTGTCTCTGCGTGGTGAATCCGCTCCGGCAACCGCCTTTGGCGCAGCTATTGTCGGCGGTGATAACGGTCGCGTGAGCGCCGTGCTGATGCAGCAAGGCCAGATGATTTGGCAGCAGCGTATCTCTCAGGCGACAGGCCCAACGGAAATCGATCGTCTGAGCGATGTTGATACCACGCCGGTTATCGTCAATGGCGTTGTTTACGCGCTGGCTTATAATGGTAACCTGACGGCGCTGGATCTGCGCAGCGGTCAGATTATGTGGAAACGCGAACTGGGCTCGGTGAATGATTTCATCGTCGACGGTAACCGTATCTACCTGGTTGACCAGAATGACCGCGTACTGGCGCTGACCACCGATGGCGGCGTGACGCTGTGGACGCAAAGCGATCTGCTGCACCGTCTGCTGACGTCCCCGGTATTGTATAATGGCAATCTGGTCGTCGGTGATAGCGAAGGCTACCTGCACTGGATTAACGTTGACGATGGTCGTTTTGTTGCCCAGCAGAAAGTCGACAGCTCAGGTTTCCTGACCGAGCCGGTCTCTGCTGATGGTAAACTGCTGATCCAGGCGAAAGACGGTACGCTGTACTCCATTACGCGTTAATCGTCCCGGCCGCTCGCTTTGAAAAACGGCTCCTGGTGCAGGGGCCGTTTTACTGTTTTTAACAACGGGGCAAAAACTGTGCCCGTTGTCTGATGATTTTTTAAATGAGGCTTTAAACATGGTACCTGTGGTCGCGCTTGTCGGGCGCCCTAACGTTGGCAAATCCACGTTATTTAACCGTCTAACTCGCACCCGAGATGCGCTGGTTGCGGATTTCCCGGGTCTGACTCGTGACCGTAAGTACGGTCGTGCGGAAATTGAAGGCCGTGAGTTTATCTGTATTGATACCGGCGGTATTGATGGCACCGAAGACGGTGTTGAAACCCGTATGGCGGAACAGTCGCTGTTGGCTATCGAAGAAGCAGACGTTGTGCTGTTCATGGTGGATGCGCGTGCTGGCCTGATGCCAGCGGATGAAGCTATTGCTAAACATCTGCGTTCGCGCCAGAAACCGACGTTCCTGGTCGCCAACAAAACTGACGGACTCGATCCTGACCAGGCGGTTGTTGATTTCTACTCATTGGGTCTGGGTGAAATTTATCCGATCGCGGCGTCCCATGGTCGTGGTGTTCTCAGCCTGCTGGAGCATGTTCTGCTGCCGTGGATGGATGACGTTGCTCCTCAGGAAGAAGTGGATGAAGACGCAGAATACTGGGCGCAGCTTGAAGCCAAAGAAAACGGCGAAGAAGAGCCTGAGGACGATTTCAACCCGCAGGATTTGCCGATTAAACTGGCAATCGTCGGCCGTCCGAACGTAGGTAAGTCCACGCTTACTAACCGTATTCTCGGCGAAGACCGCGTGGTGGTTTACGACATGCCGGGAACCACGCGTGACAGTATTTATATTCCGATGCAGCGCGATGAACGCGAATATGTGCTCATCGATACCGCGGGCGTGCGTAAGCGCGGCAAAATTACCGAAGCGGTAGAAAAATTCTCAGTAATCAAAACGCTGCAGGCAATTGAAGATGCCAACGTGGTGATGCTGGTGATTGACGCGCGTGAAGGGATTTCCGATCAGGACCTGTCGCTGCTGGGCTTTATCCTCAATAGTGGGCGCTCACTTGTTATCGTTGTGAACAAGTGGGATGGCCTGACGCAGGAAGTAAAAGAGCAGGTCAAAGAGACGCTGGACTTCCGTCTGGGCTTTATTGATTTTGCGCGCGTACACTTTATCTCAGCTCTGCACGGTAGCGGCGTGGGTAACCTGTTTGAATCGGTCCGTGAAGCATACGATAGCTCTACACGTCGCGTGAGCACCGCGATGCTGACGCGCATCATGACCATGGCAGTAGAAGATCATCAGCCGCCGCTGGTGCGTGGTCGTCGTGTGAAGCTGAAATATGCCCACGCTGGTGGTTATAACCCGCCAATCGTGGTGATTCACGGCAACCAGGTCAAAGACCTGCCGGATTCCTACAAGCGCTATCTGATGAACTATTTCCGCAAGTCTTTGGACGTAATGGGGACGCCGATCCGTATTCAGTTCAAAGAAGGGGAGAACCCGTTTGCGAACAAACGTAATACATTGACGCCGACTCAGATGCGTAAGCGTAAGCGTTTGATTAAGCACATCAAAAAAAGCAAGTAACTGTTGCTGATGCAGATAAAAACTCGCGCTTGTCGCGGGTTTTTTTTCGTCTGCCCATTGCTGATCTCCCCCTGTGTAAAGTCAATCACTATTCGTTTTTTGCCAAGTTTAAATCTAAGAAAGTAGACATTTGTCGAGTTTTCATCTTAAAGTCCGGGGGCTGGTACTAGACAAAACTAGCCTTAGGTTATCAAATGGTTAAATAACTTTTCGCCGCATGTAAAAAATCGGTCAGATACGTAACTGGCTGGCGTACATCGCGGTGTTTACACGCACGACGACATAACTTTCGGGAGAATTATGCAATCCTCTGTTAATCAAAAAGAAAGCCGAACTTTCTTCGGTCATCCTTACCCGCTCGGCTCGCTGTTCTTCACAGAGATGTGGGAGCGCTTCTCGTTTTACGGCATTCGCCCGTTACTGATCCTGTTTATGGCTGCTACCGTTTATGACGGCGGCATGGGGCTGGCGCGTGAAAATGCCTCGGCGATTGTGGGTATCTTTGCCGGTACGATGTATCTCGCCGCGTTGCCTGGTGGCTGGCTGGCGGATAACTGGCTCGGCCAACAGAAAGCGGTGTGGTACGGTTCCATTTTGATTGCGCTCGGTCACTTGTCGATCGCGCTCTCGGCCATTATGGGGAACAACCTGTTCTTTATCGGCCTGATGTTTATCGTGCTCGGTTCTGGTCTGTTTAAAACCTGTATCTCAGTGATGGTTGGCACGCTGTATAAAAAAGGCGATGCGCGTCGCGACGGCGGCTTCTCGCTGTTCTATATGGGCATCAATATGGGATCGTTTATCGCGCCGCTGATCTCCGGCTGGCTGATTAAATCCCACGGTTGGCACTGGGGCTTTGGCATCGGTGGTATCGGGATGCTGGTGGCATTGATCATCTTCCGTGTGTTTGCCGTTCCATCGATGAAACGTTATGACAGCGAAGTGGGTCTGGACTCAACCTGGAACAGCCCGGTAGTGAAACGTAACGGTGTGGGCGCGTGGCTGCTGGCGCTGGCCGTCGGCGTAGCCGTTATCGTTACGCTGATTGCGCAGGGCGTGATTGTGATAAATCCGGTCGCGGTTGCCAGCATACTGGTATACGTGATTGCAGCCTCCGTTGCCTTGTACTTTATCTACCTGTTCATCTTTGCCGGTTTGAACCGTAAAGAGCGCGCCAGACTGCTGGTCTGCTTTATCCTGCTGGTTTCCGCCGCGTTCTTCTGGTCTGCATTTGAGCAGAAGCCAACATCATTCAACCTGTTCGCTAACGACTACACTAACCGTATGATCGGCGATTTTGAAATCCCGGCGGTCTGGTTCCAGTCGATAAACGCACTGTTTATCATTCTGCTGGCACCGGTATTCAGCTGGGCGTGGCCGAAACTGGCGAGCATGAATATTCGCCCGAGCAGCATCACCAAGTTCGTTATCGGTATTCTCTGTGCCGCTGCAGGCTTTGGTCTGATGATGCTGGCAGCGCAAAACGTTCTCAGTAACGGTGGCGCAGGCGTCTCCCCATTCTGGCTGGTGGGCAGTATCCTGATGCTGACGCTTGGTGAGTTGTGCCTGAGCCCGATCGGTCTGGCGACCATGACGCTGCTGGCCCCGGAAAGAATGCGCGGGCAGATGATGGGCCTGTGGTTCTGCGCCAGTGCACTGGGTAACCTGGCCGCAGGTCTGATTGGTGGTCATGTGAAGGCCGACCAACTGGATATGCTGCCGGATCTCTTCGCTCGCTGCTCGATTGCGTTGCTTATCTGCGCTGCGGTACTGATCGTCCTCATTGTGCCGATCCGTCGCATGCTGGAGAATACGCAAACTAAACCGGCTACTAGCGCCTGATAACACCTCGATTGTGCCGGGGCAGACGTGATGTCCCGGCCAATTCATTTACGAGGTGAGAACATGCTGTTAGGGTTTGTTGGGCTTGGCGCAGTCGTTGAAACGGCATACTTGCCCGCATTGCGTAAACTTTACGGTGATTCCCTGTGCTGTGTGGGATTTGACGTGCAACCCGCAAAACAGCCCGCTGGTGTGACACGCTGTGCATCGCTCGCTGAACTTCTTGCAACACCGCTTGATACCCTGTTTATCACCACCGCATCCCTGCATCATCTCGATGTGCTTGAACAGGCGCTGGCCGCTCCCATCGCACGAATCGTGGTTGAAAAACCGATTGTTGCCACGCTTTCCCAAATTGAAAAACTGAAAACGCTGCTGGAGCCACCCGACGCTGCCGACCGTGTGCTGGCGCTCGACCACTGGATGGCGCGCAATGGCGCAATGCAGCTGGCATTGGGAAAACTCGGTGCGCAGTGGCAGGGCGATAACCCACAACAGGCACTTGTCTCTCACTTTTCAGACGTTGTTAAAATCGACGGTTTTTTGCAGGAGCCGAGCGGATATAACGCTACAGGAGAGCCGATCGCGCTCAACTTTGCCACTGGTGAGCCAGATACGCGTGAGCTTCGCCACCCGGACGGTGTGATTCTGGACATTGGCACACACGTACTGGCCATGCTGCGTGAAACAGTGCGTTACCTGGGCGGTAATGACAGCATGACCCTGCAGGTGAATAGCGCTAAAGACCGTCTGGGACGTAACATCATCCAGGGTGACCTGACCACGGCTGAAGGAGAGGCGCATCTGCAAGGACTGATTAGCGGTGTACCGTTGGATATCTGGCTGAATAAATACGCGGGGCCTGCTGGTGGACAAAAAGGTCTGCGCCTTTATCTGCGTGATGGGCGTATCATCAGCTACGACCGACGGGGTGCCGATGATGTGCTCGAATTGATTGACGGTGATGTTGTGCAACGTTGGTGTCTGCCTGGTACGATTTATGCCCATTGTCTGGCGGAACATATTCTGGGGACGCAAAGTCTGTTTGAACGCAGCCCGCAGGAGGTGAGCCGCACGACGCAGCGCAGGCTGGATGAGGTAGAACGATTACTGATCCTACAGCAACAGTTGCGTGGTTCACACTAAGCGTATCATGGTAAAATTAGCGCAGAATTGAACGCCATTTAAAGGAGTCACCATGTCGATGACCTGCCCGGATTGTCATGCAGAACTGGAACCACAAAACGGTGTGGCACACTGTGAAAACTGTAAAAAAGATATTCCGTTAGAAGCGCGCTGCCCGGAGTGCCATCAGCCACTCCAGGTGTTAAAAGCCTGCGGTGCGGTGGATTACTTCTGTCAGAATGGTCATGGTCTGATTTCGAAGAAACGTGTGGAGTTTGTGCCGGTTTAATCTGGCTTTTTCTTACGCGTTTTCTTTGCCGTCGTTACGCCTTTCACTTCGCTCTCTACCCAGCCGTCTGACAGGCGGGTAGTGAGCACATCACCGGTTTTTACCTGTTTGGTCTGCTTCAGCACTTTGCCGTCGGTCGCGGTAGTGACGCTATAGCCGCGAGCGAGCGTCGAGAGAGGACTCACCGCTTCAAGATGCGTCACCACATTACCGAAGCGTTCTCGCTGTGCACTTAAACGCGCGCGGATATTCTCTGCCAGACGGTACTCCAGTTGCTGAATACGGGTTTGCGCCCGATAAATGCGCGGCTGTGGGTTTTGCTGGCTCAGGCGTTGACTTACGCGCTGTTGGCGCTGATTGGCCTGCTTAATCTTATTCTCAAGGGCGAAATTCATCCTCTGACGCAGCCGCTCCAACACGGTCTGCTGACGGGCCAGACGCAGTTGCGGATGTTGCTGTTGCAAACGGTGATGAAGCTGGGTAAAGCGACGAGTACGGTTGGCGATGTAGTAGTCCATCGCCATCTCCAGACGCTGCTGGCCATGCTGAATTTGACGCAGCAGTTCCAGTTGATTGCGGCTAACAATTTCCGCCGCTGCTGATGGCGTAGGCGCCCGTAAATCTGCAATAAAATCGGCAATAGTGACATCTGTTTCGTGGCCGACGGCGCTTACTACCGGAATGCGGCTGACAAAGATTGCCCGTGCTACGCGTTCGTCGTTAAAACTCCACAAATCTTCCAGAGAACCGCCGCCGCGCCCGACGATAAGCACATCGCACTCGCCCCGCGCGTTCGCCAGCTCAATGGCGCGAACGATCTGTCCTGGCGCATCGTCGCCCTGGACCGCGGTCGGGTAGATAATAACGGGCAGGGATGGGTCACGGCGCTTCAGCACGTGGAGAATGTCGTGCAGCGCAGCCCCGGTTTTCGAGGTAATGACCCCAACGCAGTGAGCCGGAGAGGGTAGTGATTTTTTGAACTGCTGATCGAATAGCCCTTCAGCCTGCAGTTTGGCTTTGAGTTGCTCATATTTTTGCTGCAACAAGCCTTCACCAGCTGGCTGCATGCTCTCAACAATTATCTGATAGTCGCCACGCGGTTCGTACAACGTAATGTTGGCGCGTACCAGGACCTGCTGACCGTGCTGCGGGCGGAACGTTACCCGTCGATTGCTGTTGCGAAACATCGCGCAGCGTACCTGGGCGGTGTCATCTTTGAGCGTGAAATACCAGTGACCGGAGGACGGCTGAGTGAAATTCGAGATTTCACCGCTGATCCAAACTTGTCCCATTTCCTGCTCAAGCAGCAAACGAACCGTCTGATTAAGGCGGCTTACGGTAAAAATTGAGGTGGTCTGAGAGGATAACATGTGAGCGGGATCAAATTCTAAATCAGCAAGTTATTCAGTCGAAAGTAACATGCTCACAGAGGAGCGCAAGGTTTTTTTGCAAAAAAGTGTGGATGCAATCGGTTACGCTCTGTATAATGCCGCGGCAATATTTAATAACCTCCCAGGTGAGATATTGCCCATGCTACGTATCGCAAAAGAAGCCCTGACGTTTGACGACGTCCTCCTCGTTCCCGCTCATTCTACCGTTCTGCCGAATACTGCTGACCTCAGCACCCAGTTGACGAAAACCATTCGCCTGAACATTCCTATGCTCTCCGCAGCAATGGACACCGTGACGGAAGCGCGCCTGGCAATTGCCCTGGCCCAGGAAGGCGGCATCGGTTTTATCCACAAAAACATGTCCATCGAGCGCCAGGCTGAAGAAGTTCGCCGCGTGAAGAAACACGAATCTGGCGTGGTAACTGACCCACAGACCGTACTGCCAACCACTACTCTGCGCGAAGTGAAAGAACTGACCGAGCGTAACGGCTTTGCTGGCTACCCGGTAGTGACTGAAGATAACGAACTGGTCGGCATCATCACCGGCCGTGACGTGCGTTTTGTGACTGACCTGAACCAGCCGGTTAGCGTATATATGACGCCAAAAGAGCGTCTGGTGACCGTTCGTGAAGGCGAAGCGCGCGATGTCGTTTTTGCCAAAATGCACGAAAAACGCGTTGAGAAAGCGCTGGTTGTTGATGACAGCTTCCACCTGCTCGGCATGATCACCGTAAAAGATTTCCAGAAAGCAGAACGTAAACCTAACGCCTGTAAAGACGAGCATGGTCGTCTGCGCGTTGGTGCAGCGGTAGGTGCTGGCGCAGGTAACGAAGAGCGTGTAGACGCGCTGGTTGCCGCTGGCGTAGACGTTCTGCTGATTGACTCCTCTCACGGCCACTCTGAAGGCGTTCTGCAGCGTATCCGTGAAACTCGCGCTAAATATCCTGACCTGCAGATCATCGGCGGTAACGTTGCTACGGGCGCAGGTGCTCGCGCGCTTGCTGAAGCTGGCTGTAGCGCAGTTAAAGTGGGTATCGGCCCTGGCTCCATCTGTACTACCCGTATCGTGACCGGCGTCGGTGTTCCGCAGATCACTGCCGTTTCTGATGCCGTTGAAGCGCTGGAAGGCACCGGTATTCCGGTTATCGCCGACGGCGGTATTCGTTTCTCCGGCGACATCGCTAAAGCGATTGCTGCTGGTGCTGCCGCAGTGATGGTTGGCTCCATGCTGGCGGGTACTGAAGAATCCCCGGGCGAAATCGAACTGTACCAGGGCCGTTCTTACAAATCTTACCGCGGTATGGGTTCTCTGGGCGCGATGTCCAAAGGGTCTTCTGACCGTTACTTCCAGAGCGATAACGCTGCTGACAAACTGGTCCCGGAAGGTATCGAAGGTCGCGTTGCCTATAAAGGTCGCCTGAAAGAGATCATTCACCAGCAGATGGGCGGCCTGCGCTCCTGTATGGGTCTGACCGGCTGTGGTACTATCGACGCGCTGCGAACGAAAGCAGAGTTTGTACGCATCAGCGGTGCGGGTATTCAGGAAAGTCACGTTCACGATGTGACCATCACCAAAGAGTCCCCTAACTACCGCATGGGCTCCTGATAAGTTTCCGCGCCCGGCTATATGCCGGGCGAATTTGTTTCACTTGCCTCGGAATTAGCGTCAATGACAGACAATATTCATAAACATCGCATTCTCATCCTCGATTTCGGCTCGCAGTACACTCAGCTGGTTGCACGTCGCGTACGTGAACTGGGCGTCTACTGTGAACTGTGGGCATGGGATGTTACGGAAGCACAAATTCGCGAATTCAACCCAAGCGGTATCATTCTTTCCGGTGGTCCGGAAAGTACCACCGAAGAAAACAGCCCGCGTGCGCCGGAATACGTTTTCAACGCGGGCGTGCCGGTGTTCGGCGTGTGCTACGGCATGCAGACCATGGCAATGCAACTCGGTGGTCATGTTGAAGGTTCTAACGAACGTGAATTCGGCTATGCGCAGGTTGAAGTTCAGACCGACAGCGCGCTTGTCCGCGGTATTGAAGACTCCCTGACCGCAGACGGCAAACCGCTGCTGGACGTGTGGATGAGCCACGGCGACAAAGTGACCGCCATTCCGGAAGGTTTCGTGACCGTTGCCAGCACCGACAACTGCCCGTTCGCTATCATGGCGCACGAAGAAAAACGCTTCTACGGCGTGCAGTTCCACCCGGAAGTTACCCACACACGTCAGGGTATGCGCATGCTGGAGCGTTTTGTGCGCGACATCTGCCAGTGTGAAGCGCTGTGGACGCCGGCAAAAATTATCGATGACGCCGTTGCCCGCATTCGTGAGCAGGTTGGCAATGATAAAGTTATCCTCGGTCTGTCCGGCGGCGTTGACTCCTCCGTGACCGCGATGCTGCTGCACCGTGCTATCGGCAAAAACCTGACCTGCGTGTTCGTCGACAACGGTCTGCTGCGTCTCAACGAAGCTCAGCAGGTGATGGATATGTTCGGCGACCACTTTGGCCTGAACATCGTTCACGTGGAAGGCGAGCAGCGTTTCCTGGACGCGCTGAAAGGCGAGAACGACCCAGAAGCTAAACGTAAAATCATTGGCCGCGTATTCGTGGAAGTATTTGATGAAGAAGCGCTGAAGCTGGAAGACGTTAAGTGGCTGGCGCAGGGCACTATCTACCCGGACGTGATCGAATCCGCGGCATCTGCCACCGGTAAAGCGCACGTTATCAAATCTCACCACAACGTGGGCGGTTTGCCGAAAGAGATGAAGATGGGTCTGGTTGAGCCGCTGCGTGAGCTGTTCAAAGACGAAGTGCGTAAGATTGGTCTGGAGCTGGGCCTGCCGTACGACATGCTGTACCGTCACCCGTTCCCGGGACCGGGTCTGGGCGTACGTGTGCTTGGCGAAGTGAAGAAAGAGTACTGCGACCTGCTGCGTCGCGCGGATGCTATCTTCATTGAAGAGCTGCACAAAGCTGACCTGTACAACAAGGTAAGCCAGGCGTTCACCGTGTTCCTGCCGGTTCGTTCCGTTGGTGTGATGGGCGATGGCCGCAAGTACGACTGGGTTGTTTCCCTGCGTGCGGTAGAAACCATCGACTTTATGACCGCGCACTGGGCACACCTGCCGTATGACTTCTTAGGCCGCGTTTCTAACCGCATTATCAACGAAGTGAACGGTATTTCCCGCGTGGTGTATGACATCAGCGGTAAGCCGCCAGCTACCATTGAGTGGGAATAATATCCCTTTCCGTTAGCGGTTTTTGAACCGGTAATATGCAAAAAACCCTCTGTTTACAGAGGGTTTTTTATTGCACGCATTTCAGCAAATACTTCAGGCGCATGTTCTGCAGGAAAGTACGCTAATCGACCAGTTGCAGCTGAGACTGTTGCTGAGGTGCGACATTCTGAATACGCACATCCATCTGTGGATAGGGTAGGTCGATGTGGTTGGCGTCCAGCGCCTCTTTAATGTTTTCCAGCAGATCGTAATAGGTATTCCAGTATTCGATATTGGGCACCCATACGCGCACGTAAAAATTCAACGCTGAAGCGCCCAGTTCGCCCAGACGAACGGTTACCCCACGTTGCTTATCGATGCGGCTGTCCTGCTCGATAATGTGATTAATAACTTGCTTAACCTCTGCAATCCGACTCTGATAACCCACACCAATCACCAGATCGATACGACGAAAAGGGTGACGGGAATAGTTAATGATGTTGTCAGCGATGATCTTACCGTTTGGAATCACCACTTCTTTGCTGTCCGCGGTTAGCAGGGTGGTGGAGAAGATGTGCACCTTTTCTACTGTTCCGGTGACTGCACCAATCTGCACTACTTCTCCGGCGCGAAAAGGCCGCAGGGAAACCAACAGCACGCCAGCGGCAAAGTTGGAAAGCGAGCTTTGTAGCGCGAGGCCAATGGCTAGTCCGGCAGCACCGATGACGGCAATAATGGAGGATGTTTCAATACCGATGCGACCTAATGCGGCGACGACGGAAAAGGCGAGGGTAATGTAACGTACCAGCGCGGTGAAGAACTGAATGATCGTTCTGTCGACTTTACGTTTAAGCAGTAACTTTTCCAGCCCACGAGAGAGCAGACGAGCGATAAATTTACCGATAAACAATAAGATCACGGCGGCAACGATATTCCAGCCGAATTGAATGACAGCATCGCTGTGCCCGGCGATCCACTCAAGGCCGCTTCTTATTTTCGGGAATAATAAAAAACCACTCATGGTATTACCCTGTAGTATTTAAAAATGATAACAATTCAAATAACTATTTAATTTTCATGCGAAATATAAATGCTTGCGTCAGTGATATTTGCTGGTGATATTAATTAGCGTTTATTTGAGCACTGTTTGTCTTTTTATGTCCGTTAAATCGTAACGTAAAAATCAGCGCGAATGGTGCGGTGAAGTGGGATGAAAAGATTGTGCATTTGTGCGAAAAATACGGTCGATTATCTGATAATTAAGCGAGAGAGGGGGAGGGGTGTGTAAAGTTTCATCACTCAAATCCCTTACCGGATGGTTAAATGTCAGGCGATTAGCCATCCGGTAAGGAATCTTAATGCTGGGGATATCACAGGGGCGAGCGATCAATGTTCGTCGGTTTGCGCAGGAGCTGTCTGTTGCGGCTGAGTGGTCTGCTGAGATTCTTTTTTGTCCTGGTGGTGATGCCACGCACCAATGGCGGAGTAGACGAAGCGTCCGAAGAAGAAGAGAAAGCTGATAAGCAGTACGATCCGGATCATGCGACTGTTAAATCGGTGTCGTTTGCGTAGGCTGGTAACCTGGCTCACAAAAGGTTCCTTGTAGTGTACCCAACTGAGGGCGATACTCACATTAAGGCACACTGAGAGGGAATGGTCAATTCTTCCTTATGTAAAATTGCTTCAGTTGTTTTATCTTCTTATGTTATGGAAATTAATATTATTATTTGCATGAATAATGTATTAACGATAAAAAATAATGAAAAGAGTAATAATTGATGAATGAGGGGCATGTTTTTTGATATGTATCAAGCATCACACTTTGCTGACAACTAAAATTGATGAATCATTGTGATGTATTTTACTTTATCGTTTTAAGGTCAGGTGGGATGCCTGTCTGAATACCCCCTACAGGATGTGTGGGATTCTACTGAGCATCTATGAAACTCAATAAAAATTATATTGGTATTAGAGATAGATGGTGGGCATTACCTCTCATCTTACCTTCTTTGTTGTTGCCTATATTGAGCACTGCCACCACCTATGCCCATATTAGTACGGGGGCCGTAATTCTTTTCTACCTGCCGTTAGCGCTGATGATTAGCCTGATGCTTTTTTTTGGCTGGGCGGCATTGCCAGGTATTATCATTTCCATTATCTGGTACAAATATCCGCAGGTCGGGTTATTTGAAACACTTTCAATAATTTCGCACTTTATAGTTACAATCGTGCTTAGCTGGGGAGGATATAAAGTATTTTCTCCCCGACGAAACAACGTTTCCCACGGCGACTCTCATCTGTTGTTTCAGCGTATGTTCTGGCAAGTCTTCTGCCCGGCAACGCTGTTTCTGATACTCTTCCAGTTTGCTGCATTTGTGGGTGTTTATGAAAGCAAATCCGGCATGGTGGGCGTTATGCCCTTCAATACAGGCACATTGATCAACTATCAGTCCATACTCGCGGGGAATCTTGTAGGTGTGCCGCTGTGTTATTTCATCATTCGAACAATTCGCAACCCCTTGCATCTGAGAGGCTATTTTTCTCAGTTAAAGCAGCAGTTTGATACCAAAGTGACTAAAACAGAGTTTGCGGTCTGGTTGATTATATTGACTGTGCTAATGGCAATGTTGTGTATGCCGCTCAATGAACAAAGCTCAATATTCAGCACGAATTATACACTGTCACTGTTACTGCCTGTCATGCTGTGGGGGGCAATGCGTTACGGTTATAAATTTATTTCGTTAATATGGGCGGTCGTACTTATTACCGCAATTCATTATTATCAGCGCTATATGCCCTGGTATTCGGGTTATGATACGCAGCTTGCCATTACCTCATCAAGTTATCTGGTTTTTTCCTTCATCGTGAATTTCATTGCTGTCCTGGCAACGCGTCAACGTTTTGTTACCCGGCGCAACCATCGCCTGGCCTTCTTTGACCCTATGGTGCATATTCCGAATTTGCGCGCTTTGAACCGGGATTTGAAAAACGCGCCATGGTCAGTGCTTTGCTTTTTGGGTGTTCCGGGCATGGAGCTGCTGGTGAAAAATTACGGCATTATGCTGCGTATCCAGTACAAGCAAAAACTGGCTCAGTGGATAACACCGTTGCTTGAACAGGATGAGCATGTCTATCAATTGTCAGGTAATGATTTAATCCTGCGTTTTAACACTGAGCTACACCAGGAACGCATTGAAGCACTGGACAGGCATATCAAGCAGTTTCGTTTTGTCTGGGACGGAATGCCTTTGCAACCGCAGGTTGGGATCAGCTTTTGCTATGTCCGTTCTCCTGTTAACCATATCTATTTGTTGCTGGGAGAGTTAAGTACCATTGCCGAATTATCGCTGGCAACCAATTCACCAGAGAATTTGCAGCGGCGTGGTGTGATGCACCTGCAACGCGACCTGAAAGATAAGGTTGCGATGATGAACCGTATTCAGCAGGCGCTGGAGAACAATCGCTTTTTCCTGAAGGCGCAGCCGATTTTTGGCGTACGTGGCGACGTTTATCACGAAATCCTGCTGCGGCTTGAGGGGGATGACGGTGAAACTATTGCCCCTGATAACTTCTTGCCGGTAGCCCATGAGTTTGGTTTGTCATCCCGTATCGATCTGTGGGTGATTGAAAATACGTTGAAATTTATGGCGCAGAATCGGGAAAAAATGCCCGCCCACCGGTTTGCTATCAACTTATCACCCACCTCAGTATGTCGCGCGCGACTTCCTAATGACATCAATCAGTTACTGAATAAGTACAAGGTTGAAGCATGGCAACTTATCTTTGAAGTGACGGAAAGCAATGCCTTGACCAATGCGGAACAGGCACAGGCAACGTTGCTGCAGCTGCAATCACTGGGCTGTCAGATTGCGATTGATGATTTTGGTACTGGGTATGCCAGCTATGCGCGGCTGAAAAATGTGAATGCCGATATCCTGAAAATTGACGGTAGCTTTATTCGCAATATTGTTTCGAACAGCCTCGACTACCAAATCGTGGCCTCTATTTGCCATCTGGCGCGGATGAAAAGAATGCTGGTGGTTGCGGAGTACGTCGAAAGCGAAGAAATACGCAGTGCGGTGATTTCGCTGGGGATTGATTACATGCAGGGGTATCTGATTGGTGAGCCACTGCCGTTGAATGAAACTCTGGAAAAGCAGGTGCCAGATGAACTGACACCTGCTGAGATCTTATGCGGCGATATCGGGTGAGCTCTCTTCTTCAATTTTGAGTCGCCAGCCTGTTACGGCTTCCCAGTATTGCTGCTCTTTCTCCAGATCGAGCAGCACCAGCGCATTTTGGCTAAACCAGTCATGCGGGAAGCGTAAGGTCCAGTGGCTGTCGTCGGTTATCAGGGTCAAAGTCGGCGGTGTGGTGGTCGCCTGACGCTGATTATTCAACAGCACGCCCAGGCGCAGCAGCTGAATTAACGGCAGAAACTGTTTCTTCTTAAACAGCGTAAAGCGGGGCAAGTCGTCGAGCTTAATCGCTTTGCGATGATAACGAACTAATGTTGCCATCATCAGCTGTTGTTCCTGATTGAAACCAGGAAGATCGCTGTTTTGTAAGATATACGCAGAGTGGCGATGCAAACCGCTGTGGTTAATGTTCAGCCCAACCTCATGCAGCATTGCTGCCCAACGCAGTAACGCTTCCAGTTGGGGATTGGCCAGCTTTGGCTGCTGCGTATGCCACTGGTCGTACATTTGCATCGTCGTTTCTAGTACGCGCCGGGCCTGTTCGCTGTCAATGTTGTACTGGTTCGCCAGGCTGCTGGCGGTACGGCTGCGAACGTCCTGGTGGCGAAAACGGCCTTCCATCTCGTACAACACGCCTTCACGTAACGCACCATCAGAAAGGCGAAGTTCGCGAATAGCTAACGCGTCAAAAACGCCGCACAGAATCGCGAGTCCGGGTACAAATACTGCTTTTCTTTCTTCTGACAACCCCGGCAAGCTGAGCGCATCAAATGACGCGTGCTTCAACACTTCAGATGTCAGCTTGTCCAGACGTTCGGGGGTGATAAAACCGTCTTTTTCACCCATCTCCAGCAGCACTTCATGGGCTGCTTTAATGGTGCCCGATGCGCCCAGCGCAACGTTCCAGCCCTGAATGCGAAACTGCCAGGTTAAGGTTTCGAGCTTTTGCGCAGCCGCCATGCGGGCACGCTGGAAATTTTCACGGTTAATTACACCGCGCGGGAAATACATCTGGGCAAAGCTGACGCAGCCCATACGGCGGCTTTCGACCAGTTTAGGCTCGAAATCTTCCCCGATCACCAGTTCTGTTGAGCCGCCGCCGATATCGATAACCAGCTTGCGACCTTTTTCCGGCTGCGTATGTTCAACGCCCATAAAGATCAATCGGGCTTCTTCGTTGCCGGAAATAATCTCAATTGGGTAGGGGATGACTTTTTCCGCTCGCTTGAGAAAATCAGTCGCATTCAGTGCCTGACGCAAAGTATGGGTTCCCACGATACATACGCTTGATGGAGGAAACCCCTGCAAACGTTCGGCGAACAGTGATAAACAGCTTAGCCCGCGCTCCATGGCCTCTTCGCTCAGCTTGTTATCTTCGCCGAGGCCATCCGCCAGATGTACGCGTTGTTTCAGTCGCCCAATAATTTGCATTGCGCCATCAACCACGCGGGCAATGACCATATGGAAACTGTTTGAACCAAGGTCGACCGCAGCAAATTCTTGCGGTCGTGGAGTCTTGTCGTGTATTGGCATATCTTTAGTCAGGTTGCTCGAGTGATTTGATGTAATCGTAAATCGCCAATTGTGACTGAACCTTACGGCGGTTTCCGCGCGGTACGTAGCGATTACTCAGTTCTTTATCAATAAAGCGGGCTTTCACCGTGTCGCTGAACAGGATATCGATAATATCCAGCACGCGTTGCTTAAGGCGCGGGTCAAGAAGTGGTGTGGCAACTTCGATACGATAGTCGATGTTTCTTGTCATCCAGTCAGCGGAGGAGAGATACACCTGCTTGTCACCCCCGTTCTCGAAGATATAGACCCGGTCATGTTCAAGATAGCGATCAACGATGCTGATAACGCGAATATTGTCGCTGATACCTTCCAGATTCGGAATCAAAGAACACATACCACGAATCAACAAATTGACCGGCACACCTGAGCTTGAGGCCGCATAGAGGCGGTCAACCAGACCTTTATCGACCAGGTTATTCAGTTTTAGCGTAATGCCGGAAGGCAGTCCTTGCTGCGCGTTGGCGATCTCTTTGTCGATCATCGCGTACAGCAGACGACGTGAGTTCTGCGGGGAAACCAGCAGATAATCGAACGTCACCGGGCGATACGGGTTCTCGATGAAGTTAAACACCCGACGCACTTCGTTGGTAATGCGCGAATCGGCAGTTAGCAACGAGTAGTCGGTATACAGGCGTGCCGTTTTTTCGTTGAAGTTCCCCGTCCCGATATGCGCATAGCGCACGACTTCATCACCTTCTTTACGCGAGATAAGGAACAGTTTGGCGTGAATTTTCAGGCCTGGCGCGGAGAAGATGACGTGAACGCCTGCTTCGGTAAGACGCTTGGCCCAATGGATGTTGGCTTCTTCATCGAAGCGGGCCTGCAATTCCACCACCACGGTGACTTTCTTACCGTTGTGCGCGGCATGGATCATTGAATCTATGATGCGTGAATCTTTTGCCACACGGTAGATGTTGATCTTTATAGCCAGCACGCTCGGGTCGAAAGAGGCCTGGCGCAGCAGTTCAAGAACGTGCTCAAAGGTGTGATAGGGGTAATACAGCAGCACGTCGCGTTCACGAACGGCGTCAAAGCCGTTACGAAACTTCTCGTTGTCGAACCAGATATGGCGCAGACGCGGCAGCGGTTTGTTCACCAGGTTAGCTTTACCAACGTTGGGGAAGTTAATAAAGTCTTTGAAGTTATGGTAACGCCCGCCGGGAACAATCGAGTCGTAGCGAGAAATCGTCAGTTTTTCACGCAGTACCTCGACCAGCGCGTTGGGCATGTCACGCTGATAGACAAAACGTACAGGTTCTGCGGTCAGACGCTGTTTCAGGCTGGATGACATCAGCTCCATCAGGCTCGATTCCATCTCGTGCACCAAATCGTATTCGGCGTCACGGGTCATTTTCATCGAATAGGCGTTCAGTGCGTCGTAATCAAAGAACCCTTTGAAAATGTCGTCAAGGCAGTAACGTAATATGTTGTCCAGCAGGATCATCGGTTTGCGACGGCGTGGGGTTTCCGGCGGCAGATTCACAAAACGAGGAACCTTGTCGGAAGGAATTTCCAGCAGCGCGTAGCGGATCGTATCGCCACGGATAATTTCTACCGCCAGATAGGTGTAGTCATCTTTCAAAAACTGGACTAAATCCGTCTCGCGGTTAATCAGGATCGGCGTGATGTGCTGGCGAAGATATTGCTTGAAGTAATGACGCAACCAGCTTTGCTGATTGACCGACAACTGGCGTTCGTTGATTAAGAAAATCTGATTGCGCGCCATTTCCAACAGCAACTCGTTGTACAGGCCGTCAAATTCCTGATCGGCTTTTAATACGCGGGCCTGGATTTTGCCTAACAAATGGCGGGAGTGAGAGTTTGAACCCTGTTCTTCGCTAATAATGATTCGGCGCTTCAGTTCGGCAAAACGAACCTTATAAAACTCGTCGAGGTTATTGGAATAGATGCCTAAGAAACGCATCCGTTCGATCAACGGGTTTGACTTATCAGCAGCTTCCTGGAGTACACGTTCGTTGAACGCTAACCAGCTGAGTTCTTTCTCGATGTATAGCTTTTCCTGACCCATTACCACTTTTACTCCGTTTCATTCACGGGACACTACCGATTTATTATGGCGAGCATTGCTCTCAGATGTCCAACTGTGCCAGAAAAATATGACAATAAACCGTCTGATAGCAAAGAGAAAGGGGGAGCGTAGATGAATACCGGTGGTATTAACCGGAAAAGGTAGTTATGCCTGTAAGCCGGATGGTGACATTCGGCTTACAGGTTGGTTTTTTTATTATTCGTCGGCGGCGTAGCCTTGTGGAGGCAAACGAACGCCATCCAGCCATGCAGCGTTATCACGCATCTTCAGGCGACCGTCGATAAACCAGCTTACCACCAGCGGGTAAATGGTATGTTCCTGAGCCTGAACCCGTGCCGTGACGTCATCTTCGCTGTCGCCTTCAAATACTGGGACTTTGGCCTGGAGAATGACCGGTCCGCCGTCCAACTCATCCGTCACGAAATGGACTGAGGTACCATGTTCTTCATCGCCGTTTTCCAGTACCTGGCGGTGCGTATGCAGGCCGGGATACTTCGGCAATAAAGACGGGTGGATATTCAGCAATCGTTCAGCATAGTGAGCGACAAACGCCGGGCTGAGGATACGCATATAACCGGCCAGCACCACGACATCGGGTGCATAGGCGTCAATCTCTTGTATCAGTTGGCGGTCGAATGCTTCGCGACTGGCAAACTGGGCGGCTTCCAGCGAGTGTGCCGGAATATTCGCTTCGCGTGCGCGCTCAAGGCCGAACGCATCGGCCTTGTTACTGAATACTGCACGTATGGTGCCATTGATTTTTTTCTGTTCGCAGGCGTCGATTATCGCCTGCAAATTACTTCCGTTGCCGGAAATGAGCACCACGATGTTTTTCATTCAATGACCACACGCTGTTCGGAATCAGAAGCTTTGATGATACCGATTTTCCATGCGTTTTCACCTTTCTCATTGAGCAAAGCAAGGGCTTTGTCCACTTCCGGAGCTGGCAGGGCGATAACCATACCTACACCGCAGTTAAAGGTGCGATACATCTCATGCTGGCTGACGTTACCCGCCGTTTGCAGCCAGTTGAAGACGGCTGGCCACTGCCATGAAGATTCGTCGATCACTGCCTGCGTGTTGTCTGGCAGAACGCGTGGAATATTTTCCCAGAAGCCGCCGCCGGTCAGGTGGGCAATGGCGTGCACATCAACCTTCTCGATCAGTTCCAGAATGGATTTCACGTAAATGCGGGTAGGGGCCAGTAAGTGATCGGCCAGCGGCTTGCCTTCAAGCTCGGTGGTTTCTGGGTCACAACCGCTGACTTCTACAATTTTACGCACCAGAGAGTAGCCGTTGGAGTGCGGGCCGCTGGAGCCGAGCGCAATCAGTACGTCACCGTCAGCCACTTTTGAACCGTCGATAATCTCTGATTTTTCGACGACGCCAACGCAGAAACCTGCCACGTCGTAATCTTCGCCGTGGTACATCCCCGGCATTTCAGCTGTTTCCCCACCGACCAGCGCACAGCCAGACTGCAGGCAGCCTTCGGCAATCCCGTTAATGACGCTGGCTGCGGTGTCCACATCCAGTTTGCCGGTTGCATAGTAGTCGAGGAAGAACAGCGGCTCAGCGCCCTGAACCACGAGGTCGTTGACGCACATTGCGACGAGGTCAATGCCGATAGTGTCGTGGCGTTTCAGATCCATCGCCAGACGCAGTTTTGTACCAACGCCATCAGTGCCGGAAACCAGTACCGGTTCACGATATTTTTGCGGCAATGCGCACAGCGCGCCGAAGCCACCCAGACCACCCATAACTTCCGGACGACGAGTTTTCTTTACTACGCCTTTGATTCGATCAACCAGAGCATTACCTGCATCAATATCAACACCGGCATCTTTGTAGCTAAGAGAGGTTTTATCGGTCACTGCCTGCTTCCCCACATGTTTACTTGCAGTAAAAGTTAAATTCGGCGCAATTCTAACAGGGAAAGCAAACGTTTGCGAGCCTGCTCTGCATCAAGTTTTATCTGCTGGTTTTTTCAGCATTTTACAATCATTTATCTATTTGTTTGAGCTGCGCCACGAAAATGAAACCGGGTACAGTCTTGTGCTTGAATCCTGTTAGCCGAATGCACAGTATCGTACTGAAACCGGTTTCTGTTTTCTGTTGCGGACCTCATCAACAGCGTTTTGCGCAGAGTCATCACGATAGGGGAAGGGTATGTCAGGATTTAAAGCAGATTTCATGTGGGGTGGTGCTGTCGCTGCTCATCAACTGGAAGGTGGCTGGCAGGAGGGCGGAAAAGGCGTCAGCGTTGCTGATGTCATGGCCGCGGGAGCGCATGGGGTGGCGCGTGAAATTACCGACGGTGTGATTGCCGGTAAAAATTACCCTAACCATGAGGCCATCGATTTTTATCATCGCTATAAAGACGACATAAAGCTGTTTGCCGAAATGGGGTTTAAATGTTTTCGCACCTCTATTGCCTGGACACGTATTTTCCCCTTAGGCGATGAAGAACAACCCAATGAAGCTGGCCTACAGTTCTATGATGACCTGTTTGACGAATGCCTGAAATACGGCATTGAGCCGGTGATTACGCTGTCGCATTTTGAGATGCCTTACCATCTGGTGACGGAGTACGGCGGCTGGCGCAACCGCAAGCTTATCGATTTCTTTGTCCGTTTTGCCAGGGTGGTATTCACTCGTTACCAGCACAAAGTGAAGTACTGGATGACGTTTAATGAGATTAACAACCAGGCAAATTATCACGAAGATTTCGCGCCCTTTACTAACTCAGGTCTGAAATACCAGCCCGGCGAGGACCGCGAGCCGGTCATGTACCAGGCGGCGCACTATGAGCTGGTGGCAAGCGCGCTGGCGGTAAAGGTTGCGCGTGAGATTAACCCGGAATTACAGATAGGGTGCATGATTGCCATGTGTCCTATCTATCCGCTGACCTGCGCGCCAGACGATATGATGATGGCGATGAATGCCATGCACCGGCGTTACTGGTTTACTGACGTCCATGTGCGCGGCAAATACCCGCGGCATCTTCTCAACTACTTTGCCCGTCGTGGCTTTGAACTGGATATCACCGAGGAAGACCGTCAGGCGCTGACCGAGGGCTGCGTTGATTACATCGGCTTTAGCTATTATATGTCTTTCGCGACCCAGGCAACGGCGGACAACCCACAACTGGATTACGATGAGTCGAAAAGCCTGGTTTCCAACCCGTACGTGCAGAAATCTGACTGGGGCTGGCAGATTGATCCGGTTGGCCTGCGTTATTCACTGAACTGGTTCTGGGATCATTATCAGCTGCCACTATTTATTGTGGAGAATGGATTTGGCGCCATTGATGTGCGCGAGGACGATGGTACAGTTAACGACCAGTACCGTATCGACTACCTTGCCGCCCACATACGTGAGATGAAAAAAGCGGTGGTGGAAGATGGCGTGGATCTGATGGGATATACCCCGTGGGGCTGCATTGATTTAGTCTCTGCCGGGACAGGGGAGATGAAAAAACGCTACGGGTTTATCTATGTCGATAAAAATAATGACGGTAGCGGGACATTAACGCGCTCACCTAAAAAATCTTTTTCGTGGTATCAAAAAGTCATCCAGACCAATGCTGAATATCTTTGAAATTCATAGCATTGACAGCAAGCCCCGCCATCAGTGCGGGGCTTGTTTTATACTCATCATTCAGACGCAAATGACTTTGGTTGATCCATATCAAGCGTATGCAGTGTTGCGCCAGAGAGGAAAAGCGGTATAATCCGGCGATTTTTTTTGTGGTTGCCATTCGTCTGAGGAAAGGAGAAGAGTATGAAGATCGTGGAAGTCAAACACCCACTCGTCAAACACAAGCTGGGACTGATGCGTGAAAACGACATCAGCACTAAACGCTTTCGTGAACTCGCCTCGGAAGTTGGCAGTCTGCTGACTTATGAAGCAACCGCTGGTCTGGAAACCGAAAAGGTGACCATTGAAGGCTGGAACGGTCCAGTTGAAGTTGACCAAATCAAAGGCAAAAAAATCACCGTTGTGCCTATCCTGCGTGCGGGCCTGGGCATGATGGAAGGCGTTCTGGAAAACGTTCCGAGCGCGCGTATCAGCGTTGTTGGTATGTACCGTAACGAAGAGACGCTGGAGCCGGTTCCGTATTTCCAGAAGCTGGTTTCTAACATCGATGAGCGTATGGCGCTGATCGTTGACCCAATGCTGGCAACCGGCGGCTCTGTTATCGCCACTATCGATCTGCTGAAAAATGCAGGCTGCACCAGCATTAAAGTGCTGGTCCTGGTTGCGGCACCGGAAGGTATCGCGGCACTGGAAAAAGCGCACCCGGATGTGGAGCTGTACACCGCCTCCATCGATCAGGGACTGAACGAGCACGGATACATTATTCCGGGGCTCGGCGATGCCGGCGATAAGATTTTTGGTACTAAGTAAACGAATAAGTGAAAAGAAGCCGACTTTAAGAGTCGGCTTTTTTTTGAATAAAACAACCCAATGGCTAATAACAAACAACACTCAGAGGAAAACACTATGACGCGCCGTGCTATCGGGGTGAGTGAAAGACCGCCGCTTTTACAGACAATCCCGCTTAGTTTGCAGCACCTGTTCGCCATGTTTGGCGCAACGGTACTGGTGCCAGTCCTGTTCCACATCAACCCGGCTACCGTTCTGCTGTTTAACGGCATTGGTACGTTGCTGTATCTCTTTATTTGTAAGGGTAAAATTCCCGCATATCTGGGTTCCAGCTTTGCCTTTATTTCCCCGGTACTGCTGCTGCTGCCGTTAGGGTATGAAGTGGCGCTGGGCGGTTTCATTATGTGTGGCGTCCTGTTCTGCCTGGTTTCTTTCATTGTTAAGAAGGCAGGAACCGGCTGGCTGGATGTCATGTTCCCGCCTGCGGCGATGGGCGCAATCGTTGCCGTCATCGGTCTGGAGCTGGCTGGCGTTGCTGCGGGTATGGCGGGGTTACTGCCTGCTGAGGGGCAATTACCGGATTCAAAAACCATCATCATTTCTATGGTGACGCTGGCGGTAACGGTCTTTGGTTCCGTATTGTTCCGCGGTTTTATGGCGATTATCCCGATTCTGATCGGGGTGCTGGCCGGTTATGCGCTTTCCTTCGTGATGGGCGTTGTGGACACTACGCCGATTGCGCAGGCCCACTGGTTCGCGCTGCCGACGTTCTACACGCCGCGTTTTGAATGGGTTGCCATTCTGACCATCCTGCCAGCGGCGCTGGTGGTCATCGCCGAACACGTCGGGCATCTGGTGGTGACGGCGAATATCGTGAAAAAAGATTTGATTCGCGATCCTGGCCTGCATCGTTCTATGTTTGCCAACGGTCTGTCTACGGTAATCTCTGGTTTCTTCGGCTCTACGCCGAACACCACGTACGGCGAAAACATCGGCGTAATGGCGATCACCCGCGTTTACAGTACCTGGGTTATCGGCGGTGCGGCAATTTTCGCCATTCTGCTCTCCTGCGTGGGTAAACTGGCGGCGGCGATCCAAATCATTCCACTGCCGGTGATGGGCGGCGTATCGCTGCTGCTGTACGGTGTGATTGGCGCTTCTGGTATTCGCGTACTGATCGAGTCGAAGGTTGACTATAACAAGGCGCAGAACCTGATCCTGACCTCGGTTATTTTGATCATCGGCGTAAGTGGCGCGAAAGTTCACATCGGTGCCGCAGAGCTGAAAGGCATGGCACTGGCGACCATCGTTGGTGTCTGTCTGAGCCTGATTTTCAAAGTTATCAGCCTGCTGCGTCCGGAAGAAGTCGTGCTTGACGCGAAAGATGCAGACAGTCCGCAACAGTAAATCTCTGACCGGGCGGCAGCGCTGCCCGGTTCTATCGCGACGTATTTCTGTGTTAAACTCAACGCGATTTTATGAAATCCTGGGTTGAGGTATCTCTGAACACACCGGCACAGCTCTCTTTGCCACTTTATCTTCCTGACGACGAAACTTTCGCAAGTTTCTGGCCGGGGGATAACTCCTCTTTACTGGCTGCACTGCAAAACGTGCTGCGTCAGGAACATAGCGGGTATATTTATCTCTGGTCGCGTGAAGGCGCTGGCCGTAGTCATTTGCTGCATGCAGCCTGTGCGGAACTGTCCGCGCGCGGCGATGCGGTAGGCTACGTGCCGCTCGACAAACGCACCTGGTTCGTCCCCGAGGTGCTCGACGGGATGGAGCATTTATCGCTGGTTTGCATTGATAACATCGAATGTGTGGCCGGTGATTCGCTGTGGGAAATGGCGATCTTTGATCTCTACAACCGTATCCTGGAGTCGGGGAAAACGCGTTTGCTGATCACCGGCGATCGTCCGCCAAGACAGCTGAATCTGGGGTTGCCGGATCTCGCCTCACGCCTGGACTGGGGGCAAATCTACAAGCTACAACCGCTTTCCGATGAAGATAAGCTGCAGGCGTTGCAATTACGCGCCAGACTTCGTGGATTTGAACTGCCGGAAGATGTGGGACGTTTTCTGCTGAAGCGTCTAGATCGTGAAATGCGAACGCTGTTTATGACGTTGGATCAGTTAGATCATGCGTCGATCACCGCCCAGCGTAAGCTGACCATTCCGTTCGTAAAAGAAATTCTGAAGCTGTAAGCGCCGCAGCCGAGAAGACGCGGCAGGTTGCAGGTTAACCGACGATTTCCAGTACCTGCTCAGGCGGGCGTCCAATTCGAGCCTGACCTTTGGCAACCACAATCGGGCGCTCCATCAGTTTCGGGTTTTCCACCATTGCCTGAATCAGCGCATCTTCACTCAGATTTTTGTCCGCCAGGTTAAGCGATTTATAGAGATCCTCTTTCTGGCGCATCAGTTCACGCGCGCTGGACATACCGAGCATTTGCAGCAGTTCGCGCAGGGTTGCTGCGTCAGCCGGCGTTTCCAGATACAACACCACTTCCGGGTCCACGCCGTTGGACTTCAGTAATTCCAGCGTTTCACGGCTCTTGGAGCAGCGTGGGTTATGGTAGATTTTAATCGCGTCTGACATGACTTCTCCTTGCATAACAATACTGCCGGATGGCGGCCAAAAGACCTTATCCGGCCTACATATTGCGTCTGACGTAGGCCGGATAAGACGCGACAGCGTCGCCATCCGGCAAGGGTTCGATAATTACATTTTCGTGTACGGTTTAAAGCGTTCTTGCAGCTGGCGTAGCTGGTCAATACGGGCATCGTATCTGGCCTGCTGCTGGCTACCCAGTTTCACCTGAGAGCTTGCGCTGCTGAGCATCGAAATAGCCTGATCCAGACGTCCCGCGAGGGCATACCCCTCCGCGCGCGCCGCCAGCTCCTGATCGCGGTTGCTCAGGTTGGCTTCTGTTTGCGCTAACAGATCCCAGCCGTTAGGGTCATCTTTATGGTTAAACGTATAGCGATTCAGGATGGTCGCCGCCTCTTTGGCTTGTCCACCCTGTAAATAGGCATTCGCCAGGTTGAGCTGCAGAACCGGGTTAGTGCGCAGGTCGCGGGCGTTTTTCAGGCGGTTAATGGCATCACTGGTTTTCTTCTGGCCGAGATCGATATCTGTTGCCAGGTCGAGATACCAGGTATTGTTAGGATCCGCCGCCAGCAGCGGTTGCAGCGCTTTACGCGCCTCGTCGTATTTACTGGCTTCCATCGCCTGCAATGCCCGGCCATACTGGGCCGCACGTTGCTCACGTACGTTGCCTTTCGACCAGCTACTCAGCAGGTCATCGGTCAACTGGTTACGACCAGAGTTGTACATGCCTAAGGTTCGTGCCTTAGCCAGATAAAAATCTTCTGACGACTGGACGACCACCGGGCGCATCTGGTTGGCGCGGTTACGGGCATCAGACAGACGGCTTTCCGGCAGGGGGTGAGTCAGCAAAATTTCCGGCGGACGCGAAGAGTAACGAGCCTGGTCGAGCAGTTTTTCCAGGAACGTTGGCATGGCCTGGGGATCGAATCCCGAGCGTTGCAGCACCTGAATACCGATGCGGTCTGCTTCCTGTTCGTTTTGCTGCGTAAAGCTGATCATTCCCTGACGTGTACCCGCCAGCGTACCGGTCAGCGCCGCCATACCCGCCTGCGGGCTGGCCATTGCTAATAAAATTGAACCTAATGCGCCAACCCACGTTAGCGGTGCGCTGCGTTTCTGATCTTCCATGGCACGCGCCAGGTGACGCTGTGTAACGTGGGAAATTTCGTGCGCCATAACCGATGCCAGCTGGCTTTCGTTGTCGGAATAGCGGAATAGTGCGGAGTGCAGGACAACGTTGCCGCCAAAGAAAGCAAAGGCGTTGATTTCATCGTTGTTAATCAAAAAGAAGGTGAAGGGCGTTTTTACCGAGTCGGCGTGCGAGACCAGACGCATCCCCAGCGCATTAATGTATTGGGTGAGCAATGGATCGTTAATTAATGGCGCACTGCCGCGCAGTTGGCGTACGTAATAATCGCCCATCTGCATTTCCTGTCCTATGGAAAGCGTACTGCCTGCCGACGTTCCCATATCAGGCAGGGTGTCCGCAGTATCAGCAAATGCGGGCGCAACCTGACCGATAGTCAGTGCGGCAATGAGGGTAGCAACCAGGTTTTTTTTCAACTGCCTGAACATAACCTCTGTCCTGTATTCTTTTTTGAGATAGCCATTTGACCGATGCTGTGAAGTATCGTTCACACTCCGCAAGCTTACGGAGTGTAACTGCGAAACCTGACGATGAACACCCAGGAAAAATGTCTTTTCACTTTGCGTAATCAGCCATAAAAAGCGAAGTCTTTTTTGTGACATTTCGATACAATTCGGGATCGCAATCCCGCTATTGGGTTCATGGAAGGGTTTTATGCTCGAAATGTTGATGCAATGGTATCGTCGCCGCTTTAGCGACCCCGAAGCCATCGCCCTGCTGATTATTCTTGTTGCCGGTTTTGGCATCCTGTTTTTCTTTAGCGGTCTTTTGGCGCCGCTGCTGGTCGCCATTGTGCTGGCGTACCTGCTTGAATGGCCGACAGTGCGGCTGGAACATATTGGGTGTTCACGGCGTTGGGCGACATCGATTGTGCTGGTGGTATTTGTCGGTATTTTACTGCTGATGGCCTTTGTGGTGATGCCCGTTGCGTGGCAGCAGGGAATTTACCTGATCCGCGACATGCCCGGCATGCTCAATAAATTGTCTGATTTTGCCGCCACCTTGCCACGACGTTACCCGGCGCTGATGGATGCGGGCATCATTGATGCGATGGCGGAAAATATGCGCTCGCGAATGCTCACCATGGGCGATTCGGTGGTGAAATATTCGCTGGCCTCACTGGTCGGTTTGCTGACGCTGGCGGTTTACCTGGTTCTCGTCCCATTGATGGTGTTCTTTCTGATCAAAGATAAAGGACAGATGCTGAACGCCGTGCGCCGGGTGCTGCCGCGTAACCGCGGGCTGGCGGGGCAGGTATGGAAAGAGATGAATCAGCAAATCACCAACTATATCCGCGGGAAGGTGCTGGAAATGGTGGTGGTCGGCGTAGCAACCTGGCTCGGCTTCCTGCTGTTTGGTCTCAACTATTCGCTGCTGCTGGCGGTGCTGGTCGGGTTCTCTGTGCTGATCCCGTATATCGGCGCTTTTGTGGTGACGATTCCGGTGGTTGGCGTGGCGCTGTTCCAGTTCGGGCTTGGCACCGAGTTCTGGAGCTGTTTTGCTGTGTACCTGATAATCCAGGCACTGGACGGCAATTTGCTGGTTCCCGTGTTGTTCTCCGAGGCGGTCAATCTGCATCCACTGGTGATTATTCTCTCCGTGGTGATTTTCGGCGGTCTGTGGGGATTCTGGGGCGTATTCTTTGCGATTCCTCTGGCGACGTTAATCAAAGCGGTAATGCATGCCTGGCCGGATGGTCAGGTCGTTGACGAACCCTAATCTGCAAGATCCGGCGATATCATGTCGCCGGATCTGAACTTGTCTGACCTCTATCCACACTTTCTGAATAATCTCTTCTGCTGTCGTTTTTCTCCGCGTTTGTCTTTAACTTGACCATCGTGATGTCTTTTAGTCACACAAGGATTAAGGCCAACAGGAGAACAAAATGGGTCACAGCACACACACGCAGCAAAAGGTGGGATGGGGCGGTTATCTCGCTTTTTTTATTACGATTATTCTTTTTTCCGGCATGTTTGCGAAAAGTACCGAATGGTGGCGGGTCTTTGACTTCACCGTCCTCAACGGTGCGTTTGGGCAGATTAATGCTGCGGGCGACACGGCAGTCTCTTTTCGTGGCACTGGGGGGATGGGGGCAAAAGACGGCTTCTTATTCGCGCTTGAACTGGCACCTTCCGTCATTCTTTCGCTCGGGATTATTTCCGTCACCGAAGGGTTGGGTGGGTTGCGCGCGGCACAACAGCTGATGACGCCGGTCCTGCGTCCGTTACTGGGCATTCCGGGTATTTGTTCGCTGGCGTTGATTGCGAATTTGCAAAATACCGATGCCGCGGCAGGGATGACCAAAGAAATGGCGGAAGAGGGCATTATCACAGAGCAGGAACGCGCTATTTTTGCCTGCTGGCAAACCAGCGGCAGCGCGTGCATTACCAACTATTTTTCTTCTGGCGCAGCGCTGTTTACGATGGTGACCGTTCCGGTGATTACGCCGCTGGCTGTGATCCTTGTCTTCAAATTTGTGGGCGCGAACCTGTTGCGTGTATGGATCGCGCAGCTGGAAAATCGCCGTATGCAGCAGGAGGCGTGAGATGACAACACAGGTACGTAAAAACGTCATGGATATGTTTATCGATGGCGCACGGCGCGGGTTTACCATTGCAACAACCAGTCTGTTACCTAACGTGGTGATGGCGTTTGTGATTATTCAGGCGCTGAAGGTGACAGGGCTGCTCGAGGTTGTCGGGCGGGTATGCGAGCCGGTAATGGCGCTGTGGGGGCTGCCGGGGGAATCTGCCACTGTGCTGCTGGCAGCGGTGATGAGTATGGGAGGCGGCGTCGGCGTGTGCGCCAGCCTGGTTGTCGCCGGTACGCTTTCGGGACATGATGCCACGGTGTTGTTACCGGCTATCTACCTGATGGGCAATCCGGTGCAAAATGTGGGCCGTTGTCTGGGGACCGCGGGGGTTCATCCTCGTTATTACCCGCTAATTATTGCGGTATGCGTCATTAATGCGCTGCTCTCTATTTGGGTTATGCAGGTTATTGCCTGACAAGGAAGGTTATGAACTGTTCAATTCTTGATTTGACGTTGTTCCAGCAGGGACACGTGTATGCGCCGGAAGATTTAGGGCGACAGGATATACTGGTCTCCGGCAGCAAAATTGTTGCCATCGCCCCGTCAATTTCTCCTGAAGACTTTCCCGGTTGCGAGTGTATCAATCTTGACGGCGCGATTGTGTGCCCAGGATTTATCGATCAACACGTCCATCTTATTGGCGGCGGTGGGGAGGCGGGGCCGCATACCCGCACGCCGGAAGTGCGCTTGTCACGGCTGGTTGAAGCTGGCGTCACGTCGGTGGTGGGTTTGCTGGGGACCGATGGCATTACCCGTCACCCGGAATCGCTGCTGGCAAAAACCCGCGCGCTGGAGTTTGAAGGCATCAGCGCATGGATGCTGACCGGGGCGTATTCTCTGCCTTCCCCGACTATCACCGGCAGTATCGATCGCGACGTGGCACTGATTGATAAAGTTATTGGCGTGAAATGTGCGATTTCGGACCATCGTTCCTCAGCCCCGGATACCTCGGCGCTGGCAAACATGGCCGCGCAGTCGCGCGTCGGCGGGTTGTTAGGGCGCAAACCAGGGATCAGCGTTTTCCATATGGGCGACAGCCCGCGCATGCTGGAACCGTTGTACCAGATCCTCGACTGCTGCGATGTGCCGATTACTAAACTGTTGCCGACACACGTTAACCGTGCGGAACCGCTGTTCCAGGCGGCGCTGGAGTATGCCCGTAAAGGCGGTTATATCGACATTACCAGCAGCATTGATGAGCCCGTCGACCCGGCCACGGCTATCGCCACGGCGCTGCGCCAGAACGTGCCGCTGTCGCGCATTACCCTTAGCTCGGATGGCAACGGCAGCCAGCCGGAATTTGATGAGCTTGGCAATCTCACTGGCATCGGTGTCGCGGGGTTTGAATCACTGGCTGAGACGGTGCGCCAGTTGGTGAAGATTCATGCCATACCGCTGGAACAGGCGCTGTGTCCGCTGACGCGTACGGTCGCAGAATTTTTGGCACTGGAGCATAAAGGGCGTCTGGCGGTGGGATGCGATGCGGACATTCTGGTGCTCAACGACGCGCTGGAAGTTCATCACCTGTGGGCGAAGGGAAAAGCCGTAGTCAGGGAGCAGAAAGCGTGCGTGAAAGGGACGTTTGAGTAACCGGGCGGTCATCTGCCGGATGGCGACGCTAACGCGTCTTATCCGGCCTACGCGCGTGCATTTGTAGGCCGGATAAGGCGTTCACGCCGCCATCCGGCATTTCACGGTCAGGCGTTCTCTTTCAGCCAATTCATTACTACGTCGTGGTGGTTGCTGGTTTTGAAGTCATCAAACACATGCTCAATTTTCCCTTCGGCATCAATCAGGAAGCTGATGCGGTGGATGCCATCGTAGGTTTTTCCCATAAATGACTTCTCACCCCAGACGCCGAACTGCTCGCAAACCTGATGATCTTCATCGGACAGGAGCGTGAAATTCAGGACTTCTTTCTCCGCGAATCGGGAAAGCTTCTCTGGTTTGTCAGTGCTGATCCCCAGCACTTCAACACCCGCTTTTTTTAACTCATCCATGTTATCGCGCAGGCCGCAGGCCTGTACGGTACAGCCGGGTGTCATGGCTTTCGGGTAAAAATAAACCAGAACACGCTGTCCCTGGAAGTCGGTTAAATTTACTTGTTCTCCGTCTTGATCCGGCAAGCTAAATTTCGGTGCGATATCACCGGCTTTCAGTGGGTTCATTACTTAACTCCATCCTGTTCATCATGCTGTGAGTAATTGACGACGTTAATACTGCCTTGCGCATTGAGTTCTGTACAGAGTGCTTTAAACGCATCTTCAATATTTGCCGAATCATGTGACGCAGGACTATGTGCGGTAATTTGAATAAACAACTGCGCCGCCTTTCCATTCTCAGCCGGTTGCGTGCGTGAAACCAGTTCCGCAATATTCATTTGGTGGCTGTCAAACAGAGCGGTGAAGCGTTCAATCAAATGGGGAGAATCAGGGACATCGACCTGCACCCATACCGTAGCAGGCATTGCCGGACGGGGGCGCGCGGTCGTACGCTTCATCACAATGAGTAAATCCAGCTCTGCGCCTTTTAATGGCAGGGTTGATTCAATCAGGGTGATGGCATTCCAGGTGCCCGACAGCAACATGATAAACGTGAACTCATCACCCAGCATGGCCAGTCGGCTGTCTTCGATATTACAGCCGCAACTGCTGACATGACGCGTGATGGTGTTCACAATTCCTGGGCGATCGGCACCCAGCGCAGTAATGACCAGATAGTGTTGCGATGACGATGTCAAACCTGTTCTTCCTTTGAGCGGTGAGGTAATCATAAGGAAAGCATAAAAAAAACATGCATACAACAATCAGAACGGCTCTGGTCGCTTGCTTTTATTGTCGTACCAAACGTACCATTGAGACACTTGTTTGCACAGAGGATGGCCCATGTTCACGGGAAGTATTGTCGCGCTTGTTACGCCGATGGATGAGAAAGGTAAAGTCTGCCGGTCGAGCCTGAAAAAACTGATTGATTATCATGTCGCCAGCGGCACCTCGGCGATCGTTTCTGTTGGCACCACCGGTGAGTCCGCCACCCTGAGTCATGATGAACATGGCGATGTGGTGATGATGACGCTGGAACTGGCTGACGGGCGTATTCCGGTGATTGCCGGAACCGGCGCCAATGCGACCGCGGAAGCCATTAGTCTGACGCAGCGTTTCAACGACAGCGGTGTTGTCGGCTGCCTGACGGTGACGCCTTACTACAACCGCCCAACCCAGGAAGGTTTGTTCCAGCATTTCAAAGCCATCGCTGAGCATACTGACCTGCCGCAAATTCTGTATAATGTGCCGTCCCGTACTGGCTGCGATATGCTGCCGGAAACCGTTGGTCGTCTGGCGAAAGTTAAAAATATTATCGCTATTAAAGAGGCCACGGGGAACTTAAGTCGCGTTCACCAGATCAAAGAGCTGGTTTCGGACGACTTTATTCTGCTCAGCGGTGATGACGCGACCGGACTGGATTTTATGCAGCTCGGTGGTCATGGCGTGATTTCCGTAACGTCTAACGTTGCGGCACGTGATATGGCTGAAATGTGCAAACTGGCGGCAGCCGGGCAATTTGCCGAGGCGCGGGTGATTAACCAGCGTCTGATGCCGTTACACAACAAACTATTTGTCGAACCCAATCCTATCCCCGTGAAATGGGCGTGTAAGGAGTTGGGACTTGTGGCGACCGATACGCTACGTCTGCCGATGACGCCAATTACGGACAATGCTCGTGAAATCGTCAAAGCGGCGCTTAAGCATGCCGGTTTGCTGTAAAGTTTAGGGAGATTTGATGGCTTACTCAGTACAAAAGTCGCGCCTGGCCAAGGTTGCGGGTGTTTCGCTTGTTATGTTGCTCGCGGCCTGTAGCTCTGACTCGCGCTATAAGCGCCAGGTGAGCGGTGATGAATCCTATCTGGAGGCCGCACCGCTTGCTGAGCTTCATGCTCCAGCTGGGATGATTTTGCCGGTTATGTCGGGCGACTATAATATCCCGGTAACCAACGGCAGTGGTGCCGTGGGTAAAGCGCTGGATATTCGTCCACCGGCTCAGCCGTTAGCATTAGTCACCGGTGCTCGCACACAGATCGCGGGTGATACGTCGACATTACTGGTGGAAAACGGTCGTGGCAACACACTGTGGCCGCAGGTCGTTAGCGTCATTCAGTCTAAAAACTACACGATCACCAAACGTGATGATGCCAGCCAGACGTTGACCACCGACTGGGTTGACTGGAACCGTCTGGATGAAGACGAGCAGTACCGTGGACGTTATCAAATCTCGGTTAAACCGCAGGGCTATCAGCAAGCGGTAACGGTGAAACTGGTTAACCTCGAGCAGGCGGGTAAACCCGTAGCCGATGCGGCATCAATGCAGCGCTACAGCGCTGAGATGATGAACGTTATCTCTGCTGGTCTGGATAAAAACGCCACCGACGCCGCGAATGCCGCGCAGAACCGCTCTGCAGCCACCATGGATGTTCAGAGCGCCGCCGATGACACAGGTTTACCAATGCTGGTGGTACGTGGGCCGTTCAACGTGGTGTGGCAGCGTCTGCCGGCAGCGCTTGAGAAAGTGGGGATGAAGGTAACCGACAGCACCCGTTCTCAGGGCAGCATCGCGGTGACCTACAAACCACTGTCCGATAGCAACTGGCAGGAGTTGGGCGCAAGCGATCCGGGTCTGGTATCCGGCGACTATAAACTGCAGGTCGGTGATTTAGACAACCGCAGCAGCTTGCAGTTTATCGATCCGAAGGGGCATACCCTGACGCAAAGCCAGAACGACGCGCTGGTCGCCGTCTTCCAGGCAGCGTTCAGTAAGTAAAAATAAAGGGCTGGATAACTCCAGCCCTTTTTTTCTGATATGATACGCAAACGTGTGCGTCGGCAGAAAAACGCAATATTTATCGTTAATTCACACCCAGGAGTAATAAAGATGCAAAAGCAAGCTGAGTTGTATCGTGGTAAAGCGAAGACCGTATACAGCACGGAAAACCCGGACCTGTTGGTGCTCGAATTCCGCAATGATACGTCAGCAGGGGATGGCGCGCGCATTGAACAGTTTGACCGTAAAGGCATGGTGAACAACAAATTCAACCATTTCATTATGACTAAACTGCAAGAAGCGGGTATTCCTACCCAGATGGAGCGACTGCTTTCTGATACCGAATGTCTGGTGAAAAAACTGGAGATGGTACCGGTTGAATGTGTGGTACGTAACCGCGCGGCAGGCTCTCTGGTTAAGCGTTTAGGCGTTGAGGAAGGTATTGAACTGAATCCGCCGCTGTTTGATCTGTTCCTGAAAAACGATGCTATGCACGATCCAATGATTAACGATTCCTATTGCGAAACTTTTGGTTGGGTGAGCAAAGAGAATCTGGCACGTATGAAAGAGCTGACCTACAAAGCTAACGACGTGCTGAAAAAGATGTTTGATGATGCTGGTCTGATTCTGGTCGACTTCAAACTTGAGTTTGGTTTGTATAAAGGTGAAGTGGTCCTGGGTGATGAATTCTCACCGGACGGTAGCCGCCTGTGGGACAAAGAAACGCTGGATAAAATGGACAAAGATCGCTTCCGCCAGAGTCTGGGCGGCCTGATCGAAGCCTATGAAGCCGTCGCGCATCGCCTGGGTGTGAAGTTAGACTAATCTTCCCCTGAGCCGGCGATCGCTCTCCGGCTCATTAACCCCACCTGATTTGATTACTATTTCTTATGGTAATCCTGTTCCGAACCGCCTACGATCATCATCATAATGAATAAAAAGTTGAGGTGATTATGCGCTGGCAAGGGCGTCGTGAAAGTGACAACGTGGAAGACAGACGAAACAGCTCTGGCGGCCCCTCTATGGGTGGGCCTGGTTTTCGTCTGCCCAGTGGTAAAGGAGGCATCATCCTGCTGATTGTGGTGCTGGTGGCGGGTTACTATGGCGTGGATCTCACCGGGCTAATGACTGGCCAGCCGGTCTCCCAACAGCAATCATCACGCTCCATCAGCCCAAACGATGATGAAGCGGCAAAATTTACCTCGGTGATTCTGGCTACAACAGAAGATACCTGGGGACAGCAGTTTGAAAAAATGGGTCGCACCTACCAACAGCCGAAGCTGGTGATGTACCGGGGCGCGACGCGTACCGGCTGCGGCGCGGGTCAGTCCGTGATGGGACCGTTTTATTGCCCGGCAGATGGTACGGTTTACATCGACCTTTCATTCTATGACGACATGAAAAACAAGCTGGGCGCCGATGGTGATTTTGCTCAGGGCTATGTTATCGCCCATGAAGTGGGTCACCACGTGCAGAAACTGCTGGGCATTGAACCTAAAGTTCGTCAGATGCAGCAGAATGCCTCACAGGCAGAAGTGAACCGTCTTTCCGTTCGAATGGAACTGCAGGCAGACTGCTTTGCCGGTGTCTGGGGCCACAGCATGCAGCAGCAGGGCGTACTGGAGTCTGGTGACCTGGAAGAGGCACTGAACGCCGCACAGGCCATTGGTGACGATCGTCTGCAACAGCAGGGACAAGGACGCGTCGTGCCGGACAGCTTTACTCACGGAACCTCTGAACAGCGTTTTACCTGGTTCAAACGCGGCTTTGACAGCGGCGATCCGGGGCAATGTAATACTTTTGGTAAAGGTATTTAAGATACTGAGGCAGGGATGTCCGATAACACGGCGCTGAGCGCGTTAACCGAACAAATGACCCACGAAGGGATCCGTCGTCTGCTGATTATCAGCGGCGAGGATAACTGGTGTCAGGAACAGGCATTAGCGCTACGTAGCACGTTACCCGGCGACTGGCTGTGGGTAGGGGAGCAAGCCCCTACCGAGCCGTGCTGTACGCCGCAGGCGCTAAAAACATTATTAGGGCGCGAGTTTCGTCATGCGGTTTTTGACGCAGGGCAGGGTTTTGACGCTGCGGCGTTTGCCGCCTTAAGCGGCACACTGCTTGCTGGCAGTTGGCTGGTTTTGCTGACCCCACCCTGGCATTCCTGGCACACGCATCCGGACGCGGATTCACTACGCTGGAGCGATTGTGCTGAACCTATCCCTACACCGCACTTTATTGAACACGTCAAACGGGTGATTTCCCGCGATAGACAGGCTCTGCACTGGCAACAGCATCAGCCGGTTGCCTGTCCGCACTTTCCTGCTCGCGCAGCCTGGCACGCGGCAACCGGCGAACCCCAGCCAGAACAGGCGATGATATTAAATCATTTGCTGGCTATGCCTCCCGGTGTGGTTGCGGTGACGGCGGCACGGGGTCGGGGCAAATCCGCTCTGGCAGGGCAACTCATAGCGCGGATTAATGGCACTGCGATTGTGACAGCGCCTGCCAAAGCGGCAACCGATGTGCTGGCGCAATTTGCCGGAGAGCGTTACCGTTTTATGGCCCCGGATGCGCTGTTAAGCAGTTCTGCAATCGCAGACTGGCTAATTGTGGATGAAGCCGCCGCGATCCCCGCGCCGCTGCTGCACCAACTGGTGGCGCGTTTTCCTCGAACGCTGTTAACCACTACAGTACAAGGCTACGAGGGAACGGGGAGAGGCTTCCTGCTGAAATTCTGTGCCCGCTTCCCCAATCTTCAACACTATGAGTTGCAACAACCGGTACGCTGGGCGCAGGGATGTCCGCTGGAGCAAATCGTCAGCGATGTGCTGGTGTTTGATGATGAAACGTTCACGCATGCCCCATTGGGGGAGCTTCACTTCTCGGCATTTGAGCAACAGTCCTGGCATGTTAATCCGGCGCTGCCGTTAGCGGTATACCAGCTGCTTTCTGGAGCGCATTATCGCACCTCGCCATTGGACCTGCGGCGGATGATGGACGCGCCTGGTCAGCATTTTCTTCAGGCATCAACCGCTGACTCAGTGGCGGGGGCTGTCTGGTTGGTCGATGAAGGGGGACTATCCGCGGAATTAAGCCAGGCCGTCTGGGCCGGATATCGTCGACCGAGAGGGAATCTGGTTGCGCAGTCGCTGGCGGCGCACGGTGGTGACCCGTTGGCGGCGACGCTTGTCGGGCGACGGGTCAGTCGAATTGCGGTTCATCCTGCTCGCCAGCGAGAAGGTATCGGACAGCAGTTGATTATGCAGGCCCTGCGTTATTCCATGCAGTGTGATTATCTGTCCGTCAGCTTTGGTTATACGGCTGAACTATGGCGTTTCTGGCAACGCTGCGGTTTTGTGCTGGTGCGAATGGGAAATCATCGGGAAGCCAGCAGCGGCTGTTATACCGCCATGGCGTTACTTCCCATTAGCGAAGCGGGGAAACGCCTTGCCGAGCGGGAGCACCAGCATTTGCGCCGTGATGCGGAAATCCTTGCGCGATGGAACGGTGAGAGCATTCCGCTGGTCCCGCTGAAAGAGACTACGCTTAATGAGGATGACTGGGCTGAGCTGGCTGGGTTTGCCTTCGCGCATCGGCCATTATTGACGTCGCTAGGCTGTCTGAGTCGTCTGCTTGAGCACAGTGAGTTACCTCTTCCGGCCTTGCGCGGACGCATCCAGGCTAAACGTAGCGACGCCGAATTGTGCCAACAGCTCAAGATTTCTGGTCGTAAAGCGTTGCTGGTCATTCAGCGCGCCGAAGCGGCACAGGCATTAAATCAGCTGGATGCAGAGCGTGAACAGCGGCTACATAATCGCATTATGCAATGGCAATTTTTTCACTAACTTCTTCAATTTCCTGGCATGGTCATTGCGGTTAAGCGGCGTAGAATGATTCTCATCAGTTAAGGAGATCGCCATGAAACATGACCATTTTGTTGTTCAAAGTCCCGATAAACCCGCTCAACAGCTACTGCTGCTGTTTCATGGCGTCGGCGATAACCCGGTTGCCATGGGCGAAATCGGCTCCTGGTTTGCGCCGCTGTTTCCGGATGCGCTAATCGTTAGCATTGGTGGAGCAGAGCCTTACGGAACGACGTCCGGACGTCAGTGGTTTTCGGTGCAGGGCGTAACAGAAGAGAATCGTCAGGAACGTGTTGACGCCATTATGCCGGTGTTTATCGAAACCGTGCGCTACTGGCAGAAGCAAAGCGGCGTTTCGCCGCAGGCAACCGCGCTGATTGGTTTTTCTCAAGGGTCGATTATGTCACTTGAGAGCATCAAAGCTGAGCCGGGGCTGGCGTCGCGGGTTATCGCCTTCAATGGCCGCTATGCCACCTTGCCAGAGGCTGCAACCACCGCGACGACGGTGCATTTGATTCACGGTGGCGAAGACCGGGTAATTGAGTTATCTCATGCCGTTGCCGCGCAGGAAGCGTTAATTCGCGCCGGTGGGGATGTGACGCTGGATATCGTCGAAAATCTGGGGCACGCCATTGATGAACGCAGCATGCAGTTTGCGCTCGATCATCTGCGTTTTACCGTACCGAAGCACTACTTTGATGAAGCGCTGAGCGGCGGTAAGCCTCACGATGATGATGTGATTGCCATGATCTGATTGATCACCGTAGGCCGGATAAAACGCGAAGCGTTGCCATCCGGCACGTAATGCCCGGTGGCGCTAACGCTTACCGGGCCTACGGGAATTATCTGCCTACTAATTATTTCTTCGGTTGGTCCTTATTCGGCCAATCGTCGTCGTCATCCCATTTATCGTTAAAGTCACGATGCGGGGGAAGCTCCGGCTTGTTGGCAAGAAATTTCTTGTGATCGACGCGCTTGAGATCTTTAATCACGTTCAGCAGCACGCCTACCAGAAACACCAACACCAGAATCCACCAATATTTTGCCAGCCAGTCCATGCTCATTTCCTCTTACAGGAACACTCATCAGGCGACGAGTTGCTCCATGATACGTTGATACATACGGGCAAGCAGCTGCAGGTCGGCGGCATTAACACATTCATTAATTTTATGAATAGTGGCGTTGACCGGCCCAAGTTCTACTACCTGCGCCCCCATGCGGGCAATAAAACGCCCGTCGGACGTCCCGCCTGTAGTCAGTAACTGCGGTTTAATCTCATTATAGTGCTCAATGGCGTTCACCACTGCATCCACCAGTTTACCGCGTTCGGTCAGGAACGGCTGACCGGAAAGCCACCAGTCGACGGTATAACGCAGCTGATGTTTCTCCAGCAGCGCGTGAACCCGTGCTTTAATCATCTCATCGGTCAGCTCAGTGCTGAAACGGAAGTTGAACTGGATAAACAGTTCTCCAGGGATAACGTTGTTGCTTCCGGTTCCAGCCTGAATATTGGCAATCTGCATGCTGGTCGCCGGGAAGAATTCGTTACCCTGATCCCACTCGATCGCCACCAGTTCGTTGAGCATGGGGGCCGCGCGGTGTACCGGGTTATCGGCCAGATGCGGATAGGCTACGTGGCCCTGCACGCCGTGAATGGTCAGGTTGCAGGTCAGTGAACCACGACGTCCATTTTTCACCACGTCGCCAACGATTTCCGTGCTGGATGGCTCACCCACCAGGCAATAATCCAGTCGTTCATTACGCGCCATCAGCGCTTCAACCACCTTCACGGTGCCGTTTTTGGCGCTGGCTTCTTCGTCAGACGTTATCAAAAAGGCCAGACGACCCTGATGGTTTGGATGCTGGGCGACAAAACGTTCTGCGGCCACGACCATCGCCGCCAGTGAACCCTTCATATCGGCAGCGCCACGCCCGAACAACATGCCATCGCGAATGGTCGGTTCGAACGGTGGATTGATCCAGCGATCGACATCGCCGGCAGGCACTACGTCGGTGTGACCGGCAAATGCCAGGGTCTCACCTTTACCGCGCCATGCCCAAAAATTCTGTGTGTCACCAAAGTCCATTCGCTCAACGGTAAAACCTACCGCACGCAGGCGTTCAATCATTAACGCCTGGCACCCGGCATCATCCGGGCTCAGGGAAGGACGGCGAATAAGCTGCTGTGTCAGCTCAATGACCGGGCACGACATAGACTACACCTCATTAAAAAACAGAGTATAACTGGATTCACTGAAACCAAGCAGCATAGGCTTACCCGGCGCGCAGAGCAATGGGCGTTTGATAATTGCTGGCATTTCAATCATCAACGCGGCGGCGGAAGCCGCATCGGTGATTTGACTGCGCGTGGATTCATCGAGTTTACGCCAGGTGGTTCCACGCGTATTGAGCAGCGCCTCCCAACCTAATTCGCTGATAAAGGACTGTAATAGCGTGTTGTCCAGACCGTCGACGCGATAATCATGAAAGCGGTAGTCAATACCTTGAGCCTCCAACCAGCGTCTGGCTTTTTTAATCGTGTCGCAATTCTTAATGCCGTAAAGGGTGATCATTTGAATCCTTATTGACGTAACTTGAATATTTATTCTTTTATTCTGTGGCAATGAATAATACATATTGTCATTCAATCGTTATAGAAAAATATAACATTGTTGAACAACAGTGAATAATGATTCCTGAAAGCTCCAAAAAATACCGTATAACTAAAAATCAGAATCTGCCTGTTTGCATCAGACTGTTTTTCCATCAGAATTGCAAAAGTAGTAGATGATGTATGAATATTTCAAAATATTGCAGTAAGTCACATAAAATTTATGGGTATAGCGCATAGTGATCACATAAACCCCAAACACTGGAGGAATCAATCGCAACCATCGGTTAAATTGCCTTCTTTTAATGATGATGATTTCGTAGAATGCCCATAATAATAAGAGAGGTTGTTATGATTGAACGTGAACTGGGGAACTGGAAAGACTTTATCGAAGTGATGCTTCGTAAATAATTTTCTGGAAGAAATTCATATCCTGTAAAGGATAAAAAAAGGCGACTCAACGTAAGTCGCCTTTTTTGTGTCCGATTATTCTGGGCGTGGCTTCAATGGGAAGCGTCTGCGCACCAGCACAAAGAACAGGGGAACGAAGTAAATCGCCAGGATAGTGGCTGAAATCATCCCGCCCATTACGCCTGTCCCCACCGCATGTTGACCGCCAGAACCAGCGCCACTGCTGATGGTCATCGGCAGCACCCCGAAGATAAACGCCAGTGACGTCATCAGAATTGGGCGTAAACGTTGGCGACAAGCATGGAGCGTGGCGTCGAGCAGATCGTGTCCTTTCTCGTTCATCTCATTGGCGAATTCAACAATCAATATTGCGTTCTTCGCCGATAGCCCGATCACGGTAAGTAACCCGACCTGGAAATAAACATCGTTTTCCAGGCCGCGCATCCAGGTCGCCAGTAGCGCGCCAATAACCCCCAATGGCACGACCAGCATGACGGAGAAGGGTACCGACCAGCTTTCGTACAGTGCCGCCAGACACAGGAACACGACCAGCAAAGAAATGGCGTACAGGGCAGGGGCCTGAGAGCCCGATAGCCGTTCCTGATAAGACATCGCAGTCCATTCGAGGCCAAACCCTGTCGGTAACTGGCGCACCAGCGATTCCATCACGTCCATTGCCGTACCGGTACTGACGCCCGGCGCAGCTTCGCCGACAATCTCGACCGCGGAGTAGCCGTTATAGCGTTCCAGACGTGGAGAACCCGTTTCCCAGCGTGAAGTCGCAAAGGCCGAAAAAGGCACCATGCCACCGCTGTTGTTGCGGACGTACCACAAGTTAATGTCGTCCGGGAGCATGCGATATTTTGCTGCCGCCTGCACGTAAACCTTCTTCACGCGGCCCCGGTCCATAAAGTCATTGACGTAGCTGGAACCCCAGGCCGTTTGCAATGTGTCGTTGATGTCGTCGATGGAAACGCCCAGCGCCTGGGCTTTGCGCTGATCGATATCAATTTGCAACTGCGGGCTGTCGTCCAGACCGTTATGACGAACGCGGGTCAGGGACGTGTCTTTCCCGGCCAGCTCAATGAGTTTGTCGCGCGCGGCCATTAACGCATCATGGCCCGCACCGGCGTGATCCTGCAGCTCCATATCGAAACCGGCAGAGCTTCCGAGGCCGCTGATAGCCGGAGGGCTGCTGGCGAAGACGCGGGCTTCTTTAATCTTATTAAAGGCTTTGGTCGCACGTTCGATGATGGCGAAAGAGGTTCCGGTAGTGGTGTCGCGCTCATCCCAGTCTTTTAAGCGGACAAACATACGCGCCACGTTTTGACCGTTCCCGCCAGGGCCAGAACCGACCGTGGAAAAGACTGACATAATGTTGTCTTTCTCATGGGTGAAGTAATACTTCTCCACTTCCTCAACCACTTTCAATGTTTGCTGCTGTGTGGAGCCGCTGGGCAGCTGTACCGAGGTGGTAAACATGCCGCGGTCTTCCAGCGGCAGGAAGGAGGTTGGCAGGCGCAGGAACAGGAAAACCATTCCACCGAGCAGCAGGCCGTAGATCAGTATCCAGCGCAGGCTGCGGTGCAGAATTCTGGCAACGCCTTTTTCGTAGCGCTCGGCGTTGCGATTAAACATCCGGTTAAACCAGCCGAAGAAACCGGTTTGTCCGTGATGCTCGCCCTTATGCAGTGGTTTGAGCAGGGTGGCGCACAGAGCGGGGGTCAGGATCATCGCCACCAGAACAGACAGCACCATGGCGGAGACGATAGTAATCGAGAACTGGCGGTAAATGGCCCCGGTAGTGCCGCCGAAGAAGGCCATCGGGATAAACACCGCTGACAGCACCATGGCGATACCGACCAGCGCACCCTGGATTTGCCCCATCGATTTCCGTGTCGCTTCCCGCGGTGAGAGTCCTTCCTCACTCATAATACGCTCGACGTTTTCCACCACCACAATGGCGTCATCGACCAGCAGACCGATCGCCAGCACCATCGCAAACATCGTCAAGGTGTTTACGCTATAGCCAAAGGCGTAAAGCACGGAGAAGGTACCCATCAGGACGACGGGAACGGCGATGGTGGGAATCAGCGTGGCGCGGAAGTTTTGCAGGAACAGGTACATCACGAGGAATACCAGTGCAATAGCTTCCAGCAGGGTTTTTACCACGTCGATGATTGAGGCTTTGACAAAGGAGGTGGTTTCATAAGCCACCTTATATTCCAGCCCATGCGGAAAATATTGTGACAGCTCGTTCAGACGGTTAATGACCAGCGTTGCTGTCGCCATTTCATTGGCGCCTGAAGCCAGCTTCACGCCCAGGCCGGAGGCAGGATTTCCATTAAAGCGGCTGAGGTAATCATACTTTTCAGCACCCATTTCGACCGTCGCCACATCGCCCAGTTTAACTTCTGAACCATCCTGGTTGACGCGTAGCGTAATGGCGCGGAATTCATCCGGAGTCTGCAGTAGCGACTGGGCGTTGATCGTCGCGTTCAGCGCCTGCTTGTCCACCGAAGGCGTACCGCCAAGTTGCCCGACGGCAATCTGCGCATTCTGTGACTCGATAGCGTCGGTCACATCTTTAGCGGTCATCTGGAAACTGTTCAGTTTGGCCGGGTCAAGCCAGATACGCATGGAGTACTGTGAGCCGTAAGCGTCAATATCTCCTACGCCGTTAATACGGCTGAGTGGATCCTGAATGTTACTGGCGACGTAGTCGGCGATGTCCTGCTTATCCATTGAGCCATCGGTGGAGACAAAGGCGATAGTCAGAATATTGGTGTCCCCGGTCTTACGCACCGTGACCCCCTGATCCTGTACTGCCTGCGGCAGTTTACGCATTGCCGATTGCAGCTGGTTTTGCACCTGCTGGACGGCCTCGTCAGGATCGGTTCCGGCAACGAAGCTCAACGTAACCGTAGCCTGACCTGTCCCGCTGCTCTGCGATGACATGTACATCAGGTTATCGAGACCGGTCATGTTCTGCTCGATAACCTGGGTGACGGTGTTTTCCAGAGTCTGAGCCGAAGCGCCAGGATAGTTGGCGGTGACACGCACGTTTGGCGGTGCCAGATCGGGATATTGCTCAACGGGCAGTGAAAAAATAGCCAGGGCTCCTGTCAGGCACAACAGGATAGCTAACACCCAGGCAAAAATGGGGCGATCGATGAAAAAATTCGCCATTAAAAGAGGACCTCGTGTTTCTGCGTATCGTTATGGGTATGGCTTGCTTCACTTTAGCGGCAAGGTACGGGTCAAACGTGGAGAAAAAAAGAAGATAATGTAAATTATCATGCCCGTTTACAGCATACCTTTCGTGCCAACGCCGTCAGGCCTGGATCCAGACCCGACGGCGCTTTGCGGTTCTTTACGTTAGCTCACTGTCTGATTCAGCCGAACGGAAACTGATGCTCACCAACGTACCCCCTCCGGAAGGTTGAGAGAAGGTCAACGTGCCGCTTAGTCTTTCCGCCCGCTCACGCATAATATTTAGTCCATAGTGCCCTGCAGGCTCATGCGGCTCGCCAATGCCGATGCCGTTATCGCGGATATAAACCGTGTGGTTGCCGTCCGGAGCCGTTACGCAGCTGACGGCAATTTCGCTCGCACTGGCATGCTTAATGGCGTTCAGCACCGCTTCGCGGATGATCTGCAACAGGTGCACCTGCATTTGCGCATCCAACGCCAGCGTGGGTAACCGACAGTCGAGTGTGAGTTTAGCTGAGGTTTGATTTTGCAGCGTTTCCAGCATTTCATGCAGGGCGGAGGGTAAGTCTGCCTGCTGTAAGGTCAGACGGAAGGTGGTGAGCAGTTCGCGTAGCTGACGGTAGGCATCGTTCAGCGCCTGGGAGAAATCCGCCATAATGCTTTGCGCCGGGGCGTTATCCTCCGGGATTGAACGTTTAAGCAACGTGAGCTGAATGCGTAAATAAGAGAGCACCTGCGCCAGCGAGTCGTGCAGCTCGCGTGCAATCGTCGCTCGCTCCTCCATTAACAACAGCTGCTGAAAATGTTTTTGCGCCTGGTTGAAGTACAACCCGCGTCCCAGCATCGAGGAGACGCTGTTGAGCAGCGGAGTAGAAGCATTGACGTTTGGACTTTGCCAGTGCAGTTCGCCGTAGACGGTTTCCTGCATGGTGACAGGCAGGATCTGCATCGGTAGCTCGAGGCTTTTAGTCCCTTCGCTAATCCGCCAGTTATCACCGACAGTGAGTTCAAGGAAATACGCGGCGTCATGTTCGCGGACGATCTGTAAAATATGGCGGAAGCAGTGCACATCAATCTGGCTGGTATTTAACGCCTGCGAGCACTGATACAACACCTCCAGACGGCGATTGGCTTCGTGCAGATCGTGAGTTTTCTCGGCCACAGACGCTTCCAGCGAGCGATACAGTTTGTGTAATTCACTCGACATCTGGCTAAATGTTTTGCCCAGCAACCCCAGTTCATTAGGCAAACCGGTATCCAGCGGTGGGATATCAAATTGACCGTGTTCAATTTGCTGACTGGCCATCACCAGTTTATTCAGCGGACGCACCACCTGCTGGCGAATGCGCCGCAGGGTAAAGAAGACGAGGGTGAATATGCCGATCCCGCCCGCCAGCGAGATGCCAAATACCAGCATTACTTTACGTTCGGCATAATGCTGCAACGCCAGCACGAAGAGATCGATCTGATCGACGTAGTTGTTGATGTTGGCCTGGTACCATTTTAAATCGCCGTCGATCAGGCGGGCGTTCATTTCCAGCCAGTTAGCATGCAGACGTCCATAGCGGCTTTTTACCGCTTGTGGCACATACCACGCGTTCAGATTCTGTAATGCTGGCGAGTTTAGCGCCTGCTGGAAAAGCTGGCGGTGGGCATTAAGCTGCGGGCTCTGGCTTTGTAGATCGTAACCCAGACGGTAGCTTTGCATGCGCAATGAGCCAGCAACGTTGATGGCTTCGGCATCTCGCAAGCTGCTGGTCAGCGTGAGCAGCGCAATACCCGTTGAGAGAATCGACAGCATCACTATGTAGAAAAAAGCTTTAGCCAGACTGGCCGAGACCGGACGCTTTACCGTCACTTGTGCATCCTCACACAATACACGTCGCGCCTGAAAACAGCGTGAACGATGCGGTGTATTTGATAAATGTTAATAAAACGCCATGAAACTGGATGGTAACTGAAACACAATTTCATATGCGATGAAATAAATTGATCTGCCACAGGTTCTGGATAAATAGTTGTGCTTCCTGGGCAAATGAACATTGCCGCTTCCTTCCGTGTCGGTTAATAACACTCTTATAAAGAATAAGGTTTTTGCAACCAAAAAAGAAGGAAGCCATGAATCGTTTTATTATGGTCAATAGCCAGCAGTGCCTGGGATGCCATGCCTGTGAGGTCGCCTGCGTCATGGCTCACAATGGCGAACAGCATGTCCTGAGTCAACGGCATTTTCAGCCCCGAATTACCGTCATTAAGCATCAGCAGCAGCGCAGCGCGGTGACCTGCCACCACTGCGAAGATGCACCCTGCGCCAGAAGTTGCCCAAACGGGGCAATTAGCCATGATAACGACAGCGTTCAGGTGAACCCGCAAAAGTGTATTGGCTGTAAATCGTGCGTTGTAGCCTGCCCTTTCGGCACGATGCAGATCGTACTCACTCCCGTCGCCAAAGGGAAGGTGAAAGCTACCGCGCACAAATGCGATCTGTGCCAGGGGCGTGAACAGGGACCCGCCTGCGTAGAGAACTGTCCGGCGCAGGCGTTACAGCTGGTGACGGAAAATTCGCTTACCGGTCTGTCAAAAGCGCGCAGGCTGCGTACCGCAAGTCTGGAAAGCCAGCCATGGCATGCCAGCACTACCGATTTTGTTCCACATGTCATCACTAAACGTGAGCAAATGCAGGCGACGCCTGCGCGCGGGGAGCCGGATAAACTGGCGATTGAGGCCCGGAAAACCAGCTTTGAAGAGATCTATCTGCCGTTTCGTACGGCGCAGGCGGAGCGCGAAGCCTCTCGCTGCCTGAAATGCGGCGACCACAGTATCTGCGAATGGACCTGTCCACTGCATAACCACATTCCGCAGTGGATTGAACTGGTCAAAGCCGGGAATATCGACGCGGCGGTTGAGCTTTCTCACCAGACCAACTGCCTGCCGGAGGTGACCGGACGCGTATGCCCGCAGGATCGACTCTGCGAAGGGGCATGTACGGTGCGTAGCGAGCATGGCGCAGTTACCATCGGTAATATTGAGCGTTACATCTCCGATCGGGCGCTGAGTAAAGGATGGCGACCGGACTTAAGCCATGTGCAGAAAGTGGACAAGCGTGTTGCCATCATCGGTGCGGGTCCGGCGGGTCTGGCCTGTGCGGATGTGCTTGCGCGCAGCGGCGTCAGCGCCACCGTTTACGATCGCCATCCTGAAATTGGCGGTTTGCTGACGTTCGGTATTCCGGCCTTCAAGCTGGACAAATCGCTGCTGGCGCGTCGCCGTGAAATCTTCAGCGCCATGGGCATTCATTTTGAACTTAATTGTGAAGTGGGTAAGGATGTCGCGCTTGAAAAGCTGCTGGAGGATTACGATGCCGTGTTCGTGGGCGTAGGAACCTATCGTTCCATGAAGGCGGACCTGCCAAATGAAGACGCGCCAGGCGTGTATGATGCGCTGCCGTTCCTGATTGCCAACACCAAGCAGGTGATGGGGCTGGAGGAACTGCCTGAAGAACCGTTTATCGATACCGCCGGACTAAACGTGGTTGTGCTGGGCGGAGGCGATACGGCAATGGACTGTGTGCGAACCGCCCTGCGTCATGGCGCAAGCCAGGTGACCTGCGCCTATCGTCGTGATGAAGCCAACATGCCCGGCTCGAAAAAAGAGGTGAAGAACGCCCGGGAAGAGGGGGCAAATTTCGAGTTTAACGTTCAGCCGGTTGAGCTGGTGTTGCATGCCGATGGGCGAGTCAGCGGTGTGCGTTTCTTACGTACTCAACTTGGCGAACCTGATGCGCAGGGCCGTCGCCGCCCGGTTCCCATTGCCGGGAGTGAGTTTGTGATGCCCGCAGATGCGGTGATTATGGCGTTTGGTTTTCACCCACATGGCATGCCGTGGCTGGAGTCGCATGGCGTTAAGGTCGATAACTGGGGGCGCATTGCCGCCGATGTTGAAAGTGCATACCGTTATCAAACCAGTAACCCGAAAATCTTTGCCGGTGGTGACGCGGTACGCGGTGCAGACCTGGTGGTGACGGCTATGGCGGAAGGGCGGCATGCCGCCCAGGGGATCGTCGACTGGCTGGGCGTAAAATCAGTCAAATCTCATTAATCGGCGAGTAGGCCGGATAAAACGCGTTAGCGTTGCCATCCGGCAATGTGCCGCATGAATGCCTGATGGCGCTTTGCTTATCAGGCCTACATTGTTCCAAGACAAACCCGGTTTCACGGCGTAGTATTATTTCTCACTTCTTGCTGTGGAGCCGGTATGTCGCAAAAAATTACCCTCATCAAAGATAAAGTCCTTTCCGATAACTACTTCGTCCTGCGCAATATCACTTATGACCTGACCCGTAAGAATGGAGAGGTGATCCGTCACAAACGTGAGGTTTACGATCGTGGCAACGGCGCCACAATCCTGCTGTATAACCCGGAGAAGAAAACGGTGGTGCTCATCCGCCAGTTTCGCGTTGCGACATGGGTCAACGGTAACGAAGACGGTCAACTGATTGAAACCTGCGCCGGGCTGCTGGATAACGACGAACCGGAAGCATGTATTCGAAAAGAGGCGATTGAAGAGACCGGCTTTGAAGTGGGTGAAGTACGTAAACTGTTTGAGCTATACATGTCGCCGGGCGGTGTGACGGAAATAATCCACTTCTTCATCGCGCAATACCGTGACAGTCAGCGGACAAACGCGGGTGGCGGCGTGGAAGATGAAGATATTGAAGTTCTGGAACTGCCGTTCACACAGGCGCTGGAAATGATCAAAACGGGTGAGATCCGTGACGGTAAAACGGTGCTATTGCTGAACTATTTGCAGTCATCGCATCTCATGGACTAATGCGCGGGATTTATATTTCTTTACAAATTTACGGCCAATCCGACGATTCTTATTGAGCCACATCAGTCGCGCAAGGAAGATACCGCTTAGGCTGTGTGTTTTGACTTCGGGGTTGTACCGTCCATGCGCTATCGCGTTATTCTCCTTTTCCTGCTCGGGTTGCTACCCGCCCGATTGCTGTGGGCTGCGCCCGCGCAACAGGCGTTTTCTGACTGGCAGGTGACGTGTAATAACCAAAATTTTTGCGTGGCGCGCAATACCGGAGAGCACCACGGCCTGGTCATGACCTTGAGCCGCAGCGCCGGGGCGCATACCGACGCCGTGTTGCGTATTGAGCTGGGCGGGCTGGAATCGTCCAGCGTCAAAGAGAGCGATATTGCGCCGCGTCTGCTGTTGGATGGTGCGCCACTCTCGCTGAGCGGCGAGCACTGGCGCATAACTCCCTGGCAGCTGACGACCGATGATCCCGCCACCATCAGCGCATTTTTACAAACCGTACAGGACGCGAAGGCGATTACCCTGCAAAAAGGTGCGCAAAACCTTTCGCTGGTCGGGCTAAAAGCCGCATTGTTGTTTATCGACGCCCAGCAAAAACGGGTGGGGAGCGAAACCGCATGGATTGAAAAAGGTGACGAGCCTCCGCTCAGCGTACCTCCGGCCCCCGCGCTGAAAGGTGTAGCGGTCATTAATCCAACGCCAACGCCTCTCACGCAGCAGGAGCGCAGTGAACTGCTGGACTATGGTAACTGGCGGATCAACGGTATTCGTTGCTCTATCGATCCGCTGCGTCGCGAGATGCGCGTCACGGCCCTAACAGACGATAAAGCGCTGCTGATGATTGGCTGTGAGGCCGGGGCGTATAACACCATCGATCTGGCGTGGGTGGTTTCACGTACGACTCCGTTGACTTCACGCGCGGTACGGTTAAGCCTGCCGTTTAAAACGGATGCAGAAAGTCGCGATATGGAGCTGACCAACGCTACGTTTGACGAGAAGTCGCGGGAGCTGGTCACCCTCGCTAAAGGACGAGGGTTGGCAGATTGCGGTATCCAGACCCGCTGGCGCTACGACGGTCAACGTTTTCGCCTGGTGCGCTATGCCCAGGAGCCAAGCTGCGATAACTGGCATGGGCCAGATGCCTGGCCCACACTGTGGATCACGCGTTAAGCACCTTGTGCGCTTTGTCGACGATGTTATCTACCGTAAAGCCGAAGAACGGGAACAGTTTGTCCGCTGGAGCCGACTCTCCATAACCCGTCATCCCAACAATTGCCCCTTTCAGCCCGACATATTTGTACCAGTAGTCAGCAATTCCTGCTTCTACCGCCACGCGAGCGCTGACGTTTGCTGGCAGGACCGATTCCCGGTACGCCTCATCCTGGGCGTCAAAGATATCGGTTGAGGGCAGAGAAACCACTCGCACGTTACGACCTTCTCCGGTCAGTTTTTCCGCTGCCAGCAGCGTGATTTCCATTTCTGAACCGGTAGCAATCAAAATAACATCCGGCTTACCGCCGCCATCCTTCAGCACATAGCCGCCGCGGGCAATTTGCTGCACCTGCTCTGGCGTGCGCTCAACCTGTGCCAGATTCTGCCGCGAGAGGATCAGCGCCGTTGGCCCGTCATGACGTTCGACTGCCAGCTTCCAGCCTACTGCCGCTTCAACCTGATCGCACGGTCGCCAGGTACTGAAATTAGGCGTCAGGCGCAGGCTGGCGAGCTGTTCAACGGCCTGGTGCGTAGGACCATCTTCCCCCAGGCCAATTGAGTCGTGGGTATAAACCATGATTTGTCGGGCTTTCATCAGCGCCGCCATACGCGCGGCATTTCGGGCATATTCGACAAACATCAGGAACGTAGCGGTGTACGGTACGAAGCCCCCGTGATGGGCGATACCGTTGGCAATCGCCGTCATACCAAATTCACGCACGCCGTAGTGGATGTAGTTTCCTGCATGATCCTCTTTAAGAGAGGAGGAGCCTTTCCAGATGGTCAGGTTGCTGGGGGCCAAATCCGCCGATCCGCCAAGCAGCTCTGGCAGTATAGGCCCGTAGGTGTTAAGGGTATTTTGCGAGGCCTTACGGGTGGCGATTTTGGCCGGATTGGCCTGCAGCTCGGTAATATATTTCTGGGTTGTTGCCTCCCACTCTTTCGGCAGCCCACCGCTCATCCGGCGAGAAAACTCTGCCGCCAGTTCCGGGTAGGCTTGTTGGTAAGCTGCGAATTTCTCCTTCCAGCCCTGTTGCGCTTTTTCGCCTTTCTCGCGTGCGTCCCACGCCCGGTAAATCTCTTTGGGGATCTCAAAAGCAGGATGATGCCACCCCAGCTTCTGCCGGGTCAGTGCCACCTCTTCTTCGCCCAGCGCAGCGCCGTGCGCTTCCTCTTTCCCTGCTTTATTTGGTGAGCCAAAACCAATCACCGTGCGGCAGATAATCAGCGATGGTTTATCGGTAACAGCCTGCGCTTCCTGAATGGCTTTTTTCACCGCCTCTGGGTCATGACCGTCAATGTCGTGTACCACATGCCAGTGATAAGCCTCAAAGCGTTTTGCAGTATCGTCGGTAAACCAGCCGTCGGTTTCACCATCAATCGAGATGCCGTTGTGATCGTAGAAACCAATGAGTTTGCCAAGCCCCAGCGTGCCCGCCAGCGAACAAGCCTCGTGTGAAATACCCTCCATCAGACAGCCGTCGCCCATAAAGACCCAGGTAAAGTGGTTAACAATCTCATGGTCCGGCTGGTTAAACTGCGCTGCCAGCGTACGTTCGGCAATGGCCATACCGACTGCGTTGGCTAAACCCTGACCCAGCGGTCCTGTCGTGGTTTCCACGCCTGGCGTGTAGCCAATTTCCGGGTGCCCTGGCGTCTTCGAATGGAGCTGACGGAAGTTCTTTAATTCTTCGATTGGCAGGTCGTAACCGGAAAGATGCAACAGGCTGTAAAGCAGCATTGAGGCGTGGCCGTTGGACAGAATAAACCGGTCACGATCGTACCAGGTGGGATCGGTCGGGTTATGGCGTAGAAAATCGTTCCACAGAACTTCGGCGATATCGGCCATCCCCATTGGTGCTCCAGGGTGGCCGGAGTTAGCTTTTTGGACGGCATCCATACTTAGCGCACGAATGGCATTGGCAAGCTCTTTACGGGTCATAGGAAATACTCCTTGAAAAGTAAAGTGTTAGATGCGTGTTGTGATTCACACTTTTGGGAAAATTGCGGGCGTTGTCAGCAAAAAGCATAGCAGACAGACATGGTATTGCTGGATTAAGCAGGTAACATGGTTGTTATAAATTGATAACAAATTCTTTCTTTGAATGGTGAGAGTTTGGGGACCTTCAAAGTTTGTACCGTTGACTGAGGTGATAATGTGCGGCTCAGTAGAATGGTTACCCGCGCCACTTTTTTGATAGATACGTGAAAGGAACAACAAGATGGATGACCAGTTAAAACAAAGCGCCCTCGATTTCCACGAATTTCCGGTACCCGGTAAAATCCAGGTTTCTCCGACCAAGCCTCTGGCAACGCAGCGCGACCTGGCGCTGGCCTACTCGCCGGGCGTGGCTGCACCGTGTCTTGAAATTGAAAAGGACCCGCTGGCAGCCTACAAATACACCGCGCGCGGCAACCTGGTTGCGGTTATTTCCAACGGCACAGCGGTGCTGGGTCTCGGCAACATTGGCGCGTTGGCCGGCAAACCGGTGATGGAAGGTAAAGGCGTTCTGTTTAAGAAATTCGCCGGGATCGACGTGTTCGACATTGAAGTCGATGAACTCGATCCGGATAAGTTTATCAATGTGGTTGCGGCCCTGGAGCCCACGTTTGGCGGTATCAACCTCGAAGATATTAAAGCGCCAGAGTGCTTCTACATTGAGCAAAAACTGCGCGAGCGCATGAATATTCCGGTCTTCCACGATGATCAGCACGGTACGGCAATCATCAGTACTGCCGCTATTCTGAACGGTCTGCGGGTGGTTGAGAAAAATATCTCTGACGTGCGCATGGTGGTGTCTGGTGCAGGTGCGGCGGCGATTGCCTGTATGAACCTGCTGGTAGCGCTGGGTATGCAGAAACACAATATTGTGGTCTGTGACTCCAAAGGTGTGATTTACAAAGACCGCGAACCGAACATGGCGGAAACCAAAGCGGCTTACGCGGTGGTGGATGACGGTAAGCGTACGCTGGATGATGTCATTGACGGCGCAGATATTTTCCTCGGCTGCTCGGGCCCGAAAGTGCTGACGCAGGAAATGGTTAAGAAGATGGCGCGTGCGCCAATGATTCTGGCACTCGCCAACCCGGAGCCGGAAATCCTGCCGCCGCTGGCAAAAGAGGTGCGTTCCGACGCCATCATCTGTACCGGTCGTTCAGACTACCCGAACCAGGTTAACAACGTCCTGTGCTTCCCGTTCATCTTCCGCGGTGCGCTGGACGTTGGTGCGACGGCCATCAACGAAGAGATGAAACTGGCGGCGGTGCACGCGATTGCTGAGCTGGCGCATGCTGAGCAGAGTGAAGTGGTGGCCTCTGCTTATGGCGATCAGGACCTGAGCTTCGGCCCTGAATACATCATTCCGAAACCGTTCGACCCGCGTCTGATCGTCAAAATCGCCCCCGCGGTGGCGAAAGCGGCGATGGACTCCGGCGTGGCAACGCGTCCGATTGCCGACTTTGACGCTTACATCGATAAGCTGACTGAATTCGTCTACAAAACCAACCTGTTCATGAAGCCGATTTTCTCCCTGGCACGCAAAGCGCCGAAGCGCGTGGTGCTGACCGAAGGGGAAGAAGCGCGCGTACTGCACGCTACCCAGGAGCTGATCACGTTAGGGCTGGCAAAACCGATCCTGATCGGTCGTCCGAGCGTGATCGAGATGCGCATCCAGAAACTGGGTCTGCAGATCAAAGCGGGCGTCGATTTTGAAATCGTCAACAATGAGTCCGATCCGCGCTTTAAAGAGTACTGGAGCGAGTACTACCAGATTATGAAGCGTCGTGGGATTACCCAGGAGCAGGCGCAGCGTGCGGTGATCGCCAACACTACGGTGATCGGCGCAATCATGGTACAGCGCGGCGAAGCGGATGCGATGATCTGCGGTACGATTGGCGACTACCATGAGCACTTCAGCGTGGTGAAAGAGGTATTTGGTCATCGCGACGGCGTGCATACTGCCGGGGCGATGAACGCCTTGCTGCTGCCAAGCGGTAACACCTTTATCGCCGATACCTACGTCAACGACGATCCTACGCCTGAGCAACTGGCGGAAATCGCCGTGATGGCGGCAGAGACCGTGCGTCGCTTTGGTATCGAACCGAAGGTGGCGTTGCTGTCGCACTCCAACTTTGGTTCCTCTAACTGTCCGTCGGCCAGCAAAATGCGCGACGCGCTGGAGCTGATTAAGGCGCGCGCGCCAGAGTTGATGATTGACGGCGAAATGCACGGCGACGCCGCGCTGGTGGAAAGCATCCGTAATGACCGCATGCCGGACAGTCCGTTGAAAGGCTCAGCGAATATTCTGGTGATGCCGAATATGGAAGCTGCCCGTATTAGTTACAACTTACTACGCGTTTCCAGTTCTGAAGGCGTAACGGTTGGCCCGGTGCTGATGGGGGTTGCGAAACCGGTTCACGTATTAACGCCGATCGCCTCTGTTCGTCGTATCGTTAATATGGTGGCGCTGGCGGTTGTAGAAGCCCAAACGCAGCCGCTGTAATTTCACTTTAATTTATTTCCGGCGCGGGTTTCTCCCGCGCCTTTTTATTTTCCCTTTCTTAGTGATCTACTTCACCTTTTAAACCTGGTTGCCGAATTTTGTTATTTACTCTGACAAAAAATTGCCACGATGAGGGCAGTTTTAGCGGAGGCGGTGAGCAATGGAAAAAGAACGCATTATTCAGGAATTTGTGCCGGGGAAACAGGTCACGCTGGCGCATCTCATTGCGCACCCCGGCGAGGAATTAGCGAAAAAGATCGGCGTACCCGAAGCGGGCGCTATCGGCATCATGACGCTGACGCCAGGCGAAACCGCGATGATTGCCGGTGACTTAGCCATGAAGGCGGCGGATGTACATATCGGTTTTCTCGATAGATTCAGCGGCGCACTGGTGATCTACGGTTCGGTAGGCGCAGTAGAAGAAGCGTTATTACAGACGGTAAGTGGTCTGGGTCGATTATTAAATTTCACTTTGTGCAACCTGACAAAAAGTTAATCAGAGGCGGCGATGAAACGTATTGCATTTGTCGGTACGGTGGGGGCGGGGAAAACAACGCTCTTTAATGCGCTACAGGGGAATTATTCCCTCGCCAGAAAAACACAGGCCGTGGAGTTTAATGAAAATGGCGATATCGATACGCCAGGGGAATATTTTAGCCATCCGCGCTGGTATCACGCCTTAATTACCACGCTGCAGGATGTCGATACGTTGATTTATATACACGCGGCAAATGACAAAGAAAGTCGCTTACCTGCCGGGCTGTTGGATATCGGCGCCAGTAAACGACAAATCGCCGTTATCAGTAAAACGGACATGCCGGATGCCGACGTCGCCGCAACGCGACAACTACTTCGCGGGATGGGGTTTCAGGAGCCGATTTTTGAGCTCAATAGCCATGACCCGCGCAGCGTGCAGCACCTGGTGGATTATCTGACTGAGCTCAGCCAAAAGGAGGAAAGGGCAGGTGAAAAAACTCATCACAGCTAACGATATTCGTGCGGCCCACGCACGCGGCGAACAGGAAATGTCGGTTGTTCTGCGCGCCAGCATCATCACCCCGGAGGCGCGCGAAGTTGCGGAGCTGCTGGGCGTTACCATCAGTGAATGCGATGAATCCGCGCCAACTGCTGCTGTACCGGCGGCGGTTGATGATGGCAAAACGGAAAGCCAGCGCATTCGCGAAACCATCATTGCGCAGTTACCGGAAGGGCAGTTTACCGAAAGCCTGGTCGCCCAGCTGATGGACAAAGTTATGAAGGAGAAGCAGTCGCTGGAGCAGGGCGGAATGCAGCCGAGCTTTAACTCGGTAACCGGCAAAGGCGGCGTCAAAGTCATCGACGGTAGCAGCGTGAAGTTTGGTCGTTTTGACGGCGCGCAGCCGCACTGCGTGGGCTTAACCGATCTGGTGACCGACCAGGACGGTAGCAGCATGGCCGCCGGGTTTATGCAGTGGGATAACGCCTTTTTCCCATGGACGCTGAACTACGACGAAATCGACATGATTCTGGAAGGCGAGCTGCACGTTCGCCACGAAGGCGAAACCATGATTGCAAAAGCCGGGGACGTCATGTTTATCCCGAAAGGTTCCAGCATCGAATTTGGTACGCCATCGACGGTGAAGTTTCTGTATGTGGCCTGGCCTGCGAACTGGCAGTCCTGCTAAGGCGGATGTATGAAGGATTTCATTACCGAAGCATGGCTCAGAGCGAATCATACGCTCAGCGAAGGGGCTGAAATTCATCTCCCCGCTGACGCTCGCCTGACGCCGTCTGCCCGGGAATTACTGGAAAGCCGACATCTGCGTATTAAGTTTATCGACGAGCAGGGCAGCCTGTTTATTGATGACGAAGAACAGCAGCCGCAGCCGGTGCATGGATTAACCAGCAGCGATACGCATCCACAGGCCAGCTGCGAACTGTGCCATCAACCGGTGGCGAAGAAACCGGACACCCTGACGCATCTGACGGCGGACAAGATGGTCGCCAAAAGTGACCCTCGGCTGGGATTTCGCGCCGCGCTGGACAGCACCATCGCCCTGGCTGTGTGGTTGCAGATTGAGATGGCAGAACCGTGGCAGCCGTGGCTGGCGGATATCCGCTCGCGCCTGGGCAATATTATGCGCGCTGACGCCATGGATGAGCCGCTGGCAGCACAAGCTGTCGTGGGGTTAAGTGACGAAGATTTACACCGTCTTTCTCATCAACCGCTGCGCTATCTGGACCACGACCACCTGGTGCCTGAAGCCAGCCACGGACGTGATTGCGCGCTGCTTAATCTGCTGCGTACCAAAGTCCGTGAAACGGAGACGGTGGCGGCCCAGGTGTTCATCACTCGCAGTTTTGAGGTTATGCGACCGGACATTATGCAGGCGCTCAACCGCCTTTCCAGTACGGTCTACGTGATGATGATTCTGAGCGTTGCGAAGCATCCGCTGACGGTTAACCAAATTCAACAGCGACTGGGGGAGAAGCAATGATCATTGAACGTGCTCGTCAACTCGCCCAACGCTCACCGGCACGGGTGGTGTTCCCGGATGCTCTGGATGTCCGGGTGCTGAAGGCGGCGAATTACCTGCATCAGCACGGTCTGGCACATCCCATTCTCGTTGCCAGTCCGTTTGCGCTGCGCCAGTTTGCCCTCAGTCACCGGGTGGCAATGGATGGCATTCAGGTTATCGATCCGCAAAGCAATCAGCCAATGCGCGAAGAGTTTGCGCTGCGCTGGCTGGCCCGCGCGGGAGATAAAACGCCTGCGGATGCGCTGGAAAAACTCAACGATCCGCTGATGTTCGCCGCTGCAATGGTCAGCGCGGGTAAAGCTGACGTCTGTATTGCGGGCAATCTCTCATCAACAGCGAACGTGCTGCGTGCCGGATTACGCATTATCGGGCTACAGCCTGGTTGTAAAACGCTGTCGTCAATTTTCCTGATGCTGCCGCAGTACCTTGGTCCGTCATTAGGTTTTGCCGATTGCAGCGTCGTGCCGCAGCCCACCGCCGCACAGCTTGCGGATATTGCGATTGCCAGCGCGCAGACATGGCAGGCGATCACAGGTGAAGAGCCGCGCGTCGCTATGCTGTCGTTTTCAAGTAATGGCAGTGCTCGCCATCCTAACGTCGCTAACGTGCAGCAGGCGACCGAGATCGTTCGTGAGCGTGCCCCGCAGCTTACCGTGGACGGAGAACTGCAATTTGATGCCGCCTTTGTTCCGGATGTCGCAGCGCAAAAAGCGCCCGCCAGTCCGTTAAAGGGCAATGCCAATGTGATGGTCTTCCCATCGCTCGAGGCAGGCAATATTGGCTACAAAATCGCTCAGCGTCTGGGAGGGTATCGCGCAGTAGGTCCGTTGATTCAAGGGCTTGCCGCACCGCTTCATGATCTCTCTCGTGGCTGTAGCGTACAGGAAATTATCGAACTGGCGTTGGTGGCAGCAGTGCCGCGCCAGACTGACGTGAGTCGTGAAAACGCCTCACAAACACTGGTTGTTTAGGTCCCGTTCTGGACCCCTTAATGAGAGGAAAACACAATGGAAGCATTAGGAATGATTGAAACCCGGGGCCTGGTTGCACTGATTGAGGCTTCTGACGCAATGGTTAAAGCGGCACGGGTGAAACTGGTTGGCGTGAAGCAGATCGGTGGCGGTCTGGTCACTGCCATGGTCCGTGGCGACGTAGCGGCATGTAAAGCTGCAACGGACGCAGGTGCTGCGGCTGCACAGCGTATTGGTGAGCTGGTTTCAGTACACGTGATCCCACGTCCGCACGGCGATCTGGAAGAAGTGTTCCCGATCAGCTTTAAAGGCGACAGCAACGACATGTAAGTCGTCCATGTGACGCCACAGACTTCATTGCTGGCGTCACCCTCTCTCCTTTTCACATTACCTTCTGCGGAGGGTAGGGGGAGGTTTTACCTGAAATATGCCACGGAGGCGCGTATGAAACTGGCAATCGTTACAGGACAAATTGTTTGTACCGTACGCCATCAGGGGCTCGCGCACGACAAGTTGCTGATGGTGGAAATGATTGACGCCCAGGGAAATCCCGACGGGCAATGTGCTGTTGCTATCGACAGCATCGGGGCGGGAACCGGAGAGTGGGTGCTGCTGGTCAGCGGAAGCTCCGCCCGTCAGGCGCACCGGAATGAATCATCGCCTGTCGATCTGTGCGTGATTGGCATTGTCGATGAAGTGGTGGCAGGTGGTCAGGTGATCTTCCATAAATAAGGCAGAAAATCATGAATCAACAGGATATTGAACAGGTCGTGAAAGCGGTACTGCTGAAAATGAAAGACAGCAGCCAACCCGTCAGTGCCGTTCAAGAAATGGGCGTTTTTGCCTCCCTGGATGACGCAGTGGCGGCAGCAAAACTGGCCCAGCAGGGGTTGAAAAGCGTCGCCATGCGCCAACTGGCTATCACGGCTCTACGTGAGGCGGGCGAAAAGCACGCCAGAGAATTAGCGGAACTTGCCGTCACTGAAACCGGCATGGGACGCGTCGAAGATAAATTTGCCAAAAACGTGGCGCAGGCGCGCGGCACGCCGGGTGTGGAATGCCTGTCTCCACAGGTTCTGACCGGCGATAACGGTCTGACGCTGATTGAAAACGCACCGTGGGGCGTGGTGGCCTCGGTAACCCCATCCACCAACCCGGCCGCGACCGTCATTAACAACGCTATCAGCCTGATTGCCGCTGGTAACAGCGTGGTCTTCGCACCGCATCCGGCGGCGAAAAAAGTCTCTCAGCGCGCTATCACTCTGCTTAACCAGGCGGTGGTTGCTGCAGGCGGTCCGGCAAACCTGTTGGTGACGGTTGCCAACCCGGATATCGAGACTGCGCAGCGTCTGTTCAAGTACCCAGGTATCGGCCTGCTGGTGGTGACCGGTGGTGAAGCCGTAGTAGACGCCGCGCGTAAGCACACCAACAAACGTCTGATTGCCGCTGGTGCGGGTAATCCACCAGTGGTGGTTGATGAAACGGCTGACCTGGCACGCGCGGCGCAGTCGATAGTCAAAGGTGCATCGTTTGATAACAACATCATCTGCGCCGACGAAAAAGTGCTGATCGTGGTCGATAGCGTCGCTGATGAACTGATGCGTCTGATGGAAAGCCAGCATGCGGTGAAACTGACCGCGGCTCAGGCTGAACAGCTGCAGCCGGTGCTGCTGAAAAATATCGATGAGCGCGGTAAAGGCACAGTCAGTCGTGACTGGGTCGGGCGCGATGCCGGAAAAATCGCTGCGGCGATTGGTCTGAACGTACCGGAGCAAACCCGTCTGTTATTCGTCGAAACCTCCGCGACGCATCCGTTTGCCGTTACCGAACTGATGATGCCGGTGCTGCCGGTCGTGCGAGTTGCTAACGTCGATGAAGCCATTGAACTGGCGGTCAAGCTGGAAGGCGGCTGCCACCATACGGCGGCGATGCACTCACGCAATATCGAAAATATGAACCGTATGGCAAACGCCATTGATACCAGCATCTTCGTTAAGAACGGACCGTGTATTGCCGGTCTTGGACTGGGCGGTGAAGGCTGGACCACGATGACTATTACCACACCAACCGGGGAAGGGGTGACCAGTGCGCGTACGTTTGTGCGTCTGCGTCGCTGTGTGTTGGTAGACGCCTTCAGAATTGTATAAGGAGTAAATGAGATGGCGCACGACGAACAACGTTGGTTGACACCCAGACTGCTAAAAGCGGCAACGCTATGTAACCAGACGCCTGTAAAGAGCGATTCACCGCTGTGGTTGGGCATTGATTTGGGAACGTGTGATGTGGTGTCGATGGTTGTGGACAGTGACGGACAGCCGGTCGCGGTTTGCCTGGACTGGGCCGATGTCGTGCGCGATGGCATCGTCTGGGATTTCTTTGGTGCGGTGACCATCGTTCGTCGCCATCTCGATACGCTCGAACAACAACTGGGTTGCCGTTTTACCCATGCGGCAACCTCGTTTCCACCGGGAACTGACCCACGCATCTCTATTAACGTGCTGGAGTCTGCCGGGCTTGAAGTGAGCCATGTCCTCGACGAACCAACCGCGGTGGCGGATCTGTTGCAGCTTGATAACGCCGGCGTGGTGGATATTGGTGGTGGCACTACCGGGATTGCGATTGTTAAACAGGGCAAAGTGACTTACTCCGCTGATGAAGCGACCGGCGGGCACCATATATCTCTGACGCTGGCCGGGAACCGTCGTATCCAGTTGGAGGAAGCCGAGCAGTACAAGCGCAGCAATGGCAAAGAAATCTGGCCGGTGGTGAAGCCTGTCTACGAAAAGATGGCGGAAATCGTGGCGCACCATATTGCCGGACAGGGTGTCGCTGATTTGTGGCTGGCGGGTGGCTCCTGTATGCAGCCAGGCGTTGATGAACTGTTCCGTAAGCGTTTCCCGGAACTGCAGGTGCATTTACCCCAGCACAGCCTGTTTATGACTCCGCTGGCGATTGCAAACAGCGGAAAAGAAAAAGCGGAAGGAATCTATGCAAGCTGAATTGCAGACCGCGCTCTTTCAGGCATTCGATACCCTGAATCTGCAACGCGTTAAAACGTTTAGCGTTCCACCGGTCACCCTTTGCGGATTGGGAGCGCTCAGTACCTGCGGTCAGGAAGCACAAACGCGCGGACTGACGCACATGTTCGTCATGGTAGACAGCTTTCTGCATCAGGCTGGGATGACCGCGGCACTGGAGCGCAGCCTGGCGATGAAAGGTGTGGCGATGACGCTGTGGCCGTGCCCGGTGGGCGAACCGTGCATTACGGACGTCTGCGCGGCAGTCGCGCAACTGCGTGAATCGAAGTGCGACGGTGTCGTGGCTTTCGGCGGCGGTTCCGTGCTGGATGCCGCCAAGGCAGTGGCGTTGCTGGTGACCAATCCTACTCAGACGCTGGCTGACATGGACGAGCGCAGCGTGTTACGCCCGCGTCTGCCGCTGATTGCCGTACCGACTACCGCCGGAACGGGCTCAGAAACCACGAACGTCACGGTGATTATCGACGCCGCGACCGGACTCAAAAAAGTGCTGGCCCACGCAACCCTGATGCCGGATGTGGCGATCCTTGACGCCGCATTGACGGAAGGCGTGCCTGCACACGTAACGGCGATGACCGGGATTGATGCACTGACGCACGCCGTTGAAGCGTATAGCGCACTGAACGCGACGCCGTTTACCGACAGCCTGGCGATTGGTGCGATAGCGATGATCGGTAAATCGCTGCCGAAGGCCGTCGGCTACGGTCAGGATCTGGCGGCGCGCGAAAGCATGCTGCTGGCTTCCTGTATGGCCGGGATGGCGTTTTCCAGCGCTGGGCTTGGCCTGTGCCATGCGATGGCGCACCAGCCGGGAGCGACGTTGCACATTCCACACGGACAGGCTAACGCCATGCTGCTTCCCACGGTAATGGGGTTCAACCGCATGGTGTGTCGTGAGCGCTTTAGCCATATCGGACGCGCGTTAACCAACAAGAAATCGGACGATCGTGATGCTATCAACGCGGTCAGCGAGTTGATTAGCGAAGTGGGCCAGACCAAACGACTCTCTGACGTTGGGGCAAAGCCCGAGCAGTACAGCGCATGGGCTCACGCCGCGCTGGAGGATATTTGTATTCGCAGTAACCCACGCACCGCCACGCAGGCACAGATCATCGACCTGTACGCGGCTGCCGGGTAATGCCTGTAGGCCGGATAAGGTGCTCGCACCGCCATCCGGCAATAACACGGCGTTAATGCCGGAGGCGACGTAAACGTCTTATCCGGCCTACAAATCACAAATGACAGGGAGTAGGGGCTATGGGAATTAACGAAATCATCATGTACATCATGATGTTCTTTATGCTGATTGCCGCCGTGGACAGGATCCTGTCGCAGTTCGGCGGTTCGGCACGCTTCCTCGGTAAGTTCGGTAAGAGTATTGAGGGATCGGGCGGCCAGTTTGAAGAAGGTTTTATGGCGATGGGCGCGCTGGGTCTGGCGATGGTTGGTATGACCGCGCTGGCACCGGTTCTGGCGCATGTGCTCGGGCCAGTGATTATTCCGCTGTATGAAATGCTGGGCGCGAACCCGTCGATGTTTGCCGGAACGCTGCTGGCGTGCGATATGGGCGGCTTCTTCCTGGCGAAAGAACTGGCGGGCGGCGACGTTGCGGCGTGGCTGTACTCTGGCCTGATCCTCGGGGCGATGATGGGGCCGACGCTGGTCTTCTCCATTCCGGTTGCGCTGGGGATTATTGAACCGTCTGACCGTCGTTATCTGGCGCTGGGCGTGCTGGCGGGTATTGTCACCATTCCGATTGGTTGTATTGCGGGCGGTTTGATTGCGATGTACTCCGGCGTCGAAATCAACGGACAGCCGGTGGAGTTCACCTTCGCGCTGATCCTGATGAATATGATCCCGGTGCTGATCGTGGCTGTGCTGGTGGCGCTGGGACTGAAATTCATCCCGGAAAAAATGATCAACGGCTTCCAGATCTTCGCGAAATTCCTGGTGGCGCTGATCACCATCGGCCTGGCAGCAGCGGTGGTCAAATTCCTGCTCGGCTGGGAGCTGATCCCAGGTCTTGATCCTATCTTCATGGCTCCGGGCGACAAGCCGGGTGAAGTGATGCGCGCCATCGAAGTTATCGGTTCTATTTCCTGCGTACTGCTCGGTGCGTACCCAATGGTACTGCTGCTGACCCGCTGGTTTGAAAAACCGCTGATGAGCGTCGGTAACCTGTTAAAAATCAATAATATTGCGGCTGCCGGTATGGTTGCGACGCTGGCGAACAACATCCCAATGTTCGGCATGATGAAGAATATGGATACCCGCGGCAAAGTGATCAACTGCGCCTTCGCGGTCTCCGCGGCCTTTGCACTGGGTGACCACTTAGGCTTCGCCGCTGCCAACATGAACGCGATGATCTTCCCGATGATTGTCGGCAAGTTGATTGGCGGCGTGACGGCGATTGGTGTGGCTATGCTGTTGGTACCGAAAGATGAAGATGTGCCAGCAGAAGTAGAAACCAACCCGGAGGCGCAATCGTGAATACTCGCCAGCTACTGAGCGTCGGTATCGATATCGGCACCACTACCACTCAGGTGATTTTCTCGCGCCTTGAGTTAGTCAACCGTGCGGCAGTGTCGCAGGTGCCGCGCTACGAATTCATCAAACGCGAAATTAGCTGGCAAAGCCCGGTGTTCTTTACCCCCGTTGATAAGCAGGGCGGGTTGAAAGAGGCCGAACTTAAGGCGCTGATCCTCGCCCAGTATCAGGCGGCGGGTATTGCACCTGAGACTGTCGATTCCGGCGCGATCATCATCACCGGAGAAAGTGCCAAAACCCGTAATGCGCGTCCGGCGGTGATGGCGCTCTCTCAGTCGCTGGGGGATTTTGTGGTGGCCAGCGCCGGACCGCATCTGGAATCGGTGATTGCCGGTCACGGTGCGGGGGCACAAACCCTGTCCGAGCAGAAGTTGTGCCGCGTACTGAATATCGACATCGGTGGCGGTACGTCGAACTACGTTCTGTTTGATGCTGGAAAGGTCAGCGGTTCGGCTTGCCTCAACGTCGGCGGGCGACTGCTGGAAACGGACGGCCAGGGGCGAGTAGTACATGCGCATCAGCCGGGGCAGATGATTGTTGATGACGTATTTGGTCCGGGCACCGACGTCCGAACCCTCAATGCGGCGCAGCTTGTTCAGGTAGCACGACGGATGGCGGCGCTGATTGTGGAGGTGATTGACGGCACGTTATCACCGCTGGCGCAGGCGCTGATGCAAACCGGCCTGTTACCGGCGGGCGTGAAACCGGAAGTGATTATGTTGTCCGGCGGGGTGGGCGAGTGCTACCGCAACCAACCAGCCGATCCGTTCTGTTTTTCCGACATTGGCCCGCTGTTAGCGACTGCGCTGCATGAACATCCGCGCCTGCGTGAGATGAACGTGCAGTTCCCGGCGCAAACCGTGCGCGCCACGGTGATTGGCGCCGGTGCGCATACGCTGTCGCTTTCGGGCAGCACCATCTGGCTGGAAGGTGTGGCGCTTCCGCTGCGCAATCTGCCGGTGGCGATTCCGGTTGATGAGGCTGATTTGGTGGCCGCCTGGCAACAGGCGCTAATGCAGCTCGATCTGGACCCGCAAACGGACGCCTACGTGCTGGCGCTGCCCGGTTCGCTGCCGGTGCGCTACGCCGCGCTGTTAACGGTGATTGATGCGCTGCTGGCCTTTGTCGCGCGCTATCCGAATCCGCATCCCCTGCTGGTGGTAGCCGAGCAGGATTTTGGTAAGGCCCTGGGCATGCTGTTACGCCCACAGTTACAGCAACACCCGCTGGCAGTCATCGATGAGGTGGTTGTCCGGGCGGGGGACTATATCGACATTGGTACGCCTCTTTTTGGCGGATCGGTTGTGCCGGTGACGGTGAAATCACTCGCATTTCCTTCCTGAGGGAACGACTTATGAAACTAAAGACCACATTGTTCGGCAATGTTTATCAGTTTAAGGATGTTAAAGAGGTGCTGGCAAAAGCCAACGAACTGCGTTCGGGGGATGTGCTGGCAGGAGTGGCCGCAACCAGTTCGCAGGAGCGCGTGGCGGCCAAGCAGGTACTGTCGGAAATGACGGTGGCGGATATCCGCAATAACCCGGTGATTTCCTATGAAGAGGACTGTGTTACTCGTCTGATTCAGGATGACGTCAACGAGACGGCCTATAACCGTATCAAAAACTGGAGTATCAGCGAGCTGCGCGAGTACGTGCTGAGCGATGAAACCTCCGTTGATGACATTGCGTTTACGCGCAAAGGGTTAACGTCGGAAGTGGTCGCTGCGGTAGCAAAAATCTGCTCTAACGCGGACCTGATCTACGGCGGTAAGAAAATGCCGGTGATCAAAAAGGCCAATACCACCATCGGTCTGCCGGGCACCTTCAGCTGCCGTTTGCAGCCGAACGACACCCGTGATGACGTGCAGAGTATTGCCGCACAAATCTACGAAGGGCTGTCCTTCGGGGCGGGCGATGCGGTGATCGGCGTAAACCCGGTAACGGATGACGTGGAAAACTTAAGCCGCGTACTGGATACCGTGTACGGCGTTATCGACAAATTCAACATCCCGACCCAGGGCTGCGTACTGGCACACGTGACTACCCAGATCGAAGCGATTCGTCGCGGCGCGCCGGGCGGGCTGATTTTCCAGAGTATCTGCGGTAGCGAAAAAGGCTTAAAAGAGTTTGGCGTTGAGTTGGCCATGCTGGATGAAGCGCGCGCAGTGGGCGCTGAGTTCAACCGTATCGCCGGGGAAAACTGCCTGTACTTCGAAACCGGGCAAGGGTCTGCGCTCTCCGCGGGGGCCAACTTCGGCGCCGATCAGGTGACGATGGAAGCGCGTAACTACGGGCTGGCACGCCACTATGATCCGTTCCTGGTGAACACCGTGGTGGGCTTTATCGGGCCGGAGTATCTCTACAACGACCGTCAGATTATTCGCGCGGGTCTGGAAGATCACTTTATGGGCAAGCTGAGCGGCATCTCAATGGGCTGCGACTGCTGCTACACCAACCATGCTGATGCTGACCAGAACCTTAACGAAAACCTGATGATTCTGCTCGCCACCGCTGGCTGCAACTACATCATGGGCATGCCGCTCGGTGACGACATCATGCTCAACTATCAGACCACCGCCTTCCATGACACCGCGACCGTGCGTCAGCTGCTGAACCTGCGTCCGTCGCCGGAGTTTGAACGCTGGCTGGAAACCATGGGCATTATGGCAAACGGTCGCCTGACCAAACGGGCGGGCGATCCGTCACTGTTCTTCTGATGACGCGGGGATGACACACGATGGATCAAAAACAGATTGAAGAAATTGTACGCAGCGTAATGGCGTCAATGGGTGAGTCTCAACCGCAGGCTCAAGAACCGTCAGCGCCAGCAAAATGCAGCACCACGCAGTGCGCCGCGCCGACCGGTGAAAGCTGCGCGATGGACTTAGGCTCAGCCGAAGCCAAAGCATGGATTGGCGTTGAGAATCCGCACCGTGCAGAGGTGTTGACTGAACTTCGCCGTAGCACCGCTGCGCGTGTATGTACCGGTCGTGCCGGTCCTCGTCCGCGTACCCAGGCGCTGCTGCGTTTCCTGGCTGACCACTCGCGTTCGAAAGATACGGTATTGAAAGAAGTGCCGGAAGAGTGGGTAAAAGCCCAGGGGCTGCTGGAAGTGCGCTCGGAAATCAGCGACAAAAACCTGTATCTGACGCGTCCGGATATGGGGCGTCGTCTGAGTGCGGAAGCCATTGAAGCACTGAAATCACAGTGTGTAATGAATCCGGATGTGCAGGTGATTATTTCTGATGGCCTGTCTACCGACGCGATTACCGCTAACTATGAAGAGATCCTGCCGCCGCTGTTGTCGGGCTTAAAACAGGCCGGATTGAAGGTCGGGACGCCGTTCTTTGTTCGCTATGGGCGCGTGAAAATCGAAGATCAGATCGGCGAACTGCTGGGTGCAAAAGCGGTGATCCTGCTGGTTGGTGAACGTCCGGGCCTCGGCCAGTCGGAAAGTCTTTCTTGCTATGCCGTCTATTCGCCGCGTGTGGCGACCACCGTTGAGGCTGATCGTACCTGTATCTCGAACATTCACCAGGGCGGTACGCCACCGGTTGAAGCGGCGGCGGTGATTGTGGATTTGGCCAAGCGCATGCTGGAGCAAAAAGCATCCGGCATCAATATGACCCGTTAAGGAGGCATCATGCCAGCATTAGATTTAATTAGACCTTCAGTCACCGCAATGCGTGTGATTGCCTCGGTAAATGACGGTTTTGCCCGCGAACTTAAATTACCGCCACATATACGTAGTCTCGGACTCATCACAGCAGATTCTGATGACGTGGCGTATATTGCCGCAGATGAAGCGACAAAACAGGCAATGGTCGAAGTGGTTTATGGCCGCTCGCTGTATGCCGGTGCGGCGCACAGTCCCTCTCCAACATCGGGCGAAGTGCTGATTATGCTCGGTGGACCAAACCCGGCCGAAGTTCGCGCGGGTCTGGACGCGATGGTGGCCAATATTGAAAGCGGGGCGGCATTCCAGTGGGCGAATGACGCAGAAGATACCGCCTTCCTGGCGCATGTGGTTTCGCGTACCGGTTCGTATCTCTCCGCAACCGCGGGATGCCGACTGGGCGATCCGATGGCGTATCTGGTAGCACCACCGCTGGAAGCGACATTTGGTATTGATGCCGCGCTGAAATCTGCCGATGTACAACTGGTGACCTATGTACCACCGCCGTCAGAAACCAACTATTCAGCCGCGTTTTTGACCGGTAGCCAGGCCGCTTGTAAAGCCGCATGCAACGCCTTTGCCGATGCCGTTCTGGATATTGCCCGTAATCCAATCCAGCGCGCGTAAGAGAGGTAGTGATGATCAATGCACTGGGATTACTGGAAGTGGATGGCATGGTGGCTGCCGTGGACGCGGCCGATGCCATGCTGAAAGCCGCGAACGTGCGTCTGCTTAGCCACGAAGTGCTCGATCCTGGTCGACTGACGCTGGTGGTGGAAGGCGATCTGGCGGCATGCCGCGCAGCGCTGGATGCTGGCAGTGCAGCCGCAGCGCGTACGGGCCGTGTTATCAGCCGTAAGGAAATAGGCCGGCCGGACGATGACACCCAGTGGCTGATCGGCGGTTTTAAACGCCAGCCGAAGAAACCTGAACAGAAGCCAGAAGCGAAAACAGAAGTGAAACCAGAGAAGACACAGGACGCCCCAGTGACGTCTGAATCCTCTGCCCAACTTCTGACGCTGTTAGCATCGGTCCGTCAAGGAATGACGGCAGGGGAAGTGGCGGCCCACTTTGGCTGGTCACTTGATGAAGCCAGAAATGCGCTGGAACAGCTCTTTTCTGATGGAGCGTTGCGTAAACGCAGTAGTCGCTACCGCTTAAAAAATTAACCTGTCGGAGGGCCGGGGGCTTCGTTGAAGCTTCCGGCTTAAAAGATCATGAAAAAGAACCGTTCTGCAAACTTGCACCATCTTTATCATGAAGTATTACCCGAAGACGTTAAACTGACGCCGAAAGTGGAAGTGGACAACGTTCACCAACGGCGAACAACGGATGTGTATGAGCACGCGCTGACGATTACCGCCTGGCAGCAGATCTACGACCAGCTGCATCCGGGAAAATTTCATGGCGAGTTCACGGAAATCCTGCTCGATGATATTCAGGTGTTCCGTGAATACACCGGACTGGCGCTGCGTCAGTCGTGCCTTGTCTGGCCAAACTCATTTTGGTTTGGCATTCCGGCCACGCGCGGCGAGCAGGGATTTATTGGTACCCAGTGTTTGGGTAGCGCTGAAATTGCCACCCGCCCAGGCGGGACGGAGTTTGAACTGAGTACCCCGGATGATTACACCATTTTGGGTGTCGTCATTTCGGAAGAGGCCATTGCTCGTCAGGCCAACTTCCTGCATAACCCGGAAAGGGTGCTACATATGCTGCGCAATCAGTCGGCGCTGGAAGTTAAAGAACAACACAAAGCCGCGCTATGGGGCTTTGTGCAGCAGGCGCTGGCGACGTTTAGTGAGAATCCTGAAAACCTTCACCAACCCGCGGTGCGTAAAGTGTTGGGGGATAACCTGCTGCTGGCGATGGGCACCATGCTTGAAGAAGCGCAGCCGATTATGACTGCGGAGAGCATCAGCCATCAGAGCTATCGTCGCTTGCTGTCACGTGCGCGCGAATATGTGCTGGAAAATATGTCAGAGCCGCTGACCGTGCTCGACTTATGCAATCAGCTGCACGTTAGCCGCCGGACGTTGCAAAACGCCTTTCACGCGATCCTCGGTATTGGCCCGAATGCCTGGTTGAAACGTATTCGCCTGAACGCCGTTCGCCGTGAGTTGATAAGCCCATGGTCGCAGAGTGCGACGGTGAAAGACGCCGCCATGCAGTGGGGATTCTGGCATTTAGGGCAGTTTGCCACCGACTACCAGCAGCTGTTTGCGGAGAAACCGTCGTTGACGCTGCATCAGCGTATGCGCCAGTGGGCATGATGAGATTATTGTGCCGGATGCGACGCTAACGCGTCTTATCCGGCCTACGGGTTTGCCGTTGTTGTAGGCCTGATAAGCGTAGCGCCATCAGGCAATTACACCCAGTCGCGGACCTGAATAAACTCGCTAAGGGCAGCTTCCGGGCTGTTCGCTTCTGGCTGCCAGTCATACTCCCAGCGTACCAGCGGCGGCATCGACATCAGAATCGATTCCGTGCGCCCGCCGGTTTGCAAACCGAACAACGTGCCGCGATCCCACACCAGATTAAATTCCACATAGCGCCCACGACGATACAGCTGGAAATTACGCTCGCGCTCGCCCCAGCTCATCATTTTGCGGCGTTCGACGATGGGCAGATACGCCTCGGTGTATCCTTGACCTACCGCCTGCATAAAAGCGAAGCAGTGGTCGAAATCAGGGGTATTCAAATCATCGAAAAACAGCCCGCCAATTCCGCGTTGCTCGTTGCGGTGCTTGAGGAAGAAGTAGTCATCGCACCACTTCTTGTAACGTGGATAAACGTCATCGCCAAACGGCTGGCACAGGTCCCGCGCCGTGCGATGCCAGTGAACCGCATCCTCATCAAAGCCGTAGTAGGGCGTTAAGTCAAAGCCACCGCCAAACCACCACACGGGATCGGCCCCCGGTTTTTCCGCGATAAAAAACCGTACGTTGGCATGACTGGTTGGAATGTAGGGATTCTGCGGGTGCACCACCAACGAGACGCCCATGGCTTCAAAACTGCGCCCGGCAAGCTCCGGGCGATGCGCGGTAGCCGAGGCCGGCATTGCATCGCCGTGGATGTGGGAGAAGTTGACGCCTGCTTGCTCGAAAATACCGCCGTTACGCAACACCCGACTGCGCCCGCCGCCGCCCGCTTCGCGTTGCCAGTTATCCTCAACAAATTCGCTGCCGTCTACGGTGGATAACTGCTGACAAATTTCATCCTGCAGGCTGAGCAGGAACTGTTTTACGCGCTGTGCATCGGGCTTCATGGTTAACGTTTCTTCGAGTGTGCTTTCTGGTTATCAAACCAGTGGAAATAGCTGATGATGCCATTGGCGATAGCGGTGGCGATTTTCTGACGAAACGCCGCCGTACCCAGCAATCGTTCTTCTTCCGGGTTGGTGATGAACGAGGTTTCGACCAGGACCGACGGAATCGAAGGTGATTTTAGCACCACGAAGGCGGCCTGTTCCGTACTGCGACTGTGCAGACGGTGTACCGGCTTGATCTTCTTAAGAATATGCGAGCCTAACGTCAGGCTGTTTTTTATGGTGTCAGTTTGCACCAGATCGAACAGCACCTGCTGCAACAAATGATCTTTGTCAGTGGCCTTCTTTCCGGCGACTTCATCGGCCCGGTTTTCACGATCGGACAGATATTTCGCCATGGCGCTACTGGCGCCGCGATTGGATAAGGCAAAGACCGAAGCACCCGCAGCGCTCGGATTGGTAAAACCGTCGGCGTGGATCGACATGAACAGATCGGCACCATGTTTGTGGGCGATCTCGACGCGATCGTAGAGCGGAATAAACGTATCGCCGGAGCGGGTCAGGCGTGCATCAATCCCCTGGTTACGTAGGATCGAGCGCACATTTTTGGCAATCGCCAGTACCACGTGCTTTTCTTTCGACCCGTTGCGACCAATTGCGCCGGTATCAATCCCTCCGTGCCCCGGATCAAGGACAACAACGCGCTTAGCACCGGATTTTTTCGCTTTCGGTTTGCTGTGTCCATTGCTGGTCTTTAGCGCTTCTTCTTTAGCGATGGCTTGTGACATGCCTGACAGCGTCAGGGCGGCCAGCCCGGCTTTCAGCACCTGGCGGCGCGATGTGAGTGTTTTTAGTGGTTTAAAAGTGCTCATACGGCCTGAGTTGTAAAAAAAAGGTTCTAAACGTTATATCGTATCGCGTAGTCCGTTGCGACGGATCGAGATAAGAATTGTTTTACTTTTCATTTCAATACGTGACAATTCCGTATTATGCCATTTTTTCCGCCGCTTCGCGTCAGATATTGGCTAAATCAGCCGTTCGCGCCATAATCGCTTTTTAACGTCCTGAAAAGGTACCCAATACCATGGAAATACGCGTTTTTCGCCAGGAAGATTTCGAAGAGGTGATCACCCTCTGGGAGCGTTGTGATTTGCTGCGTCCATGGAACGACCCTGAAATGGACATCGAACGTAAAGTCAATCATGACGTCAGCTTGTTCCTCGTTGCTGAAGTGAACGGCGAGGTGGTCGGTACGGTGATGGGCGGATACGACGGGCATCGCGGTTCCGCCTATTACCTGGGCGTGCATCCTGAGTTTCGCGGTCGCGGCATCGCCAATGCGCTGCTCAACCGGCTGGAGAAAAAGCTCATTGCCCGCGGTTGTCCGAAGATTCAAATCATGGTGCGTGACGATAACGACGTCGTACAGGGCATGTATGAACGTTTGGGCTATGAACATGCGGATGTACTCAATCTGGGCAAGCGTTTGATCGAAGATGAAGAGTACTGAGTTTCATCCGGCCGACTATGACGGTCATGGGCGTCTGCGCCTGCCTTTTCTCTTCTGGTGCGTACTGCTGTTGCAGGCACGCACCTGGGTTTTGTTTGTGATTGCCGGTTCTTCCCGTGAGCAGGGCAACACCTTGCTGAATCTGTTTTATCCCGATCATGACGCATTCTGGCTTGGGTTGCTTCCCGGCGTTCCCGCCGTGTTGGCGTTTTTACTCAGTGGGCGACGCTTTGCGTTTCCGGTGCTCTGGCGCTGGCTGCGCGGATTATTGATTCTCGCTCAACTGGTGCTGCTGTGCTGGCAGCCGGTGATGTGGCTGGCAGGCGATCCTCTCAATGGCGTCGGGCTGGCGCTGTTGGTGGCGGATATTGTCGCGCTGATCTGGCTGTTAACCAATCAACGTCTGCGCGCCTGTTTTTCCCTTGAGAAAGAATAACGGCACTTTTTGGGGAAACCGGACTCCAAGCAACGTTGATAAATAAGGAAGGAAGTGAAATGAAATCACTGCGTTTGACTTTATGCGCGATGCCGCTGCTACTGGCCGGGTGTTCAACGTTGTCCTCGGTGAACTGGTCTGCCGCCAATCCGTGGAACTGGTTTGGTTCTTCAACGCAGGTCACAGAGCAGGGCGTAGGAGCGTTAACGGGCGCTACGCCGCTGGATGAAAAAGCCATTGCTGATGCGCTGGACGGTGATTACCGCCTGCGTAGCGGAATGAAGACCGATAACGGTAATGTGGTGCGCTTCTATGAAGCGATGAAAGACGACAAGCTGGCGATAGTCATCAACGGCAGCCAGGGAACCATCAGTCGTATTGATGTATTAGATCACGATATTTCGTCAGCCGCGGGTGTCGAAATAGGTACACCGTTTAGCGACCTTTACACTAAAGCTTATGGTAATTGCCAAAAAGCAACCGGCGATGACAGCGCGGGCGTTGAGTGTAAAGCTGAGGGAAGTCAACATATTAGCTATATTTTTTCCGGTGAATGGAGCGGACCTGAGGATATAATGCCGTCTGACGACACGCTGAAAGCGTGGAAAGTAAGCAAAATTATCTGGCGGCGTTAATTTGCGTCTGAACAAATCGGCTTGTTAAAAAAACAGGTAGAATAGCGCCCATCAATGCCACGATGTCGTGGCATCTTTTTTTCAGGAGGAACAATGTCTCAGGTTCAGAGTGGCATTTTGCCAGAACATTGCCGTGCGGCGATTTGGATTGAAGCCAATGTTAAAGGCGACGTTGATGCCCTGCGTGCGGCCAGCAAAACCTTCGCCGATAAGCTGGCGACCTTTGAAGCTAAGTTCCCGGATGCGCATCTGGGCGCGGTTGTCGCTTTTGGCAACAACACCTGGCGTGCATTGAGTGGCGGCGTCGGTGCTGAAGAGTTAAAAGACTTTATCCCTTACGGTAAAGGTCTGGCACCAGCAACCCAATATGACGTGTTGATCCATATTCTCTCTTTGCGTCATGACGTGAATTTCTCCGTTGCGCAGGCGGCAATGGAAGCATTTGGCGACTGTATTGAAGTTAAAGAAGAAATCCACGGTTTCCGTTGGGTCGAAGAGCGCGATCTCAGCGGCTTTGTTGACGGTACGGAAAACCCGGCAGGCGAAGAAACGCGCCGTGAAGTTGCTGTTATCAAAGATGGCGTGGATGCCGGTGGCAGCTATGTGTTTGTGCAGCGTTGGGAACATAACCTGAAGCAGCTTAATCGCATGAGCATCCATGACCAGGAAATGATGATTGGTCGCACCAAGGAAGCCAACGAAGAGATCGACGGTGATGACCGTCCGGTCACCTCTCACCTGAGCCGTGTTGACCTAAAAGAAGACGGTAAAGGGCTGAAAATTGTGCGCCAGAGCCTGCCATACGGTACTGCCAGCGGCACGCATGGTCTCTATTTCTGCGCCTACTGCGCTCGTCTGCACAACATTGAACAACAATTGCTGAGCATGTTTGGTGACACCGACGGTAAGCGTGATGCGATGCTGCGCTTCACCAAACCGGTAACCGGCGGTTATTACTTTGCACCGTCGCTGGACCGTTTAATGGCGCTGTAATGGTGAGCTGAGCCTGTTATCGGCCACGAAATAGACATCCCCGCATCGTCGGGGATTTTTTTTACCTGAGATTAACCTGATTTAGTGAGCTATTCCTCAGCACTAATTTGTTATTGCTGTATCTTCTGCGTGAATGAAGCGAAGGCTTCATATTCAAAAGGAGAATATTGAAATGGGAAAACTCACGGGCAAAACAGCATTGATTACGGGCGCATCTCAGGGTATTGGCGAGGGTATCGCCAGAACGTTTGCCCGCCATGGTGCGAACTTAATCCTGCTGGATATCTCCGATGAGATTGAAAAACTGGCGGATGAGTTGGCTGGGCGTGGGCACCGTTGCACAGCCGTTCACGCTGACGTCAGAGATTTTGCGTCGGTCAAGGAAGCGGTGACGCGCGCGAAGCAGATTGAAGGCAAAATCGATATTCTGGTGAACAATGCCGGCGTATGCCGCCTCGGCAACTTCCTTGATATGAGCGATGAAGATCGCGATTTCCACATTGATATCAACATTAAAGGCGTCTGGAACGTGACGAAAGCCGTTCTGCCGGAGATGATTGCGCGCAAAGACGGGCGCATCGTGATGATGTCATCGGTGACCGGCGATATGGTTGCTGACCCGGGCGAAACGGCCTACGCGCTGTCGAAAGCCGCGATCATCGGTTTGACCAAATCCCTGGCGGTAGAATATGCGCAGTCCGGCATTCGCGTGAACGCCATTTGCCCTGGCTACGTACGTACGCCGATGGCGGAAAGCATTGCGCGTCAGTCTAACCCGGAAGATCCTGAATCCGTTTTAGTCGAAATGGCGAAAGCGATCCCGATGCGTCGTCTGGCCTGCCCGCTTGAGGTCGGTGAACTGGCGGCGTTCCTGGCATCGGATGAGTCCAGTTATTTAACTGGCACGCAAAACGTGATTGATGGCGGCAGCACTTTGCCTGAAAGCGTAAGCGTCGGCGTCTGATTGATGCCGGTCTCCTCCCCATGTGCTGGGGAGGAGGTACCCCTTATTCTCTTTTCAACTTTCAAATCATCAAACGGTATATAAAACCGTTACTCCTTTAGCACTGGTTATAAATATGATGACCATAAGAAAGTCATTTAATTTATAAGGGTGCGCAATGGCCGTTAACTTACTGAAAAAAAGAACACTGACGCTGGCAGCCATGCTGTTGCTGGTGGGGCAGGCGCAGGCAACGGAACTGCTGAACAGTTCATACGATGTTTCCCGCGAGCTATTTGCCGCCCTTAATCCGCCGTTTGAACAGCAATGGGCGAAGGATAACGGCGGTGACAAACTGACGATTAAACAATCTCATGCCGGGTCATCAAAACAGGCGTTGGCGATTTTGCAGGGGCTGAAAGCTGACGTCGTGACCTATAACCAGGTGACCGACGTGCAGATCCTGCATGACAAAGGCAAGCTGATCCCTGCCGACTGGCAAAGCCGCCTGCCGAATAACAGTTCGCCATTCTATTCCACCATGGCGTTTTTGGTGCGTAAGGGCAACCCGAAGAATATCCACGAATGGAACGATCTGGTTCGCCCGGACGTGAAGCTGATTTTCCCGAACCCGAAAACCTCCGGTAACGCACGCTATACCTATCTGGCAGCGTGGGGCGCGGCAGATAAAGCGGACGGTGGGGATAAAGCCAAAACCGAACAGTTCATGACCCAGTTTCTGAAAAACGTGGAAGTATTTGATACCGGCGGTCGTGGTGCAACTACCACCTTCGTGGAGCGCGGTCTGGGCGACGTACTGATTACCTTTGAATCGGAAGTGAACAATATCCGTAAACAGTATGAAGACCAGGGCTTCGAAGTGGTGGTGCCGAAGGTCAACATTCTGGCGGAGTTCCCGGTGGCCTGGGTAGATAAAAATGTGCAGGCCAACGGTACTGAAAAAGCGGCGAAAGCGTACCTGAACTGGCTGTACAGCCCGCAGGCGCAAACCATCATTACCGATTTCTACTATCGCGTGAATAACCCACAGGTAATGGACAAGCTGAAAGATAAATTCCCGCAGACCGAATTGTTCCGTGTGGAAGATAAGTTTGGCTCGTGGCCTGAAGTGATGAAAACGCACTTTGTCAGCGGCGGTGAGTTGGACAAACTGCTGGCGGCGGGGCGTAAGTAAATGTTTGCTGTTTCTTCCCGACGTGTGCTGCCCGGCTTCACTTTGAGCCTGGGCACCAGCTTACTGTTTGTCTGCCTGATATTGCTGCTGCCGCTGAGCGCGCTGGTGATGCAACTGGCGCAAATGAGCTGGGCGCAATACTGGGATGTGATTACCAATCCGCAGGTGGTGGCGGCTTATAAAGTGACGCTGCTGTCAGCGTTTGTTGCGTCGATTTTTAACGGCGTGTTCGGTTTGCTGATGGCGTGGATCTTAACACGCTATCGCTTTCCGGGCCGTACGCTGCTGGATGCGCTGATGGACCTGCCGTTCGCACTGCCTACGGCGGTGGCAGGTCTGACGCTGGCGTCACTGTTTTCGGTTAATGGCTTCTACGGCGAGTGGCTGGCGAAGCTGGATATCAAGGTGACCTACACCTGGCTCGGTATCGCGGTAGCGATGGCCTTTACCAGCATTCCGTTTGTGGTGCGTACCGTGCAACCGGTACTGGAAGAGTTAGGCCCGGAATATGAAGAAGCAGCTGAAACGCTCGGTGCTACGCGCTGGCAAAGTTTCCGTAAAGTAGTGCTGCCGGAGCTGTCTCCTGCGCTGGTGGCGGGCGTTGCGCTGTCGTTTACCCGCAGCCTCGGTGAGTTTGGCGCGGTTATTTTTATCGCCGGAAACATCGCATGGAAGACGGAAGTGACCTCGCTGATGATTTTTGTTCGCTTGCAGGAGTTTGACTACCCGGCCGCCAGCGCGATTGCTTCTGTGATCCTCGGGGCTTCGTTGTTGCTGCTGTTTTCAATTAACACTCTGCAAAGTCGCTTTGGTCGACGTGTGGTAGGTCACTGATGGCAGACATTACCCAATTGAAACGCTATGGCGCACCCCGCATCAACTGGGGGAAATGGTTTCTGATCGGCACGGGCATGCTGGTCTCCGCGTTTATTTTGCTGGTGCCGATGATTTACATCTTCGTGCAGGCGTTCAGCAAGGGATTAATGCCGGTATTACAGAACCTGGCGGATCCGGACATGCTGCATGCTATCTGGCTGACGGTGCTGATTGCGCTAATTGCGGTGCCGGTGAACCTGGTGTTTGGTGTGTTGCTGGCCTGGCTGGTGACCCGTTTTAACTTCCCCGGACGCCAACTACTACTAACGTTACTGGATATTCCATTTGCTGTCTCGCCGGTAGTCGCCGGTCTGGTCTATCTGCTGTTTTACGGCTCTAACGGCCCGCTTGGTGGGTGGCTGGATGAGCATAACCTGCAAATTATGTTTGCCTGGCCGGGGATGGTGCTGGTGACAGTGTTCGTGACCTGTCCGTTTGTGGTGCGTGAGCTGGTGCCGGTGATGTTAAGCCAGGGCAGCAATGAAGATGAAGCGGCTGTGTTGCTGGGTGCATCCGGCTGGCAGATGTTCCGCCGCGTTACGCTGCCGAATATCCGTTGGGCATTGCTGTACGGTGTGGTGTTGACCAACGCCCGTGCGATTGGTGAGTTTGGCGCGGTGTCAGTGGTTTCCGGCTCGATTCGCGGCGAAACCCTATCGCTGCCGCTACAGATTGAATTACTGGAGCAGGACTACAACACGGTCGGCTCCTTTACCGCCGCGGCGCTATTAACGCTGATGGCGATTATTACCCTGTTTTTGAAGAGCATGTTGCAATGGCGTCTGGAGAACCAGGAAAAACGCGCGCAGCAGGAGGAAAATCATGAGCATTGAGATTGCCAATATTAAGAAGTCTTTTGGTCGCACCCAGGTGCTGAACGATATCTCGCTGGATATTCCTTCAGGTCAGATGGTCGCGCTGCTGGGGCCATCCGGCTCGGGCAAAACCACGCTGCTGCGCATTATTGCCGGGCTGGAGCATCAGTCCAGCGGGCATATCCGTTTTCACGGTACCGACGTCAGCCGATTGCACGCCCGCGACCGTAAGGTGGGGTTCGTGTTCCAGCACTATGCGCTGTTTCGTCATATGACCGTTTTCGACAATATCGCGTTTGGTCTGACGGTGCTGCCACGGCGTGAGCGCCCGAATGCGGCGGCCATCAAAGCAAAAGTGACCAAACTGCTGGAAATGGTTCAACTGGCTCATCTGGCGGACCGTTTCCCGGCACAGCTCTCCGGCGGGCAAAAACAGCGCGTGGCGTTGGCGCGTGCGCTGGCGGTAGAACCGCAGATCCTGCTGCTCGACGAACCGTTTGGCGCGCTTGATGCGCAGGTGCGCAAAGAGCTGCGTCGCTGGCTGCGTCAGCTGCATGAAGAGCTGAAATTTACCAGCGTGTTTGTTACCCACGACCAGGAAGAAGCAACGGAAGTCGCAGACCGCGTAGTGGTGATGAGTCAGGGTCATATCGAACAGGCTGATGCGCCGGATCAGGTATGGCGCGAACCGGCTACTCGTTTCGTCCTGGAATTTATGGGTGAGGTTAACCGCCTGCAGGGGACGATTCGTGGCGGCCAATTCCATGTGGGCGCACACCGCTGGCCGCTGGGTTATACGCCTGGCTATCAGGGACCGGTGGATCTGTTCCTGCGCCCGTGGGAAGTGGACGTGAGCCGTCGTACCAGCCTGGATTCGCCGTTGCCGGTACAAGTGCTGGAAGCCAGCCCGAAAGGACACTACACCCAATTAGTTGTGCAACCCCTGGGGTGGTATAACGAACCGTTGACGGTAGTCATGCAGGGCGATGATTCCCCTGTCCGCGGCGAACGTTTGTTTGTCGGGCTGCAAAATGCGCGCCTGTATAACGGCGACCAGCGTATTGAAACGCGGGAAGAGGAACTTGCCCTGGCGCAAAGCGCCTGATAGGTTAATTCGTATAGTTATCATCCGGTGGCGCTGCGCTTACCGGGCTTACCAGGTGCAGCATGACCTGTAGGCCGGGTAAGTACAGCGCCACCCGGCATTTTTATTGAGCTGAAAACGTGAACACATTAGAACAAACAATTGGCAATACGCCTCTGGTTAAATTACAACGTCTGGCGCCGGATAACGGTAGTGAAATTTGGGTCAAGCTGGAAGGCAATAATCCCGCAGGTTCGGTGAAAGACCGCGCCGCGTTGTCGATGATCGTCGAAGCGGAAAAACGCGGAGAAATTAAGCCAGGCGACGTGCTGATTGAGGCGACCAGCGGTAATACCGGAATTGCGCTGGCAATGATCGCCGCGCTGAAGGGCTATCGCATGAAGCTGCTGATGCCAGACAACATGAGCCAGGAGCGCCGTGCGGCGATGCGCGCCTATGGTGCCGAGCTGATTCTGGTCACCAAAGAGCAGGGGATGGAAGGCGCGCGCGATTTAGCCCTTGAGATGGCGCAGCGTGGAGAAGGCAAGCTGCTGGATCAGTTCAATAATCCTGATAACCCGTACGCGCACTACACCACCACCGGACCCGAAATCTGGCAGCAGACATCAGGCCGTATCACGCATTTCGTTTCCAGTATGGGAACGACAGGCACGATTACCGGCGTGTCGCGTTTTCTGCGCGAGCAGGAAAAACCGGTCACCATCGTCGGTCTGCAGCCGGAAGAGGGCAGCAGCATTCCAGGCATTCGCCGCTGGCCAGTAGAATATATGCCGGGTATTTTTAACGCTTCGCTGGTGGATGAGGTGCTGGATATTCATCAGAACGATGCGGAAAATACCATGCGTGAACTGGCCGTGCGCGAAGGGATTTTTTGCGGTGTCAGTTCTGGCGGCGCGGTAGCGGGCGCGTTACGCGTGGCGCGCGCGACACCGGGGGCAGTGGTGGTAGCGATCATCTGCGATCGCGGCGATCGCTACCTTTCGACCGGCGTTTTTGGTGAGGAGCATTTCAACCAGGGCGCAGGGATTTAATTTGTCGGCCTGATAAGCGTAGCGCTATCAGGCAAAGGTACGACACTATGCCGGATGATGACGCAAAGCGTCTTATCCGGCCTGCCATAATCAATCGTTACGTTTTTCCACAAGCTTATCAAGGAATTGCCACAGCTTCTCATTCATCTGCTGATAATCCCATGCTCGCATCTCTTCAACGGAACGGATGAAGCACTTGCCTTTAGCTTCCGCCAGTTCTTGTTCGGAGTGTTGAATAAGCCCTTCTATAGCATCAGCCGTAAACTCCATATGGCACTGAAAACCATAAACAAAATTACCGTATTGCACGATTTGTCGTGGGCAGCCCTCGCTAGCAGCAAGAATGGTCGCCTGGTCGGTTAATCCTGGCATGTCGTTGTGCCAGTGACCGACGGTAAGCGGTGAGCCGAAATGGCTGAACAGCGGGTGCTGTTGACCGGCTTCGGTCAGAACGATGGGGTAGTGACCAATCTCTTTTTCCGGACTCTGGCACACCTTCGCACCCAGCGCTTCGCCGATTAACTGTGAACCCAGGCAGATCCCCACCACAATTTTACGTGCCGCAATCGCCTGGTTGATCAGATGCTGCTCGGCCTGAGAATCAAAGTACGGGCACTCTGCCAGCGTGGTTCGTGGTGACTGCGGACCGCCAAACACCACCAACATATCGAAATCATCGGCGTTCGCAGGAACCGCTTCTCCGGCATAAACGCGCGACCAACTGACGCTATAGCCGCGTGATTCGGCCCACGGCAGATACGCGCCAGCAGATTCGAAAGACTCATGAATAACAAAATGAACTCGCACTTTTTCTCTCCTGTTAGCGTTTTAGCGCCTGATGAATATCAGCCGCCAGCTTATCAATGTCGCTGTCAGTTAAGGTTGACAGCGTAATACGCAGGCCGTGGGCAGGCGTGTTGACGCCAAACACTTCGCCTTCCCGCACCAGCCAGCCGGACTTTGCCAGCGCAAAAGCGATCGCCTGGCTGTTATCTTCCAGCGGTAGCCACATATTCAGACCGTCACCAACGGGCAACTCAATGCCATGTCGCCGCAGTGCTGCCGCCAACGTTTGCTGCTGGGCGGCGTAAAACTGCTGAGTTTGCGCCAGCGTGTGTTGATAAGTCTCGTCACTCAGGCAGGCGCAGGCCAAATCCTGCAGCAGGTGGCTGACCCACTGACTGCCGGAGTTGAGCCGTAAACGTAGCTTCCCTGAAGTGAGCGGATCGCTGGCCACAATGGCCAGGCGTAAATCCGGACCTAACGTTTTTGACATCGAACGGACAATGGCCCAGTGCGTGGTTTCCTTCGCAATCACCGGATACCAGTGGCAAGCAGATAGCAGCGCAAAGTGGTCGTCGACGATCACCAGCGTCTGCGGATAGCGAGCCAGGATTTCCTGCAATTGCGCCGCGCGTGAAGCGCTCAGGCTGCATCCTGTCGGGTTATGCGCGCGCGGTGTCAGAATCACTGCCCGCGCACCTTTCTGTAGCGCGAGTTCCAGTTGGTCCGGCAGCATGCCTTCGTGGTCAACATTGGCCGGACTGGCGGAGAAACCAGCATAACGCAGCATGTTGATGCTGCTCAAAAAGCATGGATCTTCTACGACAACGCTATCTCCAGGCAGTAAATGGGCGCACAGTAGCCGTTCGATAGCATCAATGGCGCCGCTGGTGATATCAATTTCCCCTTTGCCAGGCATTGCATTTTGCATCCATTGTGATGCCCATACCTTAAGCCCTGGTGATACAGCGGCATCGCCGTACAACCGCGGATTCTTATTTATCTTCGCGAAATAACTACTCAGGTCAGGAAGACGCGAGGGCGCTGGATTACCGCCGGAAAGATCGATAAGCGGGGTATCCGGATTACCACCTTCCAGCGCAACGGGGGCAGTAATCCCCTTAATCACCGTGCCGTTGCGTCCCAGGCTCTGCGCCAACCCGGAGGTGACCAGGCGTTTGTAAGCCGCCGCGACAGTATTGCGGTTCACGTTTAATGCCGTTGCCAGTTCCCGCACTGGCGGCAACGTTTCGCCTGCTGCCAGCGTGCCTGTAGTGACATGTTGACGGATACTGTCAAAAATTTCGTTAGCGGTTTTTCCGTCGATCATTATTGACCTATGACAAAATGAATTTTAGCATATGACGATGATAGTGAGGCGTAGGCCCGCTGTCCAGCGAGAGGAGAAATTTATGGAGCAGGAGAGTGATATCCAGTCAGTGCTCTTTGACGACACGAATCGGGCGTTACAGACCGATATCGTCGCCGTCCAGTCACAGGTGGTGTATGGCAGCGTAGGTAACAGCATCGCCGTCCCGGCCATTAAAGCGCAGGGGTTACGCGTGACGGCAGTACCCACGGTGCTGTTCAGTAATACCCCGCATTATGAAACCTTTTACGGCGGCGTTATTCCGTCTGACTGGTTTAGCGGCTATCTCCGCGCCTTAAGCGAGCGTGATGCCTTGCGTGAGCTAAAGGCGGTGACTACAGGTTACATGGGCAGCGCGGAGCAAATCGCCTTGCTGGCACAGTGGCTGGAAACCGTTCGGGCCACGCATCCGGACCTATGCATTTTGGTCGACCCCGTGATTGGCGATACGGATAGCGGCATGTATGTGAAAGCCGAAATCCCGGAGGCTTATCGTCAGCACCTGCTGCCGCTGGCGCAGGGGCTGACGCCGAACGTGTTCGAGCTGCAAATGCTAAGCGGAAAGCCGTGTCGTACGCTTGATGAAGCCATTACGGCGGCACAATCACTGCTCACTGACACCCTGAAATGGGTGGTAATAACCAGCGCGCCGGGGGATACCGAAGAGATTATTAACGTTGCGGTGGTGACGGCTGAAACGGTTGAGGTGTTAGCCCATCCGCGAGTGAAAACGGATCTGAAGGGGACTGGCGATCTGTTTTGTGCAGAGCTGGTGAGCGGCCTTGTACTGGGGAAAGCGCTGACGACCGCGACGCACGACGCCGCGCAGCGGGTACTGGACGTGATGACGTGGACGCACCTGTGCGGTTGTGATGAATTAATTCTGCCACCGGCAGGGGAGGCGCGATGAAGAGTTACCGGCTGGTAGTTCGCCAGAATGGGCGTATGGTTGGACATTTTGACACCAACGGGGCAGCAGCGCTGGAAGATATCTGTGTAGCGCGGGCCATGTTTGGTATTGCGGGTGGCTACGACTGTGAATTGTTAGTGGCAGACTCGGAGCGACGGATGCTGGAAAGCGGGCCGGAAGGGATGAAGATTCTGATGCGCGAGGCGTGTTACCGACCGGTCACCTCACAGATTTAATGGCGGATGGCGACGAGAACGTCTTATCCGGCCTACGTTACGGAGTTTGCTGTAGGCCGGATAAGCGTAGCGCCATCCGGCAGGGTTTTGATATCCATCAGATAAAAAAAATGGCGCCTGATGGCGCCATCTTTCTCTGCAAAAAGAATTACTTCTTGATGCGGATAACCGGAGTCTCACCCACTGTCACGCTACCGGACAGTTTGATCAGCTCTTTGATTTCGTCCATGTTGGAGATAACAACCGGAGTCAGGGTAGACTTGGCTTTTTCTTCCAGCAGCGGCAGATCGAATTCAATAACCGGGTCGCCCACTTTCACGCGCTGACCTTCTTCAGCGATGCGTTTGAAGCCTTCGCCTTTCAGTTCAACGGTATCAATACCGAAGTGAACAAACAGCTCAATGCCGCTGTCGGATTCGATAGAGAAAGCGTGGTTGGTTTCAAAGATTTTGCCGATGGTGCCATCAACAGGGGCAACCATTTTGTTACCGGTTGGTTTGATAGCAATGCCATCACCAACGATTTTTTCAGCAAAAACTACATCCGGCACGTCTTCGATGTTGACGATCTCGCCAGAGAGCGGAGCAACGATCTCAATAGTTCCGGTGTCTTTCTTATCATCAGAAACCAGAGATTTCAGTTTATCGAACAAACCCATGATCTTCTCCTAAGCAGTAAATTGGGCCGCATCTCGTGGATTAGCAGATTGTTTTTTCTTCAATGAACTTGTTAACCAGCGTCATTAACTCGTCCGTTGTCGGTTGAGCAAGAGCCTGCTCTGCTAACACCTTCGCATCTTCGAAGTTCGTGTTACGGATAATCTTCTTAATGCGCGGGATAGAAATGGCGCTCATAGAGAATTCGTCCAGACCCATCCCCAGCAACAGAAGTGTAGCACGTTCGTCGCCTGCAAGCTCACCACACATGCCAGTCCATTTGCCTTCAGCATGAGAAGCATCAATAACTTGCTTGATCAGCGTCAGCACAGATGGCGACATCGGTTGGTAAAGGTGTGAAATCATATCATTACCACGGTCAACTGCCAGGGTGTACTGCGTTAAATCATTGGTGCCGATACTAAAGAAATCAACTTCTTTGGCTAAATGACGCGCAATTGTTGCCGCAGCTGGTGTTTCCACCATCACGCCAATCTCAATGCTCTCGTCAAATGCTTTACCTTCGTCGCGTAGTTCCTGTTTGTAGATTTCGATCTCTTTGCGCAGTGCACGCACTTCTTCAACAGAGATGATCATTGGGAACATGATACGCAGTTTGCCGAAAGCAGAGGCGCGCAGGATAGCGCGAACCTGGTCACGCAGGATCTCTTTACGATCCATGGCGATACGCACGGCACGCCAGCCCAGGAACGGGTTCTCTTCTTTCGGGAAGTTCATGTACGGCAGTTCTTTATCGCCGCCGATGTCCATGGTACGGACGATGACCGCCTGAGAGCCACAGGCTTCAGCAACGGCTTTATACGCAGCAAACTGTTCTTCTTCAGTTGGCAGCGATTCACGGTCCATGAACAGGAATTCGGTGCGGTACAGACCCACACCTTCAGCGCCGTTACGCTCGGCGCCTTCAACGTCACGAACGGTACCGATGTTGGCGCAAACTTCAACCTGGTGACCGTCCAGCGTGATAGCCGGCAGATCTTTCAGCTTAGCGAGTTCCGCTTTCTCGGTTGCAACCTGCTCCTGAACGGCACGCAGTTGCTCAATAACGTCGTTGGTCGGATTGACGTAAACCTGATTGTTTACGGCATCCAGAATCAGATAGTCGTCGTTTTTCACCTGAGAGGTGACGCTACCCGTACCTACGATGGCAGGCAGTTCCAGAGAACGCGCCATGATAGAGGTATGAGAGGTACGTCCGCCCGCATCAGTGATGAAACCCAGCACCTTGTTCAGGTTCAGCTGTGCGGTTTCTGACGGGGTCAGGTCTGCGGCAACCAGGATAACTTCGTCCTGGATAGCGCTCAGATCAATAATTGCCAGACCCAGAATGTTACGCAGCAGGCGTTTACCGATGTCACGTACGTCAGCCGCACGTTCTTTCAGGTATTCATCATCCAGCTCTTCCAGGGCTGTGGCCTGACCTTCGATAACTTCATGCGCAGCTGCATCAGCCGTCATGTGCTTATCTTTAATCAGGGCTATGATTTCCTGCTCCAGCTCCTCATCTTCGAGCAGCATGATATGCCCTTCAAAGATGGCTTCTTTTTCTTCACCGAACGTTTCACCAGCTTTGGTTTTGATCGCTTCCAGTTGCGCAGATGCCTTGGCACGACCGCTCAGAAAACGTTCAACTTCCTGATCAACCTTGTCGGCAGAAATTTTTTTCCGGTCAATGACGATCTCGTCTTCTTTCAGCAGCAATGCTTTACCGAAAGCGATACCCGGGGATGCTAAAATGCCTGAAATCATAACCCTACCTTACTTGTGACTGATATTTAAAAGAACTCGTTGAACTTACTCGAGTTCAGCCATCAGTTTAACCAGATGCTCAACTGCTTTCTGCTCGTCTTCACCTTCTGCGGACAGGGTGACAACGGTACCCTGAGTCAGGCCCAGAGTCTGCAGTTTAAACAGGCTTTTGGCGCTAGCGCTTTTGCCGTTGGAAGTCACAGTAATTTCAGAAGTAAAGCCTTTTGCTTCTTTAACAAACTGAGCAGCAGGGCGAGTATGCAGACCGTTCGGAGCGGTAATGGTAACTTCTTGCTGGAACATTATATTTCCCCAACTTATAGGTTTAGTGTTGTGGAACTAAAGTCTAGCCTGGCGGCTCAACTTTAGCCTGTATTGTTAGCATCGGCGTAAACTGGACGCGACACAAAAGGAGTTCGGTGCAATCCGTTGCTGGCAACTTCTTGCCGCTGACGTTTCGTTCGTCATTAAACATTATGCAGCGAAAGGAAGAGTTGAACCAAATCATAAAATCGATTCAGCTAGCGCTTTTCCTGTAACGATTAATTTCGCGCATCAAAATAATTAGCTTGGTTAAATACCAGTTCCGGCGGGCTGAATCAATGCCAGGAGAGTTGAAACTTTGAAGCAGGCCACAAAAAAGCACCCAAAAGGGTGCTTTTTTACGCGTTTTTAACATGCTGGCACTACTGTTGCAGTTCTTTCTCTGTAAAGAGATCGGCAAACAGTGCAGTGCTCAGATAACGCTCACCCGATGACGGTAGAATAACCACTATATTCTTATTGGTAAAGGTTTCATCTTCCTGGAGCTTAAGCGCGGCAGCAACCGCAGCACCGGAAGAGATACCCGCCAGAATACCTTCTTCTTCCATCAGACGACGCGCAGTAGAAATAGCTTCATCATTAGTGATGGCAACGACTTTATCGATAAGCTTCAGATCAAGGTTACCCGGAATGAAGCCTGCGCCAATACCCTGAATTTTATGCGGGCCTGGTTTGAGTTCTTCACCTGCCAGCGCCTGGGCGATAACCGGGGAGTCGGTAGGTTCAACCGCGACGGTGATCAGATCGGTTTTGCCTTTAGTGCCTTTAATGTAACGGGTCACACCAGTCAACGTACCGCCGGTACCGACGCCGGAAATAAAGACATCAACCTGGCCATCGGTATCTTCCCAGATTTCCGGGCCGGTAGTTTTTTCGTGGATTTCCGGGTTTGCCGGGTTGCTGAACTGCTGCAGCAGCAGGAATTTTTCCGGATCGCTGGCCACAATTTCTTCCGCTTTCTGAATCGCGCCCTTCATACCTTTTGCGCCTTCGGTCAACACCAGGTTCGCTCCCAGCGCTTTTAAGAGCTTGCGGCGCTCAATGCTCATGGTTTCAGGCATGGTCAGAGTCAGTTTGTAGCCGCGAGCTGCGGCAACGTAGGCCAGCGCAATCCCTGTGTTGCCGCTGGTTGGTTCGACCAGCTCTACACCCGGTTTCAGTACACCACGTTTTTCGGCATCCCAAATCATGTTGGCACCGATACGGCATTTGACGCTAAAGCTTGGGTTGCGTGATTCCACCTTCGCCAGAATGCGTCCGTTACCGATACGGTTCAGTCGAACCAGCGGCGTATGACCGATAGTCAGCGAGTTGTCTTCAAAAATCTTACTCATGGCCTGTCCTTAACTGTATGAAATTGGGATACCGCTTCAGCATACCTGTTGAGAAAGTATGGGGAAGTAAGGAATTCGTATATCTATATGCCACCAGGAAATAATGCGTTGCAGTATGGAATAAGAGCGGGCATAAGCCAGCCCGCTTTTACACATTTTTGCATTACTTCCATAACGCGTGCTTAGCACGATAGCAGTCTACCCACATCGCCGTGGCACCACAAACCGCGACCGGCATGATGAACAGATTGAGCACCGGAATCATGGTGAACAGGCTGGTCAATGCGCCAAATTGCATATTGGTGACCTTGCGTGTGCGCAGCGCGACGCGCATCTCCTTAAAAGGCACCTTATGGTTATCAAACGGATAATCGCAGTACTGAATGGCCAGCATCCACGCGCTGAACAGGAACCACAGCACCGGGGCTACGGTCTGACCAATACCCGGAATGAAATAGAGGATCAGCAACACGACGGCGCGCGGGAGATACCACGCCAGCTTTTGCCATTCACGTTTCATAATACGGGGAACATCTTTCATGATGCCGAGAACGCCGGTGTCAGGCGGTGTTGCGCCCGTTAAGCGTGCTTCCAGCTGTTCTGCCAGCAGACCGTTAAACGGCGCGGCAATCCAGTTGGCTATGGTGGAAAACAGGTAGCCGAACACCAGTAGTACGGAGATAGTGACAATCGGCCACAGCAAGTAGCTGAGCCACTGAAGCCAGTCAGGGACGTGACTCATCAGCGCGGGGATCCAGCTATCGAGTTGTGTGAATAGCCACCAGAATGCGCCGCCCATCAGCAGGATATTCACCAGCAAAGGCAGGATGACAAAGCGACGAATGCCCGGTTGGGTGATGAGCTTCCATCCCTGTGAAAAGTAATAAAGGCCGCTGCGAGGTACGACTGCAGATGATGAAACCATGGTCAGGACATACTCCTTGTTATATAAGCTCTGGTAAACTTTGCGTATCTTACCGGGTTGTTGAGCGTTAAGCTGTTCAGAAATGTTCGAAAAAACAGCAAAAAGCACAATTTTGTTCATCTTTATGCCGTGAAAGCCAAGAGTGCACTTGCACTTGGCGTAATCGACAAATACTCTTAGTGAGTAAATGTTTGCCGTGGTGGCAAGGTGTTAGAACAACAGAGAATATAATGATGCAGGATTTGCGTCTGATATTAATCATTGTTGGCGCGATCGCCATAATCGCTTTACTGGTACATGGTTTTTGGACTAGCCGTAAAGAGCGGTCTTCTATATTCCGCGATCGCCCACTGAAACGCATGAAGTCTAAACGTGAAGACGAGGATTCGTTCGACGACAACGTCGAGGAAGACGAAGGCGTGGGCGAAGTTCGCGTTCATCGTGTGAATCATGCTCCCGGTAACGCGCAGGAACATGGTGTTCCTCCTCAGTCGCCGCAACACCAGTACCAGCCGCCTTATGCGTCTGCTCAGCCGCGTCAACCCGCGCCGCAGCCTGCACAAGCGCCGGTACCGCCGCCGCATGTTCAGCAGCAGCCGCAGCCTGTACAACCGCAGCAGCCGGTGCAGCATCAGCCTGTTCAGCAACAACCTGTGCAGCAGCCGATGCAGCATCAGCCCGTTGCTCCGCAGGTTCAGCAGCCCGTGCAGCAAGCACCGCAACCTGCGCCGCAGGCTTTCCAGCCCGCAGAGCCTGCCGTTGAACATCAACCGCAGCCTGAGCCGGTAGTTGAAGAAGCTCCTGTTGCTGAAAAACCGCAGCGTAAAGAAGCGGTCATTATTATGAACGTTGCGGCGCATCACGGTAGTGAGCTCAACGGTGAAGTGCTGCTCAACAGCATTCAGCAAGCCGGTTTTAAATTTGGCGATATGAATATTTTCCATCGTCATTTGAGCCCGGATGGCAGCGGTCCTTCGCTGTTCAGCCTTGCCAATATGGTTAACCCAGGAACGTTTGACCCCGAAATGACGGGTGATTTCAGCACCCCTGGCGTGACTATTTTTATGCAGGTTCCGTCCTACGGTGACGAGCTGCAAAACTTTAAGCTGATGCTGCAGTCTGCACAGCACATTGCCGATGAAGTGGGTGGTGTGGTGCTCGACGATCAACGTCGCATGATGACGCCGCAGAAACTGCGCGAGTATCAGGACCGCATCCGCGAAGTTAAAGAATCTCGCGCCTGATTTTCCTCTGGCGTGACATCTCCTTGCTAAACCCCCGCCTGTCGGGGGTTTTTTATCATTGATGGTGCGATATGGAATCAATCGAACAACAACTGACAGAACTGCGAACCACGCTTCGCCATCATGAGTATCTCTACCATGTGATGGATGCGCCGGAAATTCCCGATGCGGAATATGATCGCCTGATGCGTGAACTGCGCGAGCTGGAAGCGCAGCATCCGGAACTTATCACCCCCGACTCGCCAACCCAACGTGTTGGCGCCGCCCCGTTAGCAGCGTTCAGCCAGATTCGCCATGAAGTGCCAATGCTGTCGCTGGATAACGTGTTTGATGAAGAGAGTTTTCTCGCCTTCAACAAGCGCGTGCAGGACAGACTAAAGAGTACGGATAAACTAACCTGGTGCTGCGAACTGAAGCTGGACGGGCTGGCGGTCAGTATCCTGTATGAAAACGGTGTGCTGGTCAGTGCCGCAACGCGTGGTGATGGTACTACGGGTGAGGATATTACCTCGAACGTGCGCACCATCCGTGCGATCCCATTAAAACTGCGAGGCGATAACATTCCGACGCGTCTGGAAGTGCGCGGTGAAGTGTTCCTGCCGCAGGCCGGATTTGAAAAAATTAACGAAGAGGCCCGCCGTACTGGCAACAAAGTGTTTGCTAACCCACGTAACGCAGCGGCCGGGTCATTGCGTCAGCTCGATCCACGTATTACAGCGAAGCGACCGCTTACTTTCTTCTGCTATGGCGTTGGTGTGCTGGAAGGTGGTGTGTTGCCTGATACCCACCAGGGCCGTCTGCTGCAATTTAAAGAGTGGGGATTGCCGGTGAGCGACAGAGTTACGCTTTGCGACTCTCCGGAGGAAGTACTTGCTTACTATCACAAGGTTGAAGAAGACCGACCGACGCTGGGATTCGATATCGACGGTGTGGTGATCAAAGTCAACTCTATGGTGTTGCAGGAACAACTGGGTTTTGTTGCCCGCGCGCCGCGCTGGGCGGTGGCCTTTAAGTTCCCGGCGCAAGAGCAGATGACCTTCGTACGTGATGTTGAGTTTCAGGTTGGACGTACCGGGGCGATTACACCTGTCGCCCGCCTTGAGCCAGTTCAGGTTGCCGGGGTGTTGGTCAGTAACGCCACCTTGCACAATGCGGATGAAATTGAGCGTCTTGGTTTGCGTATTGGCGATAAAGTCGTCATTCGCCGTGCGGGCGATGTCATCCCGCAGGTAGTGAATGTCGTGCTTTCCGAGCGCCCGGACGATACGCGTGAAATTGAGTTTCCCACCCACTGTCCGGTATGCAACTCAGACGTTGAGCGTGTGGAAGGCGAAGCGGTTACTCGCTGTACCGGTGGTTTAATCTGCGGAGCGCAGCGTAAGGAATCGCTGAAACACTTCGTTTCCCGCCGCGCGCTGGACGTTGACGGCATGGGCGACAAAATTATCGATCAACTGGTCGAGAAGGAGTATGTCCACACACCAGCGGATCTCTTCACACTGACCGCAGGTAAGCTGACCGGTCTTGATCGTATGGGGCCGAAATCGGCACAAAATGTGGTGAATGCGCTGGAAAAAGCGAAAGAAACGACGTTTGCCCGTTTCCTCTACGCGCTGGGTATTCGCGAAGTCGGCGAAGCTACGGCGGCTGGTCTGGCGGCGCATTTTGGCACCCTTGAGGCGCTGGAAGCGGCCTCTATTGAAGAGCTGCAAAAAGTGCCGGATGTCGGCATTGTGGTAGCGACCCACGTGTTTAATTTCTTTGCTGAAGAGAGTAACCGCGAGGTGATCGTCCAACTGCTGGCGCAGGGGATTCACTGGCCAGCGCCGGTGGTCATCAACGCTGAAGAAATCGACAGCCCCTTCGCGGGGAAAACGGTGGTGCTAACCGGGAGCCTGAGCCTGATGTCACGCGATGACGCCAAAGCGCGACTGACTGAGTTGGGTGCAAAAGTGGCCGGCAGCGTATCGAAGAAAACCGACCTGGTGATTGCCGGTGAAGCGGCGGGTTCGAAGCTGGCAAAAGCGCAGGAACTGGGTATTGCCGTGATCGATGAAGCTGAAATGATCCGCTTACTGGGTGCCTGAGATGGAAAAAGAGCAGCTGGTTGAAATCGCCAATACCGTGATGCCCTTTGGCAAATATAAAGGGCGTCGGCTGATTGATGTACCGGAAGAGTATCTGCTGTGGTTTGCCCGTAAAGATGAATTCCCGCCGGGCAAGCTCGGCGAGCTGATGCAAATCACGTTGCTGATTAAAACTGAAGGGCTGACGCAACTGGTGCAGCCCCTGAAACGCCCGCTCTAAGCCTTTGCGGCGCGGCTTTTCTGCTGCGCCTGCAATGCGTCCGTTTGTTGCTTGTAGCGCCGTGCCAGCACGGCACACACCATCAGCTGAATTTGATGGAAGATCATCAACGGCAGCACCATCATTCCTATCACTGACGTCGGGAACAGAATATTTGCCATTGGGATCCCATTCGCCAGGCTCTTTTTCGATCCGCAAAAAACAATGGTGATCTCATCGGCTTTGTTGAAGCCGCATTTCCGCGCAACAAAGACGTTGATGCCAATCACGATTGCCAGCAATACGATGCTGACCACCACGATAAACAGCAGTGAGCCAATCCCCACTTTGTGCCAGATCCCGTTAACCACGGCTTCACTGAAGGCGGAGTACACCACCAGCAAGATGGAGGATTGGTCCGTTTTGGCGATCCATTTTTTATGTCGGGACACCCAGTTACCAATCCACGGACGTGAAAGATGTCCCAGTACGAACGGCAGCAGCAGCTGCAGCATGATTTTCCCCACCTGCTCCAGACTGCCTTCTGCGCCATGCATATTCATTACCAGGCCAACCAGTAACGGCGAGAGAAAAATACCCAGCAGGCTGGAGGCCGAAGCGGAACACACGGCGGCAGCAACGTTACCCCCCGCCAGCGACGTAAAAGCGATTGCCGACTGCACCGTGGCCGGCAAAATACACAGGTACAGGAAACCGGTGTACAGCATCGGGTCAACATTTACCGGTGCCCACCAGGCGAACAGAACGCCCAGCACCGGGAAAACAACAAACGTGCTGCACATCACCCACAGATGTAAACGCCAGTGACTACCGCCGGCAATAATGGCTTCACGCGAAAGCTTCGCCCCGTGCATAAAAAACAGTAGGGCAATGGCAGCGGTGGTTAAGCCTTCAAAGAAAGGTACAAAGCCACCTTCGGCCGGGAAAAAGGACGCCAGTAAAACGACCGTAATCAACGTTATCGTGAACGGATCAAGGATACGAAAAAGTTTCATAAAAGCTCCTGAAATTCGGTAGGAACATTTTGCGTTTTTCTGTTTGAGAAATAAAATTGATTTATTGCATCCATATATGAATCGAATAGATGAATTACTCTCTGCGTCAGCTCCGTATCTTTGTTACCGTCGCTCAGGCCAAAAGCTTTAGCCGGGCGGGGGATATCATTGGCTTAAGCCAGTCTGCGGTCAGCCACAGCGTTAAAGAGCTGGAAGGGCAGACGGGTGTGCGGTTGTTAGATAGAACAACGCGGGAAGTGGTGCTGACAGAAGCAGGGCACCAGTTGGCGGCGCGGCTGGAACGTATTCTGGATGAACTGCACAGCACGCTGCGTGAAGCAGGCCAGGTGGGAACGCAGTTAACCGGAACGGTGCGCGTTGCCGCCAGCCAGACAATATCTGCTCACCTTATTCCACAGTGTATTGCCCAGAGTAATCAGCTTTATCCAGCAATCGATTTTGTGCTGCACGATCGTCCGCAACAGTGGGTGCTGGAGAGTATTCGTCAGGGCGAGGTGGATTTTGGCATTGTGATAGATCCAGGTGCTGTGACCGATCTACAGTGTGAAGCGGTGTTATCCGAACCGTTCCTGCTGTTGTGTCGAGAGGATCATCCGCTAGCCCAACGCGAATGGGTAAATTGGCAGGATTTATATCATGAGCGCCTGGTATTACAGGATTACGCTTCCGGCAGTCGACCGTTGATCGATGCGGCACTGGCTCACTTTTCCATTGAGGCCAATATCGTTCAGGAGATAGGTCACCCTGCCACGCTTTTCCCGATGGTTGAGGCGGGGATTGGTATCAGCGTGCTGCCTGCGCTGGCGCTTCCTCTGCCACAGGGCAGCCATTTGCAGGTTAAACGCCTGACGCCGGTTGTGGAACGACAATTGATGCTGGCACGACGTAAAAATCGTTCTTTATCGACTGCGGCCCAGGCGCTGTGGGACGTAGTACGGATGCAGGCCAGTGAATTAACCGCCGGTCGGGCACGGGATCCTTTGTACCAGCTTTAACGATATGGCTGGTGTTTGTCATGTCGTTAAGTTTGGCTTTCAGTATCGATGAACTGATCGTTAACTTTTATATTTTTACCCGGCACCGGACTACCTCTTTATATTTATAAATTCTCCTGCGATATTCTTAGGCAATTGCTTAGCTTGCGGATTTGTAAGGCTATTTTAAATTATTACTTTTTTTCTTGACCTTCCACTTGCTGGAAGGTTGATACTCTTTATACGCAAGTACGGATAGCAGTATCTAATACAATGATGTATAGCGATTGATTAATGAAATGACTAAGCAATTTATACAGTAACTCGTTATAGGTAGAATTAACACGATCCCGATGGAGTAATATTAGTGACATGTTAAATAATCCTACAATAGCTGGTTGCTGAAACTAATCCGGTAAATATATTTAACTAATGGGGTATTGGCGGCGATGATAAGAAAAAATAAAATTTTAATTGCAATGCAAATTAGTATGCTGGCATGGTCTGGTTATACGTTTGCAGCAGACAGAGTGTATGTAGCAAATGAAGGTGCAGATTCAGTTAATGTACTTGATGCTGCGTCTTTAAAGACTGTAGATAAAGTACATGTTGGTAAAATGCCGCATAACGTTCAGGTGTCACCAGACAATAAAACAGTTTGGGTAACCAACCTTGGTGCTAACGGGACACATTCATCAGGCTCTGAACATATGGATATGAGTAAAGATGCCCATTCTGAGAAAATGGATATGGGCAAAGATTCTCATGCAGGCAAAAAGGAACATGGCGAAGTTTGGGTTATTAATGCCGAAAATGATACGGTTATTGCAAAACTTCCGGTTGGCGCACACCCTGCGCATGTTGTCGTCACCCCTGATGGGAAAATGGCGTATATCTCAAATAGTGCAGATAACACTATCAGCGTGATTGATGCAGAACATTTGAAAAATTTAACGACAATTAATGTAGGTAAATTCCCTCATGGCCTCAGAGTGAGTCCTGACGGTAAAGAAGTTTATATCGCGAATATGAAAGGGGGCTCGGTATCCGTCGTCGATACAGCCAGTAATAAAGAAGTCGCGCAGATCCCATTAGGTAAAATGCCAGCCTAGGTAGGTTTCTCACCGGACGGAAAACGGGTGTTTGTTTCCCTGTCTGGTGAAGATGCTGTAGCGGTGATTAATACAGCAACGCGTAAAGTTGTGAAGAAAATTAATGTCGGTACCGTACCAATCCAGCTGTTTGGCACTCCGGATGGTAAAAGCATGCTGGTAACCAATCAGGGCTCGAAGAGCAGGCCGGGTAACACAATAAACATGATTGATATCGCAAGCCTTACGGTAGCGAAAACCATCACCACTGGCGATGGGGCCCATGGCGTGGTTGTGGATAAAAATGGCAAATATGCTTACGTAACTAACTCATTTGCAAACTCTGTTTCGATGATTGACATTAATGAGCGTAAGGTAGTGAATACACTTCCGGTAGACAACAACCCAAATGGTATCAGCTGGGGCTCTGTCGAAGTAACGCCTAAATAACTGTGCTAGCATTTATCAATACCCGTCATTCGCTGGCGGGTATTTTCATGAATATTCTATAAATAAAGGAACGACAGATGAGAAAGCCGGAGCGGACAAAAACGCTGCCTAGTAAGTTCAATTTTGATGATACTGTAAACAGACTCGTCAGCGTATTAAATGCTAAAAATATTCGTATTTTTGTGCAGGTTGATCAACAGCAAGCGGCAACGGAAGCAGGTCTTGCTCTGCGACCGACGATGTTATTTCTGTTTGGTAACCCAAAGGGTGGTACTCCTGCCATGCAAGCAAATCCTCATGCGGCAATAGAGTTACCCCTACGGGTGGTTATTTGGCAGGATGACAATGGTGATACCCATATAGATTATCAGGATGCAAGTACTGTTCTGGAGTTTGATTATGGTGTTGCACATAATATTGTTGCTCCAGTTAGCATCCTGACAACCCTTCTTAACGAAGTGGCCGGTAATTAATTGCAAATAACACTAAATGCCTCGTGGATATTTAGTGTTATTTTTCTGCGTTTATTATGCAAATATTTAACCCGCAATAATAAACCTATTGAATAATACATATGATGTCCATTACTCTTCAATGTTTGTCGATTCGTCTATTTTATAAATAGAAGGGTTTTTGTTTGCAATATTATGTGAAGAGTATATCTTGACGCTCAAATATTAATGTGTAAGTTATGAGGATAGTTATGAAAAAGACATTAGTCACATCATTGGCCGCTTCTTTGTGTTTTCTCAGTCTGTCTGCCTTTGCTGCTACAGAAATCTCGCAACAAGAAGCCAATAGTTTAAAGCATGTCAAGTCAATCACCGTAACGGAAAATACGGTGAATCAATGTATGCACAAAATTTCGAAAATGGCAGATAAAGAAGGTGCTGATTTCTTTGTTATTAAGAACTTCTCTTCTATAGGCAATGGTTCTCAGGCTGTAGTGACCAGCGAACTCTATAAGAAGTAAACAGCTGTTTCCCCCGTTTTAATTATTGATTAGCGAAAGTGCGTTGTTGTACCTGCTTTCGCTTATTAATAATCAACAAATGTTTGTCAGTCATTTGCAAGGCGGGCTTTGTCAGCCCATTCGTCTGACGAATTCCTGATGTGTTGGTACTCCTTGCCATTTCTGGCAGAAAAAAAATGTGAGTTCAGGCCGATTTAGCACATGCCATCTATACCGATTTACTATCGGTTATCGGGATAAACGGTATTGGTAATCGATTGCGTAGTCTCGCTATAACAATGCGGTACGCTACGTTATTTCGATTACTCAGTATTAAGGACATCTCATGAGCCACTCTCTTTTCTCGCAAAATCCCTGGTATAGCGCTGATATCATTCGTGGTTACAAACCGGATTTTACGCCGCGCGTAGCCTTTATCCTCGGCTCAGGCCTGGGGGCGCTGGCGGATCAAATTGAGGATGCGGTTGCCATCTCTTACGAGAAACTACCCGGGTTCCCGGTGAGTACCGTACACGGTCATGCTGGTGAACTTGTGTTGGGAAATCTGGCGGGAATTCCGGTGGCCTGTATGAAAGGACGTGGACATTTCTATGAAGGTCGCGGTATGACGGTGATGACGGATGCCATTCGTACGCTGAAGCTGCTGGGCTGTGAGCTGCTGTTTTGCACCAATGCTGCAGGCTCTTTGCGTCCCGAAGTCGGACCGGGTAGCCTCGTTGCGCTTAGCGATCACATCAATACGATGCCGGGTACGCCGATGGTAGGGCCAAACGATGAGCGTTTTGGCGAGCGATTCTTTTCACTGGCGAATGCCTATGATGCTGACTACCGTGCGATCCTGCAAACTGTTGCCGCTGAGGAAGGATTCCCGCTGAGTGAAGGGGTTTTTGTCTCTTATCCGGGACCGAACTTTGAAACCGCGGCAGAAATCCGCATGATGCAAATTATCGGTGGCGACGTGGTGGGGATGTCGGTGGTGCCTGAAGTTATCTCTGCGCGCCACTGCGGTTTGAAAGTGGTTGCGGTGGCGGCCATCACCAACCTGGCGGAAGGTCTGGGTGATGTTAAATTATCTCACGCGCAGACGCTGGCTGCGGCGGAACTCTCCCGGCAGAATTTCATCAATTTGATCTGCGGATTCTTGCGCAAACTGGCCTGAATAACTAAAAAATGACCCCGCTTGCGGGGTCTTACTTTATGGCAAGGAACGGAAAAATGGGTATCGCATCTCGCTTAAAGCTCATGTCGTTTTTGCAATATTTCATCTGGGGAAGCTGGTTGGTAACCCTGGGTTCCTACATGATTAATACCCTGGATTTTACCGGCGCGAACGTCGGTATGATTTACAGTTCGAAAGGGCTGGCGGCGATTATCATGCCGGGCATTATGGGCATCATTGCCGATAAATGGCTACGCGCCGAGCGCGCCTATATGCTTTGTCATCTGGTGTGTGCGGGCGTGTTGCTATATGCCACAACCGTTACCGATCCGCAGACCATGTTTTGGGTGATGCTGGTTAACGCAATGGCGTATATGCCGACGATTGCGTTATCGAATAGCGTCTCATACTCGTGCCTGGCGCAATCAGGTCAGGATCCGGTCACCGCGTTCCCGCCAATTCGTGTATTTGGCACCATTGGGTTTATTGTGGCGATGTGGACAGTCAGTTTGATGGGACTGGAACTGAGCAGCGCGCAGTTGTATATCGCTTCAGGCGCATCGCTGCTGCTGGCTCTGTATGCACTTACGTTGCCGAAAATCCCGGTTGCTGAGAAGAAAGCAAACACCACGCTTGCCAGCAAGCTCGGTCTGGACGCCTTTGTTCTGTTTAAAAAACCGCAGATGGCAATCTTCTTTTTGTTTGCGATGATGCTGGGGGCGGTGTTGCAAATCACCAACGTCTTTGGCAATCCGTTCCTGCATGATTTTGCCCGTAACCCGGAATTTGCCGACAGCTTTGTGGTGAAGTACCCCTCCATATTGCTTTCCGTTTCACAGATGGCGGAGGTGGGCTTTATTCTCACTATTCCGTACTTCCTTAAACGCTTTGGCATTAAAACGGTGATGCTGATGAGCATGCTGGCATGGACGCTGCGCTTTGGCTTCTTTGCCTTTGGCGATCCGTCGCCGTTTGGTTTTGTGCTGCTGCTGATGTCGATGATCGTCTACGGCTGTGCGTTTGATTTCTTCAATATCTCGGGATCGGTATTTGTCGAGCAGGAGGTTAGCTCTAACATTCGCGCCAGCGCGCAGGGGCTGTTTATGACGATGGTAAACGGCGTTGGCGCGTGGGTGGGATCAATTCTGAGTGGTATGGCGGTGGACTATTTTTCTGTCGATGGCGTCAAGGATTGGCAAACTATCTGGCTGGTGTTTGCCGCGTATGCGCTGGCTCTGGCGGTTATCTTTGCATTGTTCTTTAAATACAGGCATGAGCCTGAACGACTGGCACAGAAATCACCGGCACATTGACACTCCATTGGCGGCGGGTTCTGATACCCGCCGTTTCATTTTCTGCGAGGCAATGTGGTAACTTTGCGCATTATCCTTATTTCAGGAGCGCATTATCCATGGAACGCACGCACCGCATCGATCTGAAGTTACTGCGTTATTTTCTTGCTGTCGCAGAAGAACTGCATTTTGGACGTGCTGCTGCTCGCCTGAATATGTCGCAACCGCCGCTCAGTACCCATATTAAAGAGCTGGAGCAACAGCTCGGCACTTTGCTATTTATCCGTCATTCCCGCAGCGTGGCGTTAACTCACGCGGGAAAGATATTGATGGAAGAGTCGCGCCGACTGTTATCCAGTGCTAATCAGGCGCTGGCGAGAGTGGAGCAAATTGGTCGTGGTGAGGCAGGGCGAATTGAGCTTGGCGTTATCGGTACAGCGATGTGGGGAAAAATGCGTCCGGTGATGCGGCGTTTTATGAAGGATAATCCCAATGTTGAGGTGCTGTTTCGCGAGAACATGCCCGCGATGCAGATGACGATGCTGGAACGGCGTGAACTGGATGCAGGAATTTGGCGGATGGCTACGGAGCTTTCTCCCGGGTTTACCAGTTTGCGTTTGCATGAGTCCTCTTTTCTGGTTGCCATGCCGGAAGAACATCCTCTTACTGCCAGTGAGTCCATACCGCTGGAGGCGCTGAGAAATGAATATTTTGTCACAATGCCTTCCATTCATACTGACTGGGCATTTTTGCAGCGAGTTTGCCTGAGTGCTGGATTTTCCCCGATGATTATTCGTGAGGTGAGGGAGCCGCAAACGGTGCTGGCGATGATCAGCATGGGGATTGGTATTACGTTAATTGCTGACAGCTATGCGCAGATGAATTGGCCTGGCGTGGTATTTCGACCGTTAGAGGAACGTATTCCGGCGGATTTGTATATTGTGTATGACCAACTGCAGGCGACACCCGCGCTGGAGAAACTGGTAGCGGCATTGACGATGTGATGTCTGTGCCGGATGGCGACTGACGTCTTATCCGGCCTGCGCGTGTTGTGTTGTCTGCGGCGGATGGCGACTGACGTCTTATCCGGCCTACGCGTGCGGTATTGTCTGTGCCGGATGGCGACTGACGTCTTATCCGGCCTACGCGTGTTGTGTTGTCTGTTCCGGATGGCGACTGACGTCTTATCCAGCCTACGCGCGTTGTGTTGTCTGTGTCGGATGGCGGCTGACGTCTTATCCGGCCTACGCGTGTAGTGTTGTCTGTGCCGGATGGCGACTAACGTCTTATCCGGCCTACGCGTGCGGTATTGTCTGTGCCGGATGGCGACTGACGTCTTATCCGGCCTACGTGTGCGGTATTGTCTGTGCCGGATGGCGACTAACGTCTTATCCGGCCTACGCGTGCGGTATTGTCTGTGCCGGATGGCGACTGACGTCT
>NZ_JAOWHC010000035.1:156111-511704 GCF_030332805.1 Citrobacter sp. Cpo065
TTATCCGGCCTACGCGTGCGGTATTGTCTGTGCCGGATGGCGACTGACGTCTTATCCGGCCTACGTGTGTAGTGTTGTCTATGCCGGATGGCGGCTGACGTCTTATCCAGCCTACGTGTGCGGTATTGTCTGTAGGCCTGATAAGCGTAGCGCATCAGGCGATGCAGGTTCGAATCTTATAAATCGCAGATAGCAAAAAGGCGCCTTTAGGGCGCCTTTTTACATTGGTGGGTCGTGCAGGATTCGAACCTGCGACCAATTGATTAAAAGTCAACTGCTCTACCAACTGAGCTAACGACCCGAAGTGGTGGGTGATGACGGGATCGAACCGCCGACCCCCTCCTTGTAAGGGAGGTGCTCTCCCAGCTGAGCTAATCACCCACTTCGGTACTTCAATTTTATTGTAAGAAATCCAGCTGGCGAGAAAGTGGTGGGTGATGACGGGATCGAACCGCCGACCCCCTCCTTGTAAGGGAGGTGCTCTCCCAGCTGAGCTAATCACCCACTTCTCAATTTCTTACTCTACACGGCGGAGACTACATAAAGTAGTTGGTGGGTGATGACGGGTTCGAACCGCCGACCCCCTCCTTGTAAGGGAGGTGCTCTCCCAGCTGAGCTAATCACCCCCGCTGTGTGGAGTCGCATTATAGGGAGAGTTGAAAATGAGTCAACGCATTTTCTAAAGAATTTGTTCGTTCGTCGTAAATTTAAACAAAACGATCGCAAATCAATCCATGCAGCATGATTTGTATACGAAAATGGCAAAGCGTGATGTTCCAACCTGAACAACATTGAGGAATCAGGCCACAGTGATAGAATACGAGCCTGATAATCTTCCCAGGATTTGCCGGTTGTCGGCATCTTTATAAACGTAAGGCCATTTCATGAAAATCAAAACTCGCTTCGCGCCAAGCCCGACAGGTTACCTGCATGTCGGTGGTGCGCGTACTGCTCTATATTCCTGGCTTTTTGCACGTAACCATGACGGTGAGTTTGTGCTGCGTATTGAAGACACCGATCTTGAACGCTCCACTCCGGAAGCTATTGAAGCCATTATGGATGGCATGAACTGGCTGAATCTGGAATGGGATGAAGGCCCGTACTTCCAGACCAAACGTTTTGATCGCTACAACGCCGTGATTGATGAGATGCTGGAAGCCGGTACCGCGTATAAATGCTACTGCTCCAAAGAGCGTCTGGACGCACTGCGCGAAGAGCAGATGGCAAACGGTGAGAAGCCACGTTACGACGGTCGCTGCCGCCACGGCCATGAACATCATGCTGCTGATGAACCCTGCGTGGTGCGTTTTGCCAACCCGCAGGATGGATCCGTTATTTTTGACGACCAGATCCGTGGGCCGATCGAATTCAGCAACCAGGAGCTGGACGATCTGATCATCCGCCGTACTGACGGTTCCCCGACCTACAACTTCTGTGTTGTTGTCGACGACTGGGATATGGAAATCACCCACGTTATTCGTGGTGAGGACCATATCAACAACACTCCGCGTCAGATTAACATCCTGAAAGCGCTGAATGCGCCGGTGCCGGTTTATGCACACGTGTCGATGATCAACGGCGACGACGGTAAAAAACTCTCTAAACGTCACGGTGCGGTCAGCGTTATGCAGTATCGCGACGACGGTTACCTGCCGGAAGCGCTGCTGAACTATCTGGTGCGTCTGGGCTGGTCCAGCGGCGATCAGGAAATCTTCACCCGTGAAGAGATGATCAAACTGTTCTCCCTTGGTGCGGTGAGCAAGTCTGCCAGTGCGTTCAACACCGAAAAACTGCAGTGGCTGAACCATCACTACATTAATTCGCTGGCACCTGAATATGTGGCAACGCATCTGCAATGGCACATTGAGCAGGAAAATATCGATACTCGCGTCGGCCCGCAGCTGTCTGAGCTGGTTAAACTGCTGGGTGAGCGCTGCAAAACGCTGAAAGAGATGGCGCAGAGCTGCCGCTACTTCTACGAAGACTTTGCTGAGTTCGACGCGGATGCAGCTAAGAAACACCTGCGTCCGGTAGCGCGTCAGCCGCTGGAAGTGGTTCGCGATAAGCTGGCTGCTATCAGCGAGTGGACGGCAGAAAACGTGCACCACGCGATTCAGGCAACCGCTGATGAGCTGGAAGTGGGTATGGGTAAAGTTGGGATGCCGCTGCGCGTAGCCGTAACCGGCGCGGGTCAGTCTCCGGCGTTAGACGTAACGGTGCATGCGATTGGTAAATCACGCAGCATTGAGCGTATTAATAAAGCGCTGGCGTTTATTGCTGAGCGTGAAAGCCAGCAGTAAGACCGGTTGAGCGATGAAACAACGGCAGGAGCGCATCCTGCCGTTTTTTTTGCCTGTTATTCAGACTCATCAATACCCAGACGGGTAAGGAAAGTGCGAATACCTTCGCGCGAAATATACATTGCCAGCTTTTCTTGTTCCGTTGGGGACATGTTGTCCAGTGCGCTAATTATCTGGCGACAGGCGTGGCTACGCACCACGTGGGTATATTCTGCCAGCGGTTCCTCAGCCTGATAAATTTCAGGGACTTTGCGAAAAGCCGGAATATTGAGCAGAAACGTACGGACGCTGGAGTCGATATGGATCAGCCTTGCACGACCCCCTTTAACGCCGGGAAACTTTTCGGTGGTCCAGTTTTGTTCCCTGATCCAACGATTGACGGTTTGTTTGGCAACCCCGAGACATTCCGCTAGTTCTTCGGTCGTCATTTTGCTGCGTAATTTTTTCATATTATTTGTTGTCGCGGATCCCTAAGCGTTGTAACAAACCCGTAATGCCTTCACGCAGGATCAGTGACGTAAACATTTTTTGTTCTGACGGAGTCATCTCTTTGGCGAGCCTAATCAGTAGAGCTTCGATAGAGGTATCGCCGGATAACGATAAATTATCTGATAAACCTTCGGCTGAACGCTCAGCACTGCGAATGTATTCACGAACTTGTTCGGTGACGTGAACCAGACGCGCTTTACCGCCCTGTACGCCTGGTTTTGGTGATGTAGCCCAACCCTCCTTGCGCACCCATTTATTGATGGTCTGTCGGCTGTATCCGGTCAGATTAGCAAGTTCTTCTGGCGTCATCCGTTCCTTGAACATAACGATTCCCTGAATAGTCGTGGGGTTAATTAGTGGCTCATTTTATAGCACCATTTTAGTAGAAACCGTGACGCGTTTAACTACTGAATGCGAGTTGTTACGCAATGTTCTTCATTTGACTGCTTTTTCAGCGATTGAATTCTATGAGTTAATTTTGCCGTTGACACACGCGAAGGGAATTCATATGATGCCGCCCGTCAACTCGACAAGCTTTACGTAATGGGGCTATAGCTCAGCTGGGAGAGCGCTTGCATGGCATGCAAGAGGTCAGCGGTTCGATCCCGCTTAGCTCCACCAAATTTAATCCCAATAAATTTGGTACGTACGTAATAGCATCGTGGGGCTATAGCTCAGCTGGGAGAGCGCTTGCATGGCATGCAAGAGGTCAGCGGTTCGATCCCGCTTAGCTCCACCAAAATTTAAACCCTCGCTGAAAAGCGGGGGTTTTTTGTTTCTGTTTCCTACCTGTTCTTACCCTGTATCTCTTCGGTTTGCTGAATAGCAGGCATAAAAAAACCGGGGAGAAGAATCTCCCCGGTCTTATCAATACGATGTTGTCTTACGCTTACAGCACCAGTGCGGCGATAGATGCAGACAGTACGCTCACCAGCGTAGAGCCGTACACCAGCTTCAGACCAAAGCGGGAAACCACGTTACCTTGCTCTTCGTTCAGACCTTTAATCGCACCGGCGATAATACCGATGGAAGAGAAGTTAGCGAAGGAGACTAGGAACACGGACAGGATACCTTCTGCACGCGGAGAGAGCGTGGCGGCAATTTTCTGTAGATCCATCATCGCAACGAATTCGTTGGAAACCAGTTTGGTTGCCATGATACTGCCCACCTGCAGCGCTTCGCTGGACGGCACACCCATTACCCATGCAACCGGGTAGAAGATGTAGCCCAGGATGCCCTGGAAGGAGATGCTGTAACCAAACCAGCCGGTCACGGTGGCGAACAGGGCGTTCAGGGCTGCAATCAGCGCGATGAAACCAATCAGCATCGCCGCAACGATAATTGCCACTTTGAAACCTGCCAGGATGTATTCACCCAGCATTTCGAAGAAGCTCTGGCCTTCGTGCAGGTTAGACATCTGAATGTTTTCTTCGCTGGCATCAACGGTGTACGGGTTGATCAGCGACAGCACGATAAAGGTGCTGAACATGTTCAGAACCAGCGCTGCAACCACGTACTTCGGCTCCAGCATGGTCATGTACGCGCCGACGATAGACATGGAAACGGTCGACATCGCCGTTGCAGCCATGGTGTACATACGGTTGCGAGACATTTTGCCGAGAATATCTTTATAGGCGATAAAGTTCTCGGACTGACCCAGGATCAGGGAGCTGACGGCGTTGAAGGATTCCAGCTTGCCCATACCGTTCACTTTGGATAACAGGAAACCAATCGCGCGGATGATAACCGGCAGAACGCGGATATGCTGCAAAATACCGATAAGAGCGGAAATGAAGACGATTGGGCACAGCACTTTCAGGAAGAAGAATGCCAGGCCTTTGTCGTTCATGCTGCCGAAGACAAAGTTTGTCCCTTCATTAGCGAATCCGAGGAGTTTTTCAAACATCTCGGAGAAGCCTCTCACGAAGCCCAGACCGACATCAGAGTTCAGGAAGAACCATGCCAGTAACACTTCAATAACAAGCAATTGAATAACATAACGAATGCGGATTTTTTTACGGTCACTGCTTACCAGCAGTGCGAGTACCGCAACCACGGCAAGGGCCAGGACGAAATGAAGAACGCGGTCCATATTTGCTCCAAATATGAGGCAGGTTTAGTTTTCGTGCACATTCTATGTAACAACCATAAAGAAAACGAGATCAAACACACACTATAATAAGGACCTGTGACGAGATTCAAAATTAGTGATCGGTGATACACTTCTGTTATGTTTAGTATGGAAGTGAAAAGTTATGTCATTGTGCTAATCTCATAACAATAATTAAACATCTCACCGGTATTTCCAGAATCCTTATCGATCCATAGACAAACGCTATCAGAGAAATCAACTTCACCCATTAAAATGAATTTGATAATCATTCTCAATAGGCGTAGCTTGAAACATAGCAAAGGCTATGTTTCTGAGGCACTAAAATGACTAACGATCGCGTTGAGAGTAGCAGTGGACGGGCAGCGCGCAAGTTGAAGCTCGCATTAATGGGACCTGCGTTCATCGCGGCGATCGGCTACATCGATCCGGGCAACTTCGCCACCAACATCCAGGCAGGGGCCAGCTTTGGCTATAAACTGTTGTGGGTGGTGGTCTGGGCAAATCTGATGGCGATGCTGATTCAGGTGCTGTCGGCAAAGCTGGGTATTGCCACGGGTAAAAACCTGGCTGAGCAAATTCGCGATCACTATCCTCGTCCGGTGGTGTGGTTCTACTGGGTGCAGGCCGAAATTATCGCCATGGCGACAGACCTTGCTGAATTCATTGGTGCCGCGATTGGTTTCAAATTGATCCTCGGCGTGTCGTTATTGCAGGGGGCCGTGCTCACCGGTATCGCGACTTTTTTGATTCTGATGTTGCAGCGCCGTGGGCAAAAACCGCTGGAAAAAGTGATTGGCGGCTTGCTGCTGTTTGTGGCTGCGGCTTACATTGTGGAACTGATCTTTTCCCAGCCGAACTTCGCGCAACTTAGCAAGGGAATGGTTATCCCGAGCCTGCCTAATTCCGAAGCGGTGTTCCTGGCGGCTGGCGTGCTCGGCGCGACTATCATGCCACACGTCATTTATCTGCACTCTTCCTTAACTCAGCATCTGCACGGCGGAACACGTCAACAGCGCTATGCGGCCACGAAATGGGATGTGGCAATCGCCATGACGATTGCTGGATTTGTCAATCTTGCGATGATGGCGACGGCTGCCGCTGCATTTCACTTTAGCGGGCATACCGGTATTGCCGATCTCGATCAAGCGTATCTGACACTTGAACCGCTGTTGAGTCACGCTGCGGCGACGGTATTCGGTTTAAGCCTGGTGGCTGCGGGACTTTCTTCTACCGTGGTCGGTACGTTGGCCGGGCAGGTGGTGATGCAAGGGTTTATCCGCTTTCACATTCCGCTTTGGGTACGCCGTACCGTCACCATGATGCCATCATTTATTGTGATTTTGATGGGATTGGATCCGACGCGTATTCTGGTGATGAGCCAGGTATTGCTCAGTTTTGGTATTGCACTGGCGCTGGTGCCGCTACTGATCTTTACCAGTGACGGTAAGCTGATGGGCGATTTGGTGAATACCCGTTGGGTAAAACAGGTAGGCTGGGTGATTGTTGTACTGGTGGTGGCGCTTAATATCTGGCTGTTGGTAGGAACCGCACTCGGTTTGTAAAAACAAAAGGGCCCGTTGGCCCTTTTGTTACATTAATGATGATGTTTGTGGCCACGCCCGCGACCGCGGTGGTCGTCACGATCGTTCCAGCCTTCACGATAACCACGCTCATAAGCTTTGCGTTTGTCCCAGCCACGATGGTAGCCGTTGTCATGACGCCACCAGCGATTTTTGCGCCACTCATAGTTATGGTGCCAGTAATCCCGGTCGCGCCAGCGGCCGCCATCCCAGTAGTTACCGTAGTTATCGCGATCGCCAATTTGTAATTTTATTGATGGCAGCAGGGTGATTTCGCCAGCGTTCGCGGCCAGCGGTGTAAAAGCCAATAAGACTGCCGCCAGAATCAGTGACCTGAACATGTTTTCTCTCCTTCACGATCGAGCCGTAGCCGGCCTGTTAACGTAATATTACGGGGCAGTAAAGCCCCGTTTCATCGCCTTAACTCTTAAATCGCAAGTGAGAGCACTTTTTGTTAATAAATGTGTCTTTATTTCAATCAACTCAGGATAGCATCAATCTCCGCGCACTCTTCAGACGTAAAGTGACGGTTTGCCAGCATACCGACAGCGTCTTCAATCTGCGCCGTTTTACTCGCGCCAATCAGCACGGACGTGACTTTGTCATCCCGTAACACCCATGCCAGCGCCATTTGGGAAAGCTTTTGCCCGCGTTGTTCTGCCAGCACATTCAGCGCCCGCACTTTTTCCAGCTTTTGTGGAGTGATCTGGTCCGGATTCAGAAAGCGACTGGTGCTTGCCGCACGAGAATCCGCAGGAATGCCGTTCAGATAGCGGTCGGTTAACTGTCCGCCAGCCAGCGGTGAGAAGGCGATACTGCCGACACCTTTTTCCTGTAATAGTGACAGCAAGCCACCTTCGACCCAACGTTCAAACATGGAATATTTGGGCTGGTGAATAAGGCATGGCGTACCTAAATCGTCGAGTATTTCAATCGCCTGCCTGGCAAGATCTGCCGGATAGTTAGACAACCCGACGTACAGCGCTTTGCCCTGACGGACGATGTGATCCAGCGCGCGCATGGTTTCTCTGAGCGGTGTTTCTGGGTCGGGGCGATGGTGGTAGAAGATATCGACATACTCCAGCCCCAGACGCTTCAGGCTTTGATCGAGACTGGCAATCAGATATTTGCGTGAACCCCAGTCACCGTAGGGGCCTTCCCACATGGTGTAGCCCGCTTTTGTGGAGATAATAAGCTCATCTTGCCACGGTAAAAAATCTTCCTGCAGGATCCGACCAAAATTCCGTTCTGCCGAACCCGGTGGTGGACCATAGTTATTTGCCAGATCAAAATGGTTGATCCCCAGATCGAATGCGCGCTGTAACAATGCGCGACTGTTCTCGACCTGTGTGGTATCGCCAAAATTGTGCCACAAACCCAGAGAGACAATCGGGAGCTTAAGGCCGCTCTGACCGCAGCGGCGGTACTCCATTGTCTGATAACGATTTTCATCTGCGTGATAAACCATGTCACCCCCCTTCCACAATGCGTGTGCCTTTCAGTGTATACGGTTACACCGTCGATTCTTCAATGAATTTTTACCGCCAAAACTGTAAATCCTGCTTTCCACCCCTTCACAGCGACTTTCCTGGACAGTCATCACAGTTCTTCGATACTCAACATGAGGTTACCGTCAGAAGGATAGCTGTCATGCAAACCCCGTATTCCGTTGCTGATTATCTGCTGGACAGGCTGGCAGGCTGTGGCGTCGGCCATCTCTTTGGTGTGCCGGGCGATTATAATTTGCAGTTTCTTGACCGCGTGATTGAACATCCCAACGTATGTTGGGTCGGGTGTGCGAATGAATTGAATGCGGCTTATGCGGCAGATGGCTATGCCCGGGTATCCGGGGTTGGGGCGCTGCTCACCACGTTTGGTGTGGGGGAGTTAAGCGCAATTAACGGTATCGCGGGTAGCTTCGCGGAATATGTTCCTGTTTTGCATATTGTCGGCGCACCCTGTCGCGGCGCGCAGCGTCGCGGAGAGTTGATGCATCACACTTTGGGTGACGGTGACTTTCAGCATTTTTACCGCATGCAGCAGGCGGTAACGACGGCCAGCGCGATACTGGATGAACAAAATGCCTGCTATGAGATTGACCGTGTGTTGCGAATGATGCTCAGCGAGCGCAGGCCGGGCTATCTGATGCTACCTGCTGATGTGGCTAAACAGCCTGCTACGCCACCGAATGATATTATGATTGTTCCTCTGAGCGAGCCGGAAAGCAGCGTGATAGAGGCGTTTCGCTACCATGCCCGTGAACGATTGCTGGACAGCCCACGCGTAGCGTTGCTGGCCGACTTCCTCGCGCTGCGTTTTGGTCTGCAGCCGGTTTTACAGCGCTGGATGGCAGAAACGCCGATGGCTCATGCCACGTTGTTGATGGGCAAAGGACTGTTTGATGAGCGTCACCCGGCGTTTGTTGGCACGTACAGCGCTGGAGCCAGCAGCGATTATGTACGTCAGGCGATAGAAGATGCCGATACGATAATGTGTGTCGGCACACAATTTGTCGACACCCTGACTGCTGGGTTTACACAACAGCTACCGCTGGATCGCACCATTGACGTTCAGCCCCATGCGTCACGAATTGGATCCCACTGGTTTAACATCCCGATGGAGCAGGCGGTCACCACATTACGTGAGCTGTGCCTGGAAATGTCGTTTTCTCTTCCGCCAGAACGTCCGCCAATTAGGCGTGTTCAGGTTGAGAAGGGCCCACTGACGCAGGAAAACTTCTGGCACACGGTACAGCAGTTTCTGAAGCCTGATGACATTATCCTCGTCGATCAGGGAACCGCCGCCTTTGGCGCGGCTGCGCTCTCACTACCTTGCGGGGCGGAAGTACTGGTTCAACCGTTGTGGGGATCTATCGGCTACGCGCTCCCGGCTGCATTCGGCGCGCAAACGGCCTGTCCGGACCGTCGGGTGATCCTGATTATTGGCGATGGCGCGGCGCAGCTCACCATTCAGGAGCTGGGCTCCATGCTCAGAGACGGGCAATCGCCGGTTATTTTACTGCTCAACAATGACGGTTATACAGTGGAGCGGGCCATACACGGGGCAAATCAGCGCTATAACGACATCGCTGCTTGGAGCTGGACGTCGGTGCCGCAGGCGTTTAGTCGTGAATGTCAGGCCGAATGTTGGCGGGTGAAGCAGGCGGTACAGCTGGAAGAGGTGCTGGCCCGGTTGTCCCATCCGCAACGACTGTCGTTAATTGAGGTGGTGCTACCGAAAGCCGATCTTCCTGAATTATTGCGCACGGTGACCCGTGCGCTCGAATCTCGCAACGGCGGATAGCTATTTATCAGGGCGCTCAGCGACCATCATCGGTTTACCTGCCAGCAGCAGCCAGGCGGGCAGCATGACGATGCACAGCAGTGGCAGCAGGGTGGAATCTGGCACCACCACTGCTGCCATAAACAGGCTCAGCCAGGCGTCACGGGTGACGACCAGCACCAGCCCGAGAATAGAGCAAGAAACCGTGATGGCAGCCGGCACCGCTTCAACATGGGCGTGCAGCATCAGGCCAAGCGCGACGCCAACGAATACCGCCGGGAAGATTCGTCCGCCGCGAAAACCACTCGCCGCTGCAACCACTAATGCCGTTAGTTTGATCACGGCGAGCATGAAATAATCTGATGTCCCCAGCGTTTGGCTAAACGCCATTTGCTGCATTTCGTCCAGTCCCTTAAACAAGGTAAGCGGCCCGCCGATAACACCCAAAATGCCAAGGATAAAACCGCCTGCCCCGAGGATCAGCACCGGGTGTTTTAATCGATGCATTAAATGGTGCAAACGCGGCAGACACCAGACGGCAACCATCCCAGCGGCAATGGCGATGGCAGCAACAACCGCGCCGCTGAGGATATCGATCAAGTGCATCTGCGTGTAGTGCGCGATGGGCAGTGAAAAATGGGGGTGAAAAAACAGGCTGGTGGTTAGCGAACCTGCGGCGGCGGCCATTAACGGTGCAAACAGGCGATCCCACAAGGGCACATCGTTTGAGCTATTCAGCGTTTGCGAAAATATCAGCGCGGCGGCAACGGGGGTACCAAATAGTGCGCCGATGGTGCCGGCAGAGGCGAGAATGGTCCAGTCCAGCTTCGCAATGCGCGGAAACATGCGGCTACCAAGTGCCACTGCCAGTGCGATATTCACGGTCATGATAGGGTGTTCCGGACCCAGACTGACGCCACCCGCGAGGCCGAGGATTAGTGCTGCCAGCAGGCCCGGTATTGCTGACGTTGGCACCGGCATACCAATTAACGGTTCACAGGCCGGATCCGGGCCTGCGTGGCCATGGCTGTAACGGATTACTAACCCGACCATGATCCCCGTGAGTGTCAGCATACCGATAATCCAGACCGGAGAGTCCTGGGCTATACCGATGCTAACAGGCAGACGTTCCCACAAAAACTGCTGTAAAACGGAAGCCACTTTCATCACAACGATCAACACCAGGCTGGACGCTATGCCAATGATTAGCGCTGGGGTTGATAGCAAGAGCATCGTTCTGGCTCGCGGATGGAGCATTTTCTATTCCTTAAAACAGAGTCATAGACATAGTTTGCACAGCCTGCCTGACGACATCGCTGCAAATGGTGCTGAAACGATAAAGTAATTGTGTGATCTGGATCGATTTTCCACGGGCATCAGCCTTCAGACCGTTGTTGTTATGTCCCCATGAATTTACAGTGTGGCAAAGATTTATTCTGACTTTAGCGGAGCAGTGGAAGAATGACAAAATATGCTTTAGTAGGGGATGTTGGCGGCACCAACGCGCGTCTTGCTCTGTGCGATATTGCCAGTGGCGAGATTTCGCAGGCAAAAACCTATTCCGGGTTGGATTATCCAAGTCTGGAGGCGGTGGTGCGCGTGTACCTGGATGAGCATAGCGTTAGCGTTGAAGATGGTTGTATTGCCATTGCCTGTCCGATCACCGGCGACTGGGTGGCAATGACCAACCATACCTGGGCGTTCTCTATTGCTGAGATGAAAAAAAACCTGGGCTTCAGCCATCTGGAAATCATCAATGATTTCACCGCTGTGTCGATGGCGATCCCGATGCTGAAAAAAGAGCATTTAATCCAGTTTGGTGGCGCGGAACCTGTTGAAGGTAAACCTATTGCGGTATATGGCGCAGGAACCGGGCTTGGCGTGGCGCATCTGGTCCACGTGGATAAACGCTGGGTAAGTCTCCCTGGTGAAGGCGGCCACGTGGATTTTGCGCCTAACAGCGAGGAAGAGGGAATTATCCTTGAGGTTCTGCGCGCGGAAATAGGTCACGTGTCCGCAGAACGCGTGCTGTCTGGTCCGGGACTGGTGAATCTGTATCGCGCGATCGTCAAATCTGACGGACGCCTGCCGGAAAATCTGCAGCCGAAGGATATCACCGCACGGGCGCTGGAAGATTCCTGCATTGACTGTCGTCGTGCGCTGTCGCTGTTCTGCGTCATCATGGGACGTTTTGGTGGCGATCTGGCGTTAACGCTGGGCACATTTGGCGGTGTGTACATCGCCGGCGGTATTGTGCCGCGCTTCCTCGACTTCTTTAAAGCGTCGGGCTTCCGCGGTGGTTTTGAAGATAAAGGCCGTTTTAAAGCCTACGTGCAGGATATTCCGGTGTATCTGATCGTGCACGATAATCCTGGACTACTTGGCGCTGGTGCGCATTTACGTCAGACGCTGGGCCATATTTTGTAAGGTCAGGGCCGGATGGCGCTCAGCGCTTCTCCGGCCTTGTCGTTCTGGCTGTTCATATTTTTTAAAATTATCTTGATCATCTGTTGTTCAAATAAATCGGCATGCAGGTATCTTGTGTTTTTATATTTTTTATCGGTATCCAGATAGGGTTGATGCAAACAACATTCTGGCGGCGTGCATGAGATCAGGGTGTTAATAAGGTCAATTGGTTTAGGGTATTCTATAAATAGCGGGCCATGGCGATAGTTATGTTTATTTTGCCATTCCGCCAGATCGTCCATAAAACACTCTGCGGTTGGTTTCGGCATCGCGCTGGCTTTATCTTTGCCCAACACAATATAAGCCAGGTTGTATAACCCGTGCGCGTATGGCCAGAACATTTTATGGAGCTTAGTGAGCCCTGGTTCTCTCAATGCAGACACGCTTTTACAATATAAATCGAGTTGCGTACCTGCTTCTGTCACATCCTCATCCAGGAGCGCCATCAGATAGCTGAGGATGAACATATCGCTTACCGTTTGCTTCGTGGTCAGTACCTTTTGCGCTCTTTTTCTGGCATCCACTGCAAAGTCTGCATGTTTGTACCACAGCGCCATCATTAAATTCGTCATGGCCAGGTTAACAGGGTGACCGTTATCACTCATACCCAATTTTTCAGGCAATAAGAGCGGTACTCGGTCAAATAAACCCGCGGCAAGAATCTCTAGTGTCGTCCATACATTAATACTGTGATCGCAGCCTGAGTCCACACCCTGCGTCACATGTTTAATCATCGCAGACTGTCGCAGGGATAAGTGCAGAGATTCCATATCATTTGACTGTATCGCGGTTTTATATCCTAATAACTCCGGGCTGCGCTTCATGCGCAGCATAAAAAGCCATGAACTCAGCTGTTGTTGCAGTGAATAATCCAGATGGCATTGTTCATGAATATCCAGGCACTCAGCTAAATAATCGTCCGTACTTATCCATATCAGGGCATTTTTTTCCGCTTCTTTTGCGTATTCGCGTAGATATGTACGTTGATATTTTTCGCTCAGCTTTGCCATGACATCACCTGTAAAAAATAGAGTGACGACCAATATACTACAAACTTAGTTCCGCTATCCTGTTCGTCGCGGAAACGACTGAAAGCGCGCTGTACTCTCCATTCGTCACGCTTTTTCAGCACTATAAATGCATTAATTGTCTGAATTCTTTCACTTTGCTCCGACTAACCGGGATTTCAAATTCCAGATCCTTTAAACGCAGAATATAAGTGTTGTTAAACCAGGGTTCGATCTCGCGGATTTTATTCAGATTTACGCAGAACGAGCGGTGGCAGCGGAAGAAATGCGAAGCCGGCAGTTTGCTGCAGAATTCACTGATGTTCATCGGCATGACGTATGATTCTCGTCGCGTATAGACGAACGTCATCTTTTCATGCGCTTCAGCGTAGTAGATGTCGTTGATTGGGGTCACGATGATCCGCTCATCCTTGATCAGGTTGATCGTATCGTTTTCGCGGGCCACCGGACTTACAGGAGACGTTCCCGTTTGCTGTTGCTGCCAGGCGGCTTCCAGCTTTTGCAGCATACTGACAATGCGTGATTCCTGGTACGGCTTCAGAATGTAGTCAAAAGCTTCCAGTTCGAAGGCTTCAACGGCATGCTCTTTCCATGCGGTAATAAACACAATAAAGGGTTTATGCGCGAACTGGCTGATATTTTGTGCCAGCAATACGCCGTCCAGCGAGGGAATATTAATATCCAGAAAAATGGCGTCAACGCGGTTGTGCTGGAGATATTTCAGCACGTCCAGACCATCGTCAAACGTGCTGACAATCTCCATCTGGCTGTGCTCTTTTATCAGCCAGCTCAGTTCCTGTTGGGCCAGGAATTCATCTTCAACAATGATGACTTTCACGACTTCACTCCTGGTTAAAGCAATAATGTAGTTGGCGCGGCTGCGGGCGAGTGCACATTAGGTACATAAAAGGCAATCTCTGTGCCTGGCTCCAGACGGCGGATATGTAATCCCTCACCGTAGAGCAGCTTAACGCGATGGTGCACATTCAACAGACCAATTTTATTGCCCGGCATTTCATTGGACTCGACCCGTTCAATCACTTTTGGGTCGATACCATGACCCGTATCTCGTACGGCAATCCGTACCCGGTTGCCGCACTCCGCAACGCTGATGGTGACCACACCTTTCCCTTTGCAGGGCTGGATCCCATGGACGATAGCGTTCTCGACCAACGGCTGAATCAGCAGGCTGGGAATAAAACAGCTTACCTCTTCATCGATATCATAAATAACGGTCAGCTTGTCGCCAAAGCGGGCCTGTTCGATGGTGATGTAATCCTTGATTTGATACAGCTCTTTCTTGATGTCGATCTGCTCATCGTCTTTTAATTCAATATTATAGCGAAGATAGCGCGACAAATTAAAAATGAGCTGACGTGCGGTGTCCGGGTTAAGCCGCACCGACGATGAAATCGCGTTCAGGGCATTAAACAGAAAATGGGGATTTATTTTGCTTTGCAGCGCGCGTAGCTCTGCCTTATTTGCCATTTCTCGTAGTTGCTCTGCGCGGGAGACTTCAAGCTGGGTGGAGATGATTTGCGACAGACCGATCGCCATTTCCTGTAACGAGGAAGTGATTTGATGAGCGTGACAGTAGTAGATCTTCAGCGTGCCGGTCACGACGCCTTTCTCCCAAAGCGGGATCACCAGCATAGAGTGAATTTCCGGGGTGCGATGTGCTTCATCATTGTTTTTTATGATGATTTTACCGTGATTTATGGCCTCCTGCGTGGTGGGGCTGACGAAGTCATCGTTATCGCGGTAGTTAATCTCTCCAACGCCAACATAGGCCAGAACGTGCTGAGTATTGGTGATGGCAACCGCGTCTGCGTGGATATCGTGGCGAATAATTTCGCACACCTGACGTAACGACTCGCTGTTGACCTGGCGAAAGAGCGGCAGCGTTTTGTTGGCGATATCCAGCGCCAGCTTGGCCTGTTTTGCAGCGCTGGCTTCTTTCTCACCTTCAACGCTTTGTACCAGCATCACGATAAAACCAATACAGACGCTGCCGAGGATCATCGGGATACCTATTTTTGAGACAATATCCAGCCCTAGTTCGGTGGTGGGTGCCCAGGCGACGACGAGGATCATGGTCAGTGATTCGCACAGCATTCCGCCTAAAATACCCGCGCGCCAGTGCTGCGCTTTGGGGATCTTACGGTTGATCCACCCGGCAATGCAGCCAGCCAGAATGCTGGTAATAAAGCAGGGTAGGGCAGTTACGCCGCCAATATCGATCAGGTAACGGTGGGTGCCTGCGATCAGCCCCGTAATAATGCCAACCCATGGACCGAACAGGATCCCTCCTGACATGACCGCGATAATACGCACATTGACCAGAGAACCTTCTACCGGTACGCCTGACCAGGTACTGAATAGGGCAAACATGGAGAAAATCGCGGTAACGGCGAGCAGCTCTTTTGGGGAGTGGGCTGACTTGTGCAACAGTTCGCGAAACAGGCGGATACGAATCAGGAAAAACAGACAGAACAGCATCAGTGCTGCCCGGTCAAATACCGCCAGCAGCATATTGAATATTTCGTGCACGGGTGACTCTTGCGCAAGGGTTAAACCACTATGATAGGTAACCTGAGGCAGGATGACCAGCATCCCCGCAGTTCAGAGCTAATGGGGAAAAACCATAATATTAAAAGGGGATTGTTGCATGATTGTTGTATTTACAATACCTGTCCTGTGAGCACTGCGTTCAAGGTAATGTATTTAACAACAAAATGTTAAATGATGGTAATTTTTGGCGGGTTGTGAAAATGGTTATTTCCTCATTTTTCTCAGCTGTTCCTCTTTTTCGTCAGGAAAAAATATTTTGTTTTGCCTCTCGACAGAAGGAAATTATTCAGGCTATTTTCTAAACGTGCCACCATCGTGGCAGCGTCGCTCGGACGGTCCGGGCGCTAACGTTAATCTGAGGATATTATGGCTGACTCCCGCCCTGAACGTCGCTTTACGCGTATTGATCGCCTTCCCCCGTACGTTTTTAACATCACCGCTGAACTGAAGATGGCTGCGCGTCGGCGCGGCGAAGATATTATCGATTTCAGTATGGGGAACCCGGATGGGGCCACGCCTCCTCACATTGTCGAAAAACTGTGTACCGTGGCTCAGCGCCCGGATACTCACGGTTACTCCACCTCACGCGGCATTCCGCGTTTGCGTCGGGCGATTTCCCGCTGGTACCAGGAACGCTATGATGTTGAGATCGATCCTGAATCTGAAGCCATTGTGACCATCGGTTCCAAAGAGGGGCTGGCGCACCTGATGCTGGCAACGCTCGATCACGGTGATACGGTCCTCGTGCCCAACCCAAGTTATCCCATCCATATCTATGGCGCGGTGATTGCCGGCGCGCAGGTGCGTTCAGTGCCGCTGGTTGAGGGTGTCGACTTCTTTAATGAGCTGGAACGCGCAATACGCGAAAGTTACCCGAAGCCGAAGATGATGATCTTAGGTTTCCCATCTAACCCGACCGCGCAGTGCGTCGAGCTGGAATTCTTTGAGAAAGTGGTGGCCCTGGCTAAACGCTATGACGTGCTGGTGGTTCACGACCTGGCCTACGCTGATATTGTTTATGACGGCTGGAAGGCACCATCGATTATGCAGGTACCCGGCGCTCGCGACGTCGCTGTTGAATTTTTTACCCTGTCGAAAAGCTACAACATGGCGGGATGGCGTATCGGGTTTATGGTGGGCAACAAAACGCTGGTGAACGCGCTGGCGCGAATCAAGAGCTATCACGATTACGGGACCTTTACGCCACTGCAGGTTGCGGCAATTGCCGCGCTGGAAGGCGATCAGCAATGTGTGCGGGATATCGCTGAGCAATATAAACGTCGTCGCGATGTGCTGGTCAAAGGACTGCATGAAGCAGGCTGGATGGTCGAGATGCCAAAGGCCTCAATGTACGTTTGGGCGAAAATTCCAGAGCAATACGCCGGGATGGGATCACTTGAGTTTGCCAAGAAGCTGCTGAACGAAGCGAAGGTATGCGTTTCGCCAGGGATTGGGTTTGGTGATTATGGTGATACGCATGTGCGATTTGCGTTGATTGAAAACCGTGACCGTACCCGCCAGGCTATTCGCGGCATCAAGGCGATGTTTCGCGCAGATGGCCTGTTACCGACCAGTGCAAAATCGACTTCTGAAAGTACCGACTGACAGAATGTTCCCCCAAAATGCAAAACAGGAGCCTGATGGCTCCTGTTTTTTTGCTGCGTCTTTTAATTTAGATCATCAGGGCGAAAGTACCGGCCCAAACGATGACCATAAAAGAAATGCCCATAAAGAAATATTTCACTTTTCATCTCTCCGCGTACCTGGGGTACGTCTAAATGAACATATGCTTACCTGACAGAGAGCTGATGCACTCGCGAACGAAAGGGAGAATACCCCTCATTTGCTTGGCTGCATCACCTCAGAATTCTGAGCTTTAATGCTCCAGACGGCGCTAATGTACGCCTAAAAATGAGGAGAGACAAGAGGCATTTTTTTATTTAATTTTAATAACTTACAACTGTCGTGATTCGGCGACAGTTTAATTTCTGCCGGTAATAAATTGCTATTGAGCGACGGAATGGTTACTCGGAGAATTCTCATATCGCCATGATGTTAATGCGGTTAATTTTTCGCGGAATGAGATAATGAAAAGGTTAAAAATGACCAGATTAATGATGTTAGCACTCGTTTTTACGCCACTGACGTCGATGGCGGCCTCACCGTTGGCGTTTAATTTCAGCTGCGCAAGTATTGGTGGTGTGAATAGTGATGGCAAAGGCAATGTTTGGATTGATGGCTCGAAGGCGACGGTGAAGGCCTTCAATGAAAATTACTGGGAAGCCAAAAGCGGGAACAATACGGTTTCTATTTCTCGTAAAGATGACGGAAATCCGGACGTTTCCTGGAGTGGGCCGAATCGAAAGCACGGGGTATGCCTGCCTGAAGATAATATTGACTTTTCTGGGGCCAAAAAATCGACCAGCACTGGACCCTCTTTTTCCTGCGCTGCGGTTGCAAAGGGCAGTATCGAAGAGATTATCTGCCAGAGTCCTTCGCTCTCAGAAATGGATTTAGCGTTAAACGGGGCCTACAAGCAGGCGCTGGTTAAATCGAGCAATAACCCGACGCTGAAAGCAGAGCAGCGCGGTTGGGTGAAAGGGCGTAACGAGTGCTGGAAGGAACAGGATAAATCAGCCTGCATCGCCCGCAACTACAACGAGCGAATGGCTGAGCTGCACAGCAAATGGGGCGTTAAGTAATTCAACCGTAGAAAAAAAGAAAGGCCTTACGGCCTTTCTTTTTAGATATACAACGAAGCTTCACCCATCGGGCGAGTTTTGAAGCGACGGTGGATCCAGAGATACTGCTCGGGTGCACGCATGATCTCTTTTTCGATAATTTTGTTCATATACGCCGCAGCCTGGCTTTCATCTGCCGGGTAACCTTCCATTTCTGGGGTGATGAACAGGCGGTAACCGGTGTTATCTGCTTTTCTCACCATGGTTACGGTCAGCATTGCTGCGCCCGATAATCGTGACAGCACGTAGGTACCGTTGGTGGTCGCCACGTCTTTGACTGCGAAGAAGGGGGCAAAAGAACTCCCTTTACGACCATAGTCCTGATCGGGGGCAAACCACACTGCCTCGCCTTTTTTCAGGGCGCCGACAATACCACGCAGATTATTTCTGCCGATCATCGCCTTGTTGGAGCGCATACGACCGCGGGTTTGGATCCACTCCATCAACTTATTATTGTGCGGACGATAGGTTGCCATCATTGGCTGGCAAAGCCCCATTACGCGACCACCCAACTCGAGCGACATAAAGTGTACGCCAACGACCATCACGCCACGGTTTTGCATCTGAGCGCGCTTCAGGTTGTCCAGCCCTTCTACATCAAACCATTTACGCACCCGACGGTCCGGCCAGAACCAGGCCATACCTGTTTCAAGCAGCCCCATGCCGAGCGAACGGAAATTCTCATCGACCAGTTTGTCTCTTTCTTCCTGTGACAGATTTGGGAAACAGAGTTCGAGATTTTTACGTGCAATAGATTCACGGCGTTTTAAAAATGGACGAGCCAGCGTTCCTGTATGGGTACCAAGAAAACACAATACGGGATAGGGAAGCTGTACCAGTAACCAGAGCACACCAACACCAAACCATGTGAGCCAGTAGCGCGGATGCAAAAACGCGCGTGAAAATTTACATTGGGGGAACATAAGCACCTGTTGTTGATACGAAATAGATGTATCGCGAAGATTCTTTGCCTGTCGCTTTACACTCTGCACTGATCGTTAGGCCGCCATGAACGACATTGGTTCCTGTAAAGAGTGTAAAACTGAGTCAGGACAAAACCACGAGGGGGCATGAATGATCGGACGCACAATGTACACCCGAAAATTAATGTCAGCCAGAAATAATTACTCAAGATTCGTAAATGTTTTTAGGGCGATTAAGGGCAAAATTTCGCCTATATATAATTCGTTGTTTTTATGATGATTAAATAAACGACGGAGAAACAGTGTAATAGTAAGCGGTCGAATGATTTTTGTGAATAAAATGTTGCTCAAATTGCATGCAGATAGGAATTGTCTTAGAATATAAAGTTAAGGGAGTGTAAGGACTTACGTTAAGTTTACGGCAGACAGGAGGTATCGCTATGCTCTATTTCTGGACCTTTCTCATACTGAGCATTCTGTGCGTCAGTTGCTATATCTGGCAGGTTATAGGCGCTGCGGCGTCAATTAGCGCTTTTCTCGGCATGGCCATCCTTACGGCATTAATTTACGTTTTTACTATGCGGCTGACCAATGGTAACGAAATGGTAACTGGATTATTCCTGTTTCTTGCTCCGACATGTGGTTTGATCATTCGCTTTATGGTCGCGGATGGTAAGCAATAATTTGCAATCTTACGTTTAGCAATAAATTATCACTTTGAGTTATTTATTATTTATCTGAGTTTATCGAAGTGCCAGCATCGCTGGCACTTTTTTGTGAGACCGAAATGAATTACCGGGCATCCGCCAACTGGAGTGATGCTTCCTCTTGCTGAGCATTTTTTCGCTGTTGCTCAAGTTCCAGCGCACCGCGATGAGAGAGGTAGCAGAACAGGATGCAGCAAACAATACCCCCCATCAGCAGATAGAAGCCGCCGTGCCACCCCATTTTGTCGACCATTACGCCAAACAGACTGGTGCCCAGCGATGCGCCAAAAATGTAGCTCATAAATCCGCGCAGTCCTACTGCAGAACCTACTGCGAAGCTGGGGACGATTTCCATCGTCTGAACAGAAGCGAGGAACTGTGGAACATAGATCAGGCAACCCACAATGGCGGCAAAAATAGTGACCATCAGCAGGGATTCACTTTTCCAGTAGCCGATCAAACAGACGAAAATCAGCGCCATACAAATCATGGCCAGCGGCATGCGACGGCCTTTAAACAGTTTATCGGTAAGCCAGCCCGCCAGTAATGTGGAAGGGATTGCCGCCCATTCAAAAAACAGAAAAGCGATGCTCATTTGCTCTTTCGAGAAATGTTTTTCGGTTAACAGATAAATAGGCAACCAGCTAATCATGCCAAAACGCACCATATAGACGAAGACATCTACCAGTGAAACATACCAGGCATTCTTATTACGCAGCACATAGGTGCAGAAGATCTGGAAGGCACTCATATTTTCTGGCGCCTGGTCAGTGTGTCGGGAATTTAATACTACTTTTTCTTCCGGCATCATTTGTTCCAGAGCCGGTAAGCCTTCCTGGCGTGGTGAACCTTTCCCCAGAATCAGCACAATAAAAGCAAACAGTACGGCAACACCGGCCGGGACAATATAGCTGGCGCTTTGCCAGTGCTCGCTCCCTAAAATGGCAAAGGCGGCACCAACAATCGGAGCGACAATACCACCGCCAACGTTGTGAGAAATATTCCAGAATGCGCCGACGCGTCCACGTTCTTTACGCGGAAACCAGTTGGCGATGGTAATAAATGAAGGACCAACGCCCATTCCCTGAAACAAACCGTTGAAAACGACCAGAGCAGCAAAAATCCAGAATCCGGTACTGAATCCTAAACCGACGTTTACGATGGCGCACAGAACCAGGCCGCATGCCATAAAGACCTTAGGGCTGGCCTTGTCTGCCAGACTACTCATAATGCCTTTACTGATCCCATAGGCAATAAGCATGCAGCTGCTGAGTAGACCAATTTGCGTGGCACTGAGATCCAGATGTTCTTTTAGGTACGGTGTTGATAGCGTGAAGTTATTACGCACAATATAGTACGCAAGATAGCCAAGAAATACGCTGAGTAATGCCTGAATGCGGTATCGGCCATAAGTTTCCTGGACTTTCTCCGCCGGGACTTTATTTGCCGCTGGCCCTGCCTTAAATATGGATAACATATCATCACCTAAATTTATATTGATGTGAATATCAGGATTTTTCGCAGTGAAGAGTGAAATAGACGGCAGAGAAACTCAAGTTGATGAAATGAGTCACTATTGACACAATTTGTGGATTGCGTGGCTGATTTTGACTCTTTTTAAATAATGGCTTTTCAATTCTATTCTTTTACGAACGCTTTTATCATCGGCGTGTGCGGATATTAACAAATTCAGACTGCGTTTTCGGGTATTCTTTACCGATGTCGTCACTTTCCGTTTGGTTATTCTACGAATAACCTTATTCTTCCCCTAGTCGGTGATAAACGGGTAAGTTTTGTCTCAATATTATTTTTTGCACATGTTGGTATTTATGAACGGGATCACAAACAGACTTTTGGGCCGGGGGCGTTGTTGGGCGATCTCGCTCTGTTTTATGTCGTTGTCGGTGAGTTGCCTGGCGCAGGGTAAAGAGCTGGTAATGGCGACAACCTTTTCCCCTGGGGCAACGGCCTGGATTATTCAGCGTTGGCAGACTGAACCGGGGTCGGTGATGATTCGCACGTTAAACCGGACCAGCAGTTCGTTGGAGCAACTGCTGGATACCGCGAATGCGGAAAATGTTGATCTGATTTTGACCTCATCCCCTATGCTGTTGCAGCATCTGCAGGAGCATCAGAAGTTGGCGCCTTTCGAAAATGCGTTGCCGGAAAGCCAGCGGCTGGTGCCAGACTCTATCCGTTCGACCTCCGTGGCAGTGGCGATATCTGGTTTTGGTCTGTTGATTAATCGTTCTGCGCTGGTGGCACGGCATCTGTCGCCTCCTGCCGACTGGGGGGATTTAACGCTGCCCAAATATCAGAACGCGCTGTTGATGAGTAGCCCATCGCGTTCGGATACCAACCATCTGATGGTTGAGTCATTGCTACAGCAAAAAGGGTGGGAAGCGGGGTGGGCGACGCTGCTGGCGAGTGCTGGAAATCTGGTGACGATTTCATCACGCAGTTTTGGCGTAGCCGACAAAATTAAGAGTGGCCTGGGCGTGGCGGGGCCGGTCATTGATAATTATGCCAACCTGTTGCTTAACGATCCTCACCTGGCTTTTACCTATTTTCCACGCTCGGCGGTATCGCCAACCTATGTTGCTGTTCTCAAGAACAGCCAGCACCCCAATGAAGCGCGTCGTTTTATCCGCTATTTGTTAAGCCCGGAGGGACAGCGGATCCTTGCTGATGCGAATACGGGGAAATATCCGGTAACGCAGCTCGCATCTGATAATCCCCGCGCTGCTCAGCAGGCTATTTTACTGAACCAGCCTCCGCTTAATTATCGGCTGATCCTTAAGCGACAACAGTTAGTCCAGCGGATGTTTGATACCGCCATCAGTTTCCGTCTTGCGCAACTGAAGGATGCATGGCGGGCACTATACAGTGCGGAAGCACGCCTGAAACGCCCGCTACCCGAAATCAGAGCCTTACTTACCAGCGTTCCGATAGATGCCAAAAGTAGTGAAGATGAAGCCTGGCTTGCGCAGTTTGATAATAAAAGCGTTGCCGAACAGCAGATGATGGAGTGGCAGCTCTGGTTTCTTAAAAACCAGCGTCAGGCGATATCAAAACTGGAAGAATTAAAATGAAAGGTGGATCGATACTGCAACGCCTTCGCCAACTCAGCATCAGCAGCAGCCTGCGGGGAGCCTTTCTAACGGGCGCATTACTGACGTTGAGCGTAAGCTGCGTCAGTTTGTACTCCTGGCATGAGCAGAGCTCGCAGATACGCTATTCGCTTGATGATTACTTCCCGCGCGTGCATTCCGCTTTCTTGATTGAAGGAAATCTTAACCTGGTTGTGGACCAGCTAAATGAATTCCTGCTGGCTCCCAATACAACAGTAAGGCTGCAACTGCGCAATCAGATAATCTCGCATCTGGATAAAATTGAAGTGCTGAGCAGGGGGTTGCAACCAGCAGAACAGCAGCAACTGGCGGTGATTTTGCAGGACAGCCGGGCGCTGATGGCGGAACTGGACCGGGTGCTCTACAACATGTTCCTTGTACGCGAAAAAGTGAGCGAGCTTTCCGCGCGCATTGATTGGCTACATGATGATTTTACTACTGAGCTGAATTCACTGGTGCAGGATTTTACCTGGCAGCAGGGGACGTTGCTGGATCAAATCGAGGCCAAAAATGGTGATGCGGCGCTGTATCTCAAACGTGCCCGAGAGGTGCAAAACGAGCAGCAGCAGGTCTACACCCTGGCAAGAATTGAAAACCAGATCGTTGATGATTTACGCGACAGGCTCAATGAACTGAAATCGGGTAGCGACGATGGCATGCTGGTGGAGAATCACATCCGCTACCTGGAAAATCTGAAAAAAACGGCGGATGAAAATATCCGCACCCTCGATGACTGGCCCAGTACTATCACACTGCGACAAACTATCGATGAGCTGCTGGAAATCGGGATGATGAAAAATAAAATGCCCGATACGATGCGCGATTATGTCGCAGCGCAAAAAGCGCTGGTTGATGCCAGCCATGCCAGAGAGGCCACGCTTGGGCGCTTTCGAACACTGCTGGAAGCGCAACTGGGGAGTAGCCATCAGCAAATGCAGACGTTTAACCAGCGGCTGGAACAAATTGTTCGCGTCAGCGGTGGACTTATCCTGCTGGCGACGCTGCTGGCGCTACTTCTCGCCTGGGGGCTTAACCACTACTTCATTCGCTCGCGTCTGGTGAAGCGTTTTACTGCGCTCAACCAGGCCGTGGTGCAAATTGGTCTTGGCAGAACGGATGCCTCTATCCCGGTATATGGACGCGATGAACTGGGGCGTATTGCAGGCTTGCTGCGTCATACCCTGGGCCAGTTGAGTGCGCAAAAAAATCAGCTGGAGCAGGAAGTGACCGAACGCAAGGAGATTGAATCCGATCTTCGTGCAACGCAGGATGAGCTGATCCAGACGGCAAAACTGGCGGTGGTCGGCCAGACTATGACCACGCTGGCGCACGAGATTAATCAACCGCTGAATGCGCTGTCGATGTACCTGTTTACGGCAGGGAGGGCAATCGAACAGGGGCAACCCGCTCAGGCCAGAAGCACATTAACCAAAGCGGAAGGGCTGATTACTCGCATCGATGCCATTATCCGTTCACTGCGTCAGTTTGCTCGCCGGGCCGAACCTGGCACGCCTCTGCATCCGGTCGATCTCCGACAAACGTTCAACGCTGCCTGGGAACTGTTGGCCATGCGACACAAGCCACAGCAGGGTACGCTGACGCTCCCAGACCGGGGCGTGTGGGTGGCTGGTGATGAAGTGCGTATCCAGCAGGTGCTGGTAAACGTCCTGGCAAATGCGCTGGATGCCTGTCCGGTTGCGGCGAAAATAGAGGTTCACTGGCAGACCGAAGGCAGCCGGTTATGCGTATTTATCAGCGATAACGGCCCCGGTTGGCCTGGAGCATTATTACCATCACTGTTAAAACCGTTTACCACCAGTAAGGATGTTGGCCTCGGTATTGGCTTATCGATTTGTGTATCGTTAATGATGCAAATGAACGGCGAACTGCGCCTGGCGTCGACCCCGGGGCGCAATGCCTGCGTCGTTCTGCAATTTAATCTGACGGATGTAAACGATGTTGAGTGATGAATATTCTGTTCTGCTTATTGATGATGATGCCGATGTTCTTGACGCTTACACCTTGTTGCTTGAACAGGAGGGATATCATGTATTCGCATGCAGTAACCCTTTTGATGCCCGAAATTGGCTGCAGGCCGACTGGCCAGGGATTGTCCTGAGCGACGTGTGTATGCCTGGCTGTAATGGAATTGACCTGATGACGTTGTTTCATCAGGATGACAATCAGCTTCCGATCCTGTTGATCACCGGACATGGCGATGTCCCGATGGCGGTGGACGCGGTGAAGAAAGGTGCGTGGGATTTTCTGCAAAAACCGGTTGATCCAGGCAAACTGCTGGTGTTGGTAGAGGATGCGTTGCGTCAGAGAAAATCTGTGATTGCACGTCGTCACTATTGCCAGCAAAAGCTCCAGGTTGAACTGGTCGGCTACAGTGACTGGGTTAATCAGTACCGCCAGCGCTTACGGCAACTGGCTGAAACGGATATTGCCGTCTGGTTTTATGGCGAGCCGGGAACGGGGCGTATGACCGGAGCCCGTTATTTGCATCAGCTTGGGCGCAGCGCTGAAGGACCGTTTATCCGCGGGGAATTGACGTTAGAGAATGCGGGGCAACTCAATGACCTTATTGCCCAGGCGCAAGGGGGAACGCTGGTCCTGAGCCATATTGAGTGCCTGACGCGCGAACAGCAGCACCAACTGGTGCATTTGCAAAGCCAGGAGCGGCGTCCGTTTCGCTTAATTGGCATTGGCGCCACTTCGTTGGTGGAACTGGCGGCAACTAATCAGATTGTGGCCGAACTTTATTACTGTTTTGCGATGACGCAAATTGGTTGCCAGCCGTTGTCTCAGCGCCCGGATGATATTGAGCCGCTGTTTCGCCATTATCTGCAGAAAGCCTGTCTGCGCCTGAATCATCCCGTGCCCGAGGTTGACGGGGAATTACTAAAAGGAATGCGGCGTCGCGTGTGGTTAAGCAATGTTCGAGAGCTGGCCAATGCCGCCGAGCTTTTTGCAGTTGGGTTATTGCCACTGGCTGAAACCGCGAATCCACAGCTACATTTGCCCGAACCGACACCGCTCGATCGTCGGGTCGACGAGTACGAGCGACAGATCATTACCGAAGCGCTTAATATTCATCAGGGACGTATTAATGAAGTGGCGGAGTATTTACAAATTCCGCGTAAGAAACTGTATTTGCGCATGAGAAAATACGGACTGAGCAAGGAACACTATAAGTTTTAGCAGATGGCGTGTGGGGAAGAAGAGCGGTTGACGGTATTTCGGTGGCGGCGCTAGCGTTCACCGAAATACGCGACGGAACTCCGGGTGATTATCGGGGTGTTTTTCTTACCACATCAAATCGTCAGGAATGACAAAATCAGCATACGGATCGTCTTCGTCCTTCGCTTCCTGGCTCAGTTCGCAATTGAGAACAATATAGCTTGCATCGCGCTGGGCAATCTTGTCGGCGACAACAGCCGGGATAATGGCGTATTCGCTCTCGCTGCTGCTTTCAGCCGTCAGGCGGGCAATGGCCAGACGGCCCTTGATCAACTGAGACTGGGTTACTTTATCAACATAAACTTTTTTGATCAGGTTATTATCGGTAAAGTTGTAACCAATATCGCCACGGGAAATGGTGATTTTGTTCATTTCAATCAGTTGCTTGATCTGCGCTTTGTATTCTTTAGACAATGCGGCCTGCTTCTGCTGTTCGCTGAGCTGCTTATCACGCTCGACCTGTGCTTTTTTATTTTCTTCAACCGCTTCTCTGGCTTCACGAGCCTGAACGCGCGATTTTTTCGCCGTTCTCTGCACTTTCGCCATTTTTTTGCTGCTGACCAGACCCGCTTTAAGCATCTGTTCTTGTAGGGTAAGTTTTGTCATTGTCGCTTCTAATCCAAAAAATCGTTGTAAGGATTATAACCTTAACGTTCGGCGGGACGCCAGAATGATGGCCGCGCCATGGCTGTTATCTCGGGCTGCTGTCACTGTCCTGTGCTTCTCCCTCTATCTGAATCAGTTGATGATTACCTGATTCTTTAATAAAAAATAATATGCCAAATAAGTTAGCAAAATGGAGCATAGATTCGCATGTGTTAATTATTTAGAGTTTTATTCTAATTGAAGTAATTAAATAGAGTTATCTTGGCAAAAATTTAATCTAAAAAACAAACAGTTGCCCATTGTTCAAATTTAAAGAGCCGCTTCTTTACGCCGATAACCATAATGAAAATATGGATAATGGAGGGAAGTGGCATGTGGTGGGTTTATCGAATGCCGATGAAAATGAAGTTAATAATTGCGCTACAACCATTATTACTGGCGTTATGTTGGTTTGCTGGTTCAGGAATATTAACGCGCATTGAGACAGAACGGCAGATGGAGAATATTGCCCAACTGACAGCGCTCGCACGCAGTGCCGGAAATGTAGTGCATGAATTGCAAAAAGAACGCGGCATGAGTGTCGGGTTTCTGGGGGCTGAAGGGAAGACGTTCAAAGATGAGTTAAACGCACAGCGGGCTTTGACCGATCGCGAGATCGAGGTATTTGTGCGGTCACTGTCCGATACTGCCTTACCGGAAGGGGATGTCGCCACTTCTGTCGCTGCGTTTAAGAAAAATATTCTTTCGCTCGCTACCATCCGCGAAAACGTCACGCAGTTGGGGCTTCCAGCATCAGATGTGGTTAAGTTTTATACCAATGTCATTGCTGATGTGCTGAATTTTGTGGGTAGATTGGGGCAGTTGACGGATTCAGGCGAGATGGCAAACGCATTCGCCGCCTACTACAACCTGCTGAATTTGAAAGAACAGGCGGGTATTGAACGGGCGCTGTTATCAAATATCTTTTCCTCCGGCCATTTCGCCGACGGACAGTTACATCAACTCAGTGATGTCGTCAGTAAACAGAACGTTTGGTTGGCAGAATCGTTACGTCTGAGTTCACCGGAACAGGCGGCCATGTTGAAAAGCCGCTTACAGTCAGCAGAAGCGTCAAAAGCCCTCGCATTTCGCGAGATCGCGTTTAACCATGTCGAGAACGGTGGATTTGGTGTCGATCCTACGGTCTGGTTTAAAGTACAAACCCAGCGTATTGAAGTGATGCGGCAGATAGAAAATGTGACAGCGAATCGTCTGTTGGCGAATGCAGAAAAACTCGCGCAAGATGCACGAAAAAACTGGCAAATATATATGGCTGTTAGCCTGTTAGCGCTCCTGGCATCATTGACGTTCGCAGGGGCCATCGCAATCAATATGCACCGTCAGTTTAGTGACACGCTACGCAAGATTGCGGGTATGAATGGCGATCTGACTCAACGTCTGGCGACCCCGGGCAAAGATGAGCTTTCCTCACTTAATCGTGCCTATAACACGATGCTGGAAAGTATTCAGCATATCGTACAGGAGATTAAGCAAGGCTCCGTGGTTTTGTCCGATGCCAGTAGCAGTATTACGGCGGGAAATCAGGATCTGGCTCAACGTACAGATGAACAGGCTGCATCAATAGTAGAAGCTGTGGCCAGTATGGAGCAGTTATCAACTGCGATTACGCAAACGGCGGATAATGCCCGCGAAGCGGAGCATCTGACAATCAGACTGGAAAAAGAGGTCCGACAGGCCAGTAACGTTGCCAGTGCGGCGAACCAGAGCATGGGGGATATTCGCGCTTCCAGTGAGAAAATCTCGAATATTGTGACCTCGATTGATGATATTTCGTTTCAGACTAATTTACTGGCGCTGAATGCGGCAGTGGAAGCTGCTCGGGCAGGAGAGATGGGCAGGGGGTTTGCTGTCGTAGCTAGTGAAGTGAGAAATCTTTCGCAGCGTTGCGCCAAAGAGGCTAACCAAATCCGTGAGTTGGTCGCGCAGAATATGGTCAAAATTAGTGAGGGCGTTGAGCGGGTTACTGCATCTGCTACCGCGCTGGAAGCCGCGGCGGATAATACCACCAGTATGAAGCAATATATTGCGGATATCGCTCGTGTGGCGACGGAGCAGTCACAAGGGGTAACCCAGATAAACCTGGCATTGCGACCGATGGAACAGGTCACACAGCAAAATGCGGCGTTGGTATCTCAGGCTGCGAGCGACAGCCAGCGGCTGGACAATCTGTCGGCAACCATGAAGGATCTGGTTAACCGTTTTGTTGTCTGACGTGATGCCGTTTAACCGACCCGGACAACATACCGGGTCGGTTAGTTGTCGTATCCTCATGGTGAGGATACGAGGGAACATTGGTCAGGTACTTTCAGTGGGTTAGAAAAAGATTTCTGACACAGGGATGTCGTCGCTGGTAAAGTGAGCAACCAATACCGAGATATGGCCAGAAGGGAATTCAGTGTGACCGAGCGTATTGATTATCAGGCTGAAAAATACAGTTTTACTGAGGCGACAGAGTGTTCCCGTCTTACCGGTCAGTGGGCTGATGTTATTGCTGAATGCCGGGGAATGAAGGCGGGGCCCCAAGAACGTCTGCGTATTGCTTTATTGAATGTGGACTACGTGACCAGCTTTGAGCTGCCTTTCCGCCTGTTATTACTCCGTACCCCGCAACTGATTGCCAGCGTGCGTGAAGAGCTGCAGATTAGTCAGAAAAACGTCATCTTTAACGGCAAACGCTTTGGTTGTGTTTACAGCCTGAAAGCGAGTCTCGGTGGGATACCGGATGAATTTCAGTACCGCTTGTCACATCGTATCCGGCGCATTAGTCCTGAAGGTTCAAGCGAAGCGCCATATCAGCAGATTGCTAAAACAGTAAAAGCGCCGCGTGAACGTCTGAAGCTGGCACTGGAATTGGGCCTTGATGTTACTGCGCTGGACGGGCTTTTCTGGTTTGGCAGCCAGCGTATTGCCGCTGATGTGTTGAGGCTGAGAAAAGCAGGGATGCGGATAGCGACAAAGCAGACAATGGTGTCCGACAATCTTACTGCAACAGTGAGGAATGTGCCGTTTTACCGCCTGGCCCAGGGATGAACTGACTGGTAAATGAAGGGATTATAACGGGGAGCATAAGAATTCATGGTGTCCCCTGCAGGAATCGAACCTGCAACTAGCCCTTAGGAGGGGCTCGTTATATCCATTTAACTAAGGGGACGAAGCGGCACGAGTATAGCGTTTTTTACTCACAACGGTAAGTCTCAGGCCGCCCGACTGCTCAAACAGTCACCATTCAGGCCTGTTTTTTCTGGTTTTTCTGCTTTTGCTCATCACGCTTTGCTTGCAACCTGGCTTCTTCCTTGCGTTTGTTGCTCATATCATTGCGGATCTGCGCATGGCTCATTAGCGCGAAAATAAACGTTCCGCCACAGATATTCCCGGCGAGCGTTGGTAGCGCAAAGGGCCAGAAAAAATCACTCCAGTGCAGCGTGCCATTAAAGACCAAATAGAGAATTTCCACCGAGCCGACGACGATATGCGTGGTATCACCGAGGGCAATCAGCCAGGTCATCAGAATAATGACCACAATTTTTGCCGCTCCGGCGGCGGGGAACATCCACACCATCGTTGCAATTAACCAGCCAGAAATGATGGCGTTGGAAAACATCTCTGTTGGCGTATTTTTCATCACATCCATACCAATTTTCACGAAGGCATCGCGGGTCTCTTCATCAAAAATCGGCATATGTTCAAACGCCCATGCTGCAACCCCGGTGCCAATAATATTACCCAGCAGTACCACGCTCCACAGGCGTATCAACAGGCCAAAATTGCCGAGGGTAGGGTTTTGCATCACCGGCAGTACGGCGGTGACGGTATTTTCGGTAAAAAGTTGCTGGCGGGCCATAATGACAATAATAAAGCCGAAGGTATAACCGAGGTTCTCGAGTAAAAATCCCCCAGGCACGCCTTCCAGCTGTACGTGGAAAATCCCTTTTGCCAGTAGCGAGGCGCCCATCGATAGTCCTGCTGCGATGGCTGACCACAGTAGCGCCATCGCGTCGCGCTCCATCTCTTTCTCCCCATCTTGGCGAATATGTTCATGGATTGCCATGGCGCGGGAGGGGAGTCTGTCCTCATCAAGCTCTATCTTTTTCCCTGTTAGCTTTTCATCGCTTTCCACCTCGAGTTCGTCGCTGTGTCGATCAATCTTATCTTTCTTGATGTCATTCATGGCCGAATCCTGAATAAGCACGTATTGCTAAAGCGTAGCGGCTTTTGTCTGAAAATCAGCGGGAGAAAGTCTGAGATAGCAAAAATAGTAACGTTTGTTTTTATCGGGTTAGTTAGAATAGAACCGCCGCGGAGTGCGCATTACCAGGCTATGATCAAATCAGTAAGACAGGGTATATAGACATCATTTGACGTGCTGTTACAATCGCTCACATCTAAACAGGCGGATACGTCATCGTTCCGTCATGGATGGCAATCAGCGATAGCCATAAAACACAGGGAGACACTTATGAAGCTTCGCCTGTCGGCGCTTGCGCTGGGAACCACACTTTTGGTGGGGTGTGCGAGCTCCGGTACTGAACAGCAGGGGCGTTCGGACCCATTTGAAGGGTTCAACCGCACCATGTACAACTTCAACTTTAATGTTTTAGATCCATACGTTGTTAGACCCGTAGCTGTTGCCTGGCGTGACTATGTTCCGCAGCCGGCGCGTAATGGTTTAAGCAACTTTACGGGGAACCTTGAAGAGCCGGCCGTCATGGTCAACTATTTCCTGCAAGGCGATCCTTATCAGGGGATGGTGCACTTTACCCGTTTCTTCCTGAATACCCTGTTAGGTATGGGCGGCTTTATCGATGTGGCAGGTATGGCTAATCCGAAGTTGCAGCGCGTTGAACCACACCGCTTTGGCAGTACGTTAGGCCACTATGATGTTGGTTACGGGCCGTATATGCAGCTTCCGTTCTACGGTAGTTTCACCCTGCGTGATGACGGTGGTGATATGGTCGATACACTGTATCCGGTACTGTCCTGGCTGACCTGGCCGTTGTCGATAGGCAAATGGACGGTTGAAGGGATTGAAACTCGCGCGCAATTGCTCGACTCTGACGGTCTGCTGCGTCAGTCTTCCGATCCTTACATCATGGTGCGTGAAGCTTACTTCCAGCGTCATGACTTTATTGCGAACGGCGGGAAACTCAAACCAGAAGAAAACCCGAACGCGAAAGATATTCAGGATGATTTAAAAGAGATCGATTCTGAGTAAGGAATTGGGCAAATAAAAAGGTGAGCTAAAAAGCTCACCTTTTTTACGTCTGAAGAAAATCAGAATGCGTAGTTCAAGTTCATACCGTACAACCAGGCTTTCCCTTCAGATTCAAAGGAGTATGGGCCTTCTTCGAATTTCACTTTCTGACCGTGCATATAAGAGATGCCAACATCCAACGATGCATCCTTATTAAAGGCGTAGGTTGTACCCGCACTCAGCCAGAAGCGGTCCTGATCCGGAATAGAGATGGAACGACGGTTTGCCGGAACCGGGCTATCATCAAAGGCGATACCGGTACGGAACGTCCAGGTATCATCATAGTAATAGGTAGTACCGAGCGCGATGCGATAAGAGTCTTTGAAGCCTTCTTCTTTATAGAACAAGGTTTGGCCGTTGTTGCCTTTTGCTTTCAGCTCCTGGAACTGACTCCAGCTGGTATAAGCCATACTGTAGTGAACCGCCCACTGTGGTGCAACGCGGTTATAGCCTGAAAACTCCCACATTTCTGGCAGGTTCAGATCAAGTGAACCATCGATCGTACTGCCGTTGGTTCCTGCTGGCAGGCTGGCGAACACCGGACGCAACTGCGCAGGAATACGGTCCATTGATGGCAGATTGCTGCGGTAATCACCGTTGAAGTCAATTTTTACTTCAGAACGGTAGGTGAAACCGTAGCGGTTATCTTTATCTACTTCATAAAGAAGGCCAGCATTCCAACCGAAGCCCCACTCGTCACCTTTCAGGCGCGCAATCTGTGTATCTGCCGGATATTGCGCGGCCAGTGATGGAGGAATTCTGCCCCCGGAGCCTGCAACGATCTGCTGTGGTAAATCGCCAGCATAGCGTTCAAGCTTCGCTTTTGCATAGACGGCGTTTAAACCGAGACCGAAGCTAAAATGATTGTTCAGGCGATAAGCACCGCTCAGGTTTAGATTGAGCGTTTCCAGATCGGTTTTTCCGCCCATCGAGCCTGCTGTGTAATTATTGTTAAACTCCGTAGCCAGGCCGTAGTTAGAGGTGACTGAGGCCCCCCAACCAAACTGATCGTTAATCGGAGCAACAAAATGCACGTTCGGTATCCAGGCTGTTGGGGCGATATTATCCTGGCTGGCGTCATTGCCAATACGCGAGCGACCGGAAATATCTACATCTGGGTCAACGAAAATTGCACCTGCTGAGAAAGTAGGGCGATCGAACATCATAATTAGTGCCGGGTTACGACTGGCGTTACCTGCATCATCTGCAATTGCGCCTTCACCCGAATATGCCCGGCCAAGGCCAGAGGAAGAAAATTCGTTTAACTGAAAGCCTGCAGACCAGGCCTGTGTGGAGATAATTGCCACTGCGACTGCGAGAGCAGACTTTGTAAACAGGGTTTTCTGGCTCATGACCATAACCTCATAGATTTATTTTTATACAAACAATGTTACATGCCGTAACAGGAGCGCGAAGTGTAGGGTCTGAGGTACGACTTAGAAATCAGACCAGTGGCGTGAGTATAGGTCGGACCAGCTGGAATGTTGCAAGTATGTTTATAAATATTTTCAAATTTGATCAGAGAAACGCGATCCAGCTGGCAAAATTGCGGGGGTGCGCACTCACCTGTTTGGGCGATTTTTGTTTTAGATCATTTTTAAGTGTGATTTCGGTCACTTATCGCATTTCATACAATTAACGACTGGAGAGGCGAATAATGGGAGCGTAAAATATCCCTATCGTTTATCTGGCACCTCAGGTGCGAATACAGAGGAAATCTACAATGAGTAAATGCAGTGCTGATGAAACCCCGGTTTGCTGCTGTATGGATGTTGGCACCATCATGGACAACTCCGATTGCACCGCGTCCTACAGCCGTGTGTTCGCGAACCGCGCAGAGGCAGAAGAAACGCTGGCCGCTCTGACCGAAAAGGCGCGTGGCGTGGAATCTGAGCCTTGCCAAATCACCTCGACCTTTACTGAAGAGTCAGAAGGTGTGCGTCTGGATATCGACTTTGTTTTTGCCTGTGAAGCTGAAACGCTGATCTTCCAGCTGGGCCTGCGTTAATCCCCCTCTGCAAAAGCCCTTGCTATCAGATAGCAAGGGCTTTTTCGTAACTGTCAGTGATTATTCACTGTGTCTTAGCTCCCACTTTCTTTTCTCTCCGCTTGGCTAAATGTAAAAAATTGGTTAAGACTATGATCAGGTCAGACCACTTATTTTATTTTTTTACAGGGGAGTGTTATGAGTCAGGCTTTACCGCTGGTTACCCGCCAGGGCGACCGTATTGCCATTGTAAGTGGGTTGCGTACGCCATTTGCTCGTCAGGCTACCGCGTTTCATGGCATTCCCGCCGTTGATTTAGGAAAAATGGTCGTCGGTGAGCTGCTGGCGCGCAGCGAAATACCTGCTGATGTGATTGAGCAACTGGTTTTTGGTCAGGTAGTGCAAATGCCTGAAGCGCCAAATATTGCTCGTGAAATCGTGCTGGGAACCGGCATGAATGTGCATACGGATGCCTATAGCGTAAGCCGAGCCTGCGCGACCAGTTTTCAGGCAGTGGCGAATGTCGCGGAAAGCCTGATGGCGGGGTCTATTCGTGCGGGAATTGCGGGTGGTGCGGACTCCTCGTCAGTCTTGCCTATTGGCGTTAGTAAAAAGCTGGCGCGGGTGCTGGTGGATGTCAATAAGGCCCGGACTACCGGTCAACGCCTTAAACTCTTTTCCCGACTGCGTTTACGTGACCTGATGCCTGTGCCGCCAGCCGTCGCTGAGTATTCCACCGGTTTGCGTATGGGGGATACGGCTGAGCAAATGGCCAAAACCTATGGTATTACCCGAGAACAGCAGGACGCTCTGGCGCACCGCTCTCATCAGCGTGCCGCTCAGGCGTGGGCTGAAGGAAAGCTGGCAGATGAGGTAATGACTACCTACGCGCCACCGTTTAAAGATCCTTTTTCAGAAGATAACAATATTCGCGGTAACTCTACGCTGGCCGATTACGCCAAACTACGTCCGGCGTTTGACCGCAAGCACGGCACTGTCACCGCAGCAAACAGTACCCCGCTAACGGACGGCGCAGCCGCCGTGATCATGATGACGGAGTCGCGTGCGAAAGAGTTGGGGCTGGTGCCGCTGGGATACCTGCGTAGTTTTGCTTTTACCGCCATCGATGTCTGGCAGGACATGCTGCTGGGACCAGCGTGGTCAACGCCGCTTGCCCTGGAGAGAGCGGGTCTGACCATGGCAGATTTAACCCTAATCGATATGCATGAAGCCTTTGCCGCTCAAACGCTGGCGAATATTCAGTTGCTGGGTAGCGAACGTTTTGCCCGCGACGTGCTGGGCAGAGCACATGCCACTGGCGAAGTTGATGACAGTAAATTTAACGTGCTGGGTGGATCGATTGCCTATGGACACCCCTTCGCCGCCACTGGTGCGCGCATGATTACCCAAACCCTCCATGAGTTACGACGTCGTGGCGGTGGTTTTGGTTTAGTGACCGCCTGTGCAGCTGGTGGTTTGGGTGCAGCCATGGTTCTGGAGGCGGAATAATGGAAATGGCATCGGCTTTTACACTAAACGTACGTCTGGATAACGTTGCTGTTGTCACCATTGATGTGCCCGGAGAGAAAATGAACACCCTGAAAGCGGAGTTTGCTTCTCAGGTACGGGCCATTCTGAAACAAATCCGCGATAACAAAGCATTGCGTGGTGTGGTGTTTATTTCGGCTAAACCCGATAACTTCATTGCCGGGGCAGATATCAACATGATTGGTAGCTGTCGCAGCGCGCAGGAAGCCGAAACGCTGGCCCGTCAGGGGCAGCAGATGATGGCGGAAATTAATGCCTTGCCGATCCCGGTTATCGCCGCGATTCATGGCGCATGCCTCGGCGGTGGCCTGGAGATGGCACTGGCGTGCCACAACCGTATTTGTACCGATGATGTTAAAACCGTTCTGGGTTTACCGGAAGTACAACTTGGCTTGTTGCCCGGCTCCGGTGGTACGCAGCGGCTGCCGCGCTTGATTGGCGTCAGTACCGCACTGGATATGATCCTCACCGGAAAACAATTACGCGCAAAACAGGCGCTGAAAGTTGGTTTAGTGGATGAAGTTGTACCGCATTCCATTTTGCTGGAAGCGGCCGTTGAACTGGCTAAAAAGGACAGTTCTGCGCATCGAACACTGCCCGTGAGAGAGCGAGTGTTGGCGGGGCCGCTAGGGCGGGCGCTGTTGTTCCGCATGGCCAGTAAAAAGACGGTGCAAAAAACGCAAGGTAACTACCCTGCAACAGAACGTATCCTTGAGGTTATAGAAACCGGGCTAGCGCAAGGCAGCAGTAGCGGTTACGACGCTGAGGCACGTGCGTTTGGTGAGCTGGCGATGACATCCCAGTCTCAGGCGCTACGGCACATCTTTTTTGCCAACACCGATGTGAAAAAAGATCCCGGAAGTAATGCAAAACCTGGCCCGCTAAACAGCGTAGGTATTTTGGGGGGCGGTCTGATGGGCGGTGGTATTGCCTACGTGACGGCCTGTAAAGGCGGCTTGCCTGTGCGCATCAAAGATATAAACGCTAAGGGAATCAACCACGCGCTGAAGTACAGCTGGGATCAGCTTGAAACGAAGGTTCGCCGCCGTCATATCAAAGCCAGCGAACGCGATAAACAACTGGCGCTGATTTCGGGATCAATCGACTACCGTGGCTTTGCGCATCGCGATCTAATTATTGAAGCCGTGTTTGAAGATCTGTCGCTAAAACAACGGATGGTGACAGAAGTTGAGCAAAATTGCGCACCTCATACCATTTTTGCTTCTAACACCTCATCTTTGCCCATTGGCGATATTGCTGCGAACGCTGCAAGGCCCGAACAAGTGATTGGTTTACACTTTTTTAGTCCGGTGGAAAAAATGCCGTTGGTCGAAGTGATCCCGCATGCCACGACCTCTGAGCAGACGATTGCAACTACCGTTAAGTTAGCGAAAAAACAGGGTAAAACGCCGATAGTGGTCAGAGATAAGGCCGGCTTTTACGTTAACCGCATTTTAGCGCCTTATATTAACGAAGCGATTCGCATGTTGACCGAAGGCGAGCGGGTCGAAACCATAGACGCCGCGCTGGTTAAGTTTGGTTTTCCAGTTGGGCCAATCCAACTTTTGGATGAGGTCGGAATTGATACGGGCACTAAAATTATACCAGTGCTTGAGGCTGCATATGGAGAACGTTTTAGCGCGCCTGCAAATGTTGTTGCTTCAATTTTGAATGACGATCGCAAAGGTAGAAAAAATGGTCGCGGTTTCTATCTTTATGGTGCGAAAGGGCGTAAAAGCAAAAAACAGGTCGACCCTGCAATTTATACGCTTATTGGCGTCCAGAGTCAGGGCCGACTTACCGCTGCGCAGATAGCAGAGCGGTGCGTTATGTTAATGCTCAATGAAGCAGCCCGTTGTTTCGACGAGAAGATAGTCCGCAGCGCACGTGATGGCGACATCGGCGCTGTATTTGGTATTGGTTTTCCGCCATTCCTCGGCGGCCCGTTCCGGTATATGGATTCTCTCGGCGCGGGTGAAGTGGTTGCGGTTCTGCAACGGCTGACCACGCAGTACGGCTCGCGGTTTACACCGTGTGAGCAGTTATTGCAGATGGCGGAACGCAGTGAAAGATTCTGGAATATTGGGGAAACTGACCTGAATTCATGAGGTCAAAGGTAGGATGAATCCGCACTGAATGTATGGGTCGCGCTCAAAATGTAAACAGAGATTGACTATACTTACGCCGTTGAGGTAAAAAACAGCGTTTCATTCGGTGAATGGATAAGGCACAATGCCGGCCACCATATCGTTACCACAGCCAATAGGGGCTGTGAATAAAGGTAGTGGTGATTCTGGTTAACAAAAGCGGTGCAATATGCAAGTTTTTATCATGCGTCACGGCGACGCGGCCCTCGATGCCGCCAGTGATTCGGTTCGTCCCTTAACCTCCTGTGGTTGTGACGAATCTCGCCTGATGGCGAACTGGCTGAAAGGTCAAAAAGTGGATATCGAACGTGTTCTGGTGAGCCCGTTCCTACGAGCCGAACAAACGCTGGATGTGGTGGGGGAGTGTATGAACCTGCCAACCGGTGTTGATGTTTTGCCGGAGCTGACTCCCTGCGGCGATGTCGGTCTGGTCAGCGCCTATTTACAGGCTCTGGCCAATGAAGGTATCGCCACGGCACTGGTTATCTCTCACTTGCCTTTAGTGGGATATCTGGTGTCTGAGCTTTGCCCGGGCGAAACACCGCCGATGTTTACCACATCAGCGATTGCCAGCGTTACGCTTGATGAGAGCGGGAAGGGGACTTTTAACTGGCAGATGAGCCCGTGTAACCTGAAAATGGCAAAAGCGATTTAAAAAGTCTGGAATCGGATAAGGTGCAGCCGTCATCCGAAAAATCAAAGAGCCGCAAATGCGGCTCTTTCTGTTTTTCTGCATCACGGAAGTTCAGGCGGTAGCCACTCTTCCACTTCGATCAGCACCAGCAGCGCGGCGTCACCACCGTACTCTTTCGGCGCCTGATGAAACGCCATCACGTGCGGATGCTGCGCCAGCCAGAGCGGCGTTTGCTGCTTAAGAATATGCTTTCCGTGGCCATGCATCACGCAGGCACAAAACACATGTTCGCGACGACAGGCGGCAATCAGCGCGCCTAACTCTTGTTTGGCCTGTTGCTGGGTCAGTCCGTGCAGATCGAGAAACAGCTCCGGAGAGTAATCGCCACGGCGCATTTTCTTCAGTTCGAAATGGCTGACGTCGGCACGCAGGTATCTTACCGGGCCGTCCGTATTCAGCAGCGGCTGAAACTCATCCGAGAAATAGTGGCTGGCATCAGCCTGCTCCTGTAGCAGTCTTTTAACCGGAACCTCGGCAATTTTTTTACGTGGAGGTCGGTGAACGATGGTGTCCTGTTTAATTTTACGCGTGCCGGTCATCAGCTGGCGAAACAGCGTCTGATCCTCCTCGCTGAGCGATGTTTTCTTTTTCATTCGAGAGTCTCAACTTTTATTTTCCGTTAGTTTAACCCGACTCGGCGGGCATCCGATCGCTTAAAACGCAATTTTCGCGTTCAGGCCCCGTGTGAATGCTGATTTATCGCCGTCTTCGTGGCAAACTAGCCGCCGAAATTAATACGAGCATGCCCTGGAGGAATACGTGGATAAAATTTTCGTCGATGAAGCAGTGAGTGAACTGCATACCATTCAGGACATGTTGCGTTGGGCGGTCAGCCGTTTTAGCGCGGCGAACATCTGGTATGGCCATGGCACGGATAACCCATGGGACGAGGCCGTACAACTGGTGCTGCCGTCACTCTATTTGCCGTTGGATATTCCAGAAGATATGCGTACCGCGCGTCTGACCTCCAGCGAGCGTCATCGTATTGTTGAACGCGTGATTCGCCGCGTCAACGAGCGCATTCCGGTTGCTTATCTGACCAACAAAGCCTGGTTCTGCGGGCATGAATTTTATGTTGATGAACGCGTGCTGGTTCCACGTTCACCGATTGGCGAGCTTATCAATAACCGCTTTGCGGGCCTTATTAATGAGCAACCGCAGCATATCCTCGATATGTGTACTGGCAGCGGCTGTATTGCCATTGCCTGCGCGTATGCTTTCCCGGAAGCCGAAGTCGATGCGGTGGATATTTCCACTGACGCGCTGGCGGTGACCGAACACAACATTGAAGAGCACGGCCTGATCCATCACGTAACGCCGATCCGCTCCGATCTGTTCCGCGATCTGCTGAAAGTCCAGTATGACCTGATTGTGACCAACCCGCCGTATGTCGATGCGGAAGATATGTCCGATCTGCCAAACGAATATCGCTACGAACCTGAGCTGGGTCTGGCGTCCGGCAGCGATGGGCTGAAACTGACCCGCCGCATTCTGGGGAACGCCCCGGACTACCTGTCAGATAACGGTATTCTGATTTGTGAAGTCGGAAACAGCATGGTACATCTGATAGAGCAATATCCGGATGTACCGTTCACCTGGCTTGAGTTCGACAACGGCGGTGACGGCGTATTCATGCTGACCAAAGAGCAGTTAGTTGCTGCTCGCGAGCACTTCAGCATTTATAAAGACTAATTACACGCGCACATACACAACACGCATAACGGAGCCGTGATGGCAGGAAACACAATTGGGCAACTCTTTCGCGTAACCACTTTCGGCGAATCACACGGGCTGGCGCTCGGTTGTATTGTCGATGGTGTTCCTCCGGGCATTTCTCTGACAGAAGCTGACCTGCAGCACGATCTCGACAGACGCCGTCCGGGCACATCGCGCTACACTACGCAGCGTCGTGAGCCGGATCAGGTGAAAATCCTCTCCGGGGTGTTCGAGGGCGTTACCACAGGCACCAGCATTGGCCTGCTGATCGAAAATACCGATCAGCGTTCACAGGATTACGGCGCGATTAAGGACGTTTTTCGTCCGGGACACGCCGACTATACCTATGAGCAAAAATATGGCCTGCGCGACTACCGTGGCGGCGGACGTTCATCCGCACGTGAAACGGCGATGCGCGTGGCGGCCGGAGCGATTGCCAAAAAATATCTGGCGGAAAAATTCGGCGTTGAGATCCGCGGCTGCCTGACGCAGATGGGCGATATTCCGCTGGAGATCAAGGACTGGTCCCAGGTGGAACTTAACCCGTTCTTTTGTCCGGACCCGGATAAACTCGAAGCGCTGGACGAACTGATGCGCGGGCTGAAGAAAGAAGGTGACTCCATCGGAGCGAAGGTGACCGTTGTTGCACGCGGTGTACCTGCGGGTCTCGGCGAACCTGTATTCGACCGCCTGGATGCCGACATCGCCCATGCGCTGATGAGCATTAACGCCGTTAAGGGCGTTGAGATTGGCGATGGATTTGACGTTGTTGCGCTGCGCGGCAGCCAGAACCGTGACGAAATCACCAAAGAAGGTTTCCAGAGTAACCATGCGGGCGGCATTCTGGGCGGGATCAGCAGCGGGCAACAAATCATTGCTCATATGGCGCTGAAACCGACGTCCAGCATTACCGTTCCTGGGCGCACTATTAACCGCTTTGGTGAAGAAGTCGAAATGATCACTAAAGGTCGCCACGATCCGTGCGTTGGGATCCGCGCCGTACCGATCGCCGAGGCGATGCTGGCGATCGTATTGATGGATCACCTGCTGCGTCAGCGGGCGCAAAATGCGGACGTGAAGACCGATATTCCACGCTGGTAAGAGATGAAAAAAACGGCACTTGCGGCGCTGGCTCTGTTTGCCAGTACCGCCTGTCTGGCGGCGACGCCCTGGCAGAAAATTACCCATCCGGTTGCGGGCAGCGCGCAGTCTATCGGCGCGTTTTCCAATGGCTGTATTGTTGGTGCAGATACGCTGCCTGTACAGTCAGAACATTATCAGGTGATGCGCACCGATCAGCGTCGTTACTTTGGCCATCCGGATCTGGTGAGGTTTATCCAGCGTCTGAGTTATCAGGCCAATAGTCAAGGACTGGGCACGGTGTTAATCGGCGATATGGGTATGCCGGCCGGTGGGCGATTCAATGGCGGTCACGCCAGCCACCAGACGGGACTGGATGTGGATATTTTCCTGCAACTGCCGAAAACGCGCTGGACCCAGTCGCAACTGCTGCGGCCGCAGGCGTTAGATCTGGTCTCACAGGATGGCAAACGTGTTGTGCCGTCACTGTGGAAACCGGAGATTTTCAGCCTGATCAGGCTGGCTGCAAAAGATAATGAAGTAACGCGTATTTTCGTGAATCCGGCGATTAAGCAACAACTTTGTCTGGATGCAGGGACCGACAGGGACTGGTTGCGTAAAGTGCGGCCGTGGTTCCAGCATCGTGCGCATATGCACGTGCGGTTACGTTGCCCTGCCGACAGCCTTGAGTGCGAAGATCAACCGTTACCGCCACCGGGTGACGGCTGTGGCGCAGAGCTGCAAAGCTGGTTCGAACCTCCAAAACCTGGAACCACCAAGCCTGAGAAGAAGACACCGCCGCCGTTGCCGCCTTCCTGCCAGGCGCTACTGGACGAGCATGTACTCTAATGGATCATTTTGCCTCTCTGTTTATGGTGTCGCCACTGCTGTTAGGTGTGCTTTTTTTTGTGGCGATGCTGGCAGGTTTTATTGATTCTCTGGCCGGAGGTGGTGGTCTACTCACCATCCCGGCATTGATGGCGGCCGGGATGCCACCTGCGCAAGCGCTGGCAACCAATAAGCTGCAAGCCTGCGGGGGATCTATCTCTTCCTCCCTCTATTTTATTCGTCGGGGTGTGGTTAATCTGGCGGATCAGAAGCTCAATATCTTCATGACCTTTATCGGCTCAATGAGTGGCGCGCTGTTGGTTCAGCACGTGCAGTCAGATGTTCTGCGCCAGATCCTGCCAGTATTGGTTATCTGTATTGGCCTTTACTTTCTGTTGATGCCGAAAATCGGGGAAGAGGACCGACAGCGCCGACTGCACGGTTTGCCTTTCGCGCTGGTGGCCGGGGGCTGCGTCGGCTTTTACGATGGCTTTTTTGGTCCGGCGGCAGGGTCATTCTACGCGCTGGCCTTTGTCATGCTGTGCGGATACAACCTGGCGAAATCGACGGCCCACGCCAAAGTATTAAATGCCACATCGAATATCGGTGGGTTGTTGCTGTTTGCCCTCGGCGGCAAAGTGATTTGGGCGACAGGTTTTGTGATGCTCATTGGCCAGTTTATTGGCGCACGGATGGGCTCTCGACTGGTACTCAGCAAAGGACAAAAACTCATTCGGCCAATGATCGTTATTGTCTCCGCAGTGATGAGCGCCAAGCTACTTTATGATAATCATGGACAGGAGATTCTCCACTGGCTGGGGATGAACTAATGAATAATACGCATCACTACGAACAGTTAATTGAGATTTTTAACGGCTGCTTTGCCGATGAATTTAATACCCGTCTGATTAAAGGCGACGACGAACCGATCTATCTTCCAGCGGATGCGGAATTACCGTATCACCGTATCGTTTTTGCGCATGGTTATTACGCCAGTGCGTTACACGAAATTTCACACTGGTGCATCGCCGGTAAAGCCCGTCGTGAACTGGTCGATTTCGGTTACTGGTACTGCCCGGACGGACGCGACGCGAAGACACAATGCCAGTTTGAAGATGTGGAAGTGAAGCCGCAGGCGTTTGACTGGTTGTTTTGCATGGCGGCGGGCTACCCGTTTAACGTCAGTTGCGACAATCTGGAAGGGGACTTTGAACCGGATCGCGTGGCATTCCAGCGCCGTGTTCATACTCAGGTGATGGAGTACCTGGAAAAGGGGATCCCTGAACGTCCGGCGCGTTTCATTAACGCGTTACAGAATTATTATCACACGCCTGAACTTACGGCGGAACAATTCCCGTGGCCCGAAGCGCTCAACTGAAGCCGCTGCCACGTTTACAATGAGGAAATAAGATGATCGCGGAGTTTGAATCACGCATTCTGGCATTAATCGACGATATGGTAGAGCACGCCAGCGATGATGAGTTGTTTGCCAGTGGCTATTTGCGTGGGCACCTGACGCTGGCTGTGGCTGAGCTGGATGCTGGCGAGGACCATTCCGCTGAGGCATTGTACGCCAATGTGACCAGCAGCCTGGAAAAAGCCATCAGCGCAGGCGAACTCTCGCCGCGTGACCAGGCGTTAGTGAAAGAGATGTGGGACACACTGTTCCAGAAGGCAACGCAATAATAATTGCAGTGGATTGTGCCGGATGGCGACGCGAAGGCGTCTTATCCGGCCTACGCGGACGGGGGTTGTAGGCCGGATAAGCGTAGCGCCATCAGGCAATGGCGAGATGGTATCTTATTTCACCGCTTTACCCTTCAATAACTTCCTTACCCACAGACGATTCGGATTCAGCGCTGCCAGCGTGTTGGCATCCATTGGTATGGGTTCATTGCTCATTTGCGATGCCAGAATTTCTGCACACAGCGGGGCAGTACACAGCCCGCGCGAGCCCAGCGCACCCAACATAAATAAATCGGAATACACCGGGGCGTTTACGGCGTGCACTTTGTCTTCGGCAAGAGTGGCATACTTGCTGAGCGTGGCGTCATAATCCGCGACGTTGCCGACCATCGGCATGTGATCGCGCGTGGCGCAGCGCACTCCACAACGGGCGGCATTGCCACTAACGTCTACTTCTTTTGCCCACGAGGCATTCGGGAAACAATCTATTAAGCGCTGACGGTTTTGCTGCTGATCGTCCGCGCGATACACCGTTTCTTCACTTCCGCGATGATAGCTGGCGCCAATGCAGTGCTGCTGGTTTTGCGGGTTGTGCGGCGTGAGGTAGCCGTCATAGCACAGCACCTGGCGCAGCGCTGAAAGCGAAGGCGTAGTAGGAATGTGACTCACCTGACCGCCTACGGAGTACGCTGGTAGCGACTGCGTTTGCTCAACGCCGTTAATGCGATGCCCGTTAGCCAGAACTACAGCAGCGTGAGTGGCGGTTTCGCCACTGGCAAACGTCAATTGCCAGTGTTCTGTCTGGCGAGACAGCGAGGCCAGCGTATGTTGATACCGCGTGCGTAATCCCAGCGTTGCGGCGTAGTCGAATACGGCGGCGGTTAACTGTGCCGGACACAGCCATCCTCCGGCAGGGTACTGAATCCCGCCGCATCCGGTTTCGACGCCGGTCGTTTGTAAAACCTGCTCTGCGTTAACGCTGACGGCGAGCGCATCAGGCAATTCAAGGGACAGCATTTGGTCGATTTTTTGCTGGCTTTTTTCATCCCACGCCAGTTGCGTCACACCGCACCAGTCATGCGCGAACTCAACGGGGAGGGCGTCATACAGTCGACGAGCGAAGGTAAACGCGGTGGGGAAAAAGAGATTAATGGCCGCGTCATGCTTGCTGAGTAGCGGATAAAGCGCGCCCTGGCGATTGCCGGAGGCACCCCCGGCTGGATTATCGTCGGCGCAATAGAGTGTGACCTGCCAACCGCGACGCAGTAACGCCAACGACAGCAATGCGCTGGCAATCCCCCCGCCAATAATGGCGGCTTCGCGTTTATCTGTTCCGGAACGTGCAAACCAGGGAGCCGATGAAGGGAGCGTCAGCGTCTGTTCCATTACGCCACAGAGCATTTCACGTTTGCGACCAAAGCCTTTGCATTTTTGCATCGTAAACCCGGCTTCCTGCAACCCCCGACGCACAAAGCCCGCTGAGGTGAAGGTCGCCAGCGTACCGCCGGGACGAGCCAGACGGGCCATTGCGTTAAACAGCGTTGGCGTCCACATATCCGGATTTTTTGCCGGTGCGAAACCGTCCAGAAACCAGGCGTCCACTTTTTGATTCAGGGAGTCATCGAGCTTACTGGTCAGTTCGTTAATATCGCCAAACCACAGATCCAGCGTGACGCGTCCTTCATCAAGGAGCAGGCGATGGCATCCCGCCAGTGGCAGCGGCCATTGCTCTTGCAGCGCCGTGGCCCACGGGGCAAGTTCTGGCCAGTGCTGATGGGCTAAGGTGAGATCTTCGCGCGTTAGCGGATATTTTTCAAAACTGATGAAATGTAATCTTTCCAGGGTAGCTTCAGGATGGGTATCGCGAAAACCGGTAAATGCCTGCCAGAGCGTCAGGAAGTTAAGTCCGGTGCCAAATCCGCTTTCTGCCACCACGAAGAGGGGACGTGAATGCGCAGGGAATCGCTGGGCGAGATGATTCCCGCCGAGAAAGACGTAACGTGTCTCTTCCAGCCCGTTATCATTAGAAAAATAGACATCGTCAAAATCTCGGGAAACAGGTGTACCCTCAGCGTTGAATTCAAGGTTTGCAGGTTGTATAGCGTATTGTTTCACGTAAGTTACTCGTCTGGCAGGCTGTGCCCCGATCTTAGCGATGAGTGCCTGGCTGCGCAAATTTCCACATTAAATGGCTGATCGGACTTGTTCGGCGTACAAGTGTACGCTATTGTGCCACTCGAAACTTTAAAATAGTGCGACTTACAGAGGTATTGAATGAAACGTGCAGTGATTACTGGCTTGGGCATCGTTTCCAGCATCGGTAATAACCAGCAGGAAGTCCTGGCATCTCTGCGTGAAGGACGTTCAGGGATCACTTTCTCTCAGGAGCTGAAGGACTCCGGCATGCGTAGCCACGTTTGGGGCAACGTAAAACTGGATACCACTGGCCTCATTGACCGCAAAGTAGTGCGCTTTATGAGCGACGCATCCATCTATGCATTCCTTTCTATGGAACAGGCAGTGGCTGATGCCGGCCTTGCAGCAGAAGATTACCAGAACAACCCGCGCGTTGGCCTGATTGCAGGTTCCGGCGGCGGCTCCCCGCGTTTTCAGGTGTTCGGTGCTGACGCAATGCGTAGCCCGCGTGGTCTGAAAGCGGTTGGCCCGTATGTGGTCACCAAAGCGATGGCGTCCGGCGTTTCTGCCTGCCTCGCAACGCCGTTCAAAATTCACGGCGTAAACTACTCTATCAGCTCTGCCTGTGCGACATCCGCGCACTGTATCGGTAACGCGGTAGAACAAATTCAGCTGGGCAAACAGGACATCGTTTTTGCTGGCGGCGGCGAAGAGCTGTGCTGGGAAATGGCGTGTGAATTCGACGCCATGGGCGCGCTGTCTACCAAATACAACGATGCACCGGAAAAAGCTTCCCGTACCTATGACGCACACCGTGACGGTTTCGTTATCGCTGGTGGTGGCGGTATGGTCGTGGTCGAAGAGCTGGAGCACGCGCTGGCACGTGGCGCGCATATCTACGCGGAAATCGTCGGTTACGGCGCAACGTCCGATGGCGCAGACATGGTTGCTCCGTCTGGTGAAGGCGCAGTACGTTGCATGCAAATGGCGATGCACGGTGTAGACACCCCGATCGACTACCTGAACTCTCACGGTACCTCTACCCCGGTAGGCGACGTGAAAGAGCTGGGTGCAATTCGTGAAGTGTTTGGCGACAACAGCCCGGCAATCTCTGCGACTAAAGCCATGACCGGCCACTCCCTGGGCGCAGCTGGCGTACAGGAAGCTATCTACTCTCTGCTGATGCTGGAACACGGCTTTATTGCGCCGAGCATCAACATTGAAGAGCTGGATGAGCAAGCGGCAGGTCTGAACATCGTGACCAAACCGACCGAGCAGGCGCTGACTACCGTGATGTCCAACAGCTTCGGCTTTGGCGGCACTAACGCAACGCTGGTTATGCGTAAGCTGAAAGCATAAGACAGTGTGCCGGATCTTATATCCGGCTCATGCTGTACAGTAAAGGGAGCCGTCAGGCTCCCTTTTTTATATCGTTGACAATCGATCGGGTTTACAGGCAGACTCCAGCTTCAACATTATCCTCTTGATAATGCGTAAGCGTTTAACGTTATCCAACGCACCTTAATCCTGATAGTCAGGTAGAGGGGGCGTGGACATTCCTCGCCTTACTCTGCATTTTGGAGTAACGCATGACAGCTGTAACCCAACAAGAAAAAACACCTTCGGCGAACTTTTCGCTGTTTCGTATCGCTTTTGCAGTTTTCCTGACCTATATGACGGTCGGTCTCCCTTTGCCCGTGATTCCTCTGTTTGTGCATCAGGAACTGGGCTATGGCAATACTATGGTCGGTATCGCCGTAGGTGTACAGTTTCTGGCAACGGTATTAACGCGCGGCTACGCCGGGCGCTTAGCCGATCAATATGGTGCTAAACGCTCGGCACTACAGGGGATGTTTGCCTGTGGGCTGGCGGGCGCGGCGTGGCTTTTAGCCGCGCTATTGCCTGTTTCTGTCCCTGTAAAATTTGCGTTGTTAATCGTCGGGCGTTTGATCCTCGGTTTTGGCGAAAGCCAACTGCTCACCGGTACGCTGACCTGGGGGTTGGGGCTGGTCGGCCCAACACGCTCCGGTAAGGTGATGTCGTGGAACGGAATGGCGATTTACGGTGCGCTGGCCGCTGGTGCACCGCTGGGCCTGTTGATCCACAGCCACTTTGGCTTCGCGGCGCTGGCGGGAACGACGATGGTATTACCGCTGCTGGCATGGGCATTCAACGGCACCGTGCGTAAAGTGCCTGCGCATGCAGGAGAACGTCCTTCTTTATGGAGCGTAGTCGGGCTTATATGGAAACCGGGCCTGGGCCTGGCGCTGCAGGGCGTTGGCTTTGCGGTGATCGGTACCTTTATTTCACTCTATTTTGTCAGCAACGGCTGGACGATGGCGGGGTTCACCCTGACTGCGTTTGGTGGGGCGTTTGTGCTGATGCGCATTCTGTTTGGCTGGATGCCGGACCGTTTCGGCGGCGTGAAGGTTGCCGTTGTCTCTTTGCTGATGGAAACTGCGGGGCTGATTTTGCTGTGGCAGGCCCCATCGGCCTGGATTGCGCTGCTCGGGGCGGCATTAACCGGGGCCGGGTGTTCGCTTATCTTCCCGGCATTGGGCGTCGAAGTGGTGAAGAGAGTGCCCGCGCAGGTTCGCGGTACGGCGCTGGGCGGTTACGCCGCGTTTCAGGATATCTCCTACGGCATAAGCGGTCCGGTAGCCGGGGTGCTGGCCACCGCGTACGGTTATCCTTCAGTGTTCCTTGCCGGGGCGATATCCGCCGTGGTGGGGATTATTGTAACGTTGCTTACGCTGCGTAAAGGTTAAGCGACCAGCCAGAAAATGGCTAACGCAATTATCAACGCAACAAACAGCAGTCCCGGTCGTGCCGACAGAGATTTAACCGTTTCAATCATCGGCGCGAACGGGCTGTAAATGGGCTGCAGATGACGCGGCTCGCTAAGCTCACGTTCTCGTTCCACGCGACGCAGGAAAATTTGATTGAGCAAGTCCTGCACCTGCACCGTGGTCAGAATCGATTGTGGTTGGATCTGATACGTCTGCTGCGCGTATTCTTTTATCGCTGTCAGCTCATTCGGCTCTAATGGCAGCTTCAGCGCCGCCTGGAGCGTTTGAAGCGTCGGTGCGCTTTGCAGGCTGAGCGTCTGGCGCGCCTGCAGCCAGGTGACCAGGTGCGTAAACTGTTTGGCAGGGATCAGCTCACCACTTTTTACGCCAGACAACTCCAGCATCGACTGCCAGATCATCTTCCCGGATTCTCCCGTGGCCGCCGCCAGTTTGGTAACCAACTGGTTCAGCGTATTGTGCTCTGCGGGGAGCAACGGGCGATCAGTAGCCGGGCGCTGCTGCGGCTGCGGTATCGACAGCTGTCCTTGTTGCAGCAGCGTGAGCACGTTCTTCAACTGCTCAGGCGTGAGCTGGCTAAGCGCTGTTTGCCCATACTGCTGACGGATAAAATCACTCACCGCCTGGCGATTATTTCCCTGGCTCAGTAATTCAGTGAGCTGCGAAAGCACCTGACGATTAACATGATTTTGCTGAGCAACCCCCAGTCGTTGGTTAAGGTTTTGCTCAGCGGCAGGAAAGTGACGTGACTGCAGTGGCGTATCACTTTTGACGCCCAGATCGTGCTTCATTCCGGCCCACACCTCAGCGCTTTGCTGCTGGGTGAGTGAAATCAAACGAGTAATTAGCCGTTCCAGCACAGTACGTTGTTGCGTGGATAACGGTTGTTCACCCGCAGCGGAAGGGGCATTTTGGCCTTCGCCGGGAGGGCGTGCGGGCGTACCTGAAATGGGCTGCATCATCTCTGTTCCTTAAATCTGTGCTGACCAGGTCTCGCAGTATGCCTGGCGGCGAGATTATGGCACACTTGCCCGGTTAACTCTCGTTCTCAAACAGGTGCGAAAGACGTGAAAATCCTCGTTGATGAAAATATGCCCTATGCCCGCGAACTGTTCAGTCGTTTGGGGGAGGTCAAAGCGGTTCCCGGTCGTCCGATTCCCGTTGCTGAACTGGATGATGCGGATGCTTTAATGGTGCGCTCGGTGACGAAAGTAAATGAATCACTGCTTGGCGGAAAACCGGTTAAATTTGTCGGTACGGCAACCGCTGGCACAGACCATGTAGATGACGCCTGGCTTGCGCAGGCGGGGATCGGTTTTTCCGCCGCGCCCGGTTGTAACGCAATAGCGGTCGTAGAATATGTTTTTTCAGCGTTGCTGATGCTGGCGGAGCGCGACGGGTTTGCGTTACGCGATCGCACCGTAGGCATTGTGGGTGTGGGCAATGTGGGCGGGCGTTTGCAGGCGCGTCTGGAAGCGCTGGGGATCCGCACGCTGTTGTGCGATCCACCGCGAGCCGATCGCGGTGACGAAGGCAATTTCTGCTCGCTGGATGAACTGGTTGAGCAAGCCGATGTGCTGACTTTCCATACCCCGCTGTTTAAAGACGGGCCGTACAAAACACTGCACATGGCGGATGACGCGCTGATTAGCCGGTTGAAGCCGGGCACCATTCTGATCAACGCCTGCCGTGGGGCGGTCATCGACAATACGGCATTGCTGAACCGATTGAATGCCGGTCAGTCGCTGAGCGTTGTGCTGGATGTCTGGGAAGGAGAGCCGGATCTCAATGTGGCGTTGCTGGAGAAAGCCGATATCGGCACGGCGCACATTGCCGGGTATACCCTCGAAGGAAAAGCGCGTGGCACCACGCAGGTCTTTGAGGCCTATAGTAAGTTTATTGGTCACGAGCAGCACGTTGCGCTCAGTACCCTGTTACCCGCGCCGGAATTTGGTCGTATCACCCTGCATGGCCCGTTAGATCAGCCAACGCTGAAAAGGCTGGTGCATTTAGTGTATGATGTGCGCCGCGATGATGCGCCGCTGCGCAAAGTCGCTGGAATTCCGGGTGAGTTTGATAAACTGCGTAAAAATTACCTTGAGCGTCGTGAATGGTCGTCTTTATATGTGATGTGTGACGACGCAACGGCTGCTGCCTTATTGTGTAAGCTGGGTTTTAACGCTGTTCATCATCCGGCACATTAATGTCTTCTTAATGCTCCCTGTCGAATAATGCGACAGGGACGCTTACGTATTTCTTGGAGTAAATCACCATGTCTGAAGGCTGGAATATTGCCATTCTGGGCGCAACGGGCGCCGTAGGCGAAGCCCTGCTCGATACGCTGGCTGAACGCCAGTTCCCGGTCGGTGAAATTTATGCGCTGGCGCGTAATGAAAGCGCCGGTGAACATCTGCGTTTTAACGGTAAATCGGTCATAGTGCAGGACGTTGCAGACTTTGACTGGACGCAGGCACAGTTGGCATTTTTTGTTGCGGGCGCTGAAGCCACCGCCGCCTGGGTAGAAGAAGCCACTAATGCGGGTTGCCTGGTGATCGACAGCAGCGGTCTGTTCGCGCTTGAGCCAGACGTTCCGCTGGTGGTTCCGGACGTTAACCCGTTCGTGCTGGCGGATTACCGTAACCGCAATGTGATTGCGGTGCCTAACAGTCTGACCAGCCAACTGCTGTCTGCACTGAAACCGTTGATTGATGACGGTGGGCTTTCGCGTATTACGGTGACCAATATTATCTCAGCTTCCGCTCATGGCAAAAAAGCGGTGGATGCGCTGGCCGGACAGAGTGCAAAACTGCTTAACGGTATCCCGATTGACGAAGATGATTTCTTTGGCCGTCAGTTGGCATTCAACATGCTGCCGCTGCTGCCCGATCGTGAAGGTAGCGTGCGTGAAGAACGTCGTATCGTTGATGAAGTGCGCAAAATTATGCAGGATGACGGTCTGCTCATCTCTGCCAGCATCGTGCAGTCCCCGGTATTTTATGGCCACGCGCAGATGGTGAATTTTGAGGCCCTGCGCCCGTTGGCGGCGGAAGAAGCGCGCGATGCGTTTTCACGCGGTGAAGACGTGGTGTTGTCGGAAGAGACCGATTTCCCGACCCAGGTTGGCGATGCATCGGGCACGCCGCACCTTTCTATTGGCTGCGTGCATAATGATTACGGTATGCCAGAGCAGGTTCAGTTCTGGTCTGTGGCGGACAACGTACGCTTTGGCGGCGCGTTAATGGCGGTGAAAATAGCGGAAAAACTGGTGCAGGAGTACCTGTACTAATGTCTGACCAGCAACAGCCGTCAACCCATAAAATTGCGCTGGGCATTGAGTATGACGGCAGCAAATATTATGGCTGGCAGCGCCAGAACGAAGTGCGTAGCGTTCAGGAAAAACTGGAAAAAGCGCTCTCTCAGGTGGCGAATGAACGCATCAATGTTTTTTGTGCAGGACGCACGGATGCGGGCGTTCATGGCACTGGGCAGGTCGTGCATTTTGAAACCACTGCCCAGCGTAAAGATGCGGCCTGGACACTGGGGGTAAATGCGAATTTACCTGGTGACATCGCCGTGCGCTGGGTTAAAGCTGTACCCGATGATTTTCATGCCCGATTTAGCGCCACGGCTCGCCGTTATCGCTACATCATCTACAATCATCGGTTGCGCCCTGCGGTTTTGGGTAAAGGGGTAACCCATTACTATGAACCGCTGGACGCTGAGCGTATGCATCGTGCGGCCCAGTGTCTGATTGGCGAAAATGATTTTACCTCGTTTCGAGCGGTGCAGTGTCAGTCGCGCACGCCGTGGCGAAACGTGATGCACATTAACGTCGAACGTTTCGGTGCATATGTGGTGGTGGATATTAAAGCGAATGCCTTTGTACATCATATGGTCAGGAATATTGTCGGCAGCCTGATGGAAGTTGGCGCCAACAACCAGCCGGAGAGCTGGATAGCAGAACTGTTAGCAGCAAAGGACAGAACGCTGGCAGCGGCAACGGCGAAAGCGGAAGGACTGTATCTGGTTGCGGTAGATTACCCGGACCGGTTCGACCTGCCAAAACCGCCTATGGGCCCGCTATTTCTGGCGGACTAATTTGAGTCGTATAAAGGCAAAACTATGGACCTGATTTACTTTCTTATCGATTTTATCCTGCACATTGATGTGCACCTGGCGGAGCTGGTTGCGGAATACGGTATCTGGGTATACGCCATTCTGTTTCTGATCCTGTTTTGTGAAACCGGGCTGGTGGTGACACCATTCCTGCCAGGGGACTCGCTGCTGTTTGTTGCGGGTGCGCTTTCTGCGCTGCCAACCAACGATCTTAATGTTCATCTGATGGTGGCACTGATGATTGTGGCGGCGATTGTGGGCGATGCGGTGAACTACACGATTGGCCGATTGTTCGGGGAAAAACTTTTCAGTAACCCGAACTCCAAAATTTTCCGCCGCAGCTACCTGGATAAAACCCATGCGTTCTACGAGCGACATGGCGGTAAGACGATTATCCTGGCGCGTTTCGTGCCAATCGTGCGTACATTTGCGCCGTTTGTTGCCGGTATGGGACATATGTCCTACCGTCACTTTGCGATGTATAACGTCGTAGGCGCATTGCTGTGGGTATTGTTGTTCACCTACGCAGGCTACCTGTTCGGCGATCTGCCGATCGTCCAGGAAAACCTGAAATTATTGATTGTGGCGATTATCGTCCTTTCCGTATTGCCGGGGGTGATTGAAGTAATTCGCCATAAGCGTGCTGCGTCACGGGCTGCAAAATAGAAAGTAACTCAGCGGTTCGACCACTTTTTTATCCAAAGTTTCGGGCTGTTATGTTTTAATGTGCAACATTCATGGTCTGTTAGGGGCAAAAATGGCATTATGCGCCCCTTATAACAAAGCTGACTAGGGTTCAGGCAGAAAGGTCACCAATGAGCTGGATTGAACGAATTAAAAGCAACATTACTCCCACCCGCAAGGCAAGCATTCCTGAAGGGGTGTGGACCAAGTGTGATAGCTGCGGTCAGGTTTTATACCGTGCTGAGCTGGAACGTAATCTTGAGGTCTGTCCGAAGTGTGACCATCATATGCGCATGTCGGCGCGCAATCGCCTGCATAGCCTGTTAGATGAAGGTTCTCTTGTGGAACTGGGTAGCGAGCTTGAGCCGAAAGACGTGCTGAAGTTTCGTGACTCCAAAAAATACAAAGACAGACTGGCTTCTGCGCAGAAAGAAACTGGCGAGAAAGATGCGCTGGTGGTGATGAAAGGCACACTTCACGGTATGCCTGTCGTTGCTGCGGCATTCGAGTTCGCGTTTATGGGCGGCTCCATGGGCTCTGTGGTCGGCGCGCGTTTTGTCCGTGCCGTTGAGCAGGCGCTGGAAGACAACTGTCCGCTGATCTGCTTCTCCGCTTCTGGCGGGGCGCGTATGCAGGAAGCGCTGATGTCTTTGATGCAGATGGCGAAAACCTCTGCTGCGCTGGCGAAAATGCAGGAACGCGGTTTACCGTATATTTCTGTACTGACCGACCCAACAATGGGTGGTGTTTCCGCAAGCTTCGCGATGCTGGGCGATCTCAACATTGCAGAACCGAAAGCATTGATCGGCTTCGCTGGTCCGCGTGTTATCGAGCAAACCGTACGTGAGAAACTGCCGCCGGGATTCCAGCGCAGCGAGTTCCTGATTGAAAAAGGCGCTATCGATATGATCGTTCGCCGTCCGGAAATGCGCCTGAAACTGGCAAGCATCCTGGCGAAGCTGATGAATCTTCCTGCGCCGAATCCGGATGAGCCGCGTGAAGGCGAAGTGGTACCTCCGGTTCCCGATCAGGAACCAGAGGCCTGATAGTTTACGCTATGGGTTTCGGGTTGCAGGCAGGCGACAAGAGTGTTAATCCCGATGAACTTACACCGTTAAGTGATTCGGGAGAGCGAGTACAGCCAACACATCTGCAACGTGGAAAACGACGTGTAAAAAAGGGCAGGCCGGTTGGCGCTGCCCTTTTGCTTTTCTCAACGTAAAGAATCTACAGGCATCATGGACAATAAACGTATCCCTCAAGCCGCGTCGCCCCTGGCGTCGTGGCTTTCTTATCTTGAAAACCTGCACAGTAAAACCATCGATCTGGGCCTTGAACGCGTCAGCCAGGTGGCGCGTAAACTGGGTGTGTTGAAACCTGCGCCATTTGTTTTTACGGTGGCAGGAACCAATGGGAAAGGCACAACCTGTCGTACGCTGGAATCTGTGCTGACTGCGGCAGGCTATAAAGTTGGGGTGTACAGTTCGCCTCATCTGGTGCGCTACACGGAACGCGTACGCGTGCAGGGGCGTGAACTGCCGGAATCAGCTCATACCGCCTCGTTTGCTGAGATTGAAGACGCACGTGGTGACATTTCCCTGACTTACTTTGAATACGGTACGTTATCGGCACTCTGGCTGTTTAAACAGGCCCAACTGGATGTTGTTATTCTGGAAGTGGGGTTAGGCGGCCGCCTTGACGCCACCAATATCGTCGATGCCGATGTCGCAGTAGTCACCAGTATTGCGCTTGACCATACTGACTGGCTGGGCCCGGATCGCGAAAGTATTGGTCGTGAGAAGGCAGGAATTTTCCGCGCAGAGAAACCGGCCATCGTCGGCGAACCGGAAATGCCTTACACCATCGCAGATGTCGCTCAGGAGTGCGGGGCGATTTTGCAACGTTGCGGTGTGGACTGGCGCTATGCGGTCACGGAGAACGACTGGTCGTTTACTGATGCTCATGGAACGCTGGCGCACCTGCCGTTGCCGCAGGTGCCACAACCTAACGCTGCAACCGCACTGGCTGCACTGCGCGCAAGCGGTCTTAACGTCAGCGAGCAGGCCATTCGTGACGGTATCGAACAAGCGATTTTACCGGGACGCTTCCAGATTGTGAGCGAGTCGCCGCGGGTGATTTTTGATGTTGCCCATAACCCGCATGCGGCGGAGTATCTGACCGGACGTCTGAAAAAGTTAGTGAAAAGCGGGCGTGTACTTGCGGTTATCGGTATGCTACATGATAAAGATATTGCCGGTACGTTAGCCTGGCTGAAAAGTGTGGTTGACGACTGGTACTGTGCGCCCCTGGAAGGGCCGCGTGGTGCAACGGCAGCACAGCTGCTGGAGCACCTGGGCAAAGGCAACGCTTATGACAGCGTGGCGCAGGCATGGACTGCGGCACTTGCTGAGGCGAAGCCAGAAGATACCGTGTTGGTGTGTGGATCGTTTCACACTGTCGCACATGTCATGGAAGTAATAGACGTGGGGAGAAGCGGTGGCGAGTAAGTTTCAGAACCGATTAGTCGGCACAATTGTGCTGGTCGCGCTCGGGGTAATTGTGCTTCCCGGGCTGCTTGACGGCCAGAAAAAGCATTATCAGGATGAATTTGCAGCGATCCCACTGGTGCCTAAACCCGGCGATCGCGATGAACCAGACATGATGCCTGCAGCAACGCAGGCGCTGCCGACTCAGCCGCCGGAAGGGGCGGCAGAAGAGGTGCGTGCGGGTGATGCTGCCGCGCCATCGTTGGATCCATCACGTTTGACGACGGCAAACAGCGCGGAGTTAGATCCTGTCCCTGCGCCTGTGGAACCACCGAAACCTAAACCGAAACCGCAGCCTGTTGCCGTCGCCCCGACGCCAACACCGGCACCGACTCCAGCGCCGAAACCGGCCGCTGAGGAAGCGCCAGCGCCAACCGGCAAAGCGTACGTTGTACAACTCGGTGCGCTGAAAAACGCGGATAAGGTCAATGAGATCGTGGGTAAACTTCGTGGCGCGGGCTTCCGGGTATATACTTCCCCGTCAACGCCGGTGCAGGGTAAAATAACCCGCATTCTCGTAGGGCCTGACGCCTCCAAAGATAAGCTGAAGAACTCGCTGGGCGAGCTGCAGAAGATCTCTGGTTTGAGCGGGGTGGTGATGGGGTATACCCCTAACTAAGGGATTGCGTTACGTTGCGCTGATGTAGGCCGGACAAGGTGTTTACACCGCCATCCGGCAGTGCCCGAAGAGGCATAAAATCGTATGGCGTTGAAGATTTTTTCAGCGCCATTTTTATTTACGCGTGGAAAGGAAATCCCTACGCAAACGTTTTCTTTTTCTGTTAGAATGCGCCCCGAACAGGACGACAGGGCGTAAAATCGTGGGACACATATGGTCTGGATTGATTACGCCATTATCGCGGTGATTGGTTTTTCCTGTCTGGTTAGCCTGATCCGTGGCTTTGTTCGTGAAGCATTATCGTTGGTGACTTGGGGTTGTGCTTTCTTTGTCGCCAGCCATTACTACACTTACCTGTCTGTCTGGTTTACGGGCTTTGAAGACGAACTGGTTCGAAATGGGATTGCTATCGCGATACTGTTCATCGCGACACTTATCGTCGGCGCTATCGTTAACTTTGTGATAGGCCAACTGGTAGAGAAAACAGGGCTGTCGGGTACCGACAGGGTGTTGGGGATCTGCTTCGGTGCTTTGCGTGGAGCGTTGATCGTCGCCGCCATACTGTTCTTTCTCGATACCTTTACCGGTCTGTCGAAAAGTGAAGACTGGGGTAAGTCGCAGCTGATCCCGCAGTTCAGTTTCATCATCAGATGGTTCTTTGACTATCTGCAAAGCTCGTCAAGTTTCTTGCCCAAAGTATAAACTTTGGGTCGTTGCTGAACGAGGAAAAGACGTATGTGCGGTATTGTCGGTATCGCCGGTGTTATGCCGGTAAACCAGTCGATTTATGACGCGTTAACGGTGCTCCAGCATCGTGGTCAGGATGCTGCGGGCATCATCACCATTGATGCCAACAACTGCTTCCGCTTGCGTAAAGCAAACGGAATGGTGAGCGATATTTTTGAAGCGCGCCATATGCAGCGTTTGCAGGGCAATATGGGCATCGGTCATGTGCGTTACCCAACGGCTGGCAGCTCCAGCGCCTCCGAAGCTCAACCTTTTTACGTCAACTCACCGTATGGCATTACGCTTGCCCACAATGGCAACCTGACCAACGCGCATGAGTTGCGTAAAAAGCTGTTTGAAGAAAAGCGCCGCCACATCAATACCACTTCAGATTCTGAAATTCTGCTGAATATTTTCGCCAGCGAGCTGGATAACTTCCGCCATTACCCGCTGGAAGCCGACAATATTTTTGCTGCCATTGCGGCAACCAACCGCCAGATTCGCGGCGCCTATGCCTGTGTGGCGATGATTATCGGTCACGGTATGGTTGCCTTCCGCGACCCTAACGGTATCCGTCCGCTGGTGATGGGCAAACGCGATATTGGCGATGGCCGTACCGAGTACATGGTGGCGTCTGAGAGCGTAGCGCTGGATACGCTGGGCTTTGAATTCCTGCGCGACGTAGCACCTGGCGAAGCGGTGTACATCACCGAAAAAGGCCAGCTGTTTACCCGTCAGTGTGCCGATAACCCGGTGAGCAATCCATGTCTGTTTGAATACGTTTACTTCGCACGTCCTGACTCCTTTATCGACAAGATTTCCGTCTACAGCGCCCGTGTGAATATGGGGACTAAGCTTGGCGAAAAAATTGCCCGTGAATGGGAAGATCTGGACATCGACGTAGTAATCCCAATCCCGGAAACCTCCTGTGATATCGCGCTGGAAATTGCCCGTATTCTCGGTAAGCCGTACCGCCAGGGGTTTGTGAAAAACCGCTATGTGGGCCGTACCTTTATCATGCCGGGCCAGCAGTTGCGTCGTAAATCTGTGCGCCGTAAGCTGAACGCTAACCGTGCGGAATTCCGTGATAAAAACGTGCTGTTGGTGGATGACTCCATCGTGCGTGGCACCACCTCAGAACAGATTATCGAGATGGCGCGTGAAGCCGGAGCGAAGAAGGTGTATCTGGCCTCTGCCGCCCCGGAAATTCGCTTCCCGAACGTTTATGGCATCGATATGCCTACGGCGACGGAGCTGATTGCGCATGGTCGTGAAGTGGACGAGATTCGCCAGATAATCGGTGCAGATGGTCTGATCTTCCAGGATCTGAACGATCTGATTGAAGCTGTCCGTGCTGAGAACCCGGATATTCAGCAGTTTGAATGTTCAGTGTTTAACGGCGTGTACGTTACCAAAGACGTCGACCAGCAATATCTCGATTTCCTCGACTCCCTGCGTAATGACGATGCCAAAGCGGTATTGCGTCAGAACGAAGCGGAAAACCTTGAGATGCACAACGAAGGTTAATGTTTGCTCGCAAGCAAGGGCGCAATCTGCACCCTTGCTTGCAACTCACCGTAATTTCCTGCAAAGTCGGCCCTGAGCAAGTAAGGGCGATTACACATGAAACGACTCATCATTGGTATTTCTGGTGCAAGCGGGGCAATTTACGGCGTGCGCCTGTTGCAGGTATTGCGTGACGTCACTGATGTGGAAACCCACCTGGTGATGAGTGCCGCTGCCCGACAGACGCTGGCGCTGGAAACGGACCTCTCTGTGCGCGACGTGCAGGCGCTGGCAAATGTGAATCATGATACCCGTGATATCGCCGCCAGTATCTCCTCCGGCTCTTTTCAGACTGCCGGAATGGTTATTCTGCCTTGTTCAATCAAAACGCTTTCTGGCATCGTCCACAGTTACACCGATGGGTTGCTTACCCGTGCGGCGGATGTGGTGTTGAAAGAACGTCGTCCGCTGGTGCTGTGTGTACGCGAAACGCCGCTGCATCTGGGGCATTTGCGATTGATGACGCAGGCGGCAGAAATTGGGGCGGTAATTATGCCACCTGTCCCGGCGTTTTATCATCGTCCGCAAACGCTCGATGATGTGATTAATCAAACGGTTAATCGCGTGCTTGACCAGTTTGATATTACCCTTCCGCAGGACCTGTTCACCCGCTGGCAAGGGGCGTAAGCCGTTCCATCAGCGTGCAAAGAATCATCCGTTGCCCTGTTTCAGGGCAATTTTGTAACCGCGATCATATCCTCAACATTTAATTCGTTAAAACTCAACGAAACGCTGCGGTTCAACCGCCAGACCTGCTATCTTCAAAATCAGGACATTATTGCAACGTTTTATTAACATATTTAACGTCGAATATCCTCATCGACGCGAAAATGGCATAAGACCTGCATGAAAAAGTCTGCAAACACACAACACAACGTAAAACATAATAAAATTACGCCACTTGAGGGTTATGTATGAAGAAGACGGTTCTTGCTTTGTCTTTGCTGGTAGGACTCTCCGCCACCGCGGCCAGCTACGCAGCACTTCCGCAGACGGTTCGTATTGGTACAGATACAACGTACGCTCCTTTTTCCTCTAAAGATGCCAAAGGCGACTTTGTCGGCTTTGATATCGATCTGGGAAATGAGATGTGTAAGCGCATGCAGATCAAATGCACCTGGGTTGCCAGTGACTTTGATGCGCTGATCCCATCGCTGAAAGCGAAAAAAATTGATGCCATCATCTCCTCGCTTTCTATCACCGAAAAGCGTCAGCAAGAGATTGCGTTCTCAGACAAACTTTACGCTGCAGACTCACGTCTGATCGCCGCGAAAGGTTCCCCAATTCAGCCGACTCTGGATTCCCTCAAGGGTAAACACGTTGGCGTCCTGCAAGGCTCTACTCAGGAAGCCTATGCCAATGACAACTGGCGCAGTAAAGGCGTGGACGTGGTGGCCTATGCGAACCAGGACCTCATCTATTCTGACCTGACGGCAGGCCGTCTGGACGCGGCATTGCAAGATGAAGTCGCGGCCAGCGAAGGCTTCCTGAAGCAGCCTGCTGGTAAGGATTACGCTTTTGCCGGTCCGTCGGTGAAAGATAAAAAATACTTTGGTGACGGAACCGGGATTGGCTTGCGCAAAGATGATGCAGAGCTGAAAGCCGCTTTCGACAAAGCGCTGGGCGAACTGCGTAAAGACGGCACCTACGACAAAATGGCGAGCAAATATTTTAATTTTAATGTCTACGGCGATTAATACAGCGGCGTGGGGAATTGACTGCACCATTGCGGGTAACCATTTCGGTGCATAATAAATTCAGTGCACTGTTTTGGTGCTTTTATCGCTGACTTAATAAGCATGAGTGCATACTTAAGCGCTTTTCATGCAAATAAATACCGCCGACAGGGTAGAATGCTTTGCCTTGTCGGCCTGATTAATGGCACGATAACTGCACCTGGTCCTGTAAAGATCCCCTATAAAAGACAGTCTGTTGAGGATAGTTATGAAAAAACTGGTGTTGTCTCTTTCTCTGGTTCTGGCTTTCTCCAGTGCTACCGCAGCATTTGCAGCCATTCCGCAAAAAATTCGTATCGGTACCGATCCTACTTATGCGCCGTTCGAATCGAAGAATGCGCAGGGTGAATTAGTCGGTTTTGATATCGATCTGGCTAAAGAGCTGTGCAAACGTATCAATACGCAATGTACCTTCGTGGAAAACCCGCTGGACGCGCTGATCCCTTCGCTAAAAGCGAAGAAAATCGATGCCATCATGTCCTCGCTTTCCATTACTGAAAAACGTCAGCAGGAAATCGCATTTACCGACAAGCTTTATGCAGCCGATTCGCGTCTGGTTGTCGCTAAAGATTCTGCTATTCAGCCGACCATTGAGTCGCTGAAAGGCAAACGTGTTGGTGTGCTGCAGGGCACTACCCAGGAAACGTTCGGCAACGAACACTGGGCGCCAAAAGGTATTGAGATTGTCTCTTATCAGGGGCAGGACAATATCTATTCTGACCTGACTGCCGGGCGTATTGACGCCGCGTTCCAGGATGAAGTCGCGGCTAGCGAAGGCTTCCTGAAACAGCCAGTCGGTAAAGATTACAAATTCGGCGGCCCGTCTGTGAAAGACGAGAAGTTGTTCGGCGTGGGTACCGGTATGGGGCTGCGCAAAGACGATAACGAACTGCGCGAAGCGCTGAATAAAGCCTTTGCCGAAATGCGAGCTGACGGTACTTACGAGAAGCTGGCGAAAAAGTACTTCGATTTTGATGTTTACGGCGGTTAATTACCGCAGGTGCTGATAAAGCCCGTAGATTTTTGACGCGTTGAATTTATGCCCGATGGCACCGCGCTTATCCGGCCTACGGTGATTTTGTAGGCCGGATAAGGCAAGGCCGCCATCCGGCATTTAACGGTTAGTCTGAAATCAAAAGAGGCTTACTACTCCACCACACACGACAGGACAGGCAGCATGTTGTATGGCTTTTCAGGTGTTATTTTACAGGGCGCAATTGTTACGCTGGAGCTGGCACTCAGCTCGGTGGTACTGGCGGTTCTGATAGGTCTTGTCGGCGCAGCAGCAAAGCTGTCGCAAAGCCGGGCAATGGGGCTTATTTTCGAAGGGTACACAACGCTAATCCGCGGCGTGCCCGATCTGGTCTTAATGCTGCTCATCTTCTACGGATTACAAATCGCGCTGAATACCATTACCGATGCCATCGGTATCGGCCAGATTGATATTGATCCGATGGTTGCGGGCATTATCACCCTAGGATTCATCTACGGCGCCTACTTTACCGAAACTTTTCGCGGTGCGTTTATGGCTGTACCAAAAGGCCATATTGAAGCCGCGACGGCGTTTGGCTTTACCAGCTCACAAATATTTCGTCGCATTATGTTCCCGGCGATGATGCGTTATGCCTTACCGGGAATCGGCAATAACTGGCAGGTTATTCTTAAGGCTACGGCGCTGGTATCGTTGCTTGGACTTGAAGACGTGGTGAAAGCGACTCAGCTTGCCGGGAAGAGTACCTGGGAGCCGTTCTATTTTGCCGTCGTGTGCGGGGTCATCTATCTGGTGTTTACCACTGTTTCTAATGGTGTGCTGCTGTACCTTGAGCGCCGCTATTCCGTGGGTGTGAAGAGGGCTGACCTGTGATCGAGATTATTCAGGAATACTGGAAGTCCCTGCTGTGGACCGACGGATATCGCTACACTGGCGTCGCTATCACCCTGTGGCTTTTGATTTCGTCAGTAGTGATGGGCGGAATACTGGCACTCTTTTTGGCGATTGGTCGCGTTTCCAGTAATAAATTTATCCAGTTTCCCATCTGGCTGTTCACCTATATTTTTCGTGGGACGCCGCTGTACGTTCAGCTACTGGTGTTTTATTCCGGGATGTATACGCTGGAAATAGTTAAAGGCACGGACTTCCTCAACGCGTTTTTCCGCAGCGGGCTGAATTGCACCGTGCTGGCGCTGACGCTGAATACCTGCGCCTATACCACGGAGATTTTCGCCGGGGCTATCCGTTCCGTGCCTCACGGTGAGATTGAGGCTGCGCGCGCATACGGTTTCTCGTCATTCAAACTGTATCGCTGCATTATTTTACCTTCCGCGCTGCGTATTGCGCTGCCGGCATACAGCAATGAAGTCATTTTAATGCTGCACTCCACGGCGCTGGCATTTACGGCCACGGTGCCAGATTTGTTGAAAATCGCTCGCGATATCAACTCGGCAACATATCAGCCGTTTACCGCCTTCGGTATTGCCGCTGTGCTGTATTTGATTATTTCGTATGTCCTGATCAGTCTGTTCCGTAAAGCGGAAAAACGCTGGTTGCAGCATGTATCCTCTAAATGATTCGAGTAACACGATGTCTGAAAATAAATTAAACGTTATCGATTTACATAAGCACTACGGCGAACATGAAGTGCTGAAAGGGGTATCGCTGCAGGCCAACGCGGGTGATGTTATCAGCATTATTGGCTCGTCAGGTTCCGGTAAAAGTACCTTCCTGCGCTGCATTAACTTTCTCGAGAAACCGAGTGCCGGGTCGATTGTCGTCAGCGGTCAGAACATTGGTCTGGTGCGCGACAAAGACGGCCAGTTGAAGGTTGCGGACAAAAATCAGCTACGCCTGCTGCGTACGCGTCTGACGATGGTCTTTCAGCACTTTAATCTGTGGAGCCACATGACAGTGCTGGAAAACGTCATGGAAGCGCCGATTCAGGTGTTGGGGCTGAGCAAGCAGGAAGCTCGCGACCGTGCGGTGAAGTATCTGGCTAAAGTGGGCATTGATGAGCGCGCACAGGGCAAATATCCGGTGCACCTGTCCGGTGGTCAGCAGCAGCGTGTTTCCATTGCCCGTGCACTGGCGATGGAACCTGAAGTGTTATTGTTTGATGAACCTACGTCAGCGCTTGATCCTGAGCTGGTGGGTGAAGTGCTGCGCATTATGCAACAGCTGGCTGAAGAGGGGAAAACCATGGTGGTGGTGACCCACGAAATGGGGTTTGCCCGTCATGTTTCCACGCACGTGATTTTCCTGCATCAGGGGAAAATTGAGGAAGAGGGTGACCCGGAGCAGGTATTTGGTAATCCGCAAAGCCCGCGTTTGCAGCAGTTTCTTAAAGGATCGCTGAAGTAAGTCAACAGCCCGGAGACGCTACGCTTTCCGGGCTTACAATTTTAGCGCGTCGCGCTCCAGCCGAAACACCCAGTCGTCGTAGGCGATGCCGTCAATCTCATACGCCTTTTCCAGTACCTGCGTACGTACAAAGCCTGTCTTTTCCAGAATACGGATTGAACCCTTATTATCCGCCAGCGCGTATGCGTTTATCGCCGTCACACCTGCATGCTCGAAGGCATACTGGCACACCGCATGGACGGCTTCACTGGCAATACCTTTCCCCTGAGCCTGTGGCATGATGGCGTAGCCCAGGTCGGCTTCCTGCGGGTAAAGATGGCTGATTTGCAGACCAATATCGCCAAGTGGCGTCGGGCTGTTATGCTCGCGGATGACGAAAGTGTGCTGTGCGGCCAGACGTCTGGCGAATAACAGCCGCGTATCTTTCGCCGGGGCGATGTTGCCCATATAGCGCATGACTTCAGGACATTCACGGAGTTTCTGGAAAAATGACCAGTCAGAAAATTGAAACAAAGAGAGGGTAAGTCGGGGAGTCGATATTATCGCCATAACGTCGCCATTGCGGAAATCTGGTCTATAACCTTACCACCACAACGGCGACTGTGAATAGCGCTTAGGGGTTATCGGATGACATCCGCCAGCGCTTCTTCTAAATCGTACCAGCGAAACGTAAAACCGGAAGCTTCCAGGCGTTTGGGCAATGCGCGTTGTCCACCAAGGACCAGTACTGACGATTCCCCCATCAGCAGTCGCATAGCGGTGGCGGGAACGCGCAGAATGGCAGGGCGGTTCAGAGCGTGACCCAGCGCGTGGGCAAACTGCTCATTGTGCACCGGGTATGGCGAAACCATATTGAAGGGACCGCGTAGATCGTTATTCAGCAGCCAGATAATTCCGTTGACCATATCATCAACATGGATCCAGGCCATATACTGGCGTCCGTTACCGATCGGGCCGCCTAAGCCAAGACGAAACGGCGGGACCATTTTTGCCAGAATGCCGCCTGCTGAGGCCAGTACCACGCCGGTACGCAGCATACACACTCGGGTTTTGTCGCTTTGCGCAGTGCTGGCAATTTGCTCCCAGCGGGCACACAGCTTGTGGGTAAATTCGTTATGCGGCGGCTCTTCTTCAGTGACTACAACTTCGCCTAAATCGCCGTAGTAACCGGTAGCGGAACCGGAGATTAACACTGAGGGCGGCGTCTCGCTCGCATTGATTAAATCGACCAGTTTCTGCGTAATGCCCCAACGGCTCTGGCACAAGCGTTCCTTTTGCTGTGCGCTCCAGCGCTTATCTGCAATAGGCTCTCCGGCAAGGTTAATCACGGCATCAATATTATTGAGATGTTGCCGCTCTTCCAGTCCTTTCCATAACGTGACCCGAGAGTCGAGAATCTGACGAGCCTTATCAGGGGTACGTGTCACTACGATTATCTGATGCCCCAGTTCCAGCAGGCAGGGGATCAGATGACGTCCAATCAGGCCAGTACCGCCGGTAATCAGAATCTGCATGTCGCCTCCCGGGTTACGTTTTAGCGCTGCCAGCTCAGCGTCATTGATACTGAGTCGGCGTAACGCAATGCGTGAAGTTTATCTATCTCGACTTCAGCATAAGTGACCCAGTGATGTTCGCGTGCGATATCGAGCACATCTTGAGTTAATTTTTCTAACAATGAGAAGCGGTTACCCTCCACGTGGGCAATGATGCTTTTGGTTATAGTGCGGTAATTCAGCGCGTCGTTGATATCTTCGCTGGTACGGGCTTTGTCTGCCGGATAGTGAATGGCAATATTGATGACGATATCCTGGCGATTAAGGATCTCCTCTTCTTTGATGCCGATAAAGGTGCGCAGACGAAGGTTTTTTATACGAATAATGGCGTCAGGTTGTGACATTGCAGGTTTCCTCCATGTATGAACCTCTGCATGATACACGAGAACCGAATTGCGTCACCGCTTCTCACTCAGTGCTTGCTGCATGGCGCGTTCCGTGGCAGGACGCGTACGGATGCGTTCGTGCCAGTTATTGACCGCAGGGTAATTGTCGAGGTCGATGCGCTGACGCTGATGGGCGTGGATCCACGGCCAGCAGGCAATGTCAGCAATGCTGTAGTGATCGCCTCCCAGCCAGGGTGACGTTTCCAGACGTTTATTCATCACGTTGTACAGGCGCTGGGTTTCAACCTGGTATCTTTCAATAGCGTAAGGGATCGTTTGCGGAGCGTAATGACTGAAATGATGATTCTGCCCCAGCATGGGACCCAGACCGCTGACCTGCCAGAACAGCCACTGCAGCGTGGTGTGGCGTTCGCGTAATTCACCGCTGAGCAGCTTACCGCTCTTCTCCGCCAGATAGAGTAAAATTTCTCCGGACTCAAACAAGCTGATGGGCCTTCCGCCATCTTCCGGCGCATGATCGATAATGGCCGGGATTTTATTGTTCGGCGAGATCAGCAGAAAATCGGGGCGAAACTGGCTGCCTTTGCTGATATCGACATGAATCAGACGGTATTGCAGCTGTGCCTCTTCAAGAAACAGCGTGATTTTGTGACCGTTTGGCGATGGCGTGTAATAGAGATCGATCATTTTCAGCATCCGTTTTGTCATGAACCGGGTCATTACAAGTATAGAGCCTGTTGGCGTGCGTGAGTTTTCATCAAGTGACAGCGAGAGAAAGACTCTATATTTTGAAAGCAAGCCAATACACTTCAGAGGACATTATGAGCAAATCTGCAATTACGCTGTGGTCAGATGCCAATTTTTTCTCCCCCTACGTGCTGTCTGTTTATGTCGCTCTGCAAGAGAAGGGGCTACCTTTCACGCTGAAAACCGTTGATCTCAATAGTGGTGAACACTTGCATCCTTCATGGCAAGGTTACGCCTTGACGCGCCGCGTACCGGTTCTTGAGATCGATGGTTTTGAACTGAGCGAATCATCAGCGATTACGGAATTCCTGGAAGAGAGCTTTGCACCGCCACAGTGGGAGCGTATCTACCCACACGATGTACAAAAGCGCGCTCGGGCGCGCCAGGTTCAGGCGTGGATCCGCAGCGATTTAATGCCTATCCGTGAGGAACGATCAACAGATGTCGTTTTTGCTGGCGTGAAGAAAGGACCGTTAAGCGAAGCGGGAAAAGCCAGTGCGGAAAAACTGTTCGCTACTGCGAGCAGTTTACTGAGCCACGGTAAGCAGAATTTATTTGGCGAATGGTGTATCGCTGACTGTGATTTAGCGCTAATGCTTAATCGCCTGGTCCTGAATGGTGATGAGGTTCCAGAAGCGCTTGCGGAATACGCCACCTTCCAGTGGCAGCGCGCTTCAGTACAGCGTTTTATCGCGCTTTCAGCGAAGCGTTCCTGCTGAAAAACGGGCCGTAATCCAGTATCATTACAAGGTGATTTTCAGCGAGGAGTGAGTGATGAAACTGATGTTCGCATCGGACATTCATGGTTCGTTGCCAGCCACGGAACGCGTACTCGAACGGTTTGCTGCAAGCGGCGCGCAATGGCTGGTGATATTGGGTGATGTTTTAAACCACGGGCCGCGTAATGCGCTTCCAGAAGGCTATGCACCTGCGCAGGTTGCTGAACGGCTGAATGAGCTGGCATCGCGAATTATTGCGGTGCGTGGTAATTGCGACAGCGAAGTGGATCAGATGCTCCTGCATTTTCCGATGACTGCGCCGTGGCAGCAAATTCTGACAGAAAACCAGCGACTCTTTTTGACGCACGGACACCTTTTTGGCCCGCAAAATATGCCGGTGCTCAATGCGGGCGATGTTCTGGTTTATGGGCATACTCATCTGCCGGTTGCTGAGCGGCGCGAGGGTATCTATCATTTCAATCCCGGCTCGGTAAGCATCCCGAAAGGGGGCTTTGCGGCAAGTTACGGGATTCTGGATGATAATGTTCTCAGCGTAATGGCACTCAATGATCAAAGTGTTATTGCACAGGTCGAGATTAATCCGTAATTTACCCCACAAACATAAACGCGCCGTAAGAGCGCCAGAAAAAAGAAGGTTTCCTGATGGTGGAACAGCGTCGTTTGGCAAGTACTGAATGGGTGGATATTGTGAATGAAGACAACGAAGTCATTGCACAGTCCAGCCGGGAACAAATGCGGGCGCAACGCTTACGCCATCGTGCAACGTATATCGTTGTGCATGATGGTATGGGCAAAATTCTGGTTCAACGTCGCACTGAGACAAAAGATTTTTTGCCCGGCATGCTGGATGCCACCGCAGGCGGTGTGGTTCAGGCTGACGAGCAGATGCTGGAATCAGCGCGTCGTGAAGCAGAAGAGGAACTGGGGATTGCGGGCGTGCCGTTTGCCGAGCATGGTCAGTTTTACTTTGAAGACCAGAACTGTCGCGTATGGGGTGGGTTGTTTAGCTGCGTTTCCCACGGACCGTTTGCGCTTCAGGAAGATGAGGTCAGTGAAGTTTGCTGGTTGACGCCGGAAGAAATTACCGCGCGCTGCGACGAATTTACACCGGACTCCCTGAAAGCCCTGGCGCTGTGGATGACCCGCAACGCCAAGAATGAAGGGGCGAAAGCCGAAAAGCAGGAAGAAGCTGAGTAAACTCTGTTCATCCGGCCTACTGCGTCGAGAAATCGAGTAGGCCGGACGCACACTTTTTAATGGTAACCCATCATCTGCGCGCCAATCACCACCACGCTGGACATAATAAACAGCAGTCCCAACAGCGTAGCACCTACCTTCAGCCAGTTACGAAAATCCACCCGACAAACGCCTAACGTAGCCATCAGAGATGCTGACGTCGGATAGATAATATGACTGAATCCGTCGCCAAACTGGAAGGCCAGGACTGTGACCTGACGGTTTACGCCAACCAGATCGCCCAGCGGTGCCAGTAGCGGCATGGTTAACGCAGCCTGACCAGAGCCGGAAGTGACGAAGAAATTAAATACTGCCTGGAACAATAGCATAAACCACGCCGCGATGGCGTTATCCAGCCCGCTGATGCCATTGGCAATGCTGTGCAGCAGAGTGTTTAACACGCTGGCTTCACCCGCCTCTCCATTACCGACCAGCAGTAAAATGCCTTTGGCAAAACCAACCAGCAGGGCAGGGGCAATCATCATTCGTGCGCCCTCAGTGAATGAGGAGGCCATGATGTTGACCGTCATGCCGTTGAGCTGAAACACGACGCCGATAATGCCAATCACCAGACCCATCGTGAAGAACTGACTGGCGATCTCAGGAATAAACCACGCGTTGGCGATAACGCCCCAGACAACCCAAATCATCACCGCGGTCAGCACCAGTAGCACTAACCAGTCGCCCAGCGTGAAGCGTCGTTCCACGACTTCGTCCTGCTGCTCGCGAAAGAAGCGGTCGGATTCATGTACCCGGGACAAAAGCGGATTCTTTTTGATTCGCGTCGCATAGGCCAGCGTGAAGGTCAGCCCGATTAGTGTAGCGATCACCCAGACCACGATGCGTAGCCCGGAACCAGAGAGCACCGGTACCCCCGCAATACCTTGCGCTACCACCACGCAAAATGGGTTCATCCATGAGCTGGCGAAACCAATCTGAGTCGCGATATAGGTAACCAGCACGGTGGTGATACTGTCGTAACCTAGCCGTACCATCAAAGGCGCGATGATAATGGCAAAGGCAACAGCCTCTTCCCCCATGCCAAACACCGCGCCGCCTAAGGAGAAGAGAATAAACAGCACTGGGATAAACAGGACCTCGTTGCCCCGCGTATGGCGAATGAGCGCCAGGATGCCGTTATCAATGGTGCCGGTACGCATAACGATGCCGAATGCGCCGCCAATGACCAGCATAAACATAATGATGCCGACAGCAGTGCCGAATTTCGAGCCGGAGGTTAATCCTTCAAACGGGAAATTCATCAGGCCTGGGCGTTCATCTCCGGTGGTGAATAACTGCACCCGGTGATACTGCTCTTCACCTGCGTCGTTGGTCAGAATACGAAAGGAATGGGGGTCAACCACCTTACGGGTTTTGGTTTGTCCATCAACCTGATACTGCACTTCCTGGCTGTCGAACATCCCGACGGGAACAACCCATGTCGCCAGACTTGTTAAAACGGCGACGAAAAAAATAATCACCAGCGTGTCGGGCATCGCCCATTTTTTAGCTGGCTGTGATTCTGTTACTGCTGACATGAAAGACTATCCCTGTTGCAACGCAAAAGAGAGTAAGTATGCGAACAGAAGAATAGTTATTCATTGATGCAGCGCATCCAGGCAAATATTTCAGATTATGCCAAAGGGGAAACAGACATAAAAAAACCGGAAATATCAGCTATTTCCGGTTTGATAAGCAGATGTGTTGCCGGATAAGAGATCCGGCACACTCGGCAGATTACTGCTGCTGCTGGGAAGACTGGATCGCGGTCAGTGCGATGGTGTAGACGATATCGTCTACCAGCGCGCCACGAGACAGGTCGTTCACCGGCTTGCGCATACCCTGCAGCATTGGCCCGATGGAGATCAGGTCGGCAGAACGCTGTACCGCTTTGTAAGTGGTGTTACCGGTGTTCAGATCCGGGAAGATGAACACGGTAGCGCGACCTGCAACCGGAGAGTTCGGCGCTTTGGATTTCGCTACGTCAGCCATAACAGCGGCGTCGTACTGCAGCGGACCGTCGATCATCAGGTCAGGACGTTTTTCCTGTGCCAGACGGGTTGCTTCGCGAACTTTCTCTACGTCACTACCTGCACCAGAAGTACCGGTGGAGTAGGAGAGCATCGCTACGCGCGGTTCGATACCGAAGGCAATTGCGGAATCAGCGGACTGAATCGCGATTTCTGCCAGCTGCTCTGCAGTCGGATCCGGGTTGATCGCGCAGTCGCCGTAAACGTAAACCTGATCCGGCAGCAGCATGAAGAACACGGAAGACACCAGAGAGCTACCCGGTGCAGTTTTGATCAGCTGCAGCGGCGGACGGATGGTGTTTGCGGTGGTGTGTACTGCACCAGAAACCAGACCGTCAACATCGTCCTGTTCCAGCATCAGGGTACCGAGAACCACGTTGTCTTCCAGCTGTTCGCGGGCAACGGTTTCGGTCATACCTTTGTTTTTACGCAGTTCGACCAGGCGAGCAACGTAGCTTTCGCGAACCACATCTGGATCAACGATTTCTACGCCAGCGCCCAGTTCAACGCCCTGAGAGGCTGCAACGCGGGTGATCTCATCCGGGTTACCCAGCAGTACGCAGGTTGCGATACCACGTTCAGCACAGATGGCTGCCGCTTTAACGGTACGCGGTTCGTCGCCTTCCGGCAGAACAACGCGTTTGCCCGCTTTGCGCGCCAGCTCGGTCAACTGATAACGGAACGCTGGCGGAGACAGACGACGGCTACGCTCAGAGGTTGCAGTCAGGGATTCAATCCAGTCAGCGTTGATGTAGTTAGCAACGTATTCCTGAACTTTCTCAATGCGCTCGTGATCGTCAACCGGAACTTCCAGGTTGAAGCTCTGCAGGCTCAGAGAGGTCTGCCAGGTGTTGGTGTTTACCATGAATACCGGCAGGCCGGTTTCAAATGCACGTTCGCACAGTTTAGTGATGCGCGCGTCCATTTCGTAGCCGCCAGTCAGCAGCAGGGCTCCGATTTCCACGCCGTTCATGGCCGCCAGGCATGCTGCAACCAGCACGTCAGGACGATCTGCGGAAGTTACCAGCAGGGAGCCTGCGCGGAAATGTTCCAGCATATGTGGAATGCTGCGTGCGCAGAACGTCACAGACTTCACGCGACGGGTGTTGATATCGCCTTCGTTAACGATGGTGGCGTTCAGGTGACGCGCCATATCGATTGCACGAGTTGCGATCAGATCGAAGCTCCATGGCACCGCGCCCAGAACCGGCAGCGGACTGGATTCTTGCAGTTTAGCCGGATCAACTTTGATCACTTTCGCTTTGGAAGAGTCGTCGAAAATCTCGGACAGATCCGGGCGAGTACGGCCCTGCTCATCAACCGGTGCGTTCAGTTTGTTAACGATTACGCCAGTGATGTTGGTGTTTTTCGCGCCGCCGAAGCTGCTGCGAGTCAGTTCAATACGCTCGTTCAGCTGTTCCGGGGTGTCGGTACCCTGAGACATAACGAAGACGATTTCCGCGTTCAGCGTTTTCGCGATTTCGTAGTTCAGAGACTGCGCGAACTGATGTTTACGGGTTGGGACCAGGCCTTCAACCAGTACAACTTCAGCGTCTTTGGTGTTCGCGTGGTAGTTCGCGATGATCTCTTCCATCAGCACATCTTTCTGATTGCTGGACAGCAGAGATTCAACGTGGCTCATCTTCAGCGGCTCTGCGGCTGGCAGAGAAGAGTTAGCACGGACGATGCTGGTAGTCTGGTCTGGCGCATCGCCACCGGCACGCGGTTGAGCGATCGGCTTAAAGACGCTCAGACGAACGCCTTTGCGTTCCATTGCGCGGATCACGCCAAGGCTGACGCTGGTCAGGCCGACGCTGGTTCCGGTAGGGATCAGCATAATAATACGGGACACGGTTTATCCTCTTTCGTTACCGCCAATTTAGACGGGTTACAAAACAGCACCGCCAGCTAGGCTGGCGGTGTGAAATCAGGCAGTCAGGCGGCTCGCGTCTTGCGCGATAACCAGTTCTTCGTTGGTTGGGATAACCAGCGCAGGACGGGTACCTTCTTTGTTGATGAAACCAGATTTGCCGAAACGTGCGGCCAGGTTACGTTCGTGGTCAACTTCAAAGCCCAGAACGCCCAGTTTGCCCAGAGACAGTTCACGAACCATCGCTGCGTTTTCACCGATACCACCGGTGAAGACAACTGCATCCAGACGACCATCCATCAGCGCAGTGTAAGAACCGATGTATTTCGCCAGACGGTGGCAGTAAACGTCCATTGCACGTTTAGCGTCTTCTTTAGTAGCGTAGTTATCTTCAACATAACGGCAGTCGCTGGTGACTTCGGTCAGACCCAGCAGGCCGGACTCTTTGGTCAGCATTTTGTTGATCTGGTCAACGCTCATGCCCAGGGTATCGTGCAGGTGGAAGATGATCGCCGGGTCGATGTCACCGGAACGCGTACCCATCACCAGACCTTCCAGCGGGGTCAGACCCATGGAGGTATCAACACATTTACCGTTACGGATAGCAGATACAGAACCGCCATTGCCCAGGTGGCAAGTGATGATGTTCAGCTCTTCAACCGGTTTGTTCAGCACTTTTGCCGCTTCCTGAGTGACGAAGAAGTGGCTGGTACCGTGCGCGCCGTAACGACGAACGCCGTGTTCTTTGTACAGGCTATACGGCAGAGCATAGAGGTAAGACTCTTCCGGCATAGTCTGATGGAACGCGGTGTCGAATACAGCCACGTTTTTGTCTTTCAGATTAGGGAAGGATTTCAGCGCTTCTGCGATACCGATCAGGTGAGCCGGGTTATGCAGTGGTGCGAAAGAGGCAGAATCTTTGATGCCCTGAATAACGGAATCATCGATAACCACGGAGCTGGTGTACTTCTCGCCGCCGTGTACGATACGGTGACCAATAGCGGTCAATTGCGCAGACAATTCTGGTTTTTGTGCCAGAATAGTGTTAACGATAAAGTTCAGCGCTTCACTGTGAGCGGCGCCTGCACCTAAAGCCGCTTCTTGTTTACCGCCGTCCATTTTCCACTTGATACGTGCTTCTGGGAGATGGAAACATTCGGCTAAACCAGAGAGGTATTCTTCACCGTTTACTGCATCGATGATGGCAAATTTCAGTGAGGAGCTACCGCAGTTCAGAACCAGTACTAACTTACTCGACATGGAAGTACCTATTTATGATACGTGGCTAAAAAAACGTCAGGGAGTCATAGAGCGTAGCGCATGATGACACCGACGTTTATGATTAACATCATGCGCCATAGTCTTTTTGGGCACGATGGAATAAATACCTTTGAGTCTATGTCATTTTGCGTATTTTTCAGGCAATGGCATAATGTATGCCAATTTGACGACTCAATGATTTTGGACTACAGGCCTTACAGGCCGGCACAGGATACCTGAATGTGGGTATCAAAGACAAAATGTTTTGAACGATGTCCCTTGTAGTTGTTGTTTTGCACAAATTTTTTAATTTTTATATGTGAAGTTGAGGTAACCGCCATGTCGACACCGGATAATCGCTCCGTCAATTTTTTCAGCTTGTTTCGCCGGGGGCAGCACTATGCAAAGACGTGGCCAATGGAAAAGCGCCTTGCGCCCGTGTTTGTTGAGAACCGCGTGATCCGCATGACGCGTTACGCGATCCGTTTTATGCCGCCTATCGCCGTCTTCACCTTATGTTGGCAAATTGCGTTAGGGGGGCAGTTGGGCCCGGCCGTGGCGACTGCGCTGTTTGCGCTTAGCCTGCCGATGCAGGGGATGTGGTGGCTGGGAAAACGTTCTGTAACGCCGCTGCCGCCTTCAATTCTCAATTGGTTCTACGAAGTTCGGGGTAAATTGCAAGAAGCTGGGCAGGCGCTCTCTCCGGTAGAAGGAAAGCCGGATTACCAGGCGCTGGCTGACACGCTTAAGCGCGCCTTCAAACAACTGGATAAAACTTTCCTTGATGATTTGTAATTGACCCCTGATTACGCATATAAAAGAAGGCACAAGATGCCTTCTTTTTTTTCATCGCAGTAGTAGTGATACAGGAGTCCCAAATGGAAATGACCAACGCTCAACGTCTGATTTTGTCGAATCAGTACAAAATGATGACTATGCTCGATCCAACTAACGCCGAGCGTTATCGTCGTTTGCAGACGATTATTGAACGCGGTTACGGCTTGCAGATGCGTGAGCTGGATCGTGAGTTTGGTGAACTGACGGAAGAAACCTGTCGTACGATTATCGATATTATGGAGATGTATCACGCATTACATGTGTCCTGGACTAATCTTAAGGATGCGCAGGCTATTGATGAGCGTCGCGTGACCTTCCTCGGTTTTGACGCCGCAACGGAAGCCCGTTTCCTCGGGTACGTTCGTTTTATGGTCAATGTGGAAGGTCGTTACACCCACTTTGATGCGGGTACGCATGGCTTCAACGCCCAGACCCCAATGTGGGAAAAATATCAGCGTATGCTGAATGTTTGGCACTCTTGCCCGCGTCAGTATCACCTGAGCGCGAATGAAATTAACCAAATCATTAATGCCTGAGGGGGCGAGCGTGCAGTGCAAAGGTTTTCTGTTTGATCTGGATGGAACGCTGGTCGATTCCTTACCCGCAGTAGAGCGTGCGTGGTGCAACTGGGCCGATCGCTTCGGCCTCGATCACGCCGAGGTACTCGGCTTTATTCATGGTAAGCAGGCCATTACCTCCCTGCGACACTTTATGGCGGGCAAGTCTGAGGCAGAGATCGCCGCGGAATTTACCCGTCTGGAGCAGATCGAAGCGACGGAAACCGCCGGGATCACCGCGCTGCCGGGGGCAGTTGATTTACTCAACCATCTCAATAAAGCAGGTATTCCATGGGCGATTGTGACCTCCGGTTCTATGCCAGTCGCACGTGCGCGTCATCGTGTTGCCGGGCTTCCTGCTCCTGAAGTGTTTGTCACCGCCGAGCGGGTAAAAAGAGGGAAACCAGAGCCAGACGCGTATCTGTTAGGCGCTCAGCTTCTGGGCCTGGCACCGCAGGAATGTGCAGTCGTGGAAGATGCCCCCGCCGGGGTGCTCTCAGGACTGGCTGCTGGGTGTCATGTCATCGCGGTTAACGCGCCAGCGGATACGCCGCGTCTGGACGAAGTTGATTTTTCGCTGACCAGTCTGGAACATATTTCTGTGACCAAACAACCCAACGGAAATGTGGTCGTTATAAGAAATACCTGATCATGATTTAGCCCCAGATTGTTGGGGCTTTTTTATGGCAGAATCAGTCCATCCCTCTCATTTAACAAGGATATGTTGTGAACGGTGAATTGATATGGGTTCTCTCATTGCTGGCGATTGCCGTCGTCTTGTTTGCAACTGGCAGAGTGCGTATGGACGCGGTCGCTTTGCTGGTCATTATTGCCTTTGTTCTGAGCGGAACATTGAGCATCACAGAGGCTTTTTCCGGGTTCAGCGATCCTAACGTTATTTTGATAGCGGCTTTATTCATTATCGGCGACGGCCTGGTGCGTACCGGCGTGGCGACGGTAATGGGTGCCTGGCTGGTGAAGGTCGCTGGCAGCAGTGAAGTCAAAATGCTGGTGTTGCTGATGATAACCGTAGCCGGACTCGGTGCCTTCATGAGTTCGACCGGTGTGGTCGCCATCTTTATTCCGGTTGTCTTAAGCGTTTCCATGCGCATGCAAATCTCCCCCTCACGCCTGATGATGCCGTTGAGCTTTGCCGGATTGATAAGCGGCATGATGACGCTGGTGGCAACGCCGCCGAACCTGGTCGTCAACAGTGAATTGTTACGTGAAGGACTTAACGGTTTTAGCTTTTTTAGCGTAACCCCACTGGGACTGGTGGTGTTGGTACTGGGCATAATTTATATGCTGGTGATGCGTTTTATGCTGAAAGGTGAAGACTCTGGGCAGCCGGGAGACGGCTGGAAGCGCCGAACCTTTCGCGATCTGATCAAAGAATATCGCCTGACAGGGCGTGCCCGTCGCCTGGCGATTCGCCCCGGTTCTCCCATGATTGGCCAACGTCTGGATGACCTGAAATTGCGTGAGCGCTACGGGGCAAACGTGATTGGTGTTGAACGTTGGCGGCGTTTTCGCCGCGTGATTGTCGATGTTAACGGGGTTTCTGAGTTCCGTGCCCGTGACGTGTTGCTGATTGATATGTCAGCGGCCGACGTCGACCTGCGTGAATTTTGCAGCGAGCAACTGTTGGAGCCAATGGTGCTGCGCGGTGAATACTTCTCCGAGCAGGCGCTTGACGTGGGTATGGCCGAGATTTCATTAATCCCTGAATCGGAATTGATCGGCAAAACGGTACGGGAAATCGCTTTTCGTACGCGTTATGGCCTGAATGTCGTCGGACTGAAGCGTGATGGTACGGCACTGGCCGGAGCGGTGGTGGATGAACCACTGCTGATGGGCGATATCATTCTGGTGGTGGGCAACTGGAAACTCATCACTTTGTTGGGGCAAAAAGGGCGCGATTTCGTGGTGCTGAATATGCCCGTGGAAGTTAGTGAAGCCTCCCCGGCGCACAGCCAGGCGCCGCATGCGATTTTCTGTCTGGTGCTGATGGTCGCGTTAATGCTCACCGATGAAATCCCTAATACGGTTGCCGCGATTATCGCCTGTTTGCTGATGGGAAAATTCCGCTGCATCGATGCCGAAAGCGCCTATAAAGCCATTCACTGGCCAAGTATTATTTTGATTGTCGGAATGATGCCCTTTGCGCTGGCATTACAGAAAACGGGCGGTGTTGATCTGGTGGTTAAAGGGCTAATGGACGTTGGTGGAGGGTACGGCCCGTATATGATGCTGGGCTGCCTGTTCGTGCTGTGCGCGACCATTGGGTTATTTATCTCTAACACTGCGACGGCGGTACTGATGGCGCCGATTGCGCTGGCGGCAGCAAAGTCGATGGGCGTTTCGCCGTATCCTTTTGCGATGGTGATTGCGATGGCGGCTTCAGCAGCCTTTATGACGCCAGTTTCTTCACCGGTAAACACACTGGTACTCGGACCGGGTAACTACAGCTTTAGCGATTTCGTAAAAATTGGCGTGCCGTTTACCATCATTGTGATGGTGGTGTGCGTGGTGATGATCCCGATGCTGTTTCCGTTTTGATTTTTATGTGCCGGATGGCGGCTAACGCCTTATCCGGCCTACAAAGGCAATGTCGCCGCAAACTTACAATGGAGAATCCTGACTGATTTCATCTAATGAGAGGTGAAAACTCGGAACGAACACGTCCATAAAGTAGTCCATCTCTTCGCTGCGTCGTGACTCCAGCGTTTTTTCCAGACGTGTTTTCGCCAGCAGAAATTCGTTGTTACCGGCGGAGAGTTCTTCCAGGCACTTCAGATACGCGCACAGGGCATCGGCCTGTTTAACAATCGACCTCTCTTCTTCACTTAAGGCATGTTCATCAATGAGCGGCGCAAAAATATCGCGCAGCTCATCGGGAACCATATCGACCAGTTTTTGTTGGGCAATTTTCTCTATCGCTTTATATTCTTGGGCAATCTGCGAGTTGAAATATTTCACTGGGGTAGGGAGATCGCCGGTTAACACCTCTGACGCATCGTGATACATCGCCAGCAGGGCAATACGCTCAGCATTAACCTGACCACCAAATTTACGGTTTTTAATTGCGGCCAGCGCATGGGCAACCATGGCAACCTGCAGACTGTGTTCGGACACGTTTTCGGTGCGCACGTTGCGCATCAGCGGCCAGCGGTTAATGAGTTTCAGACGGGAGAGGTGGGCAAAAAAGTGGCTCTGCTTCATAACGACCCTTACTCAGTGACTTCAGTAACGGTATTTTGCGCAGAGAGTGCTACCGGATGCAAACCCGGCAGCACTTTGCGTGGTTACAGCTGGCGATACCCTGACAGGAAACGCTCAAATTTACTCAGCGACATTTCGATATCGTCAATACGCGGTAGCGTGACGATGCGGAAATGATCCGGCCACGGCCAGTTGAATGCCGTCCCCTGGACCAGCAGTACTTTTTCCTGCAACAGGAAGTCGAGTACCATCTTCTGGTCGTCATGAATATTAAAGCGTTTAGCATCAATTTTCGGGAACATATACAGCGCACCGCGCGGTTTTACGCAAGAGACGCCGGGGATGTCATTAAGCAGTTCCCAGGCGCGGTTACGTTGCTCATACAGACGTCCGCCTGGCATGATGAATTCGCTGATGCTCTGATATCCACCCAGTGCGGTCTGAATGGCATGTTGTGCCGGAACGTTGGCACACAGGCGCATAGAAGCCAGCATCTCAAGGCCTTCGATATACCCTTTGGCATGTTTCTTCGGTCCGTTCAGTACCATCCAGCCCTGGCGGAAACCGGCAACACGATAGGTTTTTGACAGGCCGTTAAAGGTAATAGTCAGCAGGTCAGGGGCCATTGCCGCAATCGAGTGGTGCTCGGCGTCATCGTAAAGAATTTTGTCGTAAATCTCGTCCGCAAAGATGATGAGATTGTTTTGGCGGGCAATCTCAACAATCTCCATCAGCAGCTCTTTAGAATACACCGCGCCGGTTGGGTTGTTTGGGTTGATGATGACGATCCCACGGGTACGCGGCGTAATTTTGGCGCGGATATCATCCAGGTCCGGGAACCAGTCTGACGATTCGTCACACAGGTAGTGCACGGCATTACCACCAGAGAGCGAAACCGCCGCCGTCCACAGTGGATAATCAGGTGCAGGAACCAGCATTTCGTCCCCACTGTTTAGCAATGCCTGCATGGCCTGCACAATCAATTCAGATACGCCGTTACCGATATAGATATCTTCCACGGTTACGTCGCGCATCCCACGGGCCTGGTAATGCTGCATGATTGCTTTGCGGGCTGAATAAAGGCCTTTGGAATCGCAATATCCTTGCGCAGTTGGCAAATTGCGGATCACATCCACCAAAATTTCATCTGGCGCTTCAAACCCGAAAGGCGCAGGGTTGCCGATGTTCAGTTTCAGAACTTTGTTGCCTTCTTCTTCCAGGCGCTTTGCTTCCTTCAGAACCGGGCCGCGAATGTCATAACAGACGTTTTCTAATTTGCTGGATTTTTCAATGGGGGACATGAACGTTGACCTTTTTAGCTGTGAATGCCACTCCCTGCCGTGGAAGTCAGCCCAGCACAATGTACTCCCACGACGGTGAGTTTTGAAGGGTCTTTAGTAGAAGATTTTGGAAAGCAGGAGGATTATAATTCACTGTTAATAACTAAATAATGTGATTTTTGTAGGGTAATAATCTGGATTGTTGTGTTTTTTGTGGTTTATATTTTTATTTGTTAGCGTGGGTATGGTGATTTGTCTGGTCAAAAAAAGTTAGGTCTGTAAAGACAAAGTAGCTGAGATCTCAGCTGAATGGCGTAATTCGAAAATACTGAGGTTTGGCCTGCGAAATCTGTTATCGGTCTGATCCCTGCGTGATGCGGTGTGAATCCATTGTTAAGCATAATTAATGAATTGAGGAATTCTTAATTAATTATTATTTATTATTTAAACGACATCAAATTGAGTTGGCCAATAATACGAAAACCGTTGCACTGACATAACACCAATTTGCCCGGAATTATTCGCGATAACACTTATAAATATAGTGGTTTTAGGTTAAGATAACTCCTATGAAATGGTGTGTAGTACGAATTTTACTATAATTCAAATGTTTGTTGGTTGTTCCTAACATCCTGAAAAGTTAGTTTTTAATGTGTAAATTATTGTTCGTTAACTATTTTTTAAATTTACAAAATTTACATGTTTCCCATTAGTCAGAATCATCCAGCAGCTAAAAATACGGCTCTTTCTCGTTGCTATATTCCGATGAATATCACGGGTATTAAAATAGCTCAGAAAGAGAATTGTTTCGTTTGTTAAACCAAATACATCCTTATTTTCACTTGGTTACACTAAGCGAAACTGAAGGGAGGCACATTACAAATGGAGTTGTTTGATTCTGAATGCACAGCATTAACCCGGTATGACCCGCGAGTAAGTGAAAAACTATGATAAATGCAAATCGTCCGATAATTAACCTCGACCTCGATCTGCTGAGAACCTTTGTTGCTGTTGCCGACCTGAATACCTTTGCGGCTGCGGCAGCTGCGGTATGTCGAACTCAGTCTGCGGTAAGTCAGCAAATGCAGCGTCTTGAACAACTTGTGGGGAAAGAGTTGTTCGCGCGCCATGGACGCAACAAACTGCTGACCGAGCATGGTATCCAGCTGTTGGGTTACGCCAGGAAAATACTGCGATTTAATGATGAGGCATGCTCATCATTGATGTTTAACAATCTTCAGGGGGTGTTAACTATCGGTGCTTCTGATGAATCCGCCGATACCATACTCCCTTTTCTGCTTAACCGTATAAGTTCGGTTTATCCGAAACTTGCACTGGATGTCAGAGTGAAACGCAACGCCTACATGGTGGAGATGCTTAAGTCGCAAGAAGTGGATTTAGTGGTCACCACTAACCGACCTGGCGATTTTGAGTGCCTGAATTTGCGAACTTCACCGACGCACTGGTATTGCGCAGCCGAATATATCCTGCAAAAAGGGGAACCGGTGCCGTTAGTTCTGCTGGACGATCCCAGCCCGTTTCGCGATATCGTGCTGGCGACGTTGAATGCCGCACAGATCCCGTGGCGTCTGGCTTATGTCGCTTCAACATTGCCTGCGGTCCGCGCGGCGGTAAAAGCAGGGCTGGGCGTTACTGCCCGTCCTGTCGAAATGATGAGCCCGGATTTACGCGTACTGGGTGCGGCGGACGGATTGCCACCTCTGCCTGATACCGAGTATCTGCTGTGCAGCGATCCGGCCACGCAAAATGAATTAGCTCAGGTTATCTTTAAGTCGATGCAGACATATCAAAATCCTTGGCAATACAATCAGTTTACCCCTGAAGGGGGAGATGACTCGCTGATTGTTGAAGGCGACTTTGAGTAAAGCGTCACAAAAAAACGTTTTAAAATGTAAGTGTAAAAAAGAGCCACTGATGATGAAAAAACATCCAGTGGCTCTTTTTTTATGCAAATATTACTGCTTTCTGTTCATTCATATACTAAAACTTAACAAAATCAGCAGGTAAAAAAACAGACTGACAATAGGATGAAAAATAATCAGCTGAGTTGCTAAATGTTTCCATGTTAAAAAACTAGAGAAATTGTTGCTGTTTTTTATGGTGAATTAACAAAAGCGTGTCACAGATCAAGAAAATACTCCCATTTAGGGGGAGGCATCTGGGTGAATTCCTGTCAAAATAGACGTGTATTATCTTTTTTACTTCACTACGGACACGATTCAACAACATTAAAAATGACCGATGATGCAATCGAAATGGGTCTAAAGAGCACTTTATGTTAATGAAGTTGGAACAGTGTAAAATAATGTGAGGAAACTTTTGTTAAAGTTGACAAAAGGTTATAGAAAGGAGTAAAAAACCCCATCAATTAGCTGTATAAAATGATTTTTCACAGTGATTGTAAGGTTTTTTTTATTCCTCCCCATGAATCGATGTGGCGTTCATCTGCCGAAAAGAGCAGAGAATTTGGCGCTACTTTTGATGAGTAAGCAATGAGTATGTCAACATCCACTGAAATCATCGCTCATCACTGGGCATTCGCTATCTTTCTTATCGTTGCCATTGGCCTGTGCTGCCTGATGCTCGTCGGCGGCTGGTTTTTAGGGGGTCGCGCACGCGCGAGATCTAAAAACGTGCCGTTTGAATCAGGTATCGACTCGGTCGGCACCGCCCGCCTGCGCCTGTCTGCCAAGTTTTATCTGGTAGCCATGTTCTTCGTTATCTTCGACGTTGAAGCGCTGTATCTGTTCGCATGGTCAACTTCTATCCGTGAAAGCGGTTGGATTGGCTTTGTGGAAGCTGCAATTTTTATTTTTGTGTTACTGGCAGGTCTGGTTTATCTGGTGCGTATTGGCGCGCTGGACTGGACGCCCGCGCGTTCACGCCGCGAGCGTATGAACCCGGAAACGAACAGTATCGCTAATCGTCAACGCTAACCGCGAGGCATTAAGATGGATTATACGCTCACCCGCATAGATCCTAACGGTGAGAACGACCGTTACCCCCTGCAAAAACAGGAGATCGTAACCGACCCCCTGGAACAAGAAGTTAACAAAAACGTGTTCATGGGCAAACTGCATGACATGGTTAACTGGGGCCGTAAAAACTCAATTTGGCCATATAACTTTGGCCTTTCCTGCTGCTACGTTGAGATGGTGACCTCGTTTACCGCCGTGCACGATGTGGCCCGTTTTGGTGCGGAAGTACTGCGTGCATCGCCGCGTCAGGCTGACCTGATGGTCGTAGCCGGAACCTGCTTTACCAAAATGGCACCAGTTATTCAGCGCCTCTACGATCAGATGCTGGAACCGAAATGGGTTATTTCCATGGGCGCATGCGCCAACTCCGGCGGTATGTACGACATCTATTCTGTGGTGCAGGGCGTTGATAAATTTATTCCGGTCGATGTGTACATCCCGGGATGTCCGCCGCGCCCAGAAGCGTATATGCAGGCTCTGATGCTGCTGCAAGATTCCATTGGCAAAGAACGCCGTCCGCTCTCTTGGGTGGTTGGCGATCAGGGCGTTTATCGCGCCAATATGCAGTCAGAACGCGAGCGTAAACGCGGCGAACGTATTGCTGTAACGAATCTTCGTACACCAGACGAGATTTAATTTGCGCCTGTCGGCAGCAGCACTTCCTTCGCTTATCACTACATAAATAGCGCGAAGCACTGCCGACCACCACGGACCATTTGCAATGGTGAACAATATGACCGACTTAACCGCGCAAGACGCCGTATGGCAAACACGGGATCACCTTGATGACCCGGTCATTGGCGAACTGCGCAACCGTTTTGGGCCGGATGCCTTTACCGTTCAGGCGACTCGCACCGGGGTACCCGTTGTTTGGGTCAAGCGTGAACAATTACTGGAAGTTGGCGATTTCTTAAAGAGACTGCCGAAACCTTACGTCATGCTGTTTGATTTACACGGCATGGACGAACGTCTGCGTACGCACCGCGAAGGGTTACCTGCCGCGGATTTTTCCGTTTTCTATCACCTGATTTCCATTGAACGCAATCGCGATATCATGCTCAAGGTGGCTTTGTCTGAAAACGATCTGCGCGTACCGACTTTCACCAAACTGTTCCCGAACGCCAACTGGTATGAGCGTGAAACCTGGGAAATGTTTGGCATCGATATCGAAGGTCACCCGCACCTGACGCGTCTGCTGATGCCGCATACCTGGGAAGGTCATCCGCTGCGTAAAGACTACCCGGCGCGTGCGACCGAATTCGATCCGTTTGAGCTGACTAAAGCCAAACAGGATCTGGAAATGGAAGCGCTGACCTTCAAACCAGAAGATTGGGGTATGAAGCGTAGCACCGAAAATGAGGACTTCATGTTCCTCAACCTCGGTCCTAACCACCCGTCTTCTCACGGTGCTTTCCGTATTGTGCTGCAGCTTGATGGCGAAGAAATCGTCGACTGCGTACCTGACATCGGCTACCACCACCGTGGCGCTGAAAAGATGGGTGAACGTCAGTCCTGGCACAGCTACATTCCGTACACCGACCGTATTGAGTACCTCGGCGGCTGTGTAAACGAAATGCCTTACGTACTGGCCGTTGAGAAGCTGGCTGGTATCACCACGCCGGATCGCGTCAACGTGATTCGCGTGATGTTGTCCGAACTGTTCCGTATTAACAGCCACCTGCTGTACATCTCCACGTTCATTCAGGACGTCGGCGCGATGACCCCGGTATTCTTCGCCTTTACCGACCGTCAGAAAATCTATGACGTGGTGGAAGCGATCACCGGTTTCCGTATGCACCCGGCCTGGTTCCGTATCGGCGGTGTGGCACACGATCTGCCGCGGGGTTGGGACAAGCTGCTGCGTGACTTCCTCGACTGGATGCCAAAACGTCTGGATTCTTACGAGAAAGCCGCACTGCGTAACACCATCCTGAAAGGCCGTTCGCAGGGCGTTGCCGCTTACGGTAAGAAAGAAGCGCTGGACTGGGGTTGTACCGGTGCTGCGCTGCGCGCGACCGGTATTGATTTCGACGTGCGTAAAGCGCGTCCGTACTCTGGCTACGAAAACTTTGACTTTGAAGTCCCGGTTGGCGGCGGCGTTTCTGACTGCTATACCCGCGTGATGCTGAAAGTTGAAGAGCTGCGCCAGAGTCTGCGCATCCTTGAGCAGTGCCTCAATAACATGCCGGAAGGCCCGTTCAAAGCGGATCACCCGCTGACGACGCCGCCGCCGAAAGAGCGCACGCTGCAACATATCGAAACCCTTATCACCCACTTCCTGCAGGTTTCGTGGGGTCCGGTTATGCCGGCAAACGAGTCCTTCCAGATGGTGGAAGCGACCAAGGGTATCAACAGTTACTACCTGACCAGCGATGGCAGCACCATGAGTTACCGTACCCCGAGCTATGCGCACCTGCAGCAGATCCCGGTAGCGGTACGTGGCAGCCTGGTGTCCGACTTAATCGTCCATCTGGGTAGTATCGATTTTGTTATGTCAGATGTGGACCGCTAATTATGCACGAGAATCAACAACCACAAACCGAGGCTTTTGAGCTGAGTGCGGCTGAGCGTGAAGCGATTGAGCACGAGAAGCACCACTACGAAGACCCGCGTGCGGCGTCCATTGAAGCGCTGAAAATCGTTCAGAAACAGCGTGGCTGGGTGCCGGATGGGGCGATCTATGCGATCGCTGATGTGCTGGGTATTCCGGCAAGCGACGTAGAAGGTGTTGCTACGTTTTATAGCCAGATCTTCCGCCAGCCGGTAGGTCGCCACGTGATCCGCTATTGCGACAGCGTGGTGTGCCATATCAACGGCTACCAGGGGATCCAGGCCGCGCTTGAGAAAAAACTCAACATCAAGCCGGGGCAGACGACCTTTGATGGTCGCTTTACGCTGCTGCCGACCTGTTGCCTGGGGAACTGCGATAAAGGGCCAAACATGATGATCGATGAAGATACTCATGCTCACCTGACCCCGGAAGGCATTCCCGAACTACTGGAGCGGTATAAATGAAAGACATTATCCGTACTCCCGAAACCCATCCGCTGACCTGGCGTCTGCGTGATGACAAACAGCCGGTCTGGCTGGACGAATACCGTAGCAAGAACGGCTACGAAGGTGCGCGTAAGGCCCTGACCGGGTTGTCACCGGACGAAATCGTTAATCAGGTAAAAGACGCTGGCCTGAAAGGGCGCGGCGGCGCGGGCTTTTCCACCGGTCTGAAGTGGAGCCTGATGCCGAAAGACGAATCCATGAACATCCGTTACCTGCTGTGTAACGCCGATGAAATGGAGCCGGGCACCTATAAAGACCGTCTGCTGATGGAACAGCTGCCGCACCTGCTGGTGGAAGGCATGCTGATTTCCGCGTTTGCGCTGAAAGCGTACCGTGGTTACATCTTCCTGCGCGGTGAATATATCGAAGCAGCCGTGCATCTGCGTCGCGCGATTGCCGAAGCGACCGAAGCCGGTCTGCTTGGCAAAAACATCATGGGCACTGGTTTCGACTTCGAACTGTTTGTCCACACCGGGGCAGGGCGTTACATCTGCGGTGAAGAAACCGCGCTGATCAACTCCCTCGAAGGTCGCCGTGCTAACCCTCGTTCCAAGCCGCCGTTCCCGGCAAGCTCTGGCGCATGGGGCAAACCGACCTGCGTAAACAACGTCGAAACCCTGTGTAACGTACCGGCTATCCTCGCGAACGGCGTGGAGTGGTACCAGAACATTTCGAAGAGCAAAGACGCGGGCACCAAGCTGATGGGCTTCTCTGGTCGCGTGAAGAATCCTGGCCTGTGGGAACTGCCTTTCGGTACTACCGCGCGTGAGATCCTCGAAGATTACGCGGGCGGCATGCGCGATGGACTGAAGTTTAAAGCCTGGCAGCCAGGCGGTGCAGGGACTGACTTCCTGACCGAAGCACACCTCGATCTGCCGATGGAATTCGAAAGCATTGGTAAAGCAGGTAGCCGTCTGGGCACCGCGCTGGCCATGGCTGTCGATCACGAGATTGGCATGGTTCCTTTGGTGCGTAACCTCGAAGAGTTTTTTGCCCGCGAGTCTTGCGGCTGGTGTACGCCGTGCCGTGACGGTCTGCCGTGGAGTGTGAAAATTCTGCGCGCGCTGGAGCGTGGCGAAGGCCAGCCTGGGGATATCGAGACACTTGAGCAACTGTGTCGTTTCCTCGGCCCGGGTAAAACCTTCTGTGCACACGCACCGGGTGCAGTGGAACCGCTGCAGAGCGCCATTAAATATTTCCGCGAAGAATTCGAAGCTGGCATCAAGCAGTCCTTCAGCAATACCCATCAGATTGGTGGTATTCAGCCGAACCTGCTGAAAGAGCGCTGGTGATTACAGGGTTAGCCCTGTGTCGCGATAAGAAATTCGATTAACGCTCGGTTACGACCGAGCCAACTGGAAGCATGCTGACTATGGCTACGATTCATGTAGACGGCAAAGAATATGAGGTCAACGGAGCGGACAACCTGCTGGAAGCTTGTCTGTCTCTCGGCCTTGATATTCCGTACTTTTGCTGGCACCCGGCGCTGGGAAGCGTCGGTGCTTGCCGCCAGTGTGCGGTGAAGCAATATCAAAACGCGGAAGACACGCGTGGTCGCCTGGTGATGTCTTGTATGACACCGGCCACCGAAGGCACCTTTATTTCTATTGATGACGAAGAAGCGAAACAGTTCCGCGAAAGCGTCGTGGAGTGGTTGATGACTAACCACCCGCACGACTGTCCGGTCTGTGAAGAGGGCGGCAACTGCCACCTGCAGGATATGACCGTCATGACCGGTCACAGCTTCCGTCGCTACCGCTTCACGAAGCGTACTCACCGTAACCAGGACCTGGGGCCGTTCATCTCTCACGAAATGAACCGCTGCATCGCCTGCTATCGCTGCGTACGTTACTACAAAGATTACGCCGATGGCGCGGATCTGGGCGTCTATGGCGCACATGACAACGTCTACTTTGGCCGCCCGGAAGACGGTACGCTCGAAAGCGAGTTCTCCGGTAACCTGGTAGAAATTTGCCCGACCGGCGTCTTCACCGATAAAACGCACTCCGAGCGTTATAACCGTAAATGGGACATGCAGTTTGCGCCGAGCATCTGCCAGCAGTGTTCCATCGGCTGTAACACCAGCCCGGGCGAACGCTACGGTGAACTGCGTCGTATCGAAAACCGTTATAACGGTACCGTTAACCACTACTTCCTCTGCGACCGTGGTCGTTTTGGCTATGGTTACGTGAACCTGAAAGACCGTCCGCGTCAGCCGGTACAGCGTCGTGGCGATGACCTGATCACGCTCAACGCCGAGCAGGCGATGCAGGGCGCGGCAGATATTCTGCGTCAGTCGAAGAAAGTAATTGGTATCGGCTCCCCGCGCGCCAGCGTTGAAAGTAACTTCGCGCTGCGTGAACTGGTGGGTGCGGATAACTTCTATACCGGTATCGCCCAGGGCGAGCAGGAACGTCTGCAACTGGCACTGAGCGTGCTGCGTGACGGCGGGATTCATACTCCGGCACTGCGCGAAATCGAATCTTATGATGCGGTTCTGGTGCTGGGCGAAGATGTCACCCAGACCGGCGCACGCGTTGCGCTGGCAGTGCGTCAGGCGGTGAAAGGTAAAGCGCGTGAAATGGCGGCGGCACAGAAAGTGGCTGACTGGCAGATCGCAGCAATCCTTAACATCGGCCAGCGTGCTAAGCACCCGCTGTTCGTTACCAACGTCGATAACACCCGTCTGGATGACATCGCCGCATGGACCTATCGTGCACCGGTTGAAGATCAGGCGCGTTTAGGTTTCGCTATCGCTCATGCGCTGGATAACAACGCTCCGGCGGTTGACGGTATCGACCGTGACCTGCAAAACAAAATTGACGTTATCGTTCAGGCACTGGCCGGGGCGAAGAAACCACTGATTATTTCCGGCACCAACGCCGGTAGCGCCGAAGTGATTCAGGCGGCTGCCAACGTGGCGAAGGCGCTGAAAGGCCGTGGCGCAGACGTCGGCATCACCATGATTGCTCGCTCTGTTAACAGCATGGGCCTGGGTATGATTGGCGGTGGTTCCCTTGACGATGCGCTGACCGAGCTGGAAACAGGTCGTGCTGACGCCGTTGTGGTGCTGGAGAATGACCTGCATCGCCATGCTTCAGCAACGCGTGTGAACGCTGCGCTGGCGAAAGCACCGCTGGTACTGGTCATTGACCATCAGCGTACGGCAATTATGGAAAACGCCCATCTGGTGCTTTCCGCCGCAAGCTTCGCCGAAAGCGATGGTACGGTGATTAACAACGAAGGCCGCGCTCAGCGTTTCTTCCAGGTCTACGACCCGTCCTACTACGACAGTAACACCGTGATGCTGGAAAGCTGGCGCTGGCTGCACTCGCTGCACAGCACCGTGCAGAGCCGCGAAGTGGACTGGACGCAGCTCGACCACGTTATCGACGCGGTCGTTGAGAAGCTGCCGCAACTGGCGGGTATCAAAGATGCAGCGCCGGACGCAAGCTTCCGTATCCGTGGACAGAAATTGGCTCGTGAACCGCACCGCTACAGCGGTCGTACCGCAATGCGCGCCAACATCAGCGTACACGAACCGCGCCAGCCGCAGGACAAAGACACTATGTTCGCCTTCTCTATGGAAGGGAACAACCAACCGTCTGCGCCGCGTTCACAAATTCCGTTTGCCTGGGCTCCGGGCTGGAACTCCCCACAGGCGTGGAACAAGTTCCAGGATGAAGTGGGCGGTAAACTGCGTCATGGCGATCCGGGCGTGCGTCTGATCGAAGCTTCTGCAGATGGTATGGATTACTTCACTACCGTTCCGGCGAGCTTCCAGGCTCAGGATGGTCAGTGGCGTATCGCGCCGTACTACCATCTGTTTGGCAGCGACGAAATGTCCCAGCGTGCGCCGGTCTTCCAGACCCGTATGCCGCAGCCGTACATCAAACTCAACCCGGCTGATGCCGCGAAGTTGGGTGTTAATGCCGGTACGCGCGTTTCTTTCAGCTACGATGGCAACACGGTTACGCTGCCGGTTGAAATCGCTGAAGGATTAACGGCAGGGCAGGTCGGTTTGCCGATGGGTATGCCTGGCATCGCGCCGGTTCTGGCAGGTGCGCGTCTTGAGGATCTGCAGGAGGCACAACAATGAGTTGGATTACACCCGATCTGATTGAGATCCTGCTGAGCATTCTCAAAGCGGTCGTGATCCTGCTGGTGGTGGTCACCTGCGGGGCATTCATGAGCTTTGGCGAACGTCGTCTGCTGGGTCTGTTCCAGAACCGTTACGGACCGAACCGTGTTGGCTGGGGCGGTTCGCTCCAGCTGGTTGCGGACATGATCAAGATGTTCTTTAAAGAAGACTGGATCCCGAAATTCTCGGATCGCGTCATCTTTACCCTGGCACCGATGATCGCCTTCACCTCGCTGCTGCTGGCTTTCGCCATCGTGCCGGTGAGTCCGAACTGGGTGGTTGCTGACCTGAACATCGGGATCCTGTTCTTCCTGATGATGGCGGGCCTCGCGGTATACGCGGTGCTGTTCGCCGGCTGGTCCAGTAACAACAAATACTCCCTGCTCGGTGCGATGCGTGCGTCTGCGCAGACGCTGAGTTACGAAGTGTTCCTCGGGCTTTCCCTGATGGGCGTGGTGGCGCAGGCCGGTTCATTTAACATGACCGACATCGTCAACAACCAGGCTGATATCTGGAACGTTATTCCGCAGTTCTTTGGTTTTGTCACCTTTGCCATCGCGGGCGTGGCGGTGTGCCACCGTCACCCGTTTGACCAGCCAGAAGCCGAGCAGGAACTGGCCGACGGTTACCACATTGAATATTCCGGTATGAAATTCGGTCTGTTCTTCGTGGGTGAATACATCGGCATCGTCACCATTTCTGCACTGATGGTTACCCTGTTCTTCGGTGGCTGGCATGGCCCGTTCTTACCGCCATTCGTCTGGTTCGCGCTGAAAACCGCGTTCTTCATGATGATGTTCATTTTGATTCGTGCGTCGTTACCGCGTCCTCGTTATGACCAGGTAATGTCCTTCGGCTGGAAAGTCTGTCTGCCGCTGACGCTCGTCAACTTGCTGGTAACGGCGGCTGTCATTCTCTGGCAGGCGCAATAAGGGACACAAAGACCATGACCTTAAAAGAATTGTTCGTAGGTTTCGGCACCCAGGTACGCAGTATCTGGATGATCGGCCTGCATGCGTTCGCGAAACGCGAAACGCAGATGTATCCGGAAGAGCCGGTCTATCTACCGCCCCGTTTTCGTGGTCGTATCGTTCTGACTCGTGATCCAGACGGTGAAGAGCGCTGCGTTGCCTGTAACCTGTGTGCGGTAGCGTGTCCGGTAGGCTGTATTTCTCTGCAAAAAGCAGAGACCAAAGATGGCCGCTGGTATCCGGAGTTTTTCCGCATTAACTTCTCACGCTGCATTTTCTGCGGCCTGTGCGAAGAAGCCTGTCCGACTACGGCTATTCAGCTGACTCCAGATTTCGAGCTGGGTGAGTACAAGCGCCAGGACCTGGTTTACGAGAAAGAGGATCTGCTGATCTCCGGTCCGGGCAAATACCCGGAATATAACTTCTACCGGATGGCAGGTATGGCAATCGACGGCAAAGATAAGGGCGAAGCAGAGAACGAAGCTAAGCCTATCGACGTCAAGAGCCTGTTACCGTAAGGAGAGGGGCAATGGAGTTCGCTTTTTATATCTGTGGCCTGATAGCCATTCTCGCAACCTTGCGGGTGATCACCCACACCAATCCGGTACACGCGTTGCTGTACCTGATTATTTCGCTGCTGGCGATTTCTGGGGTGTTCTTCTCGTTAGGCGCTTACTTCGCCGGTGCGCTGGAAATTATCGTTTACGCGGGCGCCATCATGGTGCTGTTCGTGTTCGTGGTGATGATGCTCAACCTTGGTGGTTCTGAAATTGAACAGGAACGTCAGTGGCTGAAACCGCAGGTGTGGATTGGTCCGGCGATTCTGTCAGCCATTATGCTGGTGGTTATTGTTTACGCCATTCTGGGCGTTAACGATCAGGGCATCGACGGCACGCCAATTAGCGCGAAAGCAGTCGGTATTTCCCTGTTCGGACCGTATGTACTGGCGGTTGAACTGGCTTCGATGCTGCTGCTGGCGGGTCTGGTTGTGGCCTTCCACGTAGGGCGCGAAGAGCGTTCTGGTGAAGTGCTGAGCAATCGCACCGATGACCGCGCGAAAAGAAAAACGGAGGAGCACGCATGATCCCCTTACAACATGGACTGATCCTCGCTGCGATCTTATTCGTGCTGGGCTTAACCGGTCTGGTTATCCGCCGCAATCTGCTGTTTATGCTGATCGGGCTGGAAATCATGATTAACGCCTCCGCGTTGGCCTTTGTGGTCGCCGGAAGCTACTGGGGCCAGACCGATGGTCAGGTGATGTATATTCTCGCCATCAGCCTTGCGGCTGCCGAAGCGAGCATTGGGCTTGCGCTGTTGCTGCAACTTCATCGCCGTCGCCAGAACCTGAACATCGATTCAGTAAGTGAGATGCGTGGATGAACATGCTTGCCTTAACCATTATTCTGCCATTTATTGGCTTTGTATTACTGGCGTTTTCTCGTGGTCGTTGGTCAGAAAATCTGTCCGCTACCGTGGGTGTCGGGTCGATCGGTCTGGCTGCGCTGGTGACTGCGTTTGTTGGCGTTGATTTCTTTGCCAATGGCCAGCAGGCTTACAGCCAGCCGCTGTGGACGTGGATGTCAGTCGGCGACTTCAACATCGGTTTTAACCTGGTGCTGGACGGCCTGTCGCTGACCATGCTCTCCGTGGTGACCGGCGTTGGTTTCCTGATCCACATGTTCGCCTCCTGGTATATGCGCGGAGAAGAGGGCTATTCTCGTTTCTTCGCCTACACCAACCTGTTTATCGCCAGCATGGTGGTTCTGGTGCTGGCGGATAACCTGCTGCTGATGTACCTCGGCTGGGAAGGCGTGGGCCTGTGCTCCTATCTGCTGATTGGTTTCTACTACACCGATCCGAAGAATGGCGCTGCGGCAATGAAAGCCTTCGTGGTAACCCGTGTTGGTGACGTATTCCTGGCGTTCGCGCTGTTCATCCTCTACAACGAGCTGGGCACGCTGAACTTCCGCGAAATGGTGGAACTGGCGCCTGCGCACTTTGCAGACGGTAACAACATGCTGATGTGGGCAACCCTGATGCTGCTGGGCGGTGCGGTCGGTAAATCTGCACAGCTGCCGTTGCAGACCTGGCTTGCTGATGCGATGGCTGGCCCGACGCCTGTCTCCGCGTTGATCCACGCCGCGACGATGGTTACCGCTGGTGTCTACCTGATAGCCCGTACGCACGGCCTGTTCCTGATGACGCCTGAAATCCTGCACCTGGTGGGGATTATCGGTGCTATCACTCTGGTGCTGGCGGGTTTTGCTGCGCTGGTACAGACCGACATCAAACGCGTTCTTGCGTACTCCACCATGAGCCAGATTGGTTATATGTTCCTGGCTCTCGGCGTACAGGCGTGGGATGCGGCGATTTTCCACCTGATGACGCACGCCTTCTTTAAAGCGCTGCTGTTCCTGGCATCTGGCTCGGTTATCCTGGCTTGCCACCACGAACAGAACATCTTCAAGATGGGCGGTCTGCGTAAGTCAATTCCGCTGGTGTATCTCTGCTTCCTGATCGGTGGCGCGGCGCTGTCGGCTCTGCCGCTGATTACCGCTGGCTTCTTCAGTAAGGATGAGATTCTGGCCGGTGCAATGGCGAATGGTCATATTAATCTGATGGTTGCAGGTCTGGTCGGTGCATTCATGACCTCTCTGTACACCTTCCGTATGATTTTCATCGTGTTCCACGGTAAAGAACAAATTCACGCCCACGCAGGGAAGGGGATTACCCATCATCTGCCGCTGATTGTGCTGATGATCCTGTCCACCTTCGTTGGCGCGCTGATTGTGCCGCCGCTGCAGGGTGTACTGCCTGCGACGACCGAGCTTGAGCATGGTCGCGTTATGACGCTGGAAATTACCTCCGGTATCGTAGCGATTGCGGGCATCCTGATCGCAGCATGGCTGTGGCTGGGTAAACGCACACTGGTGACGTCGATTGCGAACAGTGCGCCGGGCCGCCTGCTGGGTACCTGGTGGTATAACGCCTGGGGCTTCGACTGGCTGTACGACAAAGTGTTCGTTAAGCCGTTCCTGGGTGTTGCCTGGTTGCTGAAACGCGATCCGCTCAACTCAATGATGAACATTCCGGCGATCCTTTCCCGCTTTGCAGGTAAAGGCCTGCTGTTGAGCGAGAACGGTTATCTGCGCTGGTATGTTGCATCAATGAGCATCGGCGCCGTCGTTGTGCTGGCACTGTTGATGGTACTGCGTTGAGTTTGTTGGCTGGATGAACGATTGCCGGATGGCGCTGCGCTTATCCGGCCTACAAACCCAAAAATAATTTTTAGAATTCGTTGAAAATCTGTTCCTGATGTACAGGCGTCATCGGCGAAGTCAGACCGGAGACCGCCAGCGCAGAGCAACCGGAGCGTACTGAAGTACGTGAGGATTGCGAGCACTGCCGGGATTTGGGCTGACGAGTGAGATAGCCTGAGCAGGAGTAAATATAAGGGACATACTTAGCTATGTTATTACCCTGGTTGATATTAATTCCCTTTATCGGTGGCTTCCTGTGCTGGCAGACCGAACGCTTTGGCGTGAAGGTGCCGCGCTGGATTGCGCTGATTACCATGGGATTGACGCTGGCGCTTGGCCTGCAACTGTGGTTGCAGGGCGGCTATTCACTGACGCAATCCGCTGGCATTCCGCAGTGGCAGTCTGAATTTGTCCTGCCGTGGATCCCACGTTTTGGCATCTCTATTCATCTGGCTATCGACGGTCTGTCGCTGCTGATGGTAGTGCTGACCGGTCTGCTCGGTGTTCTGGCGGTACTTTGCTCCTGGAATGAAATCGAAAAATACCAGGGCTTCTTCCATCTGAACCTGATGTGGATCTTAGGCGGCGTGATCGGCGTGTTCCTTGCCATCGACATGTTCCTGTTCTTCTTCTTCTGGGAAATGATGCTGGTGCCGATGTACTTCCTGATCGCGTTGTGGGGGCATAAAGCCTCTGACGGTAAAACGCGTATCACGGCGGCGACCAAGTTCTTCATTTATACCCAGGCGAGTGGTCTGGTGATGTTGATTGCCATCCTGGCGCTGGTGTTTGTGCACTATAAAGCGACCGGTGTGTGGACCTTCAACTATGAAGAGCTGCTGAATACCCCGATGTCCCACGGTGTGGAATATCTGCTGATGCTGGGCTTCTTCATCGCCTTCGCGGTGAAAATGCCGGTGGTTCCGCTGCACGGGTGGTTGCCGGATGCGCACTCCCAGGCGCCGACCGCAGGTTCCGTTGACCTGGCGGGGATTTTGCTGAAAACCGCGGCTTACGGTCTGCTGCGCTTCTCTCTGCCGCTGTTCCCGAACGCGTCGGCGGAGTTTGCACCTATCGCAATGTGGCTGGGCGTTATCGGTATCTTCTACGGCGCGTGGATGGCCTTTAATCAGTACGATATCAAACGTCTGATCGCTTACACCTCCGTATCGCACATGGGCTTCGTACTGATTGCTATCTACACCGGCAGCCAGCTGGCGTACCAGGGTGCTGTTATCCAGATGATTGCGCACGGTCTGTCCGCAGCCGGTCTGTTCATTCTGTGTGGTCAGCTGTACGAACGTCTGCACACGCGTGATATGCGTATGATGGGCGGCCTGTGGGGCAAAATGAAATGGTTGCCTGCGCTGTCGATGTTCTTCGCAGTGTGTACGCTGGGTATGCCGGGTACAGGTAACTTCGTTGGCGAATTTATGATTCTGTTCGGCAGCTACCAGGTGGTTCCGGTCATTACCGTGATCTCGACCTTTGGTCTGGTGTTTGCCTCTGTTTACTCGCTGGCGATGCTGCATCGCGCTTACTTCGGTAAAGCGAAGAGCCAGATTGCCAGTGTTGAACTGCCAGGGATGTCGCTGCGTGAGCTGTTTATCATCCTGTTGCTGGTCGTGCTTCTGGTACTGCTTGGCTTCTATCCGCAGCCGATTCTGGATACCTCGCATTCTGCGATGAGCAACATCCAGCAGTGGTTTGTTAATTCCGTTACTACTACAAGGCCGTAAATCGCCATGACAATAACTCCACAACACCTGATTGCGCTGCTACCGCTGCTGATCGTCGGCTTGACGGTGGTGGTTGTGATGCTCTCCATTGCGTGGCGACGCAATCACTTCCTCAATGCCACGCTGTCGGTCATTGGGCTTAACGCCGCGCTGGTTTCGCTCTGGTTTGTTGGCCAGGCGGGCGCCATGGACGTCACCCCGCTGATGCGGGTTGACGGTTTCGCCATGCTCTACACCGGGCTGGTGCTGCTGGCGAGTCTTGCCACCTGTACCTTCGCTTACCCGTGGCTGGAAGGCTACGATGACAACCGGGAAGAGTTCTACCTGTTGGTGCTGATTGCCGCACTTGGCGGTATTCTGCTGGCTAACGCTAACCATCTGGCGGCGCTGTTCCTTGGTATTGAGCTGATCTCTCTGCCGCTGTTTGGCCTGGTTGGCTATGCCTTCCGTCAGAAACGTTCGCTGGAAGCCAGTATCAAATACACCATTCTGTCTGCCGCAGCGTCTTCCTTCCTGCTGTTCGGTATGGCGCTGGTGTACGCGCAGTCTGGTAATCTGTCGTTTGTTGCACTCGGTAAGAGCCTCGGCGACGGCATGCTGCACGAACCGCTGCTGCTGGCGGGCTTCGGTCTGATGATTGTTGGCCTCGGCTTTAAACTCTCGCTGGTTCCGTTCCACCTGTGGACGCCAGACGTATACCAGGGCGCTCCGGCTCCGGTTTCCACCTTCCTGGCGACGGCGAGCAAAATCGCTATCTTCGGCGTGGTGATGCGTCTGTTCCTGTACGCACCGGTAGGAGATAGCGAAGCGGTACGTATCGTACTGGGCGTGATTGCCTTTGCTTCCATCATCTTCGGTAACCTGATGGCGCTGAGCCAGACCAATATTAAACGTCTGCTCGGTTACTCTTCTATCTCTCACCTCGGCTACCTGCTGGTGGCGCTTATTGCTCTGCAGAGCGGCGAGATGTCGATGGAAGCAGTTGGCGTTTACCTGGCCGGTTACCTGTTCAGCAGCCTCGGCGCGTTCGGTGTGGTCAGCCTGATGTCCAGCCCGTACCGCGGCCCGGATGCGGACTCTCTGTTCTCCTACCGTGGTCTGTTCTGGCATCGTCCGATCCTCGCGGCAGTGATGACGGTGATGATGCTGTCTCTTGCAGGTATCCCGATGACGCTGGGCTTTATCGGTAAGTTCTATGTACTGGCCGTCGGTGTGCAGGCTAACCTGTGGTGGCTGGTTGCCGCCGTGGTGGTCGGTTCTGCGATTGGTTTGTACTACTACCTGCGCGTTGCCGTAAGCTTGTACCTGAGCGCACCGCAGCAGCTGAACCGTGATGCGCCGTCTAACTGGCAGTACAGCGCGGGCGGTATCGTGGTGCTGATTTCTGCTCTGCTGGTACTGGTGCTGGGTATTTACCCGCAACCGCTGATCAGCATTGTGCAGTTAGCGACTCCGCTGATGTAAACGAAATGCAGAAACGAAAAAACCCGCCTTGGCGGGTTTTTTTATGCGTGAAATACGGTCAGTTTAATAGCTGACGGCTCACCAGCGGACCGCTGATGCCTTTCGCTGTGCGATCCATCACTTCCTGGATCACTGAAGAAAGCTCATTGACTTCGAATTTGGCCACGTAGCCATCCGCTTTTACACGGCGAACGTGATCTTCGTTCGCGCTACCGGAAAGCGAAGAGTGGATAACGACCGGGATTTTCTTCAGACGTTCGTCGGTTTTTATCTTACGGGTAAGCGTAAAACCGTCCATCTCCGGCATTTCGAGATCGGTGAGAACCAGAGCGATCTTCTCACTGACAGGCTTGCCCTCCGCCAGCGCTTCTGCGGAAAGCTGCTGTATTTTTTCCCACGCATCCTGACCTGTTACATGCATCAGATGCGGGATCTCCATGGCGTTTAGACCTTTTTCCAACATGGCGCGGGCCACTTTGGAATCATCAGCCACAATCGCCACCGCACCCGGCGTGATGTTGAATTTATTAGTTTTCAGATCGGTTGCGCGCAGGTCGTGGTTCGCTGGTACGATGTCGTACAGGATCTGCTCAACGTCGAGCACCAACGCCAGGTTGTTGGTCTCTTTGTTGTCGTCCAGGCAAGCGATACTGGTGATATAGCGACCATTAACGGCTTTCTCGGCGGTATGCACCTGTTGCCAGTCCAGGCGCATAATGTTTTCCACTGACTCCACAGCAAACGCCTGGACGCTGCGGGCATATTCTGTGATCAACAGGATGTTGAGTCCGGTCTCTGGCTTACAGCCCGCGACGGCGGGCAGGTCAATCACCGGGATCACCTGATCGCGAATATTAACCATACCCAGTAACGGGGCCTTCATACCCGCCGGACGCGTAAAGGTCGGCATCGGCACGATTTCACGCAGTTTGAATACGTTGATGCCAAACAGCTCTGATTTCTGCTCCTCAACAGATTTGCCGAGGCGAAACAGCAGCAGTTCAAAACGGTTAGACAGGGTTAGGTTTGTCCTGTCATCAATATCTTTCTGGAAATTGTTCATCCTGTCCTCAGTGTGAAAGCCAGCCTTTCCACTGTTATCGGCACTGAGGCGGAAAAATAGAGCGTTAAACGGTGAAAATGGCGAAATCGTGAGCCAGTTCCGTGTCTGGAAATATTGCTTTGCACTCTTCGAGTAATCGCTGACAGCCTTTTTCATCGTAACGTGAGCTAACGTGGGTCATGATCAGGCGTCCCACTCCGGCCTCCAGCGCCAGCTTTGCGGCTTGTCGGGTCGAGCTGTGCCCACGACTGTTTGCTTTTTCCTCCATTGAAGCGTCCAGCGTGGTTTCGTGTACCATGACATCTACACCTCGAGCCAGTTCAATGGCGGACGCGCAGGGTCCTGTGTCACCGAAAATAGCGACTGATTTTCCCTTGGTGGGTGGGGAAAGAAAATCGGCACCGTTAATCGCTCGACCATCCTCCAGCACGATGGTTTTTCCGGCTTTCAAATCCTGAAACCACGGGCCCGCTTTAACGTCTGCCGCCTTCAGGGCATTGGCGTCAAGCGCACCGGGTTTGTCGTGCTCTTGAATGCGAAAACCGTAGCATTCCAGCGGATGCGCCAGCGGGTAAGCCGTTACTTTTCGCAGGCCGTCATCCACAATCTCACCCGCGGTGATTTCTACAATATCCAGCGGATAATCGGTCCAGGAGCCGCTCAGACGCAATGCGGTTTCGGTAAACTCTCGCAACCCTTTTGGCCCGTAGAGCGTCAGAGGCTGGACATTGCCGGCCATTGAGCGACTGCACAGTAGCCCCGGTAAACCAAACAGGTGATCGCCGTGCAGATGGCTGATAAAAATACGATCGAGTTTTCCTGGATTGAAAGGCGTGGTGAGCATCTGATGCTGCGTCCCTTCGCCGCAATCAAAAAGCCACAGCCCCGCCTGAGTCGGGTGTTGCAGATTCAGTAAAATTGCCGTTACATTGCGTGAGCGCGTGGGGACTCCCGCAGACGTGCCTAAAAATAGTAATTCCATCTTTGCGTTACACTTTTCGCCATCAATAAGGCAGGGTGTTCAGGTTATCACAACATAGGGGCAGACAATGATTCACTGGCAAGATCTCCACCATGCAAAGCTGAGTACCCAACAACTGTACGCACTACTTCAGCTACGATGCGCGGTGTTTGTAGTTGAGCAACAGTGTCCGTACCAGGATGTGGATGGCGATGACCTGGCTGGAGAGAATCGGCATATTCTGGGCTGGCATAACGATGAGTTGGTGGCGTATGCGAGGATTCTGAAAAGCGATGACGAGTTGGAGCCGGTAGTGATTGGTCGGGTGATTGTAAGCGAAGCGCTGCGTGGTGAAAAACTGGGGCAACAGCTAATGGCCCAGACGCTGGCATCCTGCGCGCAACACTGGCCACACAAGGCGTTGTATCTGGGCGCGCAGGCGCATCTGCAATCATTCTATGCACGCTTTGGCTTTGTTCCGGTGACGGATATCTATGACGAAGACGGTATTCCACACGTCGGAATGGCGCGGGAAGCACATCAGGCGTAAACAGGCGCAATCAGTCCAGGTTGTCTATAGTTAGCGGGTACGTCAATAGAAAGGGAGAATATAATGTCTTTTCATTCTTATGAATCACGTATCGATGATGATCTGGAATTATTAAGTGAAACGCTGGAAGAGGTGCTGCGTTCTTCTGGCGACCCAGCAGATCAAAAATACCTTGAGTTAAAAGCGCGGGCAGAGCGGGCGTTAGAAGAGGTGAGAAATCGCGTCAGCCATGCTTCTGATAGCTACTATTACCGTGCGAAAAAAGCTGTTTGTCGGGCGGATGACTATGTGCGCGAAAAACCCTGGCGCGGAATCGGCGTTGGCGCCACAGTCGGTTTAGTGATGGGATTATTGTTAGCGCGGCGATAAATTCCGTTCTGTCATCGCATTTGTACGTACTCCCTAACTGGGGGTACTGCTTTTTCTGCTCAGTACCCCGTATAATGAGAGGTTTTTAACAGGGAGAGGTCCGCGTGCATTCAATCACTACTGCGCTGGAAAGTCTGATGCGTCATTTATCGCAAGAGATGCCAGCAGCACCTGGAATTCGTATTTACGATATACCTTTCCCACTGAATGATGCGTTTGACGCTTTAGGATGGCTGGCCAGCCAACCCGTCTGGCCCCAGTTTTACTGGCAGCAGCGTAACGGCGATGAAGAAGCCGCCGTATTAGGGGCCGTCGCCGCATTTTCCTCGCTGGAATCAGCCCAGCAATTTTTACATCAGCATGATAATCATCCCGACCTGCGCATCTGGGGCCTGAATGCCTTTGAGCCTCAGCGTGGCAATTTACTGCTGCCGCGGCTGGAGTGGCGACGTTGCGCCGGAGTGGCGAGCTTACGCTTACATCTCTATAGCGACGTGTCGCTACGTGAAGACGCTGCACAAGCGATCGCCTTCATCTCATCGCTTGCTCCCGTAAAACCGCTCCCTGCATTGCGTTTGAATTTGACGGGAGAACAGCACTGGCCGGAGAAAGCTGGCTGGATAGACCTGATAAAACTCGCCACTCAAACGATCGCAGGAGAAGACCTCGATAAGGTCGTGCTGGCGCGGGCGACCGACTTACAGTTTTCTCAGTCGGTTAATGCCGCTGCCGTGATGGCTTCCAGCCGTCGCTTAAATCTGAACTGCTACCATTTCTTTATGGCATTCTCCGCCGACACCGCTTTTCTTGGCTCTTCTCCTGAACGTCTGTATCGACGACGTGATACGGCGCTGCGCACCGAGGCGCTGGCCGGAACCGTGGCCAATCACCCTGAGGATCATCGGGCCTGGCAATTGGGCGACTGGCTAATGAAAGATGATAAAAACCAGCGCGAGAATATGCTGGTGGTCGAAGATATTTGCCAGCGTCTGCAAGGCTGTACGCAAACTCTCGATGTGCTGCCACCGCAGGTGCTCAGGCTGCGTAAAGTGCAGCACCTGCGCCGTTGCATCTGGACGGAACTGAATCAGGCCGACGATACGCTTTGCCTGATGCAGCTTCAGCCCACGGCGGCAGTCGCCGGTATTCCGCGTGAGCTGGCGCGTGAATTCATCCAGCAAAATGAACCCTTTGAACGCGAGTGGTATGCCGGTTCAGCGGGTTATCTTTCTTTGCGCCAAAGCGAGTTTTGTGTGTCATTGCGTTCAGCGAAAATTAGCGCAAACGTGGTACGCCTGTATGCCGGGGCAGGGATTGTACGTGGCTCAGATCCTGAGCAGGAATGGCAAGAAATAGACAATAAAGCGGCAGGGTTACGTACTTTGTTACAGATGGAAGGATAGTGATTTCGTGTATATTTCCGATTCATATCAAAAATCCATTTATTCGATTCTCTATACTGTGTCGCAATATTGATACCGGACAATCTCATGTCAGTAAGCGCATTTAACCGACGCTGGGCGGCGGTCATTCTGGAAGCACTCACTCGCCACGGCGTCAGGCATGTCTGCATTGCCCCTGGCTCTCGTTCTACACCGTTGACGCTGGCGGCAGCGGAAAACCCCGCATTCATCCACCACACCCATTTTGACGAGCGCGGTCTTGGGCATCTGGCTTTAGGTCTGGCAAAAGTCAGCCGTCAGCCTGTCGCCGTGATTGTGACGTCCGGTACCGCGGTGGCGAATTTATATCCCGCGTTGATTGAGGCGGGCCTGACCGGTGAAAAACTGATTTTACTTACCGCTGACAGACCGCCAGAGCTTATCGACTGTGGCGCGAACCAGGCGATTCGTCAGGCCGGAATGTTTGCCTCGCATCCATCGCAAACGCTCTCTTTACCGCGTCCGACTCAGGACATTCCGGCAAGCTGGCTGGTGTCCACTATTGATAATGCGTTAGCTGCCCTGCATAGCGGGGCGGTTCATATCAATTGCCCGTTTGCGGAACCGCTGTATGGCGATATGGACGAAACGGGGATTGCCTGGCAGCAGCGCCTCGGCGACTGGTGGCAGGACGATAAGCCCTGGCTGCGAGAAGCGCGTCGGCTGGAAAGCGACAAACAACGCGACTGGTTTTTCTGGCGACAAAAACGCGGCGTAGTCATTGCGGGCCGCATGAGCGCGGAAGAAGGTCAGAAGGTTGCGCAGTGGGCGCAGACGTTAGGCTGGCCGCTGATTGGCGATGTTCTGTCGCAAACCGGACAACCGCTGCCGTGCGCCGACCTGTGGCTGGGAAATGCGAAAGCTGTAGCTGAATTGCAGCAGGCGCAGATTGTGGTGCAGCTTGGTAGCAGCCTGACTGGAAAACGTCTGCTGCAATGGCAGGCCAGCTGCGATCCGCAGGAATACTGGATTGTCGATAATATCGAAGGCCGCCTCGATCCGGCCCATCATCGCGGCCGCAGGTTGGTGGCGAAAGTTGGCGACTGGCTGGAGCTACATCCGGCGGAGAAACGTCAGCCCTGGTGTATGGAGATCCCTCGTCTGGCGCAACAGGCCTGGCAGGCGGTAGAAGCCCGTCGTGAGGCGTTTGGTGAAGCGCAATTAGCCCACCGTATCCGCGACTACTTGCCGGAGCAGGGGCAGCTGTTCGTGGGTAACAGTCTGGTGGTACGCCTGATTGATGCTCTGTCGCAGCTTCCGGCTGGTTACCCGGTCTATAGCAACCGTGGCGCGAGCGGTATTGACGGCCTGCTGTCAACGGCAGCTGGTGTACAGCGTGCCAGCGCGAAATCGACGCTGGCGATTGTTGGCGATTTATCTGCATTGTATGACCTGAATGCGCTGGCGTTATTGCGCCAGGTTTCTGCACCGTTTGTCCTGATAGTGGTCAATAATAACGGCGGGCAGATTTTTTCCCTGCTGCCGACACCAGCCAGCGAACGCGAACGGTTCTATCTGATGCCGCAGAACGTACATTTCGAGCATGCTGCCGCCATGTTTAACCTTAAATACCAGCGCCCGGAAAACTGGGAGCAGTTGGAGAGCGCGTTGACTAACGCGTGGCGTACACCTGCGGCCACGGTGATTGAGCTGGTGGTGAACGAAACTGACGGGGCGCAAACCTTGCAGCAACTGCTGGCGCAGGTAAGTCACCTATGATCCTGCATGCGCAGGCGAAAGAGGGCCAAACGGGATTTCCCTGGCTGGTTTTCCTGCACGGTTTCTCTGGCGATTGCCAGGAATGGCAGACGGTCGGCGAAGCATTTCAGGATTATTCGCGGCTATACATCGACCTGCCGGGACACGGTGGCTCCGCTGACATCGGCGTGAGCGGGTTCGATGATGTCGGCGTTTTGCTGCGTAATACCCTGCTTAGTTACAACATACTTAACTTTTGGTTGGTGGGATACTCTCTTGGCGGCAGAGTCGCGATGATGGCGGCCAGTCAGGAGATGCCAGGGCTTTGTGGTCTGGTGGTTGAAGGCGGACATCCCGGCTTGCAAAGCGAGGAGGCGCGCGTTCAGCGTCGTCTCTCGGATGGCCGCTGGGCTGCGCGTTTTCGCGCAGAGCCGCTACGTGAGGTGTTTAATGACTGGTATCAACAGCCCGTTTTTTCCTCGCTGAACGCGACACAAAGAGAGGCGCTGGTCGCTCTGCGTAGCCAGAATAATGGGCAAACGCTGGCGGCAATGCTGGAGGCCACCTCGCTTGCCGTACAGCCTGATTTACGTGCGCAACTCACGACGCGCACATTTCCGTTTTATTATTTATGTGGTGAACGTGACGATAAATTCCGCGCTCTGGCGGCGGAAATATTAGTACCAAACCATGTGATTCGTAATGCCGGACACAACGCGCATCGGGACAACCCCGCGGGCGTAGTGGACTGTCTGGCTCAGATTCTGCGTCGCTGACTATAGGACATTTTATGATCTATCCTGATGAAACAATGCTTTACGCACCGGTAGAATGGCACGATTGCTCTGAAGGCTATACCGACATTCTTTACGAGAAATCCACCGACGGTATCGCAAAAATCACCATTAATCGTCCACAGGTACGCAATGCCTTCCGTCCGGTCACCGTGAAAGAGATGATCCAGGCGCTGGCAGATGCCCGCTATGATGACAACATCGGCGTAATTATTCTGACTGGTGCTGGCGACAAAGCGTTCTGCGCAGGCGGCGATCAGAAAGTGCGTGGGGACTACGGCGGATACCAGGATGACTCCGGTGTGCATCACCTGAACGTACTGGACTTCCAGCGCCAGATTCGTACCTGTCCGAAACCGGTAGTAGCGATGGTTGCAGGTTTCTCCATTGGCGGTGGCCATGTGCTGCACATGATGTGTGACCTGACCATTGCGGCTGAAAACGCCATCTTTGGTCAGACCGGCCCGAAAGTCGGTTCTTTCGACGGCGGTTGGGGCGCTTCCTACATGGCGCGCATCGTCGGTCAGAAAAAAGCGCGTGAAATCTGGTTCCTGTGCCGTCAGTACGATGCGAAACAGGCGCTGGATATGGGTCTGGTCAACACCGTGGTTCCGCTGGCGGATCTGGAAAAAGAGACCGTACGCTGGTGCCGTGAAATGCTGCAAAACAGCCCAATGGCGCTGCGCTGCCTGAAAGCCGCACTGAACGCCGACTGTGATGGTCAGGCTGGTCTGCAGGAGCTGGCAGGTAACGCTACTATGTTGTTCTACATGACGGAAGAAGGTCAGGAAGGCCGTAACGCCTTTAACCAGAAACGTCAGCCTGATTTCAGCAAATTCAAACGGAATCCGTAATGCGTAGCGCGCAGGTATACCGCTGGCAGATCCCCATGGACGCGGGGGTGATTCTGCGCGACAGGCGGTTAAAAACGCGTGACGGGCTGTACGTTTGTCTTTGTGACGGCGAGCGTGAAGGGTGGGGAGAAATTTCCCCACTGCCGGGCTTCAGTCAGGAAAGCTGGGAAGAGGCACAAACCGAGCTGCTGGCCTGGGTAAAAGGCTGGTTGCAAGGGGATGACTCCTTACCGCAACTGCCTTCGGTCGCCTTTGGCGTAAGCTGTGCGCTGGCCGAACTGGCTGGCGTATTGCCACAGGACGCGGACTATCGTGCTGCGCCGCTGTGCACGGGCGATCCTGACGATCTGGTGCTACAACTGGCGGATATGCCGGGCGAAAAAGTGGCGAAGATCAAGGTCGGTCTGTATGAAGCGGTCCGCGACGGCATGGTAGCCAATCTGCTGCTTGAGGCGATCCCGGAGCTGCATTTGCGACTTGACGCCAACCGGGCCTGGACGCCGTTGAAAGCACAGCAGTTCGCGAAATACGTTAATCCAGAATATCGTGGACGCATTGCCTTCCTCGAAGAGCCGTGCAAAACCCGCGATGATTCTCGTGCCTTCGCGCGTGAAACCGGCATTGCCATCGCCTGGGATGAAAGTTTGCGGGAAGCGGATTTCACCTTCGAAGCCGAAGAAGGCGTCAGGGCCGTGGTTATCAAACCTACGCTGACCGGCAGTCTCGATAAAGTCCGTGAACAGGTGGCTGCGGCGCATGCGCTTGGTCTTACTGCCGTTATCAGTTCGTCAATCGAGTCGAGTCTGGGCTTAACCCAGCTGGCGAGAATTGCCGCCTGGTTAACGCCGCAGACCATTCCGGGTCTGGATACCCTGAGTCTGATGCAGTGCCAGCAGGTACGCACTTGGCCGGGTAGCACGTTGCCGTGTATCGACGTTGATGCGCTGGAACGTCTGCTATGACCCAGCAGGAAATGCCCGATAGCGTGAGCTTATCGGGCCTGGTGCAGTTCAGTGACTGGCCTTGGCGTCACTGGCAACAGGTTCGTGCGAAGGCGCCAGCCTTACGCCTCAACGATGAGGTATTAAGCTGGAGCGATCTCTGCACACGTGTAGATCATCTGGCCTGCGGTTTTGCCGCTCAGGGCGTGGAAGAGGGCGATGGTGTTCTGCTTCGCGCCTGGAATCATCCGCGCGCTTTGCTGGCCTGGCTCGCGCTGCTGCAATGTGGGGCGCGGGTTTTACCTGTGAACCCACAGTTGCCTCAGCCGCTGCTTGATGCGCTTATCCCGGACTTAACGCTACGTTTTGCGCTGGATCTGGAGGCCGCTATCGCACTTCTGGAACTCAGTCCGTTACAGATGCAGTCGTTGCCAGGCGATCACGCTGAGGCGTGGTTGCCTGAACGTTTGAGCACGATGACGTTAACTTCAGGTTCTACCGGATTGCCAAAAGCGGCTGTTCATACCTGTCAGGCGCATCTGGCAAGCGCGCAGGGTGTTCTGTCATTAATGCCGTTTGGCGCTGAGGATGACTGGCTGCTCTCGCTGCCGCTGTTTCATGTTTCTGGCCAGGGTATTTTGTGGCGCTGGTTGTTCGCCGGAGCGCGAATGACCGTGCGCGACAAGCAGCCGCTGGAGAAAATGCTGGTCGGCTGCACCCATGCCTCGTTGGTCCCTACACAGTTGTGGCGCTTGTTGGTCAATAAAACGCCGGTCACGCTCAAAGCGGTGCTGCTGGGCGGCGCGGCTATTCCTGTTGAGTTGACGGAGCAGGCGCACGAGCAGGGGATTCGCTGCTGGTGCGGTTATGGACTGACGGAATTCGCTTCTACGGTCTGTGCGAAAGAGGCGGATGGTCTGGCAGATGTGGGTTCCCCTCTGGTGGGCAGAGAAGTCAGAATCGTTGATGATGAAGTCTGGTTACGGGCTGCCAGCATGGCGCAAGGTTACTGGCGTAACGGACAGCTTATTCCTTTAGTGAACGCGGAAGGCTGGTTTGCAACCCGCGATCGCGGCGTGCTGAAGGACGGCAAGTTAACGATTGTCGGTCGTATGGATAATCTGTTTTTTAGCGGCGGGGAAGGTATACAGCCGGAAGAAGTGGAACGCGTGATTGCAGCTCATCCGCATGTTCTACAAGCCTTCATTGTGCCGATAGAAGACAAAGAGTTTGGACATCGCCCAGTGGCTGTCATTGAGTATGACGCTAATGCTGGAGAAACTAATCTCGAAGAGTGGGTAAAAGATAAGCTAGCCCGCTTTCAGCAGCCGATTTGTTGGCTAACATTGCCGCCCGAGCTCAAAGCAGGAGGAATTAAAATTTCGCGCCGTGCGTTATTGGATTGGGTAAGTGCTTCATCATTAACATTAAGAAAACATTAATAGTATTTCTCGTTATTGTCATTCCGCAGCTATTGTCCTTTTGTTTATGAGCTAATGTGTAACCTATTGTGAAATTTATTAACAATAGGTGCGCTATGGAATGGCATGTGAAGAAGACCTGCTGTCACAAAAAAGCAGGGAGGCTCTATATCGTACTTTGCGATAGCGGTGGTTCGCTCAAGATGCTTGCCCAGGCGCAATCATCTGAGCGGATTAAGCCCGGCGATCTTCTTTCGCCGCTGAAGGATGCTCAGTATTGTATTAACCGCGATACATCTCGGGTGATTAAGATCATTGATGCCAGACAGTACATTTGTGATGAATGGGAACGTCTGTTACGACTGTCTAAAGATAAATAATCTCAGGACAGGTGTTTGCGTGAAGGCAGAAAAATCGTCATTAGCCCTGCCATGATGCACAGTACTCCTGCCAGCGCTTTCACTGAAAATGTTCCCTGCCAGCCGGGCAGGATCATTGAGGCAACCCACACCAGCACATAGCTCAGGCTGAGTAGGGCATAGGCTTTGCTCAGCGCGAGTTGGTGTAGGGCTTTATGCCAGCAAATAACCGACAGCAAATACCCTGCCAGCCCGGCATATAAAGCAAACGCACCAATACTGACAGAGAATACGGCGGAGATGAACGCCAGCGGCTGCAGCATTGGCGGCAAATTATCCATTGCAAAGCCGAGGCTCAACTGGGCGATGGAGGTGATCATCACGCTACATAATCCCCAAAATACGCCCATTACACTGCACTCCCAAGAATAAATATGCCGGTAATGATCAGCCCAACGCCCAGCCAGTGGCGGGTTGTGACGGGTTCGCGCCAGATTTTCCAGGCCGCGAGAGTTACCCATACAAAGTTAAGACTCAGCATGGGATAGGCAATACCGACAGGAATGTTTTGTAAAACCGCCAGCCATAGCAGCATGGCCAGACCGAGGCTTGCCAGAGCAAGCCCAATCCATTGCGTAATGTAGCGTTTTCGCGCACGAACAGACACCGGTCGGGTCGCCTGCTTCTGGCATAGCTGGCCGCAGACGCTGAGCAGGCTGGAGAGGACTAAGGCTATCCAGATCATTTGGGCCGATACTGAATCAGGACCAGACGCCCCTGATTATCAATGTAGTCAGCGGGAGGGATGGCAAGCTGATTAATATCTTCATCCTTACCGACAGAGAGCACGAGCGTAATGTTTCCTTGTTGACGATGTTGTGCTAACCAGTCGGCAAAATTCTCCCGACTGACAAAGCGGCCTTGAGCATCCGGGTAGTTGAGACCGTATTTTAACTCGCCCGTTTGTCCGTACATCATGATGTCGTCGCGCTTCAGGCTCCAGGCCAGTCCCGCCGCGACGCCAACGCTGTCGGTGAGAATATAACGGCTCGGCTCCAGCGATTCTTTGGTCATCTCGACAAAAAACTGCGGCTGTTTAGATTCCATCACCCGGTCAGGAATGGAGATGCCAAATAACAGCGCCAGCCCTAATGGGCATAGTGCTGCGAATTTCCAGTTCTTCTCGCGGTTATTTAGCGTATACCAGCCAAAAATCGTCCAGATGATAAAGATGCCCCAGGCACAAAAAACCTTATACGTTTCGATATGCGACCAGACCGGCGTCTTCAATGGTCCCAGCGTGGAAACATTAAACGTAGCGACGATGCCGACGACACCAAATAGCACGTTGATCCAGCCATTGATGCGCAGGGATGCTGAGTCTTTTTCCGCAGCCTGCAGGCCGAAGCGCGCCGTTAATATCGCCAGCGGCGCGAAGCAGGAAAGAATATAGGTCGGCAGTTTTCCTTTCGCGATGCTGAAAAACAGAATTGGCATAATAATCCAGCTTAACAGGTACAGAGCACTGCGCGGAACATCCCGCTCACGCCAGCCCGTACGCAGCGCGCCGGGAAGCAGACCGAGCCACGGTAATGTGCCTGCCACAAATATCGGGATGTAGTACCAGATAGGAGCCTTATGCTGGGCATCATCCTGCGCAAAGCGCTGAATATGTTCAACCCAGAAGAAGTAATGCCAGAAATCCGGCTCGCGTTGTGCAATCGCTATACCCCACGGTAGTACGATCGCGATGCAGCCGATCACCGCCAGCAGACCGTAGAGAATGAGGTCTTTCCAACGCTTTTGGGCAAAAACCCATGGTAATACGCTAAGCACAGGGACGGCGAGTGCCAGAAAACCTTTGGTCATTACACCCATACCGCAGGTCAGCCCAAGCAACAAAAAAGCGATGATTTTGCGTGTTCTGGTGGTGGCCTGCATGCCTTCCCAAAAACAGCACATGCCCGCCATCAGCCAAAGCGCTATGATGGGATCAAGTACCGCGTAGGTGCCGATGCTGTAAACCGAAAAAAACGTTAAAAAGATAGCGGAGGAGAGTACGGCGGTACGCTTATCATGCCACAGTCGCATGGCAAGCCAGGCTACCAGTAATGCGGTCAACAAAGTGGCAAAAATAGCACCCGCTCTGACACCAAAATTATTGGCGCCAAACAACCATTGTCCGATGCTGTTCAACCAGTATCCGGCAATTGGTTTTTCAAAATAACGCAGCCCTAAAAAGTGTGGAACGATCCAGTCACCAGAGTTGAGCATTTCCCGGCTGATTTCAGCATAGCGCGTTTCATCAGGCTGCCAGAGCATACGGCTGTTGATAGGTAAAATAAAATACAGTGCGATTAAAGCGATAAATGCCAGAGTGTAGCGGGCAGCAGGTTTCATGGTGTCACACTCACCGGTTGTTGGCAGCCGAGCCATCCCTCTCTGCCGGGTATTTTTCCACGTACGATCTGTCCTAACGGCAGCGTACTGATGTCGTCAGGTAACTGCTCGCCAAGCGGGCAGAATGTCATCCCCATGTCCGCGGCGCGAGTAAGCAGCTCGTCAAAGTTCTGATGAAAGGCGATGCCTTCAACTTCCGCATGAATGGTGTACACCGGTGTTCCTCTGCTCATCTGGATGTGGGAGAGAATATAGGAGTTGAAGTCCACCGCCTGGACCTCCTGACCAACCACTTCATCCCATGTTGGTAGGGTGACGGGAATTTGTGGCGTCCCCGTTTTCCCGGATTCCATCACCGGACGAAATAACGACGTTCCCCGACAGTCACTGTTATAGCGCAGATGGAATGCTTCTTTGGCATGGACGACACGGTTGTCGGCACGCCACCCGGCAACGGCAGAGCAGGTGACTGGCTGACCGATGATGGCTTCAAGTGCGGTGATACCTTGCGAAATATCATCAATCAGCTGTTTGTCATTCCAGTTTCCGCTTCGCGCCTGCCAGGCGTGATGATCCCAGGCATGCAAACCGGTTTCATGAATCTGGGCGGTTTGTGCAATGATTGCCGCGTTGGCCTGGCCAATCTCTTTTCCCGGCCATGCGGTTCCCGCCAATAAAATATCCCATCCGTAGAGTGATGCTGCGTTTGAACGCAGCATCTTCCACAGAAATTGTGGCTTCACCAGACGCCAGAGATGGCGTCCCATGTTGTCAGGCCCAACGCTAAAGAAAAAACTTGCCCGAACGTTATGTCGGTTTAATGTCTCCAGCAGGCGGGGCACGCCTTCGCGCGTCCCCCTGAATGTATCGACATCAATGCGCAAGCCTACTTTGGTCATGATGTGTGTTCCGTGATATCCACACTGCGTAAGAAGAAGTCCAGCGTCTCTTCTACCGTTTCCTGCATCTCAATGGTCGGTTCCCAGTTCAGGCAGCGTTTTGCATTGCGAATGTTAGGCTTACGATGCTCAACGTCTTGATAACCTTTACCGTAGTAGGTGCTGCTTTCGACGTCACGGAAACCGGCAAACGGCGGGAAGTGGTTACGCAACGGATGTTTTTCAAAGCAGGAAAGCAGCATTTCTGCCAGTTCCTGAATACTTGCTTCGTTCTGTGGATTACCGATGTTGATAATCTCACCGTCACAGCGGCCGCCTTCGTTTTCAATGATGCGGTACAGAGCTTCGATACCATCGCGAATGTCGGTAAAGCAGCGTTTTTGCTTACCGCCTTCAATCAGCTTAATCGGTGAACCTTCCACGAGGTTGAGGATCAGCTGTGTAATGGCGCGTGAGCTGCCGATACGCGCGGCGTTAAGGCTGTCCAGACGCGGTCCCATCCAGTTAAACGGGCGGAACAGGGTGAAGCGCAATCCCTCTTTTTCGCCGTACGCCCAGATAACACGGTCCAGCAGCTGCTTGGATACGGAGTAGATCCAGCGTGGTTTATTGACCGGACCGACGATCAGATTCGAACTGTCTTCATCAAAGACTTTGTCGGTACACATGCCGTAGACTTCGGAGGTTGACGGGAAAATGATGCGCTTGCGGTATTTCACGCAGTAACGAATGATTTTCAGGTTCTCTTCAAAATCGAGCTCAAATACGCGCAGCGGGTTGCGGGTATATTCGATAGGCGTTGCGATCGCCACCAGCGGCAGCACAACGTCGCATTTTTTCACATGATATTCAATCCATTCGGAGTGAATGCTGATATCACCTTCGACGAAATGGAATCGCGGATGTTGCAGGAAACGCCCAATGGCGTCGCTGCCAATATCGAGTCCATACACTTCGTAATTATCTTCTTGCAGCAGGCGCTCGGTCAGATGGTTACCAATGAAGCCGTTAACGCCGAGGATCAGTACGCGAGTACGGCGTTTGCTGGTGGTCACTGACTGGCTGTTCAGGCGAGAACCTGGCACCAGACCCAGAACTTGCGCCAGTTGTGAACCCTGCATTGCAATACCATCGCCAGCTTGTCCGGTAATAATCTCCAGTGCGCCATCGACACAGGCGATCAGTAAAGGAGACACGGAGATGACGGTGCCCGGCTGGGCCGCAATGTCGTTTGTGCAAACGCGCGATGACCAGACGGTGAACTTTTGTGTGCCAACATAGCTAAATGCGCCCGGCCACGGATCGCTGACGGCACGGACCTGGTTATGTAATTCCGCAGTAGGCTTGTTCCAGTCGAGGAAGCTATCTTCCGGTGTGCGGCGACCAAAACAGGTCGCCTCTGCTTCCTGTTGGGGGAGTTCTGCATAATCTCCCGTTTTAATCGCGGGCAGCGCCTCTTCCAGCAGGTGACGCGCAGCCTGGCACAGCTTATGGTGCAGCGTTAACGCCACATCATCCGGTGAAATAGCGACACGCTGCTGGGCAACTATGGCACCAGCATCCGCGCGTTTAACCATGCGGTGAAGCGTGACGCCGGTTTCGGTTTCACCATTGACCAATACCCAGTTCAGCGGTGCGCGGCCACGGTATTTCGGCAGCAGCGAGCCGTGCAGATTAAATGCACCCTTAGGGGCAAGACTGAGGATCTCATCACTCAGTAAATGGCGATAGTAGAACGAGAAGATAACATCGGGTGCCAGTTGGCTAATGCGCTCAATCCACAGGGGATGATTAACCTCGTCTGGGGCGTAAACCGGAATACCGGCGCTGGCCGCGAGGCGGGAAACAGATCCAAAAAACGCTTTTTCACCCGGGTTGTCGGTGTGCGTAAAAATGGCAGCGATTTCATAACCTGCATCCATCAAGGCCTGGACACCCTGACATCCCATATCGTGATAGGCAAATACGACGGCTTTCATGCGCGGTTTTCCTCGGTTGACTGCGTAGTTTGTGGGCGGATAACGTGTTGAACAAAATAGCGGGGGCGGGCGCGGACATCGTTATAGATGCGACCGATATATTCGCCGAGTAAACCCATGCCAATAAACTGTGCGCCGATAAAGGTAAACAGGACGGCAAACAGCATGAATACCCCTTCTGCTGCCCACTGTGGGCCGAGCGTCAGGCGCAGAACAACAAGCAGGACTGATAAGGTAAAGCCCGTGGCAGCGATCACGCTGCCCAGCAGGCTCAACATGCGAAGCGGTGTTGTGGTAAGGCAAGTCACCAGGTCATACATCAGGTTGATCAGACGCATGAAGCTGTATTTGGAGTCACCAAATTCACGCTCTGCATGATGTACCGGGATCTCCGTGGCGCGACGGGCAAAAATGTTGGCCAGAATAGGGATAAAGGTGCTGCGCTCCTGGCAATGCAGCATGGCATCGACGATGTGACGGCGATAGGCGCGTAGCATGCAGCCGTAGTCGCCCATTGCTTTACCGGTGGTTCGTTGGATCAGATGGTTGATCATTCGTGAGGCGGTCTTACGAAATACGCTATCCTGACGGTTCTGGCGTACCGTGCCTACCACATCGAAACCCTCATCTGCAGTGGCGACCAACCGTGGGATCTCCTCCGGCGGGTTTTGCAAATCAGCATCCAGCGTGATGATCAAGTCTCCGGTGACATGGCTGAAACCGGCCATAATCGCCGAGTGCTGTCCGTAATTACGATTCAGTAAAATAGAGACAATATGGCTGTTCGGTGCCTGAGAGGCGTCCATCATCAACTGAGCGGAACGGTCGCTGCTGCCGTCGTCGATTAGCAGAATTTCATAGTCTTTGCCCAATTTCTCGCAGGCGTCGCTGGTGCGTCTGATTAACTCTGGCAGGCTTTCCTGTTCATTAAAAACGGGAATAACAACCGAGACTTTTTTAATCGGTGTGGCTTCAAACATGCTCATTGTCCCGCTATCTCGCGAAGCGCCGTAATGACCCGCTGAGTGTCAGCGTCGGTCATGTCGGGGAATAACGGCAGCGAACAGATGCGTGCGCTATTCCATTCTGTATTTGGGAGCGAAAGGGTAGTGAAGCGTTCGCGATAATATTTTTGCGTATGGGCTGCACGAAAATGCAGGCCGGTGCCGATATCTTTGGCCTTCAGCGCTTCCATCAGGGCATCTCTGCTCAACCCGCAGCGCGTTTCATCAACACGAATGATGAATAAGTGCCAGGCATGAACGTGCGACCACTGCGGTAGGCTCAGCGGCTGGAATGGCGTATCGGCCAGCGCTTTTTGATAGTGCTGGGCAATTTGCGCCCGGCGTGAGTTCAGTTGCTCCAGCTTATTGAGCTGTACCAGCGCAATAGCGGCGTTAATATCCGTCAGGTTGTATTTGTATCCAGGTGCAAGCACTTCGGCTTGTGGTGCCCGGCCGTAGGTTTGTCGATCAAAAGCATCAACGCCCAGACCGTGAAACTTCAGGCTGCGAAGCCGCTGAGCGAGCTGGCTGTCGTCGGTAACGATCAGTCCACCTTCCGCACAGGTGATATTTTTAATAGCGTGAAACGAGAAGATTGCCGTGCCGCGAGCACCGACATGACGGCCCTTATACAATGTCCCTACGGCATGGGCTGCGTCTTCTATTACCGGGATTCCATAACGCTCGCCAATGGCATAAATTGCGTCGAGGTCGGCGGGGGCGCCAGCATAATGTACTGGAACAATGGCTTTGGTTCGTGGGGTAATAGCGGCTTCAATTTGCTCAGGTGTCACCATAAGCGTATCGTGGTCGACATCGATCATGACGGGCGTCGCCCCCAGCAAAACAATCATGTTGAGGGTAGAAACCCACGTCATCGACGGCGTAATGACCTCGTCGCCCGCACCAATGCCCAGCGCCATCAGCGTAATGTGCATTCCTGCAGTGGCGGAGCAAACGGCGACGGCATGCTTATTCCCCGTGAGCTGGCAAAAAGCCTCTTCCAACTGTTGATTTTTCGGGCCGGTGGTTATCCATCCAGAGTCCAGAACCGCCTTCACTGCGGCAAGTTCTTCAGCGCCCATGGCCGGGCGAGAGAAAGGCAAAAAGTCAGACATCATTATTCCTTCAAGCCATTTAACGCCACCGAAGTTTTATTTTTAGTGATAAACAGGGGCGTCGTTAATTATTTCATCAGGCTACAAAGGTTAATGACTGAAGGTTAATTTATCCTTAAGAGTTTAAGGTTTTGGAACGACAGCTAAATAGAGTTATTTTTTATTTATATTAATGAAATTAAAGTTTTTTTTTGGTTTTTTTTGCGACATTGCTGTTTGCTATAAGTTGATGAGTGCAATGCCGCTATTCAGAATATTAATTTTATGCCGTTATTAAAATGATAACCTACAGTAACCCTTTCAAGGTTAACGTTTTACGCGTGGCGATATTTAAATCGTAGGCACTGAGATCTTCCGGTTTAACCCAGGCGAACGCCTGGAACTCTTCGTTAATCTTCACTTCACGATTCGCCGCGACACAATCGAAAATAAGATAAATCATGTAAATCTCTTCCTGGCTGCCATCAGCATAGGTTTTAGTGCGGATATCATCACTGAAGGTCCAGGGGGTAATTTCTGATAACACCAGCTGTTCGCCCAGCTCTTCCCTCACTTCACGGCGCAGAGCTTCTTCAATACGTTCGCCTGGTTCAACACCGCCGCCAGAAAGCGCCCACTGACCGGGAAACACACCGCGGTCGTCAGCCATTTTGCACAGCAAATAACAGCCATCGTTTTCAATTAATGGGCAAACAATCGTTCTTTGGCGCATAAGTTCAGTCCTTTAGGGGAGGTAGAGAAAATTCCATCATGCACGCATCTTACCTTTTGCTGACGCTAGAAAAAATGCTTCATCAATGAATAACGCCACTTTGGTTGGGAAAACAGGATGTTTGTTGAAAACGACCCTCTGCTACGCTCACATGTACAAATGACACAAGAATTTAACCTTATCCACATCTTCTGAGTAGTATTTAGTTACAATATGTCATTGCATCGCTTTTTTAGCTCATTGATTCCTCGCCATCTGACAGTACAATTCATCGGTTTTGGGGCTATGTTTTGATTCTTGCTGGAAAGGATAGAAAATGAAAAAAAGTTTAATGTTGGGTTTTGCCGGAATGCTGTTTGTTTCCGCGTCGGCGAGCGCGATTAGCATCAGCGGCCAGGCTGGCGAAGACTACACTAACCTGGGATTCGGTATGGGCACTGAGAGTACTGGTCTGGCCGTCAGCGGTAACTGGATGCATAACGATGACGACGGTGATGTTGCCGGGCTGGGTTTAGGTTTGAATATCCCACTGGGGCCGCTGATGGCGACCGTTGGTGGTAAAGGTGTTTATACCAATCCAAACGATGGCGATGAAGGCTATGCTGCCGCTGTCGGTGGTGGTTTACAATGGCCGATTGGCGATAGCTTCCGTCTGTTTGGTGAGTATTATTACTCTCCTGATTCACTTTCCAGCGGTATCGACAGCTATGAAGAAGCGAATGCCGGTGCGCGTCTGACCATTTTGCGTCCGCTGAGCATTGAAGCCGGTTATCGTTACCTGAACCTGGCAGGCAAAGACGGCAACCGTGATAACGCGATTGCTGATGGCCCGTACGTTGGGGTTAACGCCAGCTTCTAACATTTCTGGCGCGGCGTTCAGTCGCGCCTTCCCCCCTCCATGCGTTATAGTGTTTTCATCATAAAAGCAGGAGAACACGATGTTAAACGTGGAGATGCTATCCACAGGGGATGAAGTGTTGCACGGACAAATCGTCGACACCAATGCCGCCTGGCTGGCCGATTTTTTCTTTAATCAGGGTTTACCGCTAACACGCCGCAACACGGTAGGTGACAATCTTAACGATTTGGTCGCCGTTTTGCGTGAGCGTAGCGAGCACGCCGATGTACTGATCGTTAATGGCGGTCTGGGACCAACCAGCGATGATTTGAGCGCGCTGGCAGCGGCAACGGCAAAAGGCGAAGGGTTGGTGCTGCATGAAGCATGGCTGGCCGAGATGGAGCGATATTTCCGCGATCGTGGCCGCGTGATGGCGCCAAGCAACCGCAAACAGGCTGAACTTCCGGCCAGCGCTGAGTTTATCAATAATCCGGTGGGTACCGCGTGCGGGTTCGCCCTGAAGCTTAACCGCTGCCTGATGTTCTTTACACCGGGTGTACCGTCAGAATTCAAAGTCATGGTGGAGCATGAGATCCTGCCTCGTTTGCGTGAGCGTTTCTCTTTGGCTCAGCCCCCGTTATGCCTGCGATTAACCACCTTTGGCCGTTCTGAAAGCGACCTGGCGCAGAGCCTGGATCCGCTGCCGTTGCCTCCGGGAGTAACAATGGGTTATCGCTCCTCAATGCCAATTATTGAGCTGAAGCTGACCGGGCCGGACTCCCAACGGGAAGCGATGCTGGCGCTGTGGCCAGAAGTTAAGCGGGTTGCCGGGCAGAATATGATTTTTGAAGGTACGGAAGGCTTACCCGCGCAAATCGCCCGCACGTTGCAAGAACGGCAATTCAGCCTGACGCTGAGCGAACAATTCACCGGTGGTCTGGTGGCATTGCAGCTTTCTCGTGCGAATGCGCCACTGTTGGCGAGTGAAGTGGTTCCGCCTCAGGAAGAAACGCTGGCGCAAACGGCGCATTGGATAACCGAACGACGCAGCAAACATTATGCTGGATTGGCACTCGCGATATCGGCTTTCGAAAACGAACATATTAACTTTGCGCTGGCCACGCCTGATGGGACACACGCCTTGCGCGTACGGCTGAATGCAAATCGCTACAGCCTGGCGATTCGTCAGGAAGTGTGCGCGATGATGGCGCTAAATATGCTGCGCCGCTGGCTTAACAATCAGGATATCGCTAGCGAACACGGCTGGATCGAAGTGGTTGAGTCGTTGACGATTTAATTATTGATTGGGAAGGCTAAATGCCTTCCCAATCTGGCTCATGCGGTGGTATCGCCAGGCAATAGCCCGGTAATTATCTGAACTAAATCACGATCAATACCTTGTTCCAGCATTATGTGAGCGATACGTAAGGCTTCTTCTTGCGTACCTTTTTGCACCCCTTGTTCTAACCCTTTTTGCATTCCTTGTTCTAACCCTTGCTGTATCCCTTCTTGCAGTCCATTTTGGTGGCCTTCCTGCCTGAGTCTCTCTGCAATTGTCATCAGCTTCTCCTTGTGATGGGGGGATCGTTCGGCAACTTCGCGGATAAACTCGCTGACGCGAGAAACGTCGCCGTACCGTATCAGGTAATTAAATAGCGTTTGTAGCTGGCTGTCATTAGCAGTGCTTGTAACTAATAGCGAGACCAGTCGATCCACTAACCCCATTAAGTCACGATCGCGGATATGTTTTTGCATCAATTCAAGCAGCGCAACCCTGCGATGCTGCGCAATTTCATCGTCAGGTATTACGGTAATGTCGACCAGCGGAAAAGCCTCAGAATACAGTTGTCGCGCCAGTTGCGGATTATCAAATTCATCCAGCCAGTTGAGCGACCAGGGATAGGGACTTTGTTGACCGTGATAAAATAGCATGGGGATCACCAGCGGCAGCGTTTTATTCCCGGCATCAAGATGATGCTGCATCGCCGCGGTGGCATAACGCATCAGGCGAAATGCCATATGCGGTACCGCGGTACTCTGATGTTCAATAACACAATAAATATAGCCCTGACCTTCGCGGGTTTTTAGTGACCACACTACGTCGGAGTAGTATGCGCGGAGATCTTGTTCGATAAAACTGGTGGACTCCAGCTTCAGCGTTTGTAAATCACATATCTCACGTAATGCGATAGGAAGGTGTATCTCCAGAAAATCCCGAGCCATCTCAGGGTAAGACATTATCTTTTTAAAAACGGCATCATGCGGTGTAGATGTAGTGGATTTAGCCATGGTAGTCCGTCACCAGAAAGAGAAGATGGCGTGACGGTATCCACTTTTAATATGCGCTGCATGCGGGAAATGGGTTCTTTGCGTGGATGAATCAGAGATAAATATATCCGACTGCAACGTATTCAATTAAGCGGAACGGGCTACGCAAAAATGCCCGGTAGCAAACACCACCGGGCAACAGAGTTAACCCAACGCTTTGGCAAGCAGGGTGATAGGATGTTCGCAGCGTTTGCTTGTAGACATCTCAATCTGCCATTTACAGGTTTCGCAGTCGGTGACGACGATATCAGCGCCGCTTTCTTCAATTTGGCGGAATAACGGTGCGCCAATAGACTGTGAAGTCGGATAGTTTTCCTTTTTAAAGCCGTAAGTCCCGGCAATCCCGCAACACTGAGAATCCAGCACCGTCAGCTCCAGCCCTGGAATTTGTCGCAGTAGCTCCAGCGTATAGAGCGTCCAGCCCATTTTCTCCATGTGACATGGCGTGTGATAGACCACCTTCAGCGGCAGCGTCTTCAGCGGCAGCGTTTTACCTTCATCCAGCTTGCGCCATAGCCAGCGGGTTGCCAGTTCAATGTGTTCACGCAGGCCTGAGTTGTCGACATCCAGCACTTCCGGATATTCATCACGTAGCGCAAAGGTACAGGTTGATGAGGTGGCGATCACCGGAATGCCTTTGCCATCAATTGCCTCCCTGAGCGAGGCCACGTTGCTGACAGCCTGCTTACGCGCTTTATCGGTAAAACCGTTGGCAATCAGCGGTACGCCGCAGCATTTCTCTTTACTCAGCAGTTGCACGCCAGTACCCATCGCATTCAACACCTTGATCAGGTCTTTGCCGAGCTGGGGATGGTTGTAATTCACAAAACAGCCGTGGAAAAAGGCGACCTGATCCTGATACTGCGCCTGCTGTGCGGCAACGCTGCGATACCAGCGGCGGAAGGTGCCAAAGGAGTACTTCGGCAGCGTACGGCGATGATCGATTTTTAACGCGTAATCCAGCAACTGACGCACCGGTTTTAATGAGGTGGCGGTATTCACTATTGGGGCGAAGGGGGTGGATACGCTGCCCATTAAATCGGTATGACTTAAGACAAAGTTACGCAACGATGGGCGCGTCGTGTCGTATTTGGCGCGCGCGCGCTGGATAATATCGCCGATTTTCACGTCTGACGGACAGGCCACTTCGCAGCGTTTACAGTTGATGCAGTATTTCAGCGCGTCGTCATATAGCGCGCCATCTTTCAGGCGCAGACGTTCACCGTCCGGGCCGGCCTGCTTAGGACCCGGGTAGCTCGGATTGACGCGGCTTACCGGGCAGGCGGTGGTGCACACCGTACATTTGATACAACTTTCAAAACGTGTGTCGCTCATTGCTGTCCTCCTGCACGTTTCGCAATATGATGTGCGGCATGTAAGGCGCTAACTGCACACACGCCGCCTCCGCAACCCTGGGCGATAGGATCGAATCCGCCGAGAACGGAACCAATGGCATACATGTTCTCTATCGTTTTTCCCGCCAGTGATGGGCGTAATGCGGAATCGGTAGTCACGCCAAACTGTTGCCACGGTTGTGGATCGAAAACATCACGCTGATACCACTCGGCGCGAGTAGCTGTTTGCTGTACATCCAGTCCCAGGATTGGTTCATGGATTGCCTCACGCGTGGCGACCAGCCCGCTGCTGAAGAAGCTGCCGCTGGCGAGCACGGCGAAACGTGGCCGCAAGGGGATATCGGCATGATTTCGGGTCCAGATTTCGCTGACCACGCCATCCTGACAGGTGATTTTTTTCACTTCATCACCCGGCATCCACACACCGCCCTGGCGCACAAACTGGCGCTGCAATTTGTTGTGCAAACGCATGCCCAGCACCGAAGGTGGTAGGGTCGGTAACAGTGTCAGCGAGCAGGGGAGGCGCTCGTTAAGCCACTGCCAGAGCCGCTCATCGGCCAGACCAAAGCATGCCGGCATGATTATCATGTCGCAGGTTTTTGCCATTGGCAGCAATGCGTCATAAAGCAGCGACCATTTATCTTCGTTATCCAGCAGGCGCGCAATATTAACGGCGCGAAACTCGGTTGGGTTATCACGCAGGACATCCAGCTCCGGTAGCTCGATTTCTGCCGTCTCGACGCTGAGATTGCGTTGGCGTAATGACGCTGCGGCGAGATGCGCCTGAAAATCCAGTAACCCGCTAATCCCTACAACGCAGATACGCTGTGCGGACAGCGGCCAGACCGGCACTTCCGGGGAACTTAACCAGGTTGAGCGCAGGGTGCCCAGCGGGGTAACACGTTGATGTGCCTGATGCACTTTGCCCTGCAAATGCGTTCCGCATTCTTCCAGTAAATTTTGCGCCTGTTGGGCCAGTTCCAGAACGTTCTGCGTTCCGATGGTGCTATACGGATGTGCGGGTGCCTGAGTGCGCAGCGCATTCAAACCCGCTTCTATATCCGTCACCGGCTGACCATCGGGTAAGCTGCTGAGCAAATCCAGTGAGCCGGAGGAAAAATGCAGGGCGCTTTGGCCGCGGGTAACAATCGTGCAGCGCAGTCCGCTTTTTTGCAGTTGCAGGCCACATAGCAGTCCGGCGAGGCCGCCGCCGATAATGACGGTATCAAATTTCATCCTGGTGCTCCTTTTCCAGACCACACAACCCTTGATAAACCCAGCGCGTGAATTCGCTTTCGCGCAGCGCATCTCCCCAGGCGATAGGCTGCACGCCTTTCCAGCGTTCGTTGAGGAAGTCGGAAAGCTGGGTAATGGACTGCGCTGCGGTAGTGACATTGAAACGTTGCAGCAAACCTGCGGCGCGACAGGCACACAATTCGCCCTGGCAGGTCCCCATTCCAACACGGGTACGGCGACGCAAATCGAGCAGGCTGTTGACGGTTAAATTCTCGACGGCGTATTGCACTTCGCCTGCGGTGACTGCTTCGCATTCACAGACCAGACTGCGGTGCTGGCGGCCTTCACTAAGCCACGCAGGGGTGCGATCGCCGTGACGGTAGACCGCCGAGCCGCGCAGTGGAGCTGGCAATGAGATCACGCGTTTAAGCGTATGCTCGGTAGATTCCTGTGAGCCAGGCAGCGCGGTGTCTGCCGTTGTGCAAGGCTGGGTATTGCCCAGCTTACGGCAAACGGCATCGGTGGCCCATTCCGCCATCAGGCGGTAGGTCATCAGTTTGCCGCCGGTAATGGTGATAAACCCTTCCAGTCCGTCACGTTCAGCGTGATCGAACAGTACAATCCCACGGCTGACGTTACGACCGCTTGGGTTGTCGTCGCTAGCCACCAGCGGGCGTACGCCGGAGTAGGCGCGTAAAATGCGCGTTTTCGCCATAATCGGCGCCAGCTTCTCGCCTTCACGCAGCAGAATATCGACCTCTTCTGCGGTGACGCGGTTGCTGTCGATATCGTCGTAATCAATGTGCTGTGAGGTGGTACCGATCAGTGAAATGGTATCGCCAGGCACCAGAATATCGGCGTCAGAGGGCTTACGGCAGCGGTTAATGACATGCTGGTTAATGCGATGATCCATAATCAGCAACGAACCTTTGGCCGGGAACATACGGATGCTCAGATCGGCATATTCCGCAATGCGTTGACCCCAGATCCCAGCGGCGTTGACGACAACCGGTGCATGCAGGGACTGCATTTCGCCTGTCAGATGATTGCGCACGTTAACGCCGCAAACCGTTGCGCCTTCGCGGATCAGTCCCGTCACTTCATGCGCCGTTAAGATAACCGCGCCATGCTCACGCGCATCCAGCATGTTAGCTGCTGTTAAGCGGAAAGGATCGACCGTGCCGTCTGGTACTTTTACTGCACCAATCAGCTGTGGATTCACAGAAGGTTCGATAATACGTGCCTGCTGAGGGTCAATCGCTTCTGCGCGAATCCCTGCCTCTTCACAGGCACGAATAAAGGTAGCCTGGAAGGACAGCTCATCCTCCGGCAGAGTAATAAACAGACCGTCCGTTGGCTCAACGCAATGACGGGCGATACGTTTCAGAATTTGGTTTTCGCTGATGCACTCACGGGCAGATTCAGCGTCGGTGACGGCGTAGCGTGCACCGCTGTGCAGCAGACCGTGGTTGCGCCCGGTCGCACCTGTGGCGATATCGTGGCGTTCCACTAAGATGACGCGCAACCCGCGCAGCGCACAGTCACGTGCGATCCCTGCACCTGTTGCTCCTCCACCAATGATAATCACGTCACTTGTTTGCGAGTCGCGAGTTTTCATTGTTTTTCCTCACAGTTCGTTTTTTATCATTTAGCCACATAAAAAACATGAATTGTTTGATTTCGCGCATAATCGCTCATTATTCGAAAATGAAACGTGATTTCGTGCGCCTTTATGAACATTTGTCATAAATCTGTAACAATATGTGCTGCGTTTCACATTTTTGTTATGTATCTTTCCTTAACATCGCGGCCACACTGGGAGCGGTAGGGTAGTAATGACGAACTGCAGTGTTTACTTCGAATGAAAGACGGCCACGGAGGCTACACTATGTTGAGCATTTTTAAACCAGCGTCACACACGGCGCGTTTACCTGCAGCGGAGATCGACCCGACATATCGTCGATTACGTTGGCAGATTTTTCTGGGGATTTTCTTTGGTTATGCCGCGTACTATCTGGTACGTAAGAACTTTGCCCTTGCGATGCCGTATCTGGTTGAACAAGGTTTCTCGCGTGGCGATCTGGGTTTTGCGTTGTCCGGTATCTCCATTGCTTACGGATTTTCGAAATTCATCATGGGGTCCATTTCGGATCGCTCGAATCCGCGCGTTTTCCTGCCAGCCGGTCTGATTCTGGCCGCCGCAGTGATGCTGTTCATGGGCTTTGTGCCGTGGGCGACATCGAGCATCGCGGTAATGTTTGTGCTGCTGTTCCTCTGCGGATGGTTCCAGGGGATGGGTTGGCCGCCGTGTGGCCGTACTATGGTGCACTGGTGGTCGCAGAAAGAGCGTGGAGGCATTGTTTCCGTCTGGAACTGTGCGCATAACGTGGGTGGCGGTCTGCCTCCGCTGTTGTTCCTGCTGGGTATGGCCTGGTTCAATGACTGGAAAGCGGCGCTGTATATGCCTGCTTTCGGTGCGATCGTCGTCGCGCTGATTGCTTTTGCCCTGATGCGTGATACGCCGCAGTCCTGTGGTCTGCCGCCTATCGAAGAGTATAAGAACGACTATCCGGACGATTACACCGAGAAAGCGGAAGAAGAGCTGACTGCGAAGCAGATCTTCATGCAGTACGTACTGCCGAACAAACTGTTGTGGTACATCGCTATCGCCAACGTGTTTGTTTATCTGCTGCGCTACGGCATCCTGGACTGGTCACCAACCTACCTGAAAGAAGTGAAGCATTTCGCACTGGACAAATCATCCTGGGCCTACTTCCTGTATGAGTATGCGGGTATTCCGGGCACGCTGCTGTGCGGCTGGATGTCGGATAAAGTCTTCCGTGGTAACCGTGGCGCGACCGGCGTGTTCTTTATGACGCTGGTAACTATTGCGACCATCGTTTACTGGATGAACCCGGCAGGCAACCCGAACGTGGATATGGCTTGTATGATCATCATCGGCTTCCTGATCTACGGTCCGGTAATGTTGATTGGTCTGCACGCGCTGGAACTGGCACCGAAAAAAGCGGCGGGAACGGCGGCTGGCTTTACCGGTCTGTTCGGTTATCTCGGCGGTTCTGTGGCCGCGAGCGCCATTGTTGGCTACACCGTTGACTTCTTCGGTTGGGACGGCGGCTTTATGGTGATGATTGGCGGTAGCGTGCTGGCGGTTATTCTGCTGGTAGTCGTCATGATTGGCGAAAAACGCCATCACGAAGAGATGGAACTGAAGCGTAACGGGGGCTAATAGATGAAAACCACATTGAAAAGTCTCAGCGTGGCGCTGATGCTCGCAGGTATGGTGGTCAGCAGTGCAGCTGTTGCCGCAGATAAAATCGTGATTGCGCATCGTGGTGCCAGCGGTTATCTGCCGGAGCATACGCTGCCAGCAAAGGCGATGGCCTATGCCCAGGGGGCGGATTATCTGGAGCAGGATTTGGTTATGACCAAGGATGACCATCTGGTCGTCCTGCATGACCACTATCTTGACCGCGTCACCGATGTTGCCGAGCGTTTTCCGGATCGTGCGCGTAAAGATGGGCGTTACTACGCCATCGACTTTACGCTGGATGAAATTAAATCGCTGAAATTTACCGAAGGCTTCGATATCGAAAACGGCAAAAAGGTCCAGACCTACCCAGGGCGCTTCCCGATGGGTAAATCTGATTTCCGCGTGCATACGTTCGAAGAAGAGATTGAGTTTGTTCAGGGATTAAATCATTCCACCGGTAAAAACATCGGTATTTACCCGGAAATGAAAGCGCCGTGGTTCCATCACCAGGAAGGGAAGGACATTGCGGCTAAAACGCTGGAAGTACTGAAAAAGTACGGGTATACCGACAAGAACGACAAGGTCTATCTACAGTGTTTTGATGTTGCAGAGTTGAAGCGCATTAAAAATGAACTGGAACCGAAGATGGGGATGGATCTCAATCTGGTACAGTTGATTGCGTACACTGACTGGAATGAAACCCAGGAGAAAAAGCCGGACGGTAGTTGGGTTAATTACAACTACGACTGGATGTTTAAACCGGGTGCCATGAAGCAGGTTGCGCAGTATGCGGACGGCATTGGGCCGGACTATCACATGCTGATTGATGAGAAGTCGAAGAAGGGCAATATCTCGTTAACTGGCATGGTGCAGGACGCACATCAGAATAAGATGGTTGTGCATCCTTATACCGTTCGCGCCGATCAACTGCCGGATTACACCACTGACGTAAACCAGCTGTATGACATTCTTTATAACAAGGCGGGCGTGGACGGGCTGTTCACCGACTTCCCCGACAAAGCAGTGAAATTCTTGAATAAAGAGTGATGGCGTAAGGCCTGTGATGCACCTCCGGTCACAGGCCTTAATGGATGAAACGTTTTAACTGCTAGATAAGGCCGTCTGCTGTCAACGTTTCCATACATGCCTGCAGGAGAAATAAAGGGCTGCCGTCCACCGGCGGCTCTTTTGCCAGTAAGGATATCTGTCGATAGAACGTCGGTTCCAGCGGGACTGAGCGTACTTTCCCACCAACCGCCTTCAGCGTTAATTCCGGTAATAACGCTATACCCAGCCCCTGACGAATAAAGCTCATCGCGGTATCCGGATGGTTAAACTCGTATTTAATGACCGGTTCAATTCCCTTCTCTTTAAATAGCGCCATGATGCTTAATTCATAGCGACCTTTGCTGATAATGAGCGGTTCTCCAACCAGTTGTTCCACTGAAATCGTTCTATTGGCCGCCAGCGGATGGCTTTCAGGAACTACAACGGTAAATTTGTCGCGATACACCGGTACGCAGTACATGCCATTTACCGGGAAATGTACAAATCCCGCATCGATATCCCCACTGCGCAGGGAATCAACGATTGCCGTGCTGTTTTCTTCATAAGGGATAATTTTGATATGCGGGTGGTGCTGCTCGAAGTGGTGGATGATACCGGGCAAAATACAGGCACAGGCGCTGGGAAAGCAGCCGATTCGCAGGGTTCTGGCCGGGTTTTGTCGCTCTTGCTCGGCAATCTCTTTCACCGCGTTGGTTTCAGACACGATCGTCCGCAGGTGTGAAACGATCCGACTCCCGGCCGGACTAAGTTGAATGTCTTTGCGGCGTTCGCGGATAAGAATATCAACCCCTAGTTCTTCCTCTAGCGCTGAAATTGCCTGGCTAACGGCGGATTGGGTCATGTACAGCCGCTTGCTGGCTTCGGTAAAACCACCGTACTCAAGTACGGCAAGCAGGGCATGGATCTGGGTTAATGTCATTAGCTCCCTCTAATCAACAATATTAAAACGATTAATTTCTCTAATATAATGGACCTGTTTATACTTGCGGTCTACCGTAAAATCACACTTCGACGCACCTGTCCGTAGTTCAGTTGAGCTGAGCGTTGCCTGCGTGCGCCGTCTGGACAGGTTGTCGAATATGAAAGAAAAACTGTGGACGAAAGATTTTTGGGCAATAACGATAATCAGCTTTATTATATTTTTTGTTTTTTATGTCCTGCTCACGCTGTTGCCGATCTATATTTCGGATCGCCTGCATGCCACTCCAGATAAGGCCGGATTATTAGTCACCTTCTTTTTGGGGGCCGCAATTGTTGTGCGCCCGTTTGCGGGACAATGGGTAGGAAAATATTCGAATAAAACAATTCTGGTGCTCTCTTCTCTGGCCTTTTTGGTGGTCACTGCGCTGTATCCTGTTTGCCACTCAATTGAATCACTGCTGTTGATTCGGGTGCTTCATGGTGTAACGTTTGGCGTTATTACCACGGTAAAAGGAACGATTTCCGCGCGGTTGATACCGGCCTCCCGACGTGGGGAGGGCATCAGTTTTTTCTCGTTAGCCATGGGACTGGCAATGGTTGTGGGGCCGTGGGTAGGGCTGAACATGGCTCGCTGGGAAGCTTTTACCACTGCATTCTGGCTGTGTAGCGCGGTTGCCGTACTGGGTATTATCCTGTCATTGATTGTCGCCGTACCGCCGGTTATTCGTCATGCTGACGGCTCAAAACCGAAGCTGGGATTTGCTGCTATGTTTGATCGCGCCGCACTGCCTTTCGCGATGGTGACGTTTTTCATGACCTTTTCCTACGCGGGCGTTTCCGCTTTTCTCGCACTGTATGCGCGCGAGCTCGATCTGATGGCCGCCGCCAGTAATTTCCTGTTGTGTTATGCCATTTGCCTGATGATCTGTCGAACCTTTACCGGCAATGTTTGTGATAAAAAAGGGCCGAAATACGTGGTCTATCCGTGTTTGCTGGCTTTCACCGTCGGGCTGGTGGCGCTTGGCTATACTAACGGCAGCATTATGATGATTATTTCCGGTGGATTAATTGGCATCGGTTATGGTTCGGTCACACCCGTATTTCAGACACAAATTATTAGTTCGGTGGAACCGCATAAAATTGGTATCGCCAATTCGCTGTTTTTCAATGCGATGGATGCGGGAATGGCAATCGGCGCGTTTATCATGGGGATGATGGTCGAGGGCGTGGGATATCGGGCGATTTATCTGGTGGGTGCGCTGCTGGTGGTACTGGCCGGGGCGCTGTATATCATGCAGATGAAAAAACGCGGAGACGTGGTACTGGTCTCCGCGCATGAAGTTCACTAAACACTACAGCTCTATTTCAATATCGCCTTTTGCCCGGCAACAGCACGGCAATATTTCACCGGGCTGAATGAAGGCCAGCGGTTCTGCAATCCAGTCAACCTGTCCCGCCACCAGGCGGGTACGGCAGGAACCGCAGTAGCCTTCACGACACTGATATTCGACTTCAACATCGTGCGACTCGAGCGCGGCAAGCAGGGAAGGGTGTTCATCCTGGCACAGCAACTGCGTGCCAGAGATGCGCAGAGTCACGCGGCCCATCAGAGCTGGAAGTTACTCAGATCGTCAGTATCGACTTCGGCATCGATCTGGCCGACCAGATAAGAGCTGACTTCCACTTCCTGCGGCGCAACCTGGACGTTGTCAGACACCAGCCAGGTATTGATCCAAGGGATCGGGTTAGAACGTGTCTGGAATGGCAGATCGAGTCCAACAGCCTGCATACGGATGTTGGTGATGTACTCAACGTACTGGCACAGAATGTCTTTGTTCAGGCCAATCATTGAGCCATCACGGAACAGATAGTCCGCCCACTCTTTTTCCTGCAGCGCGGCCTGTACGAACAGGTCGTAGCACTCTTGTTTGCACTCTTCGGCAATTTCCGCCATCTCCGGATCGTCCACGCCGCTGCGCAGCAGGTTCAGCATATGCTGAGTACCGGTCAGGTGCAGGGCTTCGTCGCGGGCGATCAGACGAATAATTTTCGCGTTGCCTTCCATCAGTTCACGTTCGGCGAAGGCGAAAGAGCAGGCGAAGCTGACATAAAAGCGGATCGCTTCCAGCGCGTTCACGCTCATCAGGCACAGATACAGCTTCTTCTTCAGCTCACGCAGGTTTACGACAACCGTTTTACCATTAACGGTATGCGTACCTTCACCGAGCAAATGCCAGTAGCTGGTCATCTCGATCAATTCGTCGTAGTAGCTGGAGATACCTTCTGCGCGTTTCTGGATTTGCTCGTTGGTGACGATATCGTCAAACACTACCGCCGGATCGTTAACAATATTACGGATGATGTGGGTGTAAGAGCGGGAGTGGATCGTTTCAGAAAACGCCCACGTTTCTACCCAAGTTTCCAGTTCAGGGATCGAAATTAACGGCAGCAGCGCGACGTTAGGACTACGTCCCTGAATGGAGTCCAGCAGCGTCTGATACTTCAGGTTGCTGATGAAGATATGTTTTTCATGTTCCGGCAATGCCTGGAAGTCGATACGATCGCGAGAAACATCGACTTCTTCCGGACGCCAGAAGAAAGAGAGCTGCTTTTCGATCAGTTTTTCAAAGATGTCATATTTTTGCTGATCGTAGCGGGCGACGTTCACCGGCTGGCCGAAGAACATTGGTTCCAGAAGCTGATCATTTTTCGTCTGTGAAAAAGTGGTGTATGCCATTGATGTGAATCCTGTCTGGAATGTACTGCCGGATGCGCTTTGCTTATCCGGCCTACAATACCGCGAATTAATTTGTAGGCCGGGTAAGCGTTACGCCACCCGGCAAAAGATTAAATCTTACATGCGCCGCTTTCGCAGCCATCGTCCTGAATGGACGGTACCAGATCGTCCTGAGAGTCTTCCGCACCGTCACGGGTGTTCTGATAATACAGCGTTTTGACACCAAATTTGTAGGCGGTGAGCAGGTCTTTCAGCAACTGCTGCATCGGTACTTTTCCGGACGGGAAGCGCGACGGATCGTAGTTGGTGTTGGCGGAAATCGACTGATCGATAAATTTCTGCATGATGCCTACCAGCTGCAGATAGCCGTCGTTGTTTGGCATTTCCCACAGCAGTTCGTATGCGTCGTGCAGGTGTTCGTAGTCCGGCACGACCTGACGCAGAATCCCATCTTTCGATGCTTTGATGCTCACGTAACCGCGTGGCGGTTCAATACCGTTGGTGGCGTTGGAGATCTGCGAAGAGGTCTCGGACGGCATCAGGGCTGACAGCGTGGAGTTACGCAGGCCGTGAGTCTTGATAGATTCACGCAGCTGTTCCCAGTCCATATGCAGCGGTTCGTTAGCGATAGCATCAAGATCTTTTTTATAGGTATCAATCGGCAGAATACCTTTCGCATAGGTGGTTTCGTTAAACCATGGGCATGCGCCTTGCTCTTTTGCCAGCTCGTTAGAAGCCTTCAGCAGGTAATATTGAATCGCTTCAAAGGTTTTGTGAGTCAGGTTATTGGCGCTGCCGTCAGAGTAGCGTTTACCGTTTTTCGCCAGCCAGTAAGCGTAGTTGATCACGCCAATACCCAGCGTACGACGACCCATCGCACCGCGCTTGGCGGCCGGAATCGGATAATCCTGGTAATCGAGCAGCGCATCCAGCGCACGTACAGCCAGTACAGCCAGCTCTTCCAGTTCGTCCAGACTTTCGATAGCGCCCAGGTTAAATGCGGACAGCGTACACAGTGCAATTTCGCCGTTTTCATCGTTAACGTCGGTCAGCGGTTTGGTCGGCAGGGCAATTTCCAGGCACAGGTTGGACTGGCGTACCGGCGCGACAACCGGATCAAACGGGCTATGGGTGTTGCAGTGGTCAACGTTCTGAATGTAGATACGACCGGTCGAGGCACGTTCCTGCATCATCAGTGAGAACAGCTCAACTGCTTTCACGCGCTGTTTGCGGATGCTGTCGTCGTTTTCATATTGGGTGTACAGACGCTCAAACTCATCCTGATCGGCGAAGAACGCGTCATACAGACCCGGGACGTCGGACGGGCTAAACAGGGTGATGTCACCGCCTTTCAGCAGGCGGGTGTACATCAGCTTGTTGATCTGTACGCCGTAGTCCATGTGACGAACGCGGTTACCTTCGACGCCACGGTTGTTTTTCAGGACCAGCAGGCTTTCAACTTCCAGGTGCCACATTGGGTAGAACAGCGTGGCTGCACCACCGCGTACGCCACCCTGAGAGCAGGATTTCACCGCAGTCTGGAAATGCTTGTAGAACGGGATACAGCCGGTGTGGAACGCTTCACCGCCGCGAATCGGGCTACCCAGCGCACGGATGCGACCAGCGTTAATGCCGATACCGGCACGCTGAGAAACGTATTTCACAATTGCGCTGGAGGTTGCGTTGATGGAGTCCAGGCTGTCGCCGCACTCGATTAGTACGCAGGAGCTGAACTGACGCGTTGGGGTACGCACGCCGGACATAATTGGCGTCGGCAGCGAGATTTTGAACGTAGAAACGGCGTCGTAGAAACGTTTTACATATTGCAGACGTGTTTCACGCGGATAGTTAGAGAACAGGCAAGCCGCTACCAGAATGTAGAGGAACTGTGCGCTTTCATAGATCTCACCGGTAACACGGTTTTGCACCAAATATTTACCTTCCAACTGCTTCACCGCTGCGTAGGAGAAGGTCATATCACGGTCGTGTACGATGAACGAGTCCATCTGCTTGAACTCTTCTTCCGTGTAGTCTTCCAGCAGATGATTGTCGTATTTGCCCATTTCAACCATTTTCACGACATGGTCGAACAGCTTTGGCGGTTCAAACTCACCGTAGGCTTTTTTACGCAGGTGGAAAATCGCCAGACGGGCAGCCAGATACTGATAATCCGGCGCTTCGCGGGAGATCAGGTCGGCGGCTGCTTTGATGATTGTTTCATGGATGTCGGAGGTCTTGATTCCGTCATAAAACTGAATGTGGGAGCGCAGCTCGACCTGAGAAATCGATACGTTATTCAGTCCTTCTGCCGCCCAATCCAGAACTCGGTGGATTTTGTCGAGATTGATGCGCTCTGTACTACCATCACGCTTTGTCACCAGCAGACTCTGATTCATGTGGTTTTTTACCTGTCCGTGAAAGAAAAAATATCCCCCATATTATCCACAGAGTCATGTTGTGACTAAGTCTGTGGATAAATACTATATGTAGGGGTTGTTTGATAAAATAGACGCTATATGGTGAGTATTCTAGTAGGGATTCTTTTCAGCACAAGAGTTGATTTTGAGGTTAAATTGAGGTTGCAAAAGGGTGATAATCGCTAAGTGCGCGTCTTATAAGGCCTGGCGGGGATGTCAATAATTGAGAAAAAAAATAGAAAATTTGATCGAGTGCTGATTTCTTCATCTAAGGCAAGGAAAGTTCTTATGATCTGGCACAGGATTTGTAGGCCTGATAAGCGAAACGTCATCAGGCATGGTTCCAGTAAGCATGCCGGATGGCGGCGTTGCACGCTTTATCCGGCCTACAGGAGCGGTTAATCAACCTTGGCGGTGGTATGTACCATATAGTTCACATCAACGCCCGGGCCAAGTTTGAAGGTGTTGGTGATGGGGTTGTAATGCAGGCCGGTCATATGGCGCTCTTTCAGTACGGTCTGGTCAACCCAATCTAATAATTCAGCAGGCTTAATAAACTTTTTCACATCGTGCGTGCCTTTCGGCACCATGCGCAGAATATATTCCGCTCCGACCACCGCCATCAGCCAGGATTTGCCGTTGCGGTTAAGCGTGGAGAAAAATACTTCACCACCCGGTTTGACCAACCTGGCGCAAGCTCTGACCACTGACTGTGGGTCTGGCACGTGCTCCAGCATTTCCATGCAGGTGACAACGTCATACTGATGTGCATGCTTTTCCGCATGCTCTTCGACGGTTTCTTGTACGTACTCTACCTGGATACCGCTTTCCAGTGCATGCAGTTTTGCTACCTGCAGCGGTTCAAAACCCATGTCCAGTCCGGTGACGGTAGCACCTTCGCGCGCCATGCTCTCCGCCAGAATACCGCCGCCGCATCCGACGTCGAGTACCTTTTTACCAAACAGGCCGCCTGAGCGCTCAGTAATATAGCCCAGACGCAGTGGGTTAATGCGGTGCAGCGGCTTAAATTCACCCTCAAGATCCCACCAGCGTGACGCGACTGCTTCAAACTTGGCAATTTCTTCATGGTCAACGTTGTGAGCTACCGGAGGTTTTTCGGCATTCATTGGGGCTTCTACTCCTAAATTTGCGATGCAAATGAGTATATCAGCCTGACGGGATGAATAAAGCCTCTGTCAGGGGGAATCCATTTACCTGAATCTGCACGGATGTGTTATAATTTGCGACCTTTGAATCCGGGATACAGTAGAGGGATAGCGGTTAGATGAGCGACCTTGCGAGAGAAATTACACCGGTCAACATTGAGGAAGAGCTGAAGAGCTCCTATCTGGATTATGCGATGTCGGTCATTGTTGGCCGTGCGCTGCCGGACGTCCGAGATGGCCTGAAACCGGTTCACCGTCGCGTACTTTACGCCATGAACGTATTGGGCAACGACTGGAATAAAGCCTATAAAAAATCTGCCCGTGTCGTTGGTGACGTAATCGGTAAATACCACCCTCATGGTGATACCGCCGTTTACAACACCATTGTTCGTATGGCGCAGCCATTCTCCTTGCGCTACATGCTGGTAGATGGTCAGGGTAACTTTGGTTCTGTCGATGGCGACTCCGCAGCGGCGATGCGTTATACGGAAATCCGTATGTCGAAAATCGCCCATGAGCTGATGGCTGACCTGGAAAAAGAAACGGTTGATTTCGTCGACAACTATGACGGCACCGAACAAATTCCTGACGTCATGCCGACCAAAATTCCTAACCTGCTGGTGAACGGTTCGTCCGGTATCGCGGTAGGTATGGCGACCAACATTCCGCCGCACAACCTGACCGAAGTGATCAACGGCTGTCTGGCATATATTGACGATGAAGACATCAGCATTGAAGGGCTGATGGAACATATTCCGGGTCCGGACTTCCCGACTGCCGCGATCATCAACGGTCGTCGTGGTATCGAAGAAGCCTACCGTACCGGTCGTGGCAAAGTGTACATTCGCGCACGCGCGGAAGTCGAAGCGGATGCCAAAACGGGTCGCGAAACCATCATCGTTCACGAAATTCCGTATCAGGTAAACAAAGCGCGCCTGATTGAGAAAATCGCCGAGCTGGTAAAAGACAAACGCGTTGAAGGCATCAGCGCGCTGCGTGACGAGTCTGACAAAGACGGTATGCGCATCGTGATTGAAGTGAAACGTGATGCGGTCGGGGAAGTGGTTCTGAACAACCTCTATTCCCAGACCCAACTGCAGGTTTCCTTCGGTATCAACATGGTTGCATTGCACCATGGCCAGCCGAAGATCATGAACCTGAAAGATATTATTGCCGCGTTCGTACGTCACCGCCGTGAAGTCGTTACCCGTCGTACTATCTTTGAACTGCGTAAAGCCCGCGACCGTGCGCACATCCTTGAAGCGCTGGCGATTGCGTTGGCGAACATCGATCCGATCATCGAACTGATCCGCCGCGCGCCGACCCCGGCTGAAGCGAAAGCTGCGCTGGTTGCGCGTTCGTGGGAACTGGGCAACGTTTCCGCCATGCTGGAACGTGCCGGTGATGACGCCGCGCGTCCTGAATGGCTGGAGCCGGAATTTGGCGTGCGTGACGGTCAGTACTATCTGACTGAACAGCAGGCCCAGGCTATTCTGGATCTGCGTTTGCAGAAACTGACCGGCCTTGAGCACGAAAAACTGCTCGACGAATACAAAGAGCTGCTGGAACAGATCGCTGAACTGCTGCACATTCTGGGCAGCGCCGATCGTCTGATGGAAGTTATCCGTGAAGAGATGGAGCTGATTCGTGAACAGTTCGGTGACGCTCGTCGTACTGAAATCACCGCGAACAGCGCTGACATCAACATCGAAGATCTGATTAGCCAGGAAGATGTTGTCGTAACCTTGTCTCATCAGGGTTACGTGAAATATCAGCCGTTAACTGATTACGAAGCGCAGCGTCGTGGCGGTAAAGGTAAATCAGCAGCACGCATTAAAGAAGAAGACTTTATTGACCGCCTGCTGGTGGCCAACACCCATGACACGATCCTCTGCTTCTCCAGCCGTGGTCGTTTGTACTGGATGAAGGTCTATCAGTTGCCGGAAGCAAGCCGTGGCGCACGTGGACGTCCAATCGTCAACCTGCTGCCGCTGGAAGCTAACGAACGTATTACCGCAATTCTGCCAGTACGTGAGTACGAAGAGGGCGTGAACGTCTTCATGGCAACCGCCAGCGGTACCGTGAAGAAAACGGCGCTGACTGAGTTCAGCCGTCCGCGTTCTGCCGGTATTATTGCGGTTAACCTGAACGAAGGCGACGAACTGATTGGTGTAGATCTGACATCCGGCAGTGACGAAGTCATGTTGTTCTCTGCGGCAGGTAAAGTGGTACGCTTTAAAGAAGATGCTGTCCGTGCAATGGGTCGTACCGCGACCGGTGTACGCGGTATCAAGCTGGCGGAAAAAGATAGCGTGGTATCGCTGATCGTTCCGCGCGGTGAAGGTGCGATCCTGACCGTTACTCAGAACGGTTACGGTAAACGTACGGCGGCGGAAGAGTATCCGACCAAGTCTCGTGCGACCCAGGGCGTTATCTCCATCAAGGTTACCGAGCGCAACGGTTCCGTTGTTGGCGCAGTGCAGGTTGAAGATACCGACCAGATCATGATGATCACCGACGCTGGTACGCTGGTACGTACTCGCGTGTCGGAAATCAGCGTGGTAGGGCGTAATACCCAGGGCGTTATCCTTATCCGTACTGCGGAAGACGAAAACGTCGTGGGTCTGCAACGCGTTGCTGAACCGGTTGATGATGAAGAGCTCGATTCCATCGACGGAAGTGCAGCTGAAGGTGACGAGGATATCGCACCTGAAGCGGAAAGCGATGATGATGCAGCAGCGGATGACGCTGACGAGTAATTAAGACGCTATAAAAAGGGCCGGAGAAATCCGGCCCTTTTTTTAATGGCATTGCGACGCCGGACATTTACCGCTACCTTAACCACACTCTATTAATGCCCTGAGGCGGAGCTTCGCCCCTTTGAAATACCTTGCTTCCGTTCATTCAACCCTAAAAGTTTCACGCTACCTGTTCAGAGCGTTGGCGCTCGTTATCTGGTGTCTGATTGCGTTCGCCTCCGTGTTCTACATTGTGAATGCGCTGCATCAGCGAGAGTCTGAGATCCATCAGGAACTTAATCTCAGCTCCGATCAGGCCCAGCGCTACATTCAGCGCACATCTGATGTCATTAAAGAGCTGAAATATATTGCCGAGAATCGCTTAACGGCAGAAAACGGCGTGATGTCGCTGCGGGCGCGAGATGATAAAACCGTCGTGCCTAATTTTGAGCCGCTGTTTGCCGACTCCGACTGTTCTGTCATGGGCAACGCCTGGCGAGGTTCTCTGGAATCACTGGCATGGTTTATGCGCTACTGGCGCGACAACTTTTCCGCCGCCTATGATTTAAATCGAGTGTTCCTGATCGGCAGCGACAACCTCTGTATGGCCAATTTCGGCTTGCGTGATATGCCCGTCGAACGTGACGAGGCCCTGAAGGCGCTGCATGAGCGCATTATTAAGTATCGCAATGCTACGCAAGACGAAAACGGTAACAACCTGTTCTGGATCAGCCAGGGGCCGCGTCCGGGAGTAGGGTATTTCTATGCGCTGACGCCGGTTTACCTCGCCAATCGCCTCCAGGCGCTGTTGGGCGTAGAGCAGCCTATTCGCATGGAGAATTTCTTCACTCCGGGCAGTTTACCGATGGGCGTGACCATCCTCGACGAAAATGGCCATGCGCTGATTTCGCTCACTGGACCTGAAGGGAATATTAAGGCTGAGCCCCACTGGATGCAGGAACGCTCCTGGTTTGGTTACACGCCGGGTTTCCGCGAGCTGGTATTGAAGAAGAATCTGCCTCCGTCCTCCCTGAGCATCGTTTATTCCGTTCCGGTCGATCTGGTGCTGGAGCGGATCCGCATGATGATCCTGAACGCTATCTTGTTGAACGTGCTGGTTGGCGCGGCATTGTTTATGCTCACGCGCATGTATGAACGGCGCATTTTTATTCCAGCGGAAAGCGATGCTCAGCGGCTGGAAGAACATGAGCAGTTTAACCGTAAAATCGTAGCTTCTGCGCCGGTGGGTATTTGTATTCTGCGCACGATGGATGGGATTAACATCCTGAGTAACGAACTGGCGCACACCTATCTGAATATGCTGACGCATGAAGACCGTCAGCGGTTAACGCAAATTATTTGCGGCCAACAGGTCAATTTTGTTGATGTGCTAACCAGCAACAATACCAATCTGCAAATCAGCTTTGTGCACTCGCGCTATCGCAATGAAAATGTGGCAATTTGTGTCCTGGTTGATGTCAGTGCGCGCGTTAAAATGGAAGAGTCGTTGCAGGAGATGGCGCAGGCGGCGGAACAGGCCAGCCAGTCCAAATCGATGTTCCTTGCTACGGTGAGCCATGAGCTACGTACACCGTTGTATGGCATTATCGGAAACCTTGATTTGTTGCAAACCAAAGAGTTACCGAGTGGGGTGGATCGTCTGGTAACGGCGATGAATAACTCTTCCAGCCTGCTGCTGAAAATTATCAGCGATATTCTCGACTTCTCAAAAATTGAATCTGAACAGCTGAAGATTGAGCCGCGAGAGTTTTCACCGCGTGAAGTCATGAACCATATTACGGCTAACTATTTGCCGCTGGTGGTCCGCAAGCAGTTGGGGTTGTACTGCTTTATCGACCCGGATGTGCCCGTGGCGCTGAATGGCGATCCGATGCGTTTACAACAGGTGATTTCTAATCTGCTGAGTAACGCAATCAAGTTTACCGATACCGGTTGTATTGTGCTGCACGTGCAGTGCAGCGGCGACTACCTGAGCATTCGAGTGCGTGATACCGGTGTAGGGATCCCTGCCAAAGAGGTGGTTCGGTTGTTCGATCCTTTCTTCCAGGTGGGGACTGGCGTACAGCGTAATTTCCAGGGAACGGGACTCGGTTTGGCGATTTGTGAAAAATTGATCAGCATGATGGATGGAGATATTTCCGTCGATTCCGAGCCGGGAATGGGGAGTCAGTTTACGCTGCGTATTCCGCTTTATGGCGCACAGTATCCGCTGAAAAAAGGGGTAGAAGGATTGGCAGGCACGCGTTGCTGGCTGGCAGTACGCAATGCGTCACTGTACCAATTTCTCGAATCCAGCCTGACGCGTAACGGGATGACGGTGCTGCGATATGAGGGACAACAACCCGATGCGGATGACCTGCTGGTGGCTGACGATGTGCTGGAACAGGCCTGGCAGGGACGGGCAGCGGTAATTTTCTGCCGCCGCCATATTGGCATTCCGCTGGAACGAGAGCCTGGAGAATGGGTACACAGCGTTGCGTCACCGCACGAACTGCCTGCGCTGTTGGCGCATATCTATAGCGTAGAGCTGGGGAGTGAAGATCTCTCCACGGCGCTGCCAGCCCCGGATAAAGCCGGTGCGACGAATGATGACATGATGATCCTGGTTGTTGACGATCACCCTATCAACCGGCGCTTACTGGCCGATCAGCTGGGATCGTTGGGATATCAGTGTAAAACGGCGAATGACGGTGTGGATGCGCTCAATGTACTCAGCAAAAACCATATCGATATCGTGCTGAGTGACGTCAACATGCCAAATATGGATGGTTATCGCCTGACGCAGCGTATCCGCCAGCTAGGGTTAACGCTGCCTGTTGTGGGGGTAACGGCAAACGCGCTTGCCGAAGAGAAGCAGCGTTGTCTGGAATCAGGTATGGATAGCTGTCTGTCCAAGCCGGTGACCTTAGACGTATTGAAGCAAACGCTGGCGGTCTATGCGGAAAGAGTGAGAAAAACGCGGGGATAGGGGATAAAAGAGCCGGATGGCGGCGTTAGTCTTATCCGGCCTACGAAACGTGCACGATGCTGTGTGTTCGTAGGCCTGATAAAAGCAGCGCCATCAGGCATTTTGACGTGATAAAGAATTACTCTTTGTCTGACGGACTCAGCGTCACGGAGGAGAGGTAATTCAGCAGTGCGATATCGTTTTCCACACCAAGCTTCATCATTGCCGATTTTTTCTGGCTGCTGATGGTTTTAATGCTGCGGTTGAGCTTTTTGGCGATCTCAGTAACCAGGAAACCTTCGGCAAACAAGCGCAGAACTTCACTCTCTTTCGGTGACAGACGTTTGTCGCCATAGCCGCTGGCGCTGATTTTCTCCAGCAGACGAGACACGCTTTCTGGGGTAAATTTCTTACCTTTCTGCAGCGCGGCCAGCGCTTTTGGCAGGTCGGTAGGCGCACCTTGCTTCAGTACGATCCCTTCAATATCGAGATCCAGTACCGCGCTCAGGATAGCCGGATTGTTGTTCATGGTCAGAACGATAATCGACAGGCTCGGGAAATGGCGCTTGATGTATTTAATTAACGTGATCCCATCACCGTATTTATCTCCCGGCATGGAGAGGTCGGTAATCAACACATGAGCATCTAACTTAGGCAAATTGTTGATCAGTGCTGTGGAGTCTTCAAATTCGCCGACAACATTTACCCACTCGATCTGTTCAAGTGATTTACGAATACCGAACAGTACAATCGGGTGGTCATCGGCAATAATTACGTTCATAGTGTTCATGTATTGGGCTACCTTGCTACAGCAAGCTCTTGACGTATGCGTCAATGTCGCTGATGTATTTTTCTATACCTGGAGCATCTTTCTCTTGAATAAGATGTTCCAGCGCTTCACATAACTGCTTGCCGGGTACCAGATTAAGCATGGCAAACACGCCTTTCAGGCGATGGGCCGTTTGGGCTAATGCAGCGAAATCGCTGATAGCCGCCTCAGTATACAACCTCTTAACATCATCCGGTACTGTGTCTACAAAGAGAGCGTAGTAACCACTGGCATGAAGTTCGACGTTTTCATCTCCGCCGAGGGGGAGTTCCTGGAACTCTTCTTGTGCCAGCTGCTCTTCAATTAGCTCAAGGACAGCTTCCTGCATAGCATTGCTCATATTAAAGTTGACGCGCAGTTGGCCGGGGCCAATTTTCCGTACGCCAGACTCATCATCGCTTAAAAGCAAGCCCGAGGCAGTAAGATTAGACGGATTATCTGTTAAAAAGAGATCATATTCTTGACTATTCAACCGTTCGTCGGGCGTGATGCAGGTTGCTCCCCAGTTTTCCAGTTGACGTAATACAATGCTCCGTACGTCATTAGAGGTGACATCAACCATTACGCAGACGTCATCCAACAGGCGCTCTTCACTGTCAGCATGTTGATCGTGCAGCGGCATTTTAACATGGACGATGTAACGTGTTCCAAGTTCTTCCCGCGCTTTGATATTCAGGTGTCCGCCAAGCTTACGGGCTAACTGATCGCACAACCAGAACGTCAGCGGGTTGGCCTTGCCGTATCGATCGCCCTGCGTGTCATTAATGAATGGGAAATGGAGATTATCAACTTCATTTAATGTGACGCCTTCCCCGGTATCCAGAATGCGGAAGGTCAGGCGTTCGGCCTCCGACTCATCCTGGTCGACTTCCAGCGTGATTTTACCAATCTGAGTGGTAGTTACCGCATATTGGATCAACAGCAGCAAAATACGGCGCAAGGCATCGCGATCGCCACGGCGTTCGTCATGGGCGCTTAGGTGATTTTTAATCAGTAACTGCAGCCCTTTACGCTTAATAGCCGGTAGAACCTCCGGAACCACGTCGTCAATTAATGCCTGCACGGAAAACAGTGTGGATTCACCTTTCCAGGCATCGTTCTCCAGCAGGTTGGCTAGCTGGATTTCGTCCACCATTCGCACCAGAACGTCGGCCTGATTGGCCAGTTTCTGGCTGTCTGGTGTATTGAGCGCGGCGGCATTAGCAGCCAGCGTTTTCGCGGGGTCTTTCAGCGCGCTGCCAATATTCTGCATAAAGGCCGCGCGGGCCTGCTGGTTTTTCTCATACAGCCGCTGTGCTTGTTTCAGCTTCTTATTGACCAGCACCTCGCGGTCCTGGTCACGAATGATAAAGATCTGCGTTCTCGGGGAGATCTGGCTGCGAAACAGTCTGATCTCATACAGTTCATTATTGATGGTGGCCTGAATCACTCCCTGATGCTGCTCTGCCATATTGGTAATGTTTTGCAGATTTAAATGTGGCAGCAGGTGGTCGGCAATTTTATTGCTGATAACCGTGCGGTTTGCTTCCTGATCGTGTACCAGTAATCCCAGCGGCAGAAGGGAAACAATCTCTTCATTGATTGCGCGCAGAACGCGCAGCTCATTATTTGCCGCAAGGTTTGGCGCCACCTGGGTGGAACGGGCAGGGAGGTGGCGAAAGGTGGTATAGCCAAACAGCGCCAGAGCCAGTAACGCAATGTTCAGCAAAAGCGGTAGCAGAATGCTTTGCAATGTGTCGAGTAGCAATGAGCCAAACGGAACCTGCCACACCAGCCGCATATCCGTTGAGTTTAGCGCCGAAGAGATCTCAATTTTACTGTTGTTGAAATTAATGCTGACGCTGTCAGGCGACTCTTTTTCATTCAGGTGCTCGGTCGTTGAGGTGGCATCAGGTTCCAGATGGAAACTGTCCAGCGGCATACCGGGCGGGATCAAGTCATTAATCGGCAGGTCAAAGGCGACAACCGTTGCCAGATGTCCTGGCTGATTAAAGGTCGTGCGTAGCGTGAAGTAATGCCCGTTCTGCCAGGCCAGACGGCGCAGTGAAGAGAAGCTTTCACGTTCATCTAGCGCATTAGCCTGTTGCAGCATCTCAGCTCGCCGGGAATCGACAATATTCCCAATCGTCGATTCTTTAAAACCGGAGGTCAGATCTTTCAGTGGTAACGTTGAGATTAGGATCAGGCTGTTATCCTGACCATTCAGGTAATACATTGACCATGGGACATTCTCTGCGCCCCACAACGTGTCCAGATACGTTGAAATGCGCTGGGTCATTTCCAGTGTAGAACTGTCATGCGAGCCAAAAATCAGCGCCTCGGTCTTTCTGCGGGGTTTCTCAAGATAATAGATATCTTGTTTCAGACGCGTTTCCTGTAGCCCATCTGCGCCTGGTGAACTGGTTGTAGCGGCAATATTGTCATAGATTTGCCAGGTCACGTATCGCCAGGTATCGACCCTTTTATGAATGGCATGGGTAATATCAACAATCTGATAGCTCTTATCTTTTAACCAGGTGTTGACGGCGCTCTGGACCATAACACCCATCATCACCAACAGCACAACGATCAGTAATAAGAAGAAACGGGTAATACTTCCTGGCAACAGGGAGAATCGGGTGGAAACCGTTGTGTCAGACTGACTCATTCGTGTTTATGACCTGTTAAACGACGCGAAAGATGAAAGGGCAGTATAAAGGGTAATGTATGAATTACCACACTTACACCACGCCGCCTGGCCTCCATTCTTTGCGCCTGATTTTGTTGCAGCCATTACGATGCAAAGGTGTACAGAAGATAAAGGCGGGTACAAATATTCGTACGGAATGTATACATTTAGCATTAAATAACAAGAAATTATTTATCAAACTTATATCTGATCGTGACACCCGAGATAGTTAATAGTCGTTATAGTTTTGCATCGGTAGCACGGAAAGGTAAGTTTTGTGTAAAGAAGGGTAAAAAAAAACCGAACGCAGAGCATTCGGCTGAAATAGGGGTAAACAGACATTCATAAATGAATGACGGTAATAAATAAAGTTAATGATGATAGCGGGTCTATTTTAGTTGCGAGTGAAGATTTTGTTTTGTCATTCAGTGCTATAAGGTGCTTTTGTGTAATGAGTTGATTTTAAAGGAAATTAAAATGATTCTTGATTATTTGTGCTTATTTTGCCTGTTTTTTGATTTTAAAAAAGTTCCCTCATATTAATATTTTGAAACATCTATGCCGACAAATGAAACACCTTAAAAGTTTTAGTATCATATTCGTGTTGGATTATTCTGTGTTTTTGCGGAGAATGAAGTTGCCGACTGGTTAATGACCTTAATCAGTATGCAGTGGCATAAAAAAGCAATAAAGGCATATAACAGAGGGTTAATAACATGAAAGTTAAAGTACTGTCCCTCCTGGTACCAGCACTGCTGGTAGCAGGCGCAGCGAATGCGGCTGAAATTTATAACAAAGACGGCAACAAATTAGATCTGTACGGTAAAGTCGACGGTCTGCACTATTTCTCTGATGACTCTTCTAAAGATGGTGATCAGACCTATATGCGTATCGGCTTCAAAGGCGAAACTCAGGTTAACGACCAACTGACCGGTTACGGCCAGTGGGAATACCAGATTCAGGGTAACGCGCCTGAGTCTGAGAACAACTCCTGGACTCGTGTGGCGTTTGCGGGTCTGAAATTCGCTGACGTAGGCTCTTTCGACTACGGTCGTAACTACGGCGTAGTTTACGACGTAACGTCCTGGACCGACGTTCTGCCAGAATTCGGCGGCGACACCTACGGTTCTGACAACTTCATGCAGCAGCGTGGTAACGGCTTCGCGACCTACCGTAACACCGACTTCTTCGGTCTGGTTGATGGCCTGAACTTTGCCCTGCAGTACCAGGGTAAAAACGGTAGCCCGGAAGGCGAAGGTATGACTGGTGTGACCGGCAACGGTCGTGATGCACTGCGTCAGAATGGCGACGGCGTTGGTGGATCAATCACTTATGATATCGGTGAAGGCTTCGCGCTGGGTACTGCTGTCACCAGCTCCAAACGTACTGACGAGCAGAACCGTTTGAACTTCGGTACTGGCGACCGTGCTGAAACCTACACTGGTGGTCTGAAATACGACGCGAACAACGTGTACCTGGCAGCACAGTACACCCAGACCTACAACGCAACGCGTGCGGGCTCTCTGGGCTGGGCTAACAAAGCACAGAACTTCGAAGCTGTTGCGCAGTACCAGTTCGACTTCGGTCTGCGTCCGTCCGTGGCTTACCTGCAGTCCAAAGGTAAAGACCTGGGCCGCGGCTATGGCGACGAAGATATCCTGAAATATGTTGATGTTGGCGCGACCTACTACTTCAACAAAAACATGTCCACCTATGTTGATTACAAAATCAACCTGCTGGATGACAACCAGTTCACTCGTGATGCTGGCATCAGCACCGATGACATCGTAGCACTGGGCCTGGTTTACCAGTTCTAATCTACATTATGTCTATCAAAGGCCCTGCGGGGCCTTTTTTAATGCCGTTTTTTCGCCGTACAAACAACGATTTTTGGTGTACTCTTGCGCCCGTTCGCATGAGGATAATTACGTATGGAAATGAATTTTTATCGCGCAGCACTGCTGGCTGTGACGATCTTTTTTGTCGGGTGCGATGAGGCCCCGAAACCTGCTCAGACCACAATTCCTGCCACGGTTCTGGAAGGTAAAACGATGGGCACTTTCTGGCGGGTCAGTGTGGTAGGCGTAGATGCCAAACGCGCCAGGGAACTGCAGGCCAAGATCCAGACTCAGCTTGATGCCGATGATCAACTGCTCTCCACCTATAAAAACGATTCTGCGTTAATGCGCTTTAACCTGTCGAAAAGCCTGTCGCCGTGGCCGGTTAACGACGCCATGGCGGATATCGTGACTTCGGCGCTACGCATTGGTGCAAAAACCGATGGGGCCATGGATATCACCGTGGGGCCGTTAGTCAACCTGTGGGGCTTTGGCCCGGATCAGCAGTCGTTGCATATTCCCACCCAAGCGCAAATTGACGCTGCAAAAGCGCAAACCGGGCTTTCTCATCTGAAAGTTGTGAATGAAGCGCATCAGAACTACCTGCAAAAAGACTTGCCGGATCTGTATGTTGATCTCTCGACCGTTGGTGAAGGGTACGCCGCCGATCATCTGGCTCGATTGATGGAGCAAGAGGGGATCTCCCGTTATCTGGTTTCCGTTGGTGGTGCGCTGAACAGCAGGGGAATGAATGCTGAAGGGCATCCGTGGCGAGTGGCAATCCAGAAACCCACCGATCGTGAAAACGCGGTGCAGGCGATTGTCGACATTAACGGGCACGGCATTAGCACCTCCGGCAGCTACCGGAACTATTATGAGCTGGACGGTAAGCGCCTTTCCCATGTTATCGACCCGCAAACCGGTCGCCCGATCGAACATAATCTGGTGTCTGTAACGGTGATTGCGCCAACGGCGCTGGAAGCCGATGGCTGGGATACCGGATTGATGGTGCTCGGCCCGGAAAAGGCCAAAGAAGTCGTGCGTCGTGAAGGGCTGGCGGTCTATATGATTGTGAAAGAGGGTGAGGGGTTTAAAACCTGGATGTCGCCGCAGTTTAATAGCTTTCTGGTCAGCGAAAAAAATTAAAAAGCAAGATTGCGGGTTTTTATGCCCGACGATGGGGACACACTGAGGCTAAGCGCTATGCTTAACAAAGGAGTCCAAAATGAAAAATCGTTTACGCATCACTGACGATGACCGTTGGCAGTCCGTTGTGGATCGCGACGTTGATGCCGACGGTCAGTTTGTTTTTGCCGTCCAGACCACCGGTGTTTTCTGCCGTCCGTCCTGTCGGGCAAAACATGCGCTGCGCAAAAATGTCCGTTTTTTCGCCGATGCCCAGCAGGCACAGGATGCCGGGTTTCGCCCCTGTAAGCGCTGCCAGCCGGATAAAGACAGCGCGCAACAGCATCGGCTGGATAAAATTGCCCGCGCCTGTCAGTTGTTGGAGCAAGAGTCACCTCTTACGTTGGACGAGCTGGCACAGCAGGTGGCAATGAGCCCGTATCACTTGCATCGTCTGTTCAAAGCCACGACGGGCATGACCCCGAAAGTGTGGCAACAATCATGGCGTGCTCGCCGTCTGCGCGATGCCCTGGCGAAAGGTGTTTCGGTTACACAGGCGATTCTCAACGCCGGATTCCCCGACAGCAGCAGCTACTACCGCAAAGCCGATCAAGCATTAGGCATGACGGCAAAGCAATTTCGTAAAGGTGGCGACAACGTTTCTGTACGCTATACCCTCGCAGATTGCGCTCTGGGCCGTTGTCTGGTGGCGGAAAGCGAGCGGGGTATCTGCGCGATCTTGCTTGGCGATGATGACGCTACGTTGGTTGCGGATCTTCATGCGCTGTTTCCCGCCGCGCAGGATGTTCCTGCAGATGCCAATTTTCAGCAGCGCGTGCGTGAAGTGATCGTTGCGATCAACTCGCGTGACGCATCGCTATCGCTACCCCTGGATATTCGGGGCACCGCATTTCAGCAGCAGGTGTGGCAGGCGCTGCGCGCAATTCCGTGCGGCGAAACAGTGAGCTACCAACAGCTGGCCAGCGCCATCGGCAAACCGAAGGCGGTGCGCGCGGTGGCCAGTGCCTGTGGGGCCAACAAACTAGCGATTGTTATCCCGTGTCACCGGGTGATCCGTGGCGATGGCGCACTTTCGGGCTACCGATGGGGTATTGCGCGCAAGGCGCAGTTACTGCAACGGGAAACTACTGGCGAGGAAACATAATGCTCGATCTCTTTGCGGATGCTAAACCCTGGCAGGAACCGCTGGCGTCAGGTGCGGTTATTCTGCGACGTTTCGCTTTTGACTCCGCGCCCACTTTACTTCAGGCAATAGCGGCTGTCGCCAGACAGTCGCCGTTTCGCCAGATGGTGACGCCCGGCGGCTATACGATGTCGGTGGCGATGACCAACTGCGGCCATCTGGGCTGGACGACGGATCAGCATGGCTATCTTTATTCTCCGTTTGATCCACTCACCGGCACGTGCTGGCCGCCGCTACCGGATGCGTTCGCTGATCTGTGCCAACAGGCGGCGACGGCGGCGGGCTATGCTGATTTTCAACCCGATGCCTGCCTGATTAACCGCTACACGCCAGGGGCAAAACTGTCCTTACATCAGGATAAAGACGAGCCCGACCTGCTGGCGCCGATTGTCTCTGTATCGCTGGGGCTGCCAGCCATCTTTCAATTTGGCGGATTGCGCCGTAATGACCCTTTAAAGCGTTTGCTGCTGGAACATGGCGATGTCGTGGTATGGGGCGGTAATTCGCGGCTGTTTTATCATGGGATCCAGCCGCTTAAGACGGGCTATCATCCGTTGACCGGAGACTGTCGTTACAATCTGACTTTTCGCCATGCAGGTAAAAAAGAATAAAAATAAGAATTATTATTGCTGTCGACGAAGAGATGTTTAAACTGCGGGCTGTTATTACTTGTCCGGGTTGTTTGCATGGAACTTTTACTTCTTGTCTGGCGGCAGTATCGCTGGCCATTTATCAGCGTGATGGCGCTCAGCCTCGCCAGCGCCGCGTTGGGGATTGGGCTGATTGCGTTTATCAACCAGCGCTTGATCGAAACGGTCGACACCACGCTGATGGTGCTACCGGAGTTTCTTGGCCTGCTGCTGTTGTTGATGGTTGTCACCCTCGGTTCTCAGCTGGCGTTGACCACGCTGGGTCACCACTTTGTCTACCGCCTGCGTAGCGAATTTATCAAACGAATTCTGGATACTCACGTTGAGCGTATTGAACAGCTTGGCAGCGCCTCGTTGCTGGCCGGTTTAACCAGTGATATCCGCAACATCACCATCGCCTTTGTTCGTCTGCCTGAGCTGGTGCAGGGGATTATCCTGACCATAGGATCGGCGGCGTATCTGGCGATGCTGTCGACCAAAATGCTACTGGTAACGGCAATCTGGATGGCAATCACCATCTGGGGCGGATTTGTGCTGGTGGCGCGGGTGTATAAACACATGGCCACCTTGCGCGAAACTGAAGACAAGTTGTACAACGATTATCAGACGGTGCTGGAAGGGCGCAAAGAGCTGACGCTTAACCGCGAGCGCGCCGAGCATATCTTTAATCAGATGTACGTCCCGGATGCCAAAGAGTATCGCCACCATATTATCCGTGCCGATACCTTCCACCTGAGCGCGGTTAACTGGTCGAACATTATGATGCTGGGTGCCATTGGCCTGGTGTTCTGGATGGCTAACAGTCTGGGATGGGCTGATACCGCCGTGGCAGCGACCTATTCTCTGACGCTGTTATTCCTGCGAACACCGTTGCTTTCTGCCGTTGGCGCACTGCCGACGCTGCTTACCGCGCAGGTGGCGTTCAACAAGCTGAATAAATTCGCACTGGCACCTTTTAAGGCCGAATTCCCACGCCCAACCGCGTTTCCCAACTGGCAAACGCTGGAGCTGCGCAACGTGGTTTTCCACTATCAGGATAATGCGTTTTCCGTAGGGCCGGTGAATCTGACGATTCATCGCGGTGAACTGATCTTTCTGATTGGCGGTAACGGTAGCGGGAAATCTACGCTGGCGATGTTACTGACCGGTCTGTACCAGCCGCAGTCAGGCGAAATATTGCTTGATGGTAAGGCCGTTGCCGTTGAAAAACCGGAAGACTACCGCAAGCTCTTCTCCGCCGTGTTTACCGACGTCTGGCTGTTCGACAAACTGCTGGGGCCGGAAGGTAAAGAGGCTAATCCGCAGCTGGTCGCGAAGTGGCTGGAACATCTGAAGATGGGTCATAAGCTGGAGCTGAGCGATGGTCGTATCCTCAATCTGAAGCTGTCGAAAGGGCAGAAGAAACGCGTGGCGCTGCTGCTGGCCCTGGCGGAGGAGCGCGACATCATTCTGCTGGACGAATGGGCCGCCGATCAGGATCCCCATTTCCGCCGGGAGTTCTATCAGGTGCTATTGCCTTTGATGCAGGAAATGGGGAAAACCATTTTCGCCATCAGCCACGACGATCACTATTTTATTCACGCCGATCGTCTACTGGAAATGCGTAACGGACAGTTGAGTGAACTGTTGGGCGATGAACGTGACGCCGCCTCGCGCGACGCGGTGGCTCGCACAGCCTGATCCATCGTGCCGCCGGTTTTTTAGCCACCCGGCGGCACTGTTTATTGTTATTTACATAAATCGGCATCATGATTAATGATATTTCATATCATGGATTTATGATTAATGTCCGTAATAAACAAAAACAGCGCCAGACTGCGTGATGAAGAGCGTGCGCGCCTCATCTGGCTGCTGACCACTGATAAAGCCATTATTTCAACGCTGTTGGGCAAGCTTACCCTGGCTGAGCAATATGACGTCGGTACGTTAGCCGACGATATTGCTGAGGTAGGGGCGCTGGTGGCCCACCTGCCACCGCCTGACCTCGCCGATACCCTCGAAGCTTTGCCCTCTGAAGAGCGCCACGCCCTGTGGCGACTGGTCGAAAATGAAAAGCGCGGTAACGTCTTGCTTGAGGCGTCTGAAAACGTCTGGGACGACCTGATCGATGAGATGAGCGACCGCGAGCTGCTGGATGCGCTGCAATATCTCGATATCGATGAACAGATTTACCTGGTGCAGCATTTGCCTCGTAACCTTACCGGTCGTCTGCTGGCGACGTTACCGGCAGAGGAGAGGACGCGCGTCCGCCAGGTGCTGCACTACGAGAAAAATAGCGTCGGCGCGATCATGGAGTTCGAGGTCATCACCGTGCGTCCGGACGTGACGCTGGAAGTGGTGCAACGCTATCTGCGGCGGCTGGGAAAAATGCCGGAAAACACCGATAAACTTTTCGTGACCGATCGCAATAAAGTGCTGGTTGGCGAACTGACGCTAACCTGCATTTTACTCAATGATGTGCAGCGAAAAGTCAGCGAGGTGATGGAAGATGACCCGCTCACCTTTTCTCCTGAAGATATCGCCGAAAACGCTGCGCGTACCTTCGAACGCGACAACCTTGTCAGTGCCGCGGTGGTTGACCTTTCCGGTAAACTGATGGGCCGCTTAACCATTGATGAGATCGTTGATGTGGTTTATGAAGAAACCGACACCGATCTGCGTCGAATGGGGGGCTTAAGCGCTGAAGAGGACGTGTTTGCGCCTGTTACCAAAGCGGTAAAAACCCGCTGGGCGTGGTTGGCCGTTAACCTCTGTACCGCCTTTATCGCCTCGCGGGTGATCGACGGCTTTGAACATACGATTTCGCAACTGGTGGCGCTGGCCTCGTTGATGCCGATTGTGGCGGGTATCGGCGGCAATACCGGGAATCAAACTATCACTATGATCGTCCGCGCGCTGGCGCTGCAAAATATTCAGCCGGGGAACCTGACGTTTCTCATCCTGCGCGAGATGGGCGTGGCGCTAATCAACGGCCTCGTGTGGGGCGGGATTATGGGTGGCATTACCTGGTGGCTGTACGATGATATGGCGCTCGGTGGTGTGATGACTCTGGCGATGATGCTCAATCTGCTGATGGCGGCGTTGATGGGGGTTATCATTCCGATGACGATGGTGAAGCTCGGGCGCGACCCGGCGGTCGGCTCGAGCGTCATGATAACCGCTATCACTGATACTGGTGGTTTCTTTATTTTTCTCGGTCTGGCAACGCTGTTTCTGATGTAGTCGCCCGTTTGCGTCTGACGATACGCGGTAGAATGAGCATCGTTATCACCCCGGCAACCACGCCAATCGCCAGGTTGCCGGTAGAAACCGTGGCAGCGACGGTCACCAGCATCACCAGCGTTTCAGTGACGGGGAGTTTCGTCAGCGTGGCGGGCTGGATGCTGTGCCAACTGAAGGTTTTTACCGCCACAATTACCATAATACCTGCCAGCACCGACATGGGTATTTCTGCCATCACTTCGCTTAACCCTGTGACTAACAGGAGTAATACCAGTCCGGCGGCAACCGTCGAGACGCGGCTGCGTCCTTTGCCCATCTCGACGTTAACGATGGTTTGACCAATCATCGCGCACCCGGCGATGCCGCCATAAAATCCGGCCAGAATATTGGCTATCCCCAGCCCGGCACTCTCGCGATTTTTATTCGACGGCGTAACCGTCAGGTCATCCACCAGACGGGCGGTTAACAGCGACTCCATCAAACCAACAAAAGCGATACTTAGCGCGCAGGGCCAGATAATCGCCAGCGTTTGCAGGTTGAGCGGAACCAACAACTGGGTGAAACCCGGCAGGCCGCCGCTCATTGAACCTTCATCACCGACGGTCGGTAACAGTTGCCCGCTGGTGACAGTGAACACGGTTAGCAGCACGATGGCGATAAGCGGTGCGGGAATTGGTTTAATAAACCGCGGAACCCACAGCACAATCAGCAGCGTCAGGACAAACAACCCCCAGATGAGCGGGCTTTTGCCCCAGAAATGCGGGACCTGGGCAAAGAAAATCAATATACCCAGCGCGTTAACAAAGCCGGTCATCACGGCCGTAGGGATGAATCGCATCAGACGTGCCATTCCCAATACACCAAACAGGATCTGAATCATCCCGGCCAGCACCACTGCAGGCAGGATGTATTGCACGCCGTGTTGATGCACCATCGGACCAATCACCAGCGCGACCGATCCTGCAGCGGCGGTAACCATTGCGGGACGACCGCCTAAAAAAGACATCGCCAGGCACAGTACGACGGAGGCGATCAAACTGACTTTAGGATCAACGCCTGCGATCACGGAAAACGAGATTACTTCCGGGATCAGCGCCAGGGCGGTTACCACACCGGCCAGCGTTTCGCGAACCAGCAGACGGGGTTGGCGGAGCACGGCACGGGTCGCGTGTTCAGCGACTGCGGCAGAGGAATGTTGAGTTGCAGACATAGTTACACTCAGGTCAGAAATGGCCTGATACAGCAGACCGACAGGCATCCGTGCGGTGAATAGCAAAGCGCAGCATAGTACCCGTCAGATGGACCGGTTTCCAGAAATGATTGTCAATAACCGCATAAATTATCAACGTATTAATAACATTTTTAAAATTTAAATATAATTTATAAACTTTATTTAATTATTTTTACTTAAGTGTTACCGTTGGTGCCGTTCGATTTTCACCTGCATTAAAAGCAAAAAAGCGATACTAAAAGTAAGGCATTAACATTATGAAAAAAGTGACTGCCATGCTCTTCACCATGGCCGTTGGGCTGAATGTTGTCTCGATGGCGGCAAAAGCGAAAGCGGCGGAAGAGCAGGAAACGGATGTACTGTTGATTGGCGGCGGCATCATGAGCGCCACGCTGGGAACCTATTTACAGGAGCTGGAGCCGCAATGGTCAATGACCATGGTTGAGCGACTGGATGGTGTAGCGCAGGAAAGCTCAAACGGCTGGAATAACGCCGGAACCGGCCACTCCGCACTGATGGAGCTGAACTACACGCCTAAAAAGGCCGACGGTAGCATCAGCATTGAAAAGGCAGTCGAAATTAACGAAGCCTTCCAGATTTCCCGCCAGTTTTGGGCCTATCAGGTCAATAATGGCGTAATGCATGAACCACGCTCGTTTATCACCACCGTTCCGCACATGAGTTTTGTCTGGGGTGACGAGAACGTGAACTTCCTGCGTGCCCGTTACACCGCACTGCAGCAGAGCACGCTGTTCCGTGGTATGCGCTATTCCGAAGACCACGCGCAGATCAAAGAGTGGGCGCCGCTGGTCATGGAAGGCCGCGATCCGCAGCAGAAAGTCGCAGCAACGCGTACCGAGATTGGTACTGACGTGAACTACGGCGAAATCACCCGCCAACTGATTACCTCATTGCAGAAAAAGCCCAACTTTGCGCTGCAGTTGAGCACCGAAGTGCGTGGCTTTAAGCGTAATGCCGACAATAGCTGGACTGTCACAGTCGCCGATCTGAAAAATAACGAAGCGGAACACGATATCAAGGCGAAGTTTGTCTTTATCGGTGCCGGTGGCGCTGCGCTGAAGCTGTTGCAGGAAACCGACATTCCGGAAGCGAAAGGCTATGCCGGATTCCCGGTGGGCGGGCAGTTCCTGGTTGCGGAAAACCCGGATGTGGTCAATCGCCACCTGGCGAAAGTGTACGGTCAGGCCTCCGTTGGCGCGCCGCCGATGTCTGTACCGCATATCGATACCCGTATCCTTGATGGCAAGCGCGTTGTGCTGTTTGGGCCATTCGCGACATTCTCCACCAAGTTCCTGAAGAATGGTTCATTGTGGGATCTGCTCAGCTCGACCACCACCTCGAATTTTATGCCGATGGTCAACGTGGGTCTGGATAACTTCGATCTGGTGAAATATCTGGTGAGCCAGGTGATGCTCAGCGACGACGACCGTTTTGCTGCGCTGCAAGAGTACTATCCGCAGGCGAAAAAAGAAGACTGGCGTTTATGGCAGGCGGGCCAGCGTGTGCAGATCATCAAAAGCGATGCGGAGAAGGGCGGCGTGCTGCGTCTGGGCACTGAAGTCGTCAGCGATAAAGAAGGCACGATTGCAGCGCTGCTGGGAGCTTCTCCGGGCGCATCAACCGCGGCACCGATCATGCTGCATCTGATGGAAAAAGTGTTTAAAGATAAAGTAGCCAGCCCCGAGTGGCAGGCGAAGCTGAAAACCATTATTCCGTCTTATGGTACTAAGCTGAACGGTAACGTTGAGGCTACGGAACAAGAGCTGCAGTACACCAGTGAGGTTCTGGGTCTGAAATATGACAAGCCGCAGGTTGCTGATGAAGCGCCGAAACCACAGCTGAAACCTCAGGCACAACCGCAGCCTGAACAGAAAGCCGTCGCGGATATAGCGCTGTAAAATAAAATGCCGGATGGCACTATGCTTATCCGGCATTGTTTATGCGTCTGTAGGCCGGATAAGGCGGTACGCCGCCATCCGGCACATTCTCACTTAGCGCGTGACTGCGTCCTGAATTTTGTCTTCCGCTTTCCAGATACGGTATTTAACGTCCACGTTTTCCGGGGTGTAGACCACAATCGGCAACTTGCTGTTGTAGCGCAGCATTCCGTCATCACCCAGATGCGCAGTAATGAATTTCTTCTCTTTCTTACCGTCCGGGCAGGCCATCATGGTTGAAACCGGAGACGTAACTTTGTCAAAGACATAGTAGTCATATCCCCAACCTTCCAGCGTTTTGCTGTCCAGTTCTCCGCCCAGGCGGTGTTGGTTACAGTCAACTTCCAGCGTTTGTCCGATCAGCAGTTCTACTTTCAGAGTAGATTCATCTTTCTCAGGGGTAAGCTGGATAACCTGGCGCTTCATACCCTTTTCCGCCTTGGGATAAGGGGCGACTTTTTCCAGCGGCTGAGCGGCGGTTTCGTTACTGGCAGCCCATGCAGAGGTGCTGGCAAAGGCGGCGAAAAGTACGGCAGGGACAATTGTCTTCATCTTATTGTTCACAGTGTTTCCTTTCTTCTGTCTTATGAACGAGTCTGTAGCAGGTTAACATATTTGGATAATCTATTAATCTGGATTTACTTATATTTAAAGTGTATTAGGTAGAGTTTCGTTGTCATGGTAGCGATATATACTAGGAATTATCCTAATATTGAGATCTTTATCTTTTTGAGTAAACCGTTATATACGTTGTTATATAACTCATTGAAATGTGAGCAAAAGCGCATTTTTTCCCGCCAACTCAACACTCCTTTGATCCGGCAACAGCATTTACCCCAATTGGGGTATGCACCTCTAACACATCCTGAAATATCTTACGGCTAAAAATAACTACTCATAAATAGTGCAGTTTTTTATGTCGTTCAACCCGCCGAGGGAGGGCGTCATTATGGAAGGACAATGTCATGGTTGATTTATCCCGTCGAGGTATGTTGACAGGCAGTTGGCGAAACGCCAGCGCAGGGATCCGTCCGCCGTGGAGCAAGGAAGACTCTCACTTTCTGGCCCATTGCCTCCGTTGTGACGCCTGCATCCAGGCGTGCGAAACCGACATCCTGCAGCGAGGCCAGGGTGGTTACCCGAGCGTAAATTTCAAACACGGCGAGTGCAGCTTTTGCTATGCCTGCGCAGAAGCCTGTCCCGAATCACTTTTTCTTCCGCGCCACACCAGGGCATGGGATCTGAATTTTACGATTGGGGAAAACTGTCTCGCACATCAGTCCGTTGAATGTCACCGCTGTCAGGATAGCTGTGAGCCCATGGCAATAATCTTTCGTCCCACGCTGTCCGGCATTTATCAGCCGCAGCTCGACAATCAGGACTGTAACGGATGTGGCGCCTGTGTCGCTATCTGCCCGGTATCAGCCATTAACGCGGAGTACAACCATGGACAATAACTGGCAGGTCTGCAGCCTGGTCGTTCAGGCCAAAAGCCAGCATATCAACGATATCGCCACGCAGTTGCGTTCCTTTCCCGGTTGCGAAGTTGCACTCAGCGATGTGGAAAGTGGTCAGTTGATTGTGGTGGTGGAAGCTGAGCAAAGTGAAACGCTAATGAAAACAATTGAGTCAGTACGCAACGTTGCGGGCGTACTGGCGGTGTCGCTGGTTTATCACCAGCAGGATGAGCAAGGTGAGGAAACACCATGAAACTCAGTCGTCGTAGCTTTATGAAAGCTAACGCCGTTGCGGCCGCTGCGGCGGCTGCCGGGTTAAGCGTGCCGGGCGTTGCCCGCGCGGTAGTCGGTCAGCAAGAAGCCATTAAATGGGACAAAGCCCCGTGCCGTTTTTGCGGGACGGGCTGTGGCGTATTGGTCGGAACGCAGCAAGGGCGTGTTGTGGCATGCCAGGGCGATCCGGATGCGCCGGTTAACCGTGGGCTCAACTGCATCAAAGGTTACTTCCTGCCGAAAATCATGTACGGAAAAGACCGTTTAACGCAGCCGATGCTGCGCATGAAAGACGGCAAGTATCACAAAGAAGGCGAGTTCACCCCGATTAGCTGGGACCAGGCCTTTGACGTGATGGAAGAGAAATTCAAAACGTCGATGAAAGAGAAAGGCCCTGAGTCTATCGGTATGTTCGGCTCTGGCCAGTGGACGATTTGGGAAGGTTATGCCGCTGCCAAATTGTTTAAAGCGGGTTTCCGTTCCAATAACATCGACCCGAACGCACGTCACTGCATGGCCTCAGCGGTAGTCGGCTTTATGCGTACCTTCGGTATGGATGAACCGATGGGCTGCTATGACGATATCGAACATGCCGATGCCTTCGTCTTGTGGGGCGCTAATATGGCGGAGATGCACCCGATCCTGTGGTCGCGCATCACCAACCGTCGTCTGTCCGATCCCAACGTGAACGTCGCGGTTCTCTCCACCTTCCAGCACCGCAGCTTTGAGCTGGCGGATAACGGTATGGTCTTCACGCCGCAAACCGATCTGGTGATCCTCAACTACATCGCGAACTACATCATTCAAAACAATGCGATTAACCAGGATTTCTTTAGCAAGCACGTTAACCTGCGTAAAGGCGTGACGGACATCGGCTACGGTCTGCGTCCAACCCATCCGCTGGAAAAAGCGGCGAAAAACCCGGGATCCGATGCTTCTGAACCGATGAGCTTTGAGGATTACAAAGCCTTCGTTGCTGAGTACACGCTGGATAAAACCGCCGAAATGACCGGCGTACCGAAAGATCAGCTGGAACAGCTGGCGCAGCTGTATGCCGATCCGAAGAAAAAAGTCATCTCCTACTGGACGATGGGCTTTAACCAGCACACCCGCGGCGTGTGGGCCAACAACCTGGTCTATAACCTGCACTTGCTGACTGGCAAAATCTCCCAGCCAGGCTGCGGCCCGTTCTCTCTGACCGGCCAGCCTTCAGCCTGCGGCACCGCGCGTGAAGTCGGTACGTTCTCCCACCGTCTGCCTGCGGACATGGTGGTAACGAACGAAAAACACCGCGATATCTGTGAGAAGCACTGGAATATTCCGTCAGGGACCATTCCGGCAAAAGTTGGTCTGCACGCCGTGGCGCAAGACCGCGCGCTGAAAGATGGCAAGCTCAATGTCTACTGGGCGATGTGTACTAACAACATGCAGGCCGGTCCGAACATCAACGAAGAGCGTATGCCGGGCTGGCGCGATCCGCGTAACTTCATCATCGTCTCCGATCCGTACCCGACGATCAGCGCCCTGTCGGCTGACCTGATCCTGCCGACCGCGATGTGGGTAGAGAAAGAAGGCGCCTACGGGAACGCGGAACGCCGTACACAGTTCTGGCGTCAGCAAATTAAAGCGCCGGGCGAATCGAAATCGGATCTGTGGCAGCTGGTGCAGTTCTCTCGTCGCTTCAAAACAGAAGAAGTATGGCCGGAAGAGCTGCTGGCACAAAAACCGGAACTGCGCGGTAAAACGCTGTATGACGTGCTGTTTGCTACGCCAGCAGTAACGAAATTCCCAGTGACTGAACTGGCTGAAGATCAACTGAACGATGAATCCCGCGAGCTGGGCTTCTATCTGCAAAAAGGCTTGTTCGAAGAGTACGCCTGGTTTGGCCGCGGTCACGGGCACGATCTTGCGCCATTTGACGATTACCACAAAGCGCGCGGTTTACGCTGGCCAGTCGTTGAGGGTAAAGAGACCCAGTGGCGCTACAGCGAAGGCAACGACCCTTACGTGAAAGCAGGTGAAAGCTACAAGTTCTACGGTAAACCGGACGGTAAAGCGGTTATCTTCGCGCTGCCATTTGAGCCTGCTGCTGAAGCGCCGGATAAAGAATATGACCTGTGGCTGTCTACCGGACGTGTACTGGAACACTGGCATACCGGCAGTATGACGCGTCGTGTGCCTGAACTACACCGTGCTTTCCCGGAAGCCGTGCTGTTTATCCACCCGCTGGATGCAAAAGCACGCGATCTGCGCCGTGGCGATAAGGTCAAAGTGATTTCCCGTCGTGGCGAAGTGATTTCGATTGTTGAAACACGCGGTCGTAACCGTCCGCCGCAGGGGCTGGTGTACATGCCGTTCTTCGATGCCGCACAGCTGGTGAATAACCTGACGCTGGATGCGACGGATCCGCTCTCCAAAGAGACGGATTTCAAGAAGTGCGCCGTGAAACTGGCGAAGGTGTAACGCGTTATGTCTCGGTCAGCAAAACCCCAAAATGGCCGCCGCCGCTTTCTGCGCGATATGGTTCGCGCAGCGGGCGGGCTGGCCGTCGTTGGCGTGGCGCTGGGGTTGCAACAACAAACCGCACGCGCAACCGGTGTGCGGTTGCGCCCGCCTGGTGCACTGAGCGAGGAGGCATTCGCCAGCGCCTGCGTACGTTGCGGTCAGTGCGTTCAGGCATGTCCCTATGACACGCTGAAGCTGGCAACGCTGGCCTCCGGGCTGGCGGCCGGTACGCCATATTTTGTCGCCCGTGATATTCCCTGCGAAATGTGTGAGGACATTCCGTGTGCCAAAGTCTGCCCGAGCGGCGCGTTGGACAGGGAAATTGAATCCATTGACGATTCGCGTATGGGGCTGGCGGTACTGCTGGATCACGAAAACTGCCTCAACTATCAGGGATTACGCTGCGACGTTTGCTATCGCGAGTGCCCGAAAATTGATGAGGCGATCACCCTGGAGCTGGACCGCAACATGCGTACCGGCAAGCATGCGCGGTTTATTCCGACCGTGCACAGCGATGCCTGTACCGGCTGTGGGAAATGCGAAAAAGTCTGCGTACTGGAACAGCCAGCAATAAAAGTGCTGCCGCTGTCGCTGGCGAAAGGGGAGTTAGGACACCATTACCGCTTCGGTTGGCTGGAGGGGAACAATGGCAAATCGTAAACGTGATGCGGGGCGTGAAGCGCAGGCAAAAAAAGGATGGTGGAAGAGTCATCGCTGGCTGCTGCTGCGTCGTTTGAGCCAGTTTCTGATACTGGCGATGTTCCTCAGCGGCCCGTGGCTTGGCGTGTGGATCCTGCATGGCAACTACAGTAGCAGCCTGTTGCTGGACGCTATCCCGTTCACCGATCCGCTGATTACTCTGCAAAGCCTGGCCAGCGGGCATCTGCCGGCGACGGTGGCGTTAACGGGAGCAGCTATCATCACGGTGCTGTATGCCCTGGCCGGTAAGCGACTGTTTTGCAGTTGGGTTTGTCCCATGAACCCGGTTACCGATTTAGCCAGTTGGTTGCGCAGAAGGTTTGACCTGAATCAGTCCGCAACCCTGCCACGCCATATACGGTACGTCCTGCTGGTGGTTATCCTGGTCGGTTCCGCCCTGACCGGTACGCTGTTGTGGGAGTGGATAAATCCAGTCTCTCTGCTTGGACGGAGCCTGGTAATGGGATTCGGTAGCGGAGCGCTGCTGATCCTCGCGCTGTTTTTATTTGATTTACTGGTCGTTGAGCATGGCTGGTGCGGGCATCTTTGCCCACTGGGTGCGCTGTATAGCGTGGTGGGAAGCAAAGGGGCATTAACCGTTTCGGCAAAAGAACGTAACAGATGTAACCGCTGTATGGATTGTTTTCATGTTTGCCCGGAACCGCATGTGCTACGTGCGCCGGTGCTGGATGAGCAAAGTCCGGTGCAGGTAACCAGCCGCGATTGCATGGCCTGCGGTCGCTGCGTGGATGTCTGTTCTGAGGATGTTTTTACAATAACAACACGATGGAGTTCGGGAGCGAAATCATGAAAAGCCATGACCTGATTAAGACGCTGTGTCAATGGACGGCCCTGCTTGCCCTGGTCGTCAGTGGGGCCGTTTGGGCTGCAAATGGAGTGGATCTGAGCCAGTCACCGGAAGTCTCAGGAACACAGGAAGGGGCGATTCGCATGCCGAAAGAGCAAGAGCGCATGCCGCTGAACTATGTGAATCAGCCGCCGATGGTTCCGCATAGCGTTGAAGGGTATCAGGTGACGACTAACACTAACCGCTGCCTGCAATGCCACGGTGTGGAAAGCTATCGCACTACCGGTGCGCCGCGCATCAGTCCGACGCACTTTATGGACAGCGACGGCAAGGTATTGGCTGAAGTTGCGCCGCGTCGTTATTTCTGCCTGCAATGTCACGTTCCGCAGGCTGACGCCGCGCCGATTGTTGAAAATACCTTCACCCCCTCGAAAGGTTACGGGAAATAAGAGGTCATTATGGAAAATTCTAACCGTAAACCAGGCTGGATTAAGCGCGTCTGGCAATGGTGGCGTCGCCCCAGCCGTCTGGCGCTCGGCACGCTGTTGTTAATCGGCTTTGTGGGCGGCATTATTTTCTGGGGCGGCTTTAATACCGGTATGGAAAAGGCCAATACAGAAGAGTTCTGCATTAGCTGTCACGAAATGCGCAATACGGTATACCAGGAATACATGGAAACCGTACACTACAACAACCGCAGTGGTGTGCGAGCGACTTGCCCTGATTGCCACGTCCCGCATGAGTGGGGCCCGAAAATGATTCGTAAGATCAAGGCCAGTAAAGAGCTGTACGCGAAAGCACTGGGGCTGATAGATACACCGCAGAAATTTGAAGACCATCGTCTGACGATGGCGCAAAATGAGTGGCGGCGTATGAAAGATAATAATTCGCAAGAGTGCCGAAACTGTCACAACTTCGAGTTTATGGATTTAACCGCCCAGAAAGGCGTTGCGGCCAAAATGCACGACCAGGCCGTGAAAGACGGGCAAACCTGTATTGACTGTCATAAAGGGATAGCGCACAAACTGCCTGATATGCGCGAAGTCAAACCGGGCTTTTAACAGGATGTAGATAACCAGGTATGCTTGAAGCCAGAGAATTACTTTGCGAGCGAGATGACAGAATACTGTTCAGCAATCTGTCATTTCGCGTCAACGCAGGGGAATGGGTACAAATTACCGGCAGCAACGGCGCAGGGAAAACTACTCTGCTGCGGTTGCTTACCGGGCTGGCGCGTCCCGATGCAGGGGAGGTTTGCTGGCAAGAGCAGCCGCTGCATCACGTGCGGGACAACTACCATCAGCAACTGCTGTGGATCGGACATCAGCCGGGGATAAAAACCCGGCTTTCGGCGTTGGAGAACCTGCGTTTCTTCCATCATGACGGCGACATTGCACAGTGTCTGGCTGCGCTGGCGCAGGCGGGACTTGCCGGATATGAAGATATCCCGGTGAACCAGCTCTCCGCCGGACAACAGCGGCGCGTGGCGCTGGCCCGTTTGTGGCTGACCCGCGCCCGGCTGTGGATCCTTGATGAACCCTTTACCGCCATTGATGTGAACGGCGTTGAGCGACTGACTCAGCGTATGGCGCAGCATACAGAGCAGGGCGGTATTGTTATTCTCACCACCCACCAACCGCTCAATGTCGAAACCGATAAAGTGCGACGTATTGCGCTGACCAGCGAGAGGGCAACGCAATGATGTGGCGAATCTTCCGTTTAGAACTGCGAGTTGCGTTTCGTCATAGTGCGGAAATCGCCAATCCTTTATGGTTCTTCCTGATTGTTATTACGCTGTTCCCCCTAAGCATTGGGCCGGAGCCGCAGCTACTGGCGCGCATTGCGCCGGGCATCATTTGGGTTGCGGCGCTGCTGGCGTCATTGCTGGCGCTGGAACGCCTGTTTCGTGATGATCTGCAGGACGGCAGCCTTGAGCAACTGATGCTGCTGCCGTTACCGCTACCGGCCGTGGTGCTGGCGAAAGTGATGGCGCACTGGGTCGTGACCGGCCTGCCGCTGTTGATCCTCTCGCCGCTAGTGGCGCTGCTGCTGGGCATGGATATGTACGGCTGGAAAATTATGGCGCTGACGTTGTTACTCGGAACGCCGACGCTGAGCTTCCTCGGTGCGCCGGGTGTGGGGTTGACGGTGGGCTTAAAGCGCGGCGGCGTGTTGTTAAGCGTGCTGGTGCTCCCGCTCACCATACCCTTACTGATTTTTGCAACCGCCGCGATGGATGCGGCTTCCATGCACTTACCGGTTGAAGGATACATGGCAATTCTGGGTGCGTTGCTGGTCGGCAGCGCCACGTTAAGCCCGTTTGCCACAGCCGCGGCGTTACGGATAAGCGTGCAGTAACGAGAATTAGATGTGTAGGCCGGGCAAGGCGCTCTGGCACAACGGATTTTAATTTATGGAGTCTGGTGACTGAACTATGTGGAAAACACTTCATCAATTGGCGATGCCCCCTCGGCTCTATCAGATCTGTGGCTGGTTTATCCCGTGGCTGGCGATTGCCAGCGCGGTGGTACTGATAACGGGATGGGTCTGGGGCTTTGGTTTTGCGCCTGCGGACTATCAGCAGGGGCAGAGCTATCGCATTATTTATCTGCACGTTCCGGCGGCAATCTGGTCGATGGGCATTTATGCCTCGATGGCTGTTGCCGCGTTTATCGGCCTGGTCTGGCAGATGAAAATGGCCAATCTGGCGCTGGCTGCGATGGCGCCGATTGGTGCAGTGTTTACCTTTATTGCGCTGGTGACCGGCTCCGCATGGGGCAAACCGATGTGGGGAACCTGGTGGGTCTGGGATGCCCGACTCACCTCTGAACTGGTGCTGCTGTTTCTCTACGTGGGCGCCATTGCGCTGTGGCATGCCTTTGACGACCGCCGTCTGGCAGGTCGTGCCGCCGGTATTCTGGTGCTGATTGGCGTGGTCAACTTACCGATTATCCACTACTCGGTTGAGTGGTGGAATACGCTGCATCAGGGTTCTACCCGCATGCAGCAAAGCATCGATCCGGCGATGCGTACGCCGCTGCGTCTGGCGATCGTCGGCTACCTGTTACTGTTTGTCACGCTGGCGCTGATGCGCATGCGTAACCTGATTTTGATGATGGAAAAACGCCGCCCGTGGGTGAGCGAACTGATCTTAAAAAGAGGCCGACAATGACCCCTGCATTTGCATCATGGAGTGATTTTTTCGCGATGGGCGGCTACGCCTTGTATGTCTGGCTTGCCGTAGCGATGAGTGTTATCCCGCTGGTGGTGCTGGTACTGCATTCCACGTTACAACATCGCGCAATTTTACGCGGTGTGGCGCAGCAGCGGGCGAGAGAAGCGCGTATGCGTGCGGCGCAAGTGCAACGGGAGGCGGCGTGAATATTCGACGTAAAAATCGGTTATGGATAGCCTGTGCGGTACTGGCGGGTCTGGCGTTGACCATTACGCTGGTGCTTTATGCGCTGCGTTCTAATATTGACCTGTTTTATACGCCGGGAGAGATACTCTACGGTAAGCGCGAAACGCAGCAGATGCCCGAAGTCGGTCAGCGCCTGCGCGTGGGCGGAATGGTGATGCCCGGTAGCGTAAAGCGCGATCCGCAGTCGTTGAAGGTGAATTTCAGTATCTATGACGCCGAAGGTGTGGTGGATGTCACCTACGAAGGCATTCTGCCGGATCTGTTCCGCGAAGGGCAGGGTGTTGTTGTTCAGGGCGAACTGGACGAGGGAAATCATGTGCAGGCCAAAGAGGTTCTTGCCAAACATGATGAGAATTACACCCCGCCGGAAGTCGAAAAAGCGATGCAGGAAAACCATCGTCGCCCGGAAAGTGTTTATAAGGATAAAACGTCATGATGCCTGAAATTGGCAATGCGCTGTTGTGCCTTGCGCTCGGCGTGGCGTTACTACTGTCAGTCTATCCGCTGTGGGGCGTAGCGCGCGGCGACGTGCGAATGATGGCCTCCGCGCGGCCTTTTGCGTGGGTTCTGTTTATCTGCGTGATGGGGGCGTTCCTGATTCTGGTCAACGCCTTCGTGGTTAATGACTTTACCGTCACCTACGTTGCCAGCAACTCCAATACCCAGCTTCCGGTCTGGTATCGGGTGGCAGCAACCTGGGGTGCCCATGAAGGCTCTCTGCTGCTATGGGTATTGCTGATGAGCGGCTGGACGTTTGCCGTTGCGGCATTCAGCCAGCGTATGCCGCTGGACATCGTTGCCCGCGTGCTGGCGGTAATGGGGATGGTAAGCGTTGGCTTTCTGCTGTTTATTCTGTTTACCTCCAACCCGTTTGCCCGTACGTTGCCCAACTTCCCTATTGAAGGGCGCGACCTGAACCCGCTGTTGCAGGATCCGGGGCTGATTTTCCATCCGCCGTTGCTGTACATGGGGTATGTCGGCTTCTCCGTGGCCTTCGCGTTTGCGATTGCCGCGCTGATGAGCGGACGACTGGACAGTACTTTCGCCCGTTTTTCGCGTCCGTGGACGCTGGCGGCGTGGGTGTTCCTGACGCTGGGTATTGTGCTCGGTTCGGCCTGGGCCTATTACGAGCTGGGCTGGGGCGGTTGGTGGTTCTGGGATCCGGTTGAGAACGCCTCGTTTATGCCATGGCTGGTGGGAACGGCGCTGATGCACTCGCTGTCGGTAACCGAACAGCGTGCCAGCTTTAAAGCCTGGACGCTGCTGCTGTCAATCTGCGCATTCTCGCTTTGCCTGTTAGGTACTTTCCTGGTGCGCTCCGGCGTGTTGGTATCGGTGCATGCCTTCGCCTCCGATCCGTCACGCGGGATGTTTATTCTGGCCTTTATGGTATTGGTGATTGGCGGCTCCCTGCTGCTGTTTGCGGTGCGCGGTCACAAGGTCCGTTCACGGGTAAACAACGCGCTGTGGTCGCGTGAATCTCTGCTGTTGGGCAACAACGTTCTGCTGATTGCCGCCATGCTGGTGGTGCTCTTGGGCACGCTGCTGCCGCTGGTGCACAAACAGCTGGGTCTGGGCAGCATTTCGATTGGCGAACCGTTCTTCAACACCATGTTTACCTGGCTGATGGCGCCGTTCGCGCTGTTGCTGGGAATTGGGCCATTAGTGCGCTGGGGCCGTGACCGACCGCGTAAACTGAAAACGTTACTGATTATCGCGTTTGTCACCACGCTTGTTCTGTCGCTGCTGCTGCCGTGGTTGTTTGAGGATCGCATTGCCGCTATGACGGTGGTAGGGCTGGCGATGGCATGCTGGATATTCGTGCTGGCGATGTCCGAAGCGTTCCTGCGTGTTTCCCGCGGAACGAAGTTAACACCAAGCTATTGGGGCATGGTGTCGGGCCACGTTGGGCTGGCGATTACTATTGTCGGTATTGCCTTCAGCCAGAACTACAGCGTTGAACGCGATGTGCGCATGAAAGCAGGTGATAGCGTTAGTATCCATAACTATCAGTTCACGTTCCGCGAAGTGAAAGATATTACCGGACCTAACTACCGGGGCGGTGTCGCCATTATTGGCGTTACCCGAGATGGTAAACCGGAAGCCACGCTGCATGCGGAAAAACGCTTCTATAACAGCACCAGTTCGATGATGACCGAAGCGGCAATTGACGGCGGATTCACGCGCGATCTGTACGCCGCGCTGGGTGAAGAACTGGATAACGGCGCATGGGCTGTGCGTCTGTACTACAAACCGTTTATTCGCTGGATTTGGGCCGGAGGATTGCTGATGGCGCTGGGCGGATTGTTCTGCCTGTTTGATCCACGCTATCGTCAGCGCGCGCGTCCTCGCGCCGCGGTGCAAAAAAATGCGTCGGAGGCTGTATGAAGCGCAACGCACTGTTAATTCCGTTTATTATTTTTCTGATCATTGCAGCGGCGCTGCTGTGGCAGCTGGCGCGTAACGCTCAGGGAGACGACCCCACGAATCTGGAATCGGCGCTGATCGGCAAACCCGTTCCGACATTTCGCCTGGAGTCGCTGGAGAATCCGGGTCAGCATTATCAGGCCGATGTGCTGACCCAGGGCAAACCGGTACTGCTGAACGTCTGGGCGACCTGGTGTCCGACCTGTCGCGCCGAACATCAGTATCTGAACCAGCTATCTGCACAAGGCGTGCGGGTGGTGGGTTTGAACTATAAAGACGATCGTCAGAAAGCCATTGTCTGGCTGAAAGAGCTGGGCAATCCTTACTCATTAAGCCTGTTTGACGGCGACGGTATGCTTGGTCTGGATCTTGGCGTGTACGGCGCGCCGGAAACGTTCCTGATCGACGGTAAAGGTATTATTCGCTATCGCCATGCCGGTGATTTGAATGCCAGGGTGTGGGAGAGCGAGATCAAACCGTTGTGGGATAAGTACAGTAAGGAGGCTGCGCAATGAGATTTTTACTGGGCCTGCTGATGCTGGTTATCTCGGGATCTGCGCTGGCGACCATCGATGTGATGCAGTTTAAGGATGAAGCGCAGGAGCAGCAGTTCCGTCAGCTTACCGAACAGCTGCGCTGTCCTAAATGTCAGAACAACAGTATCGCCGATTCTAACTCGATGATTGCCACTGACCTGCGCCAGAAAGTGTACGAACTGATGCAGGAAGGGAAAAGCCAGAAAGAGATTGTCGACTACATGGTGGCGCGCTACGGCAACTTTGTCACTTACGATCCGCCGTTGACGCCGCTTACTGTGCTTTTGTGGGTGATGCCGGTGGTAGCGATTGGTTTGGGCGGCTGGATTATTTTTGCCCGTACTCGCCGACGCGTCCGGGTGAAGCTGGAAGAGTTTCCTGACGACGTTATCCCGGATGGCAAGCGCGGTGGATTTGGGTTGTTTGTGCCCGGCATCGTGGTGGCGCTGATCGTTGGCGCGGTGAGCTATTATGAAACCGGCAGCTATAAGCAGGTTCAGGTCTGGCAGCAGGCCACCGCTCAGGCTCCGGCGCTGCTGGAACGCGCGTTGGATCCGAAAGCTGACCCGCTCAATGAAGAAGATATGACACGTCTGGCGCTGGGACTGCGCACGCGTTTACAAGCCGATCCTACAAACGTTGAAGGTTGGATCATGCTTGGGCGTATTGGCATGGTACTCGGTAACGCCAGTACGGCCACTGAAGCCTATGCCAATGCCTATCGACTGGATCCTAAAAACAGCGATGCGGCGCTGGGTTATGCGGAAGCACTGACCCGTTCATCCGATCCTGACGATAACCGCCGGGGAGGGGAGCTGTTACGCCAGCTGGTGCGCGGCGAGCATGCCAACGTGCGGGTTCTCAGCATGTACGCGTTTAACGCTTTTGAACAGCAGCGCTTTGGTGAGGCGGTTGCGGCATGGGAGATGATGCTGAAATTATTACCGGCCAATGATACCCGTCGGGCGGTGATAGAACGCAGCATTAAGCAGGCGATGGAGCAGCTAACGCCGCAGGAGAAGTAAGAGTCCAGATTACCCGAAGGCGTGCTGCTTTCGGGCCTGTGCGAGCTTTGTAGGCCGGATAAGACGCTGCTGCGTCGTCATCCGGCATCTCATTGATTACTGCATGCCGCGTGTTTGCAAAAACAGGATGGTGGCAGCAACGCGAGAACGCACGTTGAGTTTGCGCAGCAGATTACGAATATGCACCTTCACCGTCTGTTCGGAAATATTCAGTACCGACGCAATCTGTTTATTCGACAGCCCCTGAGCAAGTTCATGCAATACATCCAGCTCGCGTTCGGTGAGAATGCTGAATGGATCTTCCTGCGCACCAAACAGGTCACGTTCGCGCAGATATTCGCTAACACGAGCGCTAAACGCTTTACCACCTTTGGCGCCGTTACGAATGGCTTCCAGCAAGACTTCGGGATCGCTATCTTTCAGTAAATAACCATCCGCGCCGGCATCAATTAAGGCGTACACATCGCTGGCGGCATCCGATACGGTAAGAATAATAATTTGCGCGGTGACGCCGTCCCGACGCAGCGCATTCAGGGTGTCCAGCCCGCTCATACCTTTCATATTGAGATCCAGCAGGATCACATCAAGGTCCAGACGGTTTGCCAGATCGATAGCACTTGCGCCGTCGCCTGCTTCAGCGACTACGTCAAATGCGGGATCCAGTTGCAATAATTGACTAATTCCCCGCCGCATGAGTGGGTGGTCGTCGACAATCAGCACCCGAAAAGGCGTTACTTCAGGCATACTATTCTCCTGAGCTTTTATTAGTATCATTATTGTTTTCAGCGCATCAATCGTCCAGATTCATCGCGCTGATGAGAGGATGAATTTTACCCCAATTTGTGCATGGGTAAGTAGTAAAACCTGTGCTGAAGGCTGCTGTAAAACTCAGGAATGCGGAATCGCAGACATAAAAAAACCAACCCCAAGGGTTGGTTTTTTTAGGGATTTTTGGTCGGCACGAGAGGATTTGAACCTCCGACCCCCGACACCCCATGACGGTGCGCTACCAGGCTGCGCTACGTGCCGACGCTATGGCTGCTAATACTACTGCTTTCCGCTACGAATGCAAGAGGATGCCTCACTAATTGATTTATAATTAATCAGTTAGCAATAAATCGTTTCTCATCCGTCAGAACCTGTAGCAGCAGGCTGAGCTGCGGTTTCTGATCTTTTATTTTCTCGCCACGTAAATCATAGGTCTGATAATTTCCGTTGTTGTTCAGCACCAGCGTCATCTCTGGCGTAGTCACTGCCATCGTGCTGCCGTCGGCGGCGGTCACCCAGTAATGGCGACGTGTAGCATTGAACAAATCCTGCCCCTGCGAATATTCGTTAGCCGGCGTGCTGACATGCAGCAGGCGCTGCATCAGCGTCGTCATCAGGTCTGTATGATCGGTCAGACTATTGATGCGCTGGGCAGGCGTTCCCGGCCAGTGAATCACCAGAGGAACCTGCAGATGACCGCGAGACCAGGCAAAGTTGTTCTCTTCCTGCGTCAGCGGCACACCGCGGCCAGCGGTAATAATCACCACCGTGTTGTCCAGTTTACCCGAGTCGCGCAGGGCGCTAAGAACACGGTTAATATTGGCATCCACATCCTGAGCGGCGCTGGCGTAGCGTTTGGCAAAGTTCTTCTGGTTGCTGTCATCAAGGTTTGTCCCATTAAAGGAGACCCAGGAGAACCAGCGATTATCTTCCTGCGCGTAGCGTCCCAGCCAGTTAATCCATTGGCTTGCGGTTTGCTCATCAGATTGCGTTTGCACGCTCGGCATGGAGAAGTCTGACAGCAGCGCCTGGCGATAAAGCGGGCTGGTAAAGCCATCCGAGGAGAATAGTCCTAACTGATACCCTTGCTGGTTCAGTGCAGAGATCAGCGCCGCAGGCGTTCGGGTCGACAAAATGCCGTCCATGTAGCTTGGCGATACACCATAGAACAGGCCAAAGATCCCGTTATCCGTGGTATTGCCTGAGCTCATGTGACGCGTAAAGGAGATATTCTGCCCGGCGAACTCAGCCAGCGCAGGCATCTGTTTTTCAAAGCGTGAGTAGTTCAGGCCGTCTACGGTGATCAGCAGAACGTTCTGGCCGGTGCCCAGATCGCGATAGTGCAGTTCGCTGAGCGGGTACTGCACGGAAACCGCTTCCGGATTACCCTGTTCGATCAGGCGACGCTGATACTCTTGCGCATCCAGCAGGCCATGTTTTTCCAGAAACTTACGCGCCGTCATCGGGTAGGAGAGCGGCAGGTTTGCGCGCTGCATGGTAATCGGGCGATAGAAATTAGCATCTGCCCAGATATACACCACATGCGAGGCGATAAAAGAAACGAAGAAGAATGCCGCTAACGGTTTGGCGAAATGGCGACGACGCGTCAGGCTGCGCAGCTTTTGCCAGCTCCAGGTCGCAAACAACATTTCTATTAGCAGGATAACCGGCACGCTGATAAACAACAGTTGCCAGTCACGCGCCGCTTCGTTCTGGTCAGGATTAATGACCAGTTCCCAGACTATCGGGTTAAGGTGCAGGTGGAAGCGGGTGAAAACTTCGCTGTCGATTAACAACAGCGTCATGCCAGCTGTCGCCAGAATAGCTGATAAGAATCGCATCAGCCTCTGGGACATGACGATAAACGTCAGGGGAAACAGGATTAGCAGATAGGTGGCAAACACCAGAAAGCTAAAATGCCCGACAACGCTCAGGTAGGAATAAACACGACCTGCAAGGGTTGTCGGCCAGTCGGCGACAAACAGGTAACGGCTACCGAGAACCATGGCCAACAGAATGTTGAACAAGGCAAACCAGTGCCCCCAGCTAACCATCTGGGAGACTTTCTCACGGTAGCGCTGACGATGAGTTACCATAAACTGTTGTTCGTTTCCCCGGAGCAGGCTCTTAATGCGCTTGGTCGTCGTTTACCGAAGACTGCAATGCGCGGGCAAAAGAGTTGGCAATCGCCTGGCGCTGGGCCGGTGCGATGCTTGTATTGATAAGGTTAGTCACCATGTTTCCCAGAACCATCAGGGAAAGGTCGGTCGGCGCCTTATGTTTTTCCAGTACGTTGAGCATCTCATTCAGCAGTTGTTCAACGTGTTCGTCACTATAGCGGGAAATTTGTGGCATAAATCGAAATCAGTCTGTTCATGAAAGGGCAACATATTACCGTACAGACAGTTTTTTTTCTGCTTTTTTATCTTCTATTGCGTCACTGCCCGGCAGGTGGTTGAATACCGCCCGGTCTAAAAGGAGAGTTTATCATGAGTCTGGATATCAACCAGATTGCCCTGCACCAGCTTATCAAACGTGACGAGCAGAACCTTGAGCTGGTCTTGCGCGATTCATTACTGGAACCGACAGCGACGGTTGTCGATATGATGGCTGAGTTGCATCGGGTGTATAGCGCCAAGAATAAAGCCTATGGCCTGTTTAGCGAAGAGAGTGAACTGGCGCAAACGCTGCGTTTACAGCGTCAGGGTGAAGAGGATTTTCTGGCATTTAGTCGTGCCGCGACCGGACGCTTGCGGGACGAGCTGGCGAAATATCCTTTTGCCGACGGCGGTATTGTCCTGTTCTGCCATTACCGCTATCTGGCGGTAGAGTATCTGCTGGTCGCCGTGCTGAACAATTTAAGCAGCATGCGCGTCAATGAAAATCTGGATATCAACCCGACGCACTATCTGGATATCAATCATGCGGACATCGTGGCGCGTATTGATTTAACCGAGTGGGAAACCAATCCGGAGTCCACACGCTATCTGACGTTCCTGAAAGGGCGGGTAGGGCGCAAAGTCGCCGATTTCTTTATGGATTTCCTCGGTGCCAGCGAAGGTCTGAACGCCAAAGCACAAAACCGTGGCCTGCTGCAGGCGCTCGATGACTTTACCAATGAGGCTCAACTCGATAAAGCCGAACGCCAGAACGTGCGTCAGCAGGTGTACAGCTACTGTAACGAGCAGTTGCAGGCTGGTGAAGAGATCGAACTGGAGTCGCTGTCTAAAGAGCTTTCCGGCGTCAGTGAAGTCAGCTTCAGCGAATTTACCGCTGATAAAGGCTACGAGCTGGAAGAGAGTTTCCCTGCGGATCGCAGTACGCTGCGTCAGTTAACCAAATTTGCCGGCAGCGGCGGTGGGTTAACCATTAACTTCGACGCTATGTTACTGGGTGAACGTATTTTCTGGGATCCGGCGACGGACACCTTGACCATCAAAGGTACGCCGCCGAACCTGCGCGACCAGCTGCAGCGCCGCACGTCTGGCGGGAAATAAAACCGTGTGCCGGGTGAGAGCGTTAACGCCTTATCCGGTCGACGAGAACCATCAGTATCGATGACAAAACCCCATAAAAAAACCCCGCCTTGGCGGGGTTTTTCTTCAACTTGTTTGCGATTACGCGCGAACGAAGTCGATGTGGGACAGCTTCGGCTTGAACGGGTGACGCTGTACAGCCTGAGCTTTAACTTTAACTTCTTTACCGTCAACAACGATGGTCAGAACTTCGCTGTAGAATTCAGCTTTAGCTTGCATGTTCATAACTGCATCGTGATCCAGTTCGATAGCAATCGGGGCTTCTGCGCCACCGTAGATGATTGCCGGGAACTTGTTAGCGGCACGCAGGCGGCGGCTCGCACCCTTACCCTGCTCTTTACGTACTTCAGCGTTGATAGTAAACATTTAAATCTCTCTTAAATAATTCCTGCTACAGGCGACCCAGCAACAGGTAAGTGATCTGCTTTGCGTATGCAAAAGCGGGCGAGATTCTATACTCAAACGGCTGGTACATCAATCAAAAGTACGATTAACCGCGTAATTCATGTGCCCGACGAAAGCGTCCTTCATAATCGAAGACCTTTTCACGGACCTGCCAGTACTGACCTTTCATGCGCGCCACCACGAAATCAGGATGCCGTAACAACGCCTGCTGATTGAGGATATCGGCGGCGGTTATCCAGCGTAAGGGTATACCGGGTGTTCGGGTGTGCGGGCGAATAAACAGTTGTTCGAAGGCCGTACGCTGCGCGGGAGTGTGCAGGCGAAAGCGTTCGCTGACGTCAGCGCCATCTTCATCGTAATAGGTGATTTTCAGCCATTCGCCTTTATCATCCTGCCCGTTTTGTAACACCATACCACTACAGCGCAGGACCAGCGCATCTTTGAGCCTGAGCGCGGCTTTCAGCATGTCATCCGGGTCAACCAGCACCGTGTCGCACTCGCGACAACGGCGGGCGGCGATGTCATTTTCCGCGTTGCATTGTGGGCAGTTTTTAAAACGGAAACGAAAATCGCACTGTTCGCGATGGCCGTCATCATCTTCAAACCATCCCTGGCAGCGGCGGCCAAAATGTTCAATCAGCGTGCCGTCTGCCGTGGTTTTGCCCCAGAAGGTGTTTGCAAATCCGCAGGCAGGACAGAACACCTGTACCGGAACGTTGTCGCTTTTCCCTTTCGGAGCACCCACTTCCGGTGCGTACAGATCGTGCGGGTTGCCGGCGTAATCGAGGATCAGACAGTCGGTTTTACCCGGTGCAAGGCGCAACCCACGACCAACAATTTGTTGGTAAAGGCTAACTGACTCTGTTGGGCGCAGAATGGCGATAAGGTCGACGTGCGGGGCATCGAATCCGGTGGTCAGGACCGATACATTCACCAGATAGCGAAAACGCTGGGCTTTGAACTCTTCAATCAGCACGTCGCGCTCAGCGCCTGGCGTATCTCCAGTGATTAGCGCGGCGTCGTCAGCGGGCAGCAGACCCTGAATTTCTTTGGCGTGCTCAACGGTGGCGGCGAAAATCATCACCCCTTTGCGGGTTTGGGCAAACTCGACAATCTGGCTGATGATATGCGGCGTTATTCGTTGCTGCTTTTTCAGCTCCTGATTCAGATCCGCTTCGCTAAACAGGCCGTTACTCTGCGCCTGCAGGCGGCTAAAGTCATACTGCACGACCGGCATGTCGAGGCGTTCTGGCGGCGTCAGGTAGCCGTGTTTAATCATGTAGCGCAGCGGTAATTCATAAATGCAGTCGCGAAACAGCGCTTTTTCATCGCCGCGCACCATACCATGATAATGAAAATGATAAATCCAGCCCTTGCCCAAACGAAAAGGCGTGGCGGTAAGCCCGAGCAGACGTAAGTGGGGATTTACTTTAGTCAGGTGAGTGAGGATTTGCTGATACTGACTCTCTTCATCATCGCCAATACGATGGCATTCATCGACGATCAGCAGTGAGAATTCTCCCTGAAAGGCGTCCAGATTACGCGCTACCGACTGTACGCTGCCAAAGACCACTTTCCCGTGGCTCTCTTTACGCTTCAGGCCTGCGGCAAAAATATCGGCTTCCAGCCCCAGCGCACAATATTTGGCATGGTTTTGTGCGACCAGTTCTTTGACGTGCGCCAGTACCAGTACGCGACCACGTGCCACGCGGGCCAGTTCAGCAATCACCAGACTTTTGCCCGCGCCGGTTGGCAGGACGATAACCGCCGGGGTGCGGTGGTGGCGAAAATGGTTGAGCGTGGCGTCCACGGCTTCTTTTTGGTACGGGCGAAGAGTAAAAATCATGAGCTCATTAAGGTAAACAGCAACAATGTATAGTATGCCATGAATCATTTCCCTTGAGGGATGGTGTAACACCGCTATACTGGGCGGATAATAGTCCCACTTTTCGGGCGTAAACCCGCTTCTCGTATTTTTACAGGCAAAAATCACACTCATGCGACTTGATAAATTTATCGCTCAGCAACTCGGCGTCAGCCGCGCTATTGCCGGGCGTGAGATCCGTGCTAACCGCGTTACCGTCGACGGTGAAATCGTTAAAAACAGTGCCTTTAAGCTGCTACCAGAACACGACGTCGAATATGACGGTAATTCCCTGGTTCAACAAAATGGCCCGCGCTATTTTATGCTGAATAAGCCTCAGGGTTATGTTTGCTCAACGGATGACCCGGATCATCCGACGGTGCTTTATTTCCTTGATGAACCGGTTGCCTACAAATTGCATGCGGCAGGGCGTCTGGATATCGACACCACCGGACTGGTACTGATGACCGATGACGGACAGTGGTCGCATCGTATCACCTCTCCTCGTCACCATTGTGAGAAAACCTATCTGGTGACGCTGGAGTCGCCAGTGGCAGACGATACCGCCGAGCAGTTTGCCCATGGCGTACAGTTGCATAATGAAAAAGACCTGACCAAACCGGCTGTTCTGGAGGTCATTACGCCAACTCAGGTGCGATTGACCATCAGCGAAGGGCGTTATCATCAGGTAAAACGTATGTTTGCCGCGGTGGGTAACCACGTTGTGGAACTGCACCGTGAACGAATTGGTGACATCAGGCTTGATGACGATCTGGAGCCGGGTGAATACCGTCCATTGACCGAAGAAGAAATCGCCAGCGTTAACTTAACCCCGCGTTAATTTCAGGAGCTAAATGTGACCACCCGGCAGAACTCGTCAATTGCCATAGTCTTTATCCTTGGCTTGTTAGCCATGCTGATGCCGTTGTCGATTGATATGTATCTTCCGGCGCTACCTGTTATCTCAGAACAGTTTGGTGTGCCTGCGGGTAGCGCGCAGATGACCCTCAGTACCTATATTCTGGGGTTTGCAGTGGGGCAGTTGCTCTATGGCCCAATGGCTGACAGCATTGGGCGCAAGCCGGTGATTCTGGGCGGAACGCTGGTGTTTGCGGCGGCGGCAGTGGCCTGTGCCCTGGCGCAAACTATTGATCAACTGATCGTGATGCGTTTCTTCCACGGTCTGGCTGCCGCGGCGGCCAGCGTGGTTATCAACGCCCTGATGCGCGATATCTATCCGAAGGAAGAGTTCTCGCGCATGATGTCATTCGTCATGCTGGTGACCACAATTGCGCCTTTGTTGGCACCTATCGTGGGTGGTTGGGTGCTGGTATGGCTTAGCTGGCACTATATCTTTTGGATCCTCGCCATGGCGGCTGTTCTGGCGTCGGTGATGATCTTTACGCTGATCAAAGAGACCCTGCCTGTAGAGCGTCGCCAGCCGTTTCGCCTGCGTACCACTATTGGCAACTTTGCCTCGCTGTTTCGTCATAAACGAGTGCTGAGCTATATGCTGGCCAGCGGGTTCAGCTTTGCCGGGATGTTCTCGTTTCTGAGCGCCGGACCCTTTGTTTACATTGAGATCAACCACGTTTCACCGCAGCATTTCGGTTATTACTTCGCACTGAACATCGTATTCCTGTTCGTGATGACTATCATCAACAGTCGCTTTGTGCGTCGGGTTGGGGCATTGAATATGTTCCGTACCGGTCTGTGGATCCAGTTCGTGATGGCGGGATGGATGGTCTTTAGCGCACTGTTTGGGCTGGGGTTCTGGGCTCTGGTCGTTGGCGTTGCGGCGTTTGTTGGCTGTGTATCGATGGTGTCATCAAACGCCATGGCGGTTATTCTGGATGAATTTCCGCATATGGCGGGAACGGCGTCATCGCTGGCTGGGACATTCCGCTTTGGCATTGGCGCCATTGTCGGGGCCCTGTTGTCTCTGGCGACCTTTAACTCGGCCTGGCCAATGATATGGTCGATCGCATTTTGCGCTACCTGCTCAATTCTCTTCTATCTTTACGCCAGTCGCGCTCAAAAACGGTGATCTATTACACAACCTGGGGGCCATAAGGTCTCCAGAGTTGATGTACATCAACCGCAAATCTATCATTTCCCCCGCTTATGTTTATTTTATGTAAAATCAATTTATGTAAAAAGTCACATCATTGTAGTTAAAAAGGTTGAGTTAGATCGCAGAAACGAGTACATATAGCCCGGAAATATGCCAGAACCGTTGAATAAATTTAATTACTGGGTTCTGTAAGCAGCATAAGTACTGGATGTAAACGTTTACCAACTGTCTAAAGACGTATTGTCAATGATGTGTTAATATTGATGTAAAATAATTGTGAAGTGATTGTGCTTCCAGGGAAAGAAAGTGATGACATTACAACTCTCAATCGTTCATCGTCTGCCGCAGAGCTATCGTTGGTCGGTGGGTTTCGCAGGTTCGAAAGTTGAACCGATTCCGCAAAACGGTCAGAGTAATGAGAACAGCCTGGTGGCACTCAAATTGCTCAGTCCTGATGGTGACAGCGCGTGGTCAGTCATGCATAAGCTCAGCCAGGCCCTCAGTGATATCGAGGTTCCTTGTTCCGTACTGGAATGTGAAGGAGAGCCGTGCCTGTTTGTGAATCGCCAGGACGAATTTGCCGCGACCTGCAGACTGAAAAACTTCGGCGTGGCTATCGCAGAACCGTTTTCAAACAACAATCCTTTTTGAGCGTCAGCTTAGCGCGAGCAGCTGACGCGTATAGGCCTGCTGTGGTGCGTTAAAGACGTGCTCGCATTGCCCTTGCTCCACGACCTCTCCCTGACGTAGCACAATAACCTGATGGCATAATGCGCGTACTACGTGCAAATCATGGCTGATAAAAATATAAGCCAGCCGATGCTTTTCCTGTAAGGATTTTAACAACGTCAGGATTTGCGCCTGTACGGTCCTGTCGAGCGACGATGTTGGTTCATCCAGAATGATCAGGGAAGGTTTGAGAATCAATGCTCTGGCAATAGCAATGCGTTGGCGTTGTCCGCCAGAAAACTCCGCAGGATAACGATGTCGCGTTTCGCTATCCAATCCCACTTCCGCCATTACCGCTTTCACCTGTGCCTCGCGTTGTTCGGCTGACAGGGTAGGCTGATGAACGCGCAACCCCTCCTCGATAATCTGTAGCACGCTCAGGCGTGGGTTCAGCGAGGAGTTGGGATCCTGAAATACCACCTGAATACGGTGACGGACCGGCAACAGCTGGCGTCGATTTAAGGTATGCAGTGCCAACCCATCGAACACAATGCTTCCCTGCGAGGTGATTAACCGCAGAAGCGCCAGCCCGGTGGTGCTTTTTCCTGAGCCTGACTCTCCCACCAGCCCCAGTGTTTCACCGGGCCGGAGGGAAAAACTGACGTCGTTAACGACGACGTTGTGGTCCACCACGCGTTTCAGGATACCTTTGCGGATAGGAAAGGCGACGCGGAGTTTTTCCACTTCTAGCAACGGAGCTTGCCCGACAGGCAAAGGTACCGGGTCGCCGGAAGGTTCGCTGTTTAACAATTTCTTCGTGTAGGGATGCGTTGGCGCAGTGAGCAACTGTGCTGCTCTATTTTGCTCAACGCACTGGCCGTTTTGCATGACCGCCACGGTATCGGCCAGTTTTTTCACAATACTCAGGTTGTGGGTGATGAACAGTAATCCCATGTTCAGCTCGCGCTGTAGTTCCCTCAGCAATTGCAGGATCTGTGCCTGAACGGAAACGTCCAGCGCGGTAGTCGGTTCATCAGCAATAAGCAGCTCAGGTCGTGTCAGCAGTGCCATGGCGATCATCACACGCTGGCGTTCACCGCCGGACAGTTGGTGTGGGTAATCTGCGAGACGTTTGGCTGCCTGACGGATGCCAACGCGATCCAGGCAGGTCAGGATTTCTGCCCGCGCCGCTTCCCGACGCATTCCCCTATGCAGCGACAGCACTTCATAAAGCTGTTTTTCCAGATTGTGGAGCGGGTTCAGTGACACCATCGGCTCCTGGAAAATCATGGCGATTTTATTCCCCCGTACGCCGCGAAGCGTCTGCTCGTTGGCGTGAAGTAATGATTCACCATGAAAACGGATGTCCCCGGAAGGGTAAACTACCGGAGGGGACGGTAACAACCGTAGGATAGAAAGCGCGGTCACGCTTTTCCCCGATCCAGACTCGCCCACCAGCGCCAGCGTTTGTCCGGCATCAACCCGTAGTGAGAGGGCATTGACTACGGTGCGCACGGTCTCTTGTTGACGAAAACCTACCGATAAATTCTCAATGGCTAACAGAGGTTGTGTCATTTTAAATCGCCTTGTTGGGATCAAACGCATCGCGTACCGCTTCACCAATAAAGATCAGTAGTGATAGTAGCAGGGCAACGGAGATGAACGCGGTGATGCCAAGCCACGGTGCCTGCAGGTTGTTTTTACCCTGTAACAGGAGTTCTCCCAGTGATGGCGAGCCAAGCGGTAAACCGAACCCAAGAAAATCCAGTGAGGTCAGGGTGGTTATCGAGGCGCATAAAATAAACGGTAAAAAAGTCAGGGCCGCGACCATCGCGTTGGGCAGCATATGACGCAGAATAATACTGCGATCGCTTACGCCTAGCGCTTGAGCGGCTCGAATGTAATCAAAGTTTCGGGTACGTAAAAATTCCGCGCGCACCACGCCAACCAGGCTCATCCAGCCAAACAGTACGGTAATGCCCAGCAGCCACCAGAAGTTAGGCTGGACCACGCTCGACAATAGGATGATGAGAAACAGCGTTGGCATTCCTGACCAAACTTCAATGAATCGTTGCCCCCACAGGTCCACCTTGCCGCCATAATAGCCCTGAATTGCGCCAGCCATAATGCCCATCACGCTCGAACAGAGGGTGAGCATTAGACCAAACAAGACAGAAATACGTGTGCCGTAGAGGATGCGCGCCAGTACATCACCGCCGTTGGCGTCTGTTCCCAGCCAGTTTTGTGCGGAAGGCGGGGAAGGGAAGGGCTTATCGGTGGCAAAGTTAATGCTGGTGGCCCCAAAGCGTATTGGTGCCCACAGGATCCAGCCCTGGTTTTCCAGGCGCTGTTGTAGCCACGGGTCCTGATAATCAGCCTGAGTCGCCAGCGGTCCGCCGAAGTCGCTTTCACTGTAGTTTTTGAACAGGGGGAAATACCAGCTATTGTCGTAGCGCACCAGTAGCGGCTTATCATTGGCAATCAGTTCTGAACACAGGCTAAGACCGAACAGCACCAGAAAAATCCACAGCGACCAGTAGCCGCGACGGTTGTGGCGAAAGCGCGCCCAGCGGGCCTGATTGACGGGGCTTAATCGCGACATTATCGTCCCTCAAAATCAATACGAGGATCGACCAGCGTATAGCTGATGTCGCTGAGGATATTCAGCAGCAGACCGATCAGGGTGAAGATATAAAGCGTGCCAAACATTACCGGGTAGTCGCGTGATACGGTGGATTCATAACCCAGCAATCCCAGGCCGTTAAGCGAAAACATCACTTCAATCAGCAGTGAGCCGGTAAAAAACATGCTGATAAACGTTGCCGGGAAGCCGGCGATCACCAGCAACATGGCATTGCGAAACACATGTTTCCACAGAATATTTTTCTCGCTGACCCCTTTAGCGCGTGCGGTGACGACATATTGTTTGCGCACCTCATCCAGAAATGAGTTCTTGGTCAGCATAGTCAGCGCGGCAAACCCACCAACCACCGTCGCCAGCACCGGCAGGGTTATATGCCAAAGGTAGTCGGTTACTTTCTGATACCAGGGCAGGGAGTCAAAATTGGCGGAAACCAGCCCGCGAAGCGGGAACAGGTCGTAGTAGCTTCCCCCGGCAAAAAAGACGATCAGCAAAATGGCAAACAGAAAGGCCGGTATGGCATAGCCGATAATAATAAATGCGCTGCTCCAGACATCAAACCGGCTGCCGTTATGCACCGCTTTGCGGATCCCAAGCGGTATCGACACCAGATAGATGATGAGCGTACTCCACAGCCCCAGCGTGACGGAAACAGGCAGGCTGTCTTTGATAAGCGTCAGCACCGAGGCGCTACGAAACAGGCTGTCACCGAAATCGAAACGAATGTAATCCCAGAGCATTTTGAAGTAACGCTCATGAATGGGCTTATCGAACCCATAGCGGCGAGTGATTTCGGCGATCACTTCCGGGTCCAGACCCCGGCCACCTCGATAATTACTGTCGCTGATGTTACCAACGCCGGTTTGCGCGTGGCTGGCGCGAACGCCTTCGCTACCCGCGCCGGGTAATGCCCCGCTTTGCCCGAACTCAATGGCGGCGACGGCCTGTTCAACCGGTCCGCCTGGGGCTATTTGCACGATAAAAAAGTTGATGGTGATGATGGCCCAAAGCGTTGGGATCACCAGCAGTAGACGTCGAATCAGATACGCGCCCATTTATTCTCCCTGTCGTCTGGCTGCGGGCAGTTTCGCCGCTTTGTTGACGTCATACCACCAGTTGTCGAGGCCAATGGTGTAAATTGGGCGAATAGCAGGATGTGAAAATTTATCCCACCAGGCGATGCGATCCTCTGCCATAAACCACATCGGCAACATGTAGTAGTTCCAGGTTAATACCCTGTCCAGTGCCCGGCCTAGTGGGATCAATTTGGCTTTATCACCTTGTGCCGCGATGATTTGGTCGATCAGTTTATCAATCACCGGGCTTTGTACGCCGGGGGCGTTGTAGCTGGAATCAATATATTGAGAGGCCCACAGAATTTGCAGGTCCGAACTCGGCCACGGCATCGCGCGATACAACCTCGGCATCATGTCATAGTCGCGACTGCGCAGGCGGTTCGTGATTTGTGAGTTATCCACCTGGCGGATATTCATGGTAATACCTAAGCGCTGCAGGTTGTGCTGGAACGGCAGCACCCACTGACTGTTGCTGCCCGCCGGGAGCAACAGTTCAAAGCTCAGAGGTTTACCGCTGGCGCTGTTTACGCGCTGCTGACCCTTTAGTACCCACCCGGCCTGCTCCAGTAAGGTATCGGCTTTCAACAGGTTGTCGCGGTCGTAGCCATCGCCTTTTGATTTTGGCGGCTGATAGATTTGGCTAAAGACCTCAGGGGGGAGATCTTTTTTCAAGGGTGCGAGTATCACCAGCTCATCTGCGTCGGGGTATTTTGTCGCGGCATATTCGGTATTCTGAAAATAGCTGTTGGTCCGGCTCCAGGCATTATAGAACAGCGCTTTATTCATCCATTCAAAATCAAAGGCCAGCGTGATGGCTTCCCGTACCCGTCGGTCGCTGAATACCGGACGCTGAATATTAAATGCCAGCCAGCGGGTATCCTGCGCGGACTCGTTTTTTTGCTCATCTTTGATGATGTAATGATTCGCGAAATTTTTCCCGGTATAACGCGTCGCCCAGTTTTTGGCATCATTTTCAAGACGCAGATCAAACGCACCGGCCTTAAACGCTTCAAAGGCGACGTTATCATCCAGATAGTAGTCGTAGCGGATGGTATCAAAGTTCCAGCGTCCACGATTGACGGGCAGATTAGCGGCCCAATAATCTTTGACGCGCGAATAGACAATATATTGGCCCATCTTCCATTTCGTAATGCGATAAGGGCCGCTGGCGAGCGGTGGCGATGATAAGGGCTCGCTGAGCTTATGATCTTTCCAGTACTTCTCTGGCATTACGGGTAATGAAAACAGGCTGAGCATGTCCTCTTTACCCGGTTTGGCTAATTCAATGCGTACGGTTAATGGCGCGATGGCTTTTACCGTTGTTCCCTTGTAGACCAGACGAAACTGCGGCACGCCTTCAGTCATAAATTTGTGGAAGGTGAATGCGACGTCGCGGGCGGTAATGGGTGAGCCATCGTGAAAGCGCGCTCGTGGATTAATGGCAATTTCTACCCAGGAATAGTCGTCAGCGTAGCGCGCGCTGTCGGCAATGAGCGGGTAATAGCTACCAGGTTCATCGTCAGAGGTCGTAAACAACGTATCGTAAAGCGTTTCGGTACGTGCGCCGGGGTTACCGCGCATCGCGTAGCGGTTAAAGTTGTCAAATGTGCCAATGGCGGACAGGGTAATTTGACCCCCTTTAGGGGCTGCGGGATTCACATAATCGAAGTGATTAAAGTTAAATGCGTACTTCGGTTCACCCAGTACGGCAAAAGCATAGCTTTCTTTGATGGATTGCGCCTGGGCGCTAAACCCGATGAGGGTAATAAACAGAAGCAGTACGCGAGGGATCATATAAAAGCGATTTCCTTTTCCTGCCACAACCCGACGGGCATCATGCCTGAAAGATAAGGGATGTAGCGGCGAGTGAGAGTATATGAATCGCATACTGCGATCACCACGTCGGCTTATTGGGCTGTGCCATCCAACGCACAAAATCAGCAAGCTTTAATGGTCGGCTAATCCAGTATCCCTGGAAAAAATGCACCCCACGATCGCGCAGCCAACGGGCTTGCTCAGGAGTTTCTACCCCTTCCGCAACCGTCAGCATATTAAGACGTTTAGAAAGTGTCAACACGGCGTCCAGAACCGGAGAGGTCAGGGTTTCCGTCCCGATGGCGTTAATAAATCCGCGATCGATTTTCAGGTAGTCAACGGTAAAGCGTTCCAGATAAATAAGCGCGCTATGGCCGGTGCCAAAATCATCAATCGCAATTTCAAAACCTGCGGAATGCAGCCATTCAAATAGCTTTGTGGCCTCGTGCTGATTGAGCATATCTCGTTCAGTGATTTCCAGCACTATCTGAAAATAGTTTGCGGGAAGTGAAGCGTGCAGGTGCCGGATGTCGTCTTTAAATGTCTCGCCATGCAGATGCGATGGCGCGATATTGATCCCCAATTTTGCGCCAGCGGGTAACACTTTTTGTAGCGCCGGGGCATCCTGGGCGATCAACTTAAAGAGATGCTGAGTCAGCGGGACGATCATTTTCTGTGATTCAGCGTAATGAATAAAGGCATCCGGTGGGATCTCGCCCGTTGTTGGGTGATTCCAACGTAACAGGACCTCGACGCCTTTCACTTCCAGCGTTTGCATCTCTACGACGGGCTGGTACACCACATAAAACTGGTTATGCTTGATGGCGTTGAGGATATCTTTGCCTGGGCGTAAACGGATGCTGTAGATGTAGTACCAGAGGAGAAGGGCGGCAATAATCCCGGCCATACATCCCAACAAAATAGAATACCAGACGTCGGTATAGTTCCACTCTTGTGCGTATAAGCGAATTTTAAGCGGGATCCCTTCAAGAGTGGCCTGCCGCCAGGAGGTATGAGGAAGAGCGGAGACATCGATGATTCGCGATGAGAATGTCGAAATTGCGGTATTACCGACGATAATCGCAATACCGTCAAAATCATCCTGCCGGGCGGTATAGAGCAGATAAGGTGCCAGATTGATATTCAGTGAGGTAAATACGCCGCTATCATTGAACGACGCGTTTCGGTGCCAAATCATGATCGCTGGCTTATCCGGCATCATGGGCGTACCGGGAAGTAATTCCACATCAATATTTCTGCTGATATCGAGGTTCGGGATCAAATCTAAAATCGGAGTGAACATGGAACCTGTCGCGGAAGAGCAGAAAGCGATGCCGTCTTTTACCAGCAAGAAAGCGCGAACGTTCAGGCTAAATGCTGCACTGGAGGTCAGCTTAGCGCCGACTTGTTGGCAACTGTTGGCAACCAGCGGCTGAAGGGCATCGGTGGTGGTTTTGAGGTCGGTGAAGTAGCTGCTGACGTAATTCTGGATATCGGCAAGGAGCGTGTCGTACTTAACTTCTCGTTTATGCCAGGTGACGAAAAACTGCAGGGTACTCACGAGTATTGCGACGATAAGCCCCGTTAACATACAGGAAAGCAGGATTTTCCGACCGGATGAAGAAGAGCGTCTGAACATAGATCCTTATTTTACCTGATTTAACCGCTTACTCTGTATGAATATAACCTGAAATGACTCATGTTGTGAGATTTTTCTTAGTCGCAGGGGGAAACAAAAAAGCACCGCCGAAGCAGTGCTTTTGGAATGTCTCATCAGGATAGCCAAGGGATAGCTGCCAAACGAAACTAACTGCGGCTCAGAACCCGGCGAGCTTCGTTGTAGCGTTTTTTCCAGTAAGGCTCGTTCATGCTGGAAATGATAACGCCACTGCTGGTCGAGGCATGTACAAACTGGTTGTTACCGATATAAATACCGACGTGACGGCCAGTAGAACCAGCACGGAACAGAACCAGATCGCCTGTGCGCAGATTAGTGCGCGAAACGGATTTTCCCGTTTCCTGTTGTTCATAGGTTGAGCGCGGAAGCTCTAAACCAAATTGCTCGCGGAATGTACGCTGCACGAAGCTTGAGCAATCAATACCTTTTTTGGTGCTGCCGCCAAGGCGGTAACGCACGCCTTTCCAGTCAGCATACTGGTCCATAATACGTGATTTAACATCGATATTACGTACCATATTTTCAAATTCATCCTGAGAGGCTTGCAGTGAAGAGTTATCTCCATTGCCCACAGCATGCGTCTCAGAATGCATATTCTTGGCGGTGTTCGTTGTGCTACATGCAGAAAGCAGAACCGCAACTGCTATCGCGGGTATGCCCCGCAAGATATATCTCAAAATCGGTTGAGATTTGACCATTTTGTTTGTTTTCCCTTGAAGTCCTTAACGATAAATATCGTTATAAAAAATGCCAAACGTGACGAGACTAATTACCATCGCACGATGAGACAATTCCTTAAGGTCAAATCTGTGGCAGAACGCACAAATTTATTCTGAAAGGGAATAATTATCCCGCGAGGCAAAACGAGTTCGAGATTACCCGATCGTTCCGGTCAATGCGAGTAATTTTACGTGATTTCTTATAAGAAAAATTGATACAGAAAGTGAATAAACGGCATTGTCTAAATTAAGAACAGTTAGGGCAAAAAATACGCAACCTACTCATTTTAAACATGAATAAGATGACAGGAGAATGACAATCAGAATGATGAAATATTGCCCAGCATCATCAGGGAATCAGAAGTATCCCTGATGATGTTAATTACTCTGCGTTATTTGTTTAAAAATTGTTTGTTTTTGCCGGGTAGATAATTCACGAACAGAGTGACTAATCGGTCGCTTAATGGCGTCATTAGCCACCAGGGAAGGCCAATCAAGACCACCGTCATGGAACCAACCACGATATCGGTGAGCCAGTGGGCGCCAATCATTACGCGCGGGAAGGCAAAAACCACAGCAATAATAAGGCCGATTATTCCTGCGACTTTTCCGAAATAACGCAACATGAATGCGGAAAAAATAAGCAGCATCATGCCGTGATCGCCAGGAAAACTGTCTTTCGACGCATCTTTGGTCGGAATATGCAGCAGTTCGCTGACGCGATAAATATTATCCAGCATAAGCGTGGGGCTGGCGCGTTTAACGGGAATAAGCGCCTGGCCCAGCTGGTTTAATACCACTGCAGTGAGCAGCATAACCAAACCAATTGCCACAATGCGTCGGCGACCTTCCGACGTCTCTTTGAGCCAAAAGTGCAGCATCAATGCGCCCATAGCCAGCAATGAGCAGCCATCAAATGCCCGATTATTAGTGATAGCAACAACCCATAAGAACAGTGGGCTTTCAATCAATTTGTGATTAAAAAATCGGAAGACGCCCGTATCGAGTGAAGACCAGAACCCATGCCCGGCTGGAATATACCAGGACAGAAACAGTGCCAGGCCCGCAATATTAAGCAGGAGGATTAAAGGGTATCGGGTTTTCATCGTCGTTTACCATTGCTAAAAACGAAGGCAACCTTACGCGCTAGCGTCTAAACGAAGTCTCAACAACGCGCTCTGTAACGCATTCCAGTCGGTCTCGGTATCGGCGATGAGTTCAATACGGCTATCCGGTGGCGCGACGTTTTGCGTTTCTATATGCCAGTCGTCTCCCTGGCGGTTAATGCGTACCAGTCCTTCTTTAATACGCATTACCCCCTTCACGCGCCCAACCGGGGCAAGACGCGACCATTCCAGCAGACCGATGGTATCGAACACCGTATCGGCGTCAAAAATCCAACCGCAGGCCTGATGGCCCTGACCGCTGTTCAGGCTACGACGCCAGCGCTGCTGTGCGGGTAAGCTCAACGCTGCCAGCCCCTTTTTGTTGGCATGGCTATGGGCGTGCTCCGCGCTTGCAGGAAGCTCCGCCAGGTTTAGTCGGGGTAAATCCAGTAGCTGTCCGTCAATTTGCCCATGATCGGCATGAACCAACTGTCGATTACCGCCGTAGTGTTGCCACCAGCTTTGCAGGGCGTTTTCGCTTTCCGTCGTGGCACGGTCGGTTTTGTTGGCAACAATGATATCAGCGGCGGCCAGCTGATCGCGGAAATTGTCATTGGCGACGCTTTTCTCATCCAGTAACAGGCGAGGATCAAGGATACAAAGGGTTGCGCGCAGATCGATCCACGGCTCATAAACCGGTGCGGTGAGTAAATCCAGAATCTGTTTGGGATGCCCGAGGCCGGTGGGTTCAATCAGCAGGCGGTCGGGTTTCCCCTGACGCAGCAGTGTATTGAGGCCAACCTGCATTGGCAGACCGTTAACACAGCACATACAGCCGCCAGGGATCTCTTTTAGCAGCGCACCGCTGTCGGCCAGCAACGCGCCATCAATGCCAACTTCGCCAAACTCATTAACCAGCACGGCCCACTTCTCAGCAGGGTCTTTGTTTGCCAACAAATGAAGAATAGAGGTGGTTTTGCCACTGCCGAGAAAACCGGTGATGAGATTGGTTTTAGTCACATTTACTCCAGAATCATAAATTACCGTAATGGCATTTAACAATCCTGGCGAAAAACGGGGAAAAAGAGAAGGGGTGAGAGGACGAAGAGGCGCTTCGTCCTGCTTAATGGCAGAAATCGTTAACTTTTTAACGTCTCAATGACAGCCTGATGCGCACCGTATTGGGCAATGCGTTGCCAGGCCTGCTGAATGGCCGCGACAAACTGCGGATTCTGTACGAGATCGATGGCGAAAATCTCGCGCAGCGAAAGCAGGGCGTTGACGCGTTCTGACTCTGTGCTCTGTTTAACCAGAGCGGCAATTTTTTCACTCAACGGGTCACGAACATCAATAGCGGTGCCTGAATCATCCACGCCGCTCACATAACGCATCCAGCCTGCGACGCCGAGCGCCAGCAGTGGCCACTCACTTTGGCGGGCTAAATGTACGCGGATCCCTTCCAACATGCGCTGGGGTAATTTCTGGCTACCGTCCATCGCGATTTGCCAGGTTTTATGTTTCAACGCTGGGTTGGCAAAACGCTCCAACAGGCTTAGGGCATACTGGTCTAAATCCACATCGGTAATTTGCAGCGTAGGTGCCTGTTCGTTGAGCATCAGGCGGTAAGCGGCTTCACGAAATGCGCTGTCCTGCATACAGTCGCTGATGTGCTGGAACCCGGCCAGATAGCCGAGATAAGCGAGAAACGAATGACTGCCGTTCAGCATCCGCAGTTTCATTTGTTCCCACGGCAACACATTTTCGACCATCTGGACGCCCGCCGTTTCCCATTGTGGGCGGCCACACACAAAATTATCTTCAATCACCCACTGGATAAACGGTTCGCAGCTGATTGCGCAAGGATCGGCAACCCCCAGCTCGCGGGCAATTTCGGCCAGTGACTCTTCAGTGGCGGCAGGGACAATGCGGTCGACCATGGTGCCAGGGAAACTGACATGCTCCTGAATCCAGGTTGCCAGTTCCGGTGAACGTTTCTCCGCCATTCCAAGGACGGCGTTTTTTACCACATGACCATTGTCCGGGATGTTATCGCAAGAGAGGACGGTAAACGGCTGTAGCCCGCGTTCACGTCGACGGTGTAGGGCTTCAACAATAATTCCGGGGGCAGAGTGCGGTTCAGTCGGTGTTTGCAGATCGTGAGCAATACGTGGATTACTGAGGTCTAGCGAGCCTGTCGCCGGATCGATGCAGTAGCCTTTTTCTGTGATGGTTAGCGAGACAATAGCCACCTGAGGTTCGCAGAATTTTTCGATAATGGCCGCCAGCGAATCCAGCCTGGCGTTGAGACATTCGTTGACGGCACCGATAACAATTGGCTGGTTGCCGTTGGCCCCTTTTTCCAGCACGGTAAATAAATGATCCTGTTCGCGCAGTTGGCTCATCAGTCGATCGCCGCTGAATAGACTGATCTCACAAATACCCCAGTCTCCACCCTGCGCATTCAGCACCCTGTCGGTTAGTAACGCCTGATGGGCGCGGTGAAAAGCACCGAAACCAAAATGCACAATCCGCGTTTTTAATTGCTGGCGGTCGTATTGCGGCATCATGACATTTTCCGCCAGTGGCGCTGAGGCAATAGTTTTCATTTAATACACCTGATTAACCATAAATTAACAATGGCAGTATAAAGTTATATGACAACAAATTGAATTGGTGTGCCTCATTTATCCGGGGAATGTGAGCTTGATCAACCAATCATCGGCAATGTGTTGATCAGTTGACGGATGCCTGTATGGTAGTCGTCATTAAGATGATTTAATTTGGTATAACAACTTGTGAGGTGAAACAATGGAACAAACCTGGCGTTGGTACGGACCTAACGATCCGGTATCGCTTGATGATGTGCGTCAGGCTGGCGCAACGGGTGTTGTGACCGCCTTGCACCATATTCCAAACGGTGAAGTGTGGCCGGTAGAAGACATTCAGCAGCGTCAGGCCATTCTGGCTGAAAAAGGGCTGACCTGGTCGGTAGTGGAAAGTATCCCTGTCCACGAAGATATCAAAACGCGTTCAGGTCAATATCAAACGTGGATTGCCAACTATCAGCAGAGTATCCGTAATCTGGCGACCTGTGGTATCGATACGGTGTGCTATAACTTCATGCCGATCCTCGACTGGACGCGTACCGACCTCGAATATCAGCTGCCGGATGGTTCCAAAGCGCTGCGTTTTGACCAGATTGCTTTTGCGGCCTTCGAACTTCACATTCTGCAACGCCCGGGAGCTGAAGCGGATTATACCGCCGAAGAACAACGCCAGGCGCTGGACTACTTCAATGCCATGAGCGATGTAGAAATTGAAAAGCTGACCCGCAATATCATTGCTGGTCTGCCTGGTGCAGAAGAGGGCTATACGCTGGATCAGTTCCGTGCGCGTCTCGCTGAATACGACGGCATCAGCAAGGACGATCTGCGCGATAATATGGCGGTATTCCTGCGGGCGATTGTGCCAGTGGCAGAAGAAGTCGGCGTGCGTCTGGCCGTGCATCCTGACGATCCGCCGCGCCCGATCCTTGGCCTGCCGCGTATCGTTTCGACTATCGAAGATATGCAGTGGCTGAAAGAAACGGTCGACAGCATAAATAACGGTTTCACCATGTGCACCGGTTCTTACGGCGTGCGCGCTGATAACGATCTGGTGAAAATGATCGAAACCTTTGGCGATCGTATCCACTTCACGCACCTGCGCTCAACCTGTCGTGAAGATAACCCGAAAACCTTCCACGAAGGTGCGCACCTGCAGGGCGATGTGGATATGGTATCGGTGGTGGCTGCCATTTTGAGCGAAGAGCAGCGGCGTAAAAAAGCGGGCGACCTGCGTCCTATCCCGATGCGTCCGGATCATGGACACCAGATGCTTGACGATCTGCACAAGAAAACTAATCCGGGCTACTCTGCGATTGGTCGCCTGAAAGGCCTGGCAGAAGTCCGCGGCGTTGAGCTGGCGCTGAAACAAACGCAGTTCCGCGATCTGCTGTAAGTCTAATAACAGGGATTGCGCGACAGGCGCGATCCCTGATTTCATCAAGGCTGCGCGAGCGCCTGCTCCAGCACTGCCAGCACTTTATTGATCTGCTGTATCTGCAATCCACCAAATCCAAAAAACATAACAGCATCGCTGTTCTCTTTGCGCCATGCGGCTTCTGATCCATTTTCTATATCCGGCAGAGTGTCGAAACGGATCCCGGCCAACAGGCAGCATTGCTGCAACCTGGTGATGAATTCTGCGTGTCTGTCAATGCGTAACGAGAGGTGCAGACCTGCCGTTGCGCCAGCGATTTTCCCTTCGGGAAACAGAGTGGAAAGGCCATCGCGTAACAGGGTGAGGCGCGTCGCATAGCTGCAGGCCAGCTTGCTGATATGCGTATAAAACACCTGATTTTGCATCAGTTCGGCCAAAAATTGCTGCAACAACCACTGGCTGCCGTTGTTATTGAGCGCTTTCATATTCTGTACCGCCGGAAGCAGTTCATCAGGGCAAATAAGATAGCCAAGCCGTGCGCCTGGCCCCAGCGTTTTAGAAAATGTCCCCATGTAGATAACCCGGTTGTGATAATCCATGGCTTTCAGCGCGGGAAGGGGATTTTCCCCATAGGTAAAAACGGCATCGTAATCATCTTCAATGATGTAAGCGCCGACGCGTTGCGCCCACGTTAATAATGACTGACGGCGCTCCAGTGAAAGCACGCTTCCCATCGGATACTGATGCGCTGGAGTAACATAACAAAGCTGGGTTTCATACTCGGGTAAATTATCTGTTTGCAGCCCGTGGTTATCTACGGCAATTGACGTAATGTCTGCACCGTAATAATTAAAAAGATGCCATGCGCCAGAATAACAAGGGGATTCCGTCACAATATGGCACTTTTTTTGCTGACTGACAGCATGATGAATAATAAATATTTGGCTGAGCAGTGATAATCCTTCCTGAATCCCGTTGGTAATGATGATGTTCTCTGCTCGGGTATTAATTCCGCGGGATAAATTAAGGTATCTGACCAATTGCTCACGCAGCGAAAATAATCCACTTGGTGAATGGTATCGGGTAAATAATTGTTCTTTAAGTATGCTTGGAGCATTATTCCATTTCCGCCAACTTGACCAGGGAAAAGCGTTGGGATCGGGGACGCCCATCCGACAGTAGCACTCTCGTCCAGGCTCGGCGTAAACATCGGTTGAGACTCCGGCAGCTTTAGGTTTTGTCGGCGGAGAACCCTGGGTAACGGGCACATGCGTTGGTGTTATACGTACAGGCGTTGTGAATATCACTTCATAGCCGATGCCGTGTCGGCTCTTGATTAACCCTGCAGCCATAAGCTTATCATAGGCCATCACTACCGTTATTTTGGCTACGTTCAATACCTGAGCCTGCTCGCGAATAGAGGGAAGCTTATCGCCACAAAGCAAATCTCCCCGCTGAATAGTCTGGAAATAAAATTGAAAAATTTGCAATTGCAGCGGAGTGCGGAGTTCTCTATTGAGCGTTAATGTAAGCATGAGGAATTCCTTATTAATATATAGCCACTATATTACGAATTTCTCGCTTTTACTATTTGATACACCTCATGGAGTAGCGGCTGTTCCTATAGCTTGCCATCGCTGTCTCTATTTTTGATTTTTATTATCCCTTAGCGTGTCGCTATTAAAAAAATGGAGGCAAGCATGTCGTGGATAAGAAAGAACGCACTGTGGTGCGTATTGGCTGGGGCGGTGGCAATGGCCCTGGCTATTTGGGGAACGTGGCAAGGCGTTCATTACACCAGTACCACCGAATTTTGTTTATCGTGTCACTCGATGCGCACGGCTGGAGAGGAATATAAAACCAGCGTGCATTTTCGTAACGCATCTGGTGTGCGGGCTGAGTGTAAGGATTGTCATATCCCCCCGGGTGTTGTTCCAACGCTTATTCGTAAAACTGAAGCCTTAAACGACCTCTATCACACCTTTATTTCTCCTTCTATCGATACTCCTGAAAAGTTTGCTGCCAAACGCCCGGAGCTGGCTCAGCGGGAGTGGGCACGCATGAGCGCGAATAATTCAGCGGCGTGTAAATCCTGCCATAGCTATGAGGCAATGGATCATGGCAAGCAATCGGCAAACGCGGCTGCGCAAATGACCGCAGCGGCAGCAAAAGACAGTAACTGTATCGATTGTCACAAAGGAATAGCCCATCACAAACCCGATATGAGCAGCGGTTTTCGCGATCGCTATAAGCAGCTACAGCGTCAAGGAGATACGCCAACGGATGCGACCACACTGTTTTCATTAAGCGAAAAATCACTGGCGGCAACGGCAGGGAGTCCGGTCGGGAAGGCGCTGTTATTTCCTGCTACCGAGGTCAAGGTGCTGAAAAAAGAAGGCAGTAACGTGCAGCTCGAAATCACGGGCTGGCGAGAAAGCAAAGGGCGTGGACGGGTGATCACTCAGTATATGGGGAAACGCGTTTTCTCCGCCGTTCTCGATGAGCCCCTGATGGCGAACGTAAAAGTGCTACAAACCCAGGTCGATCCTGACTCACATCAGGAATGGCAGCATGTGAGCGTCACCGCCTGGACCACCGATCAGGACTTTATCAACACGCTTGCGCCAATCTGGGAATACTCAGATCAAATGCTGCAATCCACCTGTAGTGCCTGTCATAGCACTCCTCCTACAACCCGATATACCGCTAACGGCTGGATCGCCGGACTGAAAGCCATGTCGACCTATTACCGGCTTAATCCGGTGGAGGAACGTACGTTGTTGAAATACCTCCAGACCCACGCCAGCGATGTGTCTGAAACCAACAAAAAGTAAGGATAATGTATGGATATTCATGACTTTAATCCGTCCCGCCGCCGTTTTCTCAACGGAATGCTGGCGGTGGGGGCTGCCAGCGCACTGGCGCCTAATCCGCTGATATCAAAAGTGTGGGCGGCGGGGGAAAATCCCGAGCAGTGGATCCAATCTGGTTCGCACTATGGCGCTTTTGAAGCCAAAGTGGTCAACGGTGAGTGGACCAAAACCCGTCCGTTCAAACATGACAAATACCCCTGCGATATGCTGAACGCGGTGCGTGAAGTGGTCTACAACCCGTCGCGGGTACGCTACCCGATGGTGCGTCTGGACTGGCTGCGTAAGCGTGAGAAGTCAGATCGCAGTCAGCGCGGAGATAACCGTTTTGTTCGGGTCAGTTGGGATCAGGCGCTGGATCTGTTTTACGAAGAGCTGGAGCGGGTGCAAAAAACCTATGGCTCATCAGGCGTATTTACCGGGCTTGCCGACTGGCAAATGGTGGGCAAATACCATAAAGCGGGCGGGGCGATGGATCGGGGACTTGGCCTGCATGGTAGCTATGTGACAACCGTCGGCGACTATTCTGCGGCAGCGGCACAAGTCATTTTACCGCATGTGATTGGTTCGCTGGAAGTTTATGAGCAGCAGACGTCGCTCCCGCTGGTGATTCAAAACAGCAATACCATCGTGCTGTGGGGCTGCGATCCGATCAAGAACCTGCAGATCGAGTTTTTGGTTCCCGATCACGATGCGTTTGGCTACTGGCAGCAGATTAAAGAGGCGGTAGCGCAGGGTAAGATGCGCGTTATCAGTGTTGATCCGGTGCGGAGCAAGTCGCAAAACTATCTTGGCTGCGAGCAGTTGGCGTTGCGGCCACAAACCGATGTGGCGTTAATGCTGGCGCTGGCGCATACCTTGTACGAAGAAAAACTGTACGACACGGCGTTTATTACCGATTACACCGTCGGCTTTGAGCAGTTTTTGCCGTATCTGCTGGGCGAAACCGATAAACAGCCGAAAAATGCCGAATGGGCGGCAGAAATCTGCGGCCTGACGGCAGAGCAGATCCGAGACTTCGCCCGCCTGTTGGTGAAAGGTCGGACACAGTTTATGGGCGGTTGGTGCGTACAACGCATGCACCATGGTGAGCAGTATCCGTGGATGCTGGTGGTGCTGGCCAGCATGGTCGGTCAAATTGGTTTGCCCGGCGGCGGGGTAGGATTTGGCTGGCACTACAACGGCGGTGGTACGGTAACATCCGCCGGGCCTGTGCTCTCTGGGCTGGGAGGGATCACGAATCCCCCGCAGGCAAAGTACAACGCGGATTTTCGCGGCGTATCGGAGCATATCCCCACTTCGCGTATCGTTGACTGCCTTCTTGAGCCGGGCAAAAAGGTTGCCTTTAACGGCGAGACGTTAACCTGGCCTGACATCAAAATGGCGATCTACAGCGCGGCGAATCCATTTCATGCGCAGCAGGACAGGAATCGCATGATCGACGCGTGGAAGAAGCTGGAAACCGTGGTGGTGTTGGATCACCAATGGACCGCGTCGTGCCGTTTTGCCGATATCGTCCTGCCCGTTACCACCCGCTTTGAACGTAACGATATTGAGCAGTTCGGTACGCATTCGAATAAAGGGTTGATGGCGTTGCATCAGATCGTCAAACCGCAATATGAAGCGCGACATGATTTTGATGTATTTGCCGGGCTGTGTAAGCGCTTTGACAAGGAAGCGGTGTACCGTGAAAACCGTGATGAAATGCAGTGGATACAGGCGCTTTATGACGAAGGCGTGAAGATGGGGGCATCGCTCGGCGTCTCATTACCGGATTTCACAACGTTCTGGCAGGGTGACGGATATATTGAATATCCGCCGGGTCAGCCGTGGGTACGTCACGGCGAGTTTCGCGACCAGCCAGACCTGAATCCGCTGGGAACGCCATCAGGTCTGATTGAAATCTACAGCAAAACCATCGCGGGCTTTGCCTATGAGGATTGTCCGGGGCATCCGGTGTGGATGGAACCCTTTGAGCGTACCCATAGTGGCAAAAAAGATAAATACCCACTGCATCTGCAATCCTGCCATCCGGATAAACGTCTGCATTCCCAACTGTGCTCTAGCGAGGTGTTTCGCAACACCTATGCGGTTGCCGGAAGAGAACCGCTTTATATCAGTGAACAGGATGCCACCGCTCGTGGCTTAAAAGCCGGTGATATCGCCCGCGTCTTCAACGCTCGTGGTCAGGTACTGGCTGGCGTAGTTGTCAGTCCGGATTTTTCCCCTGGCGTGGTCCGTATTCATGAAGGTGCATGGTACTCCCCGCAGGAAGGGGGGAAAGCCGGGACATTATGCACCTATGGCGACCCGAACGTGCTGAGCGCGGATATCGGTACTTCACAGCTGGCCCAGGGGCCTTCAGCGCATACCGTGCTGGTGGAGGTCGAGCGTTATCAGCAGAAAGCCCCGCAGGTGACGGCTTTCGGTGGTCCGCAGATTGTGAAAGAGGAGGGGACCAGTGCAGCATAAGCAAATTCATCAGCAGCGGGCAGCTGTGTACCAGTGGTTTTCGCAACTGTTATTTCGTGAGCTGGATGAAAAACAGCTTGCCAGTCTGGAAAACGGCGATAGCCAGGCTTGGATTGCCTCACTGGCGGCGGTTCCTGGAGTGTCTGCCGAGGTTAAACGTTTTGAGCATAGCCTGGGCCGGGTTTTGCGGCGCGACTCCCGACAACTGGAGCTGGCAGCAGATTTTGCCTCGCTGTTTCTGCTGGCCCCGCCAGCTAGTGTTTCTCCCTATGCAGGGCACTATCCACACACGACAGCGGCAGAAGAACGTCGGCAAATGAATGTGCTGCTGATTGAGCAAGGTCTGGCAGCGCGAGAGAATGAACCCTCCGATCATATTGCTGTGCAGTTGGCATTAATGGCGAGGATGGTTGCTAAAGAGGAGAGGCTATCGGCGCAATATTACTTTTTGCATCATCATATGATGTGCTGGGCGCCATTGCTACGCGATGCCTGCCTGGCGCGAGATGAACAGGGGTTTTACCCGCAGGCGGTGAATCTGATAGTGCGTTTTATGCAAGAGGATGAACAGTATCTGGAATCGCTGTTAATGGATGATTTTTATCTCAGCAGCCAGCGCTGAAAATGAAAAAAGGGACAGCCTGCGTTGTAATGCCAGTCAGTTAAGCATTATGGAGCATATTTTATTGCGGCATAGGGTTCCGTTCACCTCAGCGGAGTCATTTCTCTGAAGCGCAGATACCCGTGAACGTGCAAGGGAGGCTCACCGCCGCCTCCCTTGCAACCCTGGCTCCCGGCGGGATTGTTAAGGGTACGGCGATAGTACCCTTAACACGTTCACAGGCAGTATCGTTTCAGAGAAGTGATATCACTAAAGTGAACGGAACATTTTGCCAGAGACAACATGTCATTATCTTTGGTTCACCTGTAACGACAGGAGCTTAATCTGCACGGCCCATATAGCGACGTTCTTCGATATGAATACGGATTTTTTCACCCGCACTCAGATACTCAGGAACCTGGATCACCAGACCGGTGCTCAGGGTTGCTGGTTTGTTGCGCGCACTCGCTGAAGCACCTTTAATCCCCGGTGAGGTTTCAACGATTTCCAGGTCTACGGTCTGCGGCAGTTCAAGCGCCAGCAGTTGGCCGTCCCAGGTCAGGACCTGCATGTCCGGCATCCCGCCTTCCGGCATGAACAGCAGCTCTTCTTCAATCTGGTCTTTGGTGAAGGTATACGGGGTATAGTCTTCTTTATCCATAAAGATGTATTCGTTGCCATCGACGTAGGAGAAATCAACTCCACGACGGCTCAGAGTGACGGTATCCACGATATCGTCACCTTTGAAGCGCTCTTCAACTTTCAGACCGGTACGCACATCAGAAAAACGCATTTTGTACAGCGTGGCTGCACCACGTGCAGACGGTGATTGAATATCGATATCTTTTACAATCAGCAGTTTGCCATTGTAGTTCAGTACCATACCTTTTTTAATTTCGTTCGCTCTTGGCATCGAAAAAATCCTGTAGTGAGGAGTGTCTAAAATATCGCGTAAAACTACTCGCGCCGGGGCATTCAGGCAAGCGGAATTCATGCTTTTGCTGGTGCAAAAAAGGTGGTACTGTGCCCTTCCCGCACAATCCGATGGTTTACGATAAAGAGAGTACTGTATGGAATGCCGTCCGGATTGTGGTGCATGCTGCACCGCGCCTTCAATCTCCAGTCCCATCCCCGGTATGCCTGATGGCAAGCCCGCTAATACGCCCTGCGTTCAGTTGGATGAATCCCTGCGTTGCAAAATTTTTGCGTCGCCGCTACGACCAAAGGTGTGCGGCGGTTTACAGCCCAGTGCGGAAATGTGCGGGCGGACGACGCACCAGGCCATGGTTTATCTCATCGAGCTTGAAGCGCTAACCGCGCCTTAAACGTCCTTGATGCGCGCCAGGCACACGACGGTGGCGACGATCATCACCAGTGCAAACCAGAACACCGCGTGATAGTTCCAAATTTCAGCGGCAATCCCCGCCAGCGATCCGGCAATAATCCAGCCCACGCGAATGGTATTCGTATAGAGGGTGGTGGCTGAACCCGCCTGTCCCGGCATCAGGTCCTGGAAATAGAGCATACCAATCCCGCCGAGAATACCGATGTAAATCGCGTTCAGCAGCTGTAAGCCAAGCAATATCGCCGGAGAGTGAGCCAGCAGCATACCGGCATAAAAGAAGAATCCGGCAACCACGGCAATTCTCATCAACAGACGTTTACCCAGACGCTTTGCAAAATAGCCAGCAATCAGCATGGTTGGGATTTCCAGTCCGGCTGCGGTGCCCATCATGATGCCCGCCAGTTTTTCCGGCAGATGCAGTTCGTTGATGATAAACAGCGGCATATTAATGATATAGAGACTATTGGTTCCCCACATTAATGTGCAGATAACAAACAGCAGCAACGTGTCGCGTCGATTGCGGCGCGGGGCCTCAACTGCGCCTGTCGCGAGAGGCACGTTTTTACTCATTGAGGGTAAAAACAGCCAGACCATTACGCCGCAGACAACAAACGCCACCGCCGCGCTGAGATACATGACCGTAAAGCTGAATCCCATGGCCAGCGCGTAGGCCAGCGGCGGGCCAATTACCCAGGCCAGCGAAACCTGCGCACGTAATATTGAGCTGAACATGACGGCTTCCCGACCTGTGCGGTCGGCGTGTTCACGGGCGAGAGCAAACATTTGCGGGTTGGCGGTCGATCCAAAGCTGCTGAGGAATACCCCGACAAACAGCAAGATAAAATAATTACGGTTCCAGGCGAACAGCACGCAGGCCAGCATCCCCAGCACGCAGCAAAACACAATCAGGTTCTTGCGATCGCCTTTTCTATCTGAACGTCCGGCCAGAAACTGACTTACCAGAATACCGATCACAGCGCTACCGGTAAAAAAGAACCCGACCATGCCGGGACGGGCGTGGACTTCATCCGTCAGAAAAAGGCTGAGCGTTGGCGTCTGCAACGCACCGGCGATACCCGTCAGAAATGCGACAAGCAGGAACGCCGAAGACGTTAAATCAAACGCCTTGGGTGTGGCGGCTACGGGGGTGTTATGCATGTTTTGATATCAATGATGTGAAGAGACGCGGAGTTTACGCCGCTTGTCAGAAAATAAACAGGGAGCCAAATCAAAATCGGCATCAAAAATCAAAATAGCATTTCAGTCAAAGAATGCTGTTTGCTGACGTTGCTGAATCTGACAAGCTGACGGCGTTTTTGCGTCAGCATTTTTTTCTCCTTCGCAGAGAAAATGTGCGTTATCTCTAAATTCAGCAAGTAATTTGTCAACTTTACTTGTGTGCTGAAGAAAAAAGAGCAAGACTTCTTGAAACGTTTCAGCGTCATCTTGCCTTAACTGATGGAGTCGGGTGACGCCTTTTTTCTCATGTTGGCTGAATCGTTTCAATTCAGCGGGAGAGGAGAATCATGTTCCAGTTATCTGTTCAGGATATTCACCCGGGCGAACAGGCCGGGAATAAAGAAGAGGCTATTCGCCAGGTTGCCGCTGCCTTAGTGCAGGCGGGTAACGTCGCGGAAGGCTACGTCGATGGCATGCTGGCGCGCGAACAACAGACGTCCACGTTCCTCGGCAACGGTATTGCGATTCCTCACGGTACGACGGACACGCGCGATCAGGTACTGAAAACCGGTGTGCAGGTATTTCAGTTTCCGCAAGGCGTGACCTGGGGCGAAGGGCAGGTTGCTTATGTGGCAATCGGCATCGCCGCAAGCTCTGATGAACACCTCGGTTTACTGCGTCAGCTGACACACGTGCTGAGCGACGACTCCGTCGCTGAACAGCTGAAATCTGTGACCACGGCGGAAGAACTGCGTGCGCTGCTGATGGGTGAAAAGCAAAGTGAACAGCTGAAGCTTGATAACGAAACGCTGTCGCTGGATGTCGTGGCCAACTCGCTGGTGACGCTGCAGGCACTCAACGCGGCGCGCCTGAAAGAAGTCGGTGCGGTTGACGCCACCTTTGTAGCCAGAGCAATCAATGAGCAGCCGATGAATCTTGGTCAGGGGATCTGGCTGAATGACTGTGCTGAAGGTAACGTGCGTAGCGCCGTTGCGGTCAGCCGTGCAGCAACAGCGTTCGATGTACAAGGTGAAGCGGCAGCCCTGCTGGTGACCGTCGCCATGAATGACGATCAACCGGTTGCGGTGCTGAAGCGCCTTGGCGATCTGCTGCTGAACAATAAAGCTGACCGTTTGTTGAAAGCTGATGCGGCAACGGTGCTGGCGCTGCTGACCAGCGATGACGCCTTAACTGATGATGTACTGAGCGCCGAATTTATTGTGCGCAATGAGCATGGTTTACATGCCCGCCCGGGCACCATGCTGGTGAATACGATTAAACAATTTAACAGTGAAATTACCGTGACAAATCTTGATGGAACCGGCAAGCCGGCGAATGGACGCAGTCTGATGAAAGTTGTGGCGTTAGGCGTGAAGAAAGGACATCACCTGCGCTTTACTGCACAGGGCGAAGATGCTGAACAGGCGCTGAAGGCGATTGGCGAAGCCATCGCGGCAGGTCTTGGGGAGGGCGCGTAATGAGCAGACGTGTTGCTACTATCACCCTTAACCCGGCCTACGACCTGGTGGGCTTCTGCCCGGAAATTGAACGCGGTGAAGTGAACCTGGTTAAAACCACCGGTCTGCATGCGGCAGGGAAAGGGATCAACGTCGCTAAGGTTTTGAAGGATTTAGGTATCGATGTCACTGTGGGCGGCTTCCTGGGTAAAGACAACCAGGATGGTTTTCAGCAGTTGTTCAGCGAGCTGGGCATTGCCAACCGTTTTCAGGTCGTGCAGGGCCGTACCCGTATTAACGTCAAGCTGACCGAAAAAGACGGTGAAGTATCTGACTTCAATTTCTCTGGTTTTGAAGTTACCCCGGCTGACTGGGAACGCTTTGTAAATGATTCGCTGAGCTGGCTGGGCCAGTTCGACATGGTGTGCGTCAGCGGCAGTTTGCCAACCGGCGTGAGCCCGGAAGCCTTCACCGACTGGATGACGCGCCTGCGTAGTCAGTGTCCTTGCATTATCTTTGATAGTAGTCGTGAAGCGTTGGTAGCAGGTCTGAAAGCGGCACCATGGCTGGTGAAGCCAAACCGTCGCGAACTGGAAATCTGGGCCGGTCGTAAGCTGCCGGAAATGAAAGATGTGATTGAAGCGGCGCATGCGCTGCGTGAACAGGGGATCGCTCATGTGGTGATTTCACTCGGTGCGGAAGGTGCGCTGTGGGTTAACGCCTCAGGTGAGTGGATTGCTAAACCGCCGTCAGTTGAGGTGGTCAGCACCGTCGGCGCGGGTGATTCAATGGTTGGCGGTCTGATTTACGGTCTGCTGATGCGTGAGTCCAGCGAACATACCCTGCGTCTGGCGACGGCTGTTGCCGCCCTGGCGGTAAGCCAAAGTAATGTAGGCATTACCGATCGTCCTCAGTTGGCCGCAATGATGGCGCGTGTCGACTTAAAACCGTTTAACTGACAGCAGGAGAGGCATAATGAAAACGCTGCTGATTATTGACGCTAATCTCGGCCAGGCTCGCGCTTACATGGCGAAAACCCTGCTTGGAGCGGCGGCACAGAAAGCACATCTGGAAATTATTGATAATCCGAATGATGCCGAATTGGCAATTGTTCTTGGCGATACGCTTCCTGCCGACAGTTCGCTGAACGGCAAAAAAGTCTGGCTGGGCGACATTGGTCGTGCGGTTGCGCATCCTGAACTCTTCCTCAGCGAAGCTAAAGGCCATGCAAAACCCTACAGCGCCCCGGTTGCAACAGCACCTGTGGCCAGCAGTGGTCCAAAACGCGTGGTGGCGGTGACGGCGTGTCCGACCGGTGTTGCTCATACGTTTATGGCCGCTGAAGCGATTGAAACTGAAGCGAAAAAACGTGGCTGGTGGGTGAAGGTTGAAACCCGAGGTTCTGTTGGTGCAGGTAATGCCATTACGCCGGAAGAAGTAGCTCAGGCTGATCTGGTGATTGTGGCCGCTGACATTGAAGTTGATCTGGCGAAGTTTGCCGGCAAACCGATGTACCGCACCTCTACCGGTCTTGCGTTGAAGAAAACCAAGCAGGAGCTGGACAAAGCGCTGGAAGAAGCAACACCGTACCAGCCAACCGGTAAAGCGCAGACTTCAGCAACCGAAAATAAGAAAGAGAGCGCGGGGGCGTATCGTCACCTGCTGACGGGCGTCTCTTACATGCTGCCGATGGTGGTTGCTGGCGGTCTGTGTATTGCACTCTCGTTCGCTTTTGGTATCGAAGCGTTTAAAGAGCAGGGGACGCTGGCGGCGGCGCTGATGCAGATTGGCGGTGGTTCAGCCTTCGCGCTGATGGTGCCGGTACTGGCAGGTTATATCGCGTTTTCCATCGCTGACCGTCCGGGTCTGACGCCGGGTCTTATCGGCGGTATGCTGGCGGTAAGCACCGGTTCCGGCTTTATTGGCGGTATTATTGCTGGTTTCCTTGCCGGTTATGTGGCGAAGCTTATCAGCACGAAGCTGAAACTCCCGCAGAGTATGGAAGCGCTGAAACCGATCCTGATCATTCCGCTGTTCTCAAGCCTGGTGGTTGGTCTGGCCATGATTTACCTGATCGGCAAACCGGTGGCGGGTATTCTGGAAGGTTTGACTCACTGGCTGCAAACCATGGGTACGGCCAATGCGGTGCTGCTTGGCGCGATTCTTGGCGGCATGATGTGTACCGACATGGGTGGTCCGGTTAACAAGGCGGCGTATGCTTTCGGTGTGGGTCTGCTGAGTACGCAAACTTATGCGCCTATGGCAGCCATTATGGCTGCGGGTATGGTACCTCCGCTGGCTCTGGGTCTGGCAACGCTGGTTGCGCGTCGTAAGTTCGACAAAGCGCAGCAGGAAGGCGGTAAAGCTGCTCTGGTACTGGGCCTGTGCTTTATCACCGAAGGGGCAATCCCGTTCGCTGCCCGTGACCCAATGCGCGTTCTGCCTTGCTGTATCGTTGGTGGTGCGATTACCGGGGCTATCTCGATGGCGGTGGGTGCGAAGCTGATGGCACCACACGGCGGGCTGTTTGTCCTGTTAATCCCAGGCGCAATCACGCCGGTGTTAGGATACCTGCTGGCAATTATTGCCGGTACGCTGGTAGCCGGTCTCTCCTACGCGGTGCTGAAGCGCCCGGAAGCTGAGGTTGTGGCAAAGGCGGCCTGATTTAACGTCAATACCAGGGGCAGAGAATTCTCTGCCCCTTTTTTTATGCATTTACCTATACCGTTGCAGCATCGCCACAATAATCCATCCAGCCTTAATAAAACGGGTCAGGCAATCATTGGCGCAATGATAAAACCAAAGGCAACGCCAGCAATGATCCCACCCAGTCCTGGCAGCATAAACGGATGGTTTAAGACATACTTGCCCACGCGCGTTGTCCCTGTGGTGTCGAACTCCATTGCCGCCAGAGAAGTCGGGTATGTTGGTAGAACAAACACCCCGGTTACCGCCACATAGGAGGCCAGAATTGCCCATGTAGGCACGCCAAGCGCAACGGCCAGAGGGATGATCAGCGGCGTGGTGGCGCCTTGCGAGTAGAGAAGCGCGCAGGTACCAAACAGCACCAGTGCCAACAGCATGGGATAAGCCCGTAGAATATCGCCTGCGATATCCTTAATCTCCGCTAAGTGGGCATCAATGAAGGTCGTTCCCAGTGTAACAATCCCGAGAATGACCGCCAGTGAACTCATACCTGATCGAAACGTGGATGTCAGGACAATAGCATCGGTTGAAGTTTTGCATAACACCACCATCAGGCAAGCGGCAGCCAACATACAGATAATGATGATATCCCGGGTATTCATTGGGTTGCCTGCATCGAATCCAGGGCGTAGCTGCGGGCAGGCGGCAAGAATAACGATGACGACCGTTGCCAGCATAAACAGGGCGACTGAGAGTTTGGCACCCGGCGTAGTGCTGTTTTGCCCTTCATATTTACGCACTAATCCTTTTTGCAGGCGTTCCAGATAGACTTCATCATCCTGTAGCTCGCATCCCTGACGTGAGGCGATAAAAGCGGCGACCATCGCGGCGACAAACGAAGCTGGCAGACATACCGCCATGACCTGAATAAAAGTGATACCGTTGCCTTCCATAATGGTCAGCATAGCCGCCATTGCGGCACTGATCGGCGAACCGGATATCGCCACCTGAGAGGCGACTACGGATCCGGCGAGCGTACGAGAAGGGCGGATACCGGACTCTTTGGCGACTTCGGCAATCACTGGCAGGGTAGAAAATACAATGAACCCTGTTCCGGCCATAATGGTCATCGACCAGGTGATAATCGGTGCAATAATATTGATATATTTAGGGTTACGCCGCATGAAATTACCGGCAACGCGAACCAGATAATCCATACCTCCTGCGGCCTGTAGCGCCGATGCTGCCACTACAACTGTCATAATAATGAGGATAACGTCAACGGGTGGCGAGCCAATTTGCAGATCAAATCCCAACGTTAAAATAGCCAGCCCCAGACCACCGCATAAACCGATACCTATTCCGCCGAGGCGGATACCAAAAAATATTGCACCCAACACGACGATAATTTCTAACCAAACCATAATGGCCTCCGCCAGAGAATAATTTGTTATTAAAATAAGTGGTTGTTTAATGCTTTATTAATCTGGTGACGGCTGTTATTGCGCCAGAAGATGATGTTTGCCAACTCGTTTTTCGTACCATTTAATACCGGCGCGAACTAATGATCCGGTTGAGTCAATATATTTATCTGGAGACTTTCTGACTGCGTCGGCAAGAATGACGGGGACTTCAGTACATCCCAGTACAATGATTTGCGCGCCGCGTGAGAAGAGCACTTCAGCCTGTTCATTCATCAGCGTTTGTGCCCGCTTAAGGTCGCCGGCTTTTAAGCAATAAATACTTTCCATGACCTTTTCCTGACCGGATGAATCAGGACTGATGCAGGTTAAACCAAGAGATTCTATGCCTTTTTGGTAGAGTCCCATGTAAAGGGTGGCGTTAGTAGCAAGTAAACCGATACGTGATTTTCCGCAGTTTTTGACCTCATTCATGGTTGTTTCAACGATACTGAGTAACTCTGTATGACAGCACTCTTTTAATTCATTAAACCAAAAGTGGGCGGTATTACAGGGGATCACAATACACTCCGCACCAGCATCTTCCAGTTTGTGCATATAATCACGCATTGCCGGAAGTGGGGAATGACCATGATGCATTAACGCATCAGTTCGGTCTGGAATATCAGGGATGGATGAAATAATTAATGGAATATGTTCCTGATCGCGTTGTGCTGCGGTAAAGGTGACGAATTTATTAAAAAGATCGACGGTTGCAGCAGGCCCCATACCACCAAGTACGCCAATTAAACCTTTCACGATATATACCTCTATTTACCGATTTTTAATATTCAGAGCTGGTTTCTATCTGGTGCTTATGTTTAACAGCAGAGTGTCGTGAGGAGAAATGCAATAATGTTTGATTCAATGCAAAAAACGCATGAGTGTGATGTCTTTTACCACTTCAGCAGGCCGGTAATCAGCCAGAGGCCCGACATTACGCGGTGGGTGAGCGGTCGTGGTCGATGGGTAAAGAAACATGTTAATGTCAAAAACGAAGGTATTATGCAAAAAACGAATCACCAGATGCTGATGTTGAATATCATATCCGGGAATATTCAGGCATGATGCTTAAGACTAATCGACATATTTAAACATCCGCGTGACAGGCATGAAAAATATCGAGACAAAATGGTTATATGATTTTCTGACGCTGGAAGCGTGTCGTCATTTTTCTCAGGCCGCAGAGGAGCGCAACCTATCCCAACCGGCATTTAGTCGGCGGATCAAGGCGCTAGAATCCGCTGTTGGGGTGCTGCTGTTTGACCGTACGACAAGTCCACTGCAGCTGACGGAGGAGGGTAAGTTATTCCATTCGCAGACCCGTAGCCTGCTACAACAGCTGGAATGCAATTTAGATGAGCTAAGTGGTCACAACCTGCTTGGCGTTCCCAATATCAAAATAGCGGCGGCACATTCTCTGTCGCTGACGATGTTGCCCAGATTAGTACATTCAATGTCGGCATGGGGCGAGGAGTTTGTTTACCACGTCGAAGCGATTGACGTAGTCCAGGCGGTGAATACGCTGCGCGAGGGGAAAAGTGATTTTATTATCTCCTTTCGCGATGAAGATTTAATGCAGTCACCTTTCTGCGGCTTGAAGGTTTTTGAGTCTGAGCTCTATCCCGTCTGTGCTGCGGATGCACAGGGTAAGGCGTTGTTTGATATCTATCAGCCGCAGGTGCCGATTCTGAACTATACCAGCACTTCCTACATGGGAAGATTGGTTAACCGTCACCTGGCGGAGGTGGGCAGTATTTCAGCGCGTACGCTGTTTATGTCTTCGATGAGTGAGCTATTGAAAAATATGGCATTGGATGGTCATGGTATCGCCTGGCTGCCAGCGTGGACGATCGTGAACGAACTACGGGATAAGCGCCTGGTTTGTCTGGACACGCCGGAGTTGATGGTGCCAATTCAGGCCTATATTTACCGAATGGATACCCGTTTGAATAAAACGGCTGAGCATTTCTGGCGGATTTTGTACAACCATATGCCAGAGGATCTGGTTACGCTCACTTGATACGCGCCAGCTTGTCTGGCGCGCGGGGATCGTTACGCCACTGCTTTTTCTGTTTGCTGGGCTTTCAGCCAGGCGATCTCTTCGGCCCATATATCCGGATTAATGGTTTCCAGTACCAGCGGAATACCGTCAAAACGATTATCCTGCATAATCCAACGGAAGGCATCATGGCCAATATTGCCTTCACCCAGGCTGTGATGACGGTCAACGCGACTGCCAAACGCGCTCTTGGCGTCGTTTAGGTGCATACCGCGTAGATACTTGAAACCGACAATACGTTCAAATTCCGCAAACGTCTTTTCGCACTCTTCTGCTGAACGCAAATCGTAACCCGCCGCGAAAGCGTGGCAGGTATCAATACAAACGCCAACACGGGACTTATCTTCGACGCCGTCGATAATGGCGGCCAGGTGCTCAAACTTGAATCCCAGATTACTACCTTGTCCGGCGGTATTTTCGATAACTGCCGTAACGCCTTGGGTCTGAGCGAGGACGATGTTGATGGATTCGGCAATGCGCGCCAGACATTCATCTTCCGGGATCTGCATCAAATGGCTGCCCGGGTGAAAGTTCAGCAGGGATAAGCCCAGCAGTTCACAGCGTTGCATTTCATCAAGAAACGCATCACGCGATTTTTCCAGCGCATCGCTGACCGGGTGACCGAGGTTAATCAGGTAACTGTCGTGAGGCAGGATTTGTGCGGAGGTGAAGTGGTACTTCTCGCAGGCAGATTTGAAATCATCAATGATTTCGGTGGTTAGCGGCGCAGCACGCCACTGGCGCTGATTCTTGGTGAACAGGGCGAATGCGGTCGCTTCGATTTCTGCGGCTCGAATAGCGGCGTTAGCCAGACCGCCAGCGGCGCTTACGTGCGCTCCGATGTATTTCATAAATTTAACCCGCCATACTCAAATACAAAAAGGGAGAGTATAGCGGGTTAATGGAGGTGAGTCGTGATCGTTTATGCCATCAGGGCGTGGACAGCGACGTTAATCGCACCACCACCGACAATCAGCCAGACAAACAGCAGCAGGGCCATCAGTAACGGTTTGGCACCGGCTTTTTTCAGTGCGCTAACGTGAGTGGTTAACCCCAGTGCAGCCATTGCCATTGCCAGCAAAATGGTATCCAGCGTTACCAGCATGTTCACAACCGACTGCGGCAGCAGGTGGAATGAGTTAAAAATCGCGACCACAATGAACAGGATGGCAAACCATGGAATAGTGATTTTGCTTTTCTCACCGCCCGTAGCCGGAGACAACTGTTTAACGCGTGCGGCCAGGAGGATGAGGAACGGTGCCAGCATCATGACACGCAGCATTTTGGCAATAACCGCGGCGTTTTCCGCATCCGGGTTAATGGCGTGCCCGGCAGCTACTACCTGTGCTACTTCATGCATGGTGGAACCAATGTAAATACCGTAGGTTTCTGGGCTAAACCAGTGTGCCAGCAGCGGATACATTGCCGGATACAGGAAGATAGCGATGGTACCGAAGATCACCACGGTGGCGACAGCGACGGTTACTTTACTGGCTTCCGCTTTCACTACCGGCTCGGTTGCCAGCACGGCGGCGGCCCCACAAATGCTGCTCCCCGCACCAATCAGCCAACTGGTGTGGCGGTCCAGACCAAACACTTTCTGCCCCAGGAAGCAGGCAATCAAAAAGGTACTGCTCAGCGTTAACACATCAATCACGATACCGCTGACGCCGACGTCAGCAATTTGCGCGAAGGTGAGGCGGAAGCCGTAGAGGATGATCCCCAAACGTAATAAATGTTGTTTAGCAAACAGCACGCCGCCGTCACAGCTTTTCCAGATGTGCGGATAGACGGTGTTGCCGAGGACCATCCCCAACAAGATTGCTAAGGTGAGGGCGCTGAACCCGGCACCTGCGACGGCGGGAATAGATCCACCCCATAAGGCGACCCCAGTGATAACTGCACTCAGGGCAAGCCCCGGAATAAAATGCCACGCTGTACGACGATGAGTCTGCAAGGTGAGTTCTGTCATATCCTTCTCCTTTATCTGGGTAAAAGAGTACGGCGAAGTGGTTTAAAAATAAAATTGATTATATATTTATAATTAATCTATATAAGTGGTATACCCGTCATACTTCAAGTTGCATGTGCGTTGGCTGCGCTCGTTCACCCCAGTCACGTACTTAAGTACGCTCCCGGGGATTAATGAGGGACATCCATGTCCCTCACCAGAGGCCAGCCTTTGGCTGGTCAAATTCGTTCCTGACGAATTTGTCTCTCTCTTGCCGCCTTCCTGCAACTCGAATTATTTAGGGTATAAGTAACGGATATCCGGTGGAAAACGACTATGCATATCACCTTGCGACAACTTGAAGTGTTTGCTGAGGTACTAAAAAGCGGTTCAACGACCCAGGCGTCTGTCATGCTGGCATTGTCGCAATCGGCGGTGAGTGCGGCACTTACCGATCTGGAAGGGCAACTCGGCGTGCAACTGTTTGACCGCGTCGGCAAACGGCTAGTGGTCAATGAGCACGGGCGTTTGCTCTACCCACGAGCGTTGGCGTTACTTGAGCAAACGACCGAAATCGAGCAGCTTTTTCGCGAAGATAATGGTGCCATTCGGGTCTATGCCAGTAGCACCATTGGTAACTATATCTTGCCTGCTATGATCGCCCGTTATCGGCAGGATTTTCCTGATTTGCCGCTCGAGCTGAGCGTGGGTAACAGTCAGGATGTGATCAATGCTGTGCTTGATTTTCGGGTAGACATTGGGCTGATCGAAGGGCCGTGTCACAGTACTGAAATTATCTCTGAACCGTGGCTGGAAGACGAGCTGGTGGTGTTTGCCGCACCGTCGTCACCGCTCACAAAGGGGCTTGTTACGCTGGAACAGCTGGCGGCTTCGCCGTGGATCCTGCGTGAGCGAGGATCCGGTACGCGTGAACTGGTGGATTACCTGCTGTTGTCTCATCTGCCGAGATTTCAGATGGCAATGGAGTTGGGTAACTCAGAGGCCATTAAGCATGCGGTACGTCATGGTCTCGGGATCAGCTGCTTGTCGCGTCGGGTCATTGCGGAGCAGCTGCAGGCGGGAACGCTGAGCGAAGTTCCCGTGCCGCTGCCGCGTTTAGTCCGCACTCTCTGGCGCGTGCATCACAGGCAAAAACACATCTCCAATGCCATTACGCGATTTTTGCATTACAGCGACCAGGTCGAGCTGGGCGAATAGGGCGCTTACAGTCGTAAGGTCATCTCTTTATAGAACGGCGGTTATATCTTAACCGCTGTGTGCCGCAAATTTTCTGCTTTACTTATAATCCGCGGCCAGTCATGAAGGTCTCTTATAACAGCGTATTTGTGCCGGAAGAATGCCATTTCGTCTGCTACAATCGCGCCTCATTTTTTGGATGGATAGCATTTTCACATGGTTTCCGAAACTAAAACCACAGAAGCGCCCACGCTACGTCGTGAACTGAAGGCGCGTCACCTGACGATGATTGCCATTGGAGGCTCCATCGGTACAGGTCTTTTCGTTGCATCTGGTGCAACTATTTCTGCAGCGGGTCCAGGCGGCGCGTTGTTCTCTTATATTCTGATCGGTCTGATGGTGTACTTCCTGATGACCAGCCTCGGTGAACTGGCTGCCTATATGCCGGTTTCCGGCTCGTTTTCCACCTACGGTCAGAACTACGTAGAAGAGGGCTTTGGCTTCGCGCTGGGCTGGAACTACTGGTACAACTGGGCGGTAACGATTGCCGTTGACCTGGTGGCCGCACAGCTGGTGATGAGCTGGTGGTTCCCGGACACGCCGGGCTGGATCTGGAGTGCGCTGTTCCTCGGCGTTATCTTCCTGCTGAACTACATTTCCGTTCGCGGATTTGGTGAAGCGGAATATTGGTTCTCACTGATCAAAGTTACCACCGTCATTATCTTCATCGTGGTTGGTGTGATGATGATTTTCGGTATCTTCAAAGGCGCTCAGCCGGTGGGCTGGAGCAACTGGACGACCGGTGATGCACCGTTTGCCGGTGGTTTTGCTGCGATGATTGGCGTGGCGATGATAGTCGGCTTCTCCTTCCAGGGGACAGAGCTTATCGGTATCGCGGCTGGCGAATCTGAAGATCCTGAAAAGAACATTCCACGTGCGGTACGTCAGGTATTCTGGCGAATCCTGCTGTTCTATGTGTTCGCGATTTTGATTATCAGCCTGATCATTCCGTACACCGATCCAAGCCTGCTGCGTAACGATGTAAAAGACATCAGCGTTAGCCCGTTCACGCTGGTATTCCAGCATGCGGGTCTGCTGTCTGCGGCAGCGGTGATGAACGCAGTTATCCTGACGGCGGTGCTGTCGGCAGGTAACTCCGGGATGTACGCCTCCACGCGTATGCTTTATACCCTGGCATGTGACGGTAAAGCACCGCGTATTTTCGGCAAACTGTCTCGTGGCGGCGTACCGCGTAACGCGCTGTATGCGACCACCGTGGTGGCGGGGCTGTGCTTCCTGACTTCAATGTTTGGCAACCAGACCGTGTATCTGTGGCTGCTGAATACTTCCGGGATGACGGGCTTTATCGCCTGGCTGGGGATTGCTATTAGCCACTATCGCTTCCGTCGCGGTTATGTGCTGCAGGGTCACGATGTGAAGGACCTGCCGTACCGTTCTGGCTTCTTCCCGCTGGGGCCGATCTTCGCCTTTGTGCTGTGCCTGATTATCACCCTGGGTCAGAACTACGAAGCGTTCCTGAAAGACAGCATTGACTGGGGCGGCGTGATGGCTACCTATATCGGTATCCCGCTGTTCCTGATTATCTGGTTTGGCTATAAGCTGACCAAAGGAACCCGTTTTGTTCGCTACAGCGAAATGAAATTCCCGGGTCGCGTGAAGAAGTAACAGTATAAAAAAGCATAACAAAAACCCCGGCATGATGAGTACCGGGGTTTTTTATTGCGTCAGACTTAGAAGCTGTAAGTCATGCCAACCGTGTAACGACGTCCATCAAGGACGGTGTCGTAGGTATCGTAATCGATTTGTTTATCCAGCACGTTATACACGCCAGCGGTCATCAACAGATCCTTGGTAGCATAGTAACGTAAACCAACGTCGACCTGAGTATAGGACGGGGTGCCCTGTGCCATAGAGGTTCGGCTCAGGTATTCAGACGTTTTCCCGCGCAGATTCAGACGGCTCCAGAAACCGAGATCCTGGGTGGCCTGCCAGTCCAGCGTCGTGTTAAACATATGCTTCGGCATTTTGTTCAACGGCTGGCCAGAGAACTGACCGCTTTTCTGCTCAGATTCCGTGTAGGTGTAGTTCGCGGTCCAGTTGACGTCGGAGGTTATTTTCCAGCCGAAGGTGGATTCTACGCCGCGCATATTGGCTTTATCGACGTTAACGCGATCGCTGACGAAGTCATAATGGGTGCCGCCGATGGTGCAGGCCGGATCGGAACTGCTGTTACAACGGCGAACTTCGGTGATTTTGTTTTTAAAGTCGGTATTGAACAACGTAACGCCTGCGTTGAGGTCGTTGCCGTTATCCCACAGTAAACCGATCTCTTCGCTGAGGCTTTTCTCCGGTTTCAGGTCCGGGTTGCCGACAATGATTCCGTTCAGACGGCCGCCGCCGGTGACCTGTCCCCAACTGGCAGAAGACTGGCGCAGATCCGGTGCGCGATAGCCCGCGGAAACGCCGCCTTTTAAGGTCCACTGATCGCTCAGATGCCATACGCCATAGCCGCGTGGCGTCCAGTTGTCACCGTAGTTTTCATCCTTATCCATACGCAGACCGCCGGTCAGCGTGAAGGTATCGGTTACGGCCCATTCATCTTCAGCAAACAGCGCCCAGCTCCAGCGGGTCAGTTTGTTAAGCCCATCAGCCGCTTGCAGCTGGTTACCGTTATCGCGCAGTTTTTCATAACGGTATTGCCCGCCTAGCGTCAGGGTGTGTGCCCCAAGGAAGACCTGGTTCTGGTTATTGAAAATCGTGTTGTAAGACTTCATCTGGCGACCGGGGTTATCGGTCTCTTCCTGCTGGACATAGCTGGTGGAGTTGAAGTCGTCGTAATAACCGCTGTGGGTTATTGAGTACGTGGTGTGCACATACTTGTTTTCGCTTTTACTGTTGGGCTTACAGCTTCCGTTACGGCAGTTTTCCTCTGCCATGGATTTGCCTGGCGTACTGTCGCGATCCTGCAATTCACGTGCGTAATCGAAATCGATGTCGTTTTTATCATCTGGCGTAAAGTTCAGGGTTAATCCCCCGCTACGCATACGCTGTTCATTGTAGCCATTTACGATTTCATCTTCCGCGCGGTGGGAGAATAATCCGGTCACCTTCGCGCCAAGTAATCCGTCAATCAGTGGTCCAGACGCATAGGCGTTGGTCTGGTAAATATCGCCGGAGTCTCTGTCTTCCTGGAAAGTGGCATCGCCGTGCAAAGAGCCGGTCCAGGCTTTAGTATTCGACACTTTTTTGGTGATGACGTTAATGACGCCGCCCATCGCATCGGAGCCGTAGAGGGATGACATCGGGCCGCGGATTACCTCGATACGCTCGATGGATTCCAGCGGCGGCAGCCAACCTTGCTCAATACCTGAGTTGTCGCTGTTAGGACGTGTACCGCGGGTGCTGATGCGTTTACCGTTGACCAGGAAGAGTGTGTATTGCGAAGCCATACCGCGAATACTGATATCGCTACTGCTCCCCCCGCCAGTGACGACGACGCCAGGGACATCTTTTAGCGCATCGGTGACATCTCGATAGGCTTTGTCCTCAATCTGCTGCTTGGTAATAACAGATATTGAAGCCGGGGCATCCTGAATTTTCTGCTCGAAACCGGTAGCGGTAACGACCACGGTGTCTTGTTCAGCGGCATGGCCGAGTGATGGGAGGCAGGCGACGCATACTGCGGCAGCTACAGCCTTAACGTGAGGTATAGTCATTTGTATCATTCCATTTAAATGAATCAAACTGCGCGTCATGTGAAAGGCCATGACAATTGTATGTATTTGTCTTTTAAGGACTCTTTTCAGTAAAGAAGCGGGGGGATTGTACAAAAGTATGAATATTTGTAAACACAAATGATAATAGAAATCATTTGTGTTTGATATGGTTTGGAGTGAAATGCTTTTTTAATCAATAAGATAGTGGGGGAAGAAAAAAGGAGAAAAAGTGAAGGAATGATGGAGAAATGAAGAGGGCTTCCGCCCTCAACTCAGGAATTACTTCAGCAAATACTGGGCGTGGAAGCGCAGATGATCCTCAATAAACGACGCAATAAAGTAATAGCTGTGGTCGTAACCAGGCTGGATGCGTAGCGTCATTGGCCATGCGGTCTGACGGGCAGTTTCGGCCAGTACCGCGGGCTGCAACTGATCGGCAAGAAACTGATCGCTATCTCCCTGATCGATTAACGTCGGGATCGCGTCTGCGGGTTTGCTGGCCAGCATTAACGCGCAGCTATCCCACTCTGCCCACTGTGTTTTATCTTCGCCCAGATAAGCGCTAAACGCCTTCTCACCCCACGGAACGCGACAAGGGTTTACGATCGGCGCAAAGGCGGAAACGCTGGTGTATCTCCCGGGATTTTTCAGCGCCATAATCAATGCGCCGTGGCCGCCCATGGAGTGTCCGCTGATGGCGCAGCGATCGCTGACGTTAAACTGCGACTGAATCAGTGCCGGAAGCTCATCACGCAAATAGTCATACATACGAAAATGCGTTGCCCACGGCTGCTGGGTGGCATTGAGGTAAAATCCGGCCCCTTGACCTAAATCGTAGCCATCATCGTTGGCAACCTGCTCGCCGCGCGGGCTGGTGTCCGGCATCACGAGAACAATACCCAGCTCAGCTGCAATGCGCTGCGCGCCTGCTTTGGTAGTGAAGTTTTCATCATTACAGGTCAGGCCCGACAGCCAGTACAGCACCGGAGGCGCGGCGTTATCACGAGGTGGTGGAAGAAAAATACTGAAGGTCATGGCGCAATTTAACGTGGCGGAGTCGTGACGCCAGCGTTGCTGCCAGCCTTCAAAACAGCGGTGCTCTTCAAGCATTTCCATGCGTGGCTCCTTGTTGTGTTGAACCTGAATGTGTTTGCGAACTCATCATAATACAGATTATTCATAGCACTGTGAGTAACTTTCACTTCCGCATTGAGCAAACATACTTCATCATCTATATAACTTTACATTAACACTCGACGTCACCGGGCTGAACGACAAGTGAAATCAGCAACGCTGAAAGGCTGTGCCAATTTCAATAATTATCACGGTGAATACTGGATTATGTGCGCCGCCTCACGCACAATGTTCTGGCTGTGACACAGCCTAAAAACTTTGCCCCATGCAGGGCAGAGGCGCCCCACCTGCAGGAGAAGAAGAAATGTCATCACTCAGTAAAGAAGCGGCACTGGTTCATGAAGCGCTGGTTGCGCGTGGTCTCGAAACCCCGCTGCGCCCGCCAGTGCAAGAGATGGATAACGAAACACGCAAACGTCTTATCTCTGGCCATATGACCGAGATTATGCAATTGCTCAATCTCGATTTGAGCGATGACAGTCTGATGGAAACTCCGCATCGCATTGCGAAAATGTATGTCGATGAGATTTTCTCCGGTCTCGATTACGCCAACTTCCCGAAAATCACCGTCATTGAAAACAAAATGAAGGTGGACGAGATGGTCACGGTTCGTGATATCACGCTGACCAGCACCTGCGAACACCACTTTGTCACTATCGATGGCAAAGCGACGGTGGCGTATATTCCGAAAGATTCGGTCATTGGTCTGTCGAAGATTAACCGCATTGTGCAGTTCTTTGCGCAGCGTCCGCAGGTACAGGAACGTCTGACCCAGCAAATTCTCACCGCGCTGCAAACGCTGCTCGGGACGAATAATGTGGCGGTATCGATTGATGCGGTGCATTACTGTGTGAAAGCGCGCGGCATTCGTGATGCGACCAGTGCGACCACCACCACTTCTCTTGGCGGATTGTTTAAGTCCAGCCAGAACACGCGTCAGGAATTTCTGCGCGCAGTACGTCATCACAACTGATTAGGACAGGAACCATGGAGCGTAATGTCACGCTGGATTTTATTCGTGGCGTTGCCATTCTTGGTATCCTGCTTCTCAATATTAGCGCCTTTGGCTTGCCGAAGGCGGCATATCTCAACCCCGCCTGGTATGGCGACATTACCTTATCTGACGCCTGGACCTGGGCGCTGCTCGATCTCTTCGCGCAGGTAAAATTCCTCACGCTGTTTGCTCTGCTGTTTGGTGCTGGTCTGCAAATGCTGCTCCCGCGTGGTAAACGCTGGATCCAGTCGCGGCTTACGTTGCTGGTGCTGTTGGGATTTATTCACGGTTTACTCTTCTGGGATGGCGATATCCTGCTGGCATATGGCTTGATCGGCCTGATTTGCTGGCGGCTGATCCGGGATGCGCCGTCGGTGAAAAGCTTGTTTAACACCGGCGTGGTGCTTTATTTGGCGGGCGTTGGTGTATTGCTGCTGTTGGGTGTGATCTCCGGGAGCGAAACCAGCCGGGCCTGGACGCCGGATGCTTCAGCGCTGCTGTATGAAAAATACTGGAAAGTGAACGGCGGAATGGAAGCAATCAGCAATCGCGTGGATATGATGTCCAATAGCTTGCTGGCGTTAGGCGCGCAATATGGCTGGCAACTGGCGGGGATGATGCTGCTCGGCGCGGCATTAATGCGTAGCGGCTGGCTAAAAGGGCAGTACAGTTTGCAGCATTATCGACGCACTGGCGTTCTGCTGGTTATTATCGGCATGGCGATTAACCTGCCTGCTATCATCGCTCAGTGGCATCTGGACTGGGCCTACCGCTGGTGTGCCTTCCTGTTACAAGCCCCGCGAGAGCTGGGGGCGCCTTTGCAAACCATTGGTTATGCTGCGCTGATGTTTGGTTTCTGGCCACAGCTTAGTCGCTTCAAATGGGTCATTGCTATCGCCTGTGTGGGGCGCATGGCATTAACCAACTATCTGTTACAAACCTTAATCTGCACCACGTTGTTTTATCAGGCCGGTTTATTTATGAAATTTGACCGGCTGGAGCTGCTGTTTTTCGTCATCCCTGTCTGGGCGATTAACTTACTTTTCTCTGTCATATGGCTGCGTTTCTACCGGCAGGGCCCGGTGGAATGGCTGTGGCGTCAATTAACCCTGCGTGCTGCGGGGACATCATTACCGCGAACATCCAGATAACGATCTGGATCACATTCATTAACAAAATGGATGTAAGCGCTTTCATTCCTGTGACATCACTCACGCAGTCCGTTTCATTGTGCTGACAAAATACCCAGCCTGGGGTGTCTGCGGGCAGCCGCAATCTAAAACAGGGCAGTGAATATGGTAACCATTCGTGATGTGGCACGGCAGTCTGGCGTTTCTGTAGCGACCGTTTCCCGCGTACTGAACAACAGTGCGCTGGTGAGTCCCGATACGCGTGAAGCGGTAATGAAGGCAGTCACTCAGCTTGGCTATCGACCTAATGCCAACGCACAAGCACTGGCGACGCAGGTAAGCGACACGATTGGTGTTGTCGTCATGGATGTATCAGATGCGTTTTTTGGCGCGCTGGTAAAAGCCGTGGATATGGTTGCCCAGCAGCATCAGAAGTATGTCCTGATTGGCAACAGCTACCATGAGGCGGAAAAAGAACGTCATGCCATTGAGGTGTTGATTCGCCAACGCTGTAACGCGCTGATTGTACACTCTAAAGCGCTGAGCGATCGGGAACTGGCCGAGTTTATGGATCAAATCCCCGGCATGGTACTGATCAACCGCCTTGTTCCGGGTTATGCTCACCGTTGCGTCTGCCTGGATAACATCAGCGGTGCCAAAATGGCTACCCGAATGCTGCTAAATAATGGTCATCAACGCATAGGTTATCTGGCATCAAGCCACCGCATTGAAGATGACGCCATGCGCAAAGAAGGGTGGTTAACTGCCCTGCAAGAGCAGGGGATTGTTGCGGCAGAAAGCTGGGTCGGCACCGGTTCGCCCGATATGCAGGGCGGAGAGTCCGCGATGGTGGAATTGCTGGGGCGTAACTTACAACTGACGGCGGTCTTCGCTTATAACGACAATATGGCAGCAGGCGCACTGACCGCGCTAAAAGATAACGGCATCGCTATTCCATTACACCTTTCTATCATTGGCTTCGATGATATTCCCATCGCACGTTACACCGATCCGCAGCTAACCACTGTGCGCTATCCCATTGCCTCAATGGCAAAAATGGCGACGGAGCTTGCGCTACAGGGGGCGGCTGGCACGTTGGATCCGCAGGCGTCGCATTGTTTTATGCCAACGCTGGTGCGTCGTCATTCAGTAGCGCTGCGGCAGAATGCGGCACCGATCACTAACTCATAACGTTGCGCGATGTAACCGCTTTCAATATGTGAGTAAATTCACAGTATATTAACAATGCGATAGCTATGATGACACTGTTTGTTGCGCTGTAACTACTATGTAACGGTGAATAATCACTTTCATCGAGGTATAGGTGCCTTAAACAAAAATTAAAGCCTGTTTTTGGAGCGTTGCCAGACACGGAAGAAATATTTTTTAAAAGTGAGCTTCGGCGTTCAGTAACACTTCAGTAACGTTCTGCCTGCCGAGCATTTATCTCAAGTACTACCCTGCATAATAAAACCGGAGATACCATGAATAAGAAGGTGTTGACCCTGTCTGCTGTAATGGCAAGCATGTTATTCGGCGCGGCTGCGCACGCTGCTGATACCCGCATTGGTGTGACTATCTATAAGTATGACGATAACTTTATGTCTGTAGTACGTAAGGCTATTGAAAAAGATGCCAAAGCGGCACCAGATGTACAGCTGCTGATGAACGACTCGCAGAACGACCAGTCCAAACAAAACGATCAGATCGACGTGCTGCTGGCAAAAGGCGTTAAAGCACTGGCGATTAACCTGGTTGACCCGGCAGCTGCTGGCACGGTCATTGAAAAAGCACGCGGACAGAACGTACCGATCGTATTCTTCAACAAAGAACCTTCTCGTAAAGCGCTGGACAGCTATGACAAAGCGTATTACGTCGGTACCGACTCTAAAGAGTCCGGCATTATTCAGGGTGATTTGATTGCCAAACACTGGGCAGCTAACCCGAACTGGGACCTGAACAAAGACGGCAAAATTCAGTTTGTTCTGCTGAAAGGCGAACCGGGACACCCGGATGCTGAAGCACGTACCACTTACGTGATTAAAGAGCTGAACGACAAAGGCATTAAAACTGAGCAGCTGCAGTTAGATACTGCAATGTGGGATACCGCTCAGGCGAAAGATAAGATGGATGCGTGGATGTCTGGTCCAAACGCGAACAAAATTGAAGTGGTTATCGCTAACAACGATGCGATGGCAATGGGTGCAGTTGAAGCGCTGAAAGCGCACAACAAAACCAGCGTACCAGTATTTGGTGTGGATGCGCTGCCTGAAGCGCTGGCTCTGGTGAAATCTGGCGCCATGGCCGGTACCGTCCTGAACGATGCCAACAACCAGGCGAAAGCCACCTTCGATCTGGCGAAAAACCTGGCTGACGGCAAAGGTGCGGCAGATGGCACTAACTGGAAAATTGAGAACAAGATTGTTCGCGTTCCGTACGTAGGTGTCGATAAAGATAATCTGGCAGAGTTCACCAACAAATAAATACTCCGTATGTGGGCGCAATTTCATTGCGCCCTTAATAACGCACTCTGCAAGGCCAACAAGGTATAATTATGGTCAGCACACATACTCAGTCGTCAGGCGAATACTTGTTGGAAATGACCGGCATCAACAAGTCCTTCCCCGGCGTTAAGGCGCTTGATAATGTCAATTTAAAAGTCCGCCCGCATTCTATTCACGCCCTAATGGGAGAGAATGGAGCGGGGAAATCAACATTATTGAAATGTCTTTTCGGCATCTATCAAAAAGATTCCGGCAGTATTTTATTTCAGGGTAAAGAAATCGATTTTCATTCTGCGAAAGAAGCGCTCGAAAATGGTATTTCGATGGTACACCAGGAATTAAACCTGGTATTACAACGTTCTGTGATGGACAACATGTGGCTGGGACGCTATCCCACCAAAGGCATGTTTGTCGATCAGGAAAAAATGTACCGCGATACCAAAGCGATATTTGATGAACTGGATATTGATATCGATCCGCGTGCGCGTGTCGGCACATTATCCGTTTCACAAATGCAGATGATTGAAATTGCGAAAGCATTCTCCTATGACGCCAAAATCGTCATCATGGATGAGCCAACTTCATCGTTAACCGAAAAAGAAGTTAACCATCTGTTCACCATCATCCGTAAGCTGAAAGAGCGTGGATGCGGTATTGTTTATATCTCTCACAAAATGGAAGAAATCTTCCAGCTGTGCGATGAAATTACTGTACTACGCGACGGTCAGTGGATTGCGACCCAGCCGCTGGAAGGGCTGGATATGGATAAGATCATCGCCATGATGGTTGGACGTTCACTGAACCAACGTTTTCCGGATAAAGAAAACAAACCTGGTGAAGTCATTCTGCAAGTGCGTAACCTGACCTCGCTGCGCCAGCCGTCGATTCGTGATATCTCGTTTGATTTGCACAAAGGGGAGATTCTTGGGATTGCCGGTCTGGTAGGCGCAAAACGCACGGATATCGTTGAAACGCTTTTTGGTATTCGTGAGAAGTCATCGGGTACGATTACGCTACACGGCAAAAAGATTAATAACCACAGTGCAAATGAAGCCATCAACCATGGTTTTGCACTGGTCACGGAAGAGCGCCGCTCAACCGGTATTTATGCGTATCTGGACATTGGTTTTAACTCGTTAATCTCCAATATCCAAAACTATAAAAACAAAGTTGGTCTGTTGGATAATTCCCGCATGAAGAGTGATACCCAGTGGGTAATTGACTCTATGAGGGTAAAAACGCCGGGTCATCGTACGCAAATCGGTTCACTTTCTGGCGGTAATCAGCAAAAAGTGGTTATTGGTCGTTGGTTATTAACCCAGCCAGAAATTCTGATGCTGGATGAACCGACGCGCGGAATCGATGTTGGTGCGAAATTTGAAATTTATCAGTTGATTGCCGAACTCGCGAAAAAGGATAAGGGGATTATTATTATTTCCTCTGAAATGCCGGAGCTGCTGGGTATTACCGATCGTATTCTGGTGATGAGCAATGGTCTCGTTGCTGGAATTGTTGACACTAAAACAACAACGCAAAACGAAATCCTCCGTCTTGCGTCTTTGCACCTTTAAGATTAGGGGCTCCTCATGAGTGCGTTAAATAAGAAAAGTTTTCTTACTTACCTGAAAGAAGGCGGAATTTACGTTGTTCTTTTGGTTTTGCTGGCGATTATTATTTTCCAGGATCCCACTTTCTTAAGCTTACTGAACCTGAGTAATATTCTCACGCAATCCTCGGTGCGTATTATTATCGCATTGGGTGTGGCTGGACTGATTGTTACCCAAGGGACCGACCTGTCGGCGGGGCGTCAGGTTGGCCTGGCGGCAGTGGTGGCGGCAACTCTGTTGCAGTCGATGGAGAATGCCAACAAGGTGTTCCCGGAAATGGCGACGATGCCGATCATTGTAGTGGTGCTGATTGTCTGCGTGATTGGCGCCATTATCGGTCTGGTGAACGGTATTATCATTGCTTATCTGAACGTAACGCCGTTTATTACCACACTGGGTACGATGATTATCGTTTACGGGATCAACTCCCTGTACTACGACTTCGTCGGTGCATCGCCAATTTCTGGCTTTGACAGTGGATTCTCAACCTTTGCGCAGGGCTTTATTGCACTGGGCAGTTTCCGACTCTCCTACATCACTTTCTATGCGCTGATTGCGGTGGCTTTTGTGTGGGTGCTGTGGAACAAGACCCGCTTCGGTAAAAACATTTTCGCCATCGGCGGAAATCCGGAAGCTGCGAAAGTGTCCGGTGTAAACGTTGCGCTGAACCTGCTGATTATCTATGCGTTGTCTGGCGTGTTCTATGCCTTCGGTGGTTTGCTGGAAGCAGGGCGTATCGGCTCTGCGACCAACAACCTCGGCTTTATGTATGAGCTGGATGCGATTGCGGCGTGCGTGGTTGGTGGCGTGTCGTTCAGCGGCGGGGTAGGTACCGTGTTTGGCGTAGTGACCGGTGTGATTATCTTCACCGTCATCAACTACGGTTTGACCTACATCGGCGTGAACCCTTACTGGCAGTATATTATCAAAGGCGGCATTATCATCTTCGCGGTCGCGCTGGACTCACTGAAGTACGCGCGTAAGAAGTAATCTGGGAAGAGAAAAATAAAACCGGTGCAGAGGCTTTCTGCATCGGTTTTTTATTTGATAAAGAGTAACCAGATACCAGTGAACAGTGCACCAATGGCCATACCGAAATAAACGATGATATAGCTCCAGTAAGTGCTGGGTTCTTTAGCGCGAGAAATGATCATTGGCGTCTGCGAACCTTTCACGGTTTTCTCGACGATACCGGAACGCAGTCCCTTCAGGCCTTCTCTGCACGTCCAGAGAACAATCATCAGTACGCCAATAACGATAAAGATCGTTTTTCCTTCCATGCTTATTTTCCTTGTTTCTTTTGTAATTCGAGCAATTGTTCAGGCGTGACCGCCGGATACCCCTGCGCATCGTCCGGTACCTGATGCATGGTAGGGATGGGCACCAGTGGGCCTAAAAAACGAGGCTCACGTTTGAAAATGTAGAGATCGGCGAGTGCGCCAAAACGGGCACCAAATTCACGTACCCGCACGGTGAGCATATCTTTTGGCGAAGGCACCGCATAGCACTGAGCCTGAATACCCATATGCAGCGCAATAAACAAGGCGCGCTCACAGTGGAATCGTTGAGTAATAATGATGAAATCGTTGGTATCGAATACTTTACGCGTACGCACGATGGAGTCGAGCGTGCGGAACCCGGCGTAATCAAGCACGATGTCAGCGGGATCAACGCCTGCGGCAATCAGATCCTTACGCATCGTCATGGGTTCGTTGTAGCTTTGCTGGGCATTGTCGCCGCTTAACAGCAGATAGTTTACCTTCCCGCTGTTATAGGCGTTCAATGCGCCCTGAATGCGGTAGCGGTAATACTGATTGATGACGCCGGTGCGGTAATACTTCGCCGTGCCCAGAACCACACCGACCTGGCGGTAGGGTAAATCCTGCAGTTCGTCGTAAATGTAGGGAGCAGTCTTCCAGCTCATCCAGCGATCGAGTCCAAGCACAGTCAAAAGCAGCAAGCCTAACAGGACTAACAGGCTGTAAAACACGCGCTTTAACATGCAGAAAACTCGTTATTTGGATGGAATTTCAATCAGGCTACTGTACCGGAAGACGTAGCGCAAGAAACAGCAGTCTGATTGAGGGGATTTTAGGCATTCTGCATAGTGCCGGATGGCGGTGTAAACACCTTATCCGGCCTACGAACTGGCGTTATTGAGTCGATTAACCCAGGAGAACGCGCTCAATATTATTGCAGCCCAGTGCTTTCAGCGTGGCGGAGGTCGCATCCCACTGAATCAACGGCGCGTCGGCTTTTTCAGCCAGCACGGCGCGTTGGATATCTGGATAATCATAACCGTTCAGATTCAACAGGTTTAACGCGCCCTGCAGCGGTGGCAGGGTCGGGTTAAAGGCGGCATTTTCAGCATAGCTGCCGCTAAAAATACGGCCATCTTTACACTCCAGCGCCACGCCGCTTGGGGATTTGCTGTACGGCATATGACATCTGTTGGCAGCAGTGATTGCCGCTTGGGTCAACGCATCGCCCTGCAGCGCGAAGCCGTGATCCTGATCGTCCATCAGCAGCGTTTTAATCTCCAGATCTTTCGGGCCGAAGGCATCTGGCAGGTAATCACGTAGCATGTGTGGCGCACGTCCCGGCAGATGAATACGTAAATCCAGTCCGCTGTTCAGTTCGTTCATAAACTGGCGACAGTGGCCGCACGGCGTGTAGTTGACGGTGATGGCGGCGAGCCCTTTTTCACCGCGCAGCCAGGCGTGGCTGATAGCGCTTTGCTCGGCATGAACAGTTTGCTGCATGGTCGCGCCCAGGAACTCCATGTTCCCACCGAAGTACCAGTTGCCGCTGATGCCGCGAGAAATTGCCCCAACGTTGAAGTTGGACAGCGGAGTACGTGCGCAGGCCGCAGCCAGCGGCAGCAGAGCGAATGCCAGCGCGTCTTCGTCCAGTCCCGATTCGCGTTTCAGCAAAGAGACCTGCTCAGCAGTCAGCATGGCGGGGAAATGTGCATCCGCCAGAACAGGGGCCAGGGCTGATTGCAAGTTATCCGCGAGTTGGGCAAAAGCAGTTTGAAAACGTGGATGCATGGCGATGCCTCATAACAATGTAATGGAATCGTAGTTTACGGGCCTGTTATGGCTTTATATGTGATCCAAATCTCATTGTGTGTGCAACTTATGAAACTTAAATGAAAAATGTGCAACGCATCGCAAATAAATAGCTAAAAAATGAAGATTAACCCACCACTGCCAGAATAATCGGGAACAGGAACGGGGCTACCAGCGAGGTAATAATGCCGCAGATGACCAGCGCCAGTGAGCTAAACGCACCTTCCTGATAGTCCAGTTCCGCACAGCGTGCGGTGCCCAGGGCGTGCGACGCGGTGCCCATTGCCAACCCACGTGCGGCCTTAGTGCGGATACGCATCGCATTAAGCAACGTATGACCAAACACTGCCCCCAGGATACCGACAAAGATGACGCATACGGCGCTGATCGCCGGAATGCCGCCAATACTGCCACCCACCGCCATAGCGATAGGCGTGGTGACCGATTTTGGCATAATAGACGCGGCAATTTGCGGTGATGCGCCCATCAACAAGGCGATTGTTGTACCTGTTACCATCGCCACAACGCTCCCGGCAAAACAGATAGCAATGATTGATTTCCAGCGGGCGCGAATCTGGTGCAACTGTTCGTATAACGGATAGGCCAGCGCGACCACGGCAGGTTGCAGCAAATCGTTCAGCACTTCGCTGCCTTTGAAATAGTGATCGTAGGGAATACCGGTCAGCAGCAGAATGGGAATGATCACCACCATGGCAACAAGCAGCGGATTCAGCAAAGGCATTTTAAAGCGAGCTGCCAGCTTACGTGCGCCAAAAAATACCGCCAGCGTAAGAGGTAATGACCACCAGATATACGACATCATTTTTTTGCTTTAGCCTCTTTTTGCCCAACGATTTTGCGCTCACCGTGCACAATGTGCGAGCTCCAGCTCACCACCAGGAAAACGACCAGCGTACTGATGGTACAAGACACCACCACCGGACCAAATTGCGCGCGCAGCAGGTCAAAGTACTGCATGATCCCCACGCCAATCGGGACAAACAACAGGGCCATATAGCGAATCAGCACGTAGCAGCCGGGGTTAACCCATTTTGCCGGTAACACCTGCAAAGCCAGTAAAACAAACAGAATCAGCATGCCGATAATGCTGCCCGGAATGGTGATAGGGAGTAGCGATGCAAGAAAAATACCTGCATAGAGGCAGGCATAAATCAGGACGAATGCGCGCAAATATTGCCAGATAACGTTCAGTGCTTTGCTCATAGTTGAAACCCTTGACGAGACTCATTCATCATACAATTAAACTTAAAAACGTGCTACCGATCACATCATGAATTCTAAGCATAGAGGAAATAGATATCTGGAACATCGGGCGATGGCCCTAACTCTCCGCGCTAAACTTGTGCCAGGTAGTACAGAAAACGGTTCAGGGCGGTAGTTGGCGTTTCGTTGTTGCGCCAGAATACGCCGACGCTGCCTTTTTGTTCAATCTTCGGCAGATTCAGGATAGCCAGTTGTCCCTGGGCGGCATACCGTTGTGCCAGCCGTAGAGAAAGAATAGAGATCATGTCGCTACTTTGCAGCAGGTTGGTACTGACGTTGATTGATGCCGATTCAATGATGTTTTCCGGCAACATTACGCCGTTATCAACCAGCGCGTTATCAATGCTTATCCGGATAGGGGTTCCTGTCGGCCAGACAATCCAGCGCCAGTTAGCCAGATCGTGCCAGGTGAGCAGGGGATATTTTGCCAAGGGATGATCGGGGCGGGCGACGAAACAGACCGGCTCGGTATACAGCACTTGATAATTGAGCGGCAACTGAAGCGCCCGACCGCCGACCCGACCGACGACGACATCCACCGAACCCGCGAGCAGATCGTGCAGCAGCGGGGTCATCACTTTCTCTTCAATATTTAGATGCAGGGTTGGCAGTTCTGTGAGCAAACCCAGTATTGCCTGTGAAACACAGTCGGTCGCTACCGGCGAGCAGCCAATCTTCAGACTCCCTACAAGGCCGCCTTGCTTAAAACGGGCGATTTCATACTGCGAACGCTCCATATCATTGATCAGGCGTTGGGCATGTTGCAGTAGCAACTTGCCGCCTTCGGAAGGACGCAAGCCTTTACTGTGACGTTCAAAGAGCGTGATGCCAATCTCATCTTCGAGCTGTGATAACCATTTCGACAACGCGGGCTGGGTGATATTCATCATCCGGGCGACGTGCGTCAGATTTCCCTGTTCGCCCAGCGCGATAAGCGTTTGCAGGTGTTGCAACTTCAGTTTCTGCGCCCAGTTTGCCATTTGCTATAACCTCCAGGTTATGCCTCTGCATGAAAAGCCATTGTACATTTCATCTCCAAACATACAAAGTCGCAACATACCTAAAACAAAACAGACATCTACTCTACCTGCACTGAGGCATTCACTATGACTCAACAACGTGATCTACAAGCACTGATCGATTCCGCCCCCGTCGGTAAGACCCAGTGGCGCGTTATCATCTGCTGTTTTCTGGTTGTCATGCTCGACGGATTTGATACCGCGGCGATTGGTTTTATCGCACCCGATATTCGCACTCACTGGCAACTGACTGCAGGCGATCTGGCACCGCTTTTTGGTGCAGGTCTGCTGGGGCTGACCGCTGGCGCGCTGCTCTGTGGCCCACTGTCCGACCGTTTTGGCCGCAAACGGGTGATAGAACTCTGCGTGGCGCTGTTCGGTGCACTGAGCCTGCTCTCGGCTTTTTCACCCGATCTGCAAACGCTGGTTATTTTGCGCTTTCTTACCGGCTTAGGGCTGGGCGGGGCAATGCCGAATACCATTACTATGACCTCGGAATACCTGCCCGCGCGTCGGCGTGGCGCACTGGTCACCATGATGTTCTGTGGCTTTACTCTGGGATCGGCAATGGGCGGTATCGTCAGCGCACAGCTGGTGCCGGTGATTGGTTGGCACGGCATTCTGGTGCTGGGAGGCGTTCTACCGCTAATGCTGTTTGTTGCTCTGCTGTTTGCGCTACCGGAATCCCCGCGCTGGCAGGTTCGTCGTCAACTGCCGCAAAACGTGATTGCCAGAACCGTCAGTGCCATCACCCGGGAACGTTATGACAATACCCATTTTTATCTCAACGAAGGTGCCGCGATAGCTAAAGGCAGCATTCGCCAGCTGTTCGTTGGGCGACAGCTGCCTATTACTCTGATGCTATGGGTAGTGTTCTTTATGAGCCTGCTGATTATTTATCTGCTCTCCAGCTGGATGCCAACGCTGCTTAACCATCGTGGAATTGATCTGCAGCATGCCTCCTGGGTAACTGCCGCCTTCCAGATTGGAGGAACGCTGGGGGCACTGGCGCTGGGCGTGCTGATGGACAAATACAATCCTTTCCGCGTGCTGGCCGTGAGTTATGCGCTGGGCGCAGTGTGCATCGTCATGATTGGCCTGAGCGAAAACGGTCTGTGGCTGATGGCACTGGCTATTTTTGGCACCGGCATCGGCATCAGCGGTTCTCAGGTTGGTCTTAATGCGTTAACCGCTACGCTTTATCCGACACAAAGCCGGGCGACGGGCGTCAGCTGGTCTAATGCAGTGGGGCGCTGCGGCGCGATTGTCGGCTCGCTTTCCGGCGGGGTGATGATGGCGATGAATTTCTCATTCGATAACCTGTTTTTCATTATTGCCGTCCCGGCGGCCATCAGCGCGGTAATGCTTACGCTGCTGACGGTTGTTATCCGCCAGTCGGCCTCTGTCTCAAATACTCTGCCACGCGCAGGTGTTGTGAATGAATAAGGAGAATCCCTATGTCTGAACTGAATCAGGACGTTAAGAACAGCCGTCAGCAGTTTTACCAGCATATTTCCGGGCAGAATCTGACCCCGCTGTGGGAGTCGCTGCACCGCCTGGTGCCGCCAACACCGAACGCACATTGCGCGTCTGCGTACTGGAACTATCAGGAGATCCGCCCGCTGCTGCTGGAAAGTGGCGATCTGATTGGCGCGAAAGAGGCGATTCGCCGCGTGCTGGTGCTGGAAAACCCAATGCTGCGTGGACAGTCTTCAATCACCCCAACGCTGTACGCGGGATTGCAGTTAATTATGCCGGGCGAGGTTGCGCCGAGTCATCGTCATAATCAGTCTGCACTGCGCTTTATTGTCGAAGGGAAAGGAGCATTTACCGCCGTGGACGGTGAGCGCACCCAAATGCATGAAGGCGATTTTATTCTGACGCCGCAGTGGCGCTGGCACGATCACGGCAACCCGGGCAGTGAACCGGTGGTGTGGCTGGACGGTCTGGACCTGCCGTTGGTGAACCTGCTGGGCTGTGGCTTTGCGGAAGACTACCCGGAAGATCAGCAGCCGGTCACGCGCAAGGAAGGGGATTACTTACCGCGCTACGCGGCCAATATGCTGCCGCTGCGTCATCAGAAAGGTAACTCATCGCCTATTTTTAACTATCGCTACGATCGCAGCCGTGAAGCACTGCATGACCTGACCCGCATGGGCGACGCCGATGAGTGGGACGGTTACAAGATGCGTTACGTTAACCCGGTAACCGGCGGTTATCCCATGCCTTCGATGGGAACCTTCCTGCAACTGTTGCCGCAGGGCTTTTCCTCACGGATGGCGCGTACCACCGACAGCACTATCTACCACGTGGTGGAAGGATGTGGGCAGGTCACCATTGGTAACGAGACCTTCAACTTTTCGCCAAAAGATATCTTTGTGGTGCCAACCTGGCACGGCGTGTCGTTCCAGACCCACGAAGATACCGTCTTATTCAGTTTTTCGGACAGACCGGTTCAGGAAGCACTGGGGTTGTTCCGCGAAGCACGCTATTAATTTGGGAGAGAGAAAATGACGCAATACGTATTTGAACCACAAGCGCCTGTTACCGTTCCGGTTGTTGGCTGTGATGAACAATTTCCTGTGCGCCGTGTTTACTGTGTGGGCCGTAACTATGCCGCCCATGCCCGTGAAATGGGATTTGATCCGGATCGCGAACCGCCGTTCTTTTTCTGTAAACCTGCCGATGCGGTAGTCCCCGTGGCGGCTGGTCAGATCCTCGAACTGCCGTACCCATCGCAGACCGATAACTATCACTATGAGATAGAGCTGGTGGTGGCGATTGGCAAAAAGGGCAGTGATATTCCGCTGGAAAAAGCGCACGAATATATCTGGGGCTATGCCACCGGTCTGGATATGACTCGCCGTGATCGGCAGATGGAGATGCGCCAGATGGGGCGTCCGTGGGAAATTGGCAAAGCGTTTGATCTCTCCGCGCCCATCGCGCCGCTGCATAAAGCCAGCGAAAGTGTGGATGTTAACAATGCGCCAATCTGGTTGCAGGTCAACGGCGACGATCATCAGCGTAGCGATATTCGCCACCTCATCTGGTCTGTGAATGAAACCATCAGCTATCTGTCTGGTTTCTTCGAACTGCAGCCGGGCGATCTGATCTACACCGGTACCCCAGAAGGCGTGGGGGCGGTAGTGAAAGGGGATGTGATCACCGGAAACGTAGACGGTTTAACCCCCATCGCCGTGAAGATTGTCTGAGGTGGATGATGAAGCTGTACAGTTTCTTTAATAGCTCGGCGTCATATCGGGTGCGCATTGCGCTGGCGCTGAAGGGGCTCGATTACCAGACGGTGGGCGTCAACATTCGCATCGGTCAGCAGAACGAACTGGCCTACCGACGGATGAACCCGGTGGGACTGGTGCCGACTCTGGTGACCGATGAGGGAGAATCACTTGGGCAGTCGCTGGCAATAATTGACTGGCTGGATGGCCACTTTCCGCAAACGCCACTGCTGCCTGCCGACTTCCCGGTGCGCAGTAAGGTGCTGGAAATTGTCTATGCCATCGCCTGTGATATCCACCCGGTGAATAACATGCGGGTACTGCGCTACCTGAGCGAAGAGTTAAAGGTCAGTGAAGAAGATAAAAAACGCTGGTATGCACATTGGATCCAGCAAGGGTTAAGCGCGGTGGAACAGATGCTGCGCCAGAGTCATTCGGGGAAGTTCTGCGTGGGTGATGCGCCGACGCTGGCGGATTGCTGTCTGATCCCACAGTGGGCGAACGCGTTACGTATGGGTTGCGATCTGAGCGGATATCCGCGCTGTAAGGCGGTATATGATGCCTGTACTCAGCTTCCGGCGTTTATCGCCGCCGCGCCCGAGAATCAACAAGATAAAATTCCAGCCTGATAAGGAGAACGACAATGGCTAAAGTGACACGCGCAATTATCGTGGGTGGCGGGATTGGCGGCGCGGCGACCGCGCTATCGCTGGCTCGTCAGGGCATTAAAGTGATGTTGCTGGAGAAAGCGCACGAGATTGGTGAAATTGGCGCGGGTATTCAGCTCGGGCCGAATGCATTCTCTGCTCTGGACAGCCTTGGCGTGGGGGAAGTCGCCCGTCAGCGCGCCGTTTTCACCGACCACATTACGATGATGGATGCGGTAAACGCAAAAGAGGTGGTCCGCATTGAAACCGGCCAGGCGTTCCGCGATCACTTTGGCGGTCCTTATGCGGTTATCCATCGGGTTGATATTCACGCCAGCGTTTGGGAAGCGGCGCTGGTGCATCCTAACGTTGAGTATCGCACTTCAACTAACGTGGTTGATATTCGCCAGACAGAGAATGACGTCACGGTATTTGATGAGCACGGCAACAGCTGGACGGCGGATATTTTGGTGGGCTGTGATGGTGTAAAATCGGTCGTTCGTCAGTCTCTGATTGGCGATGCGCCACGGGTTACCGGACACGTGGTCTATCGCGCCGTGATTGATTGCGATGATATGCCGGAAGATTTACGCATTAACGCACCGGTGCTGTGGGCCGGACCACACTGTCACCTGGTGCACTATCCGCTGCGCGGCAGTAAGCAATATAACCTGGTGGTGACCTTCCACAGTCGTCAGCAGGAAGAGTGGGGCGTGAAAGATGGCAGCAAAGAGGAAGTGCTCTCCTATTTTGCGGGTATTCATCCGCGCCCGCGCCAGATGCTTGATAAACCGACGTCATGGCGGCGCTGGTCCACCGCCGACCGCGAGCCGGTAGAAAAATGGGGAACCGACCGCATCACGCTGGTGGGGGATGCCGCGCACCCGGTGGCGCAATATATGGCGCAGGGTGCCTGTATGGCGTTGGAAGACGCTGTAACGCTCGGTAAAGCGCTACAGCAGTGTGATGGCGATGCGGCTGATGCCTTTGCGCTGTATGAGTCGGTGCGTATTCCGCGTACCGCACGCATCGTCTGGTCAACGCGTGAAATGGGCCGTGTCTACCACGCCGCAGGCGTCGAGCGGCAGGTGCGTAATCTGCTGTGGAAAGACAAATCGCAGGCGGAGTTTTATCGCGGTATGGAATGGCTGTACGGTTGGAAAGAAGATAACTGCCTGTTGCCGCGCTGAGCCTCTTTAATCTCCGGAACGGAGGCGCTACCATAGCGCCTCTTTTTTTGCGGGTGACGATATGCGTGTTTTACTGGCGCCGATGGAAGGCGTGCTCGACTCACTGGTGCGCGAGCTGCTGACTGAAGTGAATGATTACGATCTGTGCATCACCGAGTTTGTGCGCGTGGTGGATCAGCTCCTGCCGGCAAAAGTATTTCATCGACTCTGCCCGGAACTGCATAACAACAGCCGGACGCCATCCGGCACGTTGGTTCGCATTCAGCTGTTAGGACAGTATCCGCAGTGGCTGGCGGAGAATGCCGCGCGCGCGGTAGAACTGGGCTCGTACGGTGTCGATCTAAACTGTGGCTGTCCATCGAAGCTGGTGAACGGTAGCGGCGGTGGCGCAACATTATTGAAAGATCCTGAGCTTATCTACCGGGGCGCAAAAGCTATGCGCGAGGCGGTCCCGGCTCATCTTCCGGTGACGGTGAAAGTTCGTCTGGGCTGGGACAACAGCGACCGGCAGTTTGAAATTGCCGATGCCGTCCAGCAGGCTGGTGCCAGCGAACTGGCGGTGCATGGCCGAACCAAGGAGCAGGGCTATAAAGCCGAACATATCAACTGGCAGGCGATCGGTGAGATCCGCCAGCGGCTTTCCATTCCGGTTATCGCGAATGGCGAAATCTGGGACTGGCAGAGCGCCCAGGATTGTATGGCCATCAGCGGATGTGATGCGGTGATGATCGGACGTGGCGCATTAAATATTCCGAACCTGAGCCGCGTGGTGAAATACAACGAGCCGCGTATGCCGTGGCCTGAAGTCGTGACGCTGTTGCAAAAATATACCCGACTTGAAAAGCAGGGGGACACAGGGCTGTATCATGTAGCGCGGATTAAGCAGTGGTTAGGGTATTTGCGCAAAGAATATTCAGAGGCAACAGAACTGTTTCAGGAAATTCGAGCGTTAAATAATTCGCCGGATATCGCACGTGCGATTCAGGCTATCGAGATTACTGCCTGATCTCAGTTCCAGTAGGCCGGATAAGGCGTTTACGTCGCCATCCGGCATCAGAGAGAAGAATAGCCTGAGATTTCTGCTATCAGGCCTGGGCGAAATGACGACATCAGAAAATCATCTTAAACACGCCTGTTACCACCAATAGCCCAATCAGAAAAATAATCAGAATTACCCACAGCAGAATTTTCATTAACTTTCCTTTTTTTGGTAAGTTCAGATTGAGTATAGGAAAGTATCAATCATTCTGCCTGGAGGCGTTGTTATGCTGGTTTACGTGCGCTGAGCAGAAACACCATCGGCCGCTCTTTTTCTTCATCTAAAGCCGGGTTTTCAGCAATCTGTTGCCCGGACGGTCCCCATTCATCGACACAGACGATCTCGAATCCGGCGGCAATCAGCGCATTAATCCAGGTCGCCAGCTTACGGTGCTGTTTTTTGACGCCTTCAGCAAACCAGTTACTGATGCGCTCACCTTCCTGCTGATAATGATTAACCGGCCAGGACAGCTGCCCGGATTTATCTTTTATCCAACCCTGATTAAGCGGTGCGGTATAAATTGGATGCTCGGCAGAGAAAACTAACATACCGCCTGGTGTTAATGACTGGTAAATGGTTACGAATAATCGTTCTATATCGTGCAAATAGTGCAGGGCAAGCGAGCTATAAACCAGGTCAAAAGAATTTGGGGACAGGGTTAGCGTTTCGAGATCTTCACGCTGATAAACGATGCCATTACCCTGCGTCATACTGTGTGCCTGGGTTAACATCTTTTGTGAAATATCCAGTCCCATTACACTGGCTGCCTGATTATCGCGCGCGTAGCGGCAAAACCAACCATATCCACAGCCCAAATCAAGAATGTTTTTGCCTTGAAGAGAGGGGAGCATCGCTTGTATTGTCGGCCATTCTGGCGCGCCGTCGAGTCCCTTTACTGAACGATCCAGCGTGGCATATCCGGCAAAGAACTCAGGATCGTCATAGATATTCTGTGACATAACATCTCCATCCATTAATTATTAAAATTATTTAATCTATATTATTCACGAGGTGTATATTTTTCTGATTATATATTTTTATTGCCAAAGATGTATTGCCACGCGTAACTAAAAAAGCAACAGCGACAAGTCGTAATCTCTGCACATCTTTTCTTACCTGTATATCTCCATGAATCGTAATTCTGTGTTTGTCACGACGGCATTGTTGCCGCTTTTTGTTCTGATGTCTGGCTGCGCGCCGATGCATGATGACCGCCAGTCTCTGTCACAGCAGACGCCTGCCGCAAATGTCGATACCACATTGCCTGCCGCGTTAAAAAATGGCTGGCCGGACAGCCAGTGGTGGAAGGCATATCACGACCCCCAGCTTAATGCGTTGATTGACAGCACCTTGCGAAATTCTCCTGATATGCAGGTCGCGGAACAGCGCATTCAACTGGCGGAGGCGCAGGCTAAGGCTGTGGAAGCGCAGGATGGCCCGGAGATCGACTTCTCCGCAGACGTTGAGCGTCAGAAAATGTCAGCTGAGGGGCTGATGGGACCTTTCGCCATAACTGATCCCGCAGCAGGAACCACGGGGCCGTGGTACACCAATGGAACCTTTGGTTTAACCGCCGGCTGGAATCTGGATCTGTGGGGTAAGAATCGGGCCGAAGTGACTGCGCGCATTGGAGCCGTTAAGGCGCGTGAGGCTGAGCGCGAGCAAACCCGGCAGCTACTGGCGAGCGGTGTCTCCCGTCTTTACTGGGAATGGCAGACGCAGGCCGCACTGAAAACCGTGCTGACGCAAATCGAAAGCGAGCAGCAAAATGTGATTACCGTCGATCGTCAACTGTATCAAAACGGCCTCACTTCTTCGGTGGAAGGTGTTGAAACCGATATCGATTCCAGCAAGACGGAGCAGCAACTGAACGATGTCAGCGGTAAAATGAAGGTGATTGAGGCGCGCCTAAGCGCGTTGAGCAACTCGCAGTCCGTTGCCCTGAAGCTCCATTCGACCAAACTGCCCGTGGTTGAAAGTCAGCTCCCGTCCCAGTTGGGCTACTCGCTGCTGGCCCGTCGACCAGATTTGCAGGCAGCACACTGGTACATTGAGTCATCGCTGAGCAGTATTGATGCGGCGAAAGCGGCGTTTTATCCCGATGTGAATCTGATGGCATTTTTACAACAGGATGCGTTACATCTGAGTGACCTGTTCCGCCATTCCGCGCAGCAAATGGGCGTAACCGCCGGGCTGACGCTGCCTATCTTTGACAGTGGCAGGCTGAATGCGAATCTCGATATTACGAAAGCGCAAAGTAACCTGACGGTGGCGAATTACAACAAAGCTGTGGTGGATGCGGTGAATGACGTGGCACGTGCGGCATCGCAGGTAGAAACACTGGCGCAGAAAAATCAGCATCAGCAGCAGATTGAACATGACGCTCAGCGCGTAGTGGGGCTGGCACAGGCGCGCTTTAATGCGGGTATTATTGCGGGCTCCAGGGTTAGCGAGGCAAAGATCCCGGCATTACGTGAGCAGTGCAACGGTCTGCTTTTGCAAGGCCAATGGCTGGATGCCTCAATCCAGTTGACCAGCGCGCTGGGCGGCGGTTATCACGCATCCTGATTGTTCGGCCCGACGGTGTTCCGCTGTCGGGCCATCTTCATTGCGCTTTACGCGTGCTTCGGCGTTTCATCCACCAGCGGACGCCCGCGACTATCCCGATAACCAGCACCAGCCAGATGCCATGCTTGATATGCTGGTCAAGGCTATGCAGCCACGGCGCGATCACTTCACCACCGACGTAGCCGAGGGTGGTAAATAGCAACGCCCAGACAAACGCGCCAAGAATATTCAGCGGTAAAAAGATCTTCGGCGGCAGGTGACTGGCGCCAATCAGTAAGGGACCAATAACGCGAAAGCCGTACATAAAGCGCGTACCGACCACAAACAGGTAAGGACGCCGTTGGATCATTTTCTGCGCATAATGAATTTTCGCCTGATGGCGCGAGAAACGACGCAGAATTTTGCCGCCAAAACGACGTCCGAGTAAATAAAGCAACTGATCGCCAATCATCCCACCCAGCGCGACCGAGAGCACCACCAGCGGGAATTTCAGGACTCCCTGATGCGCCACGACGCCGCCTAACAGGGTAATGGTTTCACCTTCCGCCAGGCTGCCGATGATTAACGCAGCATAGCCGTACTGCGCAACATAATGCGTTATATCCATACGTTGTATGACCTCCACTGGTCATAGCATACACCCTATGAATACTTGATGCCGGAAAAGACGCATAGTAGCGCTTAACGTCGTTCAGTTCCCTAATGCCTGATGGCGCTTCGCTTATCAGGCCTACGGCTTACACACTTTTTACCCGGCGCTTCGGTATTTTTCATGTGTACATAAAATAATCAAAAGCTGAATTATACTTGAAGTGTTGAGGTCCGGAGCTGACAAGAAGGGGGCGGTATGAACCATGTCTGGGGGCTGTTTTCCCATCCCGATCGTGAAATGCACGTGATCAACAGCGAAAACGAAAGTGTTTCGCATCACTATACCCACCATGTACTGCTGATGGCGGCAATCCCGGTTGTTTGCGCATTTATCGGTACCACGCAAATCGGCTGGAATTTTGGCGATGGCAATATCCTGAAGTTATCTCTGTTGACCGGATTTGCGATGGCAATTCTGTTTTACGGGGTGATGCTGGCAGGCGTCGCCGTCATGGGCCGGGTTATCTGGTGGATGGCACGTAATTACCCGCAGCGCCCGTCGTTGGCCCACTGTATGGTCTTTGCAGGGTATGTTGCGACGCCGCTGTTTTTAAGCGGATTGGTCGCACTTTATCCGCTGGTCTGGCTGTGTGCATTAGTAGGAACGATCGCGCTATTTTACACCGGTTATTTACTCTATCTCGGCATTCCGACGTTCCTGAATATCTCTAAAGAGGAAGGCCTGAGCTTTTCCAGTTCAACACTGGCGATCGGTGTTCTGGTACTGGAAGTTCTGCTGGCGATTACGGTAATCCTGTGGGGTTACGGCTATCGGTTATTTTGACGGATAAACCTGTCTGCGCTGCGTTGTTGACGTAAAAGTCAGCAACGCAGCATTTCGAGACGATTCTCCTGTGGCGGCAAACCTGCCGGATCGCTATGATGCCTGAGCTAGCTTGAGATAATACTTAGTCTCTGGCGGTGTGCGTTGTGACGTGCGTGAACCATTATCAGAAATCTCATCATGCTGAAATTCCGAGTTTCATTATTAAGCCTTGCCCTGGTGCTGGCCGTTCCTTTTGCACCCCAAGCCGTGGCTAAAACGGCAACTACCGCAGCAGCTTCTCAGCCTGAGATAGCGTCCGGTAGCGCGATGATTGTTGATCTGAATACCAACAAAGTTATCTATTCGAACCACCCGGACCTTGTGCGTCCGATTGCGTCGATTACCAAATTAATGACCGCGATGGTAGTGCTTGATGCACGACTGCCGTTGGATGAGAAGCTGAAAGTTGATATCAGCCAGACGCCGGAAATGAAAGGCATCTACTCTCGTGTGCGACTGAACAGTGAAATTAGCCGTAAAGACATGCTGCTGCTGGCGCTGATGTCATCAGAAAACCGTGCGGCGGCGAGCCTGGCGCATCATTACCCTGGCGGTTATAACGCGTTTATTAAGGCCATGAATGCCAAAGCGAAAGCGCTCGGCATGACTCAGACACGCTTTGTGGAACCAACCGGCTTATCGATTCATAACGTCTCGACCGCTCGTGATTTAACCAAGCTGCTGATCGCCAGCAAGCAGTATCCGCTGATTGGCCAGTTAAGTACGACGCGCGAAGATATGGCGACCTTTGCCAACCCGGCTTATACGCTGCCATTCCGTAACACTAACCATCTGGTATACCGCGATAACTGGAATATTCAGTTAACCAAAACCGGGTTTACCAATGCGGCAGGCCACTGTCTGGTGATGCGCACCGTGATCAATAACAAACCGGTGGCGCTGGTGGTGATGGATGCGTTCGGTAAATATACCCACTTTGCCGATGCCAGCCGTTTACGTACCTGGATCGAAACGGGCAAGGTGATGCCGGTTCCGGCAGCGGCGCTGAGCTATAAAAAGCAAAAAGCGGCGCAGATGGCAGCGGCGGGTTCAGCGACGAGCGAGCAAACTGCACAGAACGATTAAATAAGACACCTCATCCGGCATACACATAGCTAATGTAGCGGTAGGCCGGGCAAGCGAAGCGCCCCCGGCAACATGCCCGGTGGCGCTTATCTTTTTCTGGTTTACTACTCTTTCCAGAACTTTTGCTTACTCGTTTTACCAATCCCCGGATTCATACTGTTGGTGGGGTCATTCTCGCGGTAAAAACGGGTTAATGTTTCCGGTGCTTTATACAGATGTCCGACGTTATGCTCTGCCGGATACTGTGCTCCGCGCTCGTGCAGAAGCTCCAGCATCTGCTCTTTCAGCGCATGCGCATCGACGCCTTTTTTCACGATGTAATCCTGATGGAAGACGTAGCACATAAAGTGGCCGTAATAGAGTTTGTGCACCAGTTGGCTGTCGATCTCTGCAGGCAGATGCTCGTACCATTCGGTGTCGTTACGGCGCAGCGCGATATCCAGCGCCAGAATATCTTCCACTTCATCGGCATGTACGGCCTGATAACGAATCGCCGCGCCAGCCGCCGCAAAGCGATGCAAAAACGCCTTGCTGCCTTCTTCCGGCGTACAGGCAAAGAAGTCGCCTTCAGCGGTTTTGAAAAACTCGCTTAGCCAGTTTTGCGCTTCAGCCACGCCACCACCGGCCATTTTTAACAGCAGGTGATGTTCGTACTTATCGCGCCAGCTTTTCATGCGCGCGGGTAAGTGGCTGGGGAACAAATGGCCAAATTTCTGCATTGCCCGATCGGTGAAATGTGGACGGAAAATTTTCACTTTTTCCAGCATTGCATCGGTGCGACCTTTCAGGGTGAAGAAGAACGGCATTTTGTCGGTGCCGAGCTTGTCGATCATCAGAAACGTATCTTTGCCGTATTGCTCAGCGATGTCATAAATATCGCGGTGCATATATTCACCGGCGACCGGCAGATGCTCAAATTTTGCCAAAATATGACGGCGGATCTCCGTCAGCACCTCTGGCTGGTTGGTACCGATGTAAAAGACCTGCTGGTTTTTTTCGGCTTCGAAGGTGTCCAGACGCACCGCAAAAACCGCGAGCTTGCCTGCACAACCGGATGATTCAAACAACCGATCCGGGTCGGCGTTATAGCGAGCGGGCGTGTCCGCCTCAATATCTCTGACGCGGGTAACGTAGTCGTGATCGTGTGCATGACGCCCGTCATGGCGCACATCGTCATCTTTGATCCGCTCGTCATCAAGTTTGCTCAGAATCTGTTCCGGGGTCTGGCCCAGTTCGATACCCAGATGGTTAACCAGCTGTAATTTTCCCTGCTCGTCAATACGCGCAAACAGCGACATCTCCGTGTATGCCGGGCCGCGCTGAACCAGCGAGCCGCCGGAGTTGTTACAAATACCGCCAATCACTGAAGCGCCGATACAGGAAGATCCGATCACCGAATGCGGCTCACGGCCAAACGGTTTGAGCGCTTTTTCGAGTGAATAAAGCGTGGTGCCGGGATAGGCCAGCACCTGTTCGCCTTTGCCGATGACGTGCAGCTTATCAAGGCGCAGGGTGCTGATAATGACAATCTCGCGGTCATAATCATTACCGCTCGGCGTAGAGCCTTCGGTCAGGCCGGTGTTGGCGGCCTGCATCAGGATAATTTTATCTGCGGCGACACAAGCGTTCAGGACGCGCCACAATTCTAAAAGCGAGCCAGGGAACACCACGGCGAGCGCATCGCCATGACCGGAGCGGAATCCCTTGCGATAGCGGGCGGTTTTAGCAGGGTCTGTGAGCAGGTGTGAATGACCTACCAGACGGGTCAGTTCATTCAGAAAAGCTTTATTATCTGTTGTAATGGAAGACATTCTCCACTCCTTGTGGTGGGACTCAATATCAGGAACAAGCATAGCGCTTTGTATGACAATACGCTTTCTCATTCACATTGTCTCTGGGTTGTCTTCCTCTGAGTCGCGTTGGTTTCGAAAATTAGGAGAATAACCTTAGCTTTCTTTATCGCTCCCGTTTAGTCTTACGGCAAACTGCGGTTTTTGTTATATTTTCGCTGCCTCGTCGGGAAAAAATAAAGAGAGAATCAACATGAAATGGCTATGTTCTGTAGGTGTCGCGGTGAGTCTGGCGTTGCAACCAGCGCTGGCGGACACGCTGTTTGGTAACCATCCTCTGACGCCAGAAGCGCGGGATGCATTCGTTACCGATTTACTTAAACAGATGACCGTGGATGAGAAAATTGGGCAACTACGCTTGATAAGCGTCGGGCCTGATAACCCGAAAGAAGCCATCCGCGAGATGATCAAAGACGGGCAGGTTGGGGCAATTTTTAACACCGTCACGCGCCAGGATATCCGCAAAATGCAGGATCAGGTGATGGAGCTCAGCCGCCTGAAAATTCCTCTCTTTTTTGCCTACGACGTATTGCACGGCCAGCGTACCGTGTTCCCGATAAGTCTCGGCCTGGCGTCCTCTTTTAATCTCGATGCGGTCAGAACCGTTGGCCGTATTTCCGCGTATGAAGCTGCCGATGATGGTCTGAATATGACCTGGGCGCCAATGGTCGATGTCTCTCGCGATCCGCGCTGGGGCCGTGCTTCAGAAGGTTTTGGTGAAGACACGTATTTAACGGCTACGATGGGTAAAACCATGGTGGAAGCGATGCAGGGGAAAAGCCCGGCTGACCGCTATTCGGTGATGACCAGCGTCAAGCACTTCGCCGCCTATGGCGCGGTTGAAGGTGGCAAGGAATATAACACCGTCGATATGAGCCCACAGCGCCTGTTCAACGACTATATGCCGCCGTATAAAGCCGGGCTGGACGCCGGTAGCGGTGCGGTGATGGTGGGTCTTAATTCGCTAAACGGTACGCCTGCAACCTCAGACGCCTGGCTGTTAAAAGACGTGCTGCGTGATGAGTGGGGCTTTAAGGGGATTACCGTTTCCGATCACGGCGCGATTAAGGAACTGATTAAGCACGGTACCGCCTCCGATCCTGAAGATGCGGTGCGTGTGGCGATCAAGTCCGGCATCAACATGAGTATGAGTGATGAGTATTACAGCAAATATCTGCCGGGCTTGATTAAATCCGGCAAAGTGACGATGGCGGAGCTGGACGACGCCGCGCGCCACGTGCTGAACGTGAAATATGATATGGGGCTGTTTAACGATCCGTACAGCCATCTGGGAGCCAAAGAATCTGACCCACAGGACACCAACGCAGAAAGCCGTTTGCATCGCAAAGAGGCGCGTGAAGTGGCGCGCGAAAGCCTGGTGCTGCTGAAAAACCGTCTGGAAACGTTGCCGCTGAAAAAATCCGCCACAGTGGCGGTTGTCGGTCCGCTGGCCGACAGCAAGCGTGATGTGATGGGCAGTTGGTCCGCCGCCGGTGTTGCCGATCAGTCGGTAACGGTGCTGACGGGGATTAAAAATGCCGTCGGCGAACAGGGCAAAGTGCTGTACGCCAAAGGGGCGAATATCACCAACGACAAAGGCATTGTCGATTTCCTCAACCTGTATGAAGAAGCGGTAAAGGTTGACCCGCGTTCGCCGCAGGCGATGATCAATGAAGCCGTTAACGCCGCGAAGCAATCTGATGTGGTTGTCGCGGTAGTCGGTGAAGCGCAGGGCATGGCGCATGAAGCCTCCAGCCGCACCGATATCACCATTCCACAAAGTCAGCGTGACCTGATTGCCGCGCTGAAAGCCACGGGTAAACCGTTGGTTCTGGTGTTGATGAACGGTCGTCCGCTGGCGCTGGTGAAGGAAGATCAACAAGCCGATGCGATCCTCGAAACCTGGTTTGCCGGGACGGAGGGCGGTAACGCCATCGCCGATGTGCTGTTTGGTGATTACAATCCGTCAGGCAAGCTGCCGATGTCTTTCCCGCGCTCTGTTGGACAGATCCCGGTCTATTACAGCCATCTCAATACCGGTCGTCCGTATAACGCCGATAAGCCGAACAAGTACACGTCGCGCTACTTTGATGAAGCCAATGGTCCGTTGTATCCCTTTGGTTATGGCCTGAGCTACACCACGTTTACGATTTCTGATGTGAAGCTCTCTTCTCCGACGATGAAGCGTGACGGAACCGTGACGGCCAGCGTACAGGTGACCAACACTGGCAAGCGCGAAGGTGCAACGGTGATTCAGATGTATTTACAGGATGTGACCGCCTCCATGAGTCGTCCGGTAAAACAGCTGAAAGGTTTTGAAAAAGTGAATCTTAAGCCAGGTGAAACACAGACCGTCAGCTTCCCGATTGATATTGAAGCGCTCAAATTCTGGAACCAGCAGATGAAATACGATGCAGAACCTGGCAAATTTAACGTTTTCATCGGCGTGGATTCCGCCAGAGTGAAGCAGGGCGAATTTGAACTGCTGTAATAGATGAATATAGTCATGCAGCATGCCTGATGGCTCTACGCTTATCAGGCTGACAAAGTCGTATCATCCGGCAAATTCACATTGGGTTTGCCGGATTTTTTTTATTGTATTATCGCCTTACCGCTAATAACTCTCAGCGTTACCACCCAATTGCCAGGTTAAGGCTTGATTTTTCGACTATGCTTTTTCCTCAAGTCTCTGAAAAGGGCCGCAAAAGGATGAGGAGTACAGCATGATAATCTCAAAAGTATCGGTGGGTTCGCTGGTGCTGTTAGCCGCGATAAGCCTACCCTTACAGGCCGCGTCACCCGTCACGGTTGGTTCAAAAATAGATACCGAAGGGGCGCTGCTCGGCAACATTATTTTGCAGGTGCTCGAAAGCCATGGCGTGAAAACCGTCAATAAAGTACAGCTGGGTACCACTCCAGTAGTGCGTGGGGCAATCACTTCCGGTGAGCTGGATATTTATCCGGAATATACCGGTAATGGCGCATTCTTTTTTAAAGATGAAAATGATCCCGCGTGGAAAAATGCGCAGGCCGGTTTCGAGAAAGTGAAAAAGCTGGATGCAGAGCAAAATAAGCTGGTCTGGTTAACACCTGCACCCGCCAATAATACCTGGACCATTGCGGTACGCCAGGATGTCGCGCAAAAGAACAAGCTTGAGTCCCTTGCTGATTTAGGCCGCTACCTAAAAGACGGGGGAACGTTCAAACTTGCTGCCTCTGCTGAATTTATCGAACGGGCTGACGCGTTGCCTGCGTTTGAAAAAGCCTATGATTTCAAACTGAATCAAAATCAGCTGTTGTCGCTAGCTGGGGGAGATACCGCGGTGACGATTAAAGCAGCGGCGCAGCAGACTTCTGGAGTCAATGCGGCGATGGCTTATGGCACCGATGGCCCGGTAGCGGCGCTCGGTCTGCAAACTTTAAGCGATCCAAAAGGTGTCCAGCCCATTTATGCGCCAGCACCCGTCGTACGTGAATCGGTGCTGAAAGACTACCCGCAAATGGGAGAATGGCTACAACCGGTTTTTGCCAGCCTGGATGAAAAAACGTTGCAGCAGCTGAATGCCAGTATTGCCGTGGAGGGGCTGGATGCGAAAAAAGTTGCAGCAGACTACCTGAAGCAAAAAGGATGGGTGAAGTAACGGAGTTTGCAGCAGGTGGGTGTTTTGTCAAAGATTTCAGTTAATCGGGTGCTGTTGTTGCTGGTACTTCTTACCTTTGCGGCGGCAGCGCTGCCTTTCATTAGCTATGCGCCTAATCGCCTGGTCTCCGGTGAGGGGCGCCAACTCTGGGATATCCGGCCCGACATGGCGTGGGGATTGGCAGTAGCCTGTTTGCTGCTGTTTCTTCTGTGCTTTGTACCGGGAAAGCCCGGCAATATATTGACGCTTGTTATTAGCCAGTTGCTGGTTATTGCAGCGCTGGTAACCGCAGGAACAACGGCAACGTATCTGGCCCAGACGGGAAGTCCACTGGCCAGAACCAGCCTGGGCAGCGGGTTCTGGTTGGGGCTAGGACTAATGTTGCTGGCCGCCAGTGACGCCATTCGTCGCATAACCGAACAGGCATCATGGCGTTGGCTGTTACACGCGCAAATGTTTATTTTTCCGCTGGTGCTTTTGTTCTCCGGCACGTTTAACGAACTTTCCCTACTTAAAGAATATGCCAACCGTCAGGATGTCTTCAACGACGCCCTTGCGCAGCATCTGACAATTCTGTTCGCTACCGTGGTGCCCGCGCTGCTTATTGGTGTGCCGTTGGGCATCTGGTGTGCTTTCTCTGTCTCCCGTCAGGGGCCGGTTTTTGCGGTACTGAATATCATCCAAACCATTCCCTCAGTCGCGCTGTTTGGCCTGTTAATTGCGCCCCTTTCCGGGTTGGTGAAGCACTTTCCTTTGTTGGGTTCGCTCGGCGTCGCCGGAACCGGCCTGACGCCTGCGCTTATTGCGTTAGTGCTGTATGCGCTGTTACCGCTGGTACGTGGCGTTGTGGCTGGGTTGAATCAGGTGCCGCAGGATGTACTGGAAAGCGCCCGAGCGATGGGGATGAACACTTTCCAGCGGTTTGTCTCGGTGCAGTTCCCGCTGGCATTGCCAGTCTTCTTGCGCAGTTTACGGGTAGTGATGGTGCAAACGGTGGGAATGGCGGTGATTGCTGCACTGATTGGCGCAGGGGGATTTGGCGCGCTGGTCTTTCAGGGATTGCTCAGTAGCGCCGTCGATTTAGTGTTGCTGGGCGTGATCCCGGTTGTGGTACTGGCGGTATTGATTGATGCGCTGTTTGATTTAGGGCTCGCGCTGTTGAAGGTAACAAACAATGATTGAATTTCGCCATGTCAGTAAAACCTATGGCCAGCAAAAAGCCGTTGACGACCTTAATCTGCGGTTGGGGGAGGGCAGCTTTTCGGTGTTAATTGGCACATCAGGTTCCGGGAAATCCACCACGCTGAAAATGATCAATCGGCTGGTTGAACATGACAGCGGACAGATTCGCTTTGCCGGGGAAGAGATCCGCAGCCTACCGGTACTGGAGTTAAGGCGGCGCATGGGATACGCGATTCAGTCTATTGGCTTGTTTCCCCACTGGACCGTCGCGCAGAACATCGCCACGGTGCCGCAGCTACAAAAGTGGTCGCGTTCTCGTATTGATGACCGAACAGACGAACTGATGGCGCTGCTGGGTCTTGAGGAAAGTTTGCGCCATCGTTACCCGCATCAGCTGTCTGGCGGGCAACAGCAGCGGGTCGGAGTGGCGCGTGCCCTGGCGGCAGATCCGCAGGTACTGCTGATGGATGAGCCTTTTGGCGCGCTGGATCCGGTCACCCGCGGTGCGCTGCAGCAGGAGATGACGCGTATTCATCGTCTGCTCGGGCGTACCATTGTGCTGGTGACGCATGATATCGACGAGGCGCTAAGGCTGGCGGAGCATCTGGTTCTGATGGATGCAGGAAAGGTAGTGCAGCAAGGCACGCCGCTGTCGATGCTGACAGCACCGGCGAACGAATTCGTGCAAACATTCTTTGGCCGTAGTGAACTGGGCGTACGTCTACTGTCGCTTCGCACGGTAGGGGATTTTATCCGTCGCGGTGAACACACAGCCGGTGAACCGTTGGTAGATGAAATGACGCTGCGTGATGCGTTGTCGGTGTTCGTAGCGCGCGGTTGCGACGTCTTGCCGGTCGTGACCCCGCAGGGGTTGTCCTGCGGGACGCTTCATTTTCGTGATTTGCTTTCGGAGATGCCGACCCGTGAAACGTCTTGCTGATCCGTTGTTATGGCTTATTGTCCTGTTTCTGGTCCTGTTAGTTGGGTTGCCTCATAGTCAGGCCTTATTCAGTGCGCTATTTCCGGCGCTACCGCGTCCCGTGTATCAGCAGGAAAGTTTTGCGGCGCTGGCACTGAGCCATTTTGGCCTGGTGGGGATTTCAAGCCTGATTGCTGTACTTATTGGCACCGGGGCCGGTATAGCGGTAACCCGGCCCTGGGGCGCGGAATTCCGGCCGATGGTGGAAACCATCGCCGCCGTGGGGCAGACCTTTCCGCCAGTTGCTGTGCTGGCGATCGCCGTACCGGTGATGGGATTTGGTCCTGAACCGGCAATTATCGCGTTGATCCTGTATGGCGTATTACCGATCTTGCAGGCAACACTGGCGGGACTCGGCGGAATTTCACCCAGCGTGATGGATATTGCCAGCGGAATGGGCATGAGTCAGGGGCAGCGGCTGCGTAAAGTCGAGTTGCCGCTGGCGGCCCCGGTGATTCTGGCCGGGATTCGCACGTCGGTGATTATTAATATCGGCACCGCAACCATCGCCTCAACCGTTGGGGCAAACACGCTGGGTACGCCGATTATTATCGGGCTGAGTGGGTTCAATACCGCCTATGTGATTCAGGGAGCGCTGCTGGTCGCGCTGGCGGCGGTAATTGTTGACCGCGGGTTTGAGAAATTAGCGAGGCATCTTACCCGGCACGTAAAATAAAAGTATAGCCTGCCAGCATGACACCGCCGATACCGCCGATGGCCATCAGCAGGAAGAGGGTAATGACACCGATTTTAGCTGCGCTCATTATGCACTCCTTATGTGAATCCAAGGATTGTACACGTTTGTTAATAGAATATTAAGAGCCTGGATCATTAGGCGTTATTGGCGCAGACAGTTTGAACACGGCCAGCGCGGAAGAACCGGAGCGTACACGTAGTACGTGAGGATTCTGAGCACTGCCCAGGTTCGAAATGGCAAGCAAAATAGCCCTAATGGGCCAGGCTCTAAATACCGAGTGGATAAATATCGTGACCCAACGCGCGCCATTCGTTCAGCTGTTGCTGCTGAACGGGCGTTTGGTTCTCGCCGCACCAGACAAGCAAGGTGCGACCTTCAAACAGCTCCGGTCGCAGTTGGTTCAGCGAATGGGCAAGGACGTCAATGCGCCATCCCTGCTGGCTGGCGACCCAACCTTCCAGCCATAAACGGGTCGTATCATGAATGTTCCAGCCAACCACCAGAGCATCTTTCCCCTGTTTCTTACGTGCTGAGGCCAGACAAATCGCGATATAGTTGATCAGTACGCCGTCGAGGATCCCCAGTAACGCCTGCAGGATCGGCTGTTGGCATTGCAGACGTCGGCGTAACGGAATGAACAAATGGGTGTTGAGCGTTTGTGCGGGATAATCCTGGCCGCGCTCTTTGATCCACAGTCTGAGGCTATGCAGATTATTACTTTGCAAATAGCTCAACAGCGTCTCTTGTTGTTCACGCCAACCGTTATGCACATCAATGCTCTCATTGCTGAGCAACATTTTAACCTTGCTGACCTGGACACCGTTGTTTATCCAGCGTTTTATCTCGCGGATCCGGTCGATATCCGCATCGTTAAACAGGCGATGCCCGCCGTCTGTCCGCTGCGGTTTAAGTAATCCGTAACGCCTCTGCCACGCGCGTAAAGTGACAGGGTTGATATCACAAAGCAAAGCCACTTCACCTATTGTGTAAAGCGCCATCGTCGTCTCACTCTTGCTCGCGAGGTCCCAGTTTTACTTTAGACGCTCTTTTGCGAACCAGGTAGTTTTGTCTGTTTTTTGATCTATGAATGGGTGATTTTGTAACCATGCTCGCGCTTTCGAGTGATCGTTCTCACAAATTCGTCTTTTTTTGCAACACTTCAAAGAAAGTTACACGCAGCCCATGTATGTTACGCGCTTTTAAGTGATGTGTGGTTGGCGGGTATGTACGAGTTTAATCTGGTGTTGCTGCTGCTTCAGCAGATGTGTGTGTTCCTCGTTATCGCGTGGCTCATGAGCAAAACGCGTTTGTTTATCCCGCTGATGCAGGTGACTATCCGACTCCCGCACAAACTGCTTTGCTATGTTACTTTTTCCATTTTCTGCATTTTAGGCACCTATTTCGGGCTGCACATTGATGACTCCATTGCTAACACTCGCGCTATTGGCGCGGTGATGGGCGGGCTGCTTGGCGGCCCGGTGGTTGGCGGTTTAGTTGGTCTTACCGGCGGTTTGCATCGTTATTCGATGGGGGGGATGACTGCGCTTAGCTGCATGATCTCGACCATTGTGGAAGGGTTGCTCGGCGGGCTGGTGCACAGCGTGCTTACCCGTCGTGGTCGTACCGATAAAGTCTTTAGTCCGCTGACCGCGGGAGCGATTACCTTTGTTGCCGAACTGGTGCAGATGCTGATCATCTTATTAATTGCGCGTCCGTTCGATGATGCGTTTCGGTTGGTCAGCAATATTGCCGCGCCGATGATGGTGACCAATACCGTGGGCGCCGCCTTATTTATGCGTATTTTGCTCGATAAACGGGCGATGTTTGAAAAATATACCTCCGCTTTTTCCGCCACAGCACTCAAAGTTGCCGCCTCAACGGAAGGTATTTTGCGCCAGGGATTCAACGAGGTTAACAGCATGAAGGTTGCTCAGGTGCTGTATGAAGAGTTGGATATCGGTGCGGTGGCGATTACCGACCGTGAGAAACTGCTGGCATTTACCGGTATTGGTGACGATCACCATCTACCCGGAAAACCTATTTCATCGTCATATACCCAACGCGCGATTGAAACCGGAGAGGTGGTGTATGCCGATGGGAATGAAGTTCCTTACCGTTGCTCTTTGCACCCGCAATGCAAATTAGGCTCGACGCTGGTGATCCCCCTGCGAGGTGAAAACCAGCGGGTAATGGGGACCATCAAACTTTATGAGGCCAAAAACCGCCTCTTTAGTTCGATCAACCGTACGCTGGGGGAAGGGATCGCCCAACTGCTTTCGGCGCAAATTCTGGCCGGGCAGTATGAGCGGCAAAAAGCGATGCTCACGCAGTCGGAAATAAAACTCCTGCACGCCCAGGTCAATCCCCATTTTCTGTTTAATGCTCTCAACACCATCAAAGCTGTGATCCGACGCGATAGCGAGCAGGCCAGCCAACTGGTGCAGTATCTGTCGACGTTCTTTCGTAAAAATTTAAAACGCCCGTCGGAAATTGTGACGCTGGCAGATGAAATTGAACACGTTAATGCTTATCTGCAAATTGAAAAGGCACGATTCCAGTCGCGTCTTCAGGTGACCTTGACGGTGCCAGAAGAACTTTCGCATCAGCAATTACCCGCCTTTACTCTGCAACCCATCGTGGAGAATGCCATTAAACACGGTACTTCTCAGTTACTGGATACCGGTGAAGTATCGATTACCGCCCATCGCGAAGGGCAATATCTGATGCTGGATATCGAAGACAATGCCGGGCTGTATCAGCCAACCTCAGAAGCCAGTGGACTGGGTATGAATCTGGTCGATAAACGACTGCGCGAGCGGTTTGGCGATGATTTTGGCATCAGCGTAGCGTGTGAACCTGACCGCTTTACCCGAATCACTTTACGACTTCCTCTGGAGGAACTGGCATGATCAAAGTGCTGATTGTCGATGACGAACCGTTAGCCCGGGAGAATCTGCGGATCCTGTTGCAAGAGCAAAGCGACATCGAGATTGTCGGTGAATGTTCGAATGCGGTGGAAGCCATTGGCGCGGTGCATAAATTGCGTCCGGATGTTCTGTTCCTTGATATTCAGATGCCGCGAATCAGCGGCCTGGAAATGGTTGGCATGCTTGATCCCGAGCATCGTCCGTACATTGTTTTTCTGACCGCCTTTGATGAGTATGCGGTGAAAGCCTTCGAAGAACATGCGTTTGATTATCTGCTCAAGCCGATTGAAGAAGCACGGCTGGAAAAAACGCTAATCCGTTTGCGTCAGGAGCGTACCAAGCAGGATGTATCACTGCTGCCAGAAAATCAGCAGGCGCTGAAGTTTATTCCGTGCAGCGGCCATAGCCGGATTTATTTGCTGCAAATGGATGATGTGGCGTTTATCAGCAGTCGCATGAGTGGTGTGTATGTGACGAGCAGCGATGGTAAAGAAGGCTTCACTGAGTTGACGCTCAGGACGCTGGAGAGCCGTACTCCTCTGCTGCGTTGTCATCGGCAATATCTGGTAAATATGGCGCAATTGCAGGAGATCCGTCTGGAAGACAACGGTCAGGCGGAACTGATTTTGCGTAACGGACTGACCGTTCCGGTGAGTCGTCGTTATCTTAAAAGTCTAAAAGAGGCGATTGGACTGTAAAACTGATACACTGCGCGCCATTGCATCACCGACAGTTGAAGGCTCTATGCTAAGTAACGATATTCTTCGTAGCCTGCGCTACACCCTGAAAGCGAACAATAACGACATGGTGCGTATTCTTGCGCTTGCTGACATGGAATCCACCTCCGCAGGTTTCGATACCTGGATGACAAAAGAAGATGAGGCTGGGTTTGTTCGTTGCCCGGATATCATTCTCTCCGGTTTTTTAAACGGCCTGATTTATCATCTGCGTGGTAAAGATGATTCTGCACCGGAACTGGCGCTGGAGCGTCGTGTTAATAACAATACGGTGCTGAAAAAGCTGCGTATCGCCTTTTCGCTGAAAACCGACGATATTCTGGCTATTATGACCGAGCAGAAATTCCGTGTGTCGATGCCGGAAATTACCGCCATGATGCGTGCCCCTGATCATAAGAACTATCGCGAATGCGGCGATCAGTTCCTGCGTTATTTTCTGCGTGGTTTGACATCACGGGTACATAACGCGAAACCATAAAGAAAAAATGGGCGACACCGATTAACATCGGGTCGCCGATGGTTTACTTCACTTCTTTAAAACCCGCCGATTCCATTACCGTTTGCATTTGCTTCATGCTGATGTTTTTATCGGCGTTTTCAGAGAGTTTCATCCCTGAAATGGCCTGCAACGCTTTTATATCAACTTTTTCCATATCGATAGTGACATTTTCTTGCGCGTAGGTATCTGAATAGGTGAGTTTTTCTTCTATGCCAGTAATGTTTTGATATTTGGCGCTTAATGCGTCGAATACTTTTGCTGCTTCCTCTTTATTGCTGGCACCGACTGACGCATAGCTAATTTTACTTTCGGAGATTTGCTTCAGGACCTTATCACCTTTATAGGTGTAAGAGACGGTGATATCAGAACCATTAATGTTGGCATTGAATGTTTTTTTCTCTTCTTTATCACCACATCCCGCCAGGGAAAAAACCACAATCGATGCCACGGCGAGAGAAAATAATTTTTGTAACGCTTTCATGTAAAACTCCATTTCATGAATATCGGATGTTAAATAATAACGTCCACGAATCTGGTGAGCCCGGACTACCTTGATACCAGAGCAGTATAGAATAAATCTAATATTAACAACGAAGCAGTCCGAAAATGGAGCAGGGGTTAAGATTAGAGGAAGCACTTGCGTAGCAAAAAAAAGCGCTGCGGTTGCAGCGCTTGAGATGTTTGATTTACTTCACCTGTTGGCCTGGTTTTGCACCTTCGTCCGGGCTTAACAGGAAGATATCTTTCCCGCCAGGACCTGCGGCCATCACCATCCCTTCGGAAATGCCGAAGCGCATCTTACGTGGTGCCAGGTTGGCAACCATAATGGTCTGGCGGCCAATCAGGACCTGCGGATCTGGATACGCAGAACGAATACCAGAGAAGACGTTACGTTTCTCACCACCGAGATCCAGCGTCAGACGCAGCAGTTTGTCGGAACCTTCCACGAACTCGGCGTTTTCAATCAGCGCTACACGCAGGTCAACTTTGGCGAAATCGTCAAAGGTGATGGTTTCCTGAATCGGGTCATCAGCCAGCGGGCCGGTAACCGATGCAGCAGCTGCTTTCACTTCTTCTTTCGACGCCTCAACCAGCGCTTCAACTTGTTTCATGTCGATGCGATTGTACAGCGCTTTAAAGGTGTTGACCTTGTGGCCGAGCAGTGGCTGCTCAATGGCATCCCAGCTCAGTTCGCTGTTCAGGAAAGCTTCAACACGTTCAGCAAGCGTTGGCAGAACCGGTTTCAGGTAGGTCATCAGCACGCGGAACAGGTTGATACCCATGGAGCAGATCGCCTGCAGGTCGGCATCGCGGCCTTCCTGTTTAGCCACCACCCACGGTGCCTGTTCGTCAACGTAGCGGTTTGCCACGTCGGCCAGCGCCATGATTTCACGGATAGCTTTACCAAATTCACGGCTTTCCCATGCTTCGCCAATCACCGCTGCGGCGTCGGTGAAGGTTTTATACAGCGCCGGGTCGGCCAGCTCAGCCGCCAGAATGCCGTCAAAACGCTTAGCAATAAAGCCAGCGTTACGGGATGCCAGGTTGACTACTTTGTTGACGATATCGGCGTTAACGCGCTGGACAAAGTCTTCCAGGTTCAGGTCGATGTCATCAATACGTGAAGAAAGCTTCGCGGTGTAGTAGTAGCGCAGGCTGTCGGCATCGAAGTGCTTCAGCCAGGTGCTGGCCTTAATGAAGGTGCCGCGAGATTTGGACATCTTCGCGCCGTTCACCGTCACATAACCGTGTACAAACAGGTTGGTCGGCTTACGGAAGTTGCTGCCTTCCAGCATGGCAGGCCAGAACAGGCTGTGGAAGTAAACGATATCCTTACCGATGAAGTGATACAGCTCGGCGTCAGAATCTTTCTTCCAGTACTCGTCAAAACTGGTGGTGTCACCGCGCTTATCGCACAGGTTTTTGAATGAACCCATATAGCCAATTGGCGCGTCCAGCCAGACATAGAAGTACTTGCCAGGCGCATTCGGGATTTCAAAACCGAAGTACGGGGAATCGCGAGAGATATCCCACTGTTGCAGGCCGGATTCGAACCATTCCTGCATTTTGTTGGCGACCTGCTCCTGTAACGCGCCGCTGCGCGTCCACGCCTGCAGCATTTCGCTGAATGACGGCAGATCAAAGAAGAAGTGTTCGGAGTCACGCATCACCGGCGTTGCGCCAGACACGACGGATTTCGGCTCGATAAGTTCGGTCGGGCTGTAGGTTGCGCCGCAGACTTCACAGTTATCGCCGTACTGATCCGGAGACTTACATTTCGGGCAGGTGCCTTTAACGAAACGGTCCGGCAGGAACATGCCTTTTTCCGGATCGTAAAGCTGGGAGATTGTACGGTTCTTAATAAAACCGTTCTCCTTCAGGCGAGTATAAATCAGCTCAGACAACTCACGGTTCTCTTCGCTGTGCGTCGAGTGGTAGTTGTCGTAGCTGATGTCAAAACCTGCAAAATCAGTCTGATGCTCCTGACTCATTTCACCGATCATCTGCTCTGGCGTGATTCCAAGCTGCTGTGCTTTCAGCATGATTGGCGTACCGTGTGCGTCGTCCGCGCAGATGAAGTTAACCTGGTGGCCGCGCATTCGCTGGTAACGGACCCAGACATCAGCCTGGATGTGCTCCAGCATATGGCCGAGGTGGATTGAGCCGTTGGCGTACGGCAGCGCGCACGTTACCAGAATTTTCTTCGCGACTTGAGTCATAGTGGGCAATTACTTCTTTTGTAGTGAAAAGGGCTTTGATAGTACCAAAATGGTAATTACTGCGCCAAGCGATAAGGGCATTTATCCGTAAATGAATAATTGTTGCGGTTGGAGTAAACTACCTGGTGACTATTGTATATTCAGAACAACAAAAAGGAGTCGGGATGAACGCACAATCCCAGGCCAAATCACCAGAGACCCTGCGCGCCATGGTTGCCGGGACGCTGGCGAATTTTCAGCATTCAACCCTGAAGCATAATCTGACGACGCTTAAAGCGTTGCACCACGTCGCCTGGATGGATGACACGTTGCACGTTGAGCTGGTCATGCCGTTTGTCTGGCATAGCGCGTTTGAGGACTTAAAAGAGCAATGTAGCGCCGATCTGCTGCGTATTACCGGTGCGAAAGCGATCGACTGGAAACTGTCGCATAACATCGCGACGCTGAAACGCGTGAAAAACCAGCCGGGTATTAATGGTGTGAAAAACATCATCGCCGTCAGTTCAGGTAAAGGTGGCGTGGGTAAATCCTCTACCGCCGTGAACCTGGCGCTGGCGCTGGCTGCAGAAGGGGCGAAGGTAGGGATTCTGGACGCCGATATTTATGGTCCGTCTATCCCGACAATGCTTGGCGCGGAAAACCAGCGTCCAACCTCGCCAGATGGTACCCACATGGCACCGATCATGTCTCATGGTCTGGCAACGAACTCCATTGGTTATCTGGTCACTGACGATAACGCGATGGTATGGCGCGGCCCGATGGCCAGCAAAGCGCTGCTGCAGATGTTGCAGGAAACCTTATGGCCGGATCTTGATTATCTGGTACTGGATATGCCGCCGGGCACCGGTGACATCCAGCTGACTCTGGCGCAGAACATTCCGGTAACGGGCGCAGTTGTTGTCACTACGCCGCAGGACATCGCGCTGATCGATGCGAAAAAGGGCATCGTGATGTTCGAAAAAGTCGAAGTGCCGGTACTGGGTATTGTTGAGAATATGAGTATGCATATTTGCAGCAACTGTGGTCACCATGAACCGATCTTCGGTACCGGTGGGGCACAGAAGTTGGCCGAGCAGTATCACACTCAACTGCTGGGACAGATGCCGCTGCATATTTCTCTGCGTGAGGATCTCGATCGTGGTACGCCGACGGTGATTAGCCGTCCTGATAGCGAATTTACTGCTATTTACCGCGACCTGGCAGGACGAGTGGCTGCACAGCTCTACTGGCAAGGAGAAGTTATTCCGGGCGAGATTGCCTTCCGCGCGGTGTAATTTATAGCGTTACAGATATTCACCGTATCAATGTATTATTGATGCGGTGAATATATTAAATTTAAAAATCTTACGATATTGTTCACTCTGCGTTTATAATTCATGTCTTTTTCCGAATAAATTACTTCAATGCATCATTACAATTGATCAAATCTATCTCATTAATCTACAATTTCAATTGGTTCAAATAGGGTGTTATGCCCATAATCTGCTGAACAGGTCCTTTGTATGCTATTTGATGCTAACCACAGGAATAACGATTAAAATGAAAAAAAGTTTACTGATGGGAATTATAGCTCTGACTTATGGAATGAGCGCCCCTACCTTCGCTTCCGATACTGCGACCTTAACAATCAGTGGGCGAGTCGTTGAACCAACCTGTAGTGCTGACGTCGTGAATAACAACGTTCAACAGAAATGTGGTCAATCTCTTCATCTTTCAAATGTCAGTCATGTGGATCCTGTTCCAGCGAAGGGCGTCGTGACCGAGATCGTTTCTTTACCAGGGGATTCAATGCGACAGATAGTGTTAAACCGTTACGATTAGACTAAGAATCTCAGTGTTGATATTAAGCACTCATCATTTATATGAATGATGAGTGCTTTTTTATTTCCCTAACAAATAAAAATCGACAATTAATAACGCTAATTTATTAAATGTATAAATAGTGTTTAGCTTCACTTATTTGTTGCAATTACATTGCAATTCGTAACTTGTTTTAAATCAACAAAACAACGCGTTCACATTGCGGCAACGTTTCTGATGTGCGAATTTAAATTCAAGAGTTAACCCTCTTAACAAATAGAAATTATTTTATTAAGGAAGATGCTATGAAACGTTCAATTATTTCTGCTGCTGTATTGTCTGCTGTATTTATGAGCGCTGGGGCTTTTGCTGCGGATACCGATCAGGGTGAATTGATTATTACTGGTAAGGTAGTTGGAACAACCTGTAAATTTACGGGTGATACCACTGCAACCATCGGCATGAACCAAATTGGTGCTGACAGATTAAATAACTTAGGTGCTGGAGGTGTTTATGAAGGATATTCAAATAAGACTACTGTGCCATTAACTGTTGAATGTACGGGGGATAAAGCACCGAAAATTACTTTCTCCAGTTCTCAATTTGATAGTTCTAATAAATATATTACACGAAATACTGCCGCAAATAATGGTGCTGGCTTCTCCGTTTACTATGGTGATGACTTTACTAAACAGGTTAACCCCGATACAGGTATTGAGTTAACTAAAACTTCAGACAATAAATATACGCTCAACTTTAGCGCACGTTATGCAAGAATTGGTGCCGCCGCTGTCACCGCTGGTGACGTGGCCTCTTCGCTGACGATGACCGTTGTTACAGATTAAGATTACTATCCTGTTTGTCGGCGGCTCTTGCCGCCGATTATTCCCGCAGTAAGGATAATTATAATGAAAAAAATACTCGCATTATTGCTGGTCGGTACGGTAATGCCTGCGTGGGGGGGCATTTACATTTACGGCACCCGTGTAATTTATCCGGCACAGAAAAAAGAAATTACCGTTCAGTTAATGAATGAAGGCAACCGCAGCTCGCTTGTCCAATCCTGGATAGATGACGGAGACACCAGCCTGCCACCAGAAAAAATCCAGGTGCCATTCGTGATGACCCCTCCAGTGGCTAAGGTCAGCGGAGGTTCTGGTCAACAGCTGAAAATTAAGCTACTGGCAAACACGCTGCCGAAAGATCGTGAAAGCCTTTTTTTCTTAATGTGCTGGATATTCCTCCTAATTCTGCGGAATTTGAAGGTAAGAATATGATTAAATTTGCTATGCAGAATCGCATCAAATTTATTTATCGTCCGCAGGGTCTTACTGGTGTGGATGAAAAAAGCTTTTCTCGCTTAAGTGTCAGGTATGTCAGTGATGGTATTAATATTAAAAATAATTCAGCCAACTGGATAACTATTCCTGAATTAGTAGGTAATTCTAAAATAAATAGTGAGACAGTGTTACTTGCTCCGTGGTCAGATAAAAAAGTTATCACTGCTGCTGTTGTTAATCATTACAAGGTTACTCTTATTGATGATCACGGAAACTATTTAAGTGAAAAAATAAAAACGGAAAGATAGTCAAGGACTGATTATGTTAAAGATAAATTCCATTACACTGGCAATCCTGTCGGTGTTGGTCACTTCATCCACATGGGCTGAAGAAGACACATTTGATACCCACTTTATGATCGGTGGTTTGAACGGTGAGAAAATCTCTCGCTATCAAATTGATGGTGATAAGCCAATGCCCGGCATATATGAAATGGATATTTATCTTAATAACCAGTGGCGCGGTCGGTACGATATTAATATCAAAGCCGATCCTGATGCGACATGTTTATCATGGACACAATTGCAGCAGATTGGTATTCGCACCGGGAATATTAAAACAGATAAAAAAGAGGAGTGCGTGCCGCTACGTGAAGCAGTACAGGGAGGTAGTGTTAGTTATGATATTGGGCAATTTATTCTGAACTTAAGCGTGCCGCAGGCGTATGTGCTTGAATATGAGCCAGGATATATGCCGCCTGAAACTTGGGATCGCGGTGTTAACGCTTTTTATACCTCTTATTATGCCAGCCAGTATTACAGTAGTTATAAACACGGCGGCGATGATAAAAGTAGTTATGTGAGCCTGAATAGTGGGTTGAACCTACTAGGATGGCAGTTGCACTCAAATGCCAACTATACCAAAGGTAATGAGGGTAGTGGCAATTGGAAAAGCAACACCCTATATATGGAGCGAGGTATACCGCAAATACTTGGCACGCTACGTACTGGGGATATGTATACCGGCTCGGATATCTTTGATGCGGTACGTTTTCGCGGTGTGCGTATCTGGCGCGATATGCAAATGTTACCGAACTCAAAACAGAATTTTACCCCAGTAGTCCGTGGGATTGCCCAGAGTAACGCGCTGGTAACTATCGAACAAAACGGCTTTGTTATTTACCAGAAAGAAGTTCCGCCAGGCCCATTTGCAATTGATGATCTGCAACTCGCCGGCGGCGGTGCGGACTTAGATGTGAGCGTGAAAGAGGCCGACGGTTCGGTATCTCATTATCTGGTGCCTTATTCATCTGTGCCGAATATGCTGCAGTCGGGCGTATCGAAATATGATTTTGCTGCGGGGCGCAGTCATATTGAGGGGGCTGGCAATCAGTATGATTTCCTGCAAGGCAGCTATCAGTATGGCTTGAACAATCTGCTAACGGTCTATGGCGGTACAATGCTGTCACAAAACTATACCTCGTTTGTACTCGGGACCGGCTGGAATACACCCATTGGCGCGGTATCGGTAGATGCCACGCGATCGCATAGCGAGCAAGACAATGGCGATGTATTTGATGGCCAGAGCTATCAGGTTGCGTGGAACAAGTATGTCGCACAGACCGGCACGCAGTTTGCGCTGGCAGCTTTTCGTTACTCCTCGCGGGATTATCGTACCTTTAATGACTACGTATGGGCGAATAACAAAAATCACTATGACCGCGATGAAAATGATGTTTATGACGTTGCAGACTACTATCAAAATGACTTTGGCCGAAAGAACAGCTTTTCGCTGAATATCAATCAAGTATTACCCGAAAACTGGGGATCCTTGGCCGTCAGCGGCCTGTGGCGCGACTACTGGCAGCGCAGTGGAACCGGCAAAGATTATCAGCTGAGCTACTCGAACGCCTGGCAGCGTGTCAGCTATACCTTGTCCGTCAGCCAGACCTATGATGAGGACAACCACGAGGATAAACGTTTTAACCTGTATATCTCCATCCCGTTCTCGTGGGGTGACGGTATTTCAACTCCTCGACGCGATCTGTTTGTCTCTAACTCAACGACGTTTGATGACGATGGTTATCAATCGAACAACACCAGCTTAAGCGGGGTGGCGGGTAATCGCAATCAATTCAGCTATGGTGCCAATCTCAGTCACCAACGACAGGGGAATGAGACAACAGCGGGTGGTAGCCTGGTCTGGCGCGCGCCAGTTGCGACTGTAGGCGGTAGTTACAGCCAATCGAATAAGTATCAACAGGCCAGCGGCAATATTCAGGGGGGTTTAGTGGTATGGTCAGATGGTGTTGCGTTAGCTCCTCGGCTTTCAGATACATTCGCCATTATCAAAGCGCCTGGATTGCAGGGGGCAGCTGTGCAGGGGCATCGTTATTTAACAACCAACAGCAAAGGTTACGCGGTTTACGACAGTTTGACGCCGTATCGTGAGAATATGCTGGTGCTGGATCTTTCCGACAGTAATAGCGATGTCGCCTTGCTTGGCAATCGCAAAGGCGCAGTGCCTTATCGCGGCGCGGTTGTGATGACGGAGTTTGAAACCGATAGGCGTAAACCCTGGTTCTTCATTGCTGAGCGTCCGGACGGCTCTCCGTTATCGTTCGGTTATGAAGTGGAAGATGATATTGGTAATAATGTTGGCCTGGTGGGGCAGGGTAGCCGGTTATTTATTCGTACTAACGATATTCCTACCTCGGTACGCGTCGCAGTTAATAAACAACAGGGACAATTCTGTACGATTACCTTCGATAAGGCAATTGATGAGAATAAAGTTTATATTTGCCGATAAGGGATCCGTTTATGAAGAAGTATTGGTTTTTAATTTTACTGTTGTTCCCTTTTTTGGGGCAGGCTAAATGTACCCCCAAAGGAAGTCCGAGCGCGACACAGTCAATTACATTGGATTTGACCACGGGTTCAACAACAGTGAGTTTCAATCCTAATCTCCAAGGGACATTCGACTGTAACTCGACAGGCGATAAAATGTATTATGCAACAAATTTGAAGGATTATATTGTTGAAATGAAGGACTCCGCTGCTGGTAAGAGCATTTTTATTAAATTGACGCTTACAGGTACAGGTTTTCCAGTAGATACAAATGGGTCTTTATTTTCACCTAAAAATTACACGGTAAATGATGTTATTAATAATAAAAAAATGTCTATTGAGGCATCATATGTGGCACCAACCACATATAGTTCAGATAGTGGTGAAATAGTGTATGGGAACTCGTTTGGATTATCTCAGCCCGCAGTCAATTTTTTATCTGATAATTCCTGTAATTCGAATATTATAGCATGGTGGTTTTGCTCGGCATTAGGATTATTGAATAGTGGTAATGCTTACTCACAACATTTGACGTTTACAGTCATACACAAACCAACAACCTGTCGTTTCTCTCAGCCGACATATGAAATCAAAATGCCGGATACGACGTTAAACGAAATGTTAAGCGCAAACAATACTAAATCAGGGTCTACAAATTTGGTACTAAATTGCAACAGTGTTTACAATGTCACTACCAATCCCGTGAGTTTTAAGGTGGTTCGCGGTGACTGGGATGAAAGCGGGAAAATACTAAATAATACGATAACGAATGGCGCAAAAGGGGTGGGGTTCCAGATATATAACGGCACCGCGACTACTCCCCTAAAACTGGGGAATACTCTGATGAACAGAATAGCTAAATTGGAAACAATCAATAATCAGTACATTTTCCCTATCACTGCGAAATATGTTCGCGTGACAGGAGAATCTTTACGACCAGGTGAGGTACAAAGTAAAGTCATATTTGCAGTATCTTATGACTAATTGATTTGCAGTATTTCACGTACTTTCTTGCTGAAAGTACGTGTTTTTATTTTATTATCGATGATAAAAAATCTCGCCGTCGTAGGCTTTAATGATCTTAGCATCGGCATCATTGACCAGCACATAAGCGCCGCCCATGTAGGTCCAGTGGGTGCCTGCCGTCGGTGCGGGCAGGTTGCGCAGATTCCACTGCTTAATGGTGTATTCGCTGGTGAGATACAGTGGTGGAACTTTGTCACCGGGTTTGAAATGGGTAAAATCGGCAATAAAACTTTTTAGCTCATATTGATCAATACCCTTTGCGGCAGCAGTAGCTGTAGGCGCGGCCCAGACGGTGCTGGTTACGAGCAACAGCGCGCCCAGCAACATTTTCTTCTTCATACCCATCCTCTCTACCTCTTCGGGTCATCAAAATCAGTCATGTATCATTCCTGGCATACCGGATGTCTGACAAGCACTATTTTGTGATCACTCCAGTCATTTCGTAAAAAGTGTAAATGAAAGTACAGAATTGCAGCAACCTTGACCAGTAGTTTCACTGCGGGAGTGGGGAGTGCGCCAATTTACATCGTTAAGCACAGGCAGTATCCTGTTACTGAAACCAGCGTATTACGTTTGTGTTTCAACGACTCGGGGTGCCCTTCTGGTGAAGGCTGAGAAATACCCGTACCACCTGATCTGGATAATGCCAGCGTAGGGAAGTCTGACACTGCTCGTGTCCCTTCTTCGCGCGGGCAGGAGCTGAACCATGCAGCCTGACCTGCACAGCCGCGCGCTCGCGGCTCACACTTTGCACCAATTTAGAACCTTATCCCCGCTCACACACTGTATGACCAATGAGGTCGTGCAAAGCTTTACTGCCAATACGTTACTGGCGCTGGGCGCATCGCCTGCGATGGTGATCGAGCCTGAAGAAGCCAGCCAATTCGCCGCTATTGCCAGTGCATTGCTGGTTAATGTCGGCACCTTAACTCGGGAACGGGCCACGGCGATGCGTGCCGCAGTTGAGCAGGCTCATCATGCTAAAACCCCGTGGACGCTCGATCCCGTTGCCGTAGGCGCGCTTGTGTTTCGCCGGCGCTTCTGCCTGGAATTATTGTCACTACAGCCTGCGGCTATTCGTGGCAACGCTTCGGAAATACTTGCTCTGGCCGGCATGAACGGTGGGGGACGCGGCGTGGATACAACCGATACGGCTGTCGCTGCGCTTCCGGCAGCGCAGGCGCTGGCTCGTCAGATTGGGACCATTGTCGTGGTTACCGGCGAAGTGGATTACGTCACCGATGGTCAGCGTACCGTTTGCGTGGACGGTGGTGACCCGTTGATGACTCGCGTGGTGGGCACCGGATGCGCGCTATCAGCGGTTGTTGCGGCCAGTTGCGCTTTACGTGGTGACCGACTTGATAACGTCGCCTCCGCCTGTAGCTGGATGAAACAGGCCGGGCAAATAGCCACACAACAATCAAACGGACCGGGCAGCTTTGTCCCGGCATTTCTCGACGCCCTCTATAACCTGAACGCCCAGGAGCAAGCATGAAACGGATTAACGCATTAACGATCGCCGGAACCGACCCAAGCGGTGGCGCGGGTATTCAGGCTGATTTAAAAACCTTCTCGGCGCTGGGCGCTTACGGCTGTTCCGTTATCACGGCGTTGGTGGCGCAAAATACGCGTGGGGTGCAGTCGGTGTATCGCATTGAACCTGATTTTGTCGCCGCGCAGTTGGATTCTGTGTTCAATGATGTGCGTATTGATACGACTAAAATCGGTATGCTGGCTGAGACGGATATTGTCGAAGCTGTTGCCGAACGTTTACGTCGCCATCGAGTACAAAATGTGGTGCTGGACACGGTGATGTTGGCGAAAAGCGGCGATCCGTTGCTGTCGCCCTCGGCGGTAGAAACGTTGCGTACCCGTTTGCTGCCGCAGGTTTCAATTATCACCCCTAATTTACCCGAAGCTGCTGCACTGCTCGGGGCATCGCATGCGCAGACTGAGCAGGAGATGTTAGAGCAGGGAAGGGCGCTACGGGCGCTGGGCTGCGAGGCAGTGTTGATGAAGGGCGGTCATCTGGATGGTGCACAAAGCCCCGACTGGCTCTTTACGCGCGATGGTGAGCAGCGTTTTACCGCACCAAGGGTGATGACCAAAAATACCCATGGCACCGGTTGTACGCTATCGGCGGCGTTGGCAGCCCTGCGTCCGCGCCATAACAACTGGGCCGATACCGTACAGGAAGCCAAACTGTGGCTTTCAGCGGCGCTGGCACAGGCCGACACGCTGGAAGTTGGCGAAGGAATCGGTCCGGTGCATCATTTCCACGCGTGGTGGTAATGGGTATACTGGCTGCAGAAACGGCGGCCAGGAAAAAGATAAATGGAACAAGCGCATACCCAGCTTATCGCACAACTGAATGAACGTATTTCAGCGGCGGATAACACGCCGCTGTATATGAAATTTGCGCAGACGGTGAAGAATGCTGTGCGCAGTGGGATCCTGGAGCACGGCAATATCCTGCCCGGCGAGCGCGACCTCAGCCAGTTGACCGGCGTTTCTCGGATTACGGTACGCAAGGCGATGCAGGCTCTGGAAGAAGAAGGTGTAGTAACACGTGCCCGCGGTTACGGAACGCAAATTAACAATATCTTCGAGTATTCGCTTAAAGAAGCGCGCGGTTTTTCTCAGCAGGTGGTGTTGCGCGGTAAAAAACCGGATACGTTGTGGGTTAACAAAAGAATTGTGCCTTGCCCGGAAGAGGTGGCACAGCAGTTGGCTGTTGTCGCAGGGAGTGATGTCTTCCTGCTCAAACGCATTCGTTACGTTGACGAAGACGCAGTCTCTATTGAAGAGTCCTGGGTACCCGCACATCTAATTCATGACGTGGATGCCATCGGTGTTTCGCTGTATGACTATTTTCGTAACCAGCATATTTTCCCGCAGCGCACGCGCTCACGTGTTAGCGCCAGAATGCCTGACGCAGAGTTCCAGGCGCACATTCAAATGGATAGCAAAGTGCCGGTACTGGTGATCAAGCAGGTAGCGCTTGACCAGCAGCAACGGCCTATTGAATACAGCATCAGTTACTGTCGTAGCGATCTATACGTTTTTGTGTGCGAGGAGTAGCTCCTCGCGTGACGGGGCGCAATCGCCGCCGCGATGTCCAACTACCCAGGACGCCACCGCGTTACCTAACAGCACTGAGTCGGCCAGCGTCCAGCCAGACGCCAGCCCAGCCAGCATGCCGCCAGCGTGGCTGTCACCTGCGCCGATAGTATCAACGACCGCCGTTGCAAATGCCGGTACGCAGCCAGATGTCTGTGCGCTGAAATACCATGCGCCGTCTTTATCGTGACGCACGACCACCGGTGCGGTGAAACGCTGCACCCATTCTGCGCCAAAACCTTCCACATCCTGACTTAATGCAAACCGCTCGGCAGCAATTTCCGCCTCCTGACGATTAAGTGACACCAGCGGACGACAGGCCATAATTCTTGCCAGTAAGGGCTCGGGAATGTCGCCGATGCGCGGGCCAAAATCGATAAATGGTGTCACCTCATCCAGGCCTTCCAGCCACTGCACCAGCAATTCACCGCACGGGGACGCTAGCTGATAACCCGACAGATACACCAGGCTATGACGCGGGATATCCAGCTGTGCCAGCCAGGCGGCATTCCACTGATTCTCAACGCCGCTAAAAGACATAAAGGTACGCTCGCCATCCGGCTCCACCAGCGCCAGACACCAGCCGTTATCGCCTTCGGCATTGTCGATCCGGCTGTGCAGTCCCTCTTTTGCCATCCGGTTGCGGATAATGTCGGCCCACACTCCCTGACCCAGTGGTAGAGCATTGCAGGCATCGATACCTAAACGCTTAAGCGTGACGGCGATATTGAGTGCGCAGCCGCCAACGTTAACACCTTGCTGCTTGAGCTCGATGTCACAGCCGCGCCAGGGGAGGGCATACGCATCGGCAATGACATCAATCACCGCCGCACCCACCACCGTTACTGGCCGCTGTGTACGTAACTGCGAGAGAAGTTGTTGCAGATGCGTGTTGCTCATAGCGCCTCCCGCTGCTCGCGCAGTCGCATTAACCCGTTGGCGTAGTGGGTAAAGTCCAGCTGATTCACCGCGTCCAATTCCTGCTTCAATGCTGGGTTGATCGCGCTCACGCCATGTAATGCACCACAAATGGCGGTTGCCATCGCCCCGATGGTGTCGGTATCGCCGCCGAGGTTAGCGCACAAAATGGCGCAGCGGTTAGGATCGGTCTGTGCCAGCTCAACCATGGCGATAGCGCAAGGAACGGACTCAATGGTGCTGGTTCCTGCCCCCACAACCTGATACAACTGCTCGCTGGCGGACTCGACGCCATCGGCGTTACGGACGATTTTCAGCGCCAGTTCAAGGCGTGCACAAAGCGATGCGCTAAAGGTGGTGATTTGTTTTTGCTGCGCATGCAGGGCAATGGCAGGTAGCGCGTCGACAATCTCTGACCATTTTCCTCCGTCGATGGCGCGCGATACCGCCCACGCGACGACAACGGCTCCCGCGATAGCCAGATCCGATTTATGCGTTGGGCTGGAGGCCAGGGCTACATCATCGATAAAGGCATCAAGATCGCGGGCGGGCAGCAGGCATCCCAGCGGGGAAACGCGCATTGCCGCGCCATTGGTCACGCCGTTGTTTTCCAGTTCGGCGACCGGTTTACCGTCACGAATAGCTTTCAACGCAATTTTCGAGGTCGGGCCGAGCACGTTTTTATTAAAAGCATCAAACTGCTCGGCCCAGGCCAAAATATTGCGACCAATAACGTCTGGCACAATTTCGCCGTCGCACTCAAGCAGGGCATCTGCCAGACACAGTGCCATGGACGTGTCATCAGTGAACTCCGCCTGGTTAAAATAGCAGGCGGCATTATTTTCCGCAGGGCCGGGCAAAAAACGGTCGATCCAACCGAAGTGTGCTTTTACCCGGGTTCTTGGCCACAGTTCCGACGGCATGCCCATCGCATCCCCTAACGCCTGCCCATAAAGAGCACCGAGAATACGTTCTGCTTTCATTTTACTTCCCCTTGTTTCAACGCTACATCGCGATCGTCCACCTTAATGGCGGTGATTTCTTTGTCTGATTCGCGAAAGAAAATCATAAACATCACGGCAATGACGGCAATCATGACCGCGCCAAATCCCCACATGCCAGCCCAGTTAAAGGTGAGACCATTAACCGGTTCCTGATAAGCAAACATTTTTTCCATCATCACGCCGCCCAGACGGTAACCGAGCAGGCTGCCGAACCCCTGACAGCAGAGGGTGATAAGCCCTTGCGCTGCGGTGCGCATGTGGACCGGCGCTTTTTTATCGACATAGATGTAAGCCGTGACGTAATAGAAGTCGTAACTGACGCCGTGCAGCAGAATGCCGAGAAACAGCAGGGCGTAAGTGAAATATTCTTCCGCACCGCCGTAAACGAAAAATCCGTAGCGGATCGCCGCAGTAATAAGACCAAGCAACAATACCTTTTTAATGCCAAAGCGTTTGGTGAAAAACGGTAACGCCAGCATGAAGAAGATTTCAGAGAATTGGCCCAGTGTCATCCAGCCGGTGGCGTTTTTCATTCCGACTTCTGTCAGGTAGCCGTTGGCGAAGATGTAATAGAACGCCAGTGGCATCGCAAACAGGAAAGAGCAAAAGAAGAAGACGAGGAAGTTCTTATCGCGCAGCAGGATCAGCGCATCCAGACCCAGCATAACTTTGAAATCCATTTTGCCGGTACTTTTTGGCGGCGTATCCGGTAAAAAGAAGGCAAAGACGCCCAACAGCGCGGAGCTTCCGGCAGTGATAAGCAGGGGGATATTGGTGGGTGAAATATCGCTATAGCCAAGCATTTGCGGTAAGAAACCGCAGGCCAAACCAGAAGCAATCCAGCCGATGGTCCCCATCACACGGATGCGTGGGAAATCACGTTCAACGTCCGGTACGTTGGCAAAAGCGATGCTGTTGGTCAACGCAATCGTCGGCATATAGGTTAACGAATAGGCCAGTAACAGCGGGAAGAATCCACTGAAGGTGGTTTGCTGGGCGGCGAAATACATCAAAATAGCGCCAGCGAACATCAACACCGCCAGCACTTTCTGCGCGGAGAAAAAGCGGTCAGTGATAGAGCCGACCAGGATGGGCGACAGGATCGCGGCAATCGCGGTACAGGCGTAAGACCAGCCGATCTCCCCGGCGCTAAAGCCACTTTTACTCAGCCACAGCCACAGTGGTACAAACCAGGCGCCCCAGATAAACCACTCTACAAACATCATGAACGACAGCTTAACTGTAGTTTTCATCTTTAAATCCTTCATGACAGGTAAGGTACGCGCTGATAGTACCATTCAGTAATACCTTTAAAATACCTTTGAGATTAAACTTTGACCGTCTTAACATTATTTTTTCCTGAATCGAGCCAGCAGAAGTTGCTGAAAAGTGCGCTAAAGATGGAAAAAAAGCGCAGTCGGTACCAGGCTTAATGCTGCCCGCAAAAAGGCGGGTCAGGACAATCCATATTCCGGTTTTAAACCGGAACTTACGGGAGCATAGCTATGACTGATATTGCGCAGTTGCTTGGCAAAGATGCCGACAGCCTTTTACAGCATCGTTGTATGACCATTCCTTCTGACCAACTTTACCTGCCTGGACATGATTACGTCGATCGCGTGATGGTGGATAACAACCGGCCGCCTGCCGTGCTGCGTAATATGCAGACGCTGTATAACACGGGGCGACTTGCCGGGACAGGGTATCTGTCGATCCTACCGGTGGATCAGGGGGTAGAGCATTCTGCTGGGGCTTCGTTTGCCGCTAACCCGCTGTACTTTGATCCGAAGAATATTGTGGAGTTGGCTATCGAAGCAGGGTGCAACTGCGTGGCATCGACTTACGGTGTGCTGGCTTCTGTCTCCCGCCGCTACGCGCACCGTATCCCGTTCCTCGTTAAAATTAACCACAACGAAACGCTCAGCTATCCGAATACCTTTGACCAGACGCTGTATGCCAGCGTAGAGCAGGCGTTCAATATGGGTGCGGTTGCGGTAGGGGCAACCATCTATTTCGGTTCTGAGGAATCTCGCCGCCAGATTGAAGAGATTTCAGCAGCGTTTGAGCGCGCCCATGAGTTGGGTATGGTTACCGTGCTGTGGGCGTATCTGCGTAACTCCGCGTTTAAAAAAGATGGCGTGGATTACCATGTTTCCGCCGATCTTACCGGGCAGGCTAACCATCTGGCTGCCACTATCGGAGCGGATATCGTTAAGCAGAAAATGGCGGAAAATAACGGCGGGTATAAAGCGGTTAATTTTGGCTATACCGACGATCGCGTCTATACCAAGTTGACCAGCGAGAATCCAATTGACCTGGTGCGTTACCAACTGGCGAACTGTTATATGGGGCGTGCTGGGTTAATTAACTCTGGCGGGGCGGCCGGCGGCGATACCGACCTGAGCGATGCAGTGCGTACGGCGGTTATTAACAAACGTGCGGGTGGTATGGGGCTGATTCTGGGGCGTAAAGCGTTCAAAAAAACCATGGCCGACGGCGTTAAGTTGATTAACGCCGTACAGGACGTTTATCTGGACAGCAAAGTCACTATTGCCTGATCCCTCGGATTGTCGTTGGGTTAGCGCAATAGCGGACAACCCGGTGGCAGTCTGCAACGTAGCGCAGCGGGCAGGATTTCAATATGAAACTCTTGTCCGCTGAGTGGTTCACCATCGAGATTAAAGGTAATTTCGTGTGGGGCGCGGATATCAAACCACGACGATGCGCCGTCAATAATGTTAGGGTTGTCTTCGGATTGCGTTAACGCCGAAAGCAGTCCTGGCAGTAGTTCTTCGCCGGTAAAAATGCGCAGTTGCAGCAGGCCGTCGTTGATCAGCGCCGTCGGGCAAAGCTGTTGCCCACCACCGGCCTGGCGACCGTTACCGATACCAATCACCAGCGCTTTACCCTGCCAGTGAAAATCCTCCCCACGAATGTCACAGATGTCGGGCTTGAGCGTATCCATGCGCATTAATCCGTGAATAAAATACGATACACCGCCCAGTGCGGCCTTGAGTTTTTCCGGCGTTTCGGTGGTGATGCGAGTGCCAAACCCGCCGGTCGCCATGTTGATAAAACAGGTTTTATCGTTGACCTGCACCATATCGATCGCAGTCGCATTTGCAGCGATAGCCAGCTTTAACGCCTTATCAAGGTCGTCGGGTATACCAACGCTGGTGGCAAAGTCATTCGCCGTTCCCAACGGTAAAATACCCAGCGCTGGAATATTGCCACCCTGCGACTGAATCAGCGCTGTCGAAACTTCGTTGATGGTGCCGTCACCGCCGCCGGCTATCACCGTAGCAACGCCTAGCTGACGAGCTTCATCAACGTAGCGTTGGGCATCGCCTTTTTCCCAGGTCACGCGAACATGGATTTCCACGCCTTCATCGCGAAGCTTCGCAATGGCATCACGCAGGGGGAGATTATCAGCACTTTTTCCATTGAGGATCAGTAAACTGGCAGGGAACGCTATCATCCGTTTGCCTCACTTTTTTTCGTTTTAACAAGTGTATGCCAGGAAAGCGTTTATGGCGTAAGAACTGACTGAAAGCGCAGGGGAAGAGATAAAAAAAGCCGCAGAGCGCGGCTTTTCAGATTGGGCAGACGTTACTGCGGGAACCACTGATCGCTGATTTTCTGGTACGTGCCGTCAGCTTTGATTGCCGCCAGCGCGCTGTTCAGTTTTTCCAGCAGGGCTTTGTTATCCGGGCGAACCGCGATGCCAAGGCCAGTACCGAAGTATTGCGGATCGGTTACTTTGTCAGTGGCTACGCCTAACTGCGGGTTGGTTTTCAGCCATTCGTTAACCACAGCGGTATCGCCAAATACGCCATCAATACGGCCATTTTTCAGGTCGATAATCGCATTCTGATAGCTATCGTAGGCCACGGTTTTCACCTCAGGATGTTTGTCCTGCAGGTATTTCTGATGGGTGGTGCCGTTTTCCATACCGATGCGTTTTCCTTTCAGATCGGCAAAGGTTTTATAGGTATCTTTTTTGGCAATCACCAGCGCGGAGTTGGCATAGTAAGGCTGAGTGAACGCAACCTGTTTGCTACGCTCGGGCGTGATATCCATTCCGGAAATCACTGCATCATATTTTTTGAATTTCAGCGCGGGGATCAGGCTGTCGAAAGCATGATTGGTAAAAGTACATTCCGCCTGCATTTGTTTGCACAGCGCCGTTGCCAGGTCGATGTCAAAACCGACAATTTTGTTGCTCGCGTCAAGCGATTCAAATGGCGGATAAGTCGCTGATACACCAAAGCTAATTTTATCAGCGGCTGAGGCGCCAGCGGCGAAAGTAGCCAGTAATGCGGCCAGTACTAACTTTTTCATGGTGGAACTCCCGTCTGTCAATCTTATGATTATTACCGTGTCTGCGGCGTGGAGTAACAATGCCATTTAATGAATTTATATGCAATAAAAATGATTAAGTATTTTTTACAGTATAAAAAAAGACGGACACTTTATGTTCTTGTCCGTCTTAATTATTTTGCTTTATGCATATTTTCCGGATGGCGGTGCTGGCACCTTATCCGGCCTACAAAAGGTGCATGAACCGTAGGCCTGATAAGCGTAGCGCCATCAGGCATATGCTTAATTCCGGTGTTCAAACGCCAGCGCTTTACGTTCGATTAAGCGCATCATCAGCGTCAGCAAACCGTTGACGATCAGATAAATCACACCTGCCGCACCGAAGACCATAACGTCATAAGTACGACCGTACAGCAGCTGGCTATAGCCCATGACTTCCATCAGCGTGATAGTGTAAGCCAGTGAGGTACTTTTAAATACCAGTACCACTTCGTTGGAATACGAGGAGAGGGCGCGTTTAAAGGCGTACGGCAACAGAATCGCCAGCGTATCCTTTTTGCTCATCCCTAACGCTCCGCAGGACTGCCACTGGCCTTCCGGGATTGCACGGATAGCGCCGTAGAACAGTTGCGTAGTGTAGGCCGCACTGTTTAACGACAGCGCAATTAAGGCGCATAACCAGGGTTCAGAGAGCAGATGCCACAGTACCGGATATTCTTGCAATGCCGGAAACTGTCCTGGTCCGTAGTAGATCAGGAAGATTTGCACCAGCAGCGGTGTACCGGTAAACAGCGTGATATAAGCGCGAACCAGCCACACCAGCACCGGCGTTTTCAGCGTCAGGATGACGGTGAAGATCAGCGCCAGCACCAGAGCAACCACGATGGAGGCGACCGTCAGCGTCAGGCTGGTATGCAGCCCTTTCAACAATTCAGGTAAATACTCAAGCATCAGCCTGGTCTCCGCTCAAAACGTGTCGCGCGCAGGTCAATGCGTTTGAGAATGTACTGACTCACCAGCGTAATCACCAGATAAATAGCGGCCGCCACAATGTACCAGGTAAATGGCTCCTGGGTGCGGGTGGCAATACTTTTCGTTTGCAGCATCAGATCGTTCACGCTGATAAGGCTGACCAGCGCGGTATCTTTCAGCAATACCAGCCACTGGTTACCCAGTCCCGGTAAGGCATGACGCCACATCTGCGGCATCACCAGACGAAAGAAGATCGCGGCTTTAGACAAACCCAACGCCTGACCTGATTCCCATTGTCCGAGTGGCACGGCCTTCAGCGCGCCACGCAGCGTTTGTGATGCGTAAGCGGCGTACAGTAATGACAGTGCAATGACACCGCACAGGAACGGGCTGACGTCGAAGTTTTCGATCTGCATCTGAACCGGAATTTGTACAAACCCGAGATTGATCGTAAAGCCATCGGCCAGCGTCAGCAGCAGCTGTGAGGAGCCGAAATAGATAAACAGAACCACCAGAATTTCTGGCAGACCGCGCAGGATGGTGACCAGGGCCGAGCCCGCCCATGCCACCGGGCGCCATTTTACTGACTCCCAGACGGCAAAAAACATGGCGAGCGCAAGGCCAATGATCAGCGCACAAACGGCAAGGCCGACGGTCATCCCGGCGGCGCTTGCTAAAGGAAAAAATTCATTCATCAAATATTACTTCTGGAACCATTTGTTGTAGATGGTCTCGTAAGTCCCATCTTTCTTCACTTTTTCCAGCGCAGCGTTAAATTTCTGCTGCAGCTCGGTATTGCCCTGGCGCACAGCAATGCCCAGACCGGTACCGAAGTAATCTTTATCCGTCACTTTGTCACCAACCGCGGCAAGCTTAGGATTGTCTTTCAGCCACTCGGTTACTACTGCGGTATCACCAAAGACGCCGTCAATACGACCATTTTGCAGATCGAGTTTGGCATTCTGGTAGCTGTCATACGGCACAGTGGTCACTTCCGGATGTTTATCCATGATGAATTTCTGGTGCGTGGTACCGTTTTGAACGCCGACTTTTTTACCTTTCAGCTGGTCGATGCTGGTGTATTTACCCTGCTGGCCCACAAACAGCGCAGAGTTGTCGTAGTAAGGGGTGGTGAACAGCACCTGTTTTTCACGCTCAGGCGTGATGTCCATACCGGCCATTACCGCGTCAAAACGACGGAACTTCAGGCTAGGAATCAGGCTGTCGAAGGCCTGATTGGTGAAGGTACAAGTAGCGTCAATCTCTTTACACAGCGCGTTTGCCAGATCAACGTCAAAACCTACGATCTTGTTATTCGCATCGATAGATTCAAACGGAGGATAAGACGCTTCGGTGGCGAAACGAATGGTTTGGGCTGCGGTAGCGGAAAGACTAAAACCTGCGATTAGCGCGGCAATCAGAACTTTTTTCATTGTATTGTCCCGAATCTTAGTGAGAAAGATAGTTTTTAAACGCTTCGGTTTGCGGGTTGGCAAAGCAGCTCGCATCCCCAAACTCGACGATATGACCGTTTTCCATATACACCACACGGCTGGCCGTTTTACGTGCAACTTCCACTTCGTGGGTGACGATCACTTGAGTAATGTTGGTTTCCGCCAGTTCGCGAATGATGCTGACGATTTGGGCGGTAATTTCCGGGTCAAGCGCGGCGGTCGGTTCATCAAACAGCAGCACCTGCGGCTCCATCATCAACGCGCGGGCAATGGCTACACGCTGTTGCTGTCCACCGGAAAGATGTAATGGGTAACGATCGCTGTAAGGCTTGAGGCGCAGACGTTCCAGCAGTTTCTCGGCGCGCGCCATTGCCTGCTCTTTTGTCAGACCGAGCACACGGCAGGGCGCTTCAATCAGGTTCTGCACAACCGTGAGATGCGGCCAGAGATTATATTGCTGAAAGACCATGCCCACGTTCTGACGCAGATCCCGAATGGCTTTATCTGACGGGGTCTTCGTGAAGTCGAAACGGTTGCCCGCAATAGAGAGCGTGCCTGAGCGCGGCATCTCAAGCAGGTTGAGTACGCGCAGCAGCGAGCTTTTCCCGGCTCCACTTGGGCCAAGTAACACCAGTGTTTCACCCTGAGGGCAATCCAGCGTGATATCGAACAGCGCCTGATGTGCGCCGTAGAAGCAGTTAATGCCGTTTAATTGAATACTCATTGACACTCGATACTGGCAGTCTGATAGCTATTGAAGCCGCAGATACTACCTTTGACAGAATAGTTATGCAATATTTATGCGTTAAAAGTTAAATGCAAACCGCATTCTTCTCTAAACATAGCACAAAATAGCGAGGTCACCAGTGGGCAAGAATAAATGTCGGCATTCTATGCAGAATGCCAGACAATTTATGGGGGTTATGATTTAAGCGGGTGAATGGGGCGGTTAGCGGTTTTCGACAGACTGGTGCAACGTCCCGGCTGGCGCGTGTACGCTGCCGCCCAGATAGCGTACATCATCAACGACCCAGCACTGACCTTCACGGATCATCAGCACTTCATCACGCCAGCTTTGGTCACCCTGTTTCAGCTCTACGCGCAGTGGAATGTTGCGTGCATCACTATTCGGAATAGTCGATGCGCTGGCGACACTGGCGCTGTCTGGTAACGTAGCGCGACTGGAGAACGGATCGCTGTTAAACAGATCGCGGTGTGCATTATCACGGCTGGCATCGGTCAGCAGTTTAGCCAGATTGTCGCTCAGGTACGGACGAAGGGCGGTAATATCATTGTTTCGATGCTGAATACGGTAATCATAGAATTGTTGAGCCACGCTGTCTGGCCCACCTTCTATGCATGAACCACTACGCGTGCCGTTATCTTTATAGACCGGCGTCACGGTCGTACAGGCGCTGAGAAGTAGTGCACATGGAACCAGCAGAGAGAGTTTCGAATAGCGCATAATGATTTCCTTATAAGCTTCCTACTAATTGTGTTCTACGATGAACAATTCGGTCTCACTAAAGATTGTATGATCGATTAACACATTGTTTTTGCTAAAGCAAATTCGCGGACACCCCACCTGAAGTATGTTGGTGGCGCTCGTTGCCAGCTTCAGCTTTAGTATATCAACCTGCAACGGGGCGTTGGCAGCCATTCATGCTTCTTATACTGTATAGACCATCTGAGCATTTGCATGTTCCATTTGCCGCGCTTTACGCCTGGCTAAACAAAACTCATGCCGTGTTGTTGGCTATAAGGGACTCCGGATGGCTAAAATAAGAGTTGCTTAATCTCGGTGCCCGTGCGTTAATGATCCGGTCGGTTTGAATAACAGACGATATACAAAGTAGTTTACTCAAGCAGTTCTCATTTTCAGGTGTAATCCGTTTATCCCCTCTTTGAGTCTCTTCATTAAGCACTACGAAGTTTCTGTCATAAAAACCAAGCTTGCCGAAAGGCTCAAATTAAGGAATAAATATATGTCTACTAAAATGACTGGTTTAGTTAAATGGTTCAATCCTGAAAAAGGTTTTGGCTTCATTACGCCTGCAGATGACAGCAAAGATGTCTTTGTCCATTTCTCAGCGATTCAAAGTAATGAGTTTAAGACGCTGAATGAAAACCAGAAAGTCGAATTCGGTGTGGAGCAGGGACCTAAAGGTCCATCCGCAATTAATGTTGTGGCGCTTTGAGGTAACTATTATTACTAATCATATTCACTTTCGCTGTCCATGTTGCCATGGTTCCCAATACAGAACATCAACCTTTGATGTTACTGAGGGAAATCCGTTCGGGGCAAAATGTATTTTTTGTAAATCAAAAATGATTACATTTGATAACGTAGCAATGTACATTCAGTCCGGCCAGGCGCCATTAGATTTTAGAAAATAATAACTTCAGGCCCCCAAACATCTGGGGGCTTTTTTATTTCTGGCGGCATGCCAGTCAAATAAAAATAAAAAACGCACCACCTGAAACCGCTACACATCAACAAGGATAGCAGTTTTATTTGGCGGGCTTTCCTTTGAGTGTCATAGTGTATTGGTTTGATAATGCTTTTGAGATTGTGCTCTTAGCACAAAAAGGAGATTAACCATGCAGTTTTCGACAACCCCTACGCTGGAAGGACAGAGCATCGTGGAGTACTGCGGTGTTGTTACCGGTGAAGCCATTTTAGGCGCGAATATTTTCCGCGATTTCTTCGCCGGCATTCGCGATATTGTTGGCGGTCGCTCCGGCGCGTATGAAAAAGAGCTGCGTAAAGCGCGTGAAATTGCTTTTCAGGAGCTGGGCGAACAGGCGAAAGCGCTGGGTGCTGATGCGGTGGTCGGTATCGATATCGATTACGAAACCGTAGGCAAAGACGGTAGCATGCTGATGGTGAGCGTCAGCGGTACCGCGGTGAAAACTCGCCGATGAAACGTCTGTTGTGTCTGCTGGCATTTACGCTGTTGCTGGTGGGATGTGCTGGCGAAAAAGGGATTGTCGACAAAGACGGGTATCAGTTAGATACCCGCCGTCAGGCCCAGGCTGCTTATCCGCGCATTAAAGTACTGGTTATCCATTACACGGCCGATGATTTTGACTCTTCCCTGGCTACGCTGACCGATAAAAACGTCAGTTCACACTATTTGATCCCCGCAGTGCCGCCGCTTTACCATGGTAAACCGCGTATCTGGCAACTGGTGCCGGAAAAAGATCTGGCCTGGCATGCGGGGATTAGCTTCTGGCGCGGTGCTACGCGTATTAACGATACCTCAATTGGTATTGAGCTGGAAAACCGCGGCTGGCAAAAATCAGCGGGCAGCAAGTATTTTGCGCCGTTTGAGCCCGCGCAGATTCAGGCGTTAATCCCATTGGCGAAAGATATCATCGCCCGCTACGACATAAAACCGCAAAACGTGGTGGCTCATGCAGACATTGCGCCGCAGCGTAAGGACGATCCCGGTCCGCTGTTTCCGTGGCAAGCACTGGCCGCTCAGGGCATTGGCGCATGGCCGGATGCTCAGCGTGTGGCATTTTATCTCGCCGGACGAGCGCCCCATACGCCGGTAGAAACCGCGTCATTGCTCGATCTGCTGTCACGCTATGGTTATGAGGTAAAACCTGAGATGACGCCGCGTGAACAGCAGCGGGTGATTATGGCGTTCCAGATGCACTTCCGCTCGACGTTGTGGAATGGCGTGGCGGATGCGGAAACGCAGGCGATTGCCGAAGCGTTACTGGAGAAATACGGGCAGGGTTAACGCAGACACCAATGCCTGATGGCTCTTCGCTTATCAGGCCTACGGTTAATTTGGCAGGTTTTTGTGGCGCTTGTGCCGCCACCCTGCAATGGCTATCAGCCTAACGCGGCAGCTTACCGTGGTCGCGCAGCCAGGCCGCGGTACGCTCAATCCCTTCATCCAGCGTCACAACGGGCTGATAACCTAACTCTTCCTGGGCGCGGCTGGTATCCAGCGTAAAGTCAAAATTCAGCTTCGAAACGCCGTAATGCGTAAGCTTTGGCTCTTTCGCCGATTTATTGCCTAAGCGCTCCATGCTGCGGGCAATCATGTCCAGCATCGGGTAGGGCACGGAGCGGATACGGCAATCAATATTCAGCTCGTCGATAAGTTTCTGCACAATACTGCGCAGGGTGCGATGTTCACCGTTGGTTATATTGTACGCGCGACCCGACGGCAGCTTATCGCAGGCTTCCTGACTCGCCAGCCACATCGCGTGAACCGCGTTCTCGTAATAGGTCATATCCACCAGCGCACTCCCGCCGTGCGGCAACAGGATGCTGCCGTAGTGGTACATCATATGGGCGAGGCGGGGAATAAAGACTTTATCGTGAGGTCCGAACAAGCTTTGTGGGCGTAAGACAGTAAAGCGAGTCTGCGGGTTAGCTTGGGCGAGCAGTGCAATCACCTCTTCACCAGCCGCTTTGCTGCGGGCGAATTCGTTGGCGAAGCGATGGGGACGGAAGTCTTCTTTGATATCGCGATGATGGTGATAATCAAAATACAGCGACGGAGAGGAGATATGAATAAAGTTACGTACACCCCAGGCTACGGCCCACTCGCCCAGACGGCGGGTAGCACGAACGTTGGCCAGATCAAAAGCTTCCTGAGTTCCCCATGGAGAGGTGAAACTGGAGCAGTGCCACAGCGTGTCAATGCCGGCCAGCATCACTTTTGCCTGCGAAGAAACCAGCTCGGTCAAATCCGCATGCACAAATTCTGCGCCCATTTTCTCCAGCAGCTTGCCCATCGCTTCGTTGCGACCGGTGGCTCTGACGCTGACGCCTTTGCTGCATAAAAACTCAACCGCGTTTCGGCCCAAGCCGCTGGTGGCTCCGGTAACCAGTACCTTCATATCAATCCACTGTGTTTAAAAAACGTCGTGCGCATTCTTCCGTGAATTACGCCTGTATGCAATGGGAAACATGAAAGAATACAGGCTCTTTTTATCATTAGTCTGTGATTTGTTCTGCAAGTTTGGCTATACGCTTCGCCATCCCCCTGAAAATGAACAGGTGGGCGGGGATCATCAACAGCCAGTAGAAGAGGCCAGGCATACCGTGCGGATGCCACCACGCGCGTACATCAATGCGTCGGTGGTCACCTTTATCTTCCAGTGTGAAGCTCAGGCGACCCAGTCCCGGCGCTTTCATTCCAAACAGCAGAGTCAGCTGTTTCTCCGGCTCAACGATGATGACTTTCCAGCTATCAACGGTGTCGCCAACTTGCAATAGTGGGTGTTCGGGACGACCTTTTGCCAGCTTATGGCCGACCAGCAGGTCCAACGCCGCGCGCGTCTTCCATAGAATATTGCCAAAGAAATAGCCTTCTTTGCCGCCGAGTCGATTCACAACCTGCCACAGCGCTTTTGTGCTGGCAGAGGTTTCAACGCTAAAGCCAGCTTGTTTGGCGAAATAGCCATATTCTGGACGCCAGCGGGCAAACGCCTGTGCGTCGTAACCCCAGTCGCTGGAGTTGACCAGCTTCTCTTCTTCCTTCAACGTGCTGCGCACCGCGTCATCAAAGGCAATCAGTTTTTGTGGGATCAGCGCACGTAATTCGGTGTCATCGGCCAGCAGGTCGTGTTTTAAGCCCTGGATCAGCGCTTTGGCCGTGGTTGGCGGCACTGACGTAATGACGTTCAAAAACCAGACCGAAATCCAGCGGGTAGGAAAGGGGATGGGGATGAGCAGGCGATGTTTACCGCTGACCGCCATAAAATGCTCGAACTGTTCCTGATAGCTCAACACCTGCGGCCCGGCGGCTTCGAGGACGCGGTGATGTGGTGTGGGATTTTCCAACAATGCCACCAGATAGTACATTAAATTCTCCAGCGCGATAGGCGTGGTACGCGAGCGTACCCAGCGTGGAGGGGTGAGAACCGGCAGGTTGTAAACCATATCGCGCATGACTTCAAAGGCAGCGGAACCCGCTCCCACGATAATGCCCGCGCGCAATTCCGTCATTGGCACGCCTGACTCGCGCAGGGTGTCTGCGGTTATCTGTCGCGCACGCAGATGATCGGATTGTTCATGCCGGGGAGCCTGCAATGAGCTCAGGAAAATAAGCTGTTTAACTGGCGTATTACGCAGCGCATCGCGCACGTTCATCGCGACCTGACGTTCGTGGGCGATAAAATCACCGCCTTCGCCCATACCATGAACCAGATAATAAACCGTATCAACACCCGTCAGCAGCGGGGTGAGGTTATCTGGCCAATTCAAATCGACCTTGTGGCAACTGACATTGGCCAGTTGCTGCTTTTCCAGCCGTTCAATGCGACGTGCCGCAGCCAACACCTGGTGCCCTTGCTGACTGAGCGCCTGTACCAAATGCTGACCAATGTAGCCACTGGCGCCAAGAACCAAAATCCGTTGCGGCACGCCCATCTCCTTATTGGGTTAAAAAAGCGCGCCAGTGGGCGACGACTTCAGCAAGTTGTTCACGTGATACGTCCAGGTGCATCACCAGGCGCACAATCGGGGAGGCGTTAATCAGCACACCTTGCGCTTTCATATACTCGCCCAGCGCGGTAGCGTGCTCTTCGCCAACGCGAACAAACAGCATGTTGGTGTCGTGGCGCATGACGTCCGCCCCTGCTTCGCGCAGCTGCTCCGCCGTCCAGGCGGCGTTGTCATGATCTTCCTGCAAACGCGCCACGTTATTTTTCAGCGCATACAGCCCGGCCGCTGCCAGAATACCGGCCTGACGCATTCCGCCGCCGGTCATTTTGCGCCAGCGAATAGCGCGTTTGATGTACTCGTGGCTGCCGACCAGCAGTGAACCAACGGGGGTACCGAGGCCTTTGGAGAGGCAAATGGTGAACGAATCACAGTATTGCGTGACATCTTTAAGTTCACAGCCGTAGGCGACGATGGCGTTAAAAATACGTGCGCCGTCGACGTGCAGGGCAAGATTACGCTCACAGGTGAATTCCCAGGCGTCTTTCAGATACTCGCGCGGCAGCACTTTGCCGTTGTGGGTATTTTCCAGGCTGAGCAAGCGGGTGCGGGCAAAATGGATATCGTCCACTTTGATTTTTGCAGCTATTTTGTCCAGAGGCAGGGAGCCATCTGGTGCGGCGTCGATAGGTTGCGGTTGAATGCTACCGAGCACCGCTGCGCCACCTGCTTCGTAGAGATAGTTATGCGCGCCCTGACCGGCAATGTACTCTTCGCCACGCTGACAATGGCTGAGCAGCGCCACCAGGTTAGCCTGAGTACCGGTAGGTAAGAAAATAGCGGCTTCTTTACCAGAAAGTTCTGCGGCGTATTGCTGGAGGGCGTTAACGGTAGGGTCGTCTCCATACACGTCATCCCCGACCGGGGCGGCCATCATCTCTTCCAGCATGGCGCGACTCGGCCGGGTGACGGTATCACTGCGTAAATCAATCATGGTGTCTCCTTATTACACTTCATCCTTCAAGCTGCCTCGGCGTTGGCCGCACCCTTAAACCCCAGTCACATAGTATACCTATGTGACTGGGGATTTTCGGGCTAGCCGCCTTGATGCATCATGAATGATTTTGTGTGTGATTTAATAAGGATGTTTTACCTGAGCCAGTTCGTTTTCGCCAGTTCGATCACTTCATCACCGCGTCCACTGATGATTGCACGCAGCATATACAGGCTAAAACCTTTGGCCTGTTCGAGTTTGATCTGCGGCGGGATCGCCAGCTCTTCTTTCGCGACGACCACATCGACCAGCACCGGGCCGTCAATCGACATCGCCCTTTGTAGCGCTTCATCAACCTCTGAGGATTTTTCCACGCGAATGCCTGTAATGCCACAGGCTTCGGCAATCCGCGCGAAGTTGGTGTCGTGCAGTTCAGTGCCGTCGGTCAGATAACCGCCAGCCTTCATCTCCATCGCCACAAATCCCAGTACGCTGTTGTTGAAGACAATAATCTTCACCGGCAGCTTCATTTGGACAACCGACAGAAAGTCTCCCATCAGCATGCTAAAGCCGCCGTCACCGCACATTGCCACAACCTGGCGTCTTGGTTCTGTGGCTTGTGCGCCGAGTGCCTGCGGCATGGCATTCGCCATCGACCCGTGGTTAAACGATCCGAGCAGGCGACGTTTGCCGTTCATTTTCAGATAGCGTGCTGCCCACACCGTTGGCGTACCAACGTCGCAGGTAAAGATGGCATCGTCAGCGGCAAAGTGGCTGATCTGTTGCGCTAGATACTGCGGGTGAATGGCTTTATCGCTGGGTTTGGCTAAATCATCCAGCCCTTTGCGCGCCTCGCGATAGTGCTCCAGCGCTTTGTCCAGGAATTGCCGCTCGGTTTTCTCTTCCACCAGAGGCAGTAGGGCACGGAGAGTGGATTTAATGTCGCCTACGAGCGCCATATCAACTTTACTGTGTGCGCCAATGCTCGCCGGATTGATATCAATCTGAATAATTTTGGCATCGGTGGGGTAGAACGGGCGATAGGGGAACTGGGTGCCAAGCAGGATCAACGTGTCGGCATTCATCATGGTATGGAAGCCGGATGAAAAGCCAATCAGCCCGGTCATACCCACATCATAGGGGTTATCGTACTCAACATGCTCTTTACCACGCAGGGCGTGAACAATCGGCGCTTTGATTTTAGCCGCAAACTCAACCAGTTCTTTATGCGCAACGGCGCAGCCACTACCGCACATCAGGGCGATATTGCTGGAGTAGCGCAGCAGTTGCGCCAGTTTTCTCAGCTCTTCTTCTTGTGGAGTCACCACCGGGAGCGGCGCATGATACCAGTGCGTGGTGGCGCTTTCAGGTGCAGGTTTTAGCGCCACGTCACCGGGTAAAACCACCACGGAAACGCCACGGTTGAGCACCGCCTTACGCATGGCAATTGCCAGCACCTGTGGGATTTGTTCTGGGCTGGAAACCAGCTCGCAATAGTGGCTACATTCGCGGAACAACTCTTGCGGGTGGGTCTCCTGAAAATAACCGCTGCCTATTTCACTGGAGGGAATATGCGCGGCGATTGCCAGTACCGGGACGTGGTTACGGTGACAATCAAACAGCCCGTTGATCAGGTGCAGGTTGCCTGGCCCGCACGAGCCTGCGCAGACGGCCAGTTCGCCCGTCAACTGCGCTTCAGCGCCCGCAGCGAAGGCTGCAACCTCTTCATGACGGGTTGGCATCCAGTCAATTGTTCCCATACGATTCAGACTGTCACTCAGACCATTTAGCGAGTCACCCGTTACACCCCAAATGCGTTTTACGCCAGCCTGTTCGAGTGTTTTAGCAATAAAAGCGGCAACCGTTTGTTTCATGGTTTTCCTTCTCCTCTAATGTGATACCGGTTACAAGTTTAGATGAAGATAATAGTTATGCTTCTCATTTCCCCCTTATTTCCGGCAGGTTTCATTTAACCTGTATTAAGCGTAGTTTGTTATTGGACATGGTGAAACAAGGAATAAATTCAAATGGTTATAAAACTATTAAATTCAGTTAACCGAGTACTGACTCACGAAGATTTTGGCAAGTTATTGTTACGCTTTGCCGTCGGTGGGCTGATGCTGTTTCATGGGCTGCATAAACTCTTTGCGGGTATTGATGGCATCAGCGGTATGTTGATAGCGAAAGGTTTCCCAGGCTTTATTGCGTATGGCGTTCTGTTGGGAGAGGTCGTGGCACCGTGCCTGATTATTCTTGGCATCCTGACGCGTCCGGCGGCGTTGGGGCTGGCGTTTACGATGGTTGTGGCATGGCTGATGGTCGGGATGGGGGAAACCTGGACACTGGATAAAACCGGTGCATGGGCGATTGAAAGTCTGGTTTATTTCTTTATCGGCGCGCTGGCCGTGGCGTTTTTGGGGGCGGGGCGTTACTCCGTTGCCGGGAATTCAGCCTGGCGATAGTTACCATCTGAGAGTCTATACCGAGGCGGGAAAGCGTAGCATTGCTCCGCCTCGTCGTTCAATTTGTCGCTAATCTATATGTCGTCACTGTTCCATAGTTTGTGCCGACGTCTCAGCGCTCGCTGCGTCAATGCCCTTGCCATCGCGGCGCCTATTTCAGCACTGACCACCAGTCCCTGAATAAACGGACGATCGTGCATTAACCACGGCAGCCCGCCAAAAGCGATGCGATTGCGGGCGTTTTCCGGCGCTTGCAGCGTGTAATCTTCGCCGATATCCGGGATCTCATCGCCACAGGCCAGCAGTTGATCGCGTAGCGTTGGGAACGGGATATCTTTGCTCTGCAATGCCCGTTGTCCTCGGGCGTCAATAAACACATCAAATTCGCTGCGCTGACCGTGGTGGGAAATTACCGTCATTTCCTGTTCATTCATACGCTCATAATCTGTGCCAAGCGCGAGGATCTCAATCAGCCCGGCTTCGTGCAGCGCCAGCAGTCGGCGAACTGACTCTGACGGGATTGCCGCATAGTTATCAATAAATACCCGCGCCAGTCCGCACCTGAAACGTTTTTCGTCGCGGGTATCAAGATGAGGGACTATCTCCTCGATAACCTCGTGCAGGCGCAGCAAGGTATAGCGCCAGGCGACGGTATGTTGTTTTTGCTTGTTGCGCTCAACTTCTACCAGGTTACGTCTCGCCCAGTCAAAAGGGTCATGCCTGAGCCTGTCGGCGAAATAGGCCTCGGGGAACGTGTCGGCGTTAAGCGTCGCAAGCGCCACCTGTTGGCACCAGCCTGGCGCCGCGTCTTGCAGTTGTTGCACCATAAGCTGAAAGATGCGGTCCAGTAATCCGTTTTGGCCATGGGCAATGGCATCTTCAATCGCTTCTGGCGTCGCGATATTCAGCGATTCATACGGAAGGGGGCAGTAAAAATCCGCCTCAGGCAGTACCCCGCTGCGCGACATCAGGGTTAGTTTCAGGTTTTGACTGTCGGATTTAGGTGTGAATTGCAGTGAATGGTCGGTATTGGTAGTGAAGGTGCCATGCTGACTGGCCACAGCCATCGCGGCGTCGATAGCACTTAACGAGGTGCCCAGAATCCCTACCCGGCAAGCACCAATCTGCGCGTCCATCAGACCGGTCCACGGACTGGGGAAAAATTTGCGTTCCTGAGCATCCGTTTCAGGCCACAGATGACCAGTGGCGATAGCGGCGAAATCCACCTCAACGGGCTGTGACGCGTGGTTGATCCACAAAGAAACCCCATTCGGGTCTGCTCGCAGGTCGGTGACTTCGCTTGATTCATGTACGCGAATCGTGAAACCGGCTTGTTGCGCTTTCTCGACAATGGCTAAAAAACGATCGCGATAATAGTCGCCGAGGATCACGCGGGGCAAAAATTGCCGCTCATGCAAAGACGCGCGTTCAATCTGAAACTGGGCCAGATAGTCATCACTTTGATTCTGAAGCCACGTCAGATAACTGATATAGATCGGCGGGATCTCAATGCTGGCTATATTTGCCAGCATGTGGTCTGCGTTGTTGTCGCTATTGTAAGGCATGCCGACGCCCGCCTCTTCAGCTTGCTCGTAAAGCTCTATTTCCAGCGGTTCACCGCGCTCAACCAGGGCATGAAACGTATAAATCCCGGTGGGACCGACGCCGACAATGGCCACTTTTTTCATGGGGATCCTTGTAGAAAGTTCGACGTGGTAGTCAGGGATTATGTTTAATCTGCGCAGGGTAAGTGTGGTCGATAATTTGCGGGGAGAGTGAAAACATCAGAATTTTGCAACGCCTGACAGCATAAAAAAAGGCCACCCGGTACAGCCAGGCGGCCTTTTGCACATCAGATACCGGCCAATTACGCCAGCACTAAATCACCCAGCGGATGACAGGAACAAGCCAGCACATAACCTTCAGCGATTTCTGCGTCGGTCAGCGTCATGGTGCTGCTGACCGTGTAGTTACCGTCAACCACTTTGGTTTTGCAGCAGCCGCAAACACCTGCACGGCATGCGGCGACAACCGGAACCTTGTTGCTTTCCAGCGCTTCCAGCAGCGTACTGCCCACCGGCGCGTAGAACTCTTTCGCCGGCTGTAGCTTGGTAAACTTCAGGCCACTGGTGGCGGCTTCGGCAACAGGTGTGAAGAACTGCTCTTTAAAGAAGCGCGTCACACCCAGCGCTTTGACTTCTTTCTCGACCAGATCCATATACGGTGCCGGGCCACAGGTCATCACGGTACGCGAGGTCAGATCCGGTACGCTTTTCAGCAGTTCGGTCGTCAGTCGGCCGGAAACAAAACCTTCAGTGGCATTGTTTTCAGCAACTAGTGTCACCGGATATTCCCGCCATTCTTCGGCAAAAATAACATCTTGCGGAGAACGTACGTTGAAGATCACCTGCACATCAGCCTGTGGGCGGTACTTTGCCAACCAGCGACGCATTGACATGATTGGCGTAACGCCGCAGCCGGCGGCCAGCATCAGGAACTTGTCTTCCGCTTTATCTTCACAGGTGAACTCACCCATTGCATCCGACAGCCAGATATAGTCGCCGCGCTTCACGTCGCGGGTTAGCCACTGTGAACCTGCGCCATCGTCAATCCGGCGGATGGTCAACGTGATGTACTCGCTAACGCCCGGCGTTGAAGAAATGGTGTAAGCACGCAGCGTATCCGCTGAATTACGTACGCTGACCAGTGCATACTGCCCGGCGCGGTAAGGATAATAATCGTGGCATAGCAACGAAACTGTCCATACATCCGGCGTTTCCTGATGGATGTGGTGAACCTGCATCCGCCATGGGCACTGATGAGTTGGCATTGTCATTCTTTACTCCTTACGCGCTCAGCAGTTGCTTCATGTCTTCTTCAACGGTGGTCACGGAACGCAGACCAAATTTCTCGTTGAGAACTGCCAGCAGATCCGGTGTAAAGAAACCAGGTGCAGTCGGGCCAGTGACGATGTTTTTCACGCCCAGAGACAGCAGGGTCAGCAGAATAACAATCGCTTTCTGTTCGAACCAGGAGAGCACCAGAGACAGCGGCAGATCGTTCACGCCACAGCCCAGTTTCTCAGCCAGGGTTACCGCCAGGATGATGGCAGAGTAAGCATCGTTACACTGACCAGCATCCACCAGACGCGGCAGGCCTTCGATATCGCCGAACTCCAGTTTGTTGAAGCGGTATTTACCGCAAGCAAGGGTCAGGATCAGGCAGTCATCCGGCACGCTGGTGGCGAAGTCGGTGAAGTAGTTACGTTCACCACGTGCACCATCACAACCGCCAACCAGGAAGATGTGACGCAGTTTTTCGCGGCTCACCAGGTCGATCAGGGTATCAGCAGCGCCCAGCAGGGTCTGACGACCGAAACCTACGGTGATCAGGTGCGGGATTTCGCTGTACGGGAAGCCAGCCATCTGCTGTGCCTGAGCGATAACCGGACCGAAGTTGTCGCCTTCGAGGTGGCTCACACCCGGCCAACCGACGATGCTACGGGTCCAGATACGGTCGTCGTACGCGCCAACGGTCGGGTCGATGATGCAGTTAGAGGTCATGACGATCGGACCTGGGAAGCGGGCAAACTCTACCTGCTGGTTCTGCCAGCCGCTGCCGTAGTTGCCGATCAGGTGCTTGAACTTACGCAGTTCCGGGTAGCCGTGCGCCGGCAGCATTTCACCGTGGGTATAAACGTTAACACCGGTACCTTCGGTCTGCTCCAGCAGGTTGTACAGATCTTTCAGGTCGTGACCGGAGATCAGGATGCACTTACCTTCGGTTGCTTTTACGTTGACCTGAGTCGGGGTCGGGTGGCCGTATTTGGTGGTTTCACCGGCGTCCAGAATGCTCATCACTTTGAAGTTCATCTGGCCGATTTCCATTGAACACTCCAGCAGAGCGTTCATATCGGCAGGCCAGGTACCCAGCCATGCCATGATTTTGTGGTACTGAGCGTAGATTTCGTTGTCGTACTGACCGAGAACGTGCGCGTGCTCCATGTAAGCTGCCGCACCTTTCAGGCCGTATAGACACAGCAGACGCAGGCCGAGAATGTTCTCGCCAATGGCTGCTTTGTCTTTGTTCGGGGTAAATTCAGCGGCCTGACGTTGCAGGTCGCCCAGATCGTCGCTGACCAGTTGCAGATCGGCCATCGGGTTGGTGACCGCTGCGTTCGCGTCGATGTTCAGGCATTGCGCTTTCAGGGCATCGCGCATGGCGATAGCTTCACGGGCATAGCCAACAATACGTGGGGAATCGAAGTTAACGTTAGTCAGCGTGGAGAAGAATGCACGCGGAGCAAAGTTATCAACCTCATGGTCGATGATGCCGTATTCACGTGCTTTAACAGCCCATGCAGACAGACCTTGTAGGGAAGCAATCAGCAGATCCTGCAAATCGGAGGTTTCAGCCGTTTTACCGCACATACCCTGCGCGTAAGAGCAGCCGTTTCCTGCCGGAGTACGGATGGTTTGTTCACATTGCACACAAAACATGGTCACACCTTTTAAAGTTATATTTAATATACATGTTTAAGGTTATGCCTGTGCGCGAAGGGATAAAAGGGATTTCTGCTACTACTTGCAGGGAGATTGATTTAGCGCAATTTTGGCGGTAGCTGACTACCGCCAGAGAGGTATTTGTCCCGGCGTCAGGCGGAGAAAAACGCCATCAGCAGAGGTACTAACAGACTCAGAATGAAGCCGTGGACGATGGCTGCCGGGACCATTTCCAGACCGCCGCTGCGTTGTAAAACGGGCAGGGTAAAATCCATTGATGTCGCGCCGCATAATCCCAGCGCGGTAGAGCGGCTGCGGCCCACCATTCCTGGAATCAACATAATGGCGATCAGCTCACGGGCCAGGTCGTTAAAGAAGGCGGCACTACCAATTACGGGCCCGAACGATTCGGTTAACAGAATACCGGACAGGGAATACCAGCCAAAACCTGATGCCATCGCCAGCGCGGTTTTCAGCGGTAGACCGAGGATCAAGGCATTGATAACCCCCGCCAGCATCGAACTGACAACGACGACGACGGCCACGATCATCCCCCGACGGTTCAGCACAATTTGCTTTAAGGTCATGCCGCTATTGCGCAGTTGAATCCCCACCAGGAACAGTAAAAAGATTAACGTATATTCGCTGGCTTCGGTGGCATGCTGCAGAATGGGAAGCCCAGTGAGGCCGAGCAGGAAACCGATGACGACGACGCCGCAAAGCTGAAGCGACTCAAGCGCCATTGTAATTCGCGAGGGGAGCTTTTCTTGCTTGTGGTTGTGTCTCCAGGGCAGCGAACGCTCCAGCCAGAACAGCGCCGCAATATTACACAGTATAATGACCGTCACGCTGACCGCAGAATAATGAAGAATGGCTAACAGGTTGCTGGCGAGATTATCCAGAAACGCCAGGCTAATACCCATAAAAAAGAGAATAAGGTAGACGATCCAGCTTAACAGGCGATTGATAAGTTGTAATGCAGCCCTGTGCCGGAGCGGAATAAGGTAGCCCACAATAAGGGGAACCAGAATGATTAACAGCCCTGAAAACATGAAAATCAGATCCTTGCTGAGAAGTAAGACGAAATGCGTCACTATAACCTAAATAATTCAAGTTGCAGGAAGGCGGCAAGGGAGTGAATCCCCGGGAGCGTACATAAGTACGTGACTGGGGGGAGTGAGCGCAGTCAACACATCTGCAACTTGAAGTATAACGGGTATACACACTACTCAATGCAAAGAGGGGAGTAAAGTTGCAAATAAAAGGAAATATAGAGAGGAAAAAAAAGACCTGACTTTCGCCAGGCCTTTTTGTTAGCGATTAATCGCGTTTTTCGAGCAGGGTGCGGTAAATAAGACCGCCGAGAACCCCACCGATAATCGGCATGACCCAGAAGAACCACAATTGTTGCAATGCCCAGCCGCCCTGGAAAATGGCTACTGCGGTACTACGTGCCGGGTTTACGGAGGTGTTGGTGACCGGAATACTGATCAAGTGAATCAGTGTTAACGCCAGACCAATTGCGATAGGTGCAAAACCTGCCGGAGCATGTTTATCGGTCGCGCCGTGGATCACTAATAAGAAACCTGCGGTCAGAATAATTTCAATGACGACGGCAGAAAGCATGGAATAACCGCCTGGTGAATGTTCACCAAAGCCGTTCGAAGCAAAACCACTGGCCGTTGCATCAAAACCTGCTTTACCGCTGGCAATAAGATACAGTGCCGCAGCTGCAACAATACCGCCCACAACCTGAGCAATAACGTAACCAATAACATCTTTTGCCGGGAAACGACCGCCAGCCCATAAACCGAAGGTTACCGCCGGGTTAAAATGCCCACCTGAAATATGACCCACAGCGAATGCCATGGTTAATACTGTCAGGCCGAATGCCAGCGCGACACCGGCAAATCCAATTCCCAATTCCGGGAATGCGGCTGCCAGCACTGCACTACCGCACCCACCAAAAACGAGCCAAAACGTACCGAAGAATTCAGCTGCTAATTTCCTGAACATAACCACCTCAATTAAAAGTTCCGGGTTCGTGTTCCTTGCCCGGTAATTCATCGCTAAAAGGGACGATGATGAAAGAGCGGGTATTTTAGAAAAAAATATCATCCCTTCGCCAGTTAAATTGATGAAAAAATTTGATTTAAGGCAATATGTTGCGATTCCTTTTTGAATCTTGGGTGAATGAAGCATAGTTCAATTAGCGAAAGGACGATGATTAAGTTCTGAAATTATATTCAGGAGAAAACATAAGAAGAATATTCTTATTTTTTTGCTTTTGCGATTCACGCCAGGTTGATATCGGGTGTCCTGAGCGCCCGCTTGCCGTTATACTCCTGATAACTTGAAGGAAAAAGTTAGCATTTCCGGAGGCTATATGATTCTCGAACGCGTTGAGATTGTTGGATTTCGCGGTATTAACCGTCTGTCGTTGATGCTGGAGCAGAGCAACGTGCTGATTGGGGAGAACGCGTGGGGTAAATCCAGTCTGCTGGATGCTTTAACCCTGCTGCTGTCGCCGGAGTCAGACTTGTATCATTTTGTCCGCGAGGATTTCTGGTTCCCGCCGGGTGATATACAGGGCAGGGAACACCACCTGCACATTATCCTGACGTTTCGTGAATCCCAGCCGGGTCGTCACCGGGTGCGTCGCTATCGTCCTCTGGAAGCCAGTTGGACGCCTTGCCAGGATGGCTATCACCGCATTTTTTATCGCCTGGAAGGCGAGTGTGCGGATGACGGTAGCGTTCTGACCTTACGCAGTTTTCTTGATGGCGACGGCCATCCATTACCTCTCGATGACATTAACGATCAGGCGCGCCACCTTGTGCGTCTGATGCCGGTACTGCGTCTGCGCGACGCGCGATTCATGCGACGGATCCGCAACGGTACCGTGCCGGACTCGGCGGATGTCGAAGTCACCGCCCGCCAACTGGATTTTCTGGCGCGTGAGCTGGCTACCCGGCCGCAAAACCTGACCGACGGGCAGATCCGCCAGGGGTTATCGGCCATGGTTCAGTTGTTGGAGCACTATTTTTCCGAGCAGGGGGCTGGCCAGTCCCGCTACCGTCTGATGCGCCGTCGCTCCAATAACGAACAACGGAGCTGGCGCTATCTGGACATTATTAACCGCATGATTGATAAACCCGGCGGACGTACGCACCGGGTTATTCTGTTGGGCCTGTTTTCGACCTTGTTGCAGGCCAAAGGCACGCTAAGGCTGGACAAAGACGCCCGACCTTTACTGCTGGTGGAAGATCCGGAAACGCGTTTACATCCCATCATGCTGTCGGTGGCCTGGCACTTGTTGAATTTACTGCCTCTGCAGCGAGTGGCGACCACCAACTCCGGTGAGCTGCTGTCCCTTACGCCTGTTGAGCATGTTGTTCGTCTGGTACGTGAATCATCCCGCGTCGCTGCCTGGCGGCTGGGGCCGGGTGGGATCAGTGCAGAAGATGGTCGGCGAATCGCATTTCATATTCGTTTTAATCGTGCGTCATCGTTGTTTGCCCGCTGCTGGCTGCTGGTGGAAGGTGAAACGGAAACATGGGTTATTAACGAACTGGCCCGCCAGTGCGGACACCACTTTGATGCAGAAGGGATTAAAGTCATTGAATTTGCCCAGTCCGGTCTTAAGCCGCTGGTTAAATTCGCCCGCCGGATGGGGATAGAGTGGCATGTGCTGGTCGATGGCGATGAAGCCGGGAAAAAGTACGCGGCCACGGTACGTAGCTTATTGAATGACGACAGAGAGGAAGAGCGTGAGCATTTGACCATGCTCCCCGCGCTGGATATGGAACACTTTATGTATCGCCAGGGGTTTGCTGACGTCTTTCACCGGGTGGCGCAAATCCCTGAGAATGTGCCTATGAATATGCGCAAAATTATCTCCAAGGCGATACATCGTTCGTCAAAACCGGATTTGGCCATTGAGGTGGCGATGGAAGCCGGGCGGCGGGGCGTTGATGCGGTGCCAACGCTGCTGCGAAAAATGTTTTCCCGCGTGCTGTGGCTGGCACGCGGCAGAGCGGATTAGTGGCGAAACATCGACGACAGCTGCGAATGGATGCTGTCCAGTAGCTGATAGCGGCGGCGGTATTCTGCGCGTTTTTTGCTGGCAATATCCGCCTCGCTTTTTCGCGCCAGCGTGCGTGGAATATGATAGTACCCGTTGCTGTCGCACTCACCGCCAACCGACTCCCAAAAAGTGTTGTAGTCGGAAAGAATTACCTTGTTTTTATCGTCGTAGCGCGGGCTACGAAAAATATGCTGTTCATTGCTTACAGCCAGAATTTGTTCGATATTTAATTGTTCCGCAAAACAGCAAATGGCTTCCATCACAATACGTTTTGGGAAAATCCCATGGCATGATTTGGTCGCTTTTTGAATTTCTTCATGTGGCAGTAATCGGCTTCCTCCCTGTAACCCGCCAATAAACAACGTACTGTTCCCTTCATAATTGCACAGCGTAAACGTCATTTCCGCTAAAGTCTCGCCAGCGCAATTGCGTACCAGAATGGTGCTTTCACCTTCTTTATCCAGTATGATGAATGAAGTCATTATTACACTAAATACTTCGCTATTTTTTCCCTCAATTTGTGCTAGTTGTAATCCATCTTCACTTAAATAATCCTTAAATTCAGTGGCTGAAAAAAAGCTGCGGATAGCATTGTAGTGATAACGCACGGCATCCAGTTTCGTTTTGTGGTCAAGGTTTTTCGCGAGATAGGCGCGATGCAAACGAACCGGCAATCGTGGCTGGCGTGCAAGTATGCTATCAAGGTCAGGCCATTGCGCCAACTCGGTCATCCATTCACGCGTTAATCGCGGCATAAGCGCTGAGCGCAACAAAAACTTACGACGAAAGCTACGCTGATGCCAAAATTGTCCTGGGCGCCAATGTCCGGTCATCAGGCTACAAAAGAGGCTAAAACTTGTGACTGGTTTTGAAGAAAGAAAAGTGCTTTCAGTTAGCTGGCTCATAATATAAATCCGATTGATACCTTTGTACTAATTTCAGCACAGCGGATCTTAACCATTCATCAATAACTCTGTTATTCTTGCGCTTTTCAACGGCGATTTATTTAACGTTGATGTTTAGCACTCCACTTTGGTGGGCGTATTGGGGGAATTGGGACATTTATGAAGCTCAAGGGAAAAATCAAAAAACGCTATTTTCTGTTCGCCGTCATCCTTATTGTGGCGGTAATTGCACTTTGGCGAACGCTTAATGCACCTTTACCTCAGTATCAAACATTAATTGTTCGTCCTGGCGATCTGCAACAAAGCGTGCTGGCGACCGGTAAGCTGGATGCGCTGCGTAAAGTTGACGTCGGGGCGCAGGTCAGCGGGCAGTTAAAAACGCTGTCGGTTGCGATTGGCGATAAAGTGAAAAAAGATCAGTTGCTCGGTGTTATCGATCCTGAACAGGCGCAAAACCAAATCAAAGAGGTTGAAGCGACGCTAATGGAATTGCGCGCCCAGCGTTTACAAGCCGAAGCTGAGTGGAAGCTGGCGCGGGTCACTCTCTCCCGCCAACAACAGCTGGCGAAAACTCAGGCCGTTTCACAGCAGGATCTCGACACGGCGGCCACCGAAATGGCGGTCAAACAGGCGAAAATTGGCACAATTGACGCGCAAATTAAGCGTAATCAGGCCTCTCTCGATACGGCAAAAACCAACCTTGATTACACCCGCATCGTTGCGCCAATGGCTGGCGAAGTAACACAAATTACTACCCTGCAAGGGCAAACCGTTATTGCCGCCCAGCAGGCACCTAACATTCTGACCCTGGCCGATATGAGCACCATGCTGGTGAAAGCGCAAGTTTCTGAGGCTGATGTAATTCACCTGCATCCGGGGCAAAAGGCCTGGTTTACCGTACTGGGCGATCCGCAGACGCGTTACGAAGGTAAGCTCAAAGATGTTCTTCCGACGCCAGAAAAAGTGAATGATGCGATTTTCTACTATGCCCGCTTTGAAGTTCCCAACCCGAAAGGGATCCTGCGTCTGGATATGACCGCGCAGGTCCATATCCAGCTCACTGAAGTCAAAAATGTCCTGACGATCCCGCTGTCGGCGCTGGGCGATCCTATCGGCAACAATCGTTATAACGTCAGGCTGCTGCGTAACGGCGAAACCCGCGAACGTGAAGTGGTTATCGGCGCGCGTAATGACACCGATGTGGAGATCGTGAAAGGGCTGGAAGAGGGGGATGAAGTCATTACCGGTGAGGGCAACGCTGGAGCTGCAAAATGACGGCATTGCTTGAACTGAGCCATATCCGCCGCAGCTATCCGTCAGGCGAAGGCCAGGTTGAGGTGTTGAAGGACGTATCCTTGAGCATTCAGGCCGGGGAAATGGTGGCGATTGTCGGGGCGTCGGGTTCGGGTAAATCGACGCTGATGAACATTCTCGGCTGTCTGGATAAGCCAACCAGCGGTACGTATCGGGTTGCCGGACGCGATGTCTCTACGCTGGATAGCGATGCGCTAGCGCAACTGCGTCGTGAGCATTTTGGTTTTATCTTCCAGCGCTATCACCTGCTGTCGCATTTAACCGCCGCACAAAACGTTGAGGTACCGGCGGTCTACGCGGGCACTGAACGTAAGCAGCGCCTGGCGCGTGCGCAGGAATTACTCCAGCGGCTGGGGTTGGGTGACCGGGTTGACTATCAACCTTCCCAGCTTTCCGGTGGTCAGCAGCAGCGGGTCAGTATCGCGCGTGCGCTGATGAACGGGGGGCAGGTTATTCTTGCCGACGAACCCACCGGCGCACTGGATAGCCATTCCGGCGAAGAGGTGATGGCGATTTTGCATCAGCTGCGCGATCGCGGGCATACGGTAATTATCGTTACTCACGACAGCCAGGTCGCCGCGCAGGCCGAACGGGTCATTGAAATTCGTGACGGTGAGATTGTGCGCAATCCACCGCCACAGAAACCCTCTGGCGGACGCGATATTGCGGAGCCAACGGTGAAAACGGCATCCGGCTGGAGCCAGTTTGTCAGCGGTTTTCGTGAAGCGCTTACCATGGCCTGGCTGGCAATGGCCGCGAATAAGATGCGTACGCTACTGACCATGCTTGGGATCATCATCGGTATTGCTTCGGTGGTGTCGATCGTGGTGGTAGGCGATGCGGCTAAACAACTGGTACTGGCAGATATTCGCGCTATTGGTACTAACACCATTGATATCTATCCTGGCAAAGACTTCGGCGACGACGATCCGCAATATCAACAGGCGTTGAAGTATGACGATTTGACGGCGCTACAGAAGCAGCCCTGGGTCAGTTCAGTAACGCCTGCGGTGTCGAAGAACCTGCGGTTGCGCTATGGCAATATCGATGTTGCTGCCAGTGCTAATGGCGTTAGCGGCGACTATTTCAACGTCTATGGCATGACATTTAGCGAAGGGACCACCTTTAACGCCGAGCAACTGGCGGGGCGCGCTCAGGTGGTGGTGCTCGACAGCAATACCCGTCGTCAGTTGTTCCCCAATAAAGCGAAAGTTGTTGGCGAAGTCGTGCTGGTGGGGAATATGCCTGCCACGGTGATTGGTGTTGCAGAAGAGAAACAGTCGATGTTTGGCAGTAGCAAGATCCTGCGTGTCTGGCTGCCTTATAGCACTATGTCCGGGCGCATTATGGGACAGTCGTGGCTGAACTCGATCACCGTGCGAGTGAAGGATGGTTTTGACAGTGCCCAGGCCGAACAGCAACTGACCCGACTGTTGACGTTGCGCCACGGCAAGAAGGATTTCTTCACCTGGAATATGGACGGCATCTTGAAAACCGCCGAAAAGACCACACGTACATTACAACTCTTCCTGACGCTGGTGGCGGTGATTTCGCTGGTGGTCGGTGGGATTGGCGTGATGAATATTATGCTGGTTTCAGTAACCGAACGAACGCGTGAGATTGGCATTCGTATGGCGGTTGGCGCTCGCGCCAGTGACGTGCTGCAACAGTTCTTAATTGAAGCAGTGTTGGTGTGTCTGGTTGGCGGCGCGTTGGGCATTAGCCTGTCGATGCTGATCGCTTTTACGCTACAGCTATTTCTGCCGGGCTGGGAAATTGGATTTTCACCCGTCGCGCTGTTGACGGCGTTTCTGTGTTCGACTGCAACCGGGGTGTTGTTTGGCTGGCTACCGGCGCGGAATGCGGCACGTCTGGATCCGGTAGATGCTCTGGCGCGGGAATAATGCCACAGAGATAAAAATGCCAGCCGCAAGGGCTGGCATTTTGACTGCGGGATGTACACAATGAGACAGAAGAGCTATGCGACAGCTTCTGCTTCAATGACAGGCACGATGACACTGGCATGATTGCCTTTTGGCCCCTGGTGGACATCAAACTGGACAGACTGTCCGGCTTTTAGCGTTCTGTAACCATCCATCTGAATGGTGGAGTAATGGGCGAAAATATCTTCGCCGCCGCCTTCGGGGCAAATGAAACCAAACCCTTTGGCGTTGTTGAACCACTTAACAGTACCCGTTTCCATACTTCGACATCCTTCGTAAATCTTATATAAGTAAGATGGAATGAACCGGTGGCGGAGTGGGGGCTGTTCAAAACCTCGCCAACTCTCGAGACTACAATTTAGAGAAATCAGGCGGGGCGTCAAGCGCCATGCAGACGGAATAGGGTAAAAATGCATCAAAATTTGAAGCAGTTAACGCTATTGTCGGTTATGTGACAGATGTCGCGGATGGCACTAATAGATGATAGTTATCTAATACTTGAGGTAGATTGATTGTGCGCATAGGCTGCTTGTCAGCGGCAAGATTTTCTGCCGGAAACCGTAACTGAAGATGACGACTGACAATGGGTAAGACGAACGACTGGCTGGATTTCGATCTGCTGGCGGAAGACAAATTGCGCGACGCGCTAAAACCGCCATCTATGTATAAAGTGATATTAGTCAATGATGATTACACTCCGATGGAGTTTGTTATTGACGTGTTACAAAAATTCTTTTCTTATGATGTAGAACGTGCAACGCAACTGATGCTTGCAGTTCACTATCAAGGCAAAGCTATCTGCGGTGTGTTCACTGCCGAAGTGGCTGAAACCAAAGTAGCGATGGTGAACAAATATGCGAGGGAGAACGAGCATCCGTTGCTGTGTACGCTGGAAAAAGCCTGAATGCAGGCATAAACATTGGGGGAGGTGCCTATGCTCAATCAAGAACTGGAACTCAGTTTAAACATGGCTTTCGCCAGAGCGCGCGAGCACCGACATGAGTTTATGACCGTCGAGCACTTGTTACTGGCGTTGCTCAGTAACCCATCGGCCCGCGAAGCGCTGGAAGCGTGTTCTGTGGATCTGGTGGCGCTCCGTCAGGAACTCGAAGCCTTCATTGAACAGACCACACCTGTATTGCCTGCCAGTGAGGAAGAACGCGACACGCAGCCAACGTTGAGTTTTCAGCGCGTACTGCAACGTGCGGTCTTTCATGTTCAGTCCTCCGGGCGTAATGAAGTTACCGGCGCAAATGTGCTGGTCGCTATCTTCAGCGAGCAGGAATCTCAGGCGGCTTATCTGCTGCGTAAGCATGAAGTGAGCCGCCTTGATGTGGTGAATTTTATTTCTCATGGCACGCGCAAAGACGAACCCAGTCAGTCTTCTGACTCTGGGAATCAGCCAAATAACGAAGAGCAAGCTGGCGGGGAGGACCGTATGGAAAACTTCACGACTAACCTTAACCAGCTTGCCCGAGTGGGCGGAATTGATCCGCTCATTGGCCGGGACAAAGAGCTGGAGCGCGCCATTCAGGTACTGTGCCGTCGCAGAAAAAATAACCCGTTGCTGGTGGGAGAGTCTGGTGTCGGTAAAACCGCCATTGCTGAAGGCCTCGCCTGGCGTATCGTCCAGGGTGATGTGCCTGAAATCATGGCTGATTGCACCCTTTACTCCCTGGATATCGGCTCGCTGTTGGCTGGCACCAAATATCGCGGTGATTTTGAGAAACGCTTTAAGGCGCTGCTGAAACAGCTGGAACAGGATACTAACAGCATTCTGTTTATCGATGAGATCCACACCATTATCGGTGCGGGTGCGGCATCGGGCGGCCAGGTGGATGCGGCTAACCTGATCAAGCCGCTGCTCTCCAGCGGTAAGATCCGTGTGATAGGGTCCACAACCTATCAGGAATTCAGCAATATCTTTGAAAAAGATCGTGCGTTAGCGCGCCGTTTCCAGAAAATCGATGTCACTGAGCCATCGGTAGAAGAGACCGTGCAGATAATCAACGGTCTGAAGCCGAAATACGAAGCGCACCATGACGTCCGCTATACCGCCAAAGCGGTGCGTGCAGCGGTCGAACTGGCGGTGAAATATATTAACGATCGTCATCTGCCGGATAAAGCGATTGACGTGATTGATGAGGCGGGCGCGCGTGCACGTCTGATGCCGGTCAGCAAGCGCAAGAAAACCGTCAACGTGGCGGATATCGAGTCCGTTGTGGCCCGCATTGCGCGGATCCCGGAGAAGAGCGTTTCGCAGAGCGATCGCGACACGCTGAAAAACCTGGGCAACCGTCTGAAAATGCTGGTATTCGGACAGGATAAAGCCATTGAGGCGCTGACTGAAGCGATCAAAATGAGCCGTGCCGGTCTGGGACACGAACATAAACCGGTCGGTTCGTTCCTGTTTGCCGGACCAACTGGCGTCGGTAAGACCGAAGTCACGGTGCAGTTGTCCAAAGCACTCGGCATTGAACTGCTGCGTTTTGATATGTCCGAATATATGGAACGCCACACCGTCAGCCGCCTGATTGGTGCGCCTCCGGGGTATGTCGGTTTCGACCAGGGCGGTTTGCTGACCGATGCTGTTATTAAGCATCCGCATGCGGTGCTGCTGCTGGATGAAATCGAAAAAGCGCACCCGGATGTCTTTAACCTGCTGCTGCAAGTGATGGATAACGGCATGCTGACCGACAATAACGGGCGTAAAGCGGATTTCCGCAACGTGGTGCTGGTCATGACCACCAACGCCGGTGTACGTGAAACTGAGCGTAAATCGATTGGGTTGATTCATCAGGACAACAGTACTGATGCAATGGGCGAAATCAAAAAAGTGTTTACGCCGGAATTCCGTAACCGTCTCGACAACATTATCTGGTTCGATCATCTCTCTACCGAGGTGATTCATCAGGTTGTTGATAAGTTTATCGTCGAGCTTCAGGTTCAGCTGGATCAGAAAGGTGTCTCTCTGGAAGTGAGTCAGGAAGCACGTGACTGGCTGGCAGAGAAAGGCTATGACCGCGCAATGGGCGCACGTCCAATGACGCGTGTGGTCCAGGATAACCTGAAAAAACCATTGGCTAACGAACTGCTGTTCGGTTCGCTGGTGGATGGTGGCCAGGTGACCGTTGCGCTGGATAAAGAGAAAAATGAGCTGACCTATGGTTTCCAGAGTGCACAAAAGCACAAGCCAGAAGCAGCACATTAATCTTTAATCACCTAATCAGCCGGGCGCAATGCCCGGTTTTTTTCGCCTGATAAAAGTGATTTGAATTGGGATATTCAGGGAGTTTAAACGGCAGGCAAAAAATAAGCCTGCGTAAGGGAGATTACGCAGGCTAAGGAGGTGGTTCCTGGTACAGCTAGCATTTATGGGTTATGTTTTTCAGCGGAGGGGATAATACCCTTAATGAACGAAACGGTATGTGATCGATTTCTAAGAATCTTCCGAACGCTGAAAAATAACCGTAATTAACTACTTAGTATGCGGGTTGCGCGTGGACTCACCGGTAAAATTACGCATCAACAATGCATAATTCAGATCGATATCCTCTGGTACTGGCATCCACACGGTGTAACCGTCGCCCGGCGCAACCGGCATGGCTTCACCTTTCGCGTTTTCCATCTGTTCGAGGGTAAAGTTAATGTTGCCCTGTGGGGTCATCAGCTCCAGGCTGTCGCCGACGGTGAATTTGTTTTTCACCAGTACGGCGGCCAGTTCACCTTTACGTTCGCCGGTAAATTCGCCGACAAACTGCTGACGCTCGGAAACAGAGAAGCCGTATTCGTAGTTCTGATAGTCGTCATGGGTATGACGGCGCAGGAACCCTTCGGTGTAACCACGATGCGCCAGACCTTCCAGCGTTTCCAGCAGTTGCGGGTCGAACGGTTTACCGGCAGCAGCATCATCAATGGCTTTACGATAGACCTGCGCGGTACGTGCACAGTAATAGTATGACTTGGTGCGGCCTTCGATCTTCAGGGAATGCACGCCCATCTGCGTCAGGCGTTCAACGTGGGCAATGGCACGCAAATCCTTCGAGTTCATGATGTAAGTGCCATGTTCGTCTTCGAACGCGGTCATATACTCACCCGGACGCTGGGCTTCTTCAATCATAAAGACTTTGTCTGTCGGTGCGCCAATACCCAGCGTAGGCTCAACGTTTTGTACCGGAATAGGCTCGTACTTATGCACGATATTGCCCACCACGTCTTCTTTGCCTTCCTGCACGTTGTATTCCCAGCGGCAGGCATTGGTGCAGGTACCCTGGTTAGGGTCACGCTTGTTGATGTAGCCAGAGAGCAGGCAACGGCCGGAGTAGGCCATACACAGCGCGCCGTGAACGAAGATCTCAAGCTCCATATCCGGAACCTGGGTGCGGATCTCTTCGATTTCTTCCAGCGACAGCTCGCGGGAGAGGATCACGCGGGTCAGTCCCATCTGCTTCCAGAATTTCACCGTCGCCCAGTTTACGGCGTTAGCCTGTACTGAAAGGTGAATGTCCATGTCAGGGAAGTTTTCGCGCACCAGCATAATCAGACCAGGGTCTGACATGATCAGTGCATCCGGCCCCATTTCCACCACCGGTTTCAGATCACGAATGAAGGTCTTCAGCTTGGCATTGTGTGGGGCAATGTTAACCACCACATAGAATTTTTTACCCAGTTCATGGGCTTCATTAATGCCGAGCTGCAGGTTTTCGTGGTTGAATTCGTTGTTGCGTACGCGCAGTGAGTAACGCGGTTGGCCCGCATACACAGCGTCAGCGCCATAGGCGAAAGCGTAACGCATGTTTTTCAGCGTTCCCGCCGGGGAAAGGAGTTCCGGTTTAAACATAATTTTCTCGTTCTGATGACAGGTCAGACTCGCCTCACTCAATGAGGCGGTTAGGGGAGTGCCCCCATATTAAGGGCGGGCATTGTAGCGCTGCGAGGAAGTCAGGTAAAGAAAAACGCCGGGCGACAGCGTTGCGTTACCCGGCTGAGCAAATAATTATCAGGTCTTATCTTTTATCGTCTGACTGACACCATTGGTCTTAACTGAAGCAATACCGGTCTCGCGTGACTGTTCATTCGCATACAGTTGACTGCTACCAATAATCTGGTGGTTTGCAGCTTTCAGGTTGAAATGTAATTTGCCATTAGACGCTGTTTTTTTCTCATAACGCTCATCCAGAGGGCTGTTAGCATGGACAGATGCGATCCCTTTTTCTGCAGCACCTTTTGTAGTGTAAAGCTCACTGGTAAGGATTATTTCCCCGTTCCCAGCTTTAAGAACAAAGCGGTACTGATCATCGCTACTCTTACTTAATTCAAACCAACCAGCCATATGAACTCCTTGATTAAAAGTTTTATATCAAACAGTTATTGACGACAGTATTGTCAGAAAGAGTATGAGCGATATTTGGAGAGTTGCTAGTTACCAGGGCTCACGGAGCAGCGGAGCCCTGAAGGGCAGGAGAGTTTAAGCAATTCGGCAGGCGTCGGCTTCCCAGCGATACCCCACGCCATAGACCGCGCGGATAAACGACTGCTCGGTATCCAGCGACTCCAGCTTGCGTCGCAGGTTCTTAATATGGCTGTCGATGGTGCGGTCGGTAACGACGCGGTAATCGTCATAGAGATGATTGAGCAACTGTTCACGGGAGAACACTTTACCCGGCTCATGTGACAACGTTTTAAGTAAGCGGAATTCGGCGGGCGTTAAATCGAGCATCTTCCCACGCCAGGAGGCCTGAAAACGGCTTTCATCGACGATAAGCGGGCTGTCTGCATCCATTTGTTGCAGTTCGCGCTGCGGTTTGCAGCGGCGCAGGATCGTTTTTACGCGCGCGACAACTTCGCGCGGGCTGTAAGGTTTACAAATATAATCATCAGCACCGATCTCCAGCCCCAGCAGGCGATCAATCTCTTCGATTTTAGCGGTTACCATCATGATGGGGACTTCTGAGAAGCGGCGGATTTCCCGACACAGAGTCAGACCGTCGGTACCGGGCAGCATCAGATCCAACAAGATCAGATCGGGCGGCGTTTGGCGCACGTAAGGCAGAACCAGGTCGCCGTGGTTGATCAGCGTAGGGGCATAGCTCGCTGCCCGCAGGTAGTCGATCAGCAGTTGCCCCAGCTTAGGCTCATCTTCCACGATCAGAATACGCGGTGTGTTTTCATCAATGGGTAACTCAGTCATACATCTCTCTGTAAATCGCGTTCCAGCGGTAACTCTACTGTAATGCTAACCCCACCAAAAGGCGAATGGGCGGCGCGGATTAGACCATTATGCGCTTGTACGATATTGACGCAAATCGCCAGCCCCAATCCGGAACCTCCGCTGGCGCGGTTGCGCGAGCCTTCGGTGCGATAAAATCGTTCAAACAGCTTCTGTAACTGCTCGTCACTTACGCCGGGAGCGGAATCAGCGAAGGTTAATAACACCATGCGTTCGCGTTGTTCGGCGCTGATATGCAACCCGCCACCGCTATCGGTGTAGCGCAGACTGTTTTCCAGCAGGTTGTTGAACAACTGCATCAGACGATCCCTGTCACCAAATACCGTCATGCTGTCGGGGAGCGAAAGCTGTATGGTCAATCCACGGCTGGAGAAGCGTTCACGAAATGCGCCGCTTGCCACTTCCAATAGGGGGATGAGGTCCAGCGATGTTTTCTGGTAGGCCAGCGCGCCTTCATCTGACATGGAGAGCTGATGAAGGTCGTCAACCAGTTTGGTGAGCGTACCGACTTCAGCCTGCAACGAGGCAACGGAGTCAGGGGTAAACTGGCGGACACCATCCTGAATGGCCTCCAGTTCACCGCGCAACACCGCCAACGGCGTACGCAGTTCGTGAGAAATATCGGCCATAAAGTCACGACGCATCTGCTGGTTTTTTTCCAGTGTACTGGCGAGCTGGTTGAAGTCCTGCGCCAGCTTGCCCAGCTCATCCGTACTGGTTGGCGTAACGCGAGTGGTGAAATCGCCCGCCGCCAGTTTGTGCGTGCCTTCCACCAACCGCTTAACCGGGGCCAGCAGGCTGCGCGCCAGCGTAAACGTCGCCAGCGCGGCCAGGATCGTGGAGAGCGCAACGATAAGCCAGCTGGATCGTCGTTGCTGCATGTCGAAATTGATATCCGTATTCCGCGTTAAGCGTTCCACAGGAGAGGCAATCACGGCGCCCACTTCGCTACCGTTAACGCGTATGGGATGGCGCATGCCGTCGCGAGGAACTGGGCCGCGCGGGCCGACAAGCACACGGGCGTTTTGGTCGACAACCCAAAACTGTGTACGCCAGCCGTGCGGCGGCATGCCTGGACCCGGTTTATCATCGTCGTTGTCGTGTTCAAAAGAGCGCAGGATCTGGAAAACAAAACGATCGTTATTGCGTAAGAATCGCCAGTTGCCGTGCTGCTCGTACTGCTCGCTTAATGCGTCGCTGAGCATTTGCAGCCGCTGCTCGTTGCCGTGCTTGATATAGTCAATAAAACCACGTTCGAAGCTAATGCGTACGGCCCAGTGCATGCTGATCAGCAACACAATGCAGGTGGCGAAAATCGCCAGAAACAGTTTGCCGGTGATACCGGGCCGCCAGAACTTCATCAGGTGCTCCTTTTGCGCCGTGAAATCACCGCGTTGGTTTGCGTGTCGTTCGGCACGCGGGCAAAAATAATGGCGGGCAGCGCAATAATGAAGGCGATGCACAGCCAGGTATACATAAAGACGGTATGCGTACTTCCGCTGTCGATGGCGATATGCTGTTGGCCGAACATGCCCAGCAGCAGGCCTGCGATGGTCACACCAATACTCATCGATAGCTGCATGATCATCGACAGCAGGCTGTTACCGCTGCTGGCCAGATCGTCAGGCAGATCTTTTAACGTAAGCGTGTTCATGGATGAAAAACGCGTTGAGTTGACCATTCCCTGTAAAAACAGCACGAAGGGCAGGGCGTAATACCAGCCCAGCAGTGCCGTGGTCATTAGCAACAGACTGACCAGCGACAGGCCAAGCGTAGTGGTAATCAGCACACGACGGTAACCAAAGCGGTTAACGACCTGCACCACAATGCGCTTCATGCCCATACTGCCCAGCACCATCGGGATCATCATCAGCCCGGCATGAAAAGGTGAAAAACCGAGGCCAATCTGTAAAAACACCGGCGTCATAAACGGCAACATGCCGCTGCCGATGCGTCCGGCAAAACTGCCGAACAGACCTAGCGAGAAGGTTGGTGTGCGAAACAGATTCAGGCTGAATAGCGCACGTGGATTACGATGGGCGTGTTTCAGATACAGCGCAATAGCCAATACCCCGCAGATAACCAGCGCCGCCAGCGTGATACTGGAGAGGCCGGTTCCTTTGCTGCCATCGAGCGCCAGCGTCAGTACCGCCATGCCGACCGCCAGCATCGCGAACCCTGAGAGGTCGAAACGTCGGGTTTGCATGGTGTAGTTGGGCATCAGCATTAACGTCGCTATTGCGCCGACAATGCCTACCGGAATGTTAATCAAAAATATCCAGTGCCAGGAGGCGTATTCAACCAGAATTCCGCCTAACGCCGGGCCCAGCAGCGGGCCGATTTGACCGGGTAAAGTGACAAACGTCATCGCCGCCATATATTGCTCACGCGGGACGATTTTCATCACCGTTAGCCTGCCGACCGGCACCATCATCGCGCCGCCAACGCCTTGTAAGACGCGCGCCATCACCAGTTCGTTGAGCGTGCTGGACCCGGCACAAAACAGCGAGCCAAGCGTAAACAGGATGATGGCGGTGAAGAAGATATTACGCACGCCAACTTTGTCCGCCAGCCATCCGCTGGCGGGCAGCATCACGGCAACAGTTAAAACATATGACACAATGACCATATGCATGTGTAACGGGCTTTCCCCGAGGCTTGCCGCCATCGAGGGAAGCGCGGTGTTAACGATGGTGGTATCCAGCGACTGCATAAAAAAGCCAAATGCCACAATCCAAAGTTGCCAGCGGGTGCTGTCGGGAAGTTCTGTCATAACTCTGCTACCGGTTTGCTGTTTTTACGCGAAAAACGCAGACGCAGACGGTCGAAAAAGAGATAGACCACGGGCGTGGTGTACAGCGTCAGGAGCTGACTCACGACCAGCCCACCGACAATGGTTATCCCCAAAGGCTGACGCAGTTCAGAGCCATCTCCTGCGGATAATACCAACGGCAACGCGCCAAACAACGCCGCCAGCGTGGTCATCATTATTGGGCGAAAGCGCAACAGGCAGGCCTGGAAAATAGCTTCTTCCGGCTGTAGTTTGCCGTTTCTCTGCGCTTCCAGCGCAAAATCGACCATCATGATGGCGTTTTTCTTCACAATGCCAATTAATAGCATGATCCCTATCAGGGCGATTAGGCTGAACGGGGCATTGAACAGTTCCAGCGCCAGCAACGCCCCGACGCCAGCCGAAGGTAGCGTGGAGAGAATGGTCAGCGGATGGACATAGCTTTCATACAGCATCCCCAGCACGATATAGACCGTGGCGATGGCGGCGATAATCAGGATCACCTGCGAATTCATGGTGTCCTGAAATACCTGTGCGGTACCGGCAAAGCTACCGCGAACCGTGGAAGGGACGCCGAGCTGGGTCATGGTTCTGTTGATGGCCTCTGTCGCTTCTGACAGTGAAGAACCTGTCGGCAGGTTAAACGACACGGTTGAGGCGGCAGACAAGCCCTGATGGTTCACAGACAGTGGCGCATTCGCCGGCTGCCATTTAGCAAAGTACGATAACGGGATCGCTTTACCGTCATTGTTGATGACGAACATTTTGTCCAGTGCGCTGATGTCCTGGGTGTAACGTCGATCGACCTCCATCACCACTTTGTACTGGTTCATCGGTTGATAGATGGTAGAGATCTGTCGTTGTCCGAAAGCATTATTCAACAGGCTGTTGGCGGCTGCCACGTCGATCCCCAGACGAGACATGGTGTCGCGATCGTAAATCAGATTCATCTCCGCGCCATTGTCTTGCTGATCGGAGTTGACGTCTGCCAGTTGGGGCAGGGCGGCAAGCGCCTTACGGATCTTCGGTTCCCACTCACGCAACGCCGCGAGATCGTCGGACAGCAATGTGTATTGATAGCTGGCGTTGGCCTGGCGTCCACCAACGCGAATATCTTGCACCGCCATTAAAAACAGATTCGCACCTGGCTCTTTTGAAAGCGCGACGCGCAGGCGGTCGATCACCTGTTGAGCGGTTTCACGGCGTTCATCGCGTGGCTTGAGGGTAATAAACATCATCCCGCTGTTGACCCGCGAACCACCGGTAAAACCGGTGACGTTATTCACCGCCGGGTCGTCGCGGATGATCTTCATAAAGTCCTGCAGTTTGCCGCGCATCGCCTGAAATGAGATGCTCTGGTCGGCCTGGATCCCACCCATCAATACGCCGGTATCCTGCTCCGGGAAGAAGGTTTTGGGGATGGAAATATAAAGCCAGATATTCAGCGCGATGGTGCCAAGTAACACCACGCCTACCAGCCGCGTATGGCGTAGCACCCATTTAAGCGAGGTGCCGTAACTCTGTTGCAGCGCCACTAGCACACGACCAAAACCCCGCTTGCGAGACTGTTCGCGCGGGATGCTGGATTTGAGCATCCAGCCGCACATCATTGGCGTTAATGTCAGCGACACCAGCAGCGAGATACCGATAGCAACCGACAGCGTGACGGCAAATTCGCGCAGCAAGCGCCCAGGCAATCCGCCCATTAACAGCAGTGGCAGGAACACCGCCACCAGCGACAGACTCATGGAGAGCACGGTGAATCCCACTTCGCGCGTACCCTGTAACGCCGCCTGGAGCGGCTTCATTCCTGCTTCCAGGTGGCGGGCAATATTTTCCAGCACCACGATGGCGTCATCGACGACAAATCCCGTAGCAATGGTGAGCGCCATCAACGACAGGTTGTTCAGGCTGAATCCGCACAGATACATGGCGGCAAAGGTACCGATCAGCGAGACCGGAACAGCTACCGCGGGGATCAGCGTCGCGCGCCCGGAGCGCAGGAAAATAAAGACCACCAGGATAACCAGCGCCACGGAGATAATCAGCGTCTGTTCGACTTCTTCCAGCGAGGCGCGAATAGTCGGCGAGCGGTCCTGGGCGATTTGCAGATCGATGGCGGCCGGGACCAGCGTTTGTAACTCCGGCAATTTGGCGCGAATGCTGTCTACCGTCTGAATGATATTGGCTTCCGGTAGCTTGCGGATCATCAGCAGAATGGCCGGTTTGGCATTGGTCATCCCCGCGTTGCGTACGTCCTGCACCGAGTCGGTTACAGACGCAACGTCGCCCAGTCGCACCGCCGCGCCGTTATTGTAGTGGATGATAATCGGCTGGTATTCGGCGGCGGTTTTCAGCTCATCGTTGGTTTGTACCTGCCAACGGTGGGTATCATTCTCGATAGCGCCCTGCGGCTTACGCACATTGGCGTTGTCAATTGCGCTACGCACGTCGTCCAGCGACACGCCCTGGTTAAACAGTGCCTGCGGATTGAGCCCTACACGCACCGCAGGCAGTGAGCTGCCTCCAACGTCCACGTCGCCCACACCGTCAATTTGCGCGATGGTTTGCGCCAGTTGTGTTGATGCGAAATCGTACAATTCACCTTGCGAGTACGTGTCCGACGTTAGCGTCAGGATCATGATTGGCGCATCGGAAGGGTTGGCTTTGCGATACGTTGGTCGGCTCGGCATCCCGCTGGGTAGCAGGCTTTGCGCCGCGTTAATTGCGGCCTGAACGTCCCGCGCCGCGCCATTGATGTCACGGTCGAATTTGAATTCGAGAATAATACGCGTACTGCCAAGTGAACTGCTTGATGTCATTTCGTTCACGCCCGCAATGCGCCCCAGCGAGCGCTCCAGCGGAGTTGCGACCGAGGACGCCATCGTTTCGGGTGAGGCACCGGGTAACGATGCGCTGACCATGATCACCGGAAAATCCACCTGCGGTAGCGGAGCGACCGGCAGCAGACGAAATCCGAGTATGCCGCACAGGGTGATGGCCACCGAAATGAGAATGGTCGCCACCGGACGATGAATGAAAAGCGCAAAAAATTTCATTTACGCTTCCTCTTCCTGGCGCGGGAAGCGGCTTTTCACATACAGCGACAAACGGTCAAACAGCAGATAAATCACCGGGGTGGTAAACAGGGTTAATACCTGGCTTACCAGCAGGCCGCCGACCATACCAATTCCTAATGGGCGGCGTAATTCGGCACCTACGCCGGTACTTAACATCAGCGGCAAGGCGCCGAGCAGTGCTGCCAGCGTGGTCATCAGAATTGGGCGAAAACGCAGCAGACACGCCTGGAAGATGGCTTCGCGCGGTGCCATGCCCTGTTCGCGCTCTGCAGCCAGGGCGAAGTCGATCATCATGATGGCGTTTTTCTTGACGATACCGATGAGCAAAATAATGCCGATAATCGCGATGACGTCCAGTTCGCTCCCGGCAATCATTAACGCCAGAAGCGCCCCGACGCCCGCCGTCGGCAGCGTGGAGAGAATAGTAATTGGGTGAATAAAGCTCTCATACAGCACGCCGAGGACGATATACATCGCGACAACCGCAGCCACAATCAACCAGATGGTATTTCCCAGCGCAGCCTGGAAGGCGAGCGTGCTGCCCTGGAACTGGGTGGTAATATTTGCGGGCAGGTTAAGCGTTTTTTCGGTATCCAGAATGGCCTGTACCGCATCACCCAGCGACCACTCGTCTGGCACGTTGAACGAGATGGTGGTGACCGGGAACTGATCGAGGTGGTTAATCGACAGCGGGGCGAAACGCTGTTCAATGTTTGCTATCGCGCTGAGCGGTACCATGCCGCCGTCGCTACTGGTCAGACGAATTGTATCCAGTGCCGCAAGCCCTGGCGTATTGTTGGTGTCATGTTCTAACACCACGCGATACTGATTTGCCTGGGTGTAGATGGTTGAAATCAGTCGCTGGCCGAAGGCGTTGTACAGGGCGTTGTCGACATCTGACATGCTGATGCCCAAACGGCTGGCGCTGTCGCGATTGACGTTCACATACGCTACCAGCCCTTTGTCCTGCCAGTCGCTACTGACATCGGATAGTTGCGGTAGCTGATTTAGTTTTGCTATCAGCTGTGGAACCCAGGTGCTGAGGGCATCAAGGGATGTCGCTTGCAGCGTGAACTGATATTGCGTCCGGCTGACCTGAGTATCAATCGTCAGATCCTGAGTGGGCTGAAGATAAAGGTCAGCGCCGGGAACTCTGTCAACCGCATCCTGTAGGCGCGCAATCACTTTCTGCACCCGATCGTCGCGTTCATCCAGCGGCTTAAGGTTGATTTGTAAGCGCGCGCTGTTCAATGCCGTATTAGTGCCGTCCACACCGACAAAAGCGGTCAGGCTTTCTACCGCCGGATCTTTCAGAATGACATCTGAAACCTGACGCTGGCGCTGGGCCATGCTGGCAAATGAGCTGGACTGCGGTGCCTGCAGCGTGCCCTGGATAATACCGTTATCCTGGATCGGAAAGAAGCCTTTGGGGATAAAGACCCATAGCATAACGCTCAGCGCCAGCGTGCCGAGCGCAACGCTCAGCGTGAGCCACGGATGGTTGAGCACTTTCGCCAGCCAGTGGCCGTACCCGGCAATAACGCGATCAAACATGCGCTCTGAGGCACGGGAGAAGCGGTTTTGCTTACGCAATGAGGCCTGATTCAGCATACGCGCGCACATCATCGGCGTAAGAGTGAGCGAGACAACGGCGGAAATCAGAATCGCCACGGCCAGCGTCACAGCGAACTCCCGGAATAATCGACCTACGATATCACCCATAAATAGCAGTGGGATCAGTACGGCGATCAGTGAAAATGTCAGAGAGATGATGGTAAAACCAATCTCGCCCGCGCCCTTCAGGGCAGCAGTCAGCGGTTTTTCGCCTTTTTCGATATAGCGTGAAATATTCTCGATAACCACGATAGCGTCATCCACCACAAAACCTGTCGCAATGGTTAGCGCCATGAGGGTCAGGTTGTTGATGGAGAAATCAAGAAATACCATCACCGCGAAAGTACCGATTAACGATAACGGTACGGCGACTGCAGGAATAATAGTTGCCGGAATATTGCGCAAAAACAGGTAGATAATCATGACTACCAGCGCAATCGCCAGCATCAATTCAAATTGGGTATCCGCTACGGACGCACGAATATTGGTTGTACGATCGGAAAGTACGCTGACCTTAACCGATTTGGGCAGGCTCTCGGTGAGCTGCGGCAGCATCTGGCGGATACTGTCTGCCGTGGAGATGATGTTTGCGCCAGGTTGGCGCTGAACATTCATTACTATAGCTTGTTGCTTATTGGCCCATGCGCCCAGCCAGCTGTTTTCGGCCCCTTGCTCAACGGTGGCGACATCGCCCAGACGAACCGGCGCACCGTTTTTATAGGCAACAATGAGCTGACGATATTCATCCGCGGACTGCATCTGGTCGTTGGCTGAAAGGGTAACGGCACGCGTTGGACCATCAAGACTCCCTTTTGCCGAATTGACGTTGGCACCGGTAATGGCCGTACGGATGGTTTCGCTGGTCAGACCGAGTGCGGCAATGGCCTGAGCGTTAAGCTTCACGCGGACCGCCGGACGTTGCCCACCGGAAAGTGTTACCAGGCCCACGCCGGATACCTGAGAGATTTTCTGCGCGACGCGGGTTTCGACCATATCTTCCACCTGCGTCATCGGCATGGCGCTGGATGTGACCGCCAGCGTCATGATCGGCGGATCTGCCGGGTTTACCTTGCTGTAGACCGGAGGGTTAGGGAGATCGCTGGGTAATAAATTGGTGGCGGCGTTAATCGCGGCCTGAACTTCCTGCTCGGCAACATCCAACGGGAGCGTCAGTTGAAACTGTAACGTAACGACCGATGCGCCACCGGAGCTTTGTGATGACATCTGTTTTAAGCCAGACATCTGCCCAAACTGACGTTCAAGCGGTGCGGTGACCGCCGAGGTCATGACATCCGGGCTGGCACCGGGGTAGAGCGTAACGACCTGAATCGTGGGGTAATCCACTTCAGGTAAGGCGGCGATTGGCAGGAAGCGATAACCGATAATTCCGGCAAGCAAAATCGCGACCATCAGCAGCGTGGTGGCGACGGGGCGCAGAATAAACAGGCGCGATGGTCCGCCTGTGTTGTCCGGAGGTAACACCTGCATCAGGAGTTAGCTCCTTTTTTGCCGTATCCGCGTGGCGCTGTTTTCTCGTCCTGAACAGAGGCATCGTGCGCCTCAACGACTTCGACTTTTGCGCCTTCCGTCAGACGATCAATACCGTCGGTCACGACCCGATCGCCCGCAGACAACCCGGCAGTAATCACCACTTTTTGGCTATCCTGAATTCCCGGTTTAACCAGGTGTTTGCTCACTTTGTTATCGCTGTTCAGCACCCAGACAAAATGGCCTTCGTTACCCATTTGCAGGGCGGCAGTTGGGATCACAACGGCATTTTGTTGTGTGTCGACCAGCATGCGGGCGTTAACGAACTGGTTAGGGAATAAAGCATCATCCTGATTGTTAAAACGAGCCTTAACTTTGATTGTTCCGGTGGTGGCATCAATCTGATTGTCGAGACTGAGCAGGACACCTTCGCTCAGCTTTTGCGAATTGGTTCGGTCCCAGGCTTCGACCTTCAGCTGGCTCCCCGATTTTTGTGCCTGCAACACGGTAGCAATGTCGTTTTCAGGCAACGTAAATATCAGGTCGATGGGATGCGTTTGCGTAATGACGACGATTCCGGTGGTATCGCCGCTGGAAATTTGGTTACCGACATCGACCTGTTTCAGGCCGACACGACCATCGACAGGTGCGGTTATCCGGCTCCAGTCGAGCTGCAACTGAGCGCTGGCGACGCTGGCTTCATCTGCTTTGATTGTGCCTAACGTCTCATTGACCAACGCCTGCTGGGCGTCCAGCTCCTGACGGGAGACCAGATTGGTTTTAACCAACTGTTGATAGCGGGCAAGATCGCGACGGGCATTCGCCAGTGTGGCTTTATCTTTTGCCAGTTGTCCCTGCGCCTGAGCCAGAGCAACTTTGAATTGGCTGGGATCTATTTCTGCTAGCAGGTCACCGGCTTTAACCTGTTGTCCTTCCTCAAAGTGTAAGGCGATGAGTTGACCATCCACCCGACTACGCACCGTGGCGGTATTTGCGGCAGTAACGGTCCCCAGCCCTGTCAGGTAACGTGGCACGGCTTCCTCGGTGGCGGTGGCAGCCTGCACGGGAGCCAACGGTCCGGAGCGCATTCCACGCCGTCCTGACCCCGCAGTGTGCTGCGCGGGTTTGGTTGCGCCCGGTGCGGTTCCCTGGGATGCGCTACGGCTTTGCCAGAACCAGATGGCGGCGACGGCGGCCACGACGATCACGATTGCTATCACCCAGCGGGATTTATTACTGCCTTTCATTGTTATGAGTTTCTCATCCTGAAACGATTCGCGGAATGATACTAGTTTAGCCAGCGAACAAGGGAGAAAAATGGAGGAATTATGAAACACTGTCGGGATTCGTCTGAATGCTGACGCGGCTTTGCGAGGCGTTACGCAACAATCGGTGGTGAAGATAGCGAATACGCAATTGTGCGATAGAGTGCTGACAAGGCAAAAAGGAGGAAAGCCAGAGATTTCAGCGGGACGCTGGAACGGGAAAGCCCCTCCCGAGGAAGGGGCCAAAATAAGGAAAGGGTTATGATGAAGTACGTCATCATACTGGTGATACTCTTAGTCATTAGCTTACCGGCTTACTAAGACACCAGGGGGAGGGGAAACCTTCCCTAACCCTCACTCCTGAAAATAAGCCACAGCAAGGATGATGTCAATACGCACACTTTTCAGCATGCGAGCGGCTTAGCGGAAAACAACGTCAGCCCAGCGGGCCAGCCCGGCGGTGACAGAACCGAAGTCATCGCCACCCGCGATAGGGATCCCGGGAAGCTGCTGGGCGAGGGCTTTTTTAATCAGCGGCGAACGCGCGCTGCCGCCGGTCAGATAAATCACGTCTGGTTTTTCCTGTGCGTTGTCCAGCGCCAGCTGGACCTGCTCGAGAATACGCGCCAGGGGCTGATTGAGCGCAGCTTCCAGTCCGTGTTGATTGATATCGGTTGCCAGCGTGTCGCTGATAAACGGTATCGCCGCCGTTACAATAGTCTGGTCGGAAAGTGCGATTTTGCTCTCTTCTGCACTGCGCACCAGGCGATAGCTCAGACGCTCGCGCCAGACTTTAAGCAGCAGAGCGACTTTATCGGCTTCTCTCGCGTCGCGGACAAGATCGTTGAGCAGTCGACCGTTGGCGCTGCTATAGAAATCACTTTGCGCGGGAACGTCGTTGATTGCGACCGCGTTCCACCACGGGAGAATCGGTAAGGCGATACCTTTTTCTGTCTCACCGCCCATACCTAGCAGTGGCATCAGGTGTTTAAACGCCAGCGCGATATCCAGATCGTTCCCGCCTACGCGGCAGCCACTGTGTCCCAGCAGGCTGTTTTCGCGATCGGCACGCTGATGCCATTGCGGCCCCATCAGCAGCAGCGAACAGTCGGTCGTACCCCCGCCGATATCCACCACCAACACGCGTTTTTCTTCCTGCAGCGTCGCTTCGTAATCCAGTCCCGCCGCTACCGGCTCGTACTGGAAGACGACATCCTGAAAACCGGCGCGTTTGGCCGCACGTTCAAGAATACCCTGCGCCTGGGTGTTGGCGTCATCGCCACCTAATCCCTGGAAGTTGATGGGCCGACCAATCACGGCCTGAGTGATAGCTTCCGGCAGCTGGCTTTGCGCCTGGTTGCGAATGTGCAGCATCATTGCACAGACCAGATCTTCAAACAGCGCAACCTGCTGCGGCTTCAGACCGCTGGCGCCCAAAAATGATTTTGGCGATTTAACGAAGTACACCTCTTCCGGGTCTTCAATATACTGACCCAGCGATGCCAGACCGAACTGTACGCTGTTGGCGTTAACGTCGATATCTTCTTCGCGGTTGTAGCGCATCGCACGGCGAAGCAGCGCCTGCGTTTCATCGTCCGTAGTTGGGATGTCATGATGGCGATACAGCCACTCGCTAACCGCTTCGCGCGTTGGTGCGCACAGCATTGAGGGTAGCAGCGTGCTGTTATTTTCCATTTTGAGCAGGTGGGGCTGCCCGTCACGCATAACGGCCACTGAACAGTTTGCCGTACCGTAGTCAAAACCAATAAACACCGTAAAAATCCCCATGCCAGTGAAGAAGGGGCGTGACTTTAACGAATAGTTGACGCCCCGACAACTGGAATATGAAAGCAAGGCGTACTGATTGAATACCGTTTATGCTGTAGGTTTGCGTAAAAAGGAAAACTGAATGTTCACGCTGAGCTGGCAACCGCCTTATGATTGGCCCTGGATGCTGGGGTTTCTTGCCGCCCGTGCGGTTGAAGGTGTCGAAACCGTAGAGGAACTGAGCTATGTCAGAAGCCTGTGCGTAGGGGGGCATCGTGGTCTGGTGCGCGTTGTCCCGGATCTGCACGCCAACGTGCTACACGTGACATTGAGCACAGGGTTACAGCCGGTCGCCTCCGAGTGTCTGGCAAAAATAACGCGCTTGTTCGATCTTGGCTGTTGCCCGCAGCAAATTATCGCCGCGCTGGGTAGCCTCGGTGCGGCGCGTCCGGGACTGCGCCTGCCGGGATGTGTCGATGCGTTTGAGCAAGGGGTACGGGCGATTTTAGGGCAGTTAGTCAGCGTATTGATGGCCGCTAAACTGACGGCGAAAGTGGCGCACGCTTACGGGGAAGCGCTGGAGGATGCGCCCGAGTATGTGTGTTTTCCTACGCCGGAAGCGCTTGCCAATGCCGATCCGCTGCACCTGAAAGCGTTAGGAATGCCGCTCAAACGCGCTGAGGCGTTGATCCACCTGGCTCATGCAACCCTTGAAGGAACGCTCGCGACAACAGCCCCTGCCGATATCGAACAAGGCGTTAAGCAGCTACAAACGTTTCCCGGGATAGGGCGCTGGACCGCCAACTATTTCGCGCTACGTGGTTGGCAGGCGAAGGACGTTTTTCTGCCGGATGATTATCTGATTAAACAGCGTTTTCCCGGCATGACACCGGCCCAGATCCGACGGTATGCAGAGCGCTGGAAACCCTGGCGCTCCTATGCCCTGTTGCATATCTGGTATACGGATGGCTGGCAGCCGTCAGTTGATGGCGAAATTACTGGTATTCAGTAACAGATCCAGTGGTTGGGCGTCGGCAATAATATCGCCATAAATCATATCAACACCGATGCCAGAAAGCGTATCCATGATGAGTGGCAACTGCACCGGACCGGCGATAGTTTTTATGTCCAGGCGCTGGGCATGACCCTGAATAATGGACATCCACATTTCGTCGATCAGGTTGCCGGGAGCGCTGGCACTTAGCTCGCTGTCGAGCAACAGGTAATCGACAATGCGATATTTCAGGTTGTCAAAGAGCTCTAAATCGCGACCAACCTGACTTAATACAATTCGACAACCGTACTGACGCAGTCGATGCAGGGCGGATATAGCCTGCGTTGGGTTGGTTTTGAAGACGCTTGCCGGAACGGTCAGATGCAGCAATCGCGGCGGTAGTGGACTGCGTTGCAAGTGCTCCAGCAGCTCATCGATAAGTTCTGTGTTGAGCAGGCCGACGGCGGAAAGGGGCAGGGCAATACTGAGGCCCTTACTGGCTACTGCTTGGGCAGAGTTCTGGAAGAACTCGCTAAATACCCGACGGTCAAGCGCCTTGCTTAACGCGGGATCGACCAGCCCGGCGCGGAAGGCTTGCTCCTCAATGGCTTCACCTTCAGCGGTGCCTAAGCGAAGCGAGAGAAGCCAGAAGCTAAACGTCTCCGGTATACGCGGGGAAGCCACACCTCTGGCGATCATCAGCATTGGGTTGTGCATAATGGTGTGTCTTTGCTCATCCAATGTCAGTTGACTACGCGCGGCATGACCCTGGCTTTGCTGCGGTTCATAAACGCAGACGCGTCCACGCCCACTGTTTTTCGCCGCATAACAGGCAATATCCGCTTGAGACATTACGTCGCTGGCGACATGGTTTTTCTCATCAATGAGCGTAATCCCTGCGCTGGCGCCAATACGGTGTAAGCGGCCTTCCCACATGAAGTGGTAATCATTAATGGCGCTGATGACGCGACCTGAAATAAAGCGAGCGCTTTCGATATTACAATCCGGTAGCAACAGACCAAACTCGTCGCCGCCCAGGCGTGCCAGCATATCGCTGGATCGCAACATGCTGAGCATAAGCGCTGAGAGTTCACGCAGCAGGGCATCTCCAGCGGCATGACCCGCGCTGTCGTTCACCGCTTTAAAACGATCCAGGTCGATAAAAACCAGCACATGACGCTGGTGCGTGTCGTGTACCGAATGCAGCAATTGTTTTAGATGGTTTTCGAAGCTGACCCGGTTTGCCAACTGGGTCAGGTCATCATGCGAGGCGCTGTAGCTAAGCTGGCGGAGCATCTTCCGCGACTCTGTGACGTCCTGAATAACCAACACCGAGCCAATGCTGCCGCCGTCGAGGGTGCTGAGGGGCGTGATGCTGTACTGAATGTCATAACTGTTGCCGTTACGACAATGCAGAACCACTTCCTGTTCGATTGCCGTACGTGACATGTCAGCACTGTAGATATTTTCCATCAGCGGACCGTTCTCGCCAAAAGTAATATGTAGTACCGTCAATAGCGGAATGCCGATGGCACTGTCCTGCTGCCAGCCGCTCATTTTCTCAGCAACCGGATTCATAAAGGTCACGTTCATATCGACATCAATACAAATCACCGCTTCGCCGATTGAATCCAGCGTAATGTGAAGGCGCTCTTTTTCCTGATACAGCGCTTCGTTAAGCTGCTTGACTTCGGTCATATCCATATTGATACCAAGTAAGCGTTCAACTTCACCGTCTTTATTCAGTACCCGGTTGGCCAACGAGCGGATATGGCGTATGCCATCTTTTACCGCGATACGAAACTCAAGTTTGAACGGAGCCCGTGCGGCCAGCGAATCACGAATCACATTTTCGGCGTACTCACGATCTTCGGGTACCACGCACTCATACCAGACTTGCCAACTGGGCTTGATATGCGCAGGAACTTCGTAGAGATCGAACATCCGTTTATCCCAGCTGATCACGTCAGGCTGGAGTTCCCATTCCCAGATCCCAATCCCCCCGGCTTCATTGGCGAGGGTAATGCGCTCCATCAACCGTTTGTTAATCCACTCGGTATGCTTCAGGTCGTTAATGTCCTCAACCTGCGCGATAAAATAGAGTGGGGTATTGTCGCTATGACGCACCAACGAAACGGCCAGCAACGCCCAGACGACGTCGCCCGAACGGGTGTAATAGCGTTTTTCCATGGAATAGCTATTAATCTCTCCGCGTGCCAGCATGTTCAGCTGTTCAATGTCGTTATTCAAATCTTCCGGCCAGGTTAATTGCTGGAAGGTCAGTGAACGTAACTCCTCCTGGCTATAGCCCAGAAACTGACACAAGGCTTTATTGGCCTGTAACCATTGCCCCTCGGTACCGACTAACGCCATGCCAATCGCGGAATATTCCATGGCGTTGCGAAAGCGTGACTCGCTTTCTGAAATGTGCTTGCGTTCGGCTCGAAACGCGTACATCACCATGGTCATCATATTAGCGGGCAACAGGATCATCAAAAACGGCAACCAGGGGATGTCCGTCATCATGTTCGGTTTCGGGGTGTAAAGCAGCGAAGGGTCGGCAGCCAGCATCAGCGAAACCATCATCACGGTGCTGAGGAATATTAAAAACGCCTCCATACGCGGCAGACGGACAGCGCTCCACATCAGCAGGACAATAACGCAGGTAAATGGCCATGGAATGTACATCATGGACAGCCAACTGAGCGTTAAGGTCACCAGCAGGGTAATCAGGGTCTCAAGCAATAATCGCGGGTCGCGATGGCGCAACAGGTAATGTGGTTTAAACAGTAAACCTAACGGCACCAACGCCAGTGCGCCAATGGATTCTGACAGTACCCAAATGAGAAAGGTATTTAACGACGTGTCCTTCGGCAGCAACAACCACATCAAAATGCCGCCCAACAGTGGCGGAACAACCGCGCTACCAAATGCCAGGCGCGCCCAGTCATTCAAATTTTGTAAGGGATTGTACCAGGGCAGCAGTTTACGCAATAACATTGCGCCAACAACAGCCTCAATAATGTTAATGACCGTATAGGAGAAATTAAGCGACTGTCCGGGGAAAAAAAGTAAAGAGGCGCCGATGCTACCGAATGAGCAAGCCAGCGCGATCCCTGGCCACATCTTTCCCGCGTGACGGTAAAAAGCCACCATCATGATAGAGGTTGGAAACCACAGAGGGGCAAGCTGTGCGCCGTAACGTGATAGTTCCAGCGAAAACAACGTAAAGATGAAAGCCACCAGACCTAAACTGGCCAGGCGCAGTAGAGGATGGGGTAAGGTAACTAAAACATGTTGGGATTGTTTACTCATTACCACTCTACCCAAATAGCCGTTGTCGCCCAGCAGAGATGCCGGACGCATCACATTTAATCTGGGATTATGCTAGTACAAACAATTTACAATTTATACGCCAGCTGCTCATAAATTAACACTCCCAAGCTATTAATTCCTAAGGCATGTGAATAAATATAGCGGCTGTTCTAAATCTGACCATTTTAATTTGCGACAGGGACAGCATTGGTGCAGCCTGGGGTGGCATCGCGCCGCTGAAATCCCTATAATTGCCGCGTTTGGCGTTTCGGCGCCGCCCTTCCTTACATCCAGGTTAATCAGGTCGCTAAATTTATGACTGATCAGTCCCATCAGTGCGTCATTATCGGCATTGCCGGCGCATCGGCTTCCGGCAAGAGCCTTATTGCCAGTACTCTTTATCGCGAATTGCGTGAACAAGTCGGTGACGAACATATTGGCGTTATTCCCGAAGACAGCTATTACAAAGATCAAAGCCATCTGTCGATGGAAGAACGCGTAAAAACCAACTACGACCATCCGAACGCGATGGACCACAGCCTGCTGTTTCAACATCTGCAAACGCTGAAACGCGGCTCTGCCATTGAGCTGCCGGTTTATAGCTATGTTGAGCACACGCGTACGCAAGACACTATTCATATCGAACCGAAGAAAGTCATTATCCTGGAAGGCATTTTGCTGCTGACGGATGCGCGTTTGCGCGATGAGATGAACTTTTCTATTTTTGTTGATACGCCGCTGGATATTTGTCTGATGCGCCGTATTAAGCGCGATGTGAATGAACGTGGTCGTTCAATGGATTCGGTGATGGCGCAATACCAGAAAACCGTCCGTCCAATGTTCCTGCAATTTATTGAGCCTTCAAAGCAATACGCCGACATCATTGTGCCGCGCGGGGGTAAAAACCGCATCGCCATCGATATTCTGAAGGCTAAAATCAGTCAGTTCTTTGAATAAGTTCAGCGAATTGTGTACCGTTCAGTGATAACCTGGTTCACCCTTAACGCACCTGGCATTAAGGGTTTGAAGCACGAAAGGAGAAAGTGCCATGCGTTTATGTGACCGAGATATTGAAGCCTGGTTGGATGAAGGTCGCCTGTCGATCACTCCACGCCCTCCTGTCGAGCGAATCAATGGCGCCACGGTAGATGTGCGTCTTGGCAACAAATTCCGTACGTTCCGCGGTCATACGGCGGCGTATATCGATTTGAGCGGACCGAAAGATGAAGTCAGCGCCGCGCTGGATCGCGTGATGAGTGATGAAATCGTCCTCAAGGACGGCGAGGCATTCTTCTTGCATCCGGGTGAGCTTGCGCTGGCAGTAACATTCGAATCCGTGACGTTGCCTTCCGATCTCGTCGGTTGGTTAGATGGCCGTTCATCTCTGGCGCGTCTGGGACTGATGGTACACGTCACCGCACACCGTATCGATCCGGGCTGGTCTGGCTGTATTGTACTGGAGTTTTACAACTCCGGAAAATTACCCCTGGCTCTGCGTCCGGGCATGCCGATTGGCGCGCTAAGTTTCGAACCGCTTTCCGGTCCGGCAGCGCGACCATACAACCGTCGTCAGGATGCGAAGTATCGCGACCAGCAGGGCGCCGTTGCCAGCCGGATCGATAAAGACTGAGTGTTTTTCAGTCCATTGGGGATAGCATGAGACGATTTCTGACGACGCTGATGATTCTTCTGGTCGTGCTGGTGGCTGGCTTTTCTGCGTTAGTACTGTTGGTGAATCCGAATGATTTCCGCGCGTATATGGTCAAGCAGGTTGCCGCACGTAGCGGGTATCAGCTGCAGTTGGATGGCCCCCTGCGTTGGCACGTATGGCCGCAACTGAGTATCCTCTCAGGGCGAGTGGTGTTAACGGCTGAAGGTGCCAGCGAACCTCTGGTTCGTGCCGACAATATGCGTCTTGACGTTGCGTTATGGCCGCTGTTGAGCCACCAGCTCAGCGTGAAGCAGGTGATGCTCAAAGGCGCAGTGATTCAACTGACCCCGCAAACTGAGGCGGTACGCGGCAAAGATGCACCTGTTGCCCCAAAAGACAATATGTTGCCCGATCTGGCGGAAGACAAAGGATGGTCGTTTGATATCGCCCGTTTGCGGGTTGCCGACAGTGTTCTGGTATTCCAGCATGAAGACGATGAACAAGTTACCGTTCGTGATATTCGTCTGGAGATGGAACAAGATAGCCAGCACCGCGGCACGTTTAATTTTTCCGGGCGTGTGAACCGCGATCAGCGCGATCTCGCGTTATCCTTTAACGGCACGGTCGATGCCTCCGATTATCCGCACAACTTATCTGCGAATATCGAGCAGTTAAGCTGGCAATTGCAGGGGGCCGATTTGCCGCCCCAGGGGATCAACGGTCAGGGACATCTTCAGACACAATGGCTGGAAGAGAAAAAACAGCTTTCGTTTAGCCAGATAAATTTGACTGCTAATGACTCTTCGTTCTCCGGGCAAGCGCACGTATCCTTGTTGGAAAAACCGGAATGGGCCGTCGACTTAAAATTTGGTCAGCTCAATCTGGATAACCTGCTCGTACAGCATGACGCAGCAGCGACAGCAAAAGGTGACGTTCAGCAAGGTCAGAGTCAGTCAACGCTGGCGCGCCCCGTCATTGCTTCCCAGGTTGATGCCGTTTCGTATCAGGGACTCAAGGGTTTTTCGGCAGACATCGCTTTGCAGGCTGACAAAGTGCTGTGGCGGAAAATGGCGTTTGAGAATGTTTCGGCAAAAATAGACAACCAGTTCGGCTTACTGAACATTGCGCAGTTGCAGGGAAAAAGTGATGGCGGGCTGATCTCACTGCCCGGCACGCTGGATGCCAGAAAGGGAGAACCGCGAGCGGTCTTTCATCCGCGCCTGGAAGGTGTGGAAATTGGCACGATTCTGAAGGCCTTTGATTACCCCATCGCACTCACCGGCAAGCTGTCGCTGGCGGGAGATTTTTCCGGCTCAGATATTGATGCCCAGGCGTTTCGCCATAGCTGGCAAGGGCAGGCCCATGTCGAAATGAACGATACGCGAATGGAAGGGATGAACTTCCAGCAGATGATTCAACAGGCTGTAGAACGCAGCGGTGGGGATGTTAAATCTCAGCAAAACCTCGATAACGTGACCCGCTTGGATCATTTTGTAACCGATATGACGCTGGATAACGGTGAGGTGACGCTGGATAACATGGCAGGGGAGTCCGCGATGTTGGCGCTAACCGGCAAAGGAACGTTAGATCTGGTGAAGCAGAATTGCGACACGCTGTTTAACATTCGCGTGCTGGGCGGTTGGGATGGCGAAAGTAAGTTGATTAGTTTCCTGAAGGCCACCCCGGTTCCTCTCAGGGTCTATGGCCAGTGGCAATCACTGAACTACAGTCTGCAAGTTGATCAGCTTTTGCGTAAGCATCTGCAGGATGAAGCAAAACGTCGTCTGAATGACTGGGCAGATCGCAATAAAGATTCCCGCAACGGCAAAGATGTTAAAAAGTTGCTGGATAAGCTCTGATTCATATTGCCGGATGGTGGCTAATGCCCCATCCGGCTCGTGACTTACACCTCGTAATCCATCTCTTCTTCACTGTGTAGCGGTATCAGCTGGACCTTTTGCACGCGATGATTTTCCACCTGCAGGGTTTTTAGCCGATAGTCGCCAACCTGGACTTCCTCCCCGGTTTTCGGGATGCGCTGCAAATACTCCATTAACAGTCCGGCAATGGTGTGATACTCACGCTTATCGTCTAACGGGATAGGCACGTACTGCACCAGGTCTTCCAGTGGCATATGTCCGTTAGCGGTCCACGAACCATCGGCGTTTTTCTGAATATCATGACGGGCGTCGATTTCCTCTACCTCGTTTGGCAGATTGCCGGCGATGGTTTCCATCACATCACTCAGCGTCACAATCCCTTCGACGGAACCAAATTCATCGGCTACAAACGCGAAATGCGTCCGGGCATTACGGAACTGCTCAAGCGCCGGAAGCAGCGGCAAGGTCTCCGGGAACACCAGCGGCTGGCGAATCAAGACGCGCAGGTCGAGCGGTTCGCCGCGCAGAGACTGTTGCAGTAAATCGATGACATGCACCACGCCCAACAGTTCCTCCTGCTCGTCTTCGCCAGTGACCACCAGACGCGTATGCTGGTTTTTTTCCAGTAAGGCGCGGATTTCTGCTTCGGGCGCATTGAGGTCGATATGTTCAATATCATGGCGCGAGGTCATGATACTGCTGACGGTACGCTGATTGAAGTTCAGCACACGTTCAATCATCCGCCGCTCCTGTGGCGCAAAAATCTGACCTTCATGATGATCCGCCAGCATCGCTGCGGTTTCGGCATCCAGTTCGGCATCTTCTTTTTGCCCGCTCAGCAGCCGCATTACCGCCTCGGCGGTGCGCTGGCGCAGAGTATGGTTGGCAGAGAGGAAGCGACGACGGTTAAAGATAGCCAACTGGTTCAATGCTTCGATCATGACCGAGAAGCCGATGGCCGCGTACAGGTAACCTTTCGGGATATGGAAACCAAACCCTTCGGCCACCAGACTGAAACCAATCATCAGCAGGAAGCTCAGACACAGAATAACAATAGTTGGATGGCTGTTAACAAAGCGCGTCAGCGACTTGCTGGCCAGCAACATCAGGCTGATGGCAATAATGACTGCCGCCATCATCACCGCCAGGTGATCGACCATGCCAACAGCGGTAATGACGGAATCCAGAGAGAAGATGGCGTCAAGCACCACGATCTGCGCGACCACACCCCAGAACTTAGCGCCTTTACGCTGGGTGGGGTTATCGCTGTCTTTCCCTTCCAGCCGTTCGTTGAGCTCCATAGTGGCTTTAAACAGCAGGAAGAAACCACCGAACAGCATGATCAGATCGCGGGCGCTGAAGCTGAGATCGCGAATGCTGAACAGCGGCGTGGTCAGCGTTACCAGCCAGGATATTGATGCCAGCAGCAGCAGGCGCATAACCATCGCCAGCAGTAGCCCGGTAATACGCGCCTTATCCCGCTGGGCAGGAGGTAGTTTCTCCGCGAGGATGGCAATAAAAACAAGATTATCAATGCCAAGAACAAGTTCGATCACGATTAACGTGACCAGTCCGGCCCAGATTGACGGATCGGCAATCCATTCCATAGTAAATGCTATACCCATAGTTGTATGACAATTGTCACAATTCGATCATGGGTAAAACTGGCGAAAAATGCAATGGCGAGAAGGGATTTCTCTGTCGGTTATATCAGAACTGATGCAGGATAATAGCCTTAATGTAACTACAGGAAATGATTTTATTAATCTAAATATATTTAGGAAATATCGCAGGTGGAATATTTCTATATCAATATTGTCAATATCAATAAAATCCTAAAAATATATAAAACCGACGCTTAATATTAATCTTAAAAGCCAGGTATCGGTGGTTTGTTATCTTGCCTGATATTCGCATAGCTGCAACAATTCTTGCGGTAATAATCAAAAGATAAATATTTCCTCATCAATCAGTGGCGCCATTCCCGATGCGTTAACGCTGTAAATGTGATGAAAATAAAGGAGAAGATAAAAATTTAAATTAATCAGTGCATTGGTAGCTAGTGAAGCCAGGGGCGGTAGCGTGTCTGGTCGCCTGAAACAAGCCTAAATTATTCTGTCAAGAGACCGCAGATGAATTCATTTTTTTTAGGACTGATGCCAGTTAAATTCCATTTCAATTAACGGCAAGGTAAATACGTACAGGCGAAGTCGCTATTTAGATTGCATGTGATAAATACTCTGCCAAAGTGATAAATAATCAATGATGAAATCCAAACTTAAATTGATGCCAGTATTGGTATCGGTAATCTTGATAAACGGTTGTACCGTGCTTCCGGGCAGCAATATGTCTACGATGGGCAAAGATGTGATTAAACAGCAGGACGCTGATTTTGATATCGATCGCATGGTGAATGTTTATCCACTCACGCCACGGCTGGTCGAACAATTACGTCCTCGACCAAATGTTGCCCAGCCTAATATGTCGCTGGACCAGGAGATTTCCGGATATCAGTACCGGGTAGGCCCGGGGGATGTCCTGAATGTGACCGTCTGGGACCATCCTGAACTCACCACGCCGGCCGGGCAGTACCGTAGCTCAAGCGATACCGGCAACTGGGTGCAGCCTGATGGCACCATGTTTTACCCCTACATCGGCAAAGTCAGCGTGGTGGGAAAAACGTTGGCAGAGATTCGTAGTGATATTACCGGGCGCTTAGCGAAGTACATTGCTGACCCGCAGGTGGACGTTAATATCGCCGCTTTCCGCTCGCAGAAGGCCTATGTCTCCGGGCAGGTGAACAAATCCGGCCAGCAGGCCATCACCAACGTACCGCTTACCGTTCTCGATGCCATTAACGCCGCTGGCGGTCTCACCGAGGCAGCAGACTGGCGCAACGTTGTACTGACTCATAAAGGGCAGGAGCAACGTATTTCACTGCAAGCGCTGATGCAAAATGGCGACCTGAGCCAGAACCGGCTGCTCTATCCTGGCGACATTCTGTTTGTTCCGCGTAATGACGATCTGAAAGTCTTCGTAATGGGGGAAGTGAAAAAACAGAGCACCCTCAAAATGGACTTCAGCGGCATGACGCTTACCGAAGCGCTGGGCAATGCCGAAGGTATTGACCTGACCACCTCCAATGCCAGCGGCATTTTCGTTATTCGACCATTGAAAGGTGAGGGCGGGAACAACGGCAAGATCGCCAATATCTATCAGCTTGATATGTCCGATGCGACGTCGCTGGTGATGGCAACATCATTCCGACTCCAGCCATACGATGTGGTGTACGTCACTACCGCACCGGTTGCTCGCTGGAACCGTTTGATCAATCAGTTGCTGCCGACTATTAGCGGTGTTCGCTATATGACGGACACGGCCAGCGACCTTCACAACTGGTAATCATCATGTTTAACAAAATCTTAGTTGTCTGTGTGGGGAACATTTGTCGTTCCCCGATGGCAGAGCGCTTATTAAGGCAATTTCATCCGGCGTTAACGGTCTCTTCAGCCGGTCTTGGGGCGCTGGTGGGGAAAGGCGCGGATCCGTGTGCTATTAGCGTGGCGCAGGCGCACAACCTGTCACTGGATAATCATTGTGCCCGGCAGATCTCGGGACGAATGTGCCGGGAGTATGACCTGATCCTGACCATGGAAAAGCGCCATATCTCTGCCCTGTGTGAAATGGTGCCGGAGATGCGCGGCAAAGTGATGCTTTTTGGGCACTGGGACAGCGAGCGCGAAATTCCCGATCCGTATCGTAAAAGCCGTGATGCGTTTGACGCGGTGTACGCATTACTTGAACGGTCTGCCCGCCAATGGGCTCAGGCACTGAACGCAGAGCAGGGAAAACAATGACAGAAAAAGTTAAACAGTCTGCTGCGCCGGTAACGGGCAATGATGAAATCGATATTGGTCGTCTGGTTGCAACGGTGGTGGAAGCCCGCTGGTGGGTATTAGGTATTACCACGGCTTTTGCATTGTGTGCCGCGGTCTACACGCTGTTCGCCACACCCATCTACAGTGCGGACGCGCTGGTGCAAATTGAGCAAAATACCGGAAATTCACTGGTGCAGGATATTGGCTCGGCGTTGTCGAACAAACCGCCGGCCTCGGAAGCGGAAATTCAGCTCATTCAGTCGCGACTGGTATTAGGGAAAACGGTAGACGATCTTAACCTCGATATCGCCGTTACCAAAGATACATTCCCTATTTTTGGCGCGGGCTGGGACCGGCTGATGGGGCGTCAGAACGAAACGGTTAATGTGACCACCTTCACGCTGCCAAAGGCAATGAATGAACAGACCTTCACGCTCAATGTGCTGAATGACAAAAGCTATCAACTGGTGAGTGACGGGGGTTTTAGCGCCCGGGGGCAAGTCGGCAAGGTGTTGGAACATGATGGCGTGACGATGCTGGTTGAGGCGATTCATGCCAGCCCGGAGAGCCAATTTACCGTCAGCAAATTCTCCACGCTGGGCATGATAAACACCCTGCAAAATAACCTGATGGTGACGGAAACTGGCAAAGACACCGGCGTATTGAGCCTGACCTTTACCGGCGAAGACCGCGAGCAAATCCGCCAGATCCTCGACAGTATTACCCGCAACTATCTGCAACAAAACGTGGAACGTAAATCTGAAGAGGCCGCCAAAAGTCTGGCGTTTCTGGCAAAGCAACTGCCTGAGGTGCGTAATCGGCTGGACGTTGCTGAAAACAAGCTGAACGCCTTTCGTCAGGATAAAGACTCCGTGGATTTGCCGCTGGAAGCCAAAGCGGTGCTGGATTCGATGGTGAATATCGATGCGCAGCTGAATGAACTGACCTTCAAAGAAGCGGAGATTTCCAAGCTGTTCACCAAAGCGCATCCGGCGTACCGCACGCTGCTGGAAAAACGCCAGGCACTGGAAGATGAGAAAAGTAAGCTGAACGGGCGCGTAACGGCGATGCCGAAAACGCAGCAGGAAATTGTTCGTCTGACGCGTGATGTGGAGTCCGGTCAGCAGGTCTATATGCAGTTGCTGAACAAGCAACAGGAACTGAAGATTACCGAGGCCAGTACGGTCGGCGATGTGCGCATTGTCGATCCCGCGATTGCCCAGCCTGGCGTGCTGAAGCCGAAAACGGCCCTGATTATTCTCGGCAGTATCATTCTCGGTTTGATGCTTTCCGTGGTGGGCGTACTGCTGCGTTCTCTGTTTAATTGCGGTATTGAAAGCCCGCAGGCGCTGGAAGAGCATGGTATCAGCGTGTATGCCAGTATTCCGTTGTCTGAATGGCAAAAAGCGCGTGATAACGTTCAGACCATTAAAGGTGTGAAACGCTACAAGCAAAGCCAGCTGTTGGCCGTGGGTAATCCAACGGATCTCGCCATAGAAGCGGTACGTAGCCTGCGTACCAGCCTGCACTTTGCCATGATGCAGGCGCGTAACAACGTATTGATGCTGACCGGCGTCAGCCCGTCGATTGGTAAAACGTTTGTCTGCGCCAACCTGGCGGCAGTCATCAGCCAGACCAACAAACGCGTGCTGTTGATCGACTGCGATATGCGCAAAGGCTATACCCACGAACTGCTGGGGACCAATAACGACAACGGCCTGTCTGAGATCCTCATCGGCAAAGGGGATATCTCATCCAGCGCCAAACCGACATCGATTCCGCATTTTGATCTGATCCCTCGCGGTCAAGTCCCTCCCAATCCTTCCGAGCTGTTGATGAGCGAGCGTTTCGGTGAACTGATTGCCTGGGCCAGCTCGCACTATGACCTGGTGCTGATTGACACCCCACCAATTCTGGCGGTGACCGACGCGGCGATTGTTGGCCGTCATGTCGGCACCACGCTGATGGTGGCGCGTTATGCGGTCAACACGCTGAAAGAGGTGGAAACCAGCCTGAGTCGCTTCGAGCAAAATGGCATCCAGGTGAAAGGGGTGATCCTCAACTCGATATTCCGCCGTGCCAGCGGGTATCAGGATTACGGCTACTACGAATACGAATACACGTCGGATGCGAAATAAATCACCAACCCTGCCGGATGCGGCGAAAACGCCTTATCCGGCCTACAAAAGCGTATCTATCCGGAAACGAAAATGACGACAGAAAACCCGCTAATTTCAATTTATATGCCAACCTGGAACCGCCAGCAGCTGGCCATTCGGGCGATTAAATCGGTGTTGCGCCAGGACTACCCTCACTGGGAGATGATCATTGTGGATGATTGCTCTTCCTCATATGAGCAGTTGCAGCAGTTTGTTGAGGAACTCAACGATCCGCGTGTGTCGTATACGCATAATTCCACCAACTCCGGGGCCTGCGCGGTGCGTAATCAGGCCATTATGCAGGCCAACGGGCAATACATTACGGGGATTGATGATGATGATGAATGGACGCCGAACCGCCTGAGCGTGTTCCTGCAGTATCGGCATCAACTGGTCACACGGGCGTTTCTGTATGCCAATGACTATGTCTGTGAGGGCGAAGTGTATTCGCAGCCGACCAGTCTGCCGCTCTATCCGAAATCTGTTTATTCGCGCCGCAGGTTTTATAAACGCAATATCATTGGTAATCAGGTATTTACCTGGGCATGGCGGTTTAAAGCATGCCTGTTCGATACCACGCTGAAAGCGGCGCAGGATTACGACATCTTCCTGCGCATGGTGGTGGCGTATGGCAAACCGTGGAAGGTCAAAGAGGCGACGCAGATCCTGCATGTGAATCACGGCGAGATGCGTATTACCTCATCGCCGAATAAATTCTCCGGTTACTTTCAGTTTTACCGCAAGCACAAAGGCAAATTTGACCGGGCCAGCAAGAAATATCAGTTGTTTACCCTCTATCAGATCCGCAACAAACGGATGAACTGGCGCACGCTGCTGACGCTGCTTTCTGTTCGTAACAGTAAGCGTCTGGCCGACGGACTGCGAGGACGCTAATTATGCTGGAAGATTTACGCGCGAACGGCTGGAGTCTGCGCCCCTGCTGCATGGTGGCGGCCTATCGGATTGCCCATTTTTGCTCCGTCTGGCGTAAAAAAAATATCATAAACAACCTGTGGGCTGCCCCGGTGCTGGTGATGTATCGCCTTATCACCGAATGCCTGTTTGGCTATGAAATTCAGGCTGCTGCATCAATCGGTCGTCGTTTCACCATCCATCATGGTTATGGGGTGGTTATCAACAAACACGTGGTGGCGGGGGATGATTTTACCCTACGCCACGGCGTCACTATCGGCAATCTTGGTGCCAACGATCCATCTTGTCCGGTCATCGGTAACGGCGTTGAGTTGGGGGCCAATGTCACTCTGCTCGGCGACGTTGCTATTGGCGATAACGTGACGATTGGCGCGGGGAGCGTCGTGGTGGATAGCGTTCCGGACAATACGCTGGTCGTGGGCGAGAAGGCACGGGTGAAGGTAATAAAATGAAGATATTACAGTTTAATGTGCGACTCGCAGAAGGTGGGGCGGCAGGCGTGGCGTTAGATTTGCATCTGAGGTCGCTGGAAAAAGGGCTGTCGTCGCGGTTTGTCTATGGCTATGGCAAAGGCGGTAAAAAAAGCGCCAGTCATGCGAATTACCCGCAGGTTATCAAATATACGCCGCGCCTGACGTCGGCGGCGAACATTGCGCTGTTTCGTTTCGCGAACCGCGACATGTTTGGCAATCTCAACAAGTTATACCGTGAAGTTACCCGCACCAGCGGCCCACTGGTACTGCATTTTCATGTGTTGCACAGCTACTGGTTGAACCTGGAAGAGGTGGTGACATTTTGCCAAAAAGTGAAGGCGCATAAACCGGATATCACCTTCGTCTGGACGCTGCACGATCACTGGAGCGTGACCGGGCGCTGTGCCTTTACTGATGGCTGCGAAGGCTGGAAAACGGGCTGCCAGAAATGCCCAACGCTCAGCAACTATCCGCCGGTAAAAATCGATAAAGCCCATCAGCAGTTGCCCGGCAAGCGGCAGATGTTTCGCGCCATGCTGGCGCTGGGCTGCCAGTTTATCTCACCCAGTCAGCATGTGGCCGAGGCATTCAACAGCCTGTATGGCGTGGGACGATGTCACATTATTAACAACGGAATTGATGTGGCAACCGAAGCCATTCTTGCCGAACTACCCGCGATGCCTGCGGAGAGCGGTCGGCCGAAAATTGCCGTGGTAGCTCATGACCTGCGCTATGACGGCAAAACCAGTCAACAACTGGTGCGAGCGATTAGCGCGCTTGGGGACAAAATTGAGCTGCATACCTTCGGCAAATTTTCGCCATTTGCGGGAGATAACGTCATCAACCACGGTTTTGAGAGCGATAAGCGCACGTTGATGAGTGCGCTTAACCAGATGGATGGACTGGTGTTCAGCTCCCGTGTCGATAACTACCCGCTGATTTTGTGTGAAGCGCTTTCCATCGGCGTACCGGTAATTGCCACGCACAGCGATGCCGCGCAGGAAGTGCTGGCTAAATCAGGCGGTAAAACGTTCAGCGAAGCGGACGTATTGCAGCTGGTGCAGCTGAAAAAATCAGACATTGCGCAGGCGGTATTTGACACGTCCCTTACCGCGTTCAGTCAACGCAGTCGGGTGGCATACAGTGGGCAACAGATGCTGGAGGAATATGTCTCGTTCTATCAGAATCTGTAGCTATCTGGTGCTACCGCTGCTTTATCTGCTGGTTAACGTCAAACTCGCCCAGCTTGGCGAGAGCTTCCCGATAACTATCGTCACCTTCTTACCCGTTCTGCTGTTGCTGTTTGTCGAGCGCATCAATATCAAAAAATTAATGATTGCGCTGGGCGTAGGGGGCGGGCTGACGGCGTTTAACTACCTGTTCGGTCAATCACTGGATGCCAGTAAGTACGTAACGTCAGCGATGCTGTTTGTTTATACCGTGGTGATCATTGGCATGGTGTGGAGTATTCGCTTCAAAACCATTTCACCGCATAACTATATTAAGATTTTGCGTTTTTTCTGGCTGGTGGTGGGGCTGGTGGTGGGGTTAGCTGCGGTTGAAATGGCACAGATAATTCTCAGCGGCGGCAGCAGTTTAATGGAAGTTATTTCGAAATATCTTATTTACAGTAACAGCTATGTTCTGAACTTTATTAAGTTTGGTGGGAAACGTACCACTGCGCTCTATTTCGAACCGGCATTCTTCGCTCTGGCGTTAATCTCAATTTGGCTCAGCATCAAACAGTTTGGTATCAAAACACCTAAGTCCGATGCTATGATTCTGGCAGGGATAATATTATCAGGATCGTTTTCAGGGGTAATGACGTTTATTTTGTTTTATCTCCTGGAGTGGGCGTTCCAGTACCTGAATAAGGATGCGATAAAAAAGAAGCTGCCGCTGGCGATAATCTCATTAAGCGTGTTTTTAGTTGGGGTGATATTTGCTTTTCCGTACATCGCAACGCGGCTTGGTGATTTAGGAACTGAAGGTTCGTCATCGTATTATCGTATCGTAGGGCCATTAGTGATGGTCGGTTATTCGTTACTGAACGTTGATGGCGTAGTGAGATTTGGCTCACTTTATGAATACGTTGCGTCATTCGGAATTTTTAACGGTGCAGATGTCGGTAAAACAATAGACAATGGTTTGTATCTGCTGATTATTTATTTTTCATGGTTCGCGGTGATATTAGCCCTATGGTACATGGGGAAGGTCATGAAAATGATGATCAATGCGTTTGGCGATAATCAGAATTATCGGGTGCAGCTTTATCTTTTTACACCGTTGTCACTGTTTTTTACAGGTTCAGTATTTAGTCCGGAATACGCATTTTTAATTGTGTGTCCGTTTATATTGCGCAAGGCGCTGAATATCGCGAGGTAACTCACATGCTGCTCAGTATCATTACCGTCGCCTTTCGCAATCTGGAAGGGATCGTCAAAACTCACGCATCGCTGGCACATCTGGCGCAAGCGGGTGATATCAGTTTTGAGTGGATTGTTGTTGATGGCGGCTCCTCGGATGGTACGTCGGCGTTTCTTGAAGGGCTCTGTGGGGAACACCGGTTACGGTTTGTCAGCGAGCCGGATAACGGCATCTATGATGCGATGAACAAAGGCATCGCGATGGCGCGCGGACGGTTCGCGCTGTTCCTCAACTCCGGGGATATTCTGCATGGGGATGCGGCACATTTTATCCGCCTGCTAAAAATGCAGAGCGACCAAACCATGGTCATTGGCGATGCGTTGCTGGATTTCGGCAATGGCAACAAAATTAAGCGCCGGGCAAAACCGGGTTGGTATATTTATCACAGCCTGCCCGCCAGTCATCAGGCGATATTCTTTCCGCTCTCAGGGCTGAATGTCTGGCATTATGATTTGCAATATAAAATATCGTCTGATTACGCGTTGGCAGCCCAATTATACAAGTCCGGTTACGCTTTTAAAAAGCTGAGCGGGTTGGTGTCGGAGTTTTCCATGGGCGGAGTGTCAACGACGAATAATCTGGAATTGTGTCGGGATGCCAAAAAAGTACAGCGCCAGATATTACACATGCCAGGTTTTTGGACCGGTTTGTCAGAATATTTACGTCTGCGCACAACCGGTAAAACAAAAACCTTATATGAGAAAACGTAAGGGCATATTATGCAGGACTTAAGCGGATTTAAAGTGCCTGGAGGTTTTCGCGGCGGTGGTGCTATTAAAGTGCAATTATGGTGGGCGGTTCAAGCAACATTATTTCGCTGGTCACCGCAGGTTATGTATCGCTGGCGTGCATTTTTATTACGAATGTTTGGCGCAAAAATAGGAAAAAACGTAGTCATTCGGCCTTCAGTAAAAATTACTTATCCGTGGAAATTAACCCTGGGAGATTATGCCTGGGTGGGTGACGACGCGGTTTTATATACGTTAGGTGATATTACGATTGGTGCCCATGCGGTTATTTCGCAAAAAAGTTATTTATGCACCGGGAGTCATGATTATGCCAGTCAACATTTTGATATTAACGCCACACCGATTGTGGTTGGCGCTAAATGCTGGTTGGCGACAGATGTCTTTGTCGCGCCTGGCGTGACGATTGGCGATGGCACCGTCGTTGGAGCACGAAGCAGCGTATTTAAATCGCTGCCAGCAAATGTCATTTGTCGGGGAAATCCCGCAGTAGTCACGCGCGAACGCGTCGAGAAAGTTACTCCCTGAGGGGATCACTGAAGAGGTTATAACATGTCAAAAGTCGCTCTCATTACTGGCGTAACCGGGCAGGATGGTTCTTACCTGGCAGAACTCCTGCTGGAAAAAGGGTACGAAGTACACGGTATTAAGCGTCGCGCTTCGTCATTCAACACCGAACGTGTGGACCACATCTACCAGGATCCGCATTCAGGCAATCCCAAATTTCATCTGCACTATGGTGATTTGACGGATTCATCCAACCTGACCCGTATTTTAAAAGAGGTCCAACCGGATGAGGTCTATAACCTGGGTGCCATGAGCCATGTCGCGGTGTCGTTTGATTCACCGGAATACACCGCAGACGTTGATGCAATCGGTACGTTGCGTTTGCTGGAGGCTATCCGCTTCCTCGGTCTGGAAAAGAAAACCCGTTTCTATCAGGCCTCCACCTCAGAACTCTACGGTCTGGTACAGGAAATTCCACAGAAAGAGACCACGCCGTTCTACCCGCGCTCGCCGTATGCGGTAGCTAAGCTCTACGCCTACTGGATTACCGTTAACTACCGTGAGTCTTACGGTATGTACGCCTGTAACGGCATTCTGTTTAACCACGAATCTCCGCGCCGCGGCGAAACCTTTGTCACTCGCAAAATTACCCGGGCGATCGCCAACATCGCTCAGGGGCTGGAGTCTTGCCTGTACCTGGGCAACATGGATTCGCTGCGTGACTGGGGGCATGCCAAAGATTACGTCAGGATGCAGTGGATGATGCTGCAGCAGGATCAGCCGGATGATTTCGTCATTGCCACCGGCGTGCAGTATTCCGTGCGCCAGTTCGTGGAAATGGCGGCCGCTCAGTTGGGGATTAAATTGCGCTTTGAAGGCGAGGGCGTGAATGAGAAAGGCATCGTGGTTTCTGTGACCGGACACGATGCGCCGGGGGTGAAACCCGGGGATGTCATGATTGCCGTTGACCCGCGCTACTTCCGTCCGGCTGAGGTGGAAACGCTGCTGGGCGATCCGGCCAAAGCACATGAAAAACTGGGCTGGAAACCGGAAATCACACTGCGCCAGATGATCTCGGAAATGGTTGCCAACGATCTTGATGCGGCGAAGAAACATTCCCTGCTCAAGTCGCACGGTTACGAGGTCGCCATCGCGCTGGAGTACTGAGGATGAAGACACAACGTATTTTTGTGGCGGGCCATCGCGGGATGGTGGGGGCCGCCATCGTCAGACAACTGGCGCAGCGAGATAACGTAGAACTGGTGCTGCGTACTCGCGACCAGCTTAATCTGCTGGACGCCGGTGCGGTGCAGGCGTTCTTTGCCGCTGAAAGTATTGACCAGGTTTATCTGGCGGCGGCAAAAGTGGGAGGGATTGTGGCGAACAATACTTATCCTGCTGATTTTATTTATGAAAATATGATGATTGAGAGCAACATTATTCATGCGGCGCATCTGCATAACGTGAATAAACTGTTGTTCCTCGGGTCATCCTGTATTTATCCCAAGCAAGCTACCCAGCCAATCGCCGAAAGTGAACTCTTGCAGGGGCAACTGGAGCCGACCAATGAGCCGTATGCGATTGCCAAAATTGCCGGTATCAAGCTGTGCGAATCGTATAACCGACAGTATGGCCGTGATTATCGCTCGGTGATGCCGACCAATCTGTACGGACCTCATGACAACTTTCATCCGAGTAATTCGCATGTGATCCCGGCGCTGCTGCGCCGCTTTCATGAGGCTCGCGAGCAAAATACGCCGGATGTGGTGGTGTGGGGAAGCGGGACGCCAATGCGTGAATTTCTGCATGTCGACGATATGGCGGCGGCCAGTATCCACGTGATGGAGCTGGCTCAGGAAGTGTTGCAGGAATATACCCAACCAATGCTGTCGCATATCAACGTGGGCACCGGTGTGGACTGCACCATCCGTGAACTGGCCCAGACTATCGCGCAGGTCGTGGGTTACAAGGGGCGCGTGGTGTTTGACGCCAGCAAACCGGACGGCACGCCGCGCAAATTGCTTGACGTTACGCGTCTGCATCAGTTGGGCTGGTATCACGAGATATCTCTGGAAGCGGGGCTTGCCAGTACATATCAGTGGTTCCTTGAAAACCAGCAGCGTTACCGGGGGTAAGCATGTTTTTACGTCATGAGGATTTTGCCACCGTTGTACGTTCAACTCCGCTGATTTCCATCGATTTGATCGTGGAAAACGCCCACGGCGAATTTCTGCTTGGCAAGCGCCTCAATCGTCCGGCGCAGGGGTACTGGTTCGTGCCCGGCGGTCGGGTGCAAAAAGATGAACCGCTGCGCGCGGCCTTTGAGCGGCTGACTGACGCTGAGCTGGGGTTACGTTTACCGCTGTCCGCTGCAGAGTTTTACGGGGTCTGGCAGCACTTCTATGACGACAACTTTTCCGGGGAAGATTTCTCAACGCATTACATCGTGCTGGGATTTCGTCTGCGGGTGTCGGAAAACGACCTGCAACTGCCTGACGTTCAACATGGCGCGTACCGCTGGCTGGCAATTGAAGAGATCCTGGCCAGTGACCACGTTCACGACAACAGCCGGGCTTACTTCTGTGAGAAGAGTCAGGCCGGAGTACCCGGGCTATGAAGATCCTTGTGTATGGCATCAACTATTCGCCGGAGTTGACCGGTATCGGTAAATACACCGGTGAAATGGTGGAGTGGATGGCGCAACAGGGGCATGACGTACGGGTGATCACTGCGCCGCCTTATTATCCGCAGTGGAAGGTCAACGGTCGCTATTCATCCTGGCGCTATCGTCGTGAAGAGGGCGATGCCATCGTCTGGCGTTGTCCGCTGTATGTGCCTGAGCAGCCTTCTACGCTCAAGCGCTTGCTGCATTTAGGCAGTTTTGCCCTGAGCAGTTTCTTCCCGCTGCTGGCGCAGCGCCGCTGGAAGCCGGATCGCATCATTGGGGTAGTGCCAACGCTGTTTTGTACGCCGGGCATGCGCCTGCTGGCGAAGCTGTCCGGGGCGCGCACGCTGCTGCATATTCAGGATTACGAAGTCGATGCCATGCTGGGGCTTGGCATGGCAGGCAAAGGCAAGCGTGGCGCGGTGGCAAAACTGGCCAGCGCCTTTGAGCGCAGTGGGCTGTTGAATATGGATCATATTTCGACCATTTCTCGCTCAATGATGAATAAAGCGCAGGAGAAGGGCGTTGATGCACAGAAGGTCATTTTCTTTCCGAACTGGTCAGAAGTAGCGCGCTTTCGTGACGTGAGCGACGCCGATGCTCTGGCGTTGCGCCAGCAACTGGGCTTGCCTGATGATAAAAAAATCATTCTCTACTCAGGCAATATCGGTGAAAAGCAAGGGCTGGAAAGTGTGATTGACGCAGCGGCCCTGTTGAGCGAACAGCCCTGGATGTTTGTGATTGTCGGGCAGGGCGGGGGTAAAGCGCGGCTGGAGAGTATGTCTGGCGAACGCGGCCTGAACAATGTGATGTTCTTTCCGCTGCAATCTTATGATGCGCTGCCTGCGCTGCTCAACATGGCGGACTGTCATCTGGTGGTACAAAAGCGCGGTGCGGCGGATGCCGTATTGCCCTCCAAACTGACCAATATCCTCGCCGTTGGCGGTAACGCGGTGATTACCGCCGAACCTGAGACCGAGTTGGGTCAGCTGTGTGACGCTCACCCAGGCATCGCGGTGTGTGTCGAGCCTGAATCAGTGAATGCGCTGGTTGGCGGGATTCAACAGGCGCTAACCATGCCAAAAGTTAACACGGTGGCACGTGAGTATGCCGAACGCACGCTGGATAAAGAAAACGTGCTGAGCCAATTTATTGCAGATATTCGGGGTACATGATGAGTCAAAACAAACTCTTTCCGGTGGTGATGGCCGGTGGCTCGGGTAGCCGTTTATGGCCACTGTCCCGCGTGCTGTATCCAAAGCAGTTCCTGTGTCTGAAAGGCGATCTCACCATGCTGCAGACAACGATCTGTCGTCTGAACGGCGTGGAGTGTGAAAGCCCGGTGGTTATCTGTAATGAACAACACCGTTTCATTGTAGCGGAACAGCTACGGCAACTGCACAAGCTGACTGAGAATATTATTCTCGAACCCGCCGGACGTAACACTGCACCGGCGATAGCGCTGGCCGCGCTGGCGGCAAAACGTCAAAGTCCGGGGGAAGATCCGCTGCTGTTGGTATTGGCGGCCGATCACATGATTGCCGATGAAGAGGCATTTCGAGAGGCGGTTCGCAATGCAATGCCGTATGCCAGCGCGGGTAAGCTGGTGACGTTTGGTATCGTGCCGGACCAGCCGGAGACCGGCTACGGCTATATACGTCGCGGCGAGGTTTCGCCGACCAATACCGACGCCGTGGCTTTTGAGGTGGCGCAGTTTGTTGAAAAGCCCAATCTGGAAACCGCGCAGGCTTACGTGGCGAGCGGCGACTATTACTGGAACAGCGGCATGTTTCTGTTCCGGGCCGGGCGTTATCTGGAAGAACTGAAAAAATATCGCCCCGACATTCTTGAGGCCTGCGAAAACGCCATGAGTACGGTTGATCCCGATCTCGATTTTATCCGCGTTGATGAACAGGCGTTTCTCGCCTGCCCGGAAGAGTCTGTGGACTATGCGGTAATGGAACGTACGGCCGATGCGGTGGTGATGCCCATGAACGCAGGCTGGAGCGATGTTGGCTCCTGGTCATCGCTGTGGGAAATCAGTGCCCATACTGCTGAAGGCAATGTGCATCATGGTGACGTCATTAGTCACAAAACGGAAAACAGCTACGTGTATGCCGAGTCTGGCCTGGTAACCACCGTCGGAGTGAAAGATCTGGTGGTGGTGCAGACCAAAGATGCGGTGCTGATCGCCGATCGCAACGCGGTGCAGGACGTCAAAAAAGTGGTGGAGCAAATTAAAGCTGACGGACGTCATGAGCACCATATTCACCGTGAAGTTTACCGTCCATGGGGCAAGTACGACTCTATTGATGCCGGAGACCGTTACCAGGTGAAGCGGATTACCGTTAAACCCGGTGAGGGATTGTCCGTGCAGATGCATCATCACCGGGCTGAACACTGGGTTGTGGTGGCTGGTACCGCGAAGGTGACAATCAATGACGACATCAAACTGCTCGCTGAAAACGAGTCTGTCTATATTCCGCTGGGGGCGACCCATTGTCTGGAGAACCCGGGGAAAATCCCGCTCGATCTGATTGAAGTGCGCTCCGGATCTTATCTCGATGAGGATGATGTGGTGCGGTTTGCGGACAGATACGGGCGTACCTGATGCCGGATGCGCTGCGCTTATCCAGCCTACAACACCGTAGGGCCGATAAGCGAAGCGCTCCGGGAAATGCATTTAACACTCATTAAAAGGCTCATTAAGAGTCAGGGCCTCCTGTTGCCTGAAGAAGGGTAAATCATGACGAAATTAACCTGTTTCAAAGCCTACGATATTCGCGGCAGGTTGGGCGAAGAGCTGAATGAAGATATCGCGTGGCGCATTGGCCGCGCTTACGGCGAGTACCTGAAGCCAAAAACGATTGTCCTCGGCGGTGACGTGCGCCTGACCAGCGAGACGCTAAAGCTGGCGCTGGCGAAAGGACTGCAGGATGCGGGCGTGGATGTGCTGGATATTGGCATGTCGGGCACCGAAGAGATTTACTTCGCCACCTTCCACCTGGGCATTGACGGCGGTATTGAAGTGACCGCCAGCCATAATCCGATGGATTACAACGGTATGAAGCTGGTGCGGGAAGGGGCGCGGCCCATCAGCGGTGATACCGGTCTGCGCGACGTGCAGCGTCTGGCGGAAGCCAACGACTTCCCGGCGGTTGATGAGACAAAACGTGGCCGCTACCAGCGCATTAATACCCGTGATGCCTACATTGACCACCTGCTGGGTTACATCAATCCCGCCAACCTGAAACCGATGAAGCTGGTGCTCAATTCCGGCAACGGCGCGGCAGGTCCGGTGGTTGACGCCATTGAAGCCCGTTTTAAGGCGCTGGGCGTGCCGGTCGAGTTCATCAAAATTCACAACACGCCGGATGGCAACTTCCCCAACGGTATTCCCAATCCTCTGCTGCCGGAATGCCGGGCCGATACGCGCCATGCAGTGATTGAACACGGCGCGGATATGGGTATTGCCTTCGACGGTGATTTTGACCGCTGCTTTCTGTTCGATGAAAAAGGTCAGTTCATTGAAGGCTACTACATTGTCGGCCTGCTGGCGGAGGCGTTTCTGGAGAAGAGTCCGGGGGCGAAAATTATCCACGACCCACGCCTGTCCTGGAACACCGTGGATGTGGTGACGGCGGCAGGCGGTAAACCGGTGATGTCAAAAACCGGGCACGCGTTTATCAAAGAGCGGATGCGCCACGAAGATGCCATTTATGGTGGCGAAATGAGCGCGCACCACTATTTCCGCGATTTTGCCTATTGCGACAGCGGAATGATCCCGTGGCTGCTGGTGGCGGAGCTGCTGTGTCTGAAAGGACAGTCGCTGGGCGAGCTGGTCCGCGACCGGATGGTGGCCTATCCGGCGAGCGGAGAAATAAACAGTACGCTGGCAGAGCCGACGGCAGCGATTGCGCGCGTGGAGCAGCATTTTTCCCGTGAGGCGTTGTCGGTGGACAGAACGGACGGTATCAGCATGTCGTTTGTCGACTGGCGCTTCAATTTACGCTCATCCAATACCGAACCGGTGGTGCGCCTGAACGTGGAATCGCGCGGAGATATTCCGTTGATGGAAGCGCGAACGCGCACTCTTCTGGCGTTACTGAATCAGTAATGCTGGTGCTTCCTTTGCCCGATTCTGGGCAAAGGGTGACTAACAGGAACCACGATGACACATCTAAAGAAGCGCGAACGCGCCAAAACCAATGCGTCGTTAATTTCGATGGTGCAACGCTTTTCAGATATCACCATCATGTTTGGCGGGTTGTGGGTAATCTGCGAATTAAGCGGTTTGCCTTTCCTGTACATGCACCTGCTGGTGGCGTTGATCACGCTGGTCGTTTTTCAGATGCTCGGTGGCATAACGGATTTTTATCGCTCCTGGCGCGGTGTCAAAATTTCCACTGAGCTGGTGCTGTTGCTGCAAAACTGGACGCTGAGCCTGATTTTTTGCGCAGGTCTGATCGCCTTTAATAACGATTTTGATAACCGTCTCGCCGTCTGGCTGGCGTGGTATCTGCTATCCAGCGTTGGCTTGGTGTTGTGCCGTTCGTTTATTCGCTACGGCGCGGGATGGCTGCGTAATCGCGGGTATAACACGCGCCGGGTGGCGGTGGCAGGGGACCTGCCCGCCGGACAAATGCTATTGGACAGCTTTCGCCATGAACCGTGGCTGGGGTTTGAAGTGGCGGGGGTCTATCACGATCCTATCCCTGGAAAAAACTCCCGTGACTGGGCCGGTAATCTGCAACAGCTGGTGGACGACGCCAAAGCCTCACGTATTCATAACGTTTATATCGCCATGTCGATGAGCGATGGCGCCAGCGTCAAAAAACTGGTTCGCGCGCTGGCCGACACTACCTGCTCAGTGATCCTTATTCCTGATGTCTTTACATTCAACATTCTGCATTCACGGATTGAAGAGATGAACGGCGTTCCGGTGGTGCCGCTGTATGACACGCCGCTCTCGGGGATCAATCGCCTGTTGAAACGCGCGGAAGATATCGTGCTGGCTTCGCTGATCCTGCTGCTTATTTCTCCGGTGCTGTGTGGCATAGCGCTACTGGTAAAACTGACCTCCAAAGGACCGGTGATTTTCCGTCAGACCCGTTATGGCATGGACGGAAAACCGATCAAAGTCTGGAAATTTCGCTCGATGAAAGTGATGGAAAACGACGCGGTTGTGACGCAGGCGACGCAAAACGATCCGCGCGTTACCCCTGTGGGGAATTTCCTGCGCCGAACGTCGCTCGATGAACTGCCGCAGTTTATTAACGTGCTGACCGGGGGCATGTCTATTGTCGGGCCACGCCCGCATGCGGTAGCGCATAACGAACAGTACCGCCAGCTTATCGAGGGGTACATGTTACGCCATAAGGTGAAACCGGGTATTACCGGCTGGGCGCAAATCAACGGCTGGCGCGGTGAAACCGATACGCTGGAAAAAATGGAAAAACGTGTGGAGTTTGACCTCGAATACATTCGCGAGTGGAGCGTGTGGTTCGATATCAAAATTGTTTTTCTGACGGTATTCAAAGGCTTTGTCAACAAAGCGGCGTATTAACATGAGCTTACGAGAAAAAACGCTGAACGGCGCAAAGTGGTCGGCGATTGCCACGGTGATCATCATTGGTCTGGGTCTTATCCAGATGACCGTACTGGCACGGATTATTGATAACCACCAGTTCGGGTTGTTAACCGTGGCGCTGGTGATCATCGCGCTGGCCGATACGTTGTCTGACTTTGGTATTGCCAACTCAATTATTCAGCGCAAAGAGATTGGCTATCTTGAACTGACCACGCTGTACTGGCTCAACGTGGGGCTGGGTATCGTGGTATGCGTAGCGATGTTTTTGCTGAGCGAGACGATTGCCAGCGTACTTAATAACCCAGAACTGGCACCGCTCATCAAAACGTTATCGCTGGCGTTTGTGGTGATACCGCACGGGCAGCAGTTTCGTGCGCTGATGCAAAAAGAGCTGGCCTTCAACAAAATTGGCATGATTGAAACCAGTTCGGTACTGGCCGGTTTTACCTTTACCGTAGTCAGCGCCCATTTCTGGCCGCTCGCACTGACGGCCATTCTCGGGTACCTGGTAAACAGTACGCTACGTACGCTGCTGTTCGGCTATTTTGGTCGCCGGATTTACCGTCCGGGGCTGCATTTTTCGCTGGCATCCGTTTCGTCGAATCTGCGTTTTGGTGCGTGGCTGACGGCAGACAGCATCATCAATTACATCAATACCAACCTTTCCACGCTGGTTTTAGCCCGCACGTTGGGAGCTGGCGTGGCGGGCGGATTCAATCTCGCCTGGAATGTGGCGGTTGTCCCCCCGATCAAACTGAACCCGATTATCACCCGCGTGCTGTTTCCGGCGTTTGCCAAAATCCAGGACGACAGTGAAAAGCTGCGAGTGAATTTTTACAAGCTGCTGTCGGTGGTTGGGATTTTCAACTTCCCGGCGCTGCTGGGACTGATGGTGGTGTCGAATAACGTGGTGCCGCTGGTATTCGGTGAGAAGTGGAACGGCATTATCCCCATCCTGCAACTGCTGTGCATTGTTGGGCTGCTGCGCTCGGTGGGGAATCCAATCGGTTCACTGCTGATGGCGAAAGCGCGGGTCGATATCAGCTTTAAATTCAATGTGTTCAAAACCTTTCTGTTTATTCCCGCCATTTTCATCGGTGGACATCTGGCCGGGGCAATTGGCGTGACGCTGGGCTTTTTGCTGGTCCAGGTGATTAACACAGTCCTCAGCTATTTCGTGATGATTAAACCTGTTCTTGGCCCCAGCTACCGCCAGTACATGCTCAGTCTTTGGCTGCCGTTGTATCTCTCCTTGCCAACCCTTGTGGTGAGCTATGCGCTGGGCGTAATGCTGCATGGGCAACTGTCGTTGGGCGTGTTGTTGGGGAGCCAGATAGCGGCAGGGGCACTGGCGTTTGCGCTAATGATGGTGCTGTCGCGTCATCCGCTGGTGGTGGAAATAAAACGCCAGCTCTGTCGCAGTGAAAAAATGAAAACCTTGCTCCGTGCAGGATAAGAACAACGCTTTAAGAGGTCATAATGAAACTATTAATTTTGGGCAACCATACCTGCGGGAACCGAGGGGATAGCGCGATCCTGCGCGGTTTGCTGGATGCCATTAACGCGTTGCGTCCTGAGACTGAAGTGGATGTTATGAGCCGCTACCCGGTGAGCTCTTCGTGGTTGCTGAACCGCCCGGTTATGGGCGATCCGCTGTATTCGCAGATGAAGCAACACAACAACGCAGCGGGTGTTATGGGGCGCGTGAAGAAGGTGCTGCGTCGTCGCTATCAGCACCAGGTACTGCTCTCGCGTGTTACCGACTCCGGTAATCTGCGCAATATAGCTATCGCACAGGGCTTTACCGATTTTGTTCGTTTGTTGTCGCGCTATGACGCCATCATCCAGGTCGGTGGATCGTTCTTTGTCGATCTGTATGGTGTGCCGCAGTTTGAACATGCGTTGTGTTCGTTTATGGCGAAAAAACCGTTGTACATGATTGGTCACAGCGTGGGGCCATTCCAGGATGAGCAGTTTAATCAACTGGCGAACTACGTGTTTGGCCACTGTAATGCATTGATTTTACGTGAATCCGTCAGTCTGGATCTGATGAAACGCAGCGCAATTACCACGGATAAAGTCGAAACAGGCGTGGATACGGCCTGGCTTGTCGACAATCATCATGAGGATTTTGAGCCAGGTTATGCGGTACAGCACTGGTTAGACATGGCGGCTAAACAGAAGACCGTTGCCATTACATTGCGCGAGCTGGCTCCTTTTGATAAGCGTCTGGGGACAACGCAGCAGGCCTATGAGCAAGCCTTTGCCGGCGTGGTGAACCGCATCCTTGATGAAGGTTACCAGGTGATAGCGCTGTCAACCTGCACTGGTATTGATAGTTACAACAAAGATGATCGCATGGTGGCGTTAAACCTGCGCCAGTATGTTAACGATTCGTCCCGATATCACGTGGTGATGGATGAACTTAACGATCTGGAGATGGGGAAGATTCTGGGGGCATGCGATCTGACGGTGGGTACTCGGTTGCACTCGGCCATCATCTCGATGAATTTTATGACGCCGGCCATCGCCATTAACTACGAGCATAAATCGGCAGGGATCATGCAACAGTTGGGGTTGCCGGAGATGGCTGTCGATATTCGTCATCTGCTCGATGGCAGTCTGGAAGGAAAGGTCGCCGATACCCTCGGACAGTTACCTGATCTGAACATACGACTTGGGGACGCTGTGACACGCGAACGCGAACGCGGGGTACGCATGGTGCAGTCGGTTTTAACGCGTATTGAGGGGGAAAAATGAAGATTGGTTTTTTCCTGCTTAAATTTCCGCTCTCTTCTGAGACCTTTGTACTCAATCAGATAACCGCATTTATTGATATGGGCTACGACGTGGAGATTGTCGCTTTGCAGAAGGGCGATCTTGAAAATACGCATGCCTCATTTAATACCTACCATCTGGGGGAAAAAACGCGCTGGTTGCTGAATGAACCGGAAAGCAAACTGGCGAAGCTGAAATATAGGGCGGCGGCGGCTCTGCACGGTCTCACCCGCGCAGCGACCTGGAAAGCGCTTAATGTTGCACACTATGGCGACGAGGCACGCAATCTGATTTTGGCGGCCATTTGCGGTGGGAATCCGCGGGCGTTTGAAGCGGATGTCTTTATTGCTCATTTTGGGCCAGCAGGCGTAACGGCCGCTAAGCTGCGTGAGCTTGGGATGATCCGCGGAAAAATCGCCACGGTATTTCACGGCGTCGATGTTTCGCATCGGGATGTGCTTACCCGCTATACCCCTGAGTATCAGCAGCTGTTTCAACGTGGAGATTTGATGTTACCCATCAGCAATCTCTGGGCCGGACGTTTAAAAAACATGGGATGCCCGCCGCAAAAAATCGCGGTTTCGCGTATGGGTATCGACATGACGCGTTTTACCCCTCGCCAACTGAAAGCACCAGCTGCACCGCTGGAAATTATCTCTGTCGCCCGGTTAACCGAGAAAAAAGGACTGCACGTCGCCATCGAAGCTTGTCGTCAGTTAAAAGAGCAGGGCGTCTCATTTCGTTATCGCATCCTGGGTATCGGCCCTTGGGAGCGACGTTTACGCACACTGATCGAGCAATATCAACTCGATGACGTGATTGAGATGCCCGGCTTTAAGCCCAGCCATCAGGTAAAGGAGATGCTTGAACAGGCGGATGTATTTTTACTGCCGTCGATTACCGGAAGAGACGGCGATATGGAGGGGATCCCGGTGGCGCTGATGGAGGCGATGGCGGTAGGTATCCCGGTAATTTCTACCGTTCACAGCGGGATCCCTGAGCTGGTCGAGTCGGGCAAGTCTGGCTGGCTGGCACCGGAAAACGATGCGCAGGCACTGGCAGAGAGATTAGCGGCATTTAGCCTACTCGACAGTGAGCAGGTACAACCGATTGTGCAGTGCGCGCGCGAAAAAATTGAAACTGAATTTAATCAGTTAGCGATCAATAAACAGTTAGCCAGTCTGCTGCAAACGATGTAAATCGAGGTTGTATGTCAGAGAACAAACTCTCACGCCGTACTTTTCTGACGGCAGGCTCTGCGCTTGTCGTACTGCATTCTCCCGTTGTCCGGGCGCTTGAATCATCGGACAGTGTTAACATTCAGGATTACAACCCAAAGGATTGGGTCGCTTCTTTCCGGCAGGCGTTCAAAGAAGGACAAACGGTAGTCGTACCAAATGGACTTGAATGTAAGGATCTCAATACCGCTATCCTTATTCCTCCTGGCAAAACGCTACACCTGCAAGGCAGAATCAGCGGCAATGGCCGTGGTCGCTTTGTTCTGCAGGATGGATGTAAGGTAGTGGGTGAGCAGAGGGGGAGCCTGAGGAATGTTACCCTCGATGTGCGCGGTTCAGACTGTGTGATAAAAGGGATTGCCATGAGTGGTTTTGGCCCAGTGACGCAAATGTATATCGGCGGCAAAACACCAAGGCTGATGCGCAATCTGGTTATCGATGATATTACCGTCACGCGCGCCAACTATGGGATCCTGCGTCAGGGCTTTCATAACCGGATGGATGGCGTAAAGATTACAAACTGCCGTTTTAGCGATCTACAGGGAGATGCCATTGAGTGGAATGTGGCGATCAACGACAGCAACATCCTCATTTCTGACCATGTCATTGAACGTATCAACTGTACCAATGGCAACGTGAATTGGGGCATCGGCATCGGACTGGCGGGCAGTACCTATGACAATACCTATCCCGATGAGCTGGCGGTAAAAAACTTTGTGGTGGCGAATATCACCGGCACCGACTGTCGACAGTTAGTCCATGTAGAGAACGGTAAACATTTTATCATTCGTAATATCACCGCACGAAATATTACCCCAGATTTTAGTAAGAAAGCAGGTATTGATAATGCGACGGTCACTATTTATGGCTGTGATAATTTCGTGATTGATAATATCAATATGGAAAATAGCGCAGGTATGCTCATTGGCTACGGTGTTATTAAAGGACGATATTTATCCATCCCGCAGAACTTTAAGTTAAATAATATCCATCTGGATAACACGAAACTTGAATATAAATTACGCGGCATTCAGATCTCATCAGGTAATGCAACGTCGTTCGTGGCCATTACCAACGTTGAGATGAAACGAGCCACGCTTGAGTTGCACAACCAACCGCAGCATCTTTTTTTACGTAACATCAGAGTGATGCAGCAATCCGCAACAGGACCCGCGCTCAAGATGCAATTCGATCTACGCCAGGATGTGCGCGGCAAGTTTATGGCTAAGCAGGACACCTTGCTATCACTGGCGAATATCCATGCGGTAAACGAAAGCGGGCAAAGTTCAGTTGACATTGACCGGGTAAGCCATCAGGTGGTGAATGTCGAAGCGGTGAATTTTCGACTGCCGGGGCAGGGGAGGTAACTTTGCGACCATTCCTGGCAAAAGTTGTACCCGCCTGGGATTAAGATTACTGCATTCCGCAGTTAAGCGGCGTAACATACGCGGCATCGGAGTAATGTAATTCATACTGGCTAAAACAAGCTAAAAAGCTATAATTCAGCAACAATTGAATAGGTGAATGACTTAATGATTAATTTGAAAGCAGTTATTCCGGTAGCAGGTCTGGGGATGCACATGTTGCCTGCCACGAAGGCAATCCCTAAAGAGATGCTGCCGATCGTAGACAAGCCGATGATTCAATACATTGTCGACGAGATTGTAGCTGCCGGTATCAAAGAAATCGTTCTGGTGACTCATGCGTCTAAGAACGCCGTTGAGAACCACTTCGACACCTCTTACGAACTCGAATCGTTGCTTGAGCAGCGTGTTAAGCGCCAGTTATTAGCCGAGGTGCAGTCTATCTGTCCTCCGGGCGTGACTATCATGAACGTTCGTCAGGCTCAGTTGCTGGGTCTGGGGCATTCCATTCTTTGTGCTCGCCCTATCATTGGCGATAACCCGTTTGTCGTGGTATTACCTGACGTCATTCTGGATACCGCAAGTGCGGATCCGCTGCGTTACAACCTGGCTGCCATGGTTGCCCGTTTTAATGAAACCGGGCGCAGTCAGGTACTTGCTAAGCGTATGGAAGGCGATCTGTCTGAGTATTCTGTTATTCAGACCAAAGAGCCTTTGGACAATGAAGGTAAAGTCAGTCGCATCGTTGAATTCATCGAAAAACCGGATCAGCCGCAAACGCTTGATTCCGATCTGATGGCCGTAGGGCGCTATGTGCTGTCTGCTGATATTTGGGCAGAACTGGAGCATACGCAGCCAGGCGCCTGGGGGCGAATTCAGTTGACGGATGCCATTGCAGAGCTGGCTAAAAAACAGTCTGTTGATGCCATGCTGATGACCGGCGAAAGCTATGACTGTGGTAAAAAGATGGGCTACATGCAGGCATTCGTTAAGTATGGGCTGCATAATCTGAAGGAAGGTCCGAAGTTCCGTAAGAGCATCGAGAACCTACTGAGCGAGTAGAAATTTACAGGTCTTTGTGACGGCTAGCCAGAAAAAATAGCGGCAGCTAACATCCCAGCGTCTATGCTTTAGGCAATGGAATGTTACTGTCGTTTTTTATATTAAAAATAAAGAATTACAACAAGTTAACCTACCAAGTTTAATTTGTTTTTTGTTGGATTTTTTCTTGTTTCTGGCCGCGTTTGGTAAGACAATTAGCGTTTGAATTTAAGATAGCTTTGCGATAGCTAGCGGGGCGGGGTACATCTTTGGAATTTTGCTAGTGCACTGGTAGCTGTTAAGCCAGGGGCGGTAGCGTGGTATGATTGTGTTTATATGATGCGTTCTCAAAAGAAGAAATAATAATCCTGACTATTTTTATACAATTGATAATATCTGAAATAGACTTAAGAGCAAACATGAAAGTAATTGTAAATAATTTTTTTGATGGTATTTTGAAAAGAGGAATACCGATCTATACTTCTGAACTTGTGCAAAAGTTAAGAGATAATAATGTTCAGGTTATTTATGTTGCATGTCCAAAAATATTCCATAAGCTTCCTTCATGGTTTCTGAATGTTCTTTTTATAATAGTAGAGCAGCTTTTAATACCAATTATGGGTATAGTTTATAGAACTAAGTATAATATATATCCCTATAATAGTAGTTCCATCATTGACTTGTTATTAGGTAAGGCAATTGTTATAATTCATGACTTCATTAGTCTTAAGAAAAACAAACGAAACCTTGCTGCTATTTATGTGAAAATCTGTATTTATTTTTCTTCTTTTTTAGCAAAGAAAGTAATATTTATTTCTCAAAGCACTCAGCGAGTGTCTAAGAGAATATCGCTATTTAAGCGTATAGAATCTATCCTGCTCCCAAATCCATTTTTCACATTTGAGAAAATTGCTAATGTTACCGAAATAAAAGATCTTGGATATTTACTTTTAGTTTCAGGTTTAGGGGAAAATAAGGATCTAGTCACAGCTCTGGACTATTATTTTTCAATCCCAAGGGGAAAAAGAATACCATTAAAAATATTAGGTTGTGGGAATGGTATTAGCAAGGTTAACGACTTAATTGATGGACGGGATACAGATAAAGAAATTGAAATTATTGGGTTTGTTTCTTTAGAGGAAGTTGTCAAACTATATTGTAATTCTAAAATTGTTTGGGCTCATTCGCTTGCCGAGGGGTATGGCAGGACTTTAGCTGAAGCAAAACTCACATGCAAAAATGTTATATGCACACGGATCTCTGCTTTCCGCGAACAAAAGGATTCGAATATTTTCTTTTATACTTACTATTCTGAGTATTATGAAGTCTATTCATACTTGGTAGATAATTCACCCAGTGTCGAAAGGAAAGCTCTGCATGAACATATTTTATTTGAAAATGAATTGAGAAAGATTTATGAGTAATATTGATATAAATAGGAAACAGATATTAGTTTTGACTCCACGGTTCCCGTTTCCTGTAATTGGTGGGGATCGATTACGTATCTATAAGATCTGTAAAGAACTGTCTAAGCATTATGATCTTACGTTGTTGAGTCTGTGTGATAAACGCGAAGAGCTCAACTATGAATATGATCGTGAAGTTTTTAGTAGTGTTCACAGAGTATATCTTTCAAAGAAAAAATCTGTTTTAAATGTCATATTATCTTTGTTTTCAAATACTCCCCTACAGATTGGGTATTATAAATCTAAAGAATTTGAAGATAAACTTAAGCAGTTATTACCTGAACATTCTGCAACTCTTTCACATTTGATAAGAGTTGGTGATTATGTGAAAGATAATAAAGATATAAATTTTTTAGAGATGACCGATGCCATTTCACTTAATTATAAACGAGTAAAGGAAAAAGCATCTTTATTGAGTTTAAAAACATTTGTATATTCATTTGAACAAAAAAGACTCGAACGATATGAGCGAACTATAAATAACAAATTCAGCTTGACTACTTTGGTATCACAGGTTGACTCCGATTATTTATATCCAGACCGTCCGAATAATGTATTAGTTTGTGGAAATGGTGTTGATGCCGTTAGCTTACCTTTTTCAGAACGAAAAATAGCTAAAGATAAAAAGATAACCCTTGTATTTATAGGTAATTTATATTCTTTGCAAAATATGGATAGTGTGAAATGGTTCACCAAGGAAGTTTTACCATTTCTGAACAAGCATGGTAATTTTGAATTTAAGGTCATCGGACGTATTACAGATAAAGATAAGAGTTGGTTAGAAAGTCAGCCTGGCGTTGTTGTCACAGGTGAAGTTGATAGCATAACTTATGCGGCAGCTGATGGACATATTGGTGTATGTCCTATTAGATTAGGGGCAGGTATCCAAAATAAGGTGCTTGAATATATGGCTTTGGGATTACCTTGTATCTCTTCTACTGTTGGCTTTGAAGGCTTGGGAGCAGAGGAGGGTAAGGAGATTTATGTTGCCAATACAAAAGAAGAATATTTACGGGTATTAAATAATTTTATAACAAATCTGGATAAATATACCGAAACAGCAGTAGTTGCGAAAAAATTTATCGATGAGAATTTTTCATGGGAAGCTAAATTGAACCCATATATCCAGAAAATTAAGGAGTCTGTAAAATAAAATGATTATCCCAATTATTATGGCCGGTGGTTCTGGGACTCGCTTATGGCCTCTTTCTCGTTCGTTATACCCGAAACAATTTTTATCATTGACTAATGAAAATAGTTTGCTCCAGGAAACGTTGAAGAGACTTGATGGATTAAATTGTTTGCCTCCTGTCATTGTTAGCAACAATGAGCATAGATTTATTGTTGCTGAACAATTGCGACAGTTCGGTGTGGATGACTTCCAGATTATTCTCGAACCTGTAGGTAGAAATACTGCGCCCGCCGTTGCGCTGGCTGCTCTAAAGGCTCTGGAACTCCATGGCGATCATCATATGCTGGTTCTTGCTGCAGACCATGCTATTCAGGATATTGAAGCCTTCCATGCAGCTGTTTTAGCTGCAGAACAAGAGTCCGTTGACAACAAGTTAGTGACTTTTGGCATCGTCCCGACCAAACCTGAAACTGGGTATGGCTATATTAAAAAGGGCGAACAAGTTAAAAACTCTGTATTTAAAGTAAATTCTTTCGTCGAAAAACCTGATTTAGAAACGGCTAAAAATTATCTCGAACAAAAATGCTATTTGTGGAATAGTGGTATGTTCATGTTCAAGGCGAGCGTATATTTAGATGAATTGAAAAAATTTCGCCCTGATATTTTGGCAGCGTGTAAAGAGTCGCTTTCTAGTGCTAGCACTGATCTAGATTTTATCAGATTAAATTCTGATGTCTTTGCAGAATGTCCTGATGAGTCAATTGATTATGCGGTAATGGAAAAAACTCAGGATTGTGTAGTTATTCCACTTGATGCTGAATGGAGTGACATCGGTTCATGGACATCACTTTGGGAAATATCAGAGAAAGATGAACATGAAAATGTATCGCATGGTGATGTAATTAACTATAACAGCAGGAACAACTACATTTACTCTGAAGGTTCACTGATCAGCACCGTTGGAGTTAATAACCTCATTATAGTTCAAACTAAAGATGCGCTCCTTGTAGCACAGCAAGACAACGTACAAGACATAAAGAAGATTGTCGAAATTCTTAAAAAGCAAAAACGTAGCGAACATATATCCCATCGCGAAGTCTATCGCCCTTGGGGACGTTATGATTCTGTAGAACGTGGCGACCGTTATCAGGTAAAACGTATTACCGTTAAGCCTGGTGAATGTCTCTCAACACAAATGCATCATCATCGAGCTGAGCATTGGGTGGTTGTCGCTGGTACTGCAAAGGTGACTTGCGGCGAACGCACTTATTTCGTCACTGAAAATGAGTCAACTTTCATACCAATTGGCACAGTTCATACCTTGGAAAATCCAGGAAAGATACCATTAGAAGTAATTGAGATTCAGTCGGGTGTATATCTAGGTGATGATGATATTGTGCGCCTAAGTGATAAATATGGTCGTGTTGAGGATAAATAATTATATGAATATTACCAATGATGTAATTAAAAATAGCGGAATTGCATTTGGTACAAGTGGTGCTCGTGGATTAGTGAAAGATTTTACACCCAACGTGTGTGCTGCATTCACTTATGCTTTTATCGATGTAATGATGAAGGATTTTTCTTTTAAAGAGGTTGCGCTCGCAATAGATAATCGTCCAAGCAGCTATGCTATGGCACAAGCTTGCGCAGCGGCATTGTTGGAATGTAGTATTATACCTATTTACTACGGTGTAATTCCAACTCCAGCTTTGGCAAATCAAGCGATTGCCGATGGGATTCCTGCAATAATGGTTACTGGAAGTCATATTCCATTTGATAGAAATGGTTTGAAATTTTATCGTCCAGATGGGGAAATTTCAAAAGAAAATGAGAACAGCATTATACATGCTGAAAAAGAATATCCTGATGTGACTGTATTGCCAGAATTACAATGTTCAAAGCGGGCCGCTGATACTTATATCGAGAGAAATACTTCAATTTTTTCAAATATATTTAAAGGTAAACGTATCGGGATTTATGAACATTCAAGTGCGGGACGGGATCTTTATCCAGAAATATTCAGTAAGCTTGGTGCTGAAATTGTAAGTATTGGTAGAAGTGATGAGTTTGTGCCTATTGATACTGAAGCAGTATCAAAAGAAGATGAAGAAAAAGCTTTACACTGGTCATCTGACTATAACCTCGATATGATTTTTTCTACCGATGGCGATGGCGATCGTCCTTTGGTTGCTGACGAAAATGGCGTTTGGTTACGGGGTGACATATTAGGGCTATTTTGCTCAAAGGCAATGAATATTGAAGCGGTAGCTGTACCTGTAAGTTGTAATACGGTAATTCAGACCTGCGGGTGGTTTAATCATGTAACGCTGACTAAAATTGGTTCACCATTCGTCATTTCAGCGTTTGATTCTCTGAATAATAGTTTTGATAGTGTTGCAGGGTTTGAGGCTAACGGTGGGTATCTTTTAGGTAGCGATGTAAATTATAACAGCGGTATGATTAAAGCGCTTCCAACAAGAGATGCTGTTTTGCCTGCTTTAATGGTGCTGGCACTGGCTATAAACAATAATGTGACTATTTCAAAACTCTTGGCGGAGTTGCCACCACGATTTACCTACTCAAATAGAGTTCAAAATTTTGCAACAAGCAAAAGCAAAAACATTATTGCGTCAGCTCAAGAAAATCCTCAAGAATTTATCGAAAGAATAGGCTTTGTCGACCTTCATGTACAATCGGTGGATACAACTGACGGGTTAAGATTGACACTAAGTGATGGTTCAATAATCCATTTGCGACCGTCAGGCAACGCTCCTGAATTGCGATGCTATGCAGAAGCAGATAACATAATAAAAGCTGAAAAATTAGTATTAGAAGTTTTGCATAAAGTTACTCTTTTGTAAAAAATATAAACTTCTTTCTACTCTTGAGCGGTTAGTCATTGAACCGCTCAGTGATAGATTGTTTTTAAATCGTTTATATTTAGCATTGGTGTTTTTTATTTGCGTTCATCCCGAATGAGAGATTGTAAAATTAACTGTTTCTTATTTTTCAAATGAGTTACTTTACTAATAAAACTAATTACTATGCATAAGCAATGTTATTCATTATTGTACAATAAAATACAGTTTAAACATTTGGCTATATATTTTTCTGTATTTCTTTCACTATCCTCATGTTTCTTGTGGGGAGGGGCGGATACATTTGTATCGCAAGCGTATATTGATATTTTAGCCACTATATCTACAGTACTATTAGTTATTTTGATGTTCTATTATTATATCAATAGAGTTCGCTATTTATCACTAACCTTGCTTTTTGCATTCGTTTTTTCTTTGATTATTGGTTTGCCATCGATTTATCTTTACTATTTTAAAAACGCGAATCATGGGTTTGAAATAATTTGTATCTGGGGGATGTTGATCAATTCCATCCTTTACTTGCAATCAACAGAGACTGTCATAAAAGAAGAAAAAAGATATTTAACTAGTTTGTTTTATATTTTGTTTTCTATTGTTGCACTGTGTCAATTATACAAAATATTAATTTATCTTGTATTTATATTGAATTCAGGAGAAGGGCATTTGGCAATTTATACTGAAAGCGAAGAATTGCTATCCCAAGTTCCATTTGTTATTCGTGCTATTAGTGGTTTTGCAGTTGTAATGTCATTGTCCACTTTTTATTTTAAAACACCGACCTATATTAAAGTTATTGCATTTGTTTTACTTGCATCTGATTTAGCTATTGGAATACGTAATAAGTTTTTCTTTTCAGTGATTTGTATTTTTATACTGTATATGTACTCTAATGAGTATAGAGTAAGGAATTTATTTAAGCAGCTCTCAAAACCAATATTTCTCATCGCCGGGTTTTTATGCTTCTCGATGGTATCGTATTTCCGTGAAGGGTACAAAATCGATTTTATGAATTATATTGGCATTGTTTTAGATTCGCTATCCTCTACTCTTGGGGGGATGCAGAATTTGTTTGATATGCAATCATCAGGATGGGTTCAACTTCATCCCGCTGTGGTATTCACACAAGTATTACCGCTAAGCGGTCTTGGTTTTCTTGATGATCAACAAATCGCAAAAGATTTTTCAATAATTGTTTTAGGTGATGTATCCTCTGGTATTGCGTTGTCATCTTCAGGATTGTTAGAGTCATCGTTGCTGAGTCTAAATTTGGGAGTGATTATTTATTTACTGTATTTATCAGGGGTGATGTTATTTATTAAATGGGGACTAAATAATCAACGGGTAATAATAAACTTTGTTGCCATCTCCATGATTTCTGGATTTTTTTATGCCGTTCGTGGTGAACTGATTTTGCCATTGGCTTTTCTTCTAAAATCATTGCCGATTGTTATTATATCTCCATTGCTTGTTAAAAATAAAATTAATCATGGTCAGTAAGTGATTTGTTTTTCGACCAGGATCTCATTAGTAGGCATGACATGATCAAAGAAATTTTCTCCGATGGCATCTTTTCGCTATTTAATAAAATATGTTACTTCGGTTTTAAAACACTTGCAATAATTCTGATTACTCGTTCCTTAGGAGAAGATGTAGGCGGAGAGTTCATTTTTTTAGTTGGTTTTCTCGAAGTCCTTCGGGTGGTTACTGATTTTGGTGTGGATCTGTTTGTTATAAAAAAATATAATGATTCCACAGATAAAATAAAACTATTAAATGTAACGTTTGCACAAAAAATTCTTTCTGGAGTAATTGTCTCACTACTGTTTTGTTTGTATTCTTTTGTTCAGGGTTATCAATATAATGTCTACATTCCTATTGTGTTAGCCTTACCCGTTGCTTTATTTTTTAATTTCTCAAATAGCTATTTTCAATCTCTCAATTCCAATAAATCCCTCACGTTTCCGATCGCAATTGCATCTATTGCAACGTGTACGATCTTCGCTATTCAGTATTTTTTAAACGTTAAATTTAACGCATGGGATTACCTGTGTGTTGAACTATTATTCGTATCGCTGGTTACACTAAAACTATTCGTTAGTGTCAAGTTTAGGTTCATTAGAACGTCAGCTTTTGATGCGCTAATGTCAATTTTTTCTTTATATAAATATACACTAAGTATAGGTCTTACAGCTGTTGTTGTAATTATTTATAGTCGTGTAGATAATTTTTATCTCAAGACATTTGCCCCAGGGGATCTTGCAGCATATGGCCAGATATTTAGAATGGTTGATCCACTGGTTATGGTTTCTTCTGTATTTTCTACAGTTGCATATGCAAGATTTTGCCGAATTAACTTACAAGAAAAAAATGCTTTTACTAAGGTGTTCCAGTTCCTATTATGTATTGTGGCATATGGCGTGCTGAGTTCATTTGTTTATTTCTTTATAATAAAATACTTGGGTCATTTTGTGTTGATTTCTAATGTTAATAACGATTTCTTGATAATGATGTTCTTGATTGTTGCATGTGTGAAATGTATCAATGGTGGTACAACTGCAATAATTCAGTCACAGGGGTTTTATAAAGTTGGATTGTATGTTTCGTATGTTTGCATTTTGACATCGATACCAACTATGTATTTCTTAATAATGAAGTACGGTGTTAAAGGTGCTGCTATGACGATTCTGCTTGTAGAGTGTATTAGTTTCATATTACTTCTCTGCAGCTTTTTTATGATAAAAAAGATGCGTCCTAAAAAAACATTCGAAATGTAATCAATGAGTCCTCTTTGATTAGAATTAGTTTGTTCTATTTATGAACACTTAGCTTGAGTAAGTTCTAACATAGATTACTAATTGTTTGATACTATCTGCTTTACAAGCATAACCGCGTATGTCGCGGTGACCACACCTGACAGGAGTATGTAATGTCCAAGCAACAGATCGGCGTCGTCGGTATGGCAGTGATGGGGCGCAACTTGGCGCTCAACATCGAAAGCCGTGGTTATACCGTCTCCATCTTCAACCGCTCCCGCGAAAAAACTGAAGAAGTTGTTGCCGAGAATCCGGGTAAGAAACTGGTTCCTTATTACACGGTGAAAGAGTTCGTCGAGTCTCTTGAAACCCCACGTCGTATCCTGTTAATGGTGAAAGCGGGCGCAGGCACAGATGCTGCCATCGACTCCCTGAAGCCGTATCTGGATAAAGGCGACATCATCATTGATGGTGGTAACACTTTCTTCCAGGACACTATCCGTCGTAACCGTGAACTGTCCGCAGAAGGCTTTAACTTCATCGGTACTGGCGTATCCGGCGGTGAAGAGGGCGCACTGAAAGGCCCGTCCATCATGCCTGGTGGACAGAAAGAAGCCTACGAACTGGTTGCGCCGATCCTGACCAAAATTGCTGCTGTGGCGGAAGATGGTGAGCCGTGCGTGACCTATATTGGCGCTGACGGCGCGGGTCATTACGTGAAGATGGTTCACAACGGTATCGAATACGGCGACATGCAGCTGATTGCAGAAGCCTATTCCCTGTTGAAAGGCGGCCTGAATCTGTCTAACGAAGAGCTGGCTACCACCTTCACCGAGTGGAATGAAGGCGAGTTGAGCAGCTACCTGATCGACATCACTAAAGACATCTTCACCAAAAAAGATGAAGAGGGTAAATACCTGGTTGACGTGATCCTGGACGAAGCGGCGAACAAAGGTACCGGTAAATGGACCAGCCAGAGCTCTCTGGATCTGGGCGAACCGCTGTCACTGATCACCGAGTCTGTATTCGCGCGCTACATCTCTTCTCTGAAAGACCAGCGTGTAGCGGCATCTAAAGTACTGTCCGGCCCGCAGGCTCAACTGGCTGGCGATAAAGCTGAGTTCGTTGAGAAAGTACGCCGCGCGCTGTACCTAGGCAAAATCGTCTCCTACGCGCAGGGCTTTTCTCAACTGCGCGCTGCGTCTGACGAATACAACTGGGATCTGAACTACGGTGAAATCGCGAAGATTTTCCGCGCGGGTTGCATCATTCGTGCGCAGTTCCTGCAGAAAATTACTGACGCGTATGCTGAAAACAAAGGCATCGCGAACCTGCTGCTGGCCCCGTACTTCAAAAATATCGCTGACGAATATCAGCAAGCGCTGCGTGATGTAGTGGCTTACGCTGTGCAGAACGGTATTCCGGTACCGACCTTCTCTGCAGCAGTAGCCTACTACGATAGCTACCGTTCTGCGGTACTGCCGGCTAACCTGATCCAGGCCCAGCGTGACTACTTCGGTGCGCACACGTATAAACGCACTGATAAAGAAGGTGTATTCCACACCGAATGGATGGAGTAAGTCTTCTGACGCACACTAGCCCGGTTTTTTGACCGGGCTTTTTTTTGTGCACAGAAAACCCCCAGCTAGGCTGGGGGTTCCGGAAAGCTTTCAGCTTTGGGCCAGTTATTAAAACCCCTTTTGATTTGTTAAAACACCTTGCGGTCTGGCAACTGCAAGGGTTAAACAAGAAATCAAAAGGGGGTCCCAATGGGGGACGAAAAGAGCTTAGCGCACACCCGATGGAACTGTAAATATCACATAGTTTTTGCGCCCAAATACCGAAGACAAGCATTCTACGGGGAGAAACGTAGGGCGATAGGCAGCATCTTAAGAAAGCTGTGTGAGTGGAAAAACGTGCGGATCCTGGAAGCGGAATGCTGTGCAGATCATATCCATATGCTTGTGGAAATCCCGCCCAAAATGAGCGTATCCGGTTTTATGGGTTATCTGAAAGGTAAAAGCAGTCTGATGTTGTATGAGCAGTTTGGTGATATGAAGTTTAAATACAGGAACAGGGAGTTCTGGTGTCGTGGGTATTACGTAGATACGGTGGGTAAGAACACAGCAAGGATACAGGAATACATAAAGCACCAGCTTGCAGAGGATAAAATGGGCGAGCAGTTATCGATCCCTTATCCGGGTAGCCCGTTTACGGGCCGTAAGTAACGAAGTCTGATGCAAATGTCAGATCGTATGCGCCTGTTAGGGCGCGGCTGGTAACAGAGCCTTATAGGCGCATCAGAAAAACCTCCGGCTATGCCGGAGGATATTTATT
>NZ_JAOWHC010000004.1:0-268 GCF_030332805.1 Citrobacter sp. Cpo065
GCTTGTAGCTCAGGTGGTTAGAGCGCACCCCTGATAAGGGTGAGGTCGGTGGTTCAAGTCCACTCAGGCCTACCAAATTCGCCTCCGTGCTGTGTTACGGCGATGCTCGCATACTTCAGTATGCTTCGCACCACCGCGCCTTGCCCGGAAACGAATTAGGGTACAGAGATTAGCATTTACGATGGGGTTATAGCTCAGCTGGGAGAGCGCCTGCCTTGCACGCAGGAGGTCTGCGGTTCGATCCCGCATAGCTCCACCATCCTTACTG
>NZ_JAOWHC010000001.1:0-206 GCF_030332805.1 Citrobacter sp. Cpo065
TATAGCTCAGCTGGGAGAGCGCCTGCCTTGCACGCAGGAGGTCTGCGGTTCGATCCCGCATAGCTCCACCATCCTTACTGCAAAAACACAAGAAAACTTCAGAGTGTACCTGAAAAGGTTCACTGCGAAGTTTTGCTCTTTAAAAATCTGGATCAAGCTGAAAATTGAAACGACACACTGTTTCATTTCTCCGTAATAAGAAATGA
>NZ_JAOWHC010000005.1:0-309 GCF_030332805.1 Citrobacter sp. Cpo065
CTTTTGAGCATAACGTCGTGGACAGTCATTCATCTGGCTTACCCAGAAAGCAAAAACCCCGCCGAAGCGGGGTTTTATAACGAGTGAAGCTGACCGATAAGCCGCATTCTTTTGAGCATAGCGTCGTGGACAGTCATTCATCTGTCTTACCCAGAAAGCAAAAACCCCGCCGAAGCGGGGTTTTATAAAGAGTGAAGCTGACCGATAAGCCGCGTTCTTTTGAGCATAGCGTCGTGGACAGTCATTCATCTGGCTTACCCAGAAAGCAAAAACCCCGCCGAAGCGGGGTTTTATAAAGAGTGAAGCTGA
>NZ_JAOWHC010000006.1:0-281 GCF_030332805.1 Citrobacter sp. Cpo065
CTCAGAAGTGAAACGCCGTAGCGCCGATGGTAGTGTGGGGTCTCCCCATGCGAGAGTAGGGAACTGCCAGGCATCAAATTTAGTGTGCTGATATGGCTCAGTTGGTAGAGCGCACCCTTGGTAAGGGTGAGGTCCCCAGTTCGACTCTGGGTATCAGCACCAGTTTTTCGGTTAAAGTTCGGCACTTAGAAAAGAATTTGTCTGGCGGCTGTAGCGCGGTGGTCCCACCTGACCCCATGCCGAACTCAGAAGTGAAACGCCGTAGCGCCGATGGTAGTGTG
>NZ_JAOWHC010000007.1:0-241 GCF_030332805.1 Citrobacter sp. Cpo065
CAGAAGTGAAACGCCGTAGCGCCGATGGTAGTGTGGGGTCTCCCCATGCGAGAGTAGGGAACTGCCAGGCATCAAATAAAAGCGAAAGGCTCAGTCGAAAGACTGGGCCTTTTGTTTTATCTGTTGTTTGTCGGTGAGCGCTCTCCGGAGTAGGACAAATCCGCCGGGAGCGGATTTGAACGTTGCGCAGCAACGGCCCGGAGGGTGGCGGGCAGGACGCCCGCCATAAACTGCCAGGCAT